>NZ_JAOEJU010000019.1 GCF_025447595.1 Pseudomonas koreensis | reverse complement strand
TTGCTTACCGTCACAACCAGCCCCTGGCGCTGCGTTCGGCGCTGTACCCGCTGGCAGGTGAGCGCTGGGTCAAGGGCGCGGCCGGTCACGCGGTAGACGGCTTCGGCATGTTCGTGACCCTGCTGGGTCTGGTGACCAACCTGGGGATCGGCTCGCTGCAAGTGTCTTCGGGCCTGGAAAACCTGTTCGGCATGGAGCACAGCAACACCAACCTGCTGATCGTGATCATCGTGATGAGCACCGTGGCGACCATCGCTGCCGTGTCCGGTGTGGAAAACGGCATCCGTCGTCTGTCCAACCTCAACATCATTCTGTTCAGCGGCCTGCTGATTTTCGTCCTGCTGTTCGGCCCGACCCTGCACCTGCTCAACGGCTTCGTGCAGAACATCGGCGACTATCTCAACGGCGTGGTGCTGAAGACTTTCGACCTGTACGTCTATGAAGGCGACGGCGAGAAGTCCGACCGCTGGCTGGGCCTGTGGACTCTGTTCTACTGGGCATGGTGGATTTCCTGGGCCCCGTTCGTCGGCATGTTCATCGCGCGTATTTCCCGTGGTCGTACCGTGCGTGAACTGGTGGCTGGCGTGCTGCTGATTCCGCTGGGTTTCACCCTGGCGTGGCTGTCGATCTTCGGTAACTCGGCGCTGGATCTGGTGATGAACCACGGCGCGGTGGAACTCGGCAAGACGGCGCTGGAACAGCCGTCGATGGCGATCTATCAGTTGCTGGAACACTACCCGGCGTCGAAAGTCGTGATCGGCGTGTCGATCTTCGTCGGTTTCGTGCTGTTCCTTACTCCGGCCGACTCTGGCGCGGTAATGATGGCGAACTTGTCCTGCAAGGGCGGCAACGTCGACGAAGACGCCCCGCACTGGCTGCGGATCTTCTGGTCGGTCGTGATCACGCTGGTGACCATCGGCCTGCTGTTCGCCGGTAACTTCGAAGCCATGCAAACCATGGTGGTGCTGGCCGGTCTGCCGTTCTCGGTGGTGCTGGTGTTCTTCATGTTCGGCCTGCACAAGGCAATGCGCCAGGACACGCAGATCGAACAGGAGCAAGCGCAACTGGCCGAACGCGGTCGTCGTGGTTTCAGCGAGCGTCTGACTCAGCTGGATCTGCAACCGAGCCAATCGGTGGTTCAGCGCTTCATGGATAAACACGTCAGCCCGGCGCTGGAAGATGCCGCTGCGCAAATGCGTGCACAGGGTCTGGAAGTGCAGACGCTGCTGGGCAAGTCCAAGCGCTGCATGGGTGTGCGGATCGAAATGGAAGAGGGTAACCCTTTTGTCTACGAAGTGAGCCTGGACGGCTACCTGGCCACTCCGAGCGAGTCGGTTCAGTCCGATGAAGCGCGCCAGCGTTTCTACCGCGCCGAGGTGTACCTGCACAACGGCAGCCAGGACTACGACCTGATGGGTTTCACACAGGATCAGATCACGCGCGATGTGCTCGATCAGTTTGAAAGCCATCGGCAGCTCCTTGGCCGTGTCTATAGCTGAGTTGTGATTCAAGATCGTTCCCACGCAGAGCGTGGGAAAGATCATCACGCAAACAAAAACGCCGCGATCCTCTCGCGGCGTTTTTGTGTCTGCTCTCTTTATCCCAGGTTCTTGCCGAGCAGTGCGTGGTACAGCTCGCTGTCCCCAAGAATCCCCACCACATGGTTGTTGTCGTGGAGCACCAGTTTGTTGCCGGTCTGGTAACGGATCTGCAACGCATCGCGCATGCCGATGTTCGAGTCCACCAGCGTCGGTTTGCGCTCCAGCCCTTCCACGGCTTGCCCCGGTGCCCAGTTCTGCAGGTTCAGCACCGAACCGTTCTGCCGCGCGCCCTTGATGGTGTTGCCTTCAGCCAGGTCCAGCCACGAATCGCCGCCCGGATCGAGGCATACCGAACCGTTGATGCGTTTGCAGTTGTCCAGGGTGCGCATCAGGCTGCGACCGCAGAGCACGTTCAGCGGGTTGGTGTGGGCGACGAAGGTGCGCACGTAATCGTCCGCAGGATTGAGCACGATCTCTTCCGGCACGCTGTACTGGATGATCCGGCCGTCTTTCATGATCGCGATGCGGCTACCGAGTTTCAGCGCCTCGTCGAGGTCGTGACTCACGAACACGATGGTCTTGCTCAGCTTGCGTTGCAGTTCCAGCAGTTCATCCTGCAGACCCTGACGGATCAGCGGGTCGAGGGCCGAGAACGGTTCGTCCATCAGCAGAATGTCGGCGTCCATCGCCAGCGCACGCGCCAGGCCAACACGCTGCTGCATGCCGCCGGACAGTTCGTTGGGTTTCTTGTTGCGCCACTGGGTCAGGCCCACCAGCTCGAGCTTGTCGTCCACCAGTTTGCGGCGTTCTTTTTCAGGACGGCCCTGCATTTCCAGACCAAAGCTGATGTTCTCGCGAACGGTCAGCCAGGGCATCAGGGCGAACTTCTGGAACACCATCGCAATGCGCTTGGTGCGCATCATTTTCAGCTCGGCCGGGGAGCAGGAGGCGATGTCGATCTGCTTGCCTTCGTGTTCGACGAACAGCTTGCCGCGGCTCACGGTGTTGAGGCCGTTGATGCAGCGCAGCAGGCTTGATTTACCGGAGCCGGAGAGGCCCATCAGTACACAGATTTCGCCTTTCTCGATATCCAGACTGGCTTTTTCAACGCCGACAATCTGCCCGGTCTTTTTCAGGATCTCGTTACGGGTCATGCCCTGATCCAGCAGCTTGAGTGCTTCGCGTGGATCCCTGGCGAAGATAACGTCAACGTTATCGAAGCGAATAATGCTCATGCGTCACCCCCTACTTTTGCGTCGGGTTGTTTGCAGATACGGTCGAGCATGATCGCCAGCAGTACGATCGCCAGGCCCGCTTCGAAGCCCAGGGCGATATCAGCAGTGTTCAGTGCGTTGACCACCGGTTTGCCGAGTCCGTCGGCGCCCACCAGTGCCGCGATCACCACCATCGACAGCGACAGCATGATGCACTGGGTGATGCCGGCCGCGATGCTCGGCATGGCGTGGGGCAGTTCGATCCGTGAGAGCAGTTGGCGACGCGAGCAGCCGAAGGCCTTGCCGGCGTCCATCAGTTCTTCCGGGACATCGCGGATGCCCAGGTAGGTCAGGCGGATCGGCGCAGCGATGGCGAACACCACCGTGGAGATCAGGCCCGGCACCACGCCCAGCCCGAAGAGGGTCAGGGTAGGAATGAGGTAAACGAAGGTCGGTACGGTCTGCATCAGATCGAGCACCGGCCTCATCAAAGTGTAGAACATCGGTTTGTGCGCGGCGACGATGCCCAGCGGCACGCCGATGACCACGCAGACCAGGGTCGCGAACATGACCTGGGCAAGGGTTTCCATGGTTTCCTGCCAGTACCCCAGGTTGAGGATCAGCAGGAAGGAGGCGACCACGAACGCGGTCAGGCCCCATTTGCGTTGAATGAAGTGGGCCAGCAGGGCGATGAGGCCGATCAGCACCAGCGGGTTGAACCAGGTCAGCGCAAACGTCACGCCGTGGATCATCGTTTCCAGGGTCACGGCGATTGCGTCGAAGGTGTTGGCGCCGTGTTGCGTCAACCATTCAACGAAGCCCGCGATGTACTGGCCTAAAGGGATTTTCTGATCAATCAGCATGGTAGTGAACGTCCGCATGCAAGGAAATAAACAGCCCGGACGGCCGGAGCCGTCCGGCATAAGCGATTACTGATTCAGCTTGGCTTTCACGGCCTCCAGGCCAGGTTTACCGTCAGTGGTGGTCACGCCAGCGAGCCAGGTATCGAGCACTTGTGGATTCTTTTTCAGCCAGGCCTTGGCGGCCGCGTCAGGCTTCATCTTGTCGTCCAGGATGTTGCCCATGAGTTCACTTTCCATGTCGACGGTGAACTCCAGGTTTTTCAGCAGTTGGCCAACGTTGCTGCATTCCTCGGCGTAGCCCTTGCGGGTGTTGGTCGCCACGGTGGCGGCGCCGAAATCCGGGCCGAAGAAATCGTCACCACCGGTCAGGTACTGAATCTTGAAGCGCTTGTTCATCGGGTGCGGCGCCCAGCCGAGGAACACCACAGCGGTGTCGCGTTTCTGTGCGCGGTCGACCTGCGACAGCATGCCCGCTTCGCTGGATTCGACGACCTTGAAACCGGCGTCCTTCAGGCCGAAAGCGTTCTTGTCGATCATGCTCTGGATCAGGCGGTTGCCGTCGTTGCCCGGCTCGATCCCGTAGATCTTGCCGTCGAGTTCTTTCTTGAATTTGGCGATGTCGGCGAAGTCGTGCAGACCCTTGTCATACAAGGCTTGCGGAACGGCGAGGGTGTACTTGGCGCCCTTGAGGTTGGTGCGCACGGTTTCTACGGTGCCGGCGTCGCGGTAGGCCTTGATGTCGTTTTCCATGGTCGGCATCCAGTTGCCGAGGAACACGTCCATGTTCTTGCCGTCGGCCAGCGACTTGTAGGTCACGGGTACGGAAATCATGGTGGTCTTGGTCTTGTAGCCGAGGGCCTGGAGCACGACGGAGGTGGTGGCGGTTGTTGCGGTGATGTCGGTCCAGCCGACATCGGAGAAGTTCACGGTACTGCACTGCGCCGGTTCTGCGGCTTGAGCCAGCAATGGCAGACTCAGCATGGCGGCCAACAACAACGACGGGGAACCTTTCATGAATGGGGACTCCTTGGTGTTTTTTTTGGCAGTGTTCCGATTGGACCACCGCACTTATGGGTTGCGGTTGGATGGCGTTCTGGAGACAGCTCTACCGCAGCGCCTTGCAATCGAGTCGATACGATCATGTACCAGTGAAAATCTGACGCCTACAGGGTGCGTCGTATCCAGTACAGGGATGGTCGCATCCAGTGTCAGTGACGTCGTTTACAGCTTTTTTCTGCCCTGTCTGGCCATCTGAACCGCATAAAAACGGCGAAAACACGGGCTGAAACCGGCACGGCGTTTGTGGGCATGAGTACGTCGGTGTCAGACGCCGAACGACCCGGGAAAAGCCCGATGATGCGGGCATTCCGGCGGATCGCAGCTTGAGCGTAGCAGCTCCGCCAGCGGGCGCTTCACGCCCCGGACCGGCACTCTCAGGAGCTCTGCAGCAATGGCTATCAGTGTTTTCGACCTGTTCAAAATCGGCATCGGCCCTTCCAGTTCCCACACCGTCGGGCCCATGCGCGCCGCCGCCCTGTTTGTCGAGTCATTGCGCGACAAATACCTACTGGAGCAGGTGCGTCGCATCGAAGTGCAGTTGTTCGGTTCGCTGTCGGCCACCGGTGTCGGTCACGGCAGCGACAACGCGGTGATCATGGGCCTGATGGGCGAGTGGCCGGACGCGATCGACCCGTCGCAGATCGGCCCGCGGATCCAGGCCCTGCGCGAAACCCACACGCTGTTGCTCGACGGTCGTTTGTCGGTGCCCTTTATATGGGGGCGCGACATGCGCCTGATCGACGAGAATCTGCCGTTCCATCCCAATGCCATGACCCTGGTTGCCGAAGGCGATCACGGCGAGCTGCATCGCGACACCTACTATTCGGTCGGCGGCGGTTTTGTGGTGGACGAGGCGCAGGCCTCCAGCGGCGTGGTGGATCTGGATCGCACCGAGTTGCCTTACGACTTTTCCAGCGCGGTGGAGCTGCTGGAGCTGTGCAAGACCCACAACCTGCGCGTGGCCGAATTGATGATGGCCAACGAGAAGGTCTGGCGCAGCGAAGAAGAAATCCGCGCCGGCCTGATGAAACTCTGGCGGGCGATGCAGGACTGCGTCGAGCAGGGCCTCAAGCACGAAGGCATCTTGCCCGGCGGCCTCAACGTGCGCCGCCGCGCGGCGAAGTTGCACCGCAGTCTTCAGGAACTGAACAAGCCCAACGTGATCGGCTCGACCCTCAGCGCCATGGAGTGGGTCAACCTGTTCGCCCTAGCGGTGAACGAGGAAAACGCCGCCGGTGGGCGCATGGTCACGGCGCCCACCAATGGAGCGGCGGGGATCATTCCGGCGGTGCTGCATTACTTCATGAAATTCAGCGAGGCAGTAACCGACGCCAACGTGGTCGACTACTTCCTCGGAGCGGCGGCGGTGGGGATTCTGTGCAAGAAGAACGCCTCGATCTCCGGCGCTGAAGTCGGCTGTCAGGGTGAGGTCGGTTCGGCCTGTGCGATGGCGGCGGCCGGCCTGGCCGAAGTGCTCGGCGCCACGCCGGAGCAACTGTGCAACGCGGCGGAAATTGGCCTGGAACATAACCTCGGCCTGACCTGCGATCCGGTGGGTGGCCTGGTGCAAGTGCCGTGCATCGAGCGCAATGCGATTGCGGCGGTGAAGGCGATCAACGCGGCGCAGATGGCCTTGCGCGGTGATGGTCAGCACTTTATTTCGCTGGACCGGGTGATCCGCACCATGCGTGATACCGGCGCCGACATGCATGACAAATATAAAGAGACTTCACGGGGCGGGTTGGCGGTCAGCGCGGTGGAGTGCTGATTCCGAGTTGCCTCCTATCGCCAGCAGGCTGGCTCCCACACAGGATTTGCGGCGTTCGCAAAAACTGTGGGAGCCAACCTGCTGGCGATGAAGCCGGACCAGTCAAAACTGCGCGTTAAGTGCGCACCGGAATCAAAACGCGCCACCTTTTGGCGCGTCGCTATCAGATAAGAGTCTTTCCCACCTCCAGCGCCTGATTCGCAGGCGCTACCGTCCGTCACCCGTGCCTGCGGTGACACTGTCGGACAATCGCGCGCAGGCCAGTTCCCACAAGTGCTACCGATTTGCTCACACGCTTCGGAGCAGGGCATTCGCGGCCGCTGATGGCACTTCGAATTACCTTTCGTCGGAGCGCTTGTATAGACGCGTCGCGACGTCGTTTTCAGGAGTTATTGAACGGCCATTCAAATTTAGGCATGGCAATTGCTCTGTCATAACAAAGCCCGTCTCACGCAAGAGAACGATGGCGATAACAAGAGCCTCCGCCTGAGGCCATCACCCGCTTTGTGTGAGGAGATACCGCGATGACGTCGTTCAACTCCGGGGCTCAACCCCAGAACCGTGCGCCTCAATCCATCGGCTTTCTGCTGCTGGACAATTTCACGCTGATTTCCCTGGCTTCCGCAGTCGAACCGCTGCGTATGGCCAACCAGTTGTCCGGTCGCGAGCTGTATCGCTGGACCACCCTCACCGTTGATGGCGGCCAGGTCTGGGCCAGTGACGGTCTGCAGATCACCCCCGACGCCTCCATGCACAAAGCCCCGGCCCTCGACACCATCATCGTGTGCGGCGGGATCGGCATTCAACGCACCGTTACCCGTGAACACGTCTCGTGGCTGCAAAGCCAGGCGCGTCAGTCTCGCCGCCTCGGTGCCGTGTGCACCGGCAGCTGGGCACTGGCCTGCGCCGGCCTGCTTGACGGCTTCGATTGCAGCGTGCACTGGGAATGTCTGGCGGCGATGCAGGAAGCTTTCCCGCGCGTCGCGATGAGCACCCGTCTGTTCACCCTCGACCGTAACCGTTTCACCAGCTCAGGCGGCACCGCGCCGCTGGACATGATGCTGCATCTGATCAGCCGCGATCACGGCCGTGAACTGTCCGCCGCGATTTCCGAGATGTTCGTCTACGAACGCATCCGTAACGAGCAGGATCACCAGCGCGTTCCGCTCAAGCATATGCTCGGTACCAACCAGCCGAAACTGCAGGAAATCGTCGCGCTGATGGAGGCCAACCTCGAAGAGCCGATCGACCTCGACGAACTGGCGGTGTACGTCGCCGTGTCCCGTCGCCAGCTCGAGCGCCTGTTCCAGAAATACCTGCACTGTTCGCCATCGCGCTACTACCTCAAGCTGCGTCTGATCCGCGCGCGACAACTGCTGAAGCAGACGCCGATGTCGATCATCGAAGTGGCGTCGGTCTGCGGGTTCGTGTCGACGCCGCACTTCTCCAAGTGCTACCGCGAATACTTCGGCATTCCGCCGCGCGACGAGCGCGTCGGCTCCAACACCACCCAACAGGTGGCGATGATGCCGCTGCCGCAAGCCATCGTGATGTCGCCGCTGTCCGGGCCGATGTCGGCACTCAGTCAGGCGCGCAACGAGTCGACTTTCGCCAGCGTGCGCCTCTAAAACGAAAGATCGCAGCCTGCGACAGCTCCTTCAGGGAAGGCACTGTCGCAGGCTGCGATCTTTTTTTGTCAGGTATCAGGCGCGGGTTTGCTGATACTGAGCCAGTGCCGGCAGCAACTGCTTGTCGATGGCTTCGCGCACGATCGGCTGAATACTCGCGCTGCTGGTGTACATCTGCTTGACCATGGTGCGCAGCGTGTTGGCCCGCACATCGTCCAGACCCCGCACCGCGCACTCGCAGGCCTGCTGGGCGGTGGAGCCCGACGGTACTTCGAATCCCAACGACTTGAGCTGGCCCAACAGGTCTTCCTGATCGATCAAATCGGCATACATCATGACGCGAATCCTTCTTTGGCAACGGAGGTCGTGGCTCGATTCTGGTAGGCATGCCCAGGCACGGCAAGGGCGATTTGTCGCAGTGTCCACATTGGCTATGAGCATGTCGTTTTCGGCTAACTTGCCGGCCAGGGGAGTGGGCACACTGGCTTCAGCTCGCTTCACGAAGGTTTGGTCACCCTCGCCACGGCAGCTCCTCAACAGTACCCTCGCCCCGATCCTGTCACGGCTTGTATCGGGGCTTTTTTTGCCTGTTTGCCAGGTAAATCGAGGTGCATTCATCGCCAGCAGGCTGGCTCCCACGTTGAAATGCGCTCTTTGTGGGAGCCAGCCTGCTGGCGATAAACGATGATGCGGTCTAGCGCTGCAACACCAGAATTCGCGACAGCAATTCGTCCCGGTCGATATAGCAGCCCTGAAAATGCCGGGCCCCGGTGGACGGGTCGAATGCATTGCGCGCATGCAGGGTGCGGCGGTTGTCGAAGCACCACAGCTCGCCCGGATTGAGCCGCTGCATCAGCCGGAAACGCGGCTCGCGGGTCATGGCGATGAAGCGTCGGTAAGCGCGATACAGCAGCGGCATCTGTTCCACGGACGTGTCGAACGCGCCGCGCAGAAAGTTGGCCATGCGGATTTCTGCGACACGGCCCAACGCATCCAGGGCGATGACCGGCGCCAGGCAGCGATAGTCGCTGTGGCGGTCCTTGTTGCGAAACTCCACCGGGATCTCGCATAGCGCCTGGAATGACGCGGGGTATTCCTGACGCAACGCTTCGGCAATCGCAAAACCGTCGACGAAAATGCTTTCGCCACCCTCGGCGTCGTTCACCAGGCAATGCAGAAATTGCAGCCCGGGTTGCAGCTCGCGGGTCGGCAGGTCCGTGTGCAACGGCAGGTTGAAAGCGGTGTAGGCATTGCTGTCGGCGTCTGCCTTGGATTGCACGTTGAAAAGCACGCCGAAGTTGCTCTCGCGGATGAACGAAATTCGCTGGGCGATCAGCTTCAGCGAGCCGGGCTCGGTGGGTACGCCGCGCACCTGGGTCAGGCCGATATCGCGTACCGCCAGCAACCATTGCAGCAGTGCGGCGTTGTCGTTCATCAGGGCTGAATAGTCGAACACTGGCAACTGCAAATCGCTGCGCCACAAAAAGGGTTTCGGCTTGGCAGCGAGGCGTTCGGAGCGGGATTCGTCGTCGTAGGCGTGGGCCCGCAGCCAGCCTGCATCGAAGCGGCTGAGGTGGCCGTCCTGCCAGTCGATGCGCAGGCAGCCATCGGTGTCGATATGCGCGGCGGAGGGCGACAGATCCTGCGCCGCATCGACGATCTCGAACACCTGCTCGCGGGTGACGCTGTAGACGCAGTGCGGACACGGGCAGTTGTCCCGCAACCACACATGGTGAAACGGGCTGACACGCCCGTCGGCCCATTCGATCAGGACGCGATCCGCCAGGTTCTGCACGCCGTTCAGCGCGCTGATCAACGGATAAGTACGGAAATCGGCAACTGCGGCGGCGGTGTGCATGGCGGCTCCTTGCGATGGATGAATTTACCGGGCTGGGGGCAGGGCGATGACCCGGCCGATGTAAGCAGGCGCGGGCAGATCGGCCTGCTCGGCAACAATGGCTTGCAGGCGGCCCAGGGTGTCCGGGGTAAACGGCGCGGAGCGCGGCCCGGCGAGGTCGACGTGCAGCAGCATCTGTTCGTTGCCGGCCAGTTCCTTGTCACCGCCGGCCAGATGCAGGCTGTGATAGAGGTGCAGGCGTTTCTGGTCATGGCCGATGATCTGCGTGCGCACTTCGACTTCGGCGTCGAGTTTTACCTCGTGCAGGTAGTTGAGGTGCAGTTCGAGGGTGAACAGCGAGTGGCCGCTGGCTTCGCGGTTGTTGCTGTCCATGCCGAGGTGATCCATCAGGGCGTCGGTGGCGTAGCTGAAGATCAGCAGGTAGAAGGCGTCGCGCAGGTGGCCGTTGTAGTCGACCCAGTCGGGGATGATTCTGGTTTGGTAGGTGGTGAGGGTGGGCATGGTATCTGTTCCGACATTGATGTTGTCTGGGCTGCCGTCTTCGCGAGCAAGCTCGCTCCCACAGTTGAAATGCAGTCCCCTGTGGGAGCGAGCTTGCTCGCGAAGAGGCCGGAATTGCTGGCGCGAGGATTACTCGCTGAAACTCATCCCATGCTTCTCTTTGGTGGTCTTCACCGCCTCAAGCACCGCCAGCAAGCAATCATCACGATAGCGCTCCAGCGCCGAAATACTGTGCCGGCCCAGTTGATCGCTGGTGCCGTCCACCACATCGTCGATCAACTTGTCGGTCAGTTCCGGTGCCGGCAGGTACGTCCACGGCAACTGCAACGCCGGGCCGAACTGCGACATGAAGTGGCGCATGCCGGCATCGCCACCGGCCAGGGTGTAAGTCAAGAACGTGCCCATGAACGACCAGCGCAGCCCCGCGCCAAAGCGGATCGCATCGTCGATTTCACCGGTGGTCGCCACGCCGTCGTTGACCAGATGCAGCGCCTCACGCCACAGCGCTTCGAGCAGGCGGTCGGCGATGAATCCCGGCACTTCCTTGCGCACATGCAGCGGGCGCATGCCGAGGGATTCGTAGACTTTCATCGCTGCTTGAACCGCTTCCGGCGCGGTGTTTTTGCCGCCGACCACTTCCACCAATGGCAGCAGGTAAACCGGGTTGAACGGGTGACCGACCACGCAGCGTTCCGGGTGGGTCGAGCTCTCGTAGAACTCGCTCGGCAACAGACCCGAGGTGCTGGAACCGATCAACGCATTCGGCTTGGCCGCTGCACTGATTTTGCTGTGCAGCTCCAGTTTCAGTTCGAGGCGTTCCGGGGCGCTTTCCTGGATGAAATCCGCATCGCGCACGCACTCTTCAATGGTCGCCACAAAGCGCAGGCGATCCTGCGAGGCGCCCGGCGCCAGACCGTTTTTCTCCAGCGCGCCCCAGGCATTGGCCACGCGTTTGCGCAGCGCCGCTTCGGCACCCGGCGCCGGATCCCAGGCCACCACGTCGAGGCCGTGGGCGAGGGCACGGGCGACCCAGCCGCTGCCGATGACGCCGCTGCCCAGTGCTGCGAAGGTTTTGATTTCGGTGATAAAGCTCATGGTGATTTCCTAGGAAAATTCGGTGATTCCCTGTGGGAGCGAGCTTGCTCGCGAATGCGGCGGCACTGCTGATGAAGATGCTTCGGATGTACCGGCCTCTTCGCGAGCAGGCTCGCTCCCACAGGGTTTGATGTGTGGCCGTCAGCCGCGCTGGGTCAGGCCCATTTTCTTGCGACCTTCAGCCGGGGTCAGCACGCGGGCGCCGAGGCGGCTGAGGATTTCGGTGGCGCGTTCGACCAGTTGGCCGTTGGTCGCCAGCACGCCTTTGTCCAGCCACAGGTTGTCTTCCAGGCCGACCCGTACGTTGCCGCCGAGCAGCACCGCTTGTGCGGCCATCGGCATTTGCATCCGGCCGATGCCGAACCCGGCCCACACCGCGTCGGCGGGCAGGTTGTCGACCATGGCTTTCATGGTGGTGGTGTCGGCCGGCGCGCCCCACGGGATGCCCAGGCACAGCTGGAACAGCGGATTGTCGAGCAGGCCTTCCTTGATCATCTGTTTGGCGAACCACAGGTGACCGGTGTCGAAAATCTCCATCTCCGCTTTCACGCCCAGCTCGGTGATGCGCTTGGCGCCGGCGCGCAACTGTGCCGGGGTGGAAACATAAATGGTGTCGCCGTCGCCGAAGTTCAGGGTGCCGCAATCCAGCGTGCAGATTTCCGGCAGCAGTTCTTCGACGTGGGCCAGGCGTGTCAGCGGGCCGACCAGATCGGTGTTGGGGCCGAACTCCATCGGGTTCTCACCCGGGCCGATTTCCAGGTCGCCGCCCATGCCGGCAGTGAGGTTGACGATGATGTCGACGTCGGCTTCGCGGATGCGCTCCATGACTTCGCGGTACAGCGCCACGTCACGGCTGAACTTGCCGGTCTGCGGGTCACGAACGTGGCAGTGCACGACCGTGGCGCCGGCCTTGGCCGCTTCTACTGCGGCAGCGGCGATCTGTTTAGGAGTGACCGGCACGTGAGGGCTCTTGGCGGTCGTGTCGCCAGCACCGGTGAGTGCGCAGGTGATGATGACGTCGTGGTTCATGGTGCGTTTTCCTTCAGGCGTGATGGGTCTGTTCGCAGCCCGTGGCGGGCTGCGAAGTGGTTCGTTCGTTGCGGTTTATTTGCTGGTGAGCTGGAGGTTTTCAGCCGCCGGTTTGCCATCGAAAGTGGTGACGCCTTCGAGCCAGCGCTGTTTGTCCTGCGGGTGATCCTTGAGCCATTGTTTGGCCGATTCGAAAGCATCCTTGTGATCGAGCAGCGGCTGCATCATCCGGCTCTCGTCTTCGGCGGTGAACGTCAGGTTGCTCAGCAGGCGGCTGACGTTCGGGCATTGTTCGGCGTATTTCGGCGCGGTGACGGTCCACACGGTGGCCATGCCTTCGTTCGGGCCGAGGGCGTCGTCGCTGCCGGTCAGATAGGTCATCTGTACGTTGACGTTCATCGGGTGCGGCGCCCAGCCGAAGAACACCACGGCTTCCTTGCGGCGCACGGCGCGATCGACGGCGGCGAGCATGCCGGCCTCGCTCGACTCCACGAGCTGGAACTTGCCGAGGCCGAACTGGTTCTTGGCGATCATCGCCTTGATCTGGGTGTTGGCGCCCGAGCCTGGCTCGATGCCGTAGATCTTGCCACCCAGTTCTTTCTCGAACTTGGCGATGTCGGCGAAGGTTTTCAAACCCTTGTCCGCCAGATAGGTCGGCACGGCGAGAGTGGCGCGGGCGTCCTTGAGGCTTGGCG
The DNA here is from genome assembly GCF_025447595.1 of Pseudomonas koreensis. Lineage (GTDB taxonomy): Bacteria > Pseudomonadota > Gammaproteobacteria > Pseudomonadales > Pseudomonadaceae > Aquipseudomonas > Aquipseudomonas koreensis_H. The sequence continues at coordinate 110,596 of NZ_JAOEJU010000019.1, read as the reverse complement.
CTTCAAGCACCTTGACCTGATTGGCGTCGACAAACGGGGTGATGGTCTGAGTCATCAGCGGGTTCCAGTAGCCGAGGAACAGATCCAGGCGCTGGTCGCGGATGCCGGCGAAGACGATTTGCTGAGAGGCGCTGGTCTGTTTGGTGCTGTAGCCGAGGCCGTCGAGCAGAACCTGAGCCATCGCACTGGTGGCGATCACGTCGGTCCAGTTCACCACGCCCATGCGCACGTTCTGACACGATGCGGAATCGGCCGCCATGACACTGGCGCTTAAAAACGCGGTACCGCTGAGTGCGAGAACACAGCTGCTGATCAGTCGTTTCATGTCGGGTTCCTCGGCAGGTCGTTATTGTGGGTTCCGGTGTCTGTCGCGCCGGTGATGCCAAATTACGCAGCTGCACGCCCTTGAAAGCGCACTGCGGCGACCAGCTCTTGCACTGCAGCGACCTGTGCTCTTGAATGCCGCCGACAACTGGCGTATCAACGTTGCACGCTACCCGCTGACCGAGTGCGCGCCATGTCCCAGGATTTCTACTTTCTGTTGATGCCGGGTTTTTCCGCCATCGGTTTCATCTCCGCGATCGAACCGCTGCGGGTGGCCAACCGCTTTCGCGGCGAGCTGTACCGCTGGCACGTCTTGAGTGCCGATGGCGGGGCGGTGCTGGCGAGCAACGGGATGTCGGTCAACGCCGATGCGGCGCTGGAGCCGCTGAAGAAAGGTGCGACGTTGTTGGTGGTCGCCGGCTTCGAACCACTGAAGTTCGCCACCCCGGCGCTGGAGCACTGGCTGCGTCGACTGGACAACGAAGGCGTGACCCTCGGCGCCATCGACACCGGCAGCTTCGTCCTCGCCGAGGCGGGCCTGCTCGATGGCCATCGTCTGACCCTGCACTGGGAAGCCATCGACGCCTTCAAGGAATCTTATCCACAGCTCAGCGTCACCCAGGAGCTGTTCGAGATCGACCGCCGACGCATCACTTCTGCCGGCGGCACCGCGTCCATCGACCTGATGCTCGACCTGATCGCCCAGGCCCACGGCCCGCAACTGGCGATTCAGGTCAGCGAGCAGTTTGTATTGGGGCGGATTCGTCCACGCAAAGACCACCAGCGCATGGAAGTCGCCACGCGCTACGGCATCAGCAACAAGAAGCTGGTGCATGTGATCGGCGAAATGGAACAGCACAGCGAACCACCGCTGACCACCCTGGAACTGGCGGAGTCGATCAAGGTGACGCGGCGGCAACTGGAGCGGTTGTTCCGTCTGCACCTGAACGACACGCCGAGCAATTTCTATCTGCGCTTAAGACTGGAAAAGGCCCGGCAGCTGTTGCGCCAGACCGACATGAGCGTGCTGGAAGTCAGCATCGCCTGCGGGTTTGAATCACCGTCGTATTTCACCCGCAGCTACCGGGCGAAGTTTGCCCGGTGTCCGCGGGAAGATCGGCGTACTGCTCAGGCTTGATTTTGAGGCCAGAAAAAGAACCTGTGGGGGAGCGAGCTTGCTCGCGAATGCGGCGGGTCATACATCAAATATGTCGACTGATACTCCCTCTTCGCGAGCAAGCTCGCTCCCACAGTGGTTTGTGTTGGCTGGATAAATTCCTACTTCTTCAATAGCGCCGCGCAGGCGGTTTTGTAAGCCTCATGCTGATATTTGTTCAGCGTCCCCGGCAACTCAAAGTTGTGCTTCTTGGCCTGGGCATTGATCGTCTGCGGCGACAGCAGCGTCACCTCGCAACCGTCCAGCAACTGAAACACGCCCTCGATCTTGAACGTGGTCGGCCCGCCGGCAAACTCGCCCTTCTTGCTGCGCTTCTTGATCGCGATGCGATCAATGGAGTTCTCGCGCACGAACGACGCCACCTGAGCCGCGAACAGCTTCACGTTGGCCGCCTCGTCGTCATCATCCAGCGCGATTTTCTTGGTGCTCAGAGCGACATGGCTCAGCACCGAACCGTCGAGGGACGCCACGGCGATGATTGCTTCACTGCCTTTGATTTCGATACCGCAGATGTTCATGTGAATCCCTTGATTAGCTGAAGAGGTGCAGCTTACAGCTCAAGCTGGTTGGCGGTGATACCAAACGCCGCTGCAATCTTCTCGCGAGTAGCCTTGCGCGGCTTTGCAACGGTTTCCTGCTGGGCGAAGGCCGGCTGCGAAATGCCCATGCGTTTCGCCACTTCTTCCTGAGTCAGGTTGAGATGTTCGCGCCAGGCCCTGATCGGAGTTGCCCCGTCGACAATGCGACTGACCACCTCATGGGGAATCAGGTCAGGCGCCATTTTCTGCGCGACATATTGCGCGTACGGAATGACTACGAAAGCGGGTTTTCCCTCGGAATCATTGATGATTTGGATGTCAGTAAGTGCGTTCATCGCGTTTTTTTACCTCTTGGATACTGACCACTTTGATCGCGCCATCCCAGTCGAACATGACTCGGTAACTACCGACGCGCAGCCGATAGGCGTAGTCATGACCAACCAGTGCTTTCACATTGCCCACATCAGGCATATCAGCGAGCACCGTGATGGCATCTCTGACCTGACACTGATGAGCGGAATGCAATTTCAGGAGTTGCTTAACGGCCTTTCGAGTCCAGTGGATGCTGTTCATGGCAGAGTATAAGTCTTTTATAAGATTTGCGAATCTTTGCTTATATTCTTCAGGTGGCCAATAAACAAAACTTGACGCTATGTTTCATGGAAAGCCCCGAGAACAGAGGCTTCAGAGAGGATTTGTGGGGCAGATCTGAACGCTTTGTGGGAAAAGGTTCTTTTGCATCAGAAAGCTGAAAATACTTCCAGCTCTCTCCGGTGAATAAGCGATTACTCCTGCCCAATCGACTCCAAAAACTCCGACCGCTCGTCACTCATCCGCGCCACGCAGTCATTCTGCGCAATCTTGAACGCCTTGCTGCCGTCCGTCGCCGGGAAGGCTTCCACGGCGCAGTCGGCGTCGCGGGTTTTCAGCCATTGTTGCTGAGCGGCCTTGATTTTGGCGGTGATGTCGGCCAGTTGCGCCGAGTTCTTGCCGTAGGTGGTCTGCATGCGCTCGTTGAGGCTGGCGTAGTTGTCCTTGAGCAGGTCCTCGGCGGTGGTGCGGCTGTAGGTCGAGCATTCCAGGGTCTGGATGTCGTTTTCCACCGCGTCGCACGGGTTGTTGTCGGACTCTTCGGCGGCGTGTACGCCGGTCGCAATCAGGGCCAGGGCCAGGAAGATCGATTTCATTGATGTCGCCGCTCTAATCCAGTGGTGTTTCCGGGATGCGGCAGATTCTGGCTCAAGCTCGCGGGCTTGAACAGGTGGCCGGTCGGACCGGTTGGCGACCCTTTGTCGCGGATTGACGCTTTCGGCAATTCCCCTGTCGTTTTTGCACCCGGCTGGTCGCGCACCGAGGCATATGCTGGCCCCAAAGCGCCGGCAGACGATTCGGCGCATGAATCGCCAATAAGGGGACGCCTGATGAGCCCAGCCGAATTACACGCCGACAGCATCGTTATCGACGGTCTGATCATTGCCAAATGGAACCGCGAGCTGTTCGAAGACATGCGCAAGGGCGGTCTGACGGCGGCCAACTGCACCGTGTCGGTGTGGGAGGGCTTTCAGGCCACGGTCAACAACATCGCCGCCAGCCAGAAACTGATTCGTGAAAACAGCGATCTGGTGATCCCCGTCCGCACCACCACCGACATCCGCAAGGCCAAGGAGCAGGGCAAGACCGGCATCCTCTTCGGCTTCCAGAACGCCCATGCGTTCGAAGACCAGATCGGCTATGTCGAGGTGTTCAAGCAGCTCGGCGTCGGCATCGTGCAGATGTGCTACAACACCCAGAACCTGGTGGGCACCGGTTGCTACGAACGTGACGGCGGCCTGTCGGGTTTCGGTCGCGAAATCGTCGCCGAGATGAACCGTGTCGGCGTCATGTGCGACCTGTCCCACGTCGGTTCCAAGACCTCCGAGGAAGTTATCCTCGAATCGAAAAAACCGGTCTGCTATTCCCACTGCCTGCCGTCGGGGCTGAAAGAGCACCCGCGCAACAAGTCCGATGAAGAGCTGAAATTCATCGCCGACCACGGCGGTTTCGTCGGCGTGACCATGTTCGCGCCGTTCCTCGCCAAGGGCATCGATTCGACCATCGACGACTACGCCGAAGCCATCGAATACACCATGAACATCGTCGGCGAAGACGCCATCGGCATCGGCACCGACTTCACCCAGGGTCACGGTCAGGACTTCTTCGAATACCTGACCCACGACAAGGGCTATGCCCGCCGTCTGACCAACTTCGGCAAGATCATCAACCCGCTGGGCATCCGCACCGTCGGCGAGTTCCCGAACCTGACCGAAACCCTGCTCAAGCGCGGCCACTCCGAACGAGTCGTGCGCAAGATCATGGGTGAAAACTGGGTGAACGTCCTGAAAGACGTCTGGGGCGAGTAAGCCGCCGCTTCCCGAATACTTTCCCCCGGCCGTCCGCGTCGGGGGCAACACCAAAATTTTTCTGGAGTTAAGTTTCCATGGCCAAGATCGCCCCGCAATTGCCAATCGAAGTCGACAGCGAGACCGGTGTCTGGACCTCCGACGCTCTGCCGATGCTGTACGTGCCACGGCATTTCTTCGTCAACAACCACATGGGCATCGAGGAAGTGCTGGGCGCCGACGCCTATGCCGAAATCCTCTACAAGGCCGGCTATAAATCCGCCTGGCACTGGTGTGAAAAAGAAGCCGAGTGCCACGGCCTGGAAGGCGTCGCGGTGTTCGAGCACTACATGAAGCGCCTGTCGCAGCGCGGCTGGGGCCTGTTCAAGATCCAGGACATCGACCTCGACAAAGGCACCTGCAGCGTCAAGCTCGAGCACTCGGCGTTCGTCTACGTCTACGGCAAGGTCGGGCGCAAAGTCGATTACATGTTCACCGGCTGGTTTGCCGGTGCCATGGACCAGATCCTCGCCGCTCGCGGCAGCAAGATCCGCACCGTGGCCGAGCAGGTTTACGGTGGCTCCGAAGAAGGCCACGACGACGGCCTGTTCACCGTCAAGCCGTTGTAAGTCGAGGAACCCGCCATGGCTTTCGAAGCAATGTTCCAGCCAATTCAAATTGGCAAACTGACCATCCGCAACCGCGTGCTAAGCACCGCGCACGCCGAGGTCTACGCGACCGACGGCGGCATGACCACCGAACGGTACGTCAAATATTACGAAGAGAAAGCCAAGGGCGGCATCGGCCTGGCGATCTGTGGCGGTTCGTCCGTGGTGGCGATCGACAGCCCGCAGCAATGGTGGAGTTCGGTGAACCTGTCCACCGACCGGATCATCCCGCACTTCCAGAACCTCGCCGACGCCATGCACAAGCACGGCGCCAAGATCATGATCCAGATTACCCACATGGGCCGTCGCTCCCGTTGGGACGGTTTCCACTGGCCGACCCTGATGTCGCCGTCGGGCATCCGTGAACCGGTGCACCGCGCTACCTGTAAAACGATTGAGCCGGAAGAAATCTGGCGGGTGATCGGCAACTATGCGCAAGCCGCGCGCCGCGCCAAGGCCGGTGGCCTGGACGGCGTCGAACTGTCGGCCGTGCACCAGCACATGATCGACCAGTTCTGGAGCCCGCGCGTCAACAAGCGGACCGACGAATGGGGCGGCACCTTTGAAGGCCGGATGAAGTTCGGTCTGGAAGTTCTGAAAGCCGTGCGCGCCGAAGTAGGTGACGACTTCTGCGTCGGCATGCGCATCTGCGGTGACGAATTCCACCCGGACGGTCTGTCCCACGAAGACATGAAGCAGATCGCCAAGTATTACGACGACACCGGCATGCTCGATTTCATCGGCGTCGTCGGCTCGGGTTGCGACACCCACAACACCCTGGCCAACGTGATTCCGAACATGAGTTATCCGCCGGAGCCGTTCCTGCACCTGGCGGCCGGGATCAAGGAAGTGGTCAAGGTTCCGGTGCTGCACGCACAGAACATCAAGGACCCGAACCAGGCCACGCGGATTCTGGAAGGCGGTTACGTCGACATGGTCGGCATGACCCGCGCCCACATCGCTGACCCGCACCTGATCGCCAAGATCAAGATGGGCCAGGTCGACCAGATCAAACAGTGCGTCGGCGCCAACTACTGCATCGACCGCCAGTATCAGGGGCTGGACGTGCTGTGCATCCAGAACGCCGCGACCTCCCGTGAATACATGGGCGTGCCGCACATCATCGAGAAATCCACCGGGCCGAAACGCAAGGTGGTAATCGTCGGTGCCGGCCCGGCGGGGATGGAAGCTGCCCGTGTGGCAGCCGAACGTGGCCACGACGTGACCCTGTTCGAGAAGAAAGAATTTATTGGCGGGCAGATCACCACGGCTTCGAAAGCACCGCAGCGTGACCAGATTGCCGGCATCACCCGCTGGTTCCAGCTGGAACTGGCGCGGTTGAAAGTCGACTTGCGCCTGGGCACTGCAGCGGACGCCGACACCATCATGGACCTGCGTCCGGACATCGTGGTGCTGGCCGTTGGCGGTCATCCGTACCTGGAGCAGAACGAGCACTGGGGTGCCGCCGAAGGGCTGGTGGTCAGCAGCTGGGACGTGCTCGACGGCAAGGTTGCGCCGGGCAAGAACGTGCTGGTCTACGACACCATTTGCGAGTTCACCGGGATGTCGGTGGCCGACTTCCTCGCCGACAAGGGCAGCCAGGTCGAGATTGTCACCGACGACATCAAACCGGGCGTGGCCATCGGCGGTACGTCGTTCCCGACCTACTACCGCAGCATGTACCCGAAAGAAGTGATCATGACCGGCGACATGATGCTGGAGAAGGTCTACCGCGAAGGCGACAAACTCGTCGCCGTGCTGGAGAACGAATACACCGGCGCCAAAGAGGAGCGGGTGGTGGATCAGGTGGTCGTCGAGAACGGCGTGCGCCCGGACGAAGAAATCTACTACGCCCTCAAGGACGGCTCGCGCAACAAGGGCCAGATCGATGTCGAGGCGCTGTTCGCGATCCAGCCGCAACCTTCGCTGAGCAGCAATGGCGACGGTTACCTGCTGTTCCGCATCGGTGACTGCGTGGCGCAGCGTAATACCCACGCTGCGATCTATGACGCCCTGCGGTTGTGCAAAGACTTCTAAAGGTTTGCACATGACCCTGTGGGAGCGGGCTTGCCCGCGAATGCATTCTGTCAGTCACTGCTGCATCGACTGACCCGGCGCTTTCGCGAGCAAGCTCGCTCCCACAGGAACACGCCGAACGTGTTTCTCCAGGCTGTACTGGTGGGAGCTTCACCATGTTGAACACCCTTCTTCCAATCCTGTTGTTCGCAGCCCTGGCCCTCGCGGTGCTGGGTGCGTTGCGGCGGGTGGCCATGTGGCGTCGGGGCCGGGCCTCGAAGGTCGATCTGATCGGCGGCCTGTTCGCCATGCCCAAGCGTTACATGGTCGATCTGCACCACGTGGTGGCGCGGGACAAATACATCGCCAACACCCACGTCGCCACGGCGGGCGGTGCGGTGGCGTCGATCGTGCTGGCGATTCTGGTGCACGGTTTCGGCCTGCATAACCGCATTCTTGGCTACGCGTTGCTGCTGATGACGGCGGTGATGTTCGTCGGGGCGATCTTCGTTTATCGACGTCGCCTCAACCCGCCGTCGCGGCTGTCGAAAGGCCCGTGGATGCGCTTGCCGAAAAGCCTGCTGGCGTTCTCGGCCTCGTTCTTCCTGGTGACCTTGCCGGTGGCCGGAATCCTGCCGGAGAACTTCGGCGGCTGGGTGCTGGCGGCGATTCTCGGGGTTGGTGTGCTGTGGGGCGTATCGGAACTGTTCTTCGGCATGACCTGGGGCGGCCCGATGAAACACGCCTTCGCCGGTGCGTTGCACCTGGCCTGGCACCGTCGCGCCGAACGTTTTGGTGGTGGTCGTTCCACCGGTTTGAAACCGCTGGATCTGAATGATCCGACGGCGCCGCTGGGCGTGGAAAAACCCAAGGATTTCACCTGGAACCAGTTGCTCGGTTTCGACGCCTGCGTGCAGTGCGGCAAGTGCGAAGCCGCGTGCCCGGCGTTCGCCGCCGGCCAGCCGCTGAACCCGAAAAAACTGATTCAGGACATGGTCGTCGGCCTCGCCGGCGGCACCGATGCGCAATTCGCCGGTAGCCCATATCCGGGCAAACCGGTGGGCGAACACAGCGGCAATCCGCATCAACCGATCGTCAATGGTCTGGTGGATGCCGAAACCCTTTGGTCGTGCACCACGTGCCGCGCCTGCGTCGAGGAATGCCCGATGATGATCGAGCACGTCGATGCCATCGTCGACATGCGCCGTCATCTGACCCTGGAAAAAGGCGCGACCCCGAACAAGGGCGCCGAAGTCCTGGAAAACCTGATTGCCACCGACAACCCCGGCGGTTTCGCCCCGGGCGGGCGGATGAACTGGGCGGCGGACCTGAACCTCAATCTGCTCAGCGAGAAGAAGTCCACCGACGTGCTGTTCTGGGTCGGCGACGGCGCCTTCGACATGCGCAACCAGCGCACTCTGCGCGCCTTCGTCAAAGTGCTGAAAGCGGCCAAGGTCGACTTTGCGGTGCTCGGTCTGGAAGAACGCGACAGCGGCGACGTGGCCCGCCGTCTTGGCGACGAAGCGACTTTCCAACTGCTCGCCAAACGCAATATCCAGACCCTGGCCAAATACAGCTTCAACCGCATCGTCACCTGTGATCCGCACAGCTTCCACGTGCTGAAAAACGAGTACGGCGCGTTCGACGGCAACTACCTTGTGCAGCATCACAGCACTTATCTGGCGGAAATCATCCAGGCCGGCGCGCTGAACCTCGGTCAGCACAAAGGCAACAGCGTGACCTATCACGATCCGTGCTACCTCGGTCGCTACAACGGCGAGTACGAGGCGCCGCGCGAAGTGCTGCGTGCCCTTGGCATCGAGATCAAGGAAATGCAACGTTCCGGCTTCCGTTCACGCTGCTGCGGCGGCGGTGGCGGGGCGCCGATCACCGATATTCCGGGCAAGCAGCGGATCCCCGACATGCGCATGGAAGACATCCGCGAGACCGGCGCCGAGCTGGTGGCCGTGGGCTGTCCACAGTGCACGGCGATGCTCGAAGGCGTGGTCGAACCGCGTCCGCTGATCAAGGACATCGCCGAACTGGTGGCCGACGCGCTGCTCGAAGACGCCGCGCCGAACAAGCCTGCCACTCCGGCCAAACGTGAACCTGCGGAGGCCCACTGATGAGCGACATTATCCGCCGCGACCCCCGCGCTGAATGGATCGCACGCAACCGACTGCACCCGCTGCACGCGGCCATGCAACCGGCGCAACACAGCTGGATGGGCCCGAACGGGATCATCCGCAAGAACCTGCATGGCATCGGCTTCATCGGGCCGAACGGCATCAAGCGCATTGACCGCAGCGGCGCCCAGCAGGGCGGGGCGGTCAAACGCTCGGCAGCGGTCGAAGTGCAATTGCCGCTGCATCAGGTGCCGGCCCCTGCGTTCTACATCAGCGTGGTGCCGGACATGGTCGGCGGCCGTTTGAGCAGCCACGACCGTGATTTGCTCGGCCTGGCCCATCAACTGGCCGGCAGCGACGGTGCGGTGCTGGCCGTGGTGTTTGGTGAGCACAAGGAAATCGCTTTCGCCACGGCGGGCGTTGATCGCTTGCTGGTGCTGGAGGGCGAAGAATTCAGCGGTTATGCACCGGAGCAACGTATCCAGGGCCTGCGGGCTGTGGATAACCAGTTCAACCCGCGTCACTGGCTGCTGCCGGACAGCCGCAGCGGTGGCGGCGAACTCGGTCGGCGCTTTGCTGCCGCACTGGGCGAGCGCCCGGCGACACGGGTGTGGCAGGTCAAGGATCAGGAATGCATCGGTCGCGCCGGTGCGGGGTTGCAGGATCTTGCCCGCCCGGTGGCGCGTCTGATTCTGGCGTCCGCCGAATGTGCCGAGCCGGTCAGCGAAACCCGTCATGAAGCGCTGGCGGTGGAGTTATCCACACCTGTCGCGCGCAGCCTGTCGCGGATCGAGGATCTGGGCGCGGTGGCGGTGGACCCGGCGGCGATTCCGATGGCCGAAGCCGAGTTCATCTTCTCCGGCGGCAACGGGGTCAAGGACTGGGAGCTTTTCCACAGGACTGCCGCGGCACTCGGCGCCACCGAAGGCGCTTCGCGGGTGGCGGTGGACGACGGCTTCATGGCCCGCGACCGTCAGGTCGGCGCGTCTGGCACCTGGGTTACCGCGCGGGTTTACGTGGCCGTGGGGATTTCCGGGGCGATCCAGCACCTGCAAGGTATCGGTGCCTGCGACAAGGTGGTGGCGATCAACCTCGATCCGGGCTGCGACATGATCAAGCGTGCCGACCTGTCGGTGATCGGCGAAAGCGCAGAAATTCTCCAGGCCTTGATCGCGGCGGTAGAGGCCTACCGCAACGAAGCCAAGCGCGATGCGGCTTAAGGAACGGATATGAGCACAAAGATCATCAGTCTGGTTTCAATCGGCGCCCACCCGACCTCCGGCCGCCCGCGCCGCGCCGATCAGGACGCCCGCGCGGTGGAGCTCGGCCTGCAACTGGCGGGGGATAACCTGCAAGTGCTGCACGCCGGCGACATCGCCGAACCGGCGCTGCGCGCCTATCTGGGCATGGGGCTTGCGCAGATGCATGTGCTGGAACAACCGGCTGGCGCCGATGCCTTGCCGGCGCTGACCGAGTATCTGCGTGATGCTGGTGCACAGGTCGTGTTGACCGGCAGCCAGGCGGAAACCGGCGAAGGCTCGGGGATGCTGCCGTTCCTGCTGGCTGAAGGGCTGGGCTGGCCGCTGGTGGTTGGATTGGCGCAGGTCGAATCGATCAACGACGGCTCGGCGCTGGTGCTGCAAGCCTTGCCCCGTGGCCAGCGCCGCCGGTTGAAGGTGCGCCTGCCGTTTCTCGCGACTGTGGATAACGCGGCGCCCAAGCCTCGGCAAAGTGCTTACGGCCCGGCGCGGCGGGGTGTTTTGCAAGCGGAAGATGTGGAAGTGGTGGATGACGAATTGCTTGCGGTGGCGACACTGCAACCGGCCAAGCCTCGGCCGAAACGATTGAAGGTGATCAAAGCCAAGAGCGGGGCGGACCGGATGAAGGCGGCGACGGCAAAGGCCAGTGGGGGAGGGGGCCAGGTGCTGAAAGGCGTGACGGCGCAGGCCGGTGCTGAAGCCATTCTCAAGCTGCTGATCGAAGAAGGTGTTGTCCGTTAATACACCGAACCGAAAATCCCCCTGTGGGAGCGAGCCTGCTCGCGATAGCGGACTGCCCGTTGACAGACGTGTCGGCTGACCCAACGCCATCGCGAACAGGCTCGCTCCCACATTTGAAGCTTGAGGTATGTTTACCCACAATCCCTGTTGGCGGATCTGTGGATAACGTGTTCGCCCCTCCCTGAACCCCACGCCAATCAAGCCCTCCAGCCCCCAGATCAAAAAACAACCAGCCTAACTCGCGGTTTTTTCTTGGTTTTTCCCCAGAACAACATCCAGACTTGCCCCCAATCTCTGTTGGCGCTTCTGTGGATAAGATGTTCGCTACCCTCTAAGAGCCATATAAACCGTGGCTTACAACGTTCTGATCAAAAAACGCTCAATCCAGCCTTTTAACCCGCCAATCCCCACGCCAACCCCGAATTATCAACGCCTTCAGCGCTTTTCCACAGCACTCTTCAAGTTACCCCCGAACTCTGTTGGCGCTTCTGTGGATAACATGTTCGCCATCCTCTGCAAGCCATGTAATCCAAGCTCTGTGGCGATCTGATCAAAAAACAGCCAATCGCTAACGGAAACCCTTCTTCTGGATAAGTCACGGTTTTTCTTCACAAAACCCCGATTATTTTTCCAGGTCATCCACAGTTGTCCCCATTAGCTGTGGGTGGCTATGTGGATAACTTGTTCGCCAAACCCGGCAACCCCCGGCGGGCTTAGTCCAAACGGCAATTGATCAGATTTCATACAGTTCTAAGAACCTGCCTTGACTTCGATCCGGCGCCTGTCTTCACTGCAATGGCACAAGGACAGCCGTCACTTATCCACATCTGGTTCAGGGAGAACGCGTGATGGATACCCAGCCACACCGCTTGGCCCTCAATCCCTGCACCCTCCGCGCTCTGCCGGCACCTTCGCCGCGAAAGCGTACGTTGCGTCGTGCCGCCAATCAGCATGCCCGCCTGTAGCGCCTGATTTCTGCCCCAAACCGCTGTACTGCCGTCGGGATGTCCCGGAGGCCAGGTGCCCGTTCGCCCATTGATTGCAGGCAACCGCAGAGTTGCCCCATCTGCCTGAGAGAGGAACCACCTCATGACACGGATCGCAACGCCCATCAGCGAAATCAAGGAACATTACGACGTGATCGTCATCGGCTCCGGGTACGGCGGCGGCATTGCCGCGTCGCGCCTGTCCCGGGCCGGTAGAAAGGTCTGTCTGCTGGAGCGCGGTCGGGAGATCCAGCCCGGCGAATACCCCAACACCATGATCGCCGCGACCGAGGAATTGCAGGTACACGATCCGGACGGCCACATTGGCTCGCGCACCGGGTTGTTCGACCTGCATGTCAACGCGCAGCAGAACGTGGTGGTCGGTTGCGGCCTCGGCGGCACGTCGCTGATCAATGCCAACGTTTCCCTGGAGCCGACCGTTGATGTGTTCCAGGATCCGCGCTGGCCATTGGCGGTGCGCGAAGACCACGATGGCTTGCTCCAGTTGGGTTACCAAAAGGCCCGGGAGATGCTCAAACCCAATCCCTACCCGAGCACCTCGCCGAACCTGCCGAAACTCGATGCCAACAAAAAATCCGCAGACTTCCTCAAGCAAGGCGCGCACTTCTACAAGCCGCCGATCAACGTGACCTTCGACAAACTGCCCAACAACCTCAACCACGTCGGCGTCGAGCAACTGCCGTGCAACCACTGCGGCGACTGCGTTTCGGGCTGTAACAACAAGGCCAAGAACACCACGCTGATGAACTACCTGCCTGACGCCACCAATCACGGCGCGGAGATTTTCTGCCAGGCCCAGGTGCGGCATCTGGAGCGCGACGGCAACGGCTGGATCGTGCACTTCCAGTATCTCGACAGCGGTCGCGAGAAATTCGACGCGCCGACCTTGTTCGTGAAGGCCGACATCGTCGTGGTCTCCGCCGGCACCCTCGGTTCCACCGAGATTCTGCTGCGCTCGCGGGACAAAGGCCTGGTGATGTCCGGCCAGCTCGGCGAGAACATGAGCGGCAACGGCGACATCCTCGGCTTCGGCCATAACTGCGAGCAGACCATCAACGGCATCGGCTTCGGCGCGCATTCGGCCAAGGAAATGCAACCGGTCGGCCCGTGCATCACCTCGATCATCGACATGCGCACCGAGGGTGACCGCAGCAGTCGCATGGTCATCGAGGAAGGTTCGATTCCCGGCGCGCTCGGCCGGCCGATGGTGCCGGCGATGGCCGGGTTCGCCGAGATGATCGGCAAGCCCACCGACGACAGCTTCAGCGGCAAGGTGAAGTACAAGGAGCGCGAAGCCGAAAGCTTCCTGCGCGGCCCTTATCACGGCGCGGTGCACAACATGCAGACCTACCTGATCATGAGCCACGACAGCGGCCAGGGACGCATGGTCCTCGACAGCAAGGATCAACTGCGCATCGACTGGCCGGGTGTCGGCGAGCAGGAAAACTTCAAGATCGGCAACGAACGGCTGTACCAGAGCACCAAGGCCCTGGGCGGGATCTGGGTCGAGAATCCGATCTGGACCAAGCTGCTCAAGCACAGCATCGTCTCGGTGCATCCGCTCGGCGGTTGTGTGATGGGTGAAGACGCCGCGCAAGGCGTGGTCAACCACAAGGGCCAGGTGTTCAGCGGTGCCAGTGGCACCGATGTCTACGCCAACCTGTACGTGACCGACGGCGCGGTGATCCCGACGTCACTGGCAGTCAATCCGCTGCTGACCATCTCCGCCGTGAGCGAGCGGAACATGGGCCTGCTGGCCGCCGATCGTGGCTGGACGATCGACTACACGCTGCCATCGGCGCCGCGCAAACAGACCGCGCCGCCGACCCTCGGCGTGCAGTTCACCGAAACCATGAAGGGCTACTTCTCTCGCGCTTTCACCGCCGCGCAAAGCACCGACCTGAAGGTTTATGAGGCAGCAGCCAAACGCGGCGAGGCGGACAACTCGCCGATCGACTTCACCCTGACCATCACCGCCAACGACCTGAACCGGATGATCAAGGAGCCGGAACACGCCGCGACCATCGTCGGCACGGTGATCGCCCCGGCGCTGTCGCCGGAACCGCTGACCGCCAGTAACGGCGTGTTCAATCTGTTCGAACAATTCGAGCAGCAGGTCGATACGCGCCACATGAAATACGACATGAAACTGACAGCCGAGGACGGCCACGATTATTTCTTCAGCGCCTTCAAAACCGTGCCGGAAGACAACGGCGTGCTGAATATCTGGCACGACACCAGCACCCTCTACGTGACCCTGTATCGCGGCCCTGACAAGACCGGCGAGGTGATTGGCTCTGGTGTGATGCACATCAAACCGACCGATTTCGCCAAGCAGATGACCACCATGAAAGTCCTCAATGCGCGCAACGAGCGTGAGCGCATCGAAGGGCTGGCGCGGTTCGGCAAGTTCTTCGCCGGGATTCTCTGGGAGAGTTATGGCGGGGTGTTTGCCGGGGACAAATACTTCAACCCCGACGCGCCGCCACGACTGAAACGGCCACTGGATGCGCCGACGCCGGCCGTGCATTTCTTCTCCACTGAAGACGGCGTCCAACTGCGCCTGACCCGCTATCAGGCCGGCAGCAAAGGCCCGGTGATGCTGGTGCATGGTTTGGGTGTGGGCTCGAATATCTTCTCGACCGATACGATCCAGACCAACTTGCTGGAGTTTCTCTGCAAGCACGACTACGACGTGTGGCTGCTGGATTTCCGGGTGAGCATCCTGTTGCCGGCGAGCAAGAAGGAGTGGAACGGCGACCAGATTGCCCAGTACGACTTCAAGGCCGCCATCGCACAGATCCAGCAGGAAACCCAAGCCAAGAACGTGCAATGCGTGGTGCATTGCTACGGCGCCACGACCTTCTTCATGTCGCTGCTCGCCGGTTTGCAGGGCGTGCGTTCGGTGGTCTGCTCGCAGATTGCCGCCGACACGGTGGTCGCGACGGCAACGGGGTTGAAGGCCGGTCTGCACTTGCCGGGGATGCTCGATGCGATCGGAATCAAATCCATGACCGCCTATGCCGACAGTAAGGAGAACTGGTTCAACCGGCTCTACGACAAGGCGCTCAACGGCTATGCGCGGATCGAAGCCCAGGGCTATTGCACCAACCCGGTGTGCCACCGCATCACCTTCATGTACGCCTCGCTGTACCGCCACGACACCCTCAACGAGACCCTGCACGACAACCTGCACGAGCTGTTCGGTGAGTCGAACATCGAGACCTTCGAGCATCTGGCGCTGATCGTGCGCAAAGGGCATCTGGTGGATTTCAAAGGGCACGACGTGTACATGCCGCACTTCGACCGGCTGACCATGCCGATCTGCTTCATCAGCGGCGCCGACAACCAGTGTTATCTGCCGGAAAGCACGCTCAGGACCTATCAGCGGGTTTGCGAGAAGCACGGGCCGGAACGCTACAGCCGGCATGTGGTGCCGGGTTACGGCCACATCGATTGCATGTTCGGCAAGAACGCGGTGGTCGATGTGTATCCGATCATCCTTGAACACCTGGAGAAAACAGCCCTCGGTTGATCTCAGACCGAGTCGACTGCCATCGCGAGCAAGCTCGCTCCCACAGGGGACTGTGTCGAGCACAAATCCTGAGCATGGCTGCGCTCTCTGTGGGAGCGAGCTTGCTCGCGATGGCGACAGGTCAGGCGCTACACCTCTCCGGTCTGCACAAGGAAATGGATGACATGGACAGCTACATCCGCTGGTTTCAACGCTTCATCTGGCTCGGCATTGCGATGAACATGGTGTTCGCGATCCCGGCGCTGTTTGCGCCGGGGTTGCTGACATCGGTGGTCGGCCTGCCGCCGCAACTCTCCGACCCGTGGCTGGAAAACGCCGGGATGCTGCTGGTCGGCATCAGCGTGTTCTACATGCCGTCGGGTTTCAACGCGCCGCGCTACGTGGTGCATTCCTGGCTGTGCGTGCTGACGCGGTTGATCGCGGTGGCGTTCTGGATCTATCTGATCAACACCAGCAGCCAGGGCTCGGTATTCGTGCCGATGCTGATGGGCGACCTGAGCTTTTTCCTGATCCTCGGCATCCTGCTGTACCTCGGCACCACCCCTGAAAACCGACCCTTGGCGCTGCTCTGTGACGGCTGGCGCGAGTGGCGGGCGGCGTGGGCGCGGCAGTGGCAGAGTCACGCGTTCAAGGTCGGCACGCTGGTCGTGGTCGCGCTGCTGGCGTTCATCGGTTATCAGACCTGGTATCAGATGCTGCGCGTGGTGCCGGAGCAGGATTACGCCTCCGACGAAGATCACTACAAATACGCCGCCATCGGTCTCGGTATTGAGGCGCGGATTCCGTATTACCTGTTCTCGGTGCTGCCACAGATGTGCCCGGAAAAACTGCCGAAACCCGGCGGCTGGGAAGTCTTCGGTTTCCTGTTCGAGAACGGCAAGGACCTGCCGATCGGCATGGCCAAGCGGCAGATCGGTTACCCGACCGTCGAGCCGAACTGCGCGCTGTGCCACACCGGTTCCTACCGGGCGAATGCCAGCGACGTCGCGGTGAATGTGCCGAGCGCACCGGCCAATACCCTGCAACTGCAGGCTTTCCAGTGGTTCGCCTACGATTGCGCCAGCGACCCCAAATTCACCACCGACGCGGTGATGGCGGCGATCAACAGCAAGTTCCAGCTCGGCTTCTTCGAGAAGATCTACAACCGTTACCTGATCATTCCGATGGCCAAGACCGCGCTGCTCAAACAGAAGCAGGCGTACGCCTGGCAGAAGCTGCGCCCGCAACAGGGGCCGGGGCGCACCGACACCTTCAACCCGACGAAAATGGTGGTGTTCGGCTTCCCGGATGACTCGACCATCGGCACCGTCGACCTGCCGCAAGTGTGGAACCAGAAACCCAGGGAATCGATGTACCTGCACTGGGACGGCAATAACAACAAGATCCACGAGCGCAACTACGCCGCCGCGATGGCCGTGGGCGCGACGCCGGAATCGGTGCTGCCGCCGAGTTTCAACCGGGTGACCAACTGGCTGCTCGGGCACAAGGCGCCGGCGTGGCCGTGGGCACTGGATCAGGCCAAGGTTGCTCAGGGCAAACCGGTGTGGGAAGCCAATTGCGCCAGTTGTCATGATTTTGGGCGTACCGACACCGGGCAAGTCACCACCAACATCGACCAGCTCGGCACTGATCCGCACCGGCTGAACTCGTTCACCACCGGGCTGGTGGCGGCGTTCCACACCTTCAAGAAACCGCCGTTCGATTTCGGCGCCTATCGCAAGACCCAGAGCTACAGCAACACGCCCACCGACGGCATCTGGCTGCGCGCGCCGTACCTGCACAACGGCTCGGTACCGACCCTGTGGGACTTGCTGCAACCGCCGGAAAAACGTCCGCAGGTGTTCATCACCGGCTCCGATGTCTACGACCCGGTCAACGTCGGCTTCGTGACCAGTGGCGCCCAGGCCAAGGCCTCGGCGGACTTCACGTACGACACGCGTCTGGAAGGCAACCACAACAGCGGTCACCTGTACGGCACGACGCTGTCGGACGACGACAAGCGTGCGCTGATCGAATTCATGAAAACCCTGTGAACCCTTACGGATAGAGGATTACGTCATGTCAGCGGTCGGTCATCTGAAACACGAATACGACAAGGTCAAGGTGCGCCTGCACGGCTTGTTCACACGCATCGAAATGGCCTGGATGAAGCTCATCAGCGAACTCGAACCCAAGGAATTCGAGGCCATCATCAAGTTGCTCCAGCGCGGTCACGATCAGGCGCAATACGTGCTCAAGCACGGCGAGCTGCCGGACGACGAACCGGCGGTGCCGTGGGAGTTGTCCCACGGCCTGTCGATCCTGCGCATCGGTAATGCGACGCCGCTGCCGCAATCGCCCGATCAACTGCAGACCAAGGTGCTCAAGGACGGCACGCTGCTCGGCTGTCGCAAGTGGGAGCTGCTGGATCTGCTGTGGAGCGAGGCGCTGCTCAAGTGGATCGAGAACCTGCGCCATCACGCGACCTTCGGCACCGATCCGGCGCTGGTGAAAATGGAGCGCGAAGTGACGCTGGCGATTGCCGGCGACTGGGGCACCGGGCCATTCAACAGCCATGCGCCGGCGGTGTCGGTGGCCAACCAGATGCAACTGGCCAATGCCGATTTCACCATTCACCTGGGGGATGTTTATTACGCGGGCACCCACTCCCAGGAAGACACCGACATGGCCGGCTGGCCGATGGGTACCCACGGCTCGTTCACCCTCAATTCCAACCACGAGATGTACAGCGGCGCCCACGGTTATTTCAAGGAACTGGCCGCGCGCTTTCCGGGGCAACAGGGCACCAGCTACTTCGCCCTGATCAACGACGACTGGCTGATTGTCGGGCTGGACACGGCGTACGCCTCGGACGTCATGAACCTGTACATGGACGGCACGCTGAACAAGCCGCAGATCGAGTGGATGAAGGGCCTGCCCAAACGCAAGAAACTCATGGTGCTCAGCCACCATCAGGGTTTCGACATCACCGGGCACAACAAGACCGCGCTGTATCAACCGGTGTGCGATGCACTGGGGCGTGAGCCGGATTATTGGTATTGGGGGCATCTGCATAACGGCATCGTCTACGCGACTCAGGGCGGACTGCATGCACGATGCGCCGGCCACGGGGCGATTCCCTACGGCACCACCAGCGAGCTGAACGGGCATTCGCGGGTGCTGTTTTCGGAGACGAAGGATGCGAACGATCCGGACTATCCGCTGCGGGTGTTGAATGGCTACGCGAAGATCAGGTTGGTGGGGGAGGAGATTTTCGAGGAGTTTATCGGGGAGGATGGCAGCGTGAGGTGGTCATCGAAGTGATGTGATGACTGGCCCGGCCCTTTCGTCGGATCGCCGCCCGGACCAAGCTCGCTCCCACAGTGGAACGCGTTTCCCTGTGGGAGCGAGCTTGCTCGCGAAGCTTTTTGATTTTAGCCCTGAACTGGAACACCCTTGAGGTAAGGCGCAGGCTCGGCCCCGAGGTTGCTCAGCATCCGCTCGCTGTACCAGTCCACGAAGTTGACCACACCGAATTCATAAGTCTTCGAGTACGGGCCCGGCTGGTAAGCCGTGGAGTTGATCCCGCGCTGGTTTTCTTCAGCCAGACGACGGTCCTGATCGTTGGTCGCGTCCCACACTTTGCGCATGCGTTCGACGTCGTAGTCCACGCCTTCGACCGCATCCTTGTGCACCAGCCACTTGGTGGTGACCATGGTTTCCTGGGCGCTGATCGGCCACACGGTGAACACGATGATGTGGTCGCCCATGCAGTGGTTCCACGAGTGCGGCAGGTGCAGGATGCGCATCGAGCCCAGATCCGGGTTCTTGATCCGGCCCATCAGTTTGGCGCAGCCCTGTTTGCCGTCCATGGTCATCGACACGGTGCCCTTGAGCAGCGGCATGCGCACGATGCGGTTGCGCAGGCCGAAACTGGCGTGGGCGTAAGGGATCTTCTCGGCTTCCCAGGCAGCGGCGGAGGCGGCGACGTGGTCCTTGAACGCCTGATCGGCGCGCGGGTCGGTGACGTCGTCCCATTCCAGCAGGGTTTTCAGCAGTTCCGGGTGCGAACCGTTGCAGTGGTAGCACTCGCGGTTGTTTTCCAGCACCAGTTTCCAGTTGGCCTTTTCCATCAAGGTGGTGGTAATCGCCACCTTGGTGTTCTCCATGTCGTACGGTTCCATGTAGTGGTTCAGCGTCGACAGGAAGTCATCGATGGCCGGCGGGTTCTCCGCCAGGCTGATGAAGATGTAGCCGCCGGCAGTCTTCACGTTCACCGGTTTGAGGCCGTATTGCTTCATGTCGAAGTCGGCGCCCATCTCGGTACCGGCGAACAGCAGGCGACCGTCCAGCTCGTAGGTCCACTGGTGGTAGTGGCAGACCAGTTTGGCAACCTTGCCCTTGTCGCTGGTGCACAGGCGCGAGCCACGGTGGCGGCAGACGTTGTGGAACGCATGCACCACGCCTTCGGCGCCGCGAATGACGATGATCGGGTTCTTGCCGATCTGCAGGGTGATGTAGTTGCCCTTGGCCGGGATTTCGCAGGTCATGCCGGCGATCAACCACTCCTTCTGGAAGATCTCCTGCATGTCGATATCGAACAGGCGCTCGTCGCTGTAGAAAGGTTGCGGCAGGGAGTAGGTGCGCTCGCGTTCCTGCAGCATTTGTGCGGTGGCCTTGCGTGCGGGTTCCAGCGGGTCGCCCAGGCTGATTTTTGCGGTGTCCATCGATGTAATCCTCAAGGCCATCTGCGTGGCCGCGAAAGTGGCTGATCAGGGTTGCTACGCAAGGTGTAAAGAATCTGTTTGTGTTGGGGGCGAGTGTGGGGCCGCCGCTGCCCGGAACCTTATCCATGGGCGACATGGTGCAATCTGTTCCCGACGCGCAACCCCCGGTGGTTGGGGGCTGGTCGCGATAAGTATGTGAATGTCGCGGATAGGTAAACGGGCGCTTCACGCTATACGCAGAATCGCCACATGAAGGCCGACAGTCGGCCGTGGAGAACAGCATGTCGAACAGCTTCCTGAATCCGGTCACCACCCAGACCTGGGCCAATGGCCGACACATCGTCCGTTGCGTCAAAGTCATCCAGGAAACCTGGGATGTGCGCACCTTCTGTTTCATGGCCGACCAGCCGATTCTGTTCTTCTTCAAGCCCGGGCAATTCGTGACCCTGGAGCTGGAGATCGAAGGCCAGCCGATCATGCGTTCGTACACCATCTCCAGCTCGCCATCGGTGCCGTACAGTTTTTCGGTGACCATCAAGCGCGTGCCGGGGGGCAAGGTGTCCAACTGGCTGCACGACACGCTGCATGAAGGCCAGGAGCTGGCGGTGCACGGGCCGGTCGGACTGTTCAACGCCATCGACTTCCCGAGCCCGAAAGTGCTGTACCTGAGCGGCGGCGTCGGCATCACGCCGTGCATGTCCATGGCGCGCTGGTTCTACGACACCAACGGCAACGTCGACATGACGTTCATCCACAGCGCTCGCTCGCCGAAAGACATCATTTACCACCGCGAGCTGGAACACATGGCGTCGCGGATCGACAACTTCAGTCTGCACCTGATCTGCGAGAAACACGGGCTGGGCGAGCCGTGGGCCGGCTATCGCGGCTACCTCAACCACAAGATGCTGGAACTGATGGTGCCGGACTTCCTCGAGCGCGAAGTCTTCTGCTGTGGCCCGACGCCGTACATGACCGCAGTCAAGCGCCTGCTGGAAAACGCCGGCTACGACATGAAGCGCTATCACGAGGAATCCTTCGGCGCCACGCCACCGGAAGCCCGCGCCGATGCAGTCGAGCAGGCGGAGCAGGCAGCAGAGGCACCGGAAGTCCCGGCGGCGGATCTGCACCTGGTGGAATTCACCTCTTCGGACAAGAGCATCCGCGTTGCGCCGGGCGAGACCGTGCATGCGGCGGCGGCCAAGGTCGGCCTGATGATCCCGAAAGCCTGCGGCATGGGGATCTGCGGGACGTGCAAGGTGCTCAAGCTGGGCGGCGAGGTGGAAATGGATCACAACGGCGGGATCACCGAGGACGACGAGGCGGAGGGGTACATTCTTTCTTGCTGCAGTGTGCCGAAGGGGGATGTTCGTATCGAGTATTGATCCGAATGGGATAAGCCTGAGGGAGCGAGCCTGCTCGCGATGACGTCGGAACATTCAATATTGATATTGACTGATTCACCGCAATCGCGAGCAGGCTCGCTCCCACAATGGCTTGTCGTTCAGTCGACGAATAAGTCTGTCATCAACTTCGCATCACTTCCTGGCTCAAAGCGGTAATGATCGAACTCGGTCAAGCCGCTCTCCCGCAAAATCTCCTCATCAATCAACAGCCGCCCGGTAATTCTCCGTCCGCTGCTGCCCAGAATCACATGTGCCGCATCCGCCATGATCGCGGGCGTGCGCGCATGCTTGAACGACTCCCGGTTGCCTAGCTGAAACTCGATCGCCGCCGTGGCAATCATGGTCTGCGGCCACAGCGAATTGACGCTGATCCCATAGTTGGCGAACTCCTCGCTCATCCCGACAGTCAGCATGCTCATGCCGTACTTGGTCACGGTGTAGGGGCTGTATTGCGCGAACCATTTGCTGGCCAGGTTCAGCGGCGGTGACAGGTTGAGAATGTGCCCGGCGGATTTTTTCAGATAGGGCAGGGCCGCCTGGCTGCAGAGCAACACCGCGCGGGTGTTGATCTGGTGCATCAGGTCGAAACGCTTGAGTTCGATGTGTTGCACACCGGTCAGCTTGATCGCCCCGGCGTTGTTCACCAGCGCATCAATCCCGCCGAAATGTTCATTGGCCTGGGCCAGCGCCTGACGCACCGCGTCTTCATCACGCACATCCAGTTGCAACGCCAAAGCCTTGCCCCCCGCCGCTTCGACTTCAGCGGCGACGCTGTGGATGGTGCCGGGCAACTTGGCGTGCGGTTCGGCGCTCTTGGCCGCGATCACGATATTGGCCCCGTCCTGTGCAGCCCGCAGCGCAATCTCGCGCCCGATGCCACGGCTGGCGCCAGTGATGAACAAGGTTTTGCCTTTTAGCGACATGCGCAAGCTCCTGCTTATTGTTATGTGAGCGATGGCTCGACAAACAATGTAGACCAAGTCTTCAGGCGCAGACGGTGAGGGCGATCAGGCGGGCTTTTGTAAGAGCGAGCCTGCTCGCGATGGCGCAATGTCAGCTTGCATCCAGGTTGGATGTGCTGGCCTCATCGCGAGCAGTCTCGCTCCCTCAGGGGGGGGCTGTGTAAGCCGGGACTTTAGTGGGACATGACTTCGCGGATGTCGCGTGCCAGTTCGCGGACGCGTTCTTCTTCGGTGTCCCACGAGCACATGAAGCGGGCGCCGCCCTTGCCGATGAAGGTATAGAAGCGCCAGCCGCGCGCGGTCAGGGCGGCGATGGCCGGTTCCGAGAGTTGCAGGAATACGCCGTTGGCCTGGACCGGGAACATCAGTTCCACGCCCGGAATGTCGCTGACCAGTTCGGCCAGCAGTTGTGCGCAGTGGTTGGCGTGGCGGGCGTATTTGAGCCAGGCGTCGTTTTCCAGGATGCCGACCCACGGGGCCGACAGGAAACGCATCTTCGAGGCCAGTTGCCCGGCCTGCTTGCAGCGGTAGTCGAAGTCTTCGGCCAGTTTGTGGTTGAAGAACAGGATCGCCTCACCCACCGCCATGCCGTTTTTCGTGCCGCCGAAGCACAGCACGTCGACGCCGGCCTTCCAGGTCAGGTCTGCCGGCGAGCAGCCGAGGAACGCGCAGGCGTTGGAGAAACGCGCGCCGTCCATGTGCAGGTTCAGGCCCAGTTCCTTGCAGGTGTCGCTGATGGCGCGGACTTCTTCCGGGGTGTAGACGCTGCCCACTTCAGTGGCCTGGGTCAGGGTCACGACGCGCGGTTTCGGGTAGTGGATGTCCTGGCGCTTGAGCGCGACTTCGCGGATCGAGGCCGGGGTGATCTTGCCGTTTTCAGTCCCGGCGATCAGCAGTTTCGAACCGTTGGAGAAGAATTCCGGTGCGCCGCATTCGTCGGTTTCGACGTGGGCGGTTTCCGAGCAGATCACGCTGTGGTAACTCTGGCACAGCGACGACAGCGCGAGGGAGTTGGCGGCGGTGCCGTTGAAGGCGAAGAACACTTCGCAGTCGGTCTCGAACAGCTTGCGGAAATAATCGGAGGCGCGTGCTGTCCACTCATCGTCGCCATAGGCGCGCTGGTGGCCGTGGTTGGCCTGTTCCATGGCAGCCCAGGCTTCGGGGCAGATACCGGAGTAGTTGTCGCTGGCGAATTGTTGGCTCTTGTCGGTCATGGCCGGCTTCCGTGATCGAGGCGCTTGTGGCGCTTCGTGGGGTCAATGATGGTGCGCACTGTACCGAAGATCATCCGGGGAGCACACGGGATGTCGCTGTCAGAACTTTACAAGGATGCGAGCCGATTATGCACCTGAGCCAGCGCGACGGCGCACTCGATCTGCTCAAGTGGCTCGCGCTGCTGAGCATGCTGCTCGATCACCTGCGATATGTCGGGATCAGTGCCGATTGGCTGTATGTGCCGGGACGACTGGCGTTCCCGTGGTTCTGCCTGGCGATGGCGGCGAACCTGGCGCGGGACGGCGCGCGCAAGACCGAATGGCGCTATCTGGGCTGGTTGTTGCTGTTCAGCGCTGTGAGTGAAATTCCCTACCGCTTGTACATTCCCGAGCCCGACACTTTGAACGTGATGCCCACGCTGGCGTTGGGCCTGCTGGTGGCGCGGGGCTGGCAGGATCGGGCGCTTATTCCGCGATTGTTGGCTGTCGGCGCATTGCTGGTGGCGGCTATTTTCCCGGAGCGACTGATGTTCGGCTTGTTCGGCGTCCTGCTGCCACTGGCGACGTTGCTGGTATTTCGTCGACCCTGGTTTTTCAGCCTGCTGCCGGGCCTGCTGTGTCTGGCCGCGAATCAATGGCGGGTGCTCTACGAATCTGCGCAGTTCGGCAATCTGGTCGCCATCCTCGGGATTGCGACATGCCTGATGGCGCCAGTGCTCGGAATGTTCCTGTTGCGACACGCGCGACATCTTCAGCCGCCCCCGATGAGGCGCTGGGCGTATGCCCTTTATCCCGTACATTTCATGCTGTTGCTCGCAATACGCACGGCTTGCCTATAACCCTGTGGGAGCGGGCTTGCCCGCGAATGCGCCGGGTCAGACAGTAATGATGTCGACTGACACTCCCTCTTCGCGGGCAAGCCCGCTCCCACAGGGTTCTCCAGTGTTTTCGAGATGGAGTCTGGCGAGGGCATTTCACGCCATGTCGTAAACGCACCTTTGCGTGGCGCCCGTAGGCATTTGACCTCCCTGCGCCGGCCATACCATCGCATCAAAGGGCATTGGCTGAACGCCGTGCCTTACCGAGACGAATGGCGCACAGATGCCGCTGGGAGAGACGCGATGTTCAGCAAGCAAGACCAGATCCAGGGTTACGACGATGCACTGCTGGCGGCGATGAATGCCGAGGAGCAACGTCAGGAAGATCACATCGAGCTAATCGCGTCGGAGAACTACACCAGCAAACGCGTGATGGAAGCGCAAGGCAGCGGCCTGACCAACAAATACGCCGAAGGCTATCCGGGCAAGCGCTATTACGGTGGCTGCGAGCACGTCGACAAGGTCGAAGCCCTGGCCATCGAACGCGCCAAGCAATTGTTCGGCGCCGACTACGCCAACGTCCAGCCGCACTCCGGTTCCTCGGCCAACAGCGCCGTGTACCTGGCCCTGCTGCAAGCGGGCGACACCATCCTCGGCATGAGCCTGGCCCACGGCGGTCACCTGACCCACGGCGCCAAGGTCTCGTCTTCGGGCAAGCTGTACAACGCCGTGCAGTACGGCATCGATACCAAGACCGGTCTGATCGATTACGACGAAGTCGAGCGTCTGGCCGTCGAGTGCAAACCGAAAATGATCGTCGCCGGTTTCTCGGCCTACTCGAAAACCCTCGACTTCCCGCGCTTCCGTCAGATCGCCGACAAGGTTGGTGCGCTGCTGTTCGTCGACATGGCCCACGTCGCCGGTCTGGTGGCTGCCGGTCTGTACCCGAACCCGCTGCCGTACGCCGATGTGGTCACCACCACCACCCACAAGACCCTGCGCGGTCCGCGTGGCGGCCTGATCCTGGCCAAGTCCAACGAAGAAATCGAGAAGAAGCTCAACGCCGCCGTATTCCCCGGTGCCCAGGGTGGCCCGCTGATGCACGTCATCGCTGGCAAGGCCGTGTGCTTCAAGGAAGCGCTGGAGCCTGGCTTCAAGGCCTATCAGCAACAAGTGATCGACAACGCCCAGGCGATGGCGAGCGTATTTATCAAACGTGGCTACGATGTAGTGTCCGGCGGCACCGACAACCACCTGTTCCTGGTCAGCCTGATCCGTCAGGGCCTCACCGGTAAGGACGCAGACGCCGCCCTCGGTCGCGCGCACATCACCGTCAACAAGAACGCCGTACCGAACGACCCGCAGTCGCCGTTCGTGACCTCCGGCCTGCGCATCGGCACCCCGGCGGTGACCACTCGCGGCTTCAAGGTGACCCAGTGCGTGACGCTGGCCGGCTGGATCTGCGACATCCTCGACAACCTCGGCGATGCCGATGTCGAGGCCAACGTCGCCCAGCAGGTTTCGGCCCTGTGCGCTGACTTCCCGGTTTATCGCTGAGCGTTCTGGAGTACATGACTATGCAACGCTATTCGGGCTTCGGCCTCTTCAAACACTCCCTCAGCCACCACGAAAACTGGCAGCGCATGTGGCGCACGCCGACCCCGAAAAAGGTCTACGACGTGGTCATCGTCGGCGGCGGCGGGCACGGTCTGGCGACGGCCTACTATCTGGCCAAAGAGCACGGCATCACCAACGTGGCCGTGGTCGAGAAAGGCTGGCTGGGCGGCGGTAACACCGCGCGCAACACCACCATCGTCCGTTCCAACTACCTGTGGGACGAGTCGGCGCACTTGTACGAACACGCGATGAAACTGTGGGAAGGCCTGTCTCAGGACCTGAACTACAACGTGATGTTCTCCCAGCGCGGCGTCTACAACCTGTGCCACACCCTGCAGGACATCCGTGATTCCGAGCGTCGGGTCAGCGCCAACCGCCTCAACGGCGTCGACGGTGAACTGCTCAACGCCAAGCAAGTCGCGGACGAGATCCCGTACCTCGACTGCTCGAAAAACACCCGCTACCCGGTAATGGGCGCAACCGTCCAGCGTCGCGGCGGCGTGGCCCGTCACGATGCCGTGGCGTGGGGCTTTGCCCGTGCCGCCGACGCCCTGGGCGTGGACTTGATCCAGCAGACCGAAGTGATCGGTTTCCGCAAGGAAAACGGCGTGTGCATCGGTGTTGAAACCAACAAGGGCTTTATCGGCGCCAAGCGCGTCGGCGTGGTCACCGCCGGTAACTCCGGGCACATGGCCAAGCTGGCCGGTTTCCGTCTGCCGATCGAATCCCACCCGCTGCAAGCGCTGGTGTCCGAGCCGATCAAGCCGATTATCGACAGCGTGATCATGTCCAACGCCGTGCACGGTTACATCAGCCAGTCCGACAAGGGCGACCTGGTGATCGGCGCCGGTATCGACGGCTACAACGGCTACGGTCAGCGCGGTTCGTACCCGGTGATCGAGCACACCATCCAGGCCATCGTCGAGATGTTCCCGGTGCTGTCGCGGGTGCGCATGAACCGTCAGTGGGGCGGCATCGTCGACACCACGCCGGACGCCTGCCCGATCATTTCGAAAACCCCGGTGCCGAACATGTTCTTCAACTGCGGTTGGGGCACCGGCGGCTTCAAGGCCACACCTGGCTCGGGCAACGTGTTTGCCGCAAGCCTGGCCAAGGGTGAAATGCACCCGCTGGCCGCACCGTTTTCCATCGACCGTTTCCACAACGGCGCACTGATCGACGAACACGGCGCTGCTGCCGTCGCCCACTAACAGGAGAAATCCCTATGTTGCACATCTTCTGTCCTCACTGCGGCGAACTGCGCTCCGAAGAGGAATTCCACGCATCCGGTCAGGCGCACATCCCGCGTCCTCTGGACCCTGCAAGCTGCACCGACGAGGAGTGGGGCAACTATATGTTCTTCCGCGACAACCCGCGCGGACTGCACCACGAGTTGTGGGATCACGTCGCCGGTTGCCGCCAGTACTTCAATGTCACCCGCGACACCGTGACCTACGAGATTCTCGAAACCTACAAGATCGGCACCAAGCCACAATTCACCGACAAGGCTGACACTGCGAAAACAGCCACGACGGCGCTGGGAGAGAAGGTATGAGCCAGACCAATCGCCTGTCCAACGGTGGACGGATCGACCGCAACAAAGTGCTGAGCTTCACCTTCAACGGCCAGACCTACAAAGGTTTTGAAGGCGACTCGCTGGCCGCAGCCCTGCTGGCCAACGGTGTCGACATCATTGGCCGCAGCTTCAAGTATTCGCGTCCGCGCGGCATCTTTGCCGCCGGTGCCGAAGAGCCGAACGCGGTGCTGCAGATCGGTGCGACCGAAGCCACTCAGATCCCTAACGTGCGCGCCACGCAACAGGCGTTGTACCAGGGCCTGGTCGCCACCAGCACCAACGGCTGGCCGAGCGTCAACAACGACATGATGGGGATTCTCGGCAAGGTCGGCGGCAAGCTGATGCCGCCGGGCTTCTACTACAAAACCTTCATGTATCCGCAATCGTTCTGGATGACTTACGAGAAATACATTCGTAAGGCCGCCGGCCTCGGCCGCTCGCCGACCGAGAACGATCCGGACACCTACGACTACATGAACCAGCACTGCGACGTGCTGATCGTCGGCGCCGGCCCTGCCGGTCTGGCCGCTGCCCTGGCCGCTGCACGCAGCGGTGCCCGAGTGATCATCGCCGATGAACAGGAAGAGTTCGGCGGCAGCCTGCTCGACTCCCGCGAAAGCCTCGACGGCAAGCCTGCGGTGGAATGGGTTGCCAGTGTCGTTGCCGAATTGAAGAACACCCCGGACGTGCTGCTGTTGCCGCGCGCCACGGTCAACGGTTACCACGACCACAACTTCCTGACCATTCACGAACGCCTCACCGATCACCTCGGCGACCGCGCTCCGATCGGCCAGGTGCGTCAGCGCATTCACCGCGTCCGCGCCAAGCGTGTGGTGCTGGCGACCGGCGCTCACGAGCGTCCGCTGGTCTACGGCAACAACGACGTGCCGGGCAACATGCTCGCCGGTGCCGTCTCGACTTACGTGCGCCGTTACGGCGTGGCACCGGGCAAGAAACTGGTGCTGTCGACCAACAACGATCACGCCTACCGCGTGGCGCTGGACTGGCTCGACGCCAGCCTGCAAGTGGTCGCCATTGCCGACGCCCGCAGCAATCCGCGTGGCGCGCTGGTGGAAGAAGCGCGCGCCAAAGGCATTCGCATCCTCACCGGCAGCGCCGTGATCGAGGCCCGTGGCAGCAAGCACGTGACCGCTGCCCGCGTGGCGGCGATCGATGTCAAAGGGCACAAGGTCACCAGCCCGGGCGAATGGCTCGACTGCGACCTGATCGCCAGCTCCGGCGGTTACAGCCCGGTGGTTCACCTGGCGTCGCACCTCGGCGGCAAGCCGATCTGGCGCGAAGACATCCTCGGTTTCGTGCCGGGCGAAGCACCGCAGAAACGCGTGTGCGTCGGTGGCATCAACGGCGTCTACGGTCTCGGCGACTCCCTGGCCGACGGTTTTGAAGGTGGCGTGCGCGCTGCGTCCGAAGCGGGGTTTCAGAGCGTCGAAGCGGTCCTGCCGAAAGCCCTGAGCCGTCTGGAAGAACCGACGCTGGCGCTGTTCCAGGTGCCGCATGAAAAAGCCACCGCACGGGCGCCGAAGCAATTCGTCGACCTGCAGAACGACGTGACCGCCGCCGCCATCGAACTGGCGACCCGCGAAGGTTTCGAGTCGGTCGAGCACGTCAAACGCTACACCGCGCTGGGCTTCGGCACCGATCAGGGCAAGCTCGGCAACGTCAACGGCCTGGCGATTGCCGCCCGTTCGCTGAACGTGACCATCCCGCAGATGGGCACCACGATGTTCCGTCCGAACTACACGCCGGTCACTTTCGGCGCGGTAGCTGGCCGTCACTGCGGGCACATCTTCGAACCTGTGCGTTACACCGCACTGCATCAATGGCACCTGAAAAACGGCGCCGAGTTCGAAGACGTCGGTCAGTGGAAACGTCCGTGGTATTTCCCGAAAAACGGCGAAGACATGCATGCCGCCGTCAAACGCGAATGCAAGGCTGTGCGCGACAGCGTCGGTCTGCTGGACGCCTCGACCCTGGGCAAGATCGACATCCAGGGCCCGGACGCCCGCGAGTTCCTCAACCGCGTGTACACCAACGCCTGGACCAAGCTCGACGTGGGCAAGGCCCGTTACGGCCTGATGTGCAAGGAAGACGGCATGGTCTTCGACGACGGTGTGACGGCGTGTCTGGCCGACAACCATTTCGTCATGACCACCACCACCGGCGGCGCGGCTCGCGTACTGCAATGGCTGGAGCTGTACCACCAGACCGAATGGCCAGAGATGAAGGTCTACTTCACCTCCGTCACCGACCACTGGGCGACGATGACCCTGTCCGGCCCGAACAGCCGCAAGCTGCTCAGTGCCGTGACCGACATCGACCTGGCCAACGAAGCGTTCCCGTTCATGACCTGGAAAGAAGGTCTGGTCGGCGGTGTGCCGGCGCGGGTGTTCCGTATCTCGTTCACCGGTGAGCTGTCGTACGAAGTCAACGTCCAGGCCGACTATGCGATGGGCGTGCTGGAAAAAATCGTCGAGGCGGGCAAGCAATACAACCTGACCCCGTATGGCACCGAAACCATGCACGTTCTGCGGGCCGAGAAGGGCTTCATCATCGTCGGTCAGGACACCGACGGCTCGATGACCCCGGACGACCTGAACATGGGCTGGTGCGTCGGTCGCACCAAACCGTTCTCGTGGATCGGCCAGCGCGGCATGAACCGTGAAGACTGCGTGCGTGACCAGCGTAAACAGCTGGTCGGCCTGAAGCCGATCGATCCGAATGTCTGGCTGCCGGAGGGCGCGCAACTGGTGTTCAACACCAAGCAGTCGATTCCGATGACCATGGTCGGCCACGTGACCTCCAGCTACGCGCACAACTCCCTCGGCTATTCGTTTGCCATGGGCGTGGTGAAGGGCGGTCTGAAGCGTCTGGGCGAGCGGGTGTTCGCACCGCTGGCGGATGGCAGCGTGATCGAGGCGGAAATAGTTTCTTCGGTGTTCTTCGATCCGAAAGGCGATCGCCAGAACATTTGATGACTTCGGGAACTGTGGGCGGCCTGCCAATCGCGAGCAGGCTCGCTCCCACAGGGGAACGCGGTCAAATGTGGGAGCGAGCCTGCTCGCGATGGCGATAGTTGAGCCACCACCGGTACCAACAGAATTCAGGAAGGGTGCTTTATGACCACAGCCAACGTTTACCAACAACGCCCGACCACCGGGGCCAAGGCCGAGTCGTCGCTGCATCACGCCGACCTCGCCAGCCTGGTCGGCAAGGGCCGCAAGACCGCCGGCGTGACCGTGCGCGAGAAGAAACTCCTCGGCCATCTGACCATCCGTGGCGATGGTCACGATGCCGCGTTCGCCGCCGGCGTGCACAAAGCGCTGGGCATTGAGTTGCCGGGTGCCCTGAGTGTGATCGTCAAAGGTGAAACCAGCCTGCAATGGATGGGCCCGGACGAGTGGCTGCTGATCGTGCCGAGCGGTGAAGAGTTCGCAGCCGAGCAGAAACTGCGCGAAGCGCTGGGCGATCTGCACATCGCGATCGTCAACGTCAGCGGCGGCCAGCAGGTACTCGAATTGAGCGGCCCGAACGTGCGTCAGGTGCTGATGAAATCCACCAGCTACGACGTGCACCCGAACAACTTCCCGGTCGGCAAGGCTGTCGGCACGGTGTTCGCCAAGTCGCAGCTGATGATCCGCCACACCGCCGAAGACACCTGGGAACTGCTGATCCGTCGCAGCTTCTCGGATTACTGGTGGTTGTGGTTGCAGGATGCTTCGGCTGAGTACGGGTTGAGCGTCCAGGCGTAATGATCGTTCCCACGTCGAACCGTCTGCGTGGGAATGCATCCCGGGACGCTCCGCGTCCCAAGAGCGGACGCAGAGCGTCCATGGCGGCGTTCCCACGCAGAGCTTGGGAACGATCAGAGGCCTGACCCAGGAGAAAACAATGAGCCGCGCCCCGGATACATGGATTCTGACCGCCGACTGCCCCAGCGTTCTCGGCACCGTAGACGCGGTGACGCGTTTTCTGTTCGAGCAGGGTTGCTACGTGACCGAGCACCACTCGTTCGATGACCGGCTCTCGGGCCGGTTCTTCATTCGTGTGGAATTCCGTCAGCCCGACGGTTTTGACGAGCAATCCTTCCGCGCCGGCCTCGCCGAGCGTGGTCAGGCGTTCGGTATGATCTTCGAGCTGACCGCGCCGAACTACCGGCCGAAAGTGGTGATCATGGTCTCCAAGGCCGATCACTGCCTCAACGACTTGCTCTACCGCCAGCGCATCGGCCAGTTGTCGATGGACGTGGCGGCGGTGGTGTCGAACCACCCGGACCTCAAGCCGCTGGCCGACTGGCACCAGATTCCCTACTACCATTTCCCCCTCGACCCGAACGACAAACCGGCCCAGGAGCGGCAGGTGTGGCAGGTGATCGAGGAAGCCGGCGCCGAACTGGTGATCCTCGCCCGCTACATGCAGGTGCTGTCGCCGGAGCTGTGCCGCAAGCTCGATGGCAAGGCGATCAACATTCACCACTCGCTGCTGCCGGGCTTCAAGGGCGCCAAGCCGTATCACCAGGCCTACAACAAGGGCGTGAAACTGGTGGGGGCGACCGCGCACTACATCAACAACGACCTGGACGAGGGGCCGATCATCGCCCAGGGCGTCGAGGCGGTGGATCACAGTCATTACCCGGAAGACCTGATTGCCAAGGGCCGCGACATCGAAGGCCTGACCCTGGCCCGGGCTGTCGGGTATCACATTGAGCGGAGGGTGTTTTTGAACGCCAATCGCACCGTCGTTCTTTAGATTGCTATCGCGAGCAAGCTCGCTCCCACAGGGTTTTGTGTTGATCACAGATCTCAGTGACACCAGAAATCAACTGTGGGAGCCAGCCTGCTGGCGATGAGGCCATAACAGGCAACACAAGAATCAGCATCTGTACCCGAGCACTTAACGCGCTGCCTGCCTGGGCGGCGCGGTTCCATAAAAACAACAGCGAGGTGAAAGCATGTCTGGCAATCGTGGTGTGGTGTATCTCGGCGCTGGCAAGGTCGAAGTACAGAAAATCGACTATCCGAAAATGCAGGATCCGCGCGGCAGGAAGATCGAGCACGGTGTCATCCTGCGTGTGGTTTCAACCAACATTTGCGGCTCCGACCAGCACATGGTGCGCGGCCGTACCACTGCCCAGGTCGGTCTGGTGCTGGGGCACGAGATCACCGGTGAAGTGATCGAGAAGGGCAGCGACGTCGAAAGCCTGAAAATCGGCGACCTGGTGTCCGTTCCGTTCAACGTGGCTTGCGGGCGCTGCCGTTCCTGCAAGGAGCAACACACCGGCGTCTGCCTGACCGTCAACCCGGCCCGCGCCGGCGGTGCCTACGGTTACGTCGACATGGGCGACTGGACCGGTGGCCAGGCCGAATACGTGCTGGTGCCTTACGCCGACTTCAACCTGCTGAAACTGCCGGACCGCGACAAGGCCATGGAGAAAATCCGGGACCTGACCTGCCTCTCCGACATTCTGCCGACCGGTTACCACGGCGCCGTCACCGCTGGCGTTGGTCCGGGCAGCACCGTTTACATTGCCGGCGCCGGTCCGGTCGGTCTGGCTGCAGCCGCCTCCGCCCGTTTGCTCGGCGCTGCGGTGGTGATCGTCGGCGACGTCAACACCATCCGCCTGGCCCACGCCAAGGCTCAGGGTTTCGAAATCGTCGACCTGTCGAAAGACACCCCGCTGCATGAACAGATCGCCGCGCTGCTGGGCGAGCCTGAAGTGGATTGCGCGGTGGACTGCGTTGGCTTCGAAGCCCGTGGCCATGGTCACGACGGCGTCAAATCCGAAGCCCCGGCCACCGTACTCAACTCGCTGATGGGCGTAGTGCGCGTAGCCGGCAAGATCGGTATCCCGGGCCTGTACGTGACCGAAGATCCGGGTGCCGTGGACGCTGCCGCGAAAATGGGCAGCCTGAGCATCCGTTTCGGCCTCGGCTGGGCCAAATCCCACAGCTTCCACACCGGCCAGACCCCGGTGATGAAGTACAACCGCCAACTGATGCAGGCGATCATGTGGGACCGCATCAACATCGCCGAAGTGGTGGGCGTGCAGGTCATCAGCCTCGACCAGGCGCCGGAAGGTTACGGCGAGTTCGATGCAGGCGTGCCGAAGAAGTTTGTGATTGATCCGCACAAGTTGTTCAGTGCGGCGTAAGTTGCGCAAATGAAAAAGGGCAACCCACGGGTTGCCCTTTTTCGTTGAACGCACTTCAGAAGACAAATTATCTTCGCATCATTTGAACGCGCATTTCGTCACGTCACCATCCTTGGTCGAACAATCATCGCCCTGCCAGTTTGAACCGGAAGGCTGGATGGGGTTGCCGGTTTTCACGACCAGCGATGCACCGAGCAATGAAGGTTTCTTTCCATCTTCGTATTGGCAGATGGCTCTGGCTGCAGGTTGGTCCTTTTCCTTGAGACGAACTGCAGTAAATATCAGATTCTGGACTTCGGACTGGCTGGCACTTTCAGGATCAACGTCTACCGGGAACTTGCCCTCCGGTGTTGTTGCTACAAAGCTGCCATCGGGTTGTTTTGTAATTGAGGTCGCTTTCGGGCAGTCGGCATAGGCGACACTCGCCAGGGCGATGCTGATCAGCGCAGCAGCGAAAGTTTGTTTCAACATTGTTCGTACTCCATTACAGGTCTGGAGCAGCAATGTTCTCTGTACCTGTCGTTCGCGACTACTGTCATAAGTTACAGTCTTTAAGCACGGTTTGAAGTAGCGATCCTGGTATTTAGAAACGAGTGATATAAGAAATAAAGTTTTTCCGGATTTGTTAGAGGAAAATGACCGCCTCAGGCCGGAACATGCAGACACTCGCCCGGTCAAAACGCCAGTTTGATCGCCAGTATCCGGGCGATCTTCACGCCACAAGAGGATGTCTGAATGAAGATTTCACGCGGTTTTGCCCTGGTATCGCTCCTGACCCTGGCGGCAGGGCCGGTGTTTGCCGGTTTCAGTTTGAATGACGTGGCCGGTGCGGTATCGGGCATGCAGGGCGGGGACAAGGCTGCCGCTGCGGCGCCGACATCGGAAACCGCCGGTCTGCTGAGTGCCTTGAGCGCGCTGAATGTCACGCCGCAGCAAGCGGTCGGCGGCACCAGCGCCATGTTGGGCCTGGCGAAGAACCAACTGAGCAACACGGATTATTCCGAACTGGCCAAGGAAGTGCCGGGCATCGACAAGTTGTCGGGCGGTAGCGGCAATCTGGCTGCGTTGAGCGGTTTGCTCGGCTCGTCGGGCAAGTCCGCCGGGCTGGACAATGCGCTGGGCAACGTCAAGGACACCAATGACCTGAACAACGCCTTCGGTGCGCTGGGCATGGACAGCGGGATGGTCGGCCAGTTTGCCCCGATCCTGCTGCAATACCTCGGACAGCAGGGTGTCGGCGGCTCGTTGCTGCAAAGCCTGGGCAGCATCTGGGGCACCGGCACCAACGGTTGACTCAGCGGCGCTCGCCTTTGAGTTCGGCGATGCGCTGATCCTTGAGGGTCCAGAGCTGGTTGACCCAGTTCTGGACCTTCTCGCGAAACACCGGATCGTTTTCGTAATCGCCCTGCCACAGGGCCGGATCTAGCTCGCGGGTCTGGATGTCGATGATCACGCGCGGCACGTTGCCGCTGATCAGGTCCCAGAACCCCGGAATTTTCTGCTGTGGATAAACCACGGTCACATCGAGAATCGCGTCCAGTTGTTCGCCCATCGCCGCCAGTACGAACGCCACGCCGCCCGCCTTGGGCTTGAGCAGGTGGCTGAACGGTGATTGCTGCTGAGTGCTTTTGGCGGCGGTGTAACGCGTGCCTTCCAGATAGTTCACCACCGTCACCGGCTGGCGCTTGAACAGTTCGCAGGCGGCCTTGGTGATTTCCAGATCCTTGCCGGCCAGTTCCGGGTTCTTCGCCAGGAACGCCTTGGTGTAACGCTTCATGAACGGGTAATCCAGTGCCCACCAGGCCAGGCCCAGAAAGGGCACCCAGATCAGCTCTTTCTTGAGGAAGAACTTGAAGAACGGCGTGCGTCG
This sequence comes from Pseudomonas koreensis, assembly GCF_025447595.1. Lineage (GTDB taxonomy): Bacteria > Pseudomonadota > Gammaproteobacteria > Pseudomonadales > Pseudomonadaceae > Aquipseudomonas > Aquipseudomonas koreensis_H. Next base: position 74,491 of record NZ_JAOEJU010000019.1, on the reverse strand, counting down.
GTTGAGGGTCTGGATCAGCGCCGGGATATCGACCCAGGACTGATGGTTGCTGATCACCAGGTAGGAGGTGTCGCTGCGCAGGTCTTCGCCGCCGCGAATGTCCCATTGCGTCGGGATGCACAGGCGAAAGATCAGCTTGTCGATTTCCGCCCAGGTTTCGGCGATCCACATCACCGCCCACGAGGCGTAGTCGCGAAAGCGCCCCGGCAGGATCAGCTTGAGCAGGGCGAACACCATCAGCGGGCCAAAGAGCACGAGGGTGTTGGACAACAGCAGCAGGGTGACGAGACAGCCGGTGAGCAGGCGGCGCATAAGCAACTCTTGGAAAACGGATGGGCGCGCCATGATAAGTGGCTTCGGCCGGCAGGCCAAATCGGTGCTGACGAATGTTTCACCTTTGGCACGTTAGCCTTGCGGGAACGTTCATGCGAACAACGGTCTAAAATCTCGCGTCTCACGCCCCCATTTCCCAAGGAAGCCCCTTACGTGAAATCCCTCCTTGCACTGCTTTCCCTCGTCGCCCTGCCGGTGCTTGCCGCCGAACCGACCCTGTACGGTCGTTACGAATACATCGCGCTGCCGGAAATCGGTGGCGAAGTGCTCAAGGCCAAGATGGACACCGGCGCGCTGACCGCCTCGCTGTCGGCCAAGGACATCGAGACGTTCAAGCGCGACGGTGAAGACTGGGTACGTTTCCGCCTGGCCACCAAGGACGCCAGCAACAAGGTGTATGAGCACAAGGTTGCGCGGATCAGCAAGATCAAGAGCCGCTCGGATGAAGAAGACGAGGGTGAAAGCACCGAAGTGGCCAAGCGCCCGGTGGTCGATCTGGAGCTGTGCCTGGGCGACGTCAAGCGTACCGTGGAGGTCAACCTGACTGACCGCAGCAACTTCAACTACCCGTTGCTGATCGGCGCCAAGGCCCTGCGCGAGTTCGGCGCGGCGGTGAACCCGGCGCGACGCTTCACGGCGGACAAGCCGGACTGCTGATCGAGCGTCGTGTCTCGCAAATGCTGTTCCTTTTTGACGGTGTCTGTTGCCGTCATGCTGCGTTGCCGCTCCTCGCCATAGCGGGCTATGACTCGTCGCGGCGCCTTGCCTGACGACAACAGCCACTCGTCAAAAAAGGAACGCATTTGTGAGACGCGACGCTGGTGGTCTCATTGACGTAACGCCGGGCTTGGGGCACCGTTCGCGCACTTAACCCACAGGCTCGGACGCCATGCCTCATATCCTGATTGTCGAAGACGAAGCGGCGATTGCCGACACGCTGATTTTTGCCTTGCAGGGCGAGGGCTTCACCACGACCTGGCTGAGCCTGGGCGCGGCGGCGCTGGAGCATCAGCGCCAGAACCCGGCGGATCTGATCATCCTCGACATCGGCCTGCCGGACATCAGCGGCTTTGAAACCTGCAAGCAGCTGCGTCGTTTCAGTGAAGTGCCGGTGTTGTTCCTCAGCGCCCGCAACGCCGAAATTGACCGGGTGGTGGGCCTGGAAATCGGTGCCGACGATTACGTCGTCAAACCGTTTTCACCGCGAGAAGTGGCGGCACGGGTCCGGGCGATTCTCAAACGCATGGCGCCACGTCCGGTCATCGAGGCGTCATCGGCGCTGTTTCGCGTCGATCCCGAACGCGTACAGATCAGCTATCGCGGCCAGCCCCTGAGCCTGACCCGCCACGAATTCCGTCTGCTGCAATGCCTGCTCGAACAACCCGAGCGGGTGTTCAGCCGCGAGCAATTGCTCGATGCGCTGGGCGTGGCGGCGGATGCCGGTTACGAGCGCAGCATCGACAGCCATATCAAAAGCGTGCGCGCCAAATTGCGTCTGGTGCGCGCCGAGGCCGAGCCGATCCAGACCCATCGCGGCCTCGGTTACAGCTACAGCCCGGGGCACAGCTGATGTCGCTGGGGCTGCGGATTTTCCTGGTGTACGTGCTGTTCATCGGCCTGACCGGGTATTTCGTGCTCAACACCGTTATGGAAGAAATCCGCCCCGGCGTGCGTCAGTCCACCGAAGAAACCCTGGTCGATACCGCCAACCTGATGGCGGAAATCCTGCGGGACGATTTCAAGGCCGGCACCCTCAACCAGAATCGCTGGCCCGAATTGCTCCGCGCCTATGGTGAGCGCCAGCCGAAAGCGACGATCTGGGGACTGGCGAAAAATCAGGTCAATCACCGTATCTACGTCACCGACGCCAAGGGCATTGTGGTGCTGGACTCCAGTGGTGTCGCGGTCGGCCAGGACTACTCGCGCTGGAACGACGTCTACCTGACCCTGCGCGGCGAATACGGCGCACGCTCCAGTCGCAGTGACCCGAATGATCCGAACTCCTCGGTCATGCACGTGGGCGCGCCGATCCGCGACAACGGCGCGATCATCGGCGTGGTCACCGTGGCCAAACCCAACAGTTCACTGCAACCCTATGTCGATCGCACCGAACGCCGTTTGCTCGGTTACGGCGCCGGATTGATCGGCCTCGGTCTGCTGTTGGGCGCTGTGCTGTCGTGGTGGCTGAGCCGCGCGTTGCACCGCTTGACCGTGTACGCCCAGGCCGTGAGCGAGGGCCGCCGGGTGGCGGTGCCGCACTATCGCGGTGGCGAGCTGGAGCAGTTGGCGGCTGCTGTGGAACAGATGCGCACCCAGCTCGAAGGCAAGGCCTACGTCGAGCGTTATGTGCACACCCTGACCCATGAATTGAAGAGTCCGCTGGCGGCAATTCGCGGTGCCGCCGAGTTGTTGCAGGGCGAGATGCCGCCGGATCAGCGATTGCGATTCGTCGGTAACATCGACAGCGAAAGTGCCCGGATGCAGCAGTTGATTGAGCGCCTGCTCGATCTGGCTCAGGTAGAACAGCGTCAGGGTCTTGAAGAGCGTGTCGCCGTGCCGCTCGCGGCGTTGGTCGATGAAGTCTTGCAGGCACAGACCGCACGGATTGAAGGGCGACAGCTAAGAATCGAACGGGCTATCCCCGCCGATCTGGCGTTGCTTGGTGAGCCGTTTCTGCTGCGCCAGGCCTTGGGCAACCTGCTGGAAAACGCACTGGACTTCACGCCCCCCAAGGGCTTGCTGCGATTTGACGCCGAGCGGGTCGGCGGCCAGATTGTTTTTTGCCTGTTCAACGAAGCCGCGCCCATCCCCGATTACGCACTGACGCGTCTGACCGAGCGCTTTTATTCGTTGCCGCGTCCTGACAGCGGGCGCAAAAGCACAGGGCTTGGGCTGAATTTCGTCGAGGAAGTGGTCAAGCTGCACGGTGGTTCTCTGCGTATCGAGAATCTGGCAGGGGGCGTGCAGGTGCAGTTGCACCTGCCGTGATCCTCCCGGTAAACCGTCGCCGCTCAGGACGGCGTTGCGGCCTCGTTGATGCGGGCCTTGTTTCGGCGATGCGCCCATTGCAGCGCCGGTCGCTCGACCCAATGCCAGGAGGCGATGGCCAGCACTATCACGATCAGCGCCGACAGCAGCATGGACGGTACGAACGTCAGCGATGTCTTGTTGATCACCAGTTGCTGTACAGGAAACGCATACAGGTAGATGCCATAGGACAGGTCGAATCGACCCCGGATGGTGTGATCGACGTAGAGCAGGCCCACACTCAGGGTGGCAAGGCAGATGCACAGGGTGACGACCACCCCGGCCATCGGTGTTCCGGTTGCCAGCAAAGCAGCTCCGACACAGGCCACCAGCATGATTGCCAATCGGCGCCTGTCGCTCAGTAGTGGCTTGTAGAAGGCCAGCAGCGATCCGGCAAAAAACGCGATCCCGGCACATCCATACACCGCCAGTTTCTGAGTCAGTGCGGTAGCAGGGCCGTTGCCCAGTACATAGGTCGCCACGCAGAACACCGCAAGCATCGCACCCGCTGCTGCCGCCCGTCGGTGCAGACTCAGCACCCCCGCCACCAGCAGATAAAAAGCGAATTCGATTTTCAGCGTCCAGAGACTGCCGTTGAAGGACTCACTGAAGATAAACCCGTCAGTGACTGGCTCGATGCTCGCCCGCCCGAACAGCGAGATGCGCAGGAAGTCGATCAGGACGGCGGGGGTTGTCACATAGCCCTCGGCAAACAGCGCGCCGGCTACAAACGTCATGAGGAATGCACAAGCGATCAGTGCTGGAAAGATCCGCGCAACACGTTTGCTCAGATAGTCAGTGAGGCCCTTGGCGTTGAGGAAACTGTGGGTAATCAGCAAGCCGGAAATCGAAAAGAAGGCGATGACCGCGATGCCGCCCAGCGAGTTGTAGCCAGCGATGCCCGGCTCCTGCAAACCGCTCAGGGCAAAGTGATGGCTGACCAGTACCAATAACGCGGCTACGTGCCTGATCAGATCGAATGAGTTGTTACGCAATCCAATAGTCCTTTGTTCCATTTGTCCGTCGGAGCCCGAAAAGTCGGGTGGTGGCTCCCGTGGAACAGCGTTTTACAGGTATTTCCACGTAAAGCCCACACAACCTCCATAACAAAACCATACAGCGTTTGCAGACTCGCTCCATTCCAACAAGGGAGCGTTCCGATGAACCGAAATCTGACATTCAAACTCGGGGCCATTGCCCTGCTGATCCTGGTGTTGCTGGTGCCGCTGTTGATGATCGACGGCATCATCGACGATCGCCAGCAACTGCGTGACGGGGTGCTGGAAGACATCGCCAGAAGCTCAAGCTACAGCCAGCAACTCAGCGGGCCGGTGATGGTTGTGCCGTATCGCAAAGTGGTGCGCACCTGGAAAACCAAAGAGAAGAGCGACGAGCGTTACCAGGAAATCGGTGAAGAACGCGGACGCCTGTATTTCCTGCCGGAGCGTTTTGAGCTCGACGGCCAAGTGCAGACCGAACTGCGCGCCCGGGGCATTTACGAGGCGCGACTGTTTCATGCCGAAAACCGTATCAGCGGGCATTTCTCGGTGCCGGCGCAGTTGGGGATCAAGGAAGACTTCGTCGATTACACCTTCGATGCGCCGTTCCTGGCGGTCGGCATCAGCGACATTCGCGGGATCGAAAACGCGCTGAAGCTGGAACTGGGCGCGCAACGCCTGGACTTCGTTCCGGGTACTCAGGTTGGCTGGCTGGGCGAGGGTGTGCGAGTGACGCTGCCGGCGCTGGACACCAGCAAGACCACGGAACTGGCCTTCGGCTTCGACCTGCGCCTGCAAGGCACCGGCTCGTTGCGGGTGCTGCCGGTGGGCAAGACCAGCCGTGTGAACCTCGCTGCCAACTGGCCGCACCCAAGCTTCATCGGCAACTTCCTGCCGGCCAAACGCGAGATCACCGATCAGGGTTTCACCGCCGACTGGCAGACCTCGTTTTTCTCCACCAATTTGCAAGAAGCGATGAGCCGTTGCGTGTCGGGTAATGATTGCGAGGCATTCAACGGGCGCAGTTTCGGCGTGAGCTTCATCGATCCGGTGGATCAGTATCTGAAGAGCGACCGGGCGATCAAATATGCGCTGCTGTTCATCGTTCTGACGTTCGCCGGTTTCTTCCTGTTCGAAGTGCTGAAAAGCCTGGCGGTGCACCCGGTGCAATACGCGCTGGTGGGCGTGGCGCTGGCGTTCTTTTATCTGTTGCTGCTGTCGTTGTCGGAGCACATCGGTTTTGCCCTGGCGTATCTGTTGTCGGCCAGTGGTTGTGTGCTGTTGATCGGGTTCTACGTCTGCCACGTACTGCGCAGCCTGCGTCATGGCTTGAGCTTTTCGGCGGGGCTGGCAGCGTTGTACGGCTTGCTCTATGGCTTGCTGAGCGCCGAGGATTACGCGCTGCTGATGGGCTCGCTGCTGCTGTTCGGTCTGCTCGGTGTGTTCATGGTGCTGACCCGCAATCTGGACTGGTACGGGATCGGGCAGAAAGCGGCCAAACCGCTGGAATTCGATATCGGAGCGGTGCAATGAGCCGGTTCGTGGGCTTGCGTGAGGAGCAGCGGGAGGCCGAGGTGTTGATGACGCTGATTATCGGGTTTCTGCCAGTTGAACCGCGCTGGTGCATTCGCGAGCAAGCTCGCTCCCACAGGAAGGGTGTTGCTTCAGATTGCTCCGTCGCATCCAGGACCAGTGTGGGAGCGAGCTTGCTCGCGAAGGGGCCGGGACAGCTGACCTAAGCTTTGGGCATGGTCGCAATCATCGACGGCCGCTGGCTCACTTCAAAAAACCAGTTGGCCAATTGCGGGTTGGCTTCACGCCAGCCCAGATCCGGGAAGCGCAGGTCCAGATAACCCAGCGCACAGGCCACGCTGATCGAAGCGACGTCGAAGTGGCAGGTCAGTTCGGCAATCGCGTCGCGCTCCAGCAGGGCGAGGGCGCGGCGGATCTTCTCGCGCTGGGCCTCGAGCCATTCGTCCCAGTGTTTTTCCGGGGCGCGCAGCACTTGCTCGTAACGCACCATGACCGAGGCGTCCATGATCCCGTCGGCCATCGAGGCCAGGGTCAGGCGCCGCCAGCGGGCCGAGCCGTCGCGGGGGATCAGCGGGTTGCCGACGTGCTGGTGATCGAGGTAATCGAGGATCACCCGGCTGTCATGGATGACATTGCCGTCGGCCAGGCGCAGGGCCGGGATTTTGCCCAGCGGGTTGTCTTCGTTGAGGGCCGCATCCGGGCTGACAGGGCTGAGCACGCAGTCCTGCAGCGCGACGCGATCCTGCTGGCCGGTCTCGTGCAGCAGCACCATGACTTTGCGCACGAACGGGGACAGTGTGTTGTGGTACAGGGTCATGCTGGGAGCGGACATCGGCAGGGTCTCGGTCAAGGGCAAGACGGGCAGCATAGCCTTTTAGCGCCTTGGCTCAAGCTCTTTGTGGGAGCGAGCCTGCTCGCGATAGTGTCTGCTCATTCACAATCCAAGTGACTGACATTCCGCTATCGCGAGCAAGCTCGCTCCCACAGGTTTTTCAGCTTCGCCACAGCAGGCCGCGCAGGGCAATGGCGGCCGGAATGCCCAGACCGACCCAGCTCAAACCATCCCAGATCCCGTCGCCCAGCAGCGCGGCGAACAGGCCCGCCGCACTCAGCAGCGCGATCACCAAAGGTGTGCTGAAGACCTTCCAGAAATTCGACTGACGCGGCTTCATGCAGAGGCCTCCGCCGCTTCCAGCACCGGTTTCGCGGCCTTGCGCCGCACCACCCACAGGTACACGCCGCTGGCGAGGACGATGATGGTCAGCACGTCCAGCGTGGCCCAGAGGATTTTCATCGGCATGCCGCCGTAGTCACCGAAGTGCAGCGGCTGCGACATGCCCATGGCGTCCATGTACCACGGTCGTTCTGCTACCGCCGTGACTTGCAGGGTGCTGGCGTCGATCAGTACCGGGGTCAGCAAGTGCGAGGTCAGGTGGGTGCCGCCCTTCATGAACACCGAGTAATGGTGCTCGCTGGAGAAGCGGGTGCCGGGGAAGGCGATGAAGTCCGGCTTCATGCCCGGTGTGACGTCAGAGGCGATTTCCAGCACCCGGGTGGCCGGGGCCAGTTGCGTCAGCGGCGGTGCATCGCGGTAGGGCGCGATCAGGGTCGTCAGGGCTTCGGCCCGCCACGCGGCGATCAGCAGATCGGCGCAGGCGCTGATCACGCCAGTCACGCCAACCACCAGTGCCCAGGTCAGGGTGACCACGCCGATCAGGTTATGCAGGTCGAGCCAGCGCAGTCGGGTGGATTTGTCTTGGCGCACCGTGCCGAACTTCAAGCGGCGCATGAACGGCAGGTACAACACCGTGCCGGACACGATCGCGACCACGAACAGCAAACCCATGAACGCCAGCAGCAACTTGCCCGGCAGGTCGGCGAACATGTCGACGTGCAGGCGCAGGATGAACAGCATCAGGCCGCCGTTGGCCGAAGGCATTTCCAGGGCTTCGCCAGTGCGCGCATCGAGCATGAAGGTGTGCGAGGAGTTGGGCTCGGTGCCGGCGGTCTTGGCCATGATCGTCAGCACGGCATTCGGCTCGTCGTCTTCGAAGCCGAAGTACTGCACGACTTCACCGGGCCGATGCTTTTCAGCGGCCTCGACCAGTTGCGCTAGGTTCAGATGCGGCGTGTCCGTCGGCATCACCCGCAACTCGGGCGCATCGCCCAGCAGGTGGTCGATCTCGTGATGGAAAATCAGCGGCAGGCCGGTCAGGGCCAACAGCAGCAAAAACACAGTGCAGATCAGGCTGGTCCAGGTGTGGACGAAGGACCAGCGGCGAATTGTTTTACTTTTCATTTCATGACCTTCAAAAACACCAAAGCCGTCCACGAGGGACGGCCTGGTCGCAGGGCCTGTTTCAGCTCAGGCGCTTACCATTTGTAGGTGGCGCTGGCGATGACGCTGCGCTGGTCGCCGTAGTAGCAGTAGAAACCGTCGCAGGTGGAAATGTAGTCCTTGTCGAACAGGTTGGTCGCGTTGAGTGCCAGCGACGCGCCTTTGAGGCTGTTGTCCAGACGGCCGAGGTCGTAATGCACGGCGGCGTCGAACACGGTGTAGGCATCCGCCTTGCCCAGCCAGGTGTTGGCCTTGTCGCCGTAGGTGTTGCCGGTGTAGCGCACGCCAGCGCCGATGCCGAAGCCGTCGAGCACGCCGGTGTGCCAGGTGTAGTCGGTCCACAGCGAGGCTTGCTGGTTCGGCATCAGTTGCAGACGGTTGCCCTTGTCGACACCTTTCTGCACTTCGGACTTGGCCAGGGTGTAGGCGGCGATGACCTTCAGGTTGTCGGTAACGTCGGAGACGGCTTCCAGCTCCAGGCCTTTGACTTTCACTTCGCCGGTCTGGCTAGTGACTGTCACGTTGTTGACGATGGTGTTGACCGAGACGTTCTTCTGGGTGAGGTCATACACGGCAGCGGTCAGCATGGTTTTGCTGCCCGGTGGCTGGTACTTGATGCCCAGTTCCCATTGCTTGCCCTCGGTCGGTTTGAACGAGTCGGTGGCAGTGGCATCGGCGCCGCTGGTTGGCTGGAAGGATTCGGCGTACGACAGGTACGGCACGAAGCCCGAGTCGAACACGTAGCTGATCGCCGCGTTACCGCTGAACGCCTTGTCACGCTGGGTGTTGGTGGCGTCGCCCTTGTTGAAGAACTTGGTGCTGGTGTGTACCCAATCTTCGCGACCACCCAAGGTCAGACGCCATTGGTCCAGGGCCATCTGGTCCTGCACGTAGAGGCCGCTCTGGTAGGTTTTCTGGTTGTAGTCATAGAACGCCGAGGAACGCGGTGGACGAGTGATCGGCTGGCCGTAGATCGGGTTGTTGACGTTGATCGATGGTGCGGAGCCGAAGATCGAAGTGTAGTTGTCGTTACTGCGCTGGTGATCGAGACCGAGCAACAGGGTGTGACGGATATCGCCGGTGGCGAAGTCGGCCTGGAAGTTGTTGTCCACGGCGAACTGGCTGATGTCCTCGTCGACGTTGGTGGTGCCGCGGCCGACATTGCCCTGATCGTCGACGGTGAAACCGGCGAAGGATGGGTTGTAGCTGTTGACGGTCACCGTCTGGAACGACAGGTCGGACTTGGTGTAACGCAGATTCTGTTTGAACTGCCACACGTCGTTGATGCGATGTTCGAAGGCATAGCCGAGCGCGTAGTAGGTACGGTCGTAGAAGTCGTAGTCAGGATCGCCCAGGTTCTTGTGATGGGAAATCTTGCCGAACGGCATGTCGATCTTGGTGCCCTGGATCGGGTAGAACTGGCTGGTGACACCGGTATCGTCGCGGGTGAACTGTGAGAGCAGGGTCAGCTTGGTGTCGTCATCGATGTTCCAGGTCAGGCTCGGCGCGATGTTGTAGCGCTTGTTTTCGATGTGGTCGATCTGCGTGTCGCTGTCACGTACCACGCCGCTGATGCCATACAGGAACTGACCCGCGTCATCGATCTTGCCGGTGCTGGCGAAGTTGATCTGGCGGTGATTGTCGCTGCCGTACTGCAACTGGATTTCGCTGCTTTGCACATCGCTTGGGCGACGGCTGACCATGTCCAGCAGGCCGCCCGGCGGGGTCTGGCCGTACACCGAAGAAGCCGGGCCGCGCAGCAGAGCGAGGCGGTCGAGGTTCCAGGTTTCCGGTTTCGGGTTGGCGTAGATACCGCGTGGCAACGGCAGGCCGTCGAGGAATTGGGTCGGTTCGAAACCGCGCACGCGCAGCCAGTCGATCCGGGTGTCGCTGCCGTAGCTGCTGGCGGTGATGCCCGGCATGTAGCGCACGGCGTCATCGAGGCTGTGCACGCCACGGTCTTCCATTTGCTGGCGAGTGGCGACCGAAATCGAGCGCGGCGCTTCGACCAGCGCGGTGTCGGTCTTGGTGCCGGCGGCGGTGCGGGTGGCGGTGTAGCCTTCGACCGGGCCCCAGGCGCTTTCATAGTTTTCTACGCCGATCACCGAGGTTTCCGGCAGGGCCACCACGCCTTCCGGCACGGCGACCAGGGTGTAAGTGCCGGCGCTGCTCTGTTCCAGTTGCAGACCGGTGCCACGCAGGGCCGCGCGTAGGGCGCCGGCCGCGTCATATTGGCCGTTGACCGGCGCCGAGGTCTTGCCCGCCGCCAGCGACGGGTTCAGCGACAGCGTGAGGCCGCCCTGGCTGGCGATCTGGTTCAGGGTGGTCGACAACGGAGCCGCCGGCAGGTTGTAGGCGCGTACGCTCGACGCCTGTTCAGCGGCGATCAGTTGGCTGCTGGCCAGCGGGGTGCAGAGGGCAATGGCGACCGCCAGCAAACTGGGGCGCAACAAGGTGTCTAGCGAACGGGACATACGGCGGCTCCTGAATGGAAATATTTCTCAATTGCCTGTGTGCCGGACGAGATTCGAAAAGTGATAGGGCTGGATGAAAATAATTTCGATTAACGAACGACATCGCTGCGCAAGTCAGCAGAAAGTCCGTTTTCATGGGGTGTGAAGGTTCTGTCGCGACCTGCTCGCGACAGCTATTACTCAGGTAATGCGGAATGTCAGGGCTTCGGATCAGCCTTGGCCACGGTCACCCACCATGGCGTGTGCTGCTCGATCTGCACCGGCAGGGTCGGCAGCAGGGCGTTCAGCGCCTTGTCGGTGTCGTGCAGCGGGAAGCTGCCGGTGATACGCAGGTCGGCGACTTCCGGCGCAATGCCCAGATGGCCGCGACGATAACGACCGAGCTCATGCACCAGGTCTTCCAGGCGCGCGTTGTCCACCACCAGCATGCCGCGGGTCCAGGCATCGGCGCCGGGGTTGAGCGCCGCCACCGAATCCAGACCGTTGTGGCGGATCAGCACTTGCTGGCCTTCGCGCAGGATCTGTTCCTGCGGATCGGATTGCGGATGCGCCGCCACCGCCGACTGCAACACGCTCAGGCGCGTACCGGCATCTTCGCGCTTGACCAGGAACCGCGTGCCCAGGGCGCGCATGCTGCCCTCGGCGGTTTCGACGATGAACGGCCGCGCATCGCCGTGACCGGTTTCGACGAGGATTTCGCCTTCCTGCAACACGATCAGCCGCTGCTTTTCATCGAAGCGGACATCCACCGCGCTGTGGGTATTCAGATTGAGTACGGTGCCATCGGCCAGACGCACGGTGCGCTGTTCGCCAGTGGCGGTGCGTTGATCGGCGAGCCAGTAATCCAGCGGCAGATAACGTTCGCCGGCAAACAACGCCAGCCCGACCACCGCCACGACACTGGCCAGTCCGCTGCCCAGCTTGCGCACCCGGCGGCGGATGCCTTCGCGCGATTGCAGCAACGCGGTGCGTGCAGGGCCGTTAGCCACGCTGAAACGTTGGTCGAGCATGCCCAACTGGCGCCAGGCGCGAGCGTGTTCTTCGTTGGCCGCGTGCCATTTGGCGAATTCTTCGCGCTCCAGCGGCGTGCTGGAATCGAGGGTCAATTGCCAGGCAATCGCCGCGTCCAGCACATGGGCCGGGACCGGTCGGGAACTGGCCGGGCTCATGTCGGCTCACCGTACAACGCGACGTAGCACTGGCGGATGCCCTGGGCCAGATACTGGCGCACGCGCGGGACCGACACGCCGAGTTTGTCGGCGATCTCGGCGTGGGTCAGACCGTCGAGGCGGTTATAGAGGAAAGCGGCGCGGGCCTTGGTCGACAGCTTGCCGAGCATGCGGTCGATGGCTTTGAGGTCTTCGAGGATCAGTTGCTGTTCTTCGACGGAGGGCTGTTCGCCCTCGGGGATCAGCATCAGTTCGGTCAGATACGCCTGTTCCAGCGCCGCCCGGCGGAAGTAGTCGAACAACAAGCCTTTGGCGATAGCCACCAGAAACGCCCGGGGTTCGCGGGGCGTCAGCAGCTCATCGCGACCAAGCAGGCGGACGAAAGTGTCTTGGCTCAGGTCCTCGGCGCGTTGCGGGCAGGCGACGTTGCGGCGCAGCCAGGCCAGCAGCCAGCCGCGGTGGTCGCGATACAACGCACCGACGAGCTCACTGTGAGGGCTTTGGGCTGAAGACACGACGACACCGACTGGGAAGTGTTAACTAACGAGAATTGTTCGCGATTGTGGCAGAGGTGGGAATGGTTAGCAATTGGCCACCGGTCGGGTTGTCGGGCGACAACCCGGTTCAGAACGTATGCGTCTGCTGGCGGCGTTTCCACTGACTCAGGCGTTGCTGCAGATTCAGCGGGCTGTGGATCTGCTGCTGGCGTGCCCGGCTGAACAGAATCAGCGCCAGTTCCGCCGTGGCCAGAGCATCGGCGCTCGCATGGTGACGCTCGAACACTTCGAGCTTGAACCAGTCGATCCACTCGTCCAGCCCCGCCTCACGAATGTGCGCCTGCGGGCACAGTAGCGGGGCGATCTGCGCCACATCGAGAAATACCGTTTGTAGCTTGTGTCCCAGATGCTCCTTCAATGCACGGCCGAGCATGTGCTGGTCGAATGAGGCGTGAAACGCCAGCACCGGACTGTCGCCGATAAACTCCAGCAGCTCGACCAGGGCTTCGGTGGGTTCGCTGCCGGCGGCAATCGCGCTCGGTGCCAGACCGTGAATCAACACGCTCGGGCCGAGTTTCAGCTCACGGCATTGCAGGGTGCGTTCGAATTGCTGGCTGAAATCGATCGCACCGTCCTCGATCACCACCGCGCCGATCGACAGCACCCGGTCCTTGTTCAGGTTCAGTCCGGTGGTTTCCAGATCCAGCACCACCCAGCGCTGTTCGCGCAGGCTGCACTCATGCAGTTCGCCGATGGCCGGGAGTTTCGTCAGGCGCTGTTGCAGTTCGTCCGGCACAACGGGACTGGCCGGACGCAGCCACGAAAACAGGCTCATAGCTGATACCGCAAGGTCAGGCTGCTTTGCAGGCGCTGGGCCTGGCGCAGGGATTCACGCAGGATGCGCCGGTCCAGATGATTGAGGCTGTCGGGATCGACCCGGTTCGAGTACGGCAGGTTTTCCCGGGTCTGCAACTGATGCTGTTGCATGCGCGTCTGCTGGATAAAGTGATACGCCTCTTCGTACGCGGCGCCATCCAGCCGGTCGATGACCTCTTTATCCACAAGCTGGCGGAAGCGTTCGAGGGTGTTGTTGGCGTCGATTCCGTGGGCCAGCGCGAGCAGGCGGGCACCGTCGACAAACGGGGTCAGACCCTGGATTTTCAGGTCCAGCGTAGCCTTCTCGCCGTTCTTTTTCGTGAGCACGAACTCACGGAAACGTCCCACCGGCGGGCGGTTTCGCAACGCGTTCTCGGCCATCATTCGCTGGAACAGGCGGTTATCAGCGACCTGATCAAGAATCCCCCGACGCAATTGCTCGCAACCCTGTTCATCACCCCAGACCACGCGCAGGTCGAAATAGATGCTGGAGCCCAGCAGGTTCTCCGGCGTCGCCTCGCGAATGAACGCGGCAAAGCGTCGGGCCCATTCGGCGCGGGACAGGCACAGCTGCGGATTACCGGCCATGACGTTGCCCTTGCACAGGGTGAAGCCGCATTGCGCCAGACTGTTATTGATCTGCTGGGCGATGGGCAGCAGCTTGCCGCGAATCTCCGCCGCGTGGGCCGCATCCCGGGCGTCGAAAAGAATGCCGTTGTCCTGATCGGTGTGCAGCGTCTGCTCGCGCCGTCCTTCGCTGCCAAAGCACAGCCAACTGAACGGCACGCCGGGATCGCCTTTTTCGGCGAGGGTCAGCTCGATCACCCGGCACACGGTGTGATCGTTGAGCAGGGTGATGATGTGGGTGATCTGGGTCGAGGACGCGCCGTGGGCGAGCATGCGCTCCACCAGTTGGCCGATCTCGCCGCGCAGGGTCACCAGTTGTTCGACTCGCTGCGCACTGCGAATGGTGCGCGCCAGGTGCACCAGATCGACCCGTTGCAGCGAGAACAGATCTCGCTCGGAAACCACACCGCACAGGCGTCGATCCTTGACCAGACACACGTGGGCGATGTGCCGTTCGGTCATGGCAATCGCTGCGTCGAAGGCGCTGTGATCCGGCGACAGATAGAACGGCGAGTGCGTCATGTGACGCTCGATTGGTTCGCCGAAATCGCCAACGCCTTCAGCCACTACATGGCGCAGGTCGCGCAGAGTGAAAATCCCCAGCGGCGCTTTGTGTTCATCCACCGCGACGATGCTGCCGACCTGTTGTTCATGCATCAGCTTCACCGCTTCGCGCAGCGGGGTGGTCGGGCTGCAGGTCACCGGATGGCGCATGGCCAATTCGCCGAGGCGGGTGTTCAGCGAATATTGGGTACCGAGGGTTTCCACGGCTTTCTGCTGGACTTGCTGATTGACCTGATCGAGCAGGCTGCTGACCCCGCGCAAGGCGAAATCGCGAAACGTATTGGAGAGAGCGAACAGCTTGATGAACGCCAGTTTGTTCAGTTGCAGGCAGAAGGTGTCCTCGCCGGCCAGGTGTTCGGTGCGTGTCGCCCGTTCGCCGAGCAGCGCGGCGAGGGGGAAGCACTCGCCGGTGGTGATTTCAAATGTGGTTTCGGTGCCGCCCTTGGCCGTGTGCGGTCGCTCGCCGACCACCCGGCCCTGCTTGACGATGTAGAAGTGTTCGACGGGTCCGTCGGCGGGTTTGATGATGCTTTCGCCCTGACCGTAAAAGCGCAGTTGGCATTGCTCCACCAGATAGGCCAGGTGGGCGTGTTCCATCTGATTGAAAGGGGGGAAGCGCTGGAGGAATTGCAAAGTGCCCTGAATGTTCTGCAACACCGCGGTTTTCCCTGCCTGGGTGAAGGCGTCCGCTTTACTCATAACCATTACCGCAGTCTTTTTCGAATTGTTGTTGTCGGATCGTTGCAGCCATGGTCGAC
This sequence comes from Pseudomonas koreensis, assembly GCF_025447595.1. Taxonomy (GTDB): domain Bacteria; phylum Pseudomonadota; class Gammaproteobacteria; order Pseudomonadales; family Pseudomonadaceae; genus Aquipseudomonas; species Aquipseudomonas koreensis_H. The sequence continues at coordinate 59,297 of NZ_JAOEJU010000019.1, read as the reverse complement.
CCCATCGCGAAGGGTGCCCATTGGACGTAAGTCTAGGTTTTGCGTGCCGCTGAGTAATTTTCGGATATGCCCTACAAAAACAGTCGGAAATTCTTCGGTTCGCCCCTTGGAAAAATATCCGACGAAGTGCACATTGAAGCTCTGTCCCGCGATGTCTGACCTCTTGCCAGAGGATCGATTTAGAACACGTAGAGAACGCCATGTCCGACCACGATATTTTGAGCGACGCCGAACAGGAGGCGCTGCGGGAACTCATGCTTGAGCCCGAGTTGCCCCCTCAGCGAGTATTGATCGTCGACGACGACAGGGATGCTCGGGAGTTGTTGGCGGAAATTCTGGGTCTGGACGGTATTGATTGCGTGACGGCGGCCAGCGGTGAAGAAGCGCTCAGGATGCTGATGCCCGATACGGATAACAGACGACGGATCGGGTTGGTCATCACCGATTTACGCATGGGCAATATCGGCGGCCTGGACCTGATTCGTCAGATTCGCGAGTCGGTACGGGCGGCAATGCCGATCATCATTGTTTCGGGCGATGCGGACGTGAAGGACGCGATCGCGGCGATGCATTTGAGCGTGGTGGATTTTCTGCTCAAGCCGATTGATACCGCCACGTTGCTCGGTCTGGTCAAGCGTGAGCTCGGGATCGATTTTTAGTCCTCCCGGCGCAAACAAAAAAGCCCTGATCGAAAGATCAGGGCTTTTTCATGTCCGGCATCAGCGCAGGTTACAGGCCGTTGGCAGCCTTGAACTCGCGACGACGACGGTGCAGGACCGGCTCGGTGTAGCCGTTCGGCTGTTTGGTGCCCTCGATCACCAGTTCGACCGCCGCCTGGAAGGCGATATTGCTGTCGAAGTTCGGGGCCAGCGGACGGTACAGCGGGTCGTTGGCGTTCTGACGGTCTACCACCGGCGCCATGCGCTTGAGGCTTTCCATCACTTGCGCTTCGGTAACCACGCCGTGGCGCAGCCAGTTGGCGATGTGCTGGCTGGAGATACGCAGCGTCGCACGGTCTTCCATCAGGCCCACGTCGTTGATGTCCGGCACTTTCGAGCAACCCACGCCCTGATCAATCCAGCGCACCACGTAACCGAGAATGCCCTGGGCGTTGTTGTCCAGTTCGTTCTTGATCTGCTCCGGGGTCCAGTTCGGGTTGACCGCCAGCGGGATGGTCAGGATGTCATCGACCGAAGCGCGGGCACGTTTGGCCAGCTCGGCCTGACGGGCGAACACGTCGACCTTGTGGTAGTGCAGCGCGTGCAGTGCAGCGGCGGTCGGCGACGGAACCCAGGCAGTGTTGGCGCCGGCCAGCGGATGAGCGATTTTCTGTTCAAGCATCGCTGCCATCAGGTCGGGCATCGCCCACATGCCTTTACCGATTTGCGCACGACCTTGCAGGCCGGTGCTCAGACCGATATCAACGTTCCAGTTCTCGTAGGCGCCAATCCACTTCTCGGCCTTCATGTCAGCCTTGCGCACCATCGGGCCGGCTTCCATGGAGGTGTGGATTTCGTCGCCGGTGCGGTCGAGGAAACCGGTGTTGATGAACACCACGCGCTCGCTGGCGGCCTGGATGCAGGCCTTGAGGTTGACCGTGGTACGGCGCTCCTCGTCCATGATCCCGACTTTCAGGGTGTTGCGCTTGAGGCCCAGCACGTCTTCGATGCGACCGAACAGCTCGTTGGTGAACGCCGCTTCTTCCGGGCCGTGCATCTTCGGTTTAACGATGTAGACGGAACCGGTGCGGGTGTTCTTGCGCGAAGTGTTGCCGTTCAGGTTGTGCATCGCCGCCAGGCAAGTCACCAGACCGTCGAGGATGCCTTCCGGCACTTCGTTGCCGTGCTTGTCGAGGATCGCGTCGATGGTCATCAGGTGACCGACGTTACGCACGAACAACAGCGAGCGGCCGTGCAGGGTCAATTCGCTGCCGTCGACCTTGGTGTAGGTGCGATCCGGGTTCATGGTGCGGGTGAAGGTCTGGCCGCCCTTGGACACGGATTCCGCGAGGTCGCCCTTCATCAGACCGAGCCAGTTGCGGTAGATCACAACCTTGTCGTCGGCATCGACTGCAGCCACGGAGTCTTCGCAGTCCATGATGGTGGTCAGCGCCGCTTCCATCAGGATGTCTTTGACGCCGGCGGCATCGGTCTGGCCGACCGGGGTGCTGGCGTCGATCTGAATTTCGAAATGCAGGCCGTTGTTTTTCAGCAGGATCGCGATCGGCGCATTGGCGTCGCCCTGGAAACCGATCAGCTGAGCTTCGTTGCGCAGGCCGCTGGTGCTGCCGCCCTTGAGGGTGACGACCAGTTTGCCGTCCGCGATCTTGTAGCCGGTGGAATCAACGTGGGAGCCGGTCGCCAGTGGCGCGGCTTCGTCGAGGAACGCACGGGCGAAGGCGATGACTTTGTCGCCACGTACCTTGTTGTAGCCTTTGCCTTTTTCCGCGCCGCCGGCTTCGCTGATGGCGTCGGTGCCATACAGGGCGTCGTACAGCGAACCCCAGCGGGCGTTCGAGGCGTTGAGGGCGAAGCGGGCGTTCATCACCGGAACCACGAGTTGCGGGCCGGCGGTACGGGCGATTTCGTCATCGACGTTTTGCGTCGTTGCCTGGAAATCAGCCGCTTCTGGCAGCAGATAACCGATCTCTTGCAGGAAGGCTTTGTAGGCCACGGCGTCGTGCGGCTGACCGGCACGGGTCTGGTGCCAGCCATCGATACGAGCCTGGAAGTCATCGCGTTTGGCGAGTAGGGCTTTGTTCTTCGGCGCCAGGTCGTGAATGACCTTGTCGGCACCTTCCCAGAATTTGTCGGCGGTGAGGCCGGTACCGGGAATGGCTTCGTTGTTCACGAAGTCGAACAGGACTTTGGCGACCTGCAGGCCACCGACTTGAACGTGTTCAGTCATTGCTTGCCTCACTCTGCTCAGCTATTTCGCTTTTCAGCTCTTCAATTTAACAATGAAGCCTCTGGCCATTTAAACCACAAACCCCTCGACCAGTACATGCCATCGCTGGCGGCTGGGCTGGGACCAATCAACGGCTTGGGGGCCTTGCTGACGGGGCTTTCAGGGTTGCGAACGTGCCTTGGGCAGACATCGATCCAGCGTTATGTAGTGCGCGCTGCGGCATACTACATGATGAGTTGCGGTTGTGAAAATCAGACTAATTACGTCGTTCTGCGACCCCATGACGCATTGCGGTCACGGCGCGGAACGGGATGTTCTCAAAAAACCAATGGATTGTTCCAGCTAAATATAAAAAGTTGTACACGATTTGTGATTTCGAGCGTCTGAGGCGTCTGTCGAACGCTTGCCTATACTTGCTTTTCTATAACAAAAGTCATGACAAGAGGGCTGCGCCATGGATCACCTCGTACTCACTGTCTTCGCACCGGACAAGCCCGGGCAGGTCGAGCGCATCGCCCAATGCATCGCCGAACACGGCGGCAACTGGCTGGAAAGCCGCATGTCACGGATGGCCGGGCAGTTCGCCGGGATCCTGCGGGTGGGCGTGCCGGCAGAGGCTTACGACGAATTAGTTGATGCCTTACAAGCACTGTCGGCGCAGGGTATTCGCGTGCTGGTGGCCGAAAGCGGGATCGAGCAAGCCTGTACCTGGAAACCAATCGCCATGGAGTTGGTGGGCAACGACCGTCCGGGCATCGTACGTGACATCACTCGCTTGCTGAGCGAGCAGGGCGTCAACCTCGAACGACTGGTGACCGAAGTGCGCCCGGCGCCAATGAGCAGCGAACCGCTGTTCCACGCCGAGGCGATTCTGGCGGTGCCGCTGAACCTGTCGCTGGACGTGCTGCAATCGCGCCTGGAAACCCTGGCCGACGATTTGATGGTGGAACTGGTGCTGCGCACCGATCCATGAGCGCGGAACGGGTTATCCAGTTTTAGCGTGCACCCGCCTGTGGATAACCTGTAGAGACAGAGCGCCAGGCCACGTCCGCCGTGGCTTGGCGAGGATTGATCAAAAAACCGCCAGCATTCAGTGACTTGCGCACAAACGGCGGGGATCACGCTGTGGATAACCTTGGGAAGGAACGATGAAGGCCACGAGAATCGTGGCCTGTGGAGGTTTGTGCGTTTTTTGATCAGCTGCGCCGACGTAGACTTATCCACGCATCGACGCTGTACACCGCCAGGCCGGCCCAGATAAACATGAAGGCGATCAGCGTGCTGGACGACAAATGCTCGCCGAACAACAGCACGGCCTGCAGCAGCACCAGGGTCGGCGCCAGGTATTGCAGGAAACCGAGGGTGGTGTAGGGCAGATGCCGCGCGGCCGCGTTGAAGCAGACCAGCGGCACCAGCGTCACCGGACCGGCCGCCACCAGCCACCAGGCTTCGGAAGTGGTCCAGAACTCGGCCTGCGCGCTGGTCGCGGTCGGATTGAACAGCAGCCACGCGAGAGCGATCGGCACCAGCATCCAGGTTTCCACCACCAGCCCCGGCAGTGCCTTGACCGGCGCCTGCTTGCGGATCAGCCCGTAGAAACCGAAGGTCAGCGCCAGCACCAGCGACACCCACGGCAGACTGCCGACCTGCCACACCTGCTGCGCCACGCCGACCGCTGCCAACCCTACCGCGATCCACTGCATGCGCCGCAGGCGTTCGCCGAGGATCAGCATGCCCAGCAGCACGTTCACCAGTGGGTTGATGTAGTAACCGAGGCTCGCTTCCAGCATCCGGCCGTTGTTTACCGACCAGACGTAGGTCAGCCAGTTGGCCGCGATCAAGGTCCCGCTGAGCGCGAGAATCGCCAGGCGTTTAGGGTTGTCGCGCAGCTCTTGCCACCAGCCGGGATGCTTCCAGACCATCAACAGCAGCGCGCCGAACAGCGCCGACCACAGCACCCGGTGAATGATGATTTCCACCGCCGGCACTTCGGCGATGGCTTTGAAGTAGAGCGGGAAAAGACCCCAGATGATGTAGGCACTCAGGCCCAGAATGTACCCGCGACGCGGGTTGGCGGCTTGCATGCAGAATCCTTGCTTAGGCAGCTAACAAAGCAGCGATTGTAAGGAGATTTTTAGGTGATTGATTCTGAAATTGTGAACCCGGCTAGAACTGTGGGAGCGAGCTTGCTCGCGAAGGCGTTGTATCAGCCGACACTGATGTTGAATGTCCATACGCATTCGCGAGCAAGCTCGCTCCCACAGGGGTAGTGGTCAATCAGAAAAGCTTCAACGGCTCTTCGTTCAGCGCCGACAGTTGCTCACGCAATGCCAGCACCTGATCGCCCCAATACCGCTCGCTGCCGAACCACGGGAAGCTGCGAGGGAACGCCGGATCGTCCCAGCGCCGGGCCAGCCACGCGCTGTAATGCATCAGACGCAAGGCGCGCAGCGGTTCGATCAGCGCCAGTTCGCGCGGGTCGAAGTCGTGGAATTCGTTGTAGCCGTCCATTAACTCCGACAGTTGTCCGAGGCAATCCTGACGATCGCCGGCGAGCATCATCCAGATGTCCTGCACTGCCGGGCCCATGCGGCAGTCGTCGAGGTCGACGATGTGAAACATCTCGTCGCGGCACATCATGTTGCCGGGGTGGCAGTCGCCGTGCATGCGGATGTTCTGGTGCGGCGTGGCAGCGTAGACGTCTTCCACACGCTTGAGCAGGTCGCGGGCGACCGATTCGTAGGCCGGCAGCAGGCTCTTGGGAATGAAGTTGCCTTCCAGCAAAGTGGTCAGCGAGTCATGGCCGAAATTCTTCACGGCCAACGCTTCGCGGTGTTCGAATGGTTTGGTCCCGCCGACCGCATGCATTCGCCCGAGCAACTGGCCGAGGCGGTACAGCTGATCGAGATTGCCCGGCTCCGGCGCCCGGCCACCACGACGGGGAAACAGGGTGAAACGAAAACCGGCGTGTTCGTGCAGGGTTTCACCGTTGTGGATCAATGGCGCTACCACCGGGATCTCGACATCGGCCAGTTCGAAGGTGAACTGGTGCTCCTCCAGGATCGCTTCGTTAGTCCAGCGCTGCGGGCGATAGAACTTGGCGATCAGCGGTTCCGAGTCTTCGATGCCGACCTGATAGACGCGGTTTTCATAACTGTTGAGCGCCAGAATGCGCGCGTCGCTCAGGAAGCCGATGCTTTCGACGGCATCGAGCACGAGGTCTGGGGTGAGGGTTTCAAACGGGTGGGCCATGCTGACTCCTGCGCGCAGCAGGCTGCCGCGTCCGGCTCAGCATGGTAGCGCAGACTGTGGGGCTTGAGGGTTTTGGCTTGAGAGTTGAGGGGGCTGATAGAGCCCATTCGCGAGCAAGCTCGCTCCCACAGGTCTGGTGCACATCCTGTGGGAGCGAGCCTGCTCGCGAAAGCGGATTATCAGGCGCCGACGATCCCGCCATCCTCACGGGTAATCGCCATCACCGATGACCGCGGCTTGCCGTTCGGCAGGTGCTCGGGGAAGGTCGAACCGCCGTTCTCGCCCGGGTGCTGAATCCCGACGAACAGGGTTTTCTGATCCGGCGAGAAGCTGATCCCGGTGACCTCGCAACCGATCGGCCCGACCATGAACCGGCGAATCTCACCGGTTGCAGGATCGGCGCAGAGCATCTGGTTGTTGCCCATCCCGGCAAAGTCCCCGGCGTTGCTCGAATCACCGTCAGTGAGAATCCACAACCGCCCGGCCTTGTCGAAACCGAGGCCGTCGGGGCTGTTGAACATGTTCTGCGGCGTGATATTCGACGAACCGCCTTTCGGTGTACCGGCGTGCACGCCCGGGTTGCCGGCCACCACGAACAGATCCCAGGCGAAGGTCTTCGCCGCGTGATCGTCGCGGTCGGTGCGCCAGCGCAGGATCTGCCCGTAGACGTTCTTCTCGCGCGGGTTCGGGCCGCCCACCGGTTGGCCGTCCTCGCCGCGCTTGGCGTTGTTGGTCAGGGTGCAATAAACCTGGCCGTCTTTCGGGCTGACCACGATCCATTCCGGACGGTCCATGCGCGTGGCGCCGACCACGCTGGCCGCCAGACGCGCGTGAATCAGCACTTCGGCCTGATCGGCAAAACCGCTGCTGGCGTCGATGCCGTTCTTGCCGTGGGTCAGTTCGATCCACTGGCCCTGGCCTTTCGGGTGATCCGGGTTGCTGTCGCCGTTATCGAACTTGGCCACGTACAGCGTGCCGTGATCGAGAATGTCGCGGTTGGCCTTGGCGTTGCGGTGATTGATCTTGTCGCGGCTGACGAATTTGTAGATGAACTCGCCGCGTTCGTCGTCGCCCATGTACACCACGGCGCGTCCGTCGTCGGTCTCGGCCAGTGCGGCGTTTTCATGTTTGAAGCGGCCCAGCGCGGTGCGTTTGACCGGGGTCGATTGCGGGTCGAACGGATCGATCTCCACGACCCAGCCGTGACGGTTGAGCTCGTTCGGGTTCTTCGCCATGTCGAAGCGCGGATCGAACGGATGCCAGTTGATCTCGCGGCTGGCGGCCGACACGCCGTAGCGTTTCTGCGCCGGATCGAATTGTTGTTGGGCGTTGCTGCTGCCGAAGCAGTCGGTGAAGTTCTCTTCGCAGGTCAGATAAGTGCCCCACGGCGTCTTGCCGTTGGCGCAGTTCTGGAAGGTGCCGAGAACTTTCTTGCCGTGCTTGTCGGCGCTGGTTTTCATCAGCTCGTGACCGGCAGCCGGGCCGCTGATACGCAGCGGCGAGTTGCCGTGGATGCGCCGGTTGTAGCGCGAGCCCTGGACGAACTGCCACTGGCCGTTCTTGCGCTGCACTTCGATCACCGAAACGCCTTCGCAGGCCAGGGCCTTGCGCACGTCCTCGGCCGATTGCGGCATGCCGCCGTGCGGATAGAGGTAGCGGTAGTTGGTGTATTCGTTGTTGATCGCCATCAGCGCACGGTTTTTCTCGCCCGGGAATTCGAACAGGCTCATGCCGTCGTTGTTGTCGCCGAACTGCACTTCCTGCGCAGCCGCGGTGCCGTTGCCGCTCGGGTCGAAGGCCGGACCGTTCTTGTGCAGCGGCTGACCCCAGCTGATCAGCACCGACGACTTGTAGCCTTTGGGCAGGCTGATGGTGTCGGTGGTGGCAGCCGGAATGCTGTCGAAGCCGAGCAGACGGCTGTTGCCGGCGCTGACACTGGCGGCCAGCACGCTGCGGCTCAGCAGGTTGCCGCCGAGGAACATCGCCGCGCCGCACAGCGCGCCGGCGCTGATGAATCCGCGACGGCTCAGGCCGACCATTTTTTCCAGGTCTGTGGATTGGTTTTCTTCTAATAGGCTCACATCAGGCTCCCTGCATGGTTTTGGCAGCCACCTTAATGCGGGTCGATGACGCTTTCGTTGCAGCGCCGTTTAGAGCGGTGTTCCGAGCAGCACATTGGACGGGGAAAACTGCACCTGCACCGGTTGCTCGACCGTCAGGCCACGGGTGCGCAGGTCCAGCGGTTCGGCCAGTGCGCAAAGGGTCTGGCCATTGGGCAGGGCGATGCGTACTTCGCTGGGGCCGTCTTCGGCGTCGAGGATTTCTTCGATGCGCCCGTTCAGTACATTGTGAGCAGCGGCGGGTGAGTCCTGGGGCGCGAGCAGTTCGAGCCAGCCGGCCTTGATCAGTGCCACCACTTCGGTGCCCGGTTGCAGCTCCAGGTGCACGGTGCTGTCGTGGGTGATCTGCGCGTCGATCGACAGACCTTCGGCCAGTTCGAGGCGGATCAGGTCGTTGCGGCCCTGACTTTCGATTTCCAGGACTTTTCCGTGTAACTGATTGCGCGCGCTGGTTCTGAGCATCAGGCGACCGAGCAAGTCGAGGTCGCTGGCGTCTTCGGCCGCCTCCAGCACTTGGGCCTGCAAGGCTTGCAACTTTTGATAGAGGCGCAGCACACGCTCGCCCTCGCTCGACAACCTGGCGCCACCGCCACCCTTGCCGCCGACCGCCCGTTCGACCAGCGGTTTTTGCGCGAGATTGTTCAGCTCATCGATGGCATCCCACGCCGCCTTGTAGCTCAGGCCCGCGCTTTTCGCCGCGCGGGTGATCGAACCCTGTTCTGCGATGTGCTGCAACAAGGCAATGCGCTGCGGACGGCGGACGATGTGCTGGGACAGCAGGGTGGGCAAGGACATGTCGGGCGCTTTGAACTCGGAAGGTGGGTGAGAAAGTTGGCCGCTTGGCGCGCTTGAGTCAAGCCGCATCACCGGGTTTTGGCGTACGGGCGAGACAGTAGACATCCACCCGCGCCGCCCCGGCATCCATCAGTAGCCGGGCCAACGCCTGCGCGGTGGCGCCGGTGGTCAGGACATCGTCGACCAACGCCACGTGCCGGCCTTTCACTCGCGCATCAGGGGTAAGAGCAAAGGCGTGACGCAGATTGTGTTTACGAGCCCGGGCGTTGAGCTCCTGCTGGGCTTCAGTGTCCTGTATCCGCAGCAGCATGTTTTCTTCGCATGGCAGATCGAGTGTCTTTGCCAACCACCGTGCAAGCATCGCGGCTTGATTGAATCCTCGCTTTCGCAAACGTCCTGCCGCGAGTGGAACCGGCACTAAAGCCTCCGGGCGCGGTATGTCCTCTTCGAAGCGATGTTGCAGGTATTGCCCGAGAACTTCGCCAAGCAGGCGGCCAAAAGGCCAGTTTGTACTGTGCTTGAAACGGGTGATCAAGGTGTCGACCGGAAAGGCATACATCCAAGGGACGGCCACTTGTACGAAGGCGGGTGGTTCATGCAGACATTCGCTGCAAGTCAACCCGGCAGCAGGTAGAGGCAGGGCGCAGATCGTGCATTGATGACCCAGCCAGGGCAGCTCTGTTTCACAGGCCCCACATAGGGGTGTCTGCTCTTCTGCTGGCTCATCGCACAGCAAACAGGTCTGTACGTTTTTTAAACAGATGTAAACCTGACCTTGGTATCGTGGTTGACAGCGCATGACTCTTCCTTAAATATGCCAAACATCCGTGTAACGCCTGTGGATATTCCGTTTCCCAGTCGTCAGCCAAGCATAACCAAGGAAATACCCATGAGCGCGAGCACCACTGCCATCCTGCGTCACGACTGGTCTCTGGCCGAAGTCAAAGCACTCTTCGTACAGCCATTCAACGACTTGCTGTTTCAGGCGCAGACGGTGCACCGCGCGCATTTCGATGCCAACCGCGTTCAGGTTTCCACGCTGCTGTCGATCAAGACCGGCGCTTGTCCGGAAGATTGCAAATATTGTCCGCAGTCCGGTCACTACAACACCGGTCTGGAAAAAGAAAAGCTGATGGAGGTGCAGAAAGTTCTCGAAGAGGCTGCCCGCGCCAAGGCTATCGGCTCGACCCGTTTCTGCATGGGCGCGGCCTGGAAACACCCGTCGGCCAAGGACATGCCGTATGTGTTGAAAATGGTTGAAGGTGTGAAGGCCATGGGTCTGGAAACCTGCATGACCCTCGGTCGTCTCGACCAGGATCAGACCGAGGCGCTGGCCAAGGCCGGCCTCGATTACTACAACCACAACCTCGACACTTCGCCTGAGTTCTACGGCAGCATCATCACCACCCGCACCTACAGCGAGCGCCTGCAAACCCTGGCCTACGTGCGCGACGCGGGGATGAAAATCTGCTCCGGCGGCATTCTCGGCATGGGCGAGTCCCTCGATGATCGTGCCAACCTGCTGATCCAGCTGGCCAACCTGCCGGAACACCCGGAGTCGGTGCCGATCAACATGCTGGTGAAGGTCGCCGGCACGCCGCTGGAAAACGCCGACGACGTTGATCCGTTCGACTTCATCCGCATGCTCGCCGTGGCGCGCATCCTCATGCCGCAATCCCACGTGCGCCTGTCCGCCGGCCGCGAAGCGATGAACGAGCAGATGCAGGCCCTGGCATTTTTCGCCGGCGCCAACTCGATCTTCTACGGCGATAAACTGCTGACCACCGCCAACCCGCAGGCCGACAAGGACATGCAGCTGTTCGCGCGTCTGGGCATTCAGCCAGAAGCCCGCGAAGAACACGCCGATGAAGTGCATCAGGCTGCCATCGAGCAGGCCCTGGTGGAGCAGAAGAGCAGCGAGCAGTTCTATAACGCGGCGGTGTAAAAACCTGCGCGGATTCCTCTGAAGGAATGCAAACCCCTGTGGGAGCGAGCTTGCTCGCGAAAGCGGTGCTTCAGTCGACATTGATGTCGGATGTGAAGGCCTCTTCGCGAGCAGGCTCGCTCCCACAAGGGATCTGTGTCACTTGAATGTCGAGGCTTGCATGTCTTTCGATCTCGCCGCACGCCTTGCTGCCCGTCGTGCCGAAAATCTCTATCGCCAGCGGCCGCTGCTTGAAAGCCCACAAGGGCCGCAAGTTGTGGTCGACGGTCAGCCGTTGTTGGCGTTCTGCAACAACGATTACCTGGGCCTGGCCAATCATCCGCAAGTCATCGAGGCCTGGCGCGCGGGTGCCTCGAAATGGGGCGTAGGCGGCGGTGCCTCGCATCTGGTAATCGGCCACAGCGGCCCGCATCACGAGTTGGAAGAAGCCTTGGCCGACCTCACCGGACGGCCGCGTGCGCTGTTGTTCACTACCGGTTACATGGCCAACCTCGGTGCGGTCACTGCATTAGTCGGGCAGGGCGATACGGTGCTGGAAGACCGGCTCAATCATGCTTCGTTGCTGGATGCCGGCCTGTTGTCCGGCGCGCGGTTCAATCGTTATCTGCACAACGACGCCGACAGCCTGGCCAAGCGTCTGGAAAAAGCTACCGGTAATACGCTGGTGGTCACAGATGGCGTGTTCAGCATGGACGGCGATCTTGCCGACTTGCCGGCGCTGGCCCGGGAAACCAAAGCGAAAGGCGCCTGGCTGATGGTTGACGACGCCCACGGTTTCGGTCCGCTGGGGGCGAACGGTGGCGGCATCGTCGAGCATTTCGGTTTGAGCCAGGAGGACGTGCCGGTGCTGGTCGGGACTCTTGGCAAAGCGTTCGGCACGGCGGGTGCGTTCGTCGCCGGCAGTGAAGAGCTGATCGAAAGCCTGATCCAGTTCGCCCGCCCCTACATCTACACCACCAGCCAGCCGCCGGCCCTGGCCTGCGCAACGTTGAAAAGTCTGGAACTGCTGCGCAGTGAACACTGGCGTCGCGAGCATCTGCAAACGCTGATCCGCCAGTTCCGCCACGGCGCCGAACAGATCGGTCTGGAGTTGATGGACAGCTTCACGCCGATCCAGCCGATCATGATTGGCGATGCCGGTCGCGCCGTGCGTTTGTCGCAGATGCTGCGCGAGCGTGGGCTGATGGTCACCGCGATCCGTCCGCCGACCGTGCCTGCCGGCAGCGCGCGATTGCGGGTGACGCTGACCGCCGCCCACAGCGAGGCACAGGTGCAGCTATTGTTAGAAGGACTGGCCGATTGCTTTGCGCAACTCAAGTCGGAGCCAAGCCATGCGTGATCGCCTGATTCTGCTACCGGGTTGGGGGCTCGGCGTTTCGCCGCTGGAGCCGCTGGCCGCTGCGTTGCGCGGACTCGACGAACACCTGCAGGTCGACATCGAGCCGTTGCCGGAACTGGACTCCAGTGATCTGAACGACTGGCTCGACGAGCTCGATGAACGCATCCCTGAAGATGCCTGGCTCGGCGGCTGGTCGCTGGGCGGCATGCTCGCTTCCGAGCTGGCGGCACGGCGTGGCGAACATTGCTGCGGCTTGTTGACCCTGGCGAGCAATCCTTCGTTTGTCGCCCATGAACAGTGGCCTAGCGCGATGCCCGGCGAGACCTTCGATGCGTTTCTGGCCGGCTGCAGCGCCGATCCGCGCACGACCCTCAAACGATTCTCTCTGTTGTGTGCCCAGGGCGCGCAAGACGCGCGCGGCTTGTCGCGGCTGTTGCTCGGTGGCGCGCCGAATACCTCGCCGGCCGCTTTGATGGTCGGTCTGGAATTGTTGGCGCAAATCGATACGCGGGAAGCCTTGCAGGCGTTTCGTGGTCCGCAATTGCATTTGTTTGGCGGGCTGGACGCACTTGTGCCGGCGGAAGCTGCGGGCGAGTTGTTCGCGTTGCTGGCGGATGTGGAGGTCGGGCTGATCGAGCAGGCCAGCCATGCGTTTCTTCTGGAGGACCCCCACGGCGTGGCCGGCGCGATCCAGGCGTTTTTAAGTGAGTGCGGTGATGACTGATTTGTCTGTTGCTGCGTTGCCCGGCGGCTTGCCTGACAAGCGCCAGGTCGCGGCTTCTTTTTCTCGTGCAGCGGCCAGCTATGACAGCGTCGCCGAGTTGCAGCGCGATGTCGGTACGCAGTTGATGAGTCGCTTGCCGGTGGATTTTCGGCCGTCACGCTGGCTGGATCTCGGCTGCGGCACCGGGTATTTCACTCGGACACTGGCCGAGCGATTTGGTGAGGGGCAGGGGCTGGCGCTGGATATCGCGGAGGGCATGCTCAATCACGCGCGGCCGTTGGGCGGGGCCATGCACTTCATTGCTGGCGATGCCGAACGTTTACCGTTGCAGGATTCGACCTGCGATCTGATCTTCTCCAGCCTCGCCGTGCAGTGGTGCGCGGACTTCGAAGGGGTGCTGGGCGAAGCGTTTCGGGTGCTGAAACCGGGGGGGATTTTCGCGTTTGCTAGTCTTTGTGTAGGGACGCTGTACGAATTGCGCGACAGCTGGCGTCAGGTCGATGGTCTGGTGCACGTCAACCGCTTCCGCGAGTTCGCCCGTTATGAGCAATTGTGCGCGGCCAGTGGTTTGCGCAGTGTTTGTCTGGAGAACCGGCCGCATGTGCTGCATTACCCGGATGTGCGCAGCCTGACCCATGAACTCAAGGCGCTGGGTGCGCACAATCTGAATCCCGGTCGGCCGGGCGGATTGACCGGTCGGGCACGGATTCTGGGGCTGGTCGAAGCCTATGAGCAGTTCCGTAAGCCTGCGGGATTGCCGGCGACCTATCAGGTGGTCTACGCCGTGTTGGAGAAACCCTTATGAGCGCAGCCTATTTCATCACCGGAACCGACACTGACGTCGGCAAGACCACCGTCGCTGCCGGGTTGCTGCACGCTGCTCGGTCGGCGGGGTTGAGCACGGCAGCGGGCAAACCGGTGGCGTCCGGTTGTGTGGTGACGCCCAGAGGTTTGCGCAATTCCGATGCGCTGGCGTTGCAGGCCGAATGCTCGTTGCCGCTGACGTATCAACAGGTCAATCCGGTGGCGTTCGAGCCGGCGATCGCGCCGCATCTGGCAGCGCGCGAGGCGGGTGTAGCGCTGACCGTGCAATCGTTGCTGGCGCCGATGCGCGAGATTCTGGCCATGAACGCCGACTTCACGTTGATCGAAGGCGCGGGCGGCTGGCGGGTGCCGTTGGCGGATCAGGACAATTTGTCGGATCTGGCCGTGGCCTTGCAATTGCCCGTGATTCTGGTGGTCGGCGTGCGGCTGGGGTGCATCAGCCACGCATTGCTGACCGCCGAAGCAATTGCCCGTGACGGACTGCAACTCGCGGGATGGGTGGCGAATATCATTGATCCGAAAACGTCGCGGCTGGAGGAAAACCTGGCGACACTCGCCGAGCGAATCCCGGCGCCGTGCCTGGGGCGGGTACCGAAACTCAAGGCTGTCAGCGCCGAGTCGGTCGCCGATCATTTGCAACTGGATCTGCTCGACTGATTTTGGCTATGACAAGGCACTGTGCCATTAGTGTTTTTGACGGGTGTTTTTCTGACGCCTCTGGTTCAATGGCACCCATTGATCCTTCCCAAGGATGAGAGCTCCCATGGAAATCTCCGGAAACACAGCTTTTTATGCAGGTCTGAGTACCATTCAGACCGGGCAGAACCGCGTCGATCAGGCCGCCAGCCAGATCGCCAGCAGCACCATCGAGCGTTCGGTCACCAGCCAGTCTTCGGAAGTGCAGGTCGATCGTCTGCGTTCCGTGGATCGCGCCCAGCAATCGGACCTGGCGAGCAACATGGTCGAGATGGCCCAGGGCAAGTTTCAGGCGGAACTGGGCGTGAAAGTCGCCAAGGCATCCGATGAAATGCTCGGTACGATCATCGATACCTTCGCCTGATTTTTTGATCTGCGCTTTGCCAGACGCCGCGACTGTTCGCGGCGTTTTTCGTTGTAAGTCCTTCTCCCTCAACTAATCTTTTTTCAGTGCACATGGCCCGATCGGGTGCATGTCGCGCTGCTGTGTCCGGCGTTCGGAAAATGTGATGACGAATGGCAAAAGAACGACGCTTGACAAGATTTCGGCGTAAACGTATGTTTCAAACAACTGTTTGACCGTCACAACAAATCAATGCGGTCGTTCATTCCCGGTTACATCAGCAGAGGTTTATCGCTATGCCTGACTACAAGGCCCCCTTGCGTGATATTCGCTTCGTTCGTGACGAACTGCTCGGCTACGAAGCGCACTATCAGAGCCTTCCAGCGTGTGCAGACGCAACGCCGGACATGGTTGACGCCATTCTCGAAGAGGGCGCCAAGTTTTGTGAGCAGGTGCTGGCACCGCTGAACCGCGTGGGCGACACCGAAGGCTGCACCTGGAGCGAGTCCGGCGTGAAAACCCCGGCCGGCTTCAAAGAGGCCTACAAGCAATTTGTGGAAGGCGGCTGGCCAAGCCTGGCCCATGACGTCGAGCACGGCGGTCAGGGCCTGCCTGAATCGTTGGGTCTGGCAGTCAGCGAGATGGTCGGCGAAGCCAACTGGTCGTGGGGCATGTACCCGGGCCTGTCGCACGGCGCGATGAACACCATCTCCGAGCACGGCACCCCAGAGCAGCAAGAAGCCTATCTGACCAAACTGGTCTCCGGCGAATGGACCGGCACCATGTGCCTGACCGAACCGCACTGCGGCACTGACCTGGGCATGCTGCGCACCAAGGCCGAACCTCAGGCCGACGGTTCCTACAAAGTTTCCGGCACCAAGATATTCATCTCGGCCGGTGAACACGACATGGCCGACAACATCGTCCACATCGTGCTGGCCCGCCTGCCGGACGCACCGGCCGGCACCAAAGGCATTTCCCTGTTCATCGTTCCCAAGTTCATGCCGAATGCTGACGGCACCGTCGGTGCACGCAACGCCGTGACCTGCGGTTCGATCGAACACAAGATGGGCATCCACGGCAACGCGACCTGCGTGATGAACTTCGACGGCGCGACCGGTTTCCTGATCGGCCCGGCGAACAAAGGCCTGAACTGCATGTTCACCTTCATGAACACCGCACGTCTGGGTACCGCGCTGCAAGGTCTGGCCCACGCCGAAATCGGTTTCCAGGGCGGCCTGAAATACGCTCGCGATCGTCTGCAAATGCGTTCCCTGACTGGCCCGAAAGCGCCGGACAAGGCGGCTGACCCGATCATCGTTCACCCAGACGTACGCCGCATGCTGTTGACCATGAAGGCATTCGCCGAAGGCAACCGTGCGATGGTGTACTTCACCGCCAAACAGGTCGACATCGTCAAATACGGCGTGGACGAAGAAGAGAAGAAGAAAGCCGACGCACTGCTGGCCTTCATGACTCCGATCGCCAAGGCGTTCATGACCGAAGTCGGTTTCGAATCCGCCAACCACGGCGTGCAGATCTACGGCGGCCACGGCTTCATCGCCGAGTGGGGCATGGAGCAGAACGTTCGCGACAGCCGCATCTCGATGCTGTACGAAGGCACCACCGGCATCCAGGCACTCGACCTGCTGGGCCGTAAAGTGCTGATGACTCAAGGCGAAGCTCTGAAAGGCTTCACCAAGATCGTCCACAAGTTCTGCCAGAACAACGAAGGCAACGAAGCCGTCAAAGAATTCGTCGCACCGTTGGCTGCACTGAACAAAGAGTGGGGCGAGCTGACCATGAAGGTCGGTATGGCCGCCATGAAAGATCGCGAAGAAGTCGGCGCGGCCTCCGTGGACTACCTGATGTACTCCGGTTACGCCTGCCTGGCCTACTTCTGGGCCGACATGGCGCGTCTGGCTGCTGAAAAACTGGCTGCCGGCACCACCGACGAGGCGTTCTACACTGCCAAGCTACAAACCGCGCGCTTCTACTTCCAGCGCATCCTGCCGCGTACCCGTACGCACGTGGCAACCATGCTGTCGGGTGCCAACAACCTGATGGACATGAAAGAAGAAGACTTCGCACTGGGCTACTAAGCCTTAACGCAGTGCTTCAAAAAACCGCTGCTCCTTCGGGGGCAGCGGTTTTTTTGTGCCCGGTTTTCCCCAATCCCGGGGCTGATTCCCCAGCATCGATGAAGTCGCTGCTCAGCCGAGCCCCAATGCTTATTGATTCAAAATGTTTCTAGAAGAGTGGCCAATTAATTGCACTGCCCGAATTACCGGTGCTAACCAGAACTGCCTGCTCAAAGAACCAAGACGCCCGGCACTTAACAACAACAGTCAGGGTGAAGCCTATGAACATCAGTCGACTCGCTCGTTTGACCTTCTGGTTACCCGTCGCGCTATCAGTCCACAGCGCCTGGGCCGCCGACCCCGCCGAGGTCGATCCTCCCGTGCCGGAGGTTCCCTCGCTGCAATCGTTGCGCGGGATGGTGCCCCCCGATCCGTCCGGGACCGAGGGAGGACGCAAGGTCGACCTGATGACCGACTACGTGCTCAATCGCCAGGCCGCGATCCTGCTGGGCAAGGCGCTGTTCTGGGACATGGAGATCGGCAGCGACGGCTCCACGGCCTGCGCGTCCTGCCACTACCACGCCGGCGTGGATCACCGCATCACCAACCAGCTCAACCCCGGCCAGGCGCACACCAACGCCAACGTCGCGTCGATCTTCAACAAACCGTTTGTGGCGTCGGACATTCCCGGTGATGTGGCGTCCTACGCGACGTTGTCCGGCGGCAAGGGCGGCCCGAACTACACGCTGAAAAAAACCGACTTCCCGACCCACGTGTTGAGCAACCCTCTGGAGCGCAACTCGCCCATCGTGTACTCGACGGACGACGTGGTCGGCTCGCAAGGCGTGTTCGACGCCAACTTCGTCAAACCCAACCAGCCGCGTTTCGACAAATGCACCCAGCAGCCGGACGGCCTGTTTCAGGTCGGCGGCATCAACGTTCGCCGCAGCACCGGGCGCAATGCGCCGTCGGTGATCAACGCCGCGTTCAACGTACGCAACTTCTGGGACGGACGGGCCAACAACGTGTTCAACGGGTTCTCGCCGTTCGGCAACCGCGACCCGGATGCCGGGATCTACGTGACCAGCGAACGCAGCACGGTCGCCACCAAAGTGCGGCTGGCGCTCAACGATGCGTCTGCCGCCTCGCAAGCCGTCGGCCCGCCCGGCAGCCCGGTGGAAATGTCCTGTGGTGGCCGCACCTTTGCCGACATCGGTCGCAGGATGCTCGACACGCTGATGCTCAAGCAGCAGCGGATTTCGTCTACCGACTCGGTACTGGCTCCAGTATCCGGTGCACGGCGCCCGACTTATCGCGAACTGATCAAGAACGCCTTCCAGCCCCGGCTGTGGAACGCCACGCAAAACGTTCTGGTGGGCGGTGCGCCGTACACCCAGATGGAGGCCAACTTCCCGTTGTTCTTCGGCCTGGCGATCCAGATGTATGAGGCCACGCTGGTGTCCGATCAGGCGCCGATCGACGCCTATTTGCAAGGCGATCACACCGCGATGAACGCACAACAGGTCGAGGGCATGAACCTGTTTCTCGGCAAGGGCAAATGCGTCAATTGCCACGGCGGACCGGAGCTGACCAACGCCGCCAGCCGTCTGTTGATGCATCCGCGCGAACGCATCGAACGCATGGTGATGGCCGACAACCTGACCACCCTTTACGACAACGGCTTCTACAACACCGGTGTGCGCCCGACTTCGGAAGACCTGGCCCTCGGCGGCGCGGACGCGTGGGGCAATCCATGGTCGTTCACCCGTCAGTACAACACTGTGTTGCAGGGCGGCCGTTCGGTGGATCCGCTGGACGTCGATGTCTGCACGTTCGAGGCGCCGTTGAGCGCAGCCATTCCGTGCGATGCCACGCTCAAACCGAATGTCGGTTTCCGCGATTCGGTCGACGGCGCGTTCAAGACGCCGACCCTGCGCAACATCGCCCTGACCGGGCCGTACTTCCACAACGGCAGCCGCTCGACGCTCAAACAGGTGATGGAGTTCTACAACCGTGGCGGTGACCGGCGCGGGGAAGACGCCAACAACACCAGCGGCTTCGAGCACCCGGCGGTGAACCAGCACAACACTTCCAACCTCGATCCGGACATGACGGCGCTGAACCTGACGCCTGCCGAAATCGATGCCGTGGTGAAATTCATGGAAGTCGGCCTGACCGATCCGCGCGTGGCCTGGGAGCGCGCACCGTTCGATCATCCGTCGCTGGTGATCCCGCAGGGCCATATCGGCGATGAAAATGCCGTGACCCAGCGCCCGGCCAGTCCGAAAGTCACGACACGTCAGGCGATGGACGCATCGCTCAATCTCAAGCCTTACGGTGCTGAAGGCCGGCCGGCGGCCGAGGGGCCATTGCAGCCGTTCTACAACGATCTCTGAGCAGAAAAACACACCATGGCCATCAATAATGATGGCCATGGTGGCCGTCTAGCGGCCATTGCGCAAAAAACCTTACTAAATCCCTCAGCAACCGCAGATTTCGGCCGTTAAAGAGACAGCCTGTGATCTGGATCACATTGTGTGTGCTTAACTGGCCACATTGCAGGCACAATGCCATCTCTTTGCCATGACGGGTCGGAGCTTTACCCTTGCCGCGTTCTTCCGCTGTACGTTTCAGTCATTTCCTGCCTTCACTGCTGTTGTTGCTTGCGGGGTTGGCGGCTGCGTACGTCAAAGACCTCAACGTGTTCTTCACCTCGCTGTTCAACGTGTTGCCGACCTTGGTGCTGCTGTTGGGCGGTTCGTACTGTGCGGTTTACCGACGCCAACGCGAGCTGTTTCTGATGGTCACGGTGTACATCGCCTACTTCCTGCTCGATACCCAGACCGACTATTACCGCGACAACGGCAAGGTGCGCGAGGACGCAGCGGTGGTGTTCCACCTGGTCTGCCTGCTGTTGCCGCTGTTGTTCGGACTATTCGCCGCGTGGCAGGAACGCACGCACCTGTTTCAGGACATGGTCGCGCGCTTCGCCGTGCTGCTGGCCTTTGGCAGCGTGGCGCTGGGGCTTGAGCAAAGTTACCCGCAGGCGTTGCTCATGTGGCTTTCCGAGATCCGCTGGCCGGCGCTTCACGGCGCGTGGATGAGCCTGATCCAGTTGTCGTATCCGGTGTTCATCTCGGCGTTCCTGCTGCTGGCCTGGCAATACTGGCGCAACCCGCGTCCGCTGCACGCGGCGCAACTGGTGGGGTTGCTCGGGGTGTTCTGGATGCTGCCAAAAACCTTCATCCTGCCGTTCACCCTGAACATCATGTGCAGCCAGGTCATGCTGATGATTGCGGCAGCGGTAGCGCACGAGGCTTATCAAATGGCTTTCCGCGACGAACTCACTGGTTTGCCGGGCCGCCGCGCACTCAACGAGCGCATGCAGCGACTGGGTCGCAACTATGTGCTGGCGATGAGCGACGTCGATCACTTCAAAAAATTCAACGACACCCACGGCCACGACGTGGGTGACCAGGTTCTGCGACTCGTCGCCAGCAAGCTGTCCAAAATCAGCGGCGGCGGTAGGGCTTATCGCTATGGCGGTGAGGAATTCGCCCTGGTGTTTGCGGGCAAGACTCTTGAAGAGTGCATGCCGCACCTGGAAGTCATCCGCGAGTCGATTGCGTCCTACAACATTCAACTGCGCAATCAGGAAAGTCGCCCGCAGGATGATCAGCAGGGCCGTCAGCGTCGCTCGGGCTCGGGCGCTTCAAGCGTGTCGGTCACGGTCAGCATCGGTGTGGCCGAACGTCTGGAACAGCGCACCCCGGAAGAAGTGTTGAAATCTGCCGACCAGGCGCTCTACAGCGCCAAGGGCGCAGGGCGAAACTGCGTGATGGCGTTCGGTCAGAACCGCCGTGGCGCGGTGCGCATGGACAACGCCGCAGGTTGAGTGATGACGGCGCATTCAGCGTCTGGACAGTGATTGTGGGGCAGGGTGGCCGGCAGTAGGTTGAAGCAATCTGCTGAAGGAGAAGCCACCATGCCCGAGTACAAAGCTCCCCTGCGCGACATGCGCTTTCTGATCGACCACGTCTTTGACTTCCATACTCAGTACGCGGCCCTCGGCGCCCACGACGCCAGCCCGGACATGATCAACGCGATCCTCGACGAAGGCGCGAAGTTCTGTGAGAACGTTCTGGCACCGCTCAATCGCAGCGGTGACGAAGAAGGCTGCCATTTCGACAACGGCGTGGTGACAACGCCTACAGGCTTCAAGCAGGCCTTCGCACAATACGTGGAAGGTGGCTGGCACGGTCTGGCGGCAGATCCGACCTACGGCGGCCAGGGCCTGCCGAGTTCGCTGGGGTTGGTGATCAGCGAAATGGTCGCCTCCAGCAACACCTCCTGGGGCATGTATCCGGGCCTGACCCACGGCGCCATGTCGGCGATCCATGCCCACGGCACCGAGGAACAGAAAAACACCTATCTGCGCAAACTCACGGCGGGCCAGTGGACCGGCACCATGTGCCTGACTGAAGCCCATTGCGGCACTGATCTTGGCATCATCAAGACCCGCGCCGTGCCGCAGGCCGACGGCAGTTATGCAGTGACCGGCAGCAAGATTTTCATCTCCGCCGGCGAGCACGACATGAGCGACAACATCATTCATCTGGTGTTGGCCAAGCTGCCCGACGCACCGGCCGGGACCAAGGGGATTTCGCTGTTCATCGTGCCGAAATTCCTGCCGGATGCAGCCGGTGAGGCAGGGGAGCGCAACGGCGTTTCCTGTGGCTCGATCGAGCACAAGATGGGCATCAAGGCCTCGGCCACCTGCGTGCTGAACTTCGACGACGCCAAAGGCTTCCTGATCGGCGAGCCGAACAAAGGCCTGAACTGCATGTTCACCATGATGAACCACGCGCGCCTCGGCACCGGAATGCAGGGACTGTGTCTGGGCGAAGCGAGTTTTCAGGGCGCAATCAAATACGCCAACGACCGCTTGCAGATGCGCGCCCTGACCGGCGCCAAAGCCCCGGACAAGCCGGCGGATCCGATCATCGTCCACCCGGACGTGCGACGCATGCTGCTAACCATGAAAGCCTTCAACGAAGGCAACCGCGCGCTGACCTATTTCACCGCGCAGATGCTCGATGTCGCGCACCTGAGCCCGGACGCCGAGGCGCGTCAGGAGGCCGAAGACCTGCTGGCGTTCCTGACCCCGATCTGCAAAGCCTTCATGACCGACACCGGCCTGGAGGTGACCAACCACGGCATGCAGATTTTCGGCGGCCACGGATTTATCCGCGAGTGGGGAATGGAACAACTGGTGCGCGATTGCCGGATCGCGCCGATCTACGAAGGCACCAACGGCATTCAGGCGCTGGATCTGCTCGGGCGCAAAGTGCTGGGCAGTCAGGGCAAGCTGCTGCGCAACTTCACCAAAATCGTCCACAAGTTCTGCGCCGCCAACGCTGGGCATGCGCAACTGGGCGGGTTTGTCGCGCAGCTCGATGGCCTCAACCAGCAATGGGGCGAGCTGACCGCGAAGGTCGGCATGGCCGCGATGAAGAATCCGGATGAAGTCGGCGCCGCGTCGGTGGATTACCTGATGTACAGCGGTTACATCGTTCTGGGCTACCTGTGGCTGCGCATGGCGCTGGTCGCTCAGGCGCAGTTGGAGTCGGGCGAGGGTGATGGCGATTTCTGCCAGGGCAAACTGGCGACGTGCGAGTTTTACTTCAAGCGTCTGTTGCCGCGCACCGCGGCGCATCGTTCGGCGATCGAGGCGGGCAGCGATTGCCTGATGAAACTGCCGGCCCAGTTGTTCTCGCTGTAACACGGCCCTGTTAAACAAAAGAGCCCGCTGATTGCGGGCTTCTTTATGGTTGATTGCTGGTGACTAAAAATAACAAATCAGTCACCGCCTGACCCTATGTGTCGCAAAAGTTGTTGGGTTACACTCCAGCTCAACGAAATCACCCTTCCACGAATCACCTGTTTAGATCTTTGCGAGGTTTGCCATGGCTGACTACAAAGCGCCGCTGCGCGATATGCGCTTCGTCCTCAATGAAGTGTTCGAAGTCGCCAAACTCTGGGCCGAACTGCCGGCCCTGGCCGAGACCGTGGACGCGGAAACCGTTGAAGCCATTCTCGAAGAGGCCGGCAAGGTCACCAGCAAAAGCATCGCGCCCCTGAGCCGTGCTGCCGACGAAGAAGGCTGCCACTGGGCCGACGGTGCCGTCACCACGCCGGCCGGTTTCCCACAGGCCTATCAGGCTTATGCCGAGGGCGGCTGGGTCGGTGTAGGTGGTGATCCGGCTTACGGCGGCATGGGCATGCCAAAAGCCGTTTCCGCTCAAGTCGAAGAAATGGTCAACTCCGCCAGCCTGTCCTTCGGTCTGTATCCGATGCTGACCGCCGGCGCGTGCCTGTCGATCAACGCACACGCCAGCGAAGAGCTGAAAGCCGCTTACCTGCCGAATATGTATGCCGGTGTCTGGGCCGGCTCCATGTGCCTGACCGAACCGCATGCTGGCACCGACCTGGGCATCATCCGCACCAAGGCCGAACCTCAGGCCGACGGTTCCTACAAGGTCAGCGGCACCAAGATCTTCATCACCGGCGGTGAGCACGACCTGACCGAAAACATCATCCACCTGGTGCTGGCCAAACTGCCGGACGCACCGGCTGGGCCGAAGGGCATTTCGCTGTTTCTGGTGCCGAAGTTCATGGTCAATGCCGATGGCAGCCTGGGCGCGCGCAACCCGGCGAACTGCGGTTCGATCGAACACAAGATGGGCATCCAGGCATCCGCTACCTGCGTGATGAACTTCGACGAAGCCGTGGGTTACCTGGTCGGCGAGCCGAACAAGGGCCTGGCCGCGATGTTCACCATGATGAACTACGAGCGTCTGGGCGTCGGCATTCAGGGTCTGGCCACCGGCGAGCGCTCGTATCAGAACGCCATCGAATACGCCCGCGACCGCCTGCAAAGCCGTTCGCCGACTGGCGCGCAGAACAAGGACAAGGTCGCAGACCCGATCATCGTCCACCCGGACGTGCGTCGTATGCTGCTGACCATGAAAGCCTCGAACGAAGGCGGCCGTGCGTTCTCCACTTATGTGGCGATGCAGCTCGATACCGCCAAGTTCAGCGAAGACGCCGCCACCCGCAAACGTGCGGAAGATCTGGTTGCGTTGCTGACGCCAGTGGCCAAGGCCTTCCTGACCGATCTGGGTCTGGAAACCACCGTCCACGGCCAGCAGATCTTCGGCGGCCACGGCTACATCCGCGAGTGGGGCCAGGAGCAACTGGTGCGTGACGTGCGTATCACCCAGATCTACGAAGGCACCAACGGCATTCAGGCGCTTGATCTGGTGGGTCGCAAGATCGTCGGCAGCGGCGGCGCGTTCTACAAACTGTTCGCCGACGAGATCCGCCATTTCACCGCGACTGCCAGTGCCGATCTGGGTGAGTTCACCAAGCCGCTGAATGACGCCGTCGACACCCTCGACGAGCTGACTTCGTGGCTGCTGGACCGGGCGAAAACCAACCCGAACGAAATCGGCGCGGCATCGGTCGAGTATCTGCAAGCGTTTGGCTACACCGCTTACGCGTACATGTGGGCGCTGATGGCCAAGGCATCGCTGGGCAAAGAAGCGCAGGACGATTTCTACGCGAGCAAACTCGGCACGGCGCGGTTCTATTTCGCCCGTCTGCTGCCGCGGATTCACTCGCTGAGCGCGTCGGTCAAAGCCGGCAGCGAGTCGCTGTTCCTGCTGGACGCTGCGCAGTTCTGATGATGTAACGTCATGTAAGCGATCTCTTACATGACGTGCTGCTGTTCTCCCATAGGCGTAGATTGGATCCAGAGCTAATCTACTTTCCATGGACGTCGCGCAGGAAGCGCAAAGCAACAACACGGACACGTAGGATTCTGCCAGGGTGGCGGAGTGAAATGGATGTCAGGGAAACAGTCTGCAAAGCCCCGCTTCGGCGGGGTTTTCTTATGCCCGCAGAAAAGTTTTCAGCTCAACGCGTCCAGCGGCGGCGCCCCTTTCAGCGGTTTGTCCTCACGCTGCATCACCTCTTCCAGCAACGTTCGCAGCAAGGCCAATGGCGCCTGCTGGCGCTGGACATCGCGACACACCAGCCCGACCGTCAACGGCACGCGCGGCTCACTCAACGGCTTCCACAGCAGGTCCTGATCGTCGTACTCCTTTTGCGAACGACCGGGCAGCACCGTCGCCAGACGGGTATGCGGCAGGCTGTCGAGAATTCCCACCATATTGTTCAATTCGGCCTGCACTTGCGGACGACGTCCGAGGCTGGCCAGTTGCGCCTGCCAGATCTGACGGATCTGGAATTCTTCCCCCAGCAACAACATCGGCAATTCAGCGGCCTGACTCATCGAGACTTTCTTGAATTCCCGCAGCGGATGATCCGCCGGGATGACCAGCGTCAGTTCATCTTCGTACAGCATCACGCCGTGCAGGCCCGGCTGGCGTGGCGGCAGATAGCTGATGCCGATATCCAAAGAGCCGTTGAGCAGACGCCGCTCGATCTCAAGTCCGGTCAATTCATAAATCTGTACCACCAGATGCGGCTGGGCCTTGCGCACTCGCTCCAGCATTTGCGGCACCAGGCTGGTGTGTACGGTTTGCAATACGCCAATCGCCAGCGTGCGCAGTGCCTGACCCTTGAAGTTGCCCAGCGCCTCACGCGCACGCTGCATGCCGTCGAGCAGTGGCAAAGCGTGGTTGTACAAGGTGTGGGCGGCGAGGGTCGGCAGCAGGCGTTTGCTGCTGCGTTCGAACAGGGTCACGTCGAGGTTCTGTTCCAGGTGGCGGATCTGCTGGGACAGCGCGGGCTGAGAGATCGACAGACGCTCGGCGGCACGCCCGACATGACCTTCTTCGTAGACCGCGACGAAATAACGCAGTTGTTTGAAATCCATAAGTAATTCTTATCGAAAATGCTGGGAAAACGAAATAGCTCGACGCCGTGAACAGGCCTAGTCTAACCGCATTCACAGGCTTGCAGGGCCGGAAAGCGCAATGACCAGCGTTTGTTTTGAAAGTGTTTACATAGGCAGTTCAAAAAACCTCGATCGAGGTTTTTTTCAATGAATCTGTTCAGTTTGCGGCGCCAGACGCCGAGCCTCGATGACCTGGCTTTTGAAACCCGGGAATCGGATGCCGCTGATGGCCTGAATGTCGAACGTCTGATGCCCAGCGTCGAGCGCCCGCAGCAGGTATTCGTTCGCGGCCAAGGCTCCTGGCTATGGGACAGCAATGACCGCGCCTACCTGGACTTTTCCCAGGCCGGAGGCGCCAACAGCCTCGGCCACAGCCCTTCGGCGCTGGTCAAGGCCATCGCCAACCAGGCTCAGGCCCTGATCAATCCCGGTTTCAATCTGCACAACCGCGGCATGCTCAACCTCGCCGAGCGCCTGTGTGCCAGTACTTCCAGCGATCAGGCCTACCTGCTCAACAGTGGCAGTGAAGCCTGTGAAGCAGCAATCAAACTGGCGCGCAAATGGGGTCAACTGCATCGCGGCGGCGCCTCGCGGATTATCGTCGCCAGACAAGGCTGTCACGGACGTAGTCTGGCGACGATTTCGGCGTCGGACAGTTGCAACCTGCACAACCGTTTTGCGCCCCTGCTGCCGGGTTTTGATCTGGTGCCGTTCAACGACCTGCCGGCGCTGCACGCGGCGGTTGATGCGCAGACCGTGGCGATCATGCTCGAACCGATCCAGAGCGATGCCGGGGTGATTCCAGCGACCGAACATTACCTCAAGGGAGTCGAACGCCTCTGCCGTGAGCTGGGGATTCTGCTGATTCTCGACGAGGTTCAGACCGGCATCGGCCGCTGCGGCGCCTTGCTCGCCGAACAGTCCTACGGCGTGTGCGCCGATATCGTCGTACTCGGCAAGGGCCTCGGCGGAGGTGTGCCACTGGCTGCATTGCTGGCGCGAGGCAAGGCGTGCTGTTTCGACTCGGGCGAGCTGGGCGGTACTCATCACGGCAACGCATTGATGACCGCCGCCGGCCTGGTGGTGCTCGACAGCGTGCAGGATCGGGCCTTCCTCGAACAGATTCGCGACAATGGCCAGCATCTACGAGAAGGGCTCGCCCGTCTGGCCCATCGTTATGAGCATGGCGTGTTGCGCGGGCAGGGTCTGTTCTGGGGACTGACCTTGTCGGAAGACTCCGCCGAGGCCGTCGTCAAAGCCGCGCTTCATGAAGGCTTGCTGCTCAACGCCCCACAAGCCAACTGCCTGCGGTTCACCCCGGCGCTCAACGTCAGCAAGGCCAACATCGACGAAATGCTCCTGCGCCTGGCCCGCGCCTTCTCCCGGGTACGCTCCGCGCAACTGCAATGCCGCAAAGGGATTGCCGTCTGAGCTGAAGTTTCCCACCCGAATTCAAGAACCGTCTCGCGGTATAACGCACGCCCCACGCCTGATTCTTTTGGCGTGGGGCGTTTTTTTGTGGCCGGGTTTTGCGAGCGCGGTTTAGTGCTTGAGGGACGGTTGCTTCAGTGTTTCTTTAGCGGCTTTGGCAAGGATTGCCGAAGCCGCAGAACACCCTTGTCGTAAGACAGGCTTTGTAATCTATACCACTGAGTGGTATGTTTTTTGGAAGGGATACCGATGTCGTTCAGGTTGTTCAAGACAAAAGGTTTTGCGATACAGGCCAGCAAAGCTTGGATCACCGACGACGAGCTTCGCGAGGCTTTTGCCGAGATGCTTGATGGGCAAGCAGACAATCTGGGAGGCGGAGTCTGGAAGAAGCGCCTGAACGAAAACCGCCACCGTTCGATAGTTCTGGCCAAGGGCGGGCGTTACTGGATTTATCAGGTGCTGTTCGCCAAAAAGGATCGGAGCAATATCAACTCTGCAGAGTTGAAGGAGCTGCGCAAACTGGCGAAAGCCTATGCACAACTTACCGAAGAGCAGATTCAAGGCTTGTTGGTCATGAAGGCGTTTGTGGAGATAACTCATGAGTAAAAAATTCAGGAGTGACGTATTTGAATCAGTACACGAGTCGGCCAGTGCCCTGCATGCAGTCGGCGCGATCAGCAAGGCAACGATGCGTGAGTTTGATGAGTCGTGCCTTGCAGCGGTTCCAGATGTAATTCCGGCGGAGCAGATCAAGGCGTTGCGTGAGCGCAACAACGTCAGCCAGCCAGTGTTCGCGCGTTATTTGAACACCAGCGCGTCGACCGTCAAACAATGGGAATCAGGGGATAAGCATCCAAGCGGAATGGCTTTGAAGCTGCTCAGCATTGTGCAGAAACACGGTCTGCAAATACTGGCTTGAGTGGTCTTGCGCACTCTGTCTGGCGATAGCACTGAACCCTGACAAACGGCACAGGTCGATTAGCTTGTATGGCTCAGGTGAGCCAACCCCCAATCAGGAGCTGCCCCATGGACTTTATCCGCATCATCATCGCCATTCTGTTGCCGCCACTGGGTGTGTTTCTGCAGGTCGGGTTCGGCGGCGCGTTCTGGCTGAACATTCTGCTGACGTTGTGCGGTTACATCCCGGGGATCGTGCATGCGGTGTACATCATCGCCAAGCGCTGAGTCTCAGTCCGTCAAACCCATCACTCGCCGGTAGAACCGCCATTCCTGCTCCAGCGCGTGGGCCTGATTGGCGGCCCGACGGAAACCGTGACGTTCATCGGCGTAGTAATGCGCTTCGACCTCAATGCCGTTTTGCTCCAGGGCCGCGACCATGTCGCGGGTCTGTTGCGGCACGACCACGGCGTCCAGCTCACCTTGGAAGAAGATCACCGGTACGCGAATGTTGCCGGCGTGCAGCAACGGTGTGCGGGCGGCGTAGCGTTCGGCATCTTGCTCCGGATCGCCGATCAGCCAGTCCAGATAATCGCCTTCAAATTTGTGTGTTGCGCGGCCGAGGGCCACCGGGTCACTGACGCCGTACAGACTGGCGCCAGCGCGGAATACCTGATGGAACGCCAGGGCACAAAGCGTGGTGTATCCACCGGCGCTGCCGCCACGGATAAACGCACGCTCGCCGTCGATCATGTCGCGTTTGGCCAGATAAGCCACCACTGCGCAGGCATCCTCGACATCCACTGCGCCCCAACTCAGATGCAGGGCCTGTCGATACTCCCGGCCATAGCCGCTGCTGCCACGGTAATTGAGGTCGGCGACGGCGAAGCCGCGTTGCGTCCAGTACTGGATGCGCGGATCCAGCATCGGGTAGCACGCCGACGTCGGGCCGCCGTGGATGAACACCACCAGCGGCGGTTTAGCATCGCCATTCGTGGCCGGGTAAAAGAAGCCGTGCGCTTCACCCGTACCGCTGGGGTAGCGCAGGGTTTGCGGGCGGCTGATGCGCTCGGCGGGAAGCGGTGCGACCCCGCCGGCCAGGACGTTCACTTCACGCGATTTGCGATCGATGGCGATCACCGCAGAAGGGCTGATCGGTGAGGCGGCAATGCAGTAAATGAATTGACCATCGACAGCCAGATGACGGAAGCGGCTGTAGTCGCCGGTGAAGTCTTCGCCGTTGAGCGCCAGACGACCGAAACCGCCTTCGCTCCAGCTCGCCAAAAAGTTTTCGCCGATGGGCAGCCAGGTGCAGCCGCCGAGTTGCCAAGGGGCTGGCGCGTGATCGGCTTCGGCGCTAGCTAACGGTTGCAAGTCGTTTGCCGACTCGACCCACGGTTGCCAATAACCGCCACGGTCGGTCAGGCAGCCCAGTCGGCCATTGGCATCGAAACGCGGTTGTTGGATCGACTCTTCAAGGGTTTCGCCGGCCAAACAACGCGGGGCGGAAAATCCATTGGACGATCGCTCGGCGATCATCAGTCGGGTGGAAGTCCACGGCTGATGAGGGCGGCTCCACTCTATCCACGCCAGGCGCTGGCCATCCTGGCTGATGATTGGTGACGCGTAAAAATCCGCGCCTTCAACCAGCATATGGCGGCCGCCATTTGCCAGATCGATAGCTACAAGCCGATGCCGGTCACCGTTCTCTTCAACAGCAAGCACCTGCCCGTTGGCAAAATGCAGATCACCAAACCGGCATTCTCCGGACGTCAATGCCACGGGCTCGCCGTCCAACGTCTGTCGGTACAACTGCTGGTCCGCCTCGTTAACGAAAACCACCCCGTCAGGCGTCAGACAAAACGCCCCGCCACCATATTCGTACACCCGGCTGCGCACGCTGAAACCCGCAGGCGTCAGACATTTCGCTGCGCCATCGCGCCAGTGCCAGATCCGGCAAGCGGCGTCTGTCGGCCGATATTCATTCCAGAACAAACCATGGGCGCCAAGTTGCAGCTCGGCGAAATCCACGCCGGCAGCAACCGCAGCGGTGGCGCTGAAAGGCTCAGCCTTTGGCGATGAGGCGCGAGTTTCGTTCATTGCGAAAGGCCAGTTGTTCAATGGTCTGGGTGGCGTGCTCGGCTTCTTCGCGGGCTTTGAGAATCACGCCGTGATGTTCGGACTTGCTGCACACCGGGTCGGCATTGCTCGCATCGCCGGTGAGCATGAAGGCCTGGCAGCGGCAGCCGCCGAAGTCCTGCTCTTTCTCGTCACAGGAGCGGCACGGCTCGGGCATCCAGTCATAGCCGCGGAAGCGGTTGAAGCCGAACGAGTCGTACCAGATGTGCTGCATGCTGAGGTCGCGCACATTGGGAAATTGTACCGGCAGCTGTCGGGCGCCATGACAGGGCAAGGCGGTGCCGTCCGGTGTGACTGTCAGAAACAGACTGCCCCAGCCGTTCATGCAGGCTTTCGGGCGTTCTTCGTAATAGTCCGGGGTGACGAAAATCAGCTTGCACGGATGCCCTTCGGCTTCCAGTTTGGCGCGGTATTCGTTGGTGATGCGTTCGGCGCGCACCAGTTGCTCTTTGGTCGGCAACAGGCCGACACGATTGAGCTGCGCCCAACCGTAGAACTGG
Source organism: Pseudomonas koreensis (assembly GCF_025447595.1). Taxonomy (GTDB): domain Bacteria; phylum Pseudomonadota; class Gammaproteobacteria; order Pseudomonadales; family Pseudomonadaceae; genus Aquipseudomonas; species Aquipseudomonas koreensis_H. The sequence goes on along the minus strand of NZ_JAOEJU010000019.1, from coordinate 28,380 downwards.
CAGGTGGCGAGTTCGACGAAGTCGGCCTCCAGCGCAATGCACAGTTCAATGATGCGGTCGATCTTGTCGATGTTGTGCCGATGGGTGACGAAGTTCAGCACCATCGGATAGCCGTGGGCTTTCACGGCACGAGCCATTTCCAGTTTTTGCGCAAAGGCTTTTTTCGAGCCGGCGAGCAGGTTGTTCACTTGCTCGTCGCTGGCCTGGAAACTGATCTGGATGTGATCGAGCCCGGCCTTCTTGAAGTCGCTGATCTTCTGCTCGGTCAGGCCGATGCCGGAGGTGATCAGGTTGGTGTAGAAACCCAACTGGCGCGCTTCACGGATCAGCTCGGCAAGGTCCTGGCGCACCAGCGGCTCGCCCCCGGAAAAGCCCAGTTGCGCCGCGCCCATCTCCCGCGCCTCGCGAAATACCTTGATCCACTGCTCGGTGCTCAGCTCTTTGCCCTGCTCGGCGAAATCCAGTGGATTGGAGCAGTACGGGCATTGCAGCGGGCAGCGGTAAGTCAGCTCGGCGAGCAGCCACAGCGGCAGGCCGATTTCCGGTTTGGCCGGGACTTGCGCCGATGACTCAGGCAAGTTCGATCCAGTGCTGCGCACGGGCAACCTCCATGAATTGCTCGATGTCGTCACCGAGCTCGGGCACGCCGGGGAACTGTTTGTCGAGTTCGGCGATGATCGCCGCGACATCCCGTTCACCGTCGATCAGGCCGCCGATCAGTGCGGCACTTTCGTTGAGCTTGATCATGCCTTCCGGGTACAGCAGCACATGGCCTTTCTGGGCCGGTTCGTACTGGAAGCGGTAGCCGGGACGCCAGGTCGGGGTCTTGCTGCGGTCGAAACTCATAAGGCGATTCCTTTATGCCAGACCCGTTGATCGGTGACGCTGTGATACGGCGGGCGGTTCAGTTCGTAGGCCATGCTCATGGCATCGAGCATGCTCCAAAGAATGTCCAGTTTGAACTGGAGAATTTCCAGCATGCGCTCTTGGCCTTCGCGGGTCTTGTAGTGCTCGAGCGTGATTGCCAGACCATGCTCGACATCGCGTCGGGCCTGGCCGAGACGGGTGCGGAAGTATTCGTAGCCGGCCGGGTCGATCCACGGGTAATGCTGCGGCCAGCTGTCGAGCCGCGACTGGTGGATCTGCGGCGCGAACAGCTCGGTCAGCGAACTGCTGGCGGCTTCCTGCCAACTGGCGCGGCGGGCGAAGTTGACGTAGGCATCGACGGCGAAACGCACGCCGGGCAGCACCAGTTCCTGAGAACGCAATTGATCCGGATCGAGGCCGACGGCCTGGCCGAGGCGCAGCCAGGCTTCGATGCCGCCATCCTCACCGGGGGCGCCGTCGTGATCGAGCAGGCGTTGAATCCACTCGCGGCGGATCTCGCGATCCGGGCAGTTGGCGAGGATCGCCGCGTCTTTCAGGGGGATGTTCACCTGATAGTAGAAGCGGTTGGCGACCCAGCCCTGAATCTGCTCGCGGGTGGCCCGGCCTTCATACATCGCCACGTGATACGGGTGATGAATGTGGTAATAGGCGCCCTTGGCGCGCAGGGCCGCTTCGAATTCGGCGGTGGACAGCGGGGTGTCGGTCATTGCGGTTCTCCGGGGAACAACCGTTGAAATCTTCTGTGAATGATCAGGCGCCATCGCCAGCAGGCTGGCTCCCACATGAGAATGCAGTTCCCTGTGGGAGCCAGCCTGCTGGCGATAGACCGCGTAGCGGTCTCAAATGCTTACAGCACAATACTCATGCCGTCATACGCCACTTCAACATTGCGCCGAACCAGTTCCGCACGCTCCGGCGAGTCTTCGTCGAGAATCGGGTTGGTGTTGTTGATGTGGATAAGCACCTTGCGCTGCTCGGGAAGCTGTTCCAGCACTTCGAGCATGCCGCCGGGGCCGTTCTGCGCCAGGTGGCCCATTTCGCGGCCGGTGCGGGTGCCGACGCCACGGCGCTGCATTTCATCGTCGTCCCACATTGTCCCGTCCACCAGCACGCAGTCGCTGCCAGCCATGATTTCCAGCAGCGGCGCATCGACTTTGCCCAGGCCCGGCGCGTAGAACAGTTTACCGCCGGTGCTGAGGTCTTCGACGATCAGGCCGATGTTGTCGCCCGGATGCGGGTCGAAGCGGTGCGGCGAGTAGGGCGGTGCGGCGCTGCGCAACGGCAACGGGGTGAAGCGCAGGTTCGGGCACGCGGCGACGGTGAAATTCTGGTCGAGTTCGATCCGGTTCCAGTCCAGCCCGCCGTTCCAGTGCTTGAGCATGGTGAACAGCGGGAAACCGGAGCTCAGGTCTTCGTGGACCATGTCCGTGCACCAGACCTGATGCGGGCAACCCTCGCGCAGGCTGAGCAGGCCGGTGGTGTGGTCGATCTGGCTGTCCATCAGGATGATCGCGCTGATGCCGGTGTCACGCAGGGCCCGGCCCGGTTGCATCGGGGCGAAGCTCTGAAGCTGCGCGCGGATGTCCGGCGAGGCGTTGCACAGCACCCAGTTCACGCCGTCATCGGAAATAGCGATGGACGATTGGGTACGGGCCTGGGCATTCAGGCTGCCGTCGCGAAAACCGGCGCAATTGACGCAGTTGCAGTTCCACTGCGGAAAACCGCCACCGGCGGCCGAACCCAGAATCTGGACGAACATGAACGCTCCATCATTTCAACGCTGAAAATAAAACGCCCCGGCGAGCCGAGGCGTTGCACTGCAATTCTGACTAGGCAGAACTCAGCGGCTGGCGAAGTACATGGTGACTTCGAAGCCGATACGCAGGTCGGTGTAAGCAGGTTTGGTCCAAGCCATCGGGTGACTCCTTTTTCAGGTGGGTGAGATAGCGCTATCCATAGGTATAGTCCACGGCAGCGCAGGGATGTTCCAAATAGTTAGGTGGCTATGTTACTCAAAATTTCAGGGGGTTGGCCCGTGAATCTTTGAGAAAGCTCCTTGCAGCCCCGGTAATGATCATTTTGCCGCTTGCCAGGGCGCGCCCGGCGCAGGCTCGTTGGACAGGCCGTGCCAGCCGCCTTCGGCGCTGATCAGACGTTGTGCGGCGGCCAGCAATACCGGGCGATCCAGTTGAACGATGGCGCTACGCAGTTGCGGCAGATAATCCGACGAGTGGCCGGCGAGTCGGGCCTGCCACAGGAGTTCGGCAGCTTCTTTGCCGGACAGGGCGCTGTCATCGAACTGATCGGCAAGCGTCTGTCGTTGCTGGGCGAAGCTGGCGTCATCGAGTTGTTCGACAAGGGCTGGCAGGTCATCGAGAAACTGATGAATGTGCTCGAACAGTTGCGCGGCGGTGGCCGAGGGAGATTGCACACCGAACAGCAAGCCGGTCTGGCCGTGGAGCTGGCGCAGGCCGCTGAACACCGCATAGCCGAGTTGTAATTCAACTCGCAGGCGTTGGTAGAAAGGTGTCTGGCACAGTTGCGCAAGCAGGCGCCACGCGGCTTCGTCGGCGATTTCACGGCTGACGGTCGGGCAGAACAGCAACAAGGCGTGTTCGCTGGACGTGCTGCCGATCTGACTCCACCGGAATCCGGCGTGGATCGCCGACGGTGGGGGGATTTGATTGTCCGGGATGCCGGGGATGCGACTCAGGGCCAGGCCCATGGCTGACTGGGTCTGTTGGCTAAGTCCCAAAGCCAGACCATCCCAGCGGGAAGTTGTCCACAGGTGCGCGGCGTCATCGGATTCGTCTACCGATGGCAGGCACTTTTCGGGCAATGCCTTGAGCAGTTGGCGGATCGGTATCAGCGCAGGTTGCGGCTCGCCTTTTGCGGATTCGACGCCCACTTGCGTCAGAGATTTCAGCGCGTGCTCCAGCACAACGGGCAGCGTGTCCTGCAGGCCGGTGATTTTCAGCAGCCACTGATTACCCGTGGCGTTGAAGGACAATTCGACCCCGGCCTGACGCGCGTCGTCAGAAACCTCCCGCAGACTGCGTTGCAGTTTCGCTTGCAGCTCGGCCGTGGCCGCCGCTTCCGTCTGCCAGCGTACATACACTGCACCTTCGTCACCGTTATCCGGTAGCGCCTGGCTGAATTGCATCGGCGAGCGTTCGCGTCGGGTGCGTGAGCGATCCTGAGCGAACGTGCGCAGACCTCGATGGGCGCTGGTCTGGCCGCGAATAAGGCCGGCGTTGGCCAGTGGCTCTGTTGCACGCAGGAACGGATTGGCAGCGGGCAGATGCCAGTGGCTGCTGAAGTTATCCACAGTGCCGATTTTGCCGAGAATCACTTTGAGCGCCGCAACGGTCGTTTCGGAGAGGTCGCTTTCGAGTTGTTCGCTGTCGAGTCGCGCCAGTTGCAACGCACTGCTGACCTGCTGCTGACGCTGAAGCTGTGCCGAGTATTCCGCGCGCAGTGCCGGCCAGTCCTGCTGTGCTGCGAAGAAGCTCAACCAGTCGAGAAGCTGTGCGCGGATGGCGTCGAGTGACCCGGATGCCGCCGTGAATTGAAGATGCAGCAACGCCTGCTCAGCAAATTGATACAGCACACAGGCCTGTAAACCCTCCGCCAGACCCTGCTGCTGCAAATGTGCGAGCAATCCGCCGGTTTTGGCGCTGTTCAACCAGTGACAGAGAAACGCCAACGCTTCGGCCGACGACTCCGGCAAGTCTTCCAACGCAAACAGAAGATTGCCGTGCCGCTCGCCGGCCTGTTGATAACTTGCCTGTGGATTGTCCATCAAGCGAACGGGGGCTGCCTGTGCCGTCTTATCCCCAGACGTCTGCGTGGCGGCAAACTGTTCGGCCAGCGCTCGCAGCGCTTCGACACTTTGCGGCCCCACCAGACTCAGAGTCATCTGTCCGGTGCAGTAAAGCTGCTGATGAAAGTCTTTCAACGCCTGCTGAAAATCCGCTTGTTCCACCGGCAGGCTGTCGCGGTTTCCGGCATGAAAGCCGCGCAACGGATGTGCTGCCGACACCCCCTCAAACAGCGCCTCTTTCTGCTGAGCCGCAGCATCCTGCGACCACGCGACAAACTCGGCGTGCAACACTTCCCGTTCCCGCACCTGGTCGTCCGGATTCATACGCGGGTGGGTGAGCATGTCTGACAGACGCTCCAACCCACCGCTGAAGGACGCTGGCGGCAACTCAAAGAAGAAATCGGTGGTGCGCTCGCGGGTACTGGCGTTCACCTGGCCGCCGTGACCTTGCACGTAGGCCATCAACCCTTGCTGTGCAGGAAAACGCTCGGTGCCGAGGAACAGTAAATGCTCAAGGAAATGCGCCAGTCCCGGCCACGCCAACGGCACGTCATGGCTACCGGCAGCCACCCGCAACGCGGCAGCGCTGCGTTTCAGGCCTGGCACGTGACGCAGGGTCACACGCAAGCCGTTGGCCAGAGTTTCGGTGTGGGGGCGGGGATGAGTCGGCGCAGGCATGGGCACTTCCAGAACAGTGAAGTGCCAATGCTAGCGGATTAGCGCTTGCTGAGCGCGTCGTAAAGTTCGGGGCGGCGGTCGTTGAAGTAGCGGTTGGCGCTACGGGAGTCGACCATCAACTGGCGATCCAGCTCACCGACGATCAAGGCTTCGTCCAGTCCGGCCTGGGCGATACGGCTGCCATCCGGTGCGGCAATGCTGCTTTGCCCGCAGTAATGGATGTCGCCTTCGTGGCCGCAGTAGTTGGCGTAAGCCACGTAGCACTGATTTTCGAACGCGCGGGAGCGCACGGAAACATCGGCAATGAAATCGAAAGGAATCATGTTCGCCGTCGGCACCAGAATCAGCTCGGCGCCTTCAAGAGCCAGGCGCCGGGCGTTTTCCGGGAATTCCAGGTCGTAGCAGATCAGGAAGCCGAGCTTCCAGCCGTTGAGCTCGACGATGGGAAACTCGCCTTCACCGGGGCTGAACATCGAGCGATCCAGATCGCCGAACAGATGCGTCTTGCGGTAATTGCACAGGCGCTCACCGTTCGAATCGATCAACTGCACGGCGTTGTAGATCTGTCCTTCGGCAGTGCGCTCCGGGTAACCGTAGAGAATCGCCAGGCCGGCAGCCTTGGCGATCCGTCCGACTTGCTGCGCCCACTCACCGTTGAAGACCTCGGCCAATGTCGCAACCGCCTCCTTGCCGATGTTGTAGCCGGTCAGGAACATCTCCGGCACCACCAGCAGGTCGGCGCCTTTGGCCTCCATCGCCAGTTGATGCAGACGCTGAAGGTTGGCAGCAGGCTCCAGAGGCAGCGGTGGACATTGGTAAAGGGCTACACGCATCAGGGATTCCTCTTACTCGGGCAGGGCGATCGGGCCGATGTCGTTGAACACATCACCCGGGCCGGGGTTCTCTTTATGTGTGGACCCGCCGAAGTGCTTCATGATTCCCCAGACCGCGTTGAGCGAGGTCTGCACCGCGCCTTCGACCCATGCTGGCGTCCACGACACGTCGTCGCCGGCGATGAAAATCCCGCGCTGTTCCGGCGGCATGTCGTCCTGCATGAAGTGCGCGTACATGCGCTGGTTGTAGCGATAGTGGCCGGGCAGGGCGCCTTTGAATGCACCGAGGAAATGCGGGTCGGCTTCCCACGACACGGTGATCGGATCGCCGATGATCCGCGCGGCGATGTCGACTTTCGGGTAGATCTTCTTCAACGCATCCAGCGCCAGCTTCACGCGTTTTTCCACCGGATGCGGGAGCATCTTCAGCGCATCGCTCATCCACGAGTACGACAGACAGATCACGCCCGGCTTGTCGTCGCCGTTGTCGAACAGATAGGTGCCACGGGTCAGGCGATCGGTGAGGGTCATGCTCATCAGGTCGCGACCGGTTTCCGGATCCTTGTCCTTCCAGAACGGGCGATCGACCATCACGAAGGTCTTCGACGATTGCATGTAGCGAGTGCGGTCCAGGGCCATCCACATTTTTTGCGAGAACAGGCTTTCGTCGCATTCGATCTGGGTGGTCAGCAGCCAGCTCTGGCAGGTGGTCAGTACGGCCGCGTATTCGCGGATGTCGCCGTTGTTGTCGGTGACTGCGAAACGTCCGTCAGGCGCGTGGGCGATTTTCTTCACCCCGGAGCGCGGTGCACCATGGTGCAACGACTTGAGGCTGGTGCCTTGCGGCCAGTGTACGCAGCGTTCCGGCGCATGACGCCAGATGCCTTGCGGCACTTGTTCCACACCGCCGACTACCAGGTGCTGGTGATCGTCGCAGTTGGTCATCACCACGCGGAAGATTTCCAGCATCGAGTTGGGGAAGTCCGAGTCCCAGCCGCCGGTGCCGAAACCGACCTGGCCGAATACTTCACGGTGATGGAACGACAATTTGGCGAAGGCTTTCGACGTGGCGACGAAGTCGTAGAACGTGCGGTCGTCCCACAGCGGCACCAGGGTGTTCCACAACTCCTTGAGGCGTGGCACGTCGCGGTCGCGGATCGCTTGCTGGATATCCGAGAACTGCGAACCTGCCTCCAAAGCATCGGCCCAGGCGTCAGCCACTTCCTGGAACAGTGCAGGAAGGTCCTTCAGACTTTGTGCGTAATGGGTTTTGCCTTCCAGGTCGATCACGGTGCTACCGGAAGCCGGCGTCAGCGGGTTGGGGAAGGGCTTGGTCTCCAGGCCGAGTTTGTCGACGTAGTGATAGAACGCGGTGGAAGACACCGGAAAGCGCATGCCGCCGAGCTCGGCGACGATGCCGTCGGTGCCGTTGAATGCTTGGGAGCGCAAGCGCCCGCCGAGCTTTGAAGCCTCATAAACGACGGGTTTCAAGCCGAGTTTCATCAGCTCATAAGCCGCCACCAGACCGGCGATACCGGCCCCGACGATTGCCACTTCGGCACCGTGGTTGTGCTCGGGAATGCTGCCGAGACCGGCCGGGTGCTCGATCCAGTCGTCGAAGGCGAAAGGAAAGTCCGGGCCGAAAATGGTGACTGGTTTCTTACCGTCTGCAGGATGGCGATTGTTCTTGTTCATGGCTGACCTTGCTGGCGACCCGACGCTGGATGCGCGTCTGAGTATAGGAAAAGATGCCAGCCATTCTAGGGAGCGTAGAACACGTTAATAAGACGCAAAGTGTCGTCGTTTTGAGTGTTAGTGCTGCAATATGACGATGGTGATGATCAAACTGGATGCCCGCGATCGATCTTGCTGCTGAGGATGATCGACGTCGTGGTCTTCTCCACACCGTCTACGCTGCCGATCTGATCCAGCAACTGATCGAGTTGTTCTGGCGAGTCAGTGCGCAGCCACGCTACGTAATCAAATTCACCACTTACTGCACACAACTGCTGCACCTGAGCCATTGCACTCAACCGCCGCAACACCTCTTTGCCGGAGCGTGGCTGCACCTTGATCCCGACGTAAGCCTGCAAGCCGCCATCCACTACTCGCTGACCCAGTCGTACGCCGTAGCCGGTGATGACTTTGGCCTTTTCGAGCCGCGCCAGTCGCGAAGTCACTGTGGTGCGGGCGATCCCCAATTGCCGGGCCAGCATCGCCACGCTTTCGCGGGCGTTGATTTGCAGGGCAGCGATCAGCTGGCGGTCGATTTCGTCAAGCACGGGTGGGCGGATGTCGGGCAAGGGCGGGCTCCAGCGGTACGGATCAATGGGGCTGCATGTTACAGACTCGCCACGCGAGGCGCTTGTGAGCGCTGATTGAGCGGCGGGGATCAGGCAGTCACCGGATCGGGGGATTTTGCTGAAACAAAAGAACAGACAAATGATTTGACTTGCCTGCTGCCTTTATCAAAAATGGCCTCAAGAGCGCGAAATCTGCTGCCTTGCAGGGCTTCAGCAGACGTAGGTACCTCAGCGATGCTGCAACATCGGTGTAAGGTGAGACCTCTTCATCCCATTTCCTGAGGATGCCAATATCAGGATTCAAATATTCGAGGGGAGCCAACAGGCTCCCCTTTTTGTTTGTCCTGAAGAACGTATCTCTTGTAGAGAAGTTCGCCCTTGCGGTGCTTGTTCATCGCTCTAGCCGGGGCATGCATGAAGTTCCACAGGACGTGTCCGTGCCTGACATCCACCACGACGAGCATGTCATTTTTTGCCTCGTAGGCGTTGATGAAAGCCATGCGGTATCCGCCGTTGTCGTACAGGACTCTCCATATTTCAAACGGCCCCGTCAGCGTATCAATCGCATGCTGAACGTAGCGCTCTCGTGAGTCGGCGCGTTTTTCGACGATGTGGGCGAGTTTGTCCCTCATGACCGCAACGTTTCCGATCGGGGTGAGGATGGTGACTGCGAGCAACGCCTCATCGATGAATCCGAAGTGAGCCAGGAGAATTCTTAGGGCTCCTTGCGCATCGTCTGCCCTTTTCACTTCCTCAATTGCGGCTGAGCGAAGCTCCCTGGCCAGCGTACGCAGGTCGGGCAAAGCTAAGTCGATCCATGTTTGTTGGCCACTAGATTCTTTTATCAGCGGCGCAGCATTCACGAGCATTAAAGTAATCCTTGGCGGACAGCGGCGCCCGGAGATTACTCGTTCGGAGAAAAGGCCAACAAGGCCGAAAACCGAGTGAAAACACAGCTTGGGAAATAACCTACAGACCTTGCGGTCGTCTTCCGAACATTGCGCTTGTGAAGAACGTAAAACACCAAACGACAGGCGAAAAAAAGCCGCGCGAATGCACGGCTTTTTCATGTTTGGTGGGCCCACACGGACTTGAACCGTGGACCAAAGGATTATGAGTCCTCTGCTCTAACCAACTGAGCTATAGGCCCTCAGTAGGCCGCGGATTATAGCGACGGTTTCTCGGCTGTGCTATCCGAAAAATCTGATACGGCTATGCGAAGAAACGTCGCGGCGAATTCCTCCGGTGGCAGCGGCAGGCTGACGATGTAGCCCTGGATCTGTTCGCAGCCCTCAGCGGCGAGGAATTGTTGCTGGGCCTGGGTTTCCACGCCTTCGGCAATGACGGTGAATTGCATGCTGCGGCCCAGGGCGATGATGGCTCGCACGATTGCCGCGTCGTGCGGGTCGTCCGGCAGGCCGCGGACGAAAGACTGGTCGATCTTGAGGATATCCAGTGGCAAGCGCTTGAGGTAGCTCAGCGAGGAGTAGCCGGTGCCGAAGTCGTCTATGGCCAGTTGTACGCCAAGGTGTTTGAGTTGATGCAGTACCGTCAGCGCCTCTTCGGCCTGACTCATAATGAAGTTTTCGGTAATTTCCAGTTGCAGTAAATCTGGCCTGAGGCGGTTGTCCTTGAGCAATTGCTCGATGCGTCCCAACAGGTTCGGCTGGCGTAGTTGCGCACCGGCCAGATTGACCGAGAGCGGACCGAGGGATTCGTAGATCTGACCCCACTCGAACATCTGTCGGCAGGCGGTTTCCAGCACCCAGTCGCCGATTTGCAGGATCATCCCGTTCTCTTCCGCCAGCGGGATGAAATGCTCTGGCGGCACCTCGCCGAAGTTCGGGTGGCGCCAGCGGATCAAGGCCTCGGCGCCGACCAGACTGTGATCGTCTAGGCTGATTTTCGGCTGGTAGTAGAGGTACAGCTCCTCGCGCTCAATGGCCCGGCGCAGTTCGTGCTCCAGCGCCACGCGCTCGCTGGCCTGGGCAGTGAGGTCGCGTGTGTAGCTTTCAACGCGGTTGCGGCCCTTGGCTTTGGACCGGTACATCGCGGCATCGGCATTCTTGATGAGAGTGGCGACGTCGCAACCGTCTCGGGGATACAGACTGGTACCAATACTGGCGCTGATGAAAAACTCATGCTCGCCCGCCTGAAATGGCGCACCAAAGCAGTTCAGGAGCTTGGTCGCGATGTGATCGGCATCAGCGGCTTGTTGCAGTCCGGGCAGCAGGATGATGAATTCGTCTCCGCCCAGGCGCGCGACGGTGTCGATATCCCGCAACTGTTCCTTGAGGCGCACAGCGATGCCCTTGAGCAGCAGGTCGCCCACGGGATGGCCAAGGCTGTCGTTGATATGTTTGAAACGGTCCAGGTCGAGGAACAGCACGGCTCCCTGGCCGCCGTTCTCCTGCTGATTGTTCAACGCTGTGAGCAATCTGCTTTCGAACAGCATGCGATTTGGCAAACCGGTGAGTGGGTCGTGATGTGCCTGGTAGTCGAGTTTGGCCTGCGCGTGCTTGAGGCTGGAGATGTCGGCGAACACTGCAACGAAGTGAGTGATGAATTTGTCGCGATTACGCACGGCGCTGATGGTGAGCCAGCTTGGATACAGCTCACCGTTCTTGCGCCGGTTTGAGATTTCGCCTTGCCAGTGACCTTCAGCGGTCAGTTGATGCCACATCGCCGCATAGAACGCGCTGTCGTGAAGGCCCGACGCCATCAGACGAGGCGTATGGCCAAGCGCTTCACTTTCGCTGTAACCGGTGATTTCCGTAAACGCCCGGTTGACCGCGCTGATGTGTTGCTGGGTATCGGTGATCAGTACGCCCTCTGCGGTATTTTCGAATACGGTCGCAGCCTGTTGCAGCTTTTCCTGCATCAAATGACGTTCGGTGATGTCCCGGGCAATGGTCAGCATGCAGTCGTCATCACCAATCGGCAGCGGACGGCTGGACACTTCGCAGAGACGAATCTGTCCGTCACTGCGTCGGATGTGGCAGGTGAAATCCCGGACGAACCCGTCGCGGTGCAGCAGGTCGAGCATCTGTTTACGCTCGTTCAGGTTGACCCAGATTCCCAGGTCCAGCGCCGAGCGATCCACCGACATGGCGCTGTTGAAACCAGTGATACGGCTGAAACCTTCGTTGACCTCAAGCAAAAGACCATCGCTCTGGCGTGACAGCAGCAGACCGTCCGGCGAGGCGTGGAAGGCCTTGGCGAACTTCTCTTCAGACGTTTGCAGCTGTTGCTGGGTTTCCTTGAGCTGAGTGATGTCGCGTACCACCACCACCAGGGCGGGCGTAGTGTCGAGTTCGAAGGGTTCGGCGGAAATCAGTCCGGTGAACACCTGGCCATTGTTGCGACGAAAGGGCATCTCCAGGTTGCGAATGCTGCCGGCCTGTAGCCGCTGAAGCAGGCCCGGGCCAACCCCGGGAATGCCCCAGATGTTGAGTTCGGTGGCGGTCTGACCGATCACTTCTTCGGCTTTGAGCCCGATCTGTTCCTCAAAGGCTTCGTTCACTTCCAGCAGGCAGCCGTCGGATAGCCGGGCGATGACCAGAATGTCCGGGCATTGCTGGAATACCGAAGCGAACTTCTGTTCCGACAGGCGCAACGCTTCTTCGGTGCGCTTGGTTTCACTGATATCGATCATCAGGCCGCGCATTACCGGTTCGTGGCCGTGTTCGATCAGGCTGACGATGTCGCGTACCCACAAGCAACGGCCGTCAGCGGTGATCACCCGGTAGTCGAGGCTATGATCGCGCCCGGCCAGCACCTCGTGATCGCAAAAACTCTGGGCACGGGTCAGATCTGCCGGGTGAATGATGTTGCGCCAGAAGCCCGGAATCAGCCAATGGGACAGTGGATAACCGAGCAGATCTTCGGCGTGGGGCGAAACATAGCTGTAGGTGAAATCGCTGATCCTCGCTTCCCACGCGATGGCCGAGAGACTCTCCACCAGTCCGCGATAGTGGTATTCGCTGCTGCGCAGTTCCTGTTCGAGGTCGATGCGTCGGGCGATTTCTGAGCTCAGGCGCCGGTTGATGCGAATTACCACCGCCAGCACGATGACCAGAAGCGATAGACCCGGTAAACCGTAAACCAGCAGATCCGACCAGAATGTCCGGTGATCGAGGACGTTTCCGACCCAGTGCTCCTGAATGCTGCTGATTTCCTCCGGGGACATGTCGGCCAGCACCTTGTCCAGAATCCCTACCAGCATTTTGTTGTCGCGAGGGACACCCATCGCCAGTTGGTAGCGGTAAGGGGTTTCGCCGCTGACATACAAACCATCCAGTTTGAGTTGGCGCAGGCTCCAGACACTGGAGGCCAGGTCACCCACCACGGCGTCCACTTCATCGGTGGCCAGGGCTTGCAACGCTGAGCTGACGTTGGGCATCGCCACCAGGTTCAGGTCGGGATGATGGGTGCGCAGCAGTTCGTGAGGGGCGTAGTTTTCGACTACGGCAATTTTCAGGCCGTAAAGATCCTCGAGCTTGCGCGGTTGCGGGCCGCCGATGTGGGCGAGGATGACGATCGGGAAGTCGAGATAAGGGCGGGTGAATGACAGGTAACTCTGGCGTTCCGGGGTGGACATGATGCCCGGCAGCAGGTCGATCGTGCCGTTTTTCGCCTGTTCGAGCACCACGGTCCAGCTCACTGGCTCGATGGGGGTGAGTTTGATCGCCAGGCGTTGGCGAATCACATCGATATAGTCCGCTGCCAGGCCCTGATAGCGGTTCTGGTCGTCCCGGAACTCGAAGGGCGGCCACGACGCATCGACACCCAGGCGCAAGTCCGGGTGAGCCGCCAGCCAGCTACGTTCTTCATCGGTCAGAGTCAGCGCGTCAGCCGTTGCGGTCCAGATCATCAGTGACAGCAAAAAAAGCACGGACGCCAGTCTGGGCATAACGGTCTCGTTATGGCTCGGGGGAATGTTTCGAGTGTAGACGGGCTGTGCGCGAGGGGAGAGACGGGCGATGTATTTTATCTGCCATAAAAACAAAACCCCCGGCCTGGGCCGGGGGTTCTGGTGTCACTCGTCGAGGAAGGAGCGCAGATGCTCGCTTCGCGTCGGGTGGCGCAGCTTGCGCAGCGCCTTGGCTTCGATCTGACGGATCCGCTCACGGGTCACGTCAAACTGTTTGCCGACTTCTTCGAGCGTATGGTCGGTGTTCATGTCGATACCGAAACGCATGCGCAGTACCTTGGCTTCACGGGCAGTAAGGCCGGACAGCACTTCGCGGGTCGCCTCTTTCAGGCTCTCAACAGTGGCGACATCGATTGGCGACTGCATGGTCGAGTCTTCGATGAAGTCACCCAGATGGGAGTCTTCGTCATCACCGATCGGGGTTTCCATGGAGATCGGCTCTTTGGCGATCTTCAATACCTTGCGGATCTTGTCCTCAGGCATCTCCATGCGCTCACCCAGCTCTTCCGGGGTCGGTTCGCGACCCATTTCCTGCAGCATCTGGCGGGAAATACGGTTGAGCTTGTTGATCGTCTCGATCATGTGCACCGGAATACGGATGGTGCGGGCCTGGTCGGCGATCGAGCGAGTGATCGCCTGACGGATCCACCAGGTGGCATAAGTCGAGAACTTGTAACCACGACGGTATTCGAACTTGTCCACCGCTTTCATCAGACCAATGTTGCCTTCCTGGATCAGATCGAGGAATTGCAGGCCACGGTTGGTGTACTTCTTGGCGATGGAGATCACCAGACGCAAGTTCGCTTCAACCATCTCTTTCTTCGCGCGGCGGGCTTTCGCCTCACCGATCGACATGCGACGGTTGATGTCCTTGATCTCGGCGATGGTCAGGCCGGTCTCGGTTTCCAGCGCGGTCAGCTTCTGCTGGCAACGGATGATGTCCGGTTGCACGCGGGCAATGGCTTCGGCGTACTTGCTCTTGCCTTTGGCCAGGGCGTCGGACCAGCTTTCGTCGACTTCATTGCCAGGGAACTGACGCAGGAAGTCGGCGCGCGGCATACGTGCATCACGTACGCACAGTTGCATGATCGCGCGCTCTTGCTGACGCAGACGATCCAGGGCACTGCGAACACGCTCGACCAGGGCTTCGAATTGCTTCGGCACCAGTTTGATCGGCATGAACAACTCGGCCAGAGCCAGCAATTCGGCAATCGCTGCCTTATTGTGTCGGCCGTGCTTTTTCAGCGCCTTGCGGGTGATTTCCATCTGGTCGGCCACGGCGCCGAAGCGCTGTGCGGCAATGACCGGATCCGGGCCGCTTTCGGCTTCTTCTTCGTCATCGGAAGATTCGGCATCGTCATCGTCGTCGGACTCTTCCGCTTTCGCCGCTTTCGCGTCGATCGGCGGCGGTACTTCGGCGGCAGGCGGCGTAATGCCGTCGTCCGGGTCGATATAACCGCTCAGAACGTCGGACAGGCGACCACCTTCGGTGGTGACGCGAGTGTACTCGGAGAGAATATGGTCAACCGTGCCAGGGAAGTGCGCGATGGCGCTCATCACTTCACGGATGCCTTCTTCGATACGTTTGGCGATTTCGATTTCGCCTTCACGAGTCAGAAGCTCGACCGTACCCATTTCACGCATGTACATGCGCACCGGGTCAGTGGTGCGACCGATATCGGTCTCCACCGCCGCCAACGCAGCGGCTGCTTCTTCCGCAGCGGCCTCGTCGGTATCGGCGTCGGCCAGCATAAGGGCGTCCGCATCCGGAGCACTCTCGTGTACGGGGATCCCCATGTCGTTAATCATGCGGATGATGTCTTCCACCTGCTCCGGATCTGAAATATCCTCGGGCAGGTGGTCGTTGACCTCGGCGTAAGTCAGATACTTCTGCTCACGACCCAGTTTGATCAACTCAATAATACGAGACTGCTGTTGCGCTTTTCCGGACATAACACCCTATCCACTGAAGGTCTTGGCGGGCAAAAAACAAGCCGAGGATTATACCTGAGCTATGACCTCACGCGCCAGTTGAGGTCGGGTTTGATGCGGAAACATTGCGACTTAAAAGGTCGCGCAGTTGATTTTTCTCATCGGTGCTCAGTTCGCTTTGACGCGCTTTCCTGAGCAGTTGTTCCAGGTTTCGCTCGCGTTGGCGGGCTGACAAGCTAGTAATGGTGTCGAAAAACTGTTGTTCAAGGTTGTCTCCGTCAATCAGCCATTCCTTTTCCGCCAGCGCCTTGAGCAGGCGACCCTGTTCGGTTCCGTGCCATCGCGCGATCAACTGAAATGAGTTTAGCTTGGGATTCTTCTGTACGGCTTCGAGCAGTGCCACCAGCAGTTGTGCGTTGGTCTGGTTCTCGTCCGCGAAGTGCCCGGCGTCCTCGACTTTTTCTGCCAGTTGCGGGTGATGCAGCAAGGTTCTCAGGGCGGCCAGGGTCGGTGGTTCGACGGCGGCCGGCACGCGTGGGGCACGCGGTTGGTCGCGATCACCGCCGCGCTTGCCATTCTTGTCCCACGGTTTCTTGTCCCATTTCTTGCCGCCGGCACCGGGTTTCTTCGGCGTCCATTCCTGCTGCGGCACATACATGTCCTGTGCCTGCGGCTGATGGTAGTCGCTGTAGTCCGGCATGGCGTCGTAATCAATGCCCGGGTCGTAGGCCGGCGGTGCTTCCTGAGGAGCGCTCTGGGCCAGTTGGCTGACGCGTTCGCTGCTCAGGCCGGTGATCTCGGTCAGGCGCTGGCGCATCAGGATGCGCAGGTTGGCGCCGGGGACCTTGTCGATCAGCGGTGCTGCGAGCGTGGCCATGTGGGCCTTGCCCTCCAGCGAGCGCGGGTCGGCCTCTTCAGTCAGTTGCTGGAAGAAGTAGTCCGCCAACGGCTGTGCGTGCTGATTGATCCGGGCGCGGAAGGCGTCAGTGCCCTCGGCGCGAATCAGCGTATCCGGGTCTTCGCCTTCAGGCAGAAACAGGAAGCGTGCACGGCGTCCGTCCTGCAGGCTGGACAGTGTTGCCTCCAGTGCGCGCCAGGCGGCGTTGCGGCCTGCCTGATCGCCGTCAAAGCAGAACAGCACGTTTGGCACGACGCGAAACAGACGTTTGAGGTGTTCTTCGCTGGTGGCTGTGCCCAGTGTCGCGACGGCATTGCGCAGGCCTTGCTGGGCCAGGGCGATGACGTCCATATAGCCCTCGACGACGATGATTTCGTCAAGATTGCGATTGTTCTTGCGTGCCTCATAGAGGCCATAGAGTTCCTGGCCTTTATGGAAAACCGGGGTTTCCGGCGAGTTCAGGTACTTTGGCTTGTCGTCGCCGAGCACTCGACCGCCGAAAGCGATGATCCGCCCACGGGTGTCGCGGATCGGGAACATCACGCGATCGCGGAAGCGGTCATAGCGTTTGCCGGTTTCGGCGTTCTCGATCAGCAGGCCGGCGTCGATCATGGCCTTCTGCTGCAGGGTGTCGCTGCTCAAATGCTTGAACAGGTTATCCCAGCCTGGTGGTGCGAATCCAAGGCCGAAGTCTCGGGCGATTTCGCCAGTCAGGCCGCGACCCTTTAAATAATCAACCGCTGCCTTGCGTGCTGGATGGCTCTTGAGTGCCTGCCGGTAAAAGTCGGCAGCGGCGGTGAGCAGCGGGTACAGCGGTGAATCGGTCGGCTGACGCGGTTTGTTCGAGCGGCCACCTTCTTCGCGTGGCACTTCCATGCCGGCGGCTTTGGCCAGATCCTCGACGGCCTGGGGGAAGTCCAGGTTGTCGTGATCCATGAGAAAGCCGAGGGCGTTGCCGCCGGCGCCGCAGCCGAAGCAGTAATAGAACTGCTTGTCGGGGCTGACGCTGAACGACGGGGTTTTCTCTTTATGGAATGGGCAGCAGGCGGTGTAGTTTTTACCGGCCTTCTTCAATTGCACGCGCGAGCTGACCACGTCGACGATGTCGGTGCGGTTCAGAAGGTCGTCAATGAAGCTCTGGGGAATCAGCCCGGCCATGGCGTTCTCGTCTGCGCTGTAATGGATCCGATGCGAAAGGCAGCCGGACGCGGGTCATTGAGTGATGCGCGCACGTGGGGCGGCTCGACCGGTGTCGTTTGCGTAATCGCTGTCGGGAAGTGTATCTGCCGAAAATCCACTGACGTTAGTACTCATCAGTTTTCGACTATTCGAAAATGTTGCGCTGAATCCGCTGACGGCCGGCAATCGGCCTCGGATAGCTCATGAAGCGGGCACGCAAGCAGGTGCCTTGGGCTGATCGTCGTAAGAGGAATCAGTGGGTGTGCTCGTCAGTAGCCTTGAAAGGCTCGTCAGAAAAGACGTGCACCGCTGGCAAAAGAGCCAGGCCTGACGCGGTGAAGCGGGTTTGTCTCGGTCGCATCTGCGGCTTCGACGGTGAAGCATCAAGCGTTTTACGCAAATGCCATTAGCCCGGCTGAGGGCCGGGCTTGGCAGAAGCTTGCTACGATCGTCTGTGTATTAGTACAGACGAACGGCGCGGCGCTGTTCGCGCTGAACTTTCTTGGCGTGACGCTTAACAGCAGCAGCTGCCTTGCGCTTACGCTCAGAAGTTGGCTTCTCGTAAAATTCGCGGCTACGAACTTCAGCCAGTACACCGGCTTTTTCGCAGGAGCGCTTGAAACGACGCAGAGCTACGTCGAAGGGTTCGTTCTCTTTAACTTTGACGGCTGGCATCCAGAGCTACCTTCATTCATTACCGGGGTCAACATCCTCGCGGCAAAAGAGCACTTGAAGACGTCGGTTTTTAAGGGTTGCGGATGTTAACCCCTCATCGCTCGGAATGCAAAGCCTCTGATCGAAAACCGCTGGTCGGGGCATCACGCGGCGACTATTATGCGCGCCTTCGAATTCAGCCTAAACAAGGCGCAAACCCATGCTAGTACTGGGATTAGAAACTTCCTGCGACGAAACCGGCGTCGCTTTGTACGACAGTGAACGCGGCCTGCTGGCCGACGCGCTGTTCAGTCAGATCGACCTGCACCGCGTCTATGGCGGCGTCGTGCCGGAGTTGGCCTCGCGCGATCACGTCAAGCGCATGCTGCCCCTGATTCGTCAGGTGCTGGCCGAGGCTGATTGCGTACCGACCGAGATCGACGCCATCGCCTACACCGCGGGTCCCGGCCTGGTCGGTGCTTTACTGGTGGGGGCTTCGTGCGCTCAAGCGCTGGCGTTTGCCTGGGGCATACCGGCGCTCGGCGTGCACCACATGGAAGGCCACTTGCTGGCGCCGATGCTGGAGCCAAAACCGCCGGAATTCCCGTTCGTCGCTTTGTTGGTCTCCGGTGGTCATACGCAGCTGGTTCAGGTCGATGGCATCGGCCAATACAGCCTGCTCGGCGAGACGCTGGACGATGCAGCGGGCGAAGCTTTCGACAAGACTGCAAAAATGATGGGTCTGAATTATCCGGGCGGACCGGAAATCGCCAAGCTGGCAGAGAAGGGCGTCGCAGGACGTTTCACCTTCCCGCGTCCGATGTGCGATCGCCCGGGTCTGGATTTCAGCTTCAGCGGCCTGAAGACCTTCGCCCTCAACACCTGGCAACAATGTGTCAGCGCCGGGGACGACAGCGAGCAAGCCCGTTGCGACATCGCGCTGGCGTTCCAGCAGGCCGTGGTGGAGACTTTGACCATCAAGTGCAAGCGTGCCCTGAAGCAGGCCGGCATGAAGCGTCTGGTGATCGCCGGTGGCGTCAGTGCCAACAAGGCGTTGCGTGTTTCGCTGGAGAAAATGCTCGGCGACATGAAGGGCGATGTGTTCTATGCCCGTCCCGAGTTTTGCACCGATAACGGCGCGATGATCGCGTTTGCCGGCTGCCAGCGTTTGCAGGCCGGTCAGCAGGAAAGCCTGGCGATCAGCGTGCAGGCGCGCTGGCCGATGGAGCAACTGTCTGCGCTGTGATGAGCAGCGCTCACGTGCGGTATTTAAAAATGCCGTTCGCGCCCGGCGAACAGGTCGCGTAGATTGCCCCGGTGGCGCCAGACGATCAGCAGTGTCAGCGTGCTCATCGGCAACAGCGCCGCCGGTTCCTGCCAGGCCAGCAACGGCAGGGTCAGCGGAGTGGCGATCAACGCCGCCAGCGAGCTGGTGCGGGTCAGGTAGAACGTCAGCAGCCAGGCGCACACGGCCAGCAGCGCAGCGGGTGGATACAGCCCCAGCAGCATGCCGGCCGCCGTGGCGACGCCCTTGCCACCGCGAAAGCGGAAGTACAACGGGAACAGGTGACCGATCACGGCGCAGACGCCGATCCACGCCTGATCCTGCAGCGAAAGGCCTGCAGCCGCAGCGATCAGCACCGGTAACAGGCCTTTGCACAGATCACCCAGCAGGGTCAGGATCGCGAGTTTGCGTCCGGCCAGGCGCAGCATGTTGGTGGCGCCGGCATTACCCGAGCCACTCATTCGCGGATCCGGATTTCCGGTCAGGCGGCTGAGCAAAATGGCGAAGGACAGAGAGCCGAGCAGGTAGGCGAGGATCGCCAGTAACCAAAACATGCTAACTATTCCGGGCGAGGACGCCCTGATTCTAACGGCGCATTGCGCCCTTGTCGTGCAGCGGAGAAAAGTGCTTGGACAGAGTGTTTATCGAGGGCCTGGAAGTCGACACCGTGATCGGTGCCTACGACTGGGAGCGCGGCATCCGACAGTGCCTGCGTCTTGATTTGAGCTTCGCCTGGGACAATCGCCCGGCCGCCGCCGGTGACGACCTGACCCTGGCGCTCGATTACGCCAGTGTGTCCACACGGATCCAGGCCTTTGCCGAGCAATCCCAGTATCAACTGGTCGAGACCTTCGCCGAGCGTCTGGTTGAAGTGCTGATGAATGAATTCAAGATCACCTGGGTGCGCCTGAAGCTGACCAAACCAGGTGCCGTACCGGCCGCCAAGGGTGGCGTGGGTGTGGAGATCGAGCGCGGATGCCGCTGACCCAGGTCTATCTCGGGCTCGGTAGCAATATCGAGCGCGAAACCCATTTGCAGGCCGGTCTGGATGCCTTGTCCACGTTTCTGGTGGATATCCGCTGTTCGCCTGTGTTCGAAAGCCAGCCGGTGGGAATCAAGAGCGGGCCGTTCTTCAACTTCGTGGTGTCGGCGTTCACCGATCTGCCGTTGATCGAACTGGATCGCCGCTTGAAGTTCATTGAAGCGGACAATGGTCGTTATGCGCCGGATCGCAAGGGCTTGCCGCTGGATATCGACGTGTTGCTGTACGGCGATCTGGCTGGCAACTTCGACGGGCTGATCCTGCCTCGTGCGGAAATCCTGAAAAATGCCTTTGTGCTGTGGCCGCTGTCTTTGATTGCGCCGGATCGGGTACATCCCGGTGTAGGAAAAAGCTTTGCCACATTGTGGGCCGAAGCGCAGATCGATCAGGTGCTGGCGCCGGTCGGATTTGAGTGGCGCGGTACTCAGCTCACGCCTTCAGATCTGTCTTGAACAGTTTGATCCGCCCTCGCGAGGGCGGATCAGGTGTTTTCAGGACGCCGCCGATTCCTTGTAAGCCTTTAACGCCTTGAGCCGTTCGCGCTTGAGTGCCTCGCCCAGTTCCGGGCCTTTGAATCCCTTCTCCAGCAATGGCTGCACCGCCACGCCACGTGCCACATTGGCCGCCCCGCGCAGGTAATCCGCCTGTGGATACCTACGCTGCTCAAGCCCCTTGCGGCCTCGGGCATCCATCTCGCACGCGACGATAAACTCTTCGAAACGCTGTGGTCGACGGTAAACGTCAAAGCTTTGCAGCAACTCAAGCAAGGTCGAAGCCTTCAGCTCCAGAGCGCGATGTCCATGGGTGTGATATTGGCCAACCAGCAAGGCCAGTTCCTGACAGTCCTTCGGTGCCTTGAAGCGCTCGTTGACCGCTTTGATCAACTTCAGGCCTTTGTGCTCATGGGCAATGTGCCGTGGCCATTCCTCTTGCGGGGTCAGGCCTTTGCCGAGGTCGTGCAGCAGGCAGGCCCAACGCACGGTCAGCGGTTGTTTGTGCAGGGCTGACTGCTCAAGCACGCTCAGGGTGTGAATGCCGCTGTCGATTTCCGGGTGATGGGCTTCCGGTTGCGGCACGCCGAACAAGGCATCGACCTCTGGCATCAGCACCTTCAAGGCGCCGCAATCGCGCAGTACTTGAATGAATACTTGGGGCTGATCCTCCATCAGTGCGCGGGAAATCTCCTTCCAGCTGCGTTCGGCCGTAAGGGCTTCCAGTTCGCCCGATTCGCTGAGCTGACGCATCAACTCCAGAGTCTCGGGCGCTACTTTGAAACCAAGCTCCGCGTAACGGGCGGCAAAGCGCGCAACACGCAGGACCCTGAGCGGATCTTCGGCAAACGCGGGGGAAACGTGGCGAAGAATCCGCTCTTCGAGATCGCGCTGGCCGTGGTAGGGATCGGTCAGGTTTTGCTGATCGTCCTCGGCCATGGCGTTGATCGTGAGGTCACGGCGGATCAGGTCTTCTTCAAGCGTGACCTCGGGGCTGGCGTGAAAGGTGAAACCGCCATAACCGCGACCGCTCTTGCGCTCGGTGCGGGCGAGGGCGTACTCCTCGCCGCTTTTCGGGTGAAGAAAAACCGGGAAATCCGCCCCGACCGGGCGATACCCCTTGGCGAGCATTTCTTCTGTGGTCGCGCCGACCACCACCCAATCGATATCGGTGACCGGTTTGCCCAGCAGGCGATCACGTACCGCACCGCCGACCTTGTAAATCTGCATAAAAAACCTCCGTTGGCCCGACAGGATAACCCTTGCGCCGGACTTTCGGAGGCCAGAACGGGATCAAAGATGAATGACGGCCAGATCGAGCCGACCGTAATCTCCCTCGCTGTGTTCGCTGCGGGGCGGAACATGATGGGTCTTCATGATCTGGTCGCCTTGCAGGGTTTCCAGGTGAATGTCGAAGCCCCATAGACGGTGCAGGTGTTTCAGGACCTCTTCGGTGGAATCGCCCAGCGGTTTGCGGTCGTGTTGCTGGTGGCGCAGGGTCAGCGAGCGATCGCCGCGGCGGTCGATGCTGTAAATCTGCACGTTCGGCTCGCGGTTACCCAGGTTGTACTGTGCTGCGAGCGTTTCGCGAATGATCCGGTAGCCGCCCTCGTCATGGATCGCGGGTACCAGCAAGTCGTCCTTCTGATCGTCATCGAGAATGCTGAACAGCTTAAGGTCGCGGATCACCTTGGGTGACAGGTACTGCAGGATGAAGCTCTCATCCTTGAAGCTGCTCATGGCGAACTTGATGGTCGACAACCAGTCGCTGCCGGCGATTTCCGGGAACCAGCGGCGGTCTTCTTCCGTTGGCTCTTCGCACATGCGGCGGATGTCGCGATACATCGCAAAACCCAGCGCATAGGGGTTGATCCCGTTGTAATAAGGGCTGTCGAATCCCGGCTGGAACACCACACTGGTGTGGGACGTCAGGAACTCCATCATGAAGCCATCGGTCACCAGGCCTTCGTCGTACAGGTCGTTCATCAATGTGTAGTGCCAGAATGTCGCCCAGCCTTCGTTCATCACCTGGGTCTGGCGTTGTGGATAGAAATACTGGGCGATCTTGCGCACGATCCGCACGATCTCGCGCTGCCAGGGCTCCAGCAGCGGGGCGTGTTTCTCGATGAAGTACAGGATGTTTTCCTGCGGTTCGGCCGGGAAACGTGCGTTGTCCTTGTCGCTGTACTTGTCCGCGCCTTTGGGAATGGTGCGCCACAGGTCGTTGATCTGTTTCTGCAGATGTTCTTCGCGATCCTTCTGCCGACGCCGCTCTTCCTCGGCGGAAATCGGGTACGGACGTTTGTAGCGGTCGACGCCGTAGTTCATCAGGGCGTGGCAGGAATCGAGCAGATCCTCCACGGCATCGATCCCGTGGCGCTCCTCGCACTGCATGATGTACTGCTTGGCGAACACCAGATAATCGATGATCGAGCTGGCATCGGTCCAGGTGCGGAACAGATAGTTGCCCTTGAAGAAGCTGTTGTGGCCGTAGCACGCATGCGCGACCACCAGTGCCTGCATGCAGATGGTGTTTTCTTCCATCAGGTACGCGATGCACGGATCCGAGTTGATGACGATCTCGTACGCCAGCCCCATCTGCCCGCGACTGTAGGATTTCTCGGTGCTGAGGAAGTGCTTGCCGTAGGACCAATGGTGATAGCCCAGCGGCATGCCGACCGAAGCGTAGGCGTCCATCATCTGTTCGGCGGTGATCACTTCAATCTGGTTGGGGTAGGTGTCCAGGGCGTAGCCGGCCGCGATACGGGCGATTTCGCGGTCGTACGTCTGGATCAGCTCGAATGTCCATTCCGAGCCGGTGGAAATGGGTTGGCGCTTCTGCTCTTTGGCGGTCTTGGCGGTCATGTCACTAACCTGCGCTGGAAGAGTTCACGGAAGACCGGATAGATATCCCCGGCCGAGACCAGTTGTTGCTGGGCAAAAGTGTCGGAAAAGGCTTCGGCGATGCGTTCGTACTCGTACCACAAGGCCTGATGTTCGCGCGGGGTGATCTCCACGTAAGTGTAGTACTGCACAAAAGGCATGATCTGGTTGATCAGGATGTCGCGGCAGATCGGCGAGTCGTCGTTCCAGTTGTCGCCGTCGGAAGCCTGGGCGGCGTAGATGTTCCATTCATTGCTCGGGTAGCGTTCGGCCATGATCTCCTGCATCAGTTTCAGAGCGCTGGAAACGATGGTGCCGCCGGTCTCGCGGGAATAGAAAAACTCCTCTTCGTCTACTTCGCGGGCACTGGTGTGGTGGCGGATGAACACCACGTCGATCTTGTCGTAGTTCCGCTTGAGGAACAGGTACAACAGAATGAAAAATCGCTTGGCGATATCCTTGGTCGCCTGGGTCATGGAGCCGGAAACGTCCATCAGGCAGAACATCACGGCTTTAGAGCTGGGGTTTGGCTGCTTGATCAGCAGGTTGTACTTGAGGTCGAAAGTATCCAGGAACGGCACGCGATGGATGCGCGCACTAAGTTTCTCGATTTCCGCCTCGAGATCCTGAATGTCGCCGAAATTGTCCGGTTCTTCGCGTTTCAGTCGCGCCAGTTCTTCTTTGACCTCGCGCAGTTTGGCGCGGCTGCTGCCCGATAGCGCAATGCGCCGAGCGTGGGCCGAGCGCAGGGTACGGATGATGTTGATCCGCGACGGGTTGCCCTCGTTGCTGATCCCCGCGCGTACGGTCTTGAAGGTGTCGGTGCCGGTCAGGTTGCGCTTGACCAGGTTGGGCAGTTCGAGGTCCTCGAACATGAATTCGAGGAATTCTTCCTGGGTGATCTGGAAGACGAACTCGTCCATGCCTTCGCCGGAGTTGCCGGCCTTGCCCGGCCCACGGCCTCCACCACCTCCCGGCGGACGGGCGATGTGTTCGCCAGCGGTGAATTCCTTGTTGCCGGGATGAACCACGGTCTGCTTGCCGCCGCGACCATGGTGAAGCACCGGTTCGTCGATATCGCGACCGGGGATGCTGATCTGCTCGCCGTGCTCCATATCGGTGATGGAACGCCGGCTGACCGCCTCTTCGACAGCCTTCTTGATGTGGTCACGGTAACGCCGCAGGAAGCGCTGACGGTTCACCGTGCTCTTGTTCTTGCCATTGAGACGTCGGTCGATCACATAGCTCATGACTGCTCCTTAGAAGCTGTCCTGCAAAGGGGCGAGCGGTCATGCAGCATTGAA
The DNA here is from genome assembly GCF_025447595.1 of Pseudomonas koreensis. Classification (GTDB taxonomy): domain Bacteria; phylum Pseudomonadota; class Gammaproteobacteria; order Pseudomonadales; family Pseudomonadaceae; genus Aquipseudomonas; species Aquipseudomonas koreensis_H. The sequence continues at coordinate 3,254 of NZ_JAOEJU010000019.1, read as the reverse complement.
CCGAATGCCAAGGGACGTACACGCTCCCCCAAGCGCTTTGGGTGCTGCCTGAACCTCGCTACCGCCTTTCGAACACCTTCCAGAGGCCTGTGTAGCAGAAAATGCAGGCGCAGGCCTCGGGCTGACGACAACCGGTCTGACCGGCCGCGGTTTACTGTGATTTTCTGACCCGCAGATACCACTCGGAGAGCAGTCGTACCTGTTTGTCGGTGTAGCCGCGTTCGACCATTCGTGTAACGAAGTCGTTGTGTTTCTGTTGATCCTCTTTGCTGGCCTTGGCATTGAAGCTGATGACTGGCAGCAGGTCTTCGGTGTTCGAGAACATTTTCTTCTCGATGACCACCCGCAGTTTTTCGTAGCTGAGCCAGGTCGGGTTCTTGCCGTTGTTGTTGGCCCGGGCACGCAACACGAAGTTGACGATTTCGTTGCGGAAATCCTTCGGATTGCTGATGCCGGCCGGTTTCTCGATTTTTTCCAGCTCCTCGTTGAGGGCGACGCGGTTGAGGATCTCGCCGGTTTCCGGATCGCGGTATTCCTGATCCTGAATCCAGAAGTCCGCATACAGCACGTAGCGGTCGAAGATGTTCTGGCCGTACTCGCTGTAGGACTCGAGGTAGGCGGTCTGAATCTCCTTGCCGATGAATTCGATATAACGCGGCGCCAGGTACTCTTTCAGGTAACGCAGATAGCGTTCGCGGGTCTCGGCCTGGAACTGTTCCTGTTCGATCTGCTGTTCCAGCACATAGAGCAGGTGTACCGGGTTGGCGGCGATCTCATGCGGATCGAAGTTGAAGACCTTGGACAGGATCTTGAACGCGAACCGGGTCGACAGACCGTTCATGCCTTCGTCGACGCCCGCCGCATCGCGGTATTCCTGGATCGACTTGGCCTTCGGATCGGTGTCCTTGAGATTTTCGCCGTCATACACCCGCATCTTGGAGTAGATGTTGGAGTTTTCCGGCTCCTTCAGGCGTGACAGCACGGTGAACTGCGCCAGCATCTTCAGGGTGTCCGGCGCGCAATGGGCCTTGGCCAGGGAACTGTTGAAGAGCAGCTTGTCGTAGATCTTCACCTCGTCACTGACCCGCAGGCAGTAAGGCACCTTGACGATGTAGATCCGGTCGATGAAGGCTTCGTTGTTCTTGTTGTTGCGGAAGGTGTGCCACTCCGATTCGTTGGAGTGGGCCAGCAGGATCCCGGTGAACGGAATCGCGCCGAGGCCTTCGGTACTGTTGTAGTTGCCTTCCTGAGTGGCGGTCAGCAATGGATGGAGCACCTTGATCGGCGCCTTGAACATCTCGACGAATTCCATCAGGCCCTGGTTGGCCCGGCACAGCGCACCGGAGTAGCTGTAGGCATCGGCGTCGTTCTGCGGGAATTCTTCGAGTTTGCGGATATCGACCTTGCCCACCAGCGCGGAGATGTCCTGGTTGTTCTCGTCGCCCGGTTCGGTCTTGGCCACGGCGATCTGGTTGAGGATCGACGGGTACAGCTTGACCACGCGGAACTGGCTGATGTCGCCGCCGAATTCGGCCAGGCGCTTGGTCGCCCATGGCGACATGATGGTGTTCAGGTAGCGCCGTGGAATGCCGAAGTCTTCCTCGAGGATCGCGCCATCTTCGGTGGCGTTGAACAGACCCAGAGGCGACTCGAATACCGGCGAGCCCTTGATGGCGTAGAAGGGCACTTTTTCGATCAATTGCTTCAGTTTCTCGGCCAGGGACGATTTACCGCCACCCACGGGGCCGAGCAGATAGAGAATCTGTTTCTTTTCCTCAAGGCCCTGGGCGGCATGGCGGAAGTACGACACGATCTGGTCGATGCATTCTTCCATTCCGTGAAAGTCTTCGAAGGCCGGATAGCGACGGATCACCTTGTTGGAAAAGATTCGCGAAAGCCTCGAATTGGTCGAGGTGTCGAGCAGCTCCGGTTCACCGATGGCCAGCAACAGACGCTCGGCGGCGGAAACGTAGGCGCTGCGATCCTTTTTGCACAGCTCCAGGTACTCCTGCAGGGAGAATTCTTCCTGGCGTGTGGACTCGAAGCGTTGTTGGAAGTGGCTAAAGATACTCATGACGTCACCTCGCTCGATACGTGGAGCCGACGCCGGATCACTCAGTCGATGCTGGCAAGCAGCCGCTATGGCAGCTGTTGTTTACCCCCCAGAACTCCTCCGCGATCGACAATCGCGAAAGTCACTCCCGATGACCCGTACGCCGGTGTACCGGCTCTCCCCTGTTTTGGATGGCCTGGGCTTAAGGATAGTTGGGAATTCGGGAGGTAAAGGCGAGATACGTAATTAGTTGTGGCAAGACCGTTCGTCTGCCGGCGCAGGCCCACGGGAGCCGGGGCCTGCACGTTACAAAAAAATTATTCGGCGGTGCCTTGCGCAGTTTCCGCAGGATAGGTTGCACGCCACAACTCGAAGCCGCCGTCCATGCTGTAGACGTCGGAGAAACCCTGGCTGATCAAATAGGCGGCCGCGCTCTGGCTGGAATTGCCGTGGTAGCAGACCACCACCAGCGGTGCGTCGAGGTCGGCAGCGCGAATGAAATCGGCAATGGAGTGGTTGTCCAGATGCTTCGAGCCTGCAATGTGCAGCGCAGCATAGGTCTGTGGGTCGCGGATATCGACGACCACGGCGCCTTGCTCACGCAGGGCCTGGGCCTGCTCCGGGGGGATACGTTTGAATTCGCTCATGGCGGGCTCCTGTGGCTCGGCTGAAATCGCAGTCTAGCGCGGGGCGCTGACGGGAGAAGATTCGGTGATCAATGGCGCGACGGTGGGCAGGGCGGCCCCGTGTTCGTCGCATTTGCATGAAAGGCGTTCGCCGCTGTCGACATTCATCAGGGTCAGGCTGCCGCCCCAGACGCAACCGGTGTCGAGGGCCGAAATGCCCGGCTCATGGACATTGCCTTCCAGTGCTGCCCAGTGGCCGAACACGATCCGCAGGCCACGGGTCTTGCGCTCCTTGTGTTGGAACCAGGGCTTGTAGCCCGGTGGCGCAGTGTCGAGCCCTTCCTTGCTCTTGAGGTCAAGTTTGCCTTCGACAGTACAGAAACGCATGCGAGTGAAATAGTTGGTGATCACCCGCAGGCGCGTCACGCCTTTGAGGTCGCTGTCCCACTTTGCGGGCTCGTTGCCGTACATGCCGTCGAGGAAGACGGGAAGCAGGTTGTCGTCACGCAGTGCGGTCTCGACTTCTTCAGCGTACTTGAGCGCCTTGCGCAGCGACCATTGCGGCGGGATGCCCG
>NZ_JAOEJU010000018.1 GCF_025447595.1 Pseudomonas koreensis | reverse complement strand
GTGGTGGTGGTGGTGGTGCGAGGAAGAAGGAGTGGCTGGGAGCTTTTAAAACTTGAGTGCGACTCGGTATCTCACGTCGGCGTACCTCTCCCAAACAACGCGGTCAGTCCCCTCTCCCTCCGGGAGAGGGCTAGGGTGAGGGCAGCGTCCTGATTGACCCACCACAAGCCTTTCTCCCGCAGAGACCTCATCCGCATTTATGCCGGATATCGACTGACCTCGACGTTATCCAGCACCCGATTCACCGCCAGTTCCGCCAGCATGATCACCTGCTGAATCCCGAGGATCCGATGCCGCTGCGGCGTATCGACAAAAGCCGCTACATCACTGGCCATGACACTGGCTGTGGCCAAGGACTCACAGGCATGAGCCAGCAGGGTTTCGTCATCCATGTCCGGGGAGATCTGAAACATCTGGCTCGGTCGGCGACCGGGGCATTTTTTTGGAATGGGATTGAAGTGGTGGTCGAGCGCGCGTTCGGCGGCGTCGTGGAGTTTCTTTGAATCGGCGGATTCGTAGGGCGAGGTGTCGTTTGATTCGGGGGGATTGGGTGTTGGTTTTTTCATGGTGAATACTCAGTTGGTGAAATTGGAGCTGCCTTCGATTGCCGCGACGCAATCTGAGGTGGCAGCTGTACGCGGGTTCGCGGACCGATAACTGAGGAATCGGCATACCTCCAAGGAAGGTATCCCGCGCACAGCCGCCATGAAACAAACAACAGGCACCGAGGTGCCGTGAGGTTGGCGATTATGCATCAGTTATCGGGCCGCGACGCCCGTTCGCTGAATTTGCAGCGACCCCCAAAGCCTATCCACCCCATTTCCGAGCCACAACCGACGCGACATGTCAGAAACATCCCCTGCAGACCCCCCGTCTGTAGGACATAAACACCCCGTTTAAAAAAACGCAGCCCACAAAAAAAGGCGACACCCCTCACAGGGCGTCGCCTTTCTCTTTACTGCCGTTACAACTTATTCCGGCAGTTTGTAAGCAATCACATAGTCACCCATCTTGGTGCCCAGCGAGCCGTGACCGCCCACAACGAGCAGGACGTATTGCTTGCCGTCCTTGCCGGTGTAGGTCATCGGGGTCGCTTGGCCGCCAGCAGGCAGACGGGATTTCCACAGTTCTTTACCGGTGTTCACGTCGTAGGCGCGCAGGTACTGGTCCAGCGTGCCGCTGAGGAAGCCGACGCCGCCGGCAGTGACGATCGAGCCGCCCATGCTTGGTACGCCCAGGGTGAAGCCGATCGGGATTGGCGAGCTGTCGCGGCTGGTGCCGTTCTTGCGTTTCCAGACGACTTTGCCGGTGGTCAGGTCGATACCGGCGACGTAGCCCCAGGCCGGGGCCTGGCACGGTACGCCCAGTGGCGACATGAACGGGTGCATGATCACCGCGTATGGCGCGCCGGTGTTCGGTTGCACGCCAGCGGTTTCGCTCTCGCGTTTGCTGCCGGCCGCGACTTTTTCGCGTGGCACCATTTTCGAGACGAAGGCCATGTAGTTCGGGCTGGTGAACAGCATCTGGCGAACCGGGTCGACAGAAACACCGCCCCAGTTGAACACGCCGACGTTACCCGGGTAGATCAGGCTGCCCTGTTCCGACGGAGGCGTGTATTGGCCTTCGTAGCGCAGTTCCTTGAACTGGATGCGGCACAGCATCTGGTCGAACGGGCTGGCGCCCCACATGGCTTTTTCGGTCAGTTCCGGGGCCAGCAGGTTCAGGTCCGAACGGGCCTGGGTCGGGGCGGTGTGGTCGCCTTTCACGGCGCCTTGCGGCACCGGGATTTCCTGGATCGGGATGATCGGCTTGCCGTCACGACGGTCGAGGACGTACAGGCTGCCCTGTTTGGTCGGGGCGATCAGTGCAGGCTTGATGCCGTCGGCGGTTTTCATGTCCAGCAGGGTTGGCTGGCTGCCGACGTCCATGTCCCACAGGTCGTGGTGGGTGAACTGGTAGTTCCAGCGCACTTTACCGGTGCCCAGGTCGAGGGCGACGACGCCGGCGCTGAATTTCTCGGCGCCCGGGGTGCGGTCGGCGCCCCACTGGTCTGGAGTCTGGTTGCCCAGTGGCAGGTAGACCATGCCGAGTTTTTCATCGACGCTGGCCAGCGACCACATGTTGGCCGAGTTGCGGCTGTAGGTCTGGCCCGGGGCCAAGGGTTCGGTGGCGTCCGGGTTGTTGCTGTCCCAGTTCCATACCAGATGACCGTCGCGCACGTCGTAGGCGCGGATCACGCCGGACGGCTCGTTGGTCGACTCGTTGTCGGTGACGTGACCGCCCATGATCACCAGATCACGGGTGATGGCGGCAGGCGAGGTGGAGTAGTAGCCACCCGCAGTGAACGGACCGATGCCTTGGGTCAGGTCAACCACACCATTGGTGCCGAAGCCTTCGCAGATCTTGCCGGTGTCGGCGTTCAGTGCGATCAGGCGGGCATCGGCGGTCGGCAGGTACAGGCGACGCGGGCAGGCCTGAGCGACGGCTTTGCCGGCTTCGGAGATGACGGCGGACGCAGCGTTTTCAGACTTGGCGTAAGCGGCTTCGTCGTAGTACGACACGCCACGGCAGGTCATGTGAGCGAAGCCCTTGAAGCCGACCGGGCTCTTGATCTGCGGGTCGAAGCGCCACAGTTCCTTGCCGGTGTCCGGGTCCAGTGCCAACACTTTGCTGTGCGCGGTGCAGGCGTAGAGCATGCCGTTGGCTTTCAGCGGGGTGTTTTCGTTGGTCAGCTCGACCGGGTCATCGGCAGTCGGCAGGTCGCCGGTCTGGATGCGCCAGGCTTCTTGCAGCTTGCCGACGTTGGCCGGAGTGATCTGTTTCAGAGGCGAGTAGCGGTCACCGAATTCGGTGCGGCCATAGGCCTGCCAGTCGCCGTCGGGCATTGCTGGCGCGGTGCTGGTGGTGTCGGCAGTGTCGCGACCCAGTTCGCCGAAGGTTTCGCCCGGGTGGGTGAACAGGCTGGCCAGGGCGGTGACGCCGGCCAGAATCACGGCCACGGTCAAACCACCGGTGCCCATCGGCGCAGGGCCTGCGAGCAACAGCGGACGACGGAACCAAGGCAGCAGCATCACGAAGCCGAGGACAAACCACAGCGCCAGACGCGGCACCAGTTGCCACCAGTCCAGGCCGACTTCCCACAGCGCCCAGACGGTGCTGGCGAACAGCACGATGGCGTACAGGCCCAGTGCTGCGCGACGGCGCATCAGCATCAGAATGCCGGTCAGCGTGATGCCGATGCCGGCCAGCAGGTAGTACAGCGAGCCGCCGAGCGTGCTCAGCTTGATTCCCCCGGCCAGCATGGCCAGGCCCATCAGTAGAAGCAGAATGCCGAGCAGGCTCGGAAGCAGACGGCCTCGACTCGAAGCACTTTCGGTGCTCATAGTGTGGTTCTCCGTGACGTTTCAAGTAGTCCCGCGCTGTAGTCACTGTAGATGACGATCGGGCGTGGGCATGGTTCAGATAAAAACTTGTCTTGCTATCGAATTTCATTTGTGGGAGCGAGCTTGCTCGCGAAAGCGGTGGTTCAGACAATATTGATGTTGGTTGTAATGGCCTCTTCGCGAGCAAGCTCGCTCCCACAGTAGGTTTCAGTTGTTCTTTAGAACGACGACTGGATCTTGATCCCGCCGGTCAGCGCGTCATCGACCTTGTCCACACCGCCCGGATGGCGGATGTATTGCAGGTTCGGGCGCACGGTCAGCCAGTTGGTGACGTGCACGCCGTAATAGAGTTCAGCGCTGTATTCGGTGTCCTGCGGCGGCAGGTAGGACGGATCGTCATAGTCGTAGACGGCGCGGGCCTGGTTGGTCGCTTCGGCGTTCTTGCGGTAGGCCGGGTTGACATGGACGCGGGCCAGGGCGAAGCCGATGTCGTCCTTGGCGCGGGCGTCGAACAGGCCTTTGTAGACCACGCCGGCCTGGACGTAGTTGTCGATGGCATTGGTCTTCTTGTCGTGCATCGTGCCGTTGGCGAACACGCTCAGACCACGGGAGTTGTCGCTGGCGACGCTGGTGATCTGCTGCTGCACACCGAGCCACACACCGTGTTTGCTCGAAGCGCTGCGATAGGCTTCGCCGCTCAGGGCCGCCGGCTGGCCGTTGCTGTCTTTATAGGCGTCGGTGGCCTTGGCGTTGCTGTAGTAGTAACCGGCGCGGTATTCGCCCGGCAGGCCATTGAGCTTTGGCTTCCACACCAGTTCGATCGGCAGGATCGCGCCCTGGGTGCCGCTGCCGCTGAGCTTGAAGCCGTTGCCGCGATCGAGGTTCGACGGGTTCTGCTCATAGGCGCCGACTTGCGCGTACAGCTCCGGCGTCAGGTGATATTTGACGCGCAACGCCCATTGGCTGACCGGCCAGTTGTACCAGATGCCGCCGACCCAGTTGCCGACCTGCGAGCCGCAGAACGCCAGGTTCTGGAAGTCGCACGGGAAGCTGTTGAAATCTTCGCCTTCGCCAAAGCGACCGACCTTGATATCGAGCTTCTGGTCGAAGAATTTCTGCTGATACCACATCTGCGTCAGGCGAGTGGTCTGGCCACGGCCCCAGACTTCCTGGGCCGAAGTGAAGCCACCGACGCGCGGGTCGTTGATGCGGTCGTTGCTGATGTTGTTGCCGCTACGCTTGGTCACGGTCAGCTGGAATTCAGCGTCGTCCCAGCCCAGCAGTTTTTGCAGGTCCAGATGAGTGCCGAGGCCCCATTGGTCGCTGTAGCGCGCGGTGCGGTCGTGGTCGTAGCCGCCGTGCAGGTTGCTGCCCATTTCGCCGGTGTAGTCGAGCTTGAAGTCGATACCTTTTGCCGCGAGTTCGCTGCGGGTGCCGTTCCAGTCACCGAGCATATACGGTGATTCACTGTCGAAGGCCGGGGCGGCCTGGGTGCAGGTGGCGAGGCCAAGGGCGGTGCAGCCGCCGATCAGGCGCAGGGTTGAGATAGCGCTGTCTCGGGAGAACGGAAAATCGGGCATTGAATAGGTCTTTCTTGATCTTTTTGGGGGATAAGCTGGCCGCTACGATTTGACGCAGGCAGTGAAGCGATTCAGCAGAAGGGCGGCAGGATAATGTCCTGTTACAAAAACACAAAGTGCTTTTGCAGACATGAACCCTTTCGGATTCGGTAACAGTGCGGCAATACAGCGCATTGCGGGCGTTGGCGCAGGCTGCGATCTTCTCCGGTTGGCCTACATTTAATCCAGGGCCTTCCACCCGCCCATGCCCTCGGCTAAGGTGCGCGGCTTCTGCATTTTCACTTCGCCCAAAGGCCCGGCATGAACGACCACAACCCCGATCCGCTGCACGGCGTGACCCTCGAACAGATCCTCAACGCACTGGTGACCCACTACGAATGGTCGGGCCTGGCCGAGCGCATCGACATCCGTTGCTTCAAGAGCGATCCGACCATCAAGTCGAGCCTGACCTTTTTGCGCAAGACGCCATGGGCGCGGGAAAAGGTCGAGCGTCTGTACGTGAAACTGATGCGCACCAAGCGTCCGCTCTGAAATGAACGCCGTGCTGCGGCGACGCCTGATTACTTCGGCTGCGGTGCTGGGCTGGGCCGGGCTGGGAATTCAGCTGTACCTGATTTTCTTTGCGCGCCTGAGCGTCGGCGCCAGTCTGCTGGGCGGGCTGGTGAGTTTCTTCAGTTACTTCACCGTGATCACCAACACCCTGGTGGCGGTGGTGCTGACCTGCGCGGTGACCGATCGCGAATCCGCCGCGCGCCGCTGGTTTCTGCAACCCTGGGTCAGCAGCGGGATTGCCGTGAGCATTGCCGTGGTCGGCCTGGCCTACAGCATTCTGCTGCGACATCTGTGGCACCCGCAGGGCTGGCAATTTATCGCGGACGAATTGCTCCACGACGTGATGCCGGTGCTGTTTCTGGCTTATTGGTGGTTGTGTGTGCCGAAGGGCACTTTGCGTCTGAAGCACCTGCCGCTGTGGCTGATCTATCCGCTGGTGTACTTCGCTTATGCGCTGTTGCGCGGGCATTTGTTGGGGGCTTACGCCTATCCGTTCATTGACGTGGCGCTGCTGGGTTATCCACAGGTGTTCGTCAATGCCGGGGGGATTCTGCTGGGGTTTGTACTGATTGCGTTGCTGGTGATTGGCATCGACCGCTGGCAATCCGCACGAAGTTAAGGCCTCTGTGGGAGCGAGCCTGCTCCGGGCGGCGTTCCGGCGAATGCAGTGTGCCAGTCAAAATATTCGTCAACTGACACTCCGCATTCGCGAGCAGGCTCGCTCCCACAGTGGGGATATCACTCTTCTTCGGAGCCCTCGGCGCGCCAGTAACCGACGGCTTTGACGAACTGCTCATCCAGCCCGTGCTCATCGAGCAGCACCCGGCGGATCTGCCGCGAGACTTTCGTTTCCGTCGCCACCCACGCATACAGATTGCCCTTGGGCACCTGCAATTGTTTGACGGTCGTCAGCAGGTTGTCCTTGCCACCTTCGCGCAAAACCCAGATCACGTTGACCTGCGCCGCGCTTTCCAGGGTTTGCTGCTCCTTGCCGTTTTCCACTTCGATCACCACGAGCGCCTTGCGATTGGCCGCCAGGCCTTCGAGGCGACGGGCGATGGCGGGCAGGGCGGTTTCGTCGCCGATCAGCAGGTAGCTGTCGAAGATGTCCGGCACGATCATCGAACCGCGCGGGCCGCCGATGTGCAGGAACTGCCCCGGTTTGGCCTGTTCGGCCCAGGTCGAGGCAGGGCCGTCGCCGTGCAGGACGAAATCGATGTCCAGCTCAAGCTTGTCGAGGTCATAACGGCGCGGGGTGTAGTCGCGCATTTCCGGCATCGGAACGTCGCTCTTGCCGCCGCCGAGCACCAGGGTTTCCAGTGCGGCGGCCTGTTCGGCGTTCTGCGGGAACAGCAGTTTGACGTGATCGTCGGTGCCGAGGCTGATGAACCCGGCCAGTTCCGGCCCGCCGAGGGTGATGCGGCGCATGCGCGGGGTCAGGTCGACCACCCGCAACACTTCCAGTCGGCGGCGTTTGATTTCGTGCATCACACGGTGGATGCCTTGGGTCTGGACTTCAGTCATTCGGCTTTCTCCGGGGCAGATTGAACGGCGGGGCCGTCGACGATGGCTTTGGCGGTGTCGTTGAGCAGGTCGCGCACCCGCAGGATTTCTTCCGGGCTCCAGCGGCCGTGGTGCATTTGCAACGCATGACGCAGGTTGTGCACGGCTTCATGGATTTCCGGCGGCCGGTCGTGGCCGCGCAACGAGCGTTTGCTGACGTCTATGCGCATTCGCACGCCGTCGAGTGCCACCGCTTGTTCGCTGAGGGATTGGCGGCCGGCATCGGTCACTGCGTAACGCTTTTTGCCGCCCTCGGCATCGCCGGTGATCATTTCGCTCTCTTCGAGGAACGTCAGGGTCGGGTAGATCACGCCGGGGCTGGGGCTGTAGGCGCCGTCGAACATGGTTTCGATCTGGCGGATCAGGTCATAGCCGTGGCATGGCTGCTCGGCGATCAGCGCCAGCAACAGCAATTTCAGATCGCCCGGGGCGAAAACCCGCGGGCCGCGACCGCCGCGTTCGCGGCCGTGGCGCTTTTCGAAGCCGTCACGGCTGTCGCCGTGGTCGCGGTGGGGGGAATGATGGTCTCTCATTTCAGTCTTCTCTCGTCGTGTTTAGATACAACTTAAGATATATCTTTACGGCTGGGCAAGGGCTTTTTGCCGCAGAGCTGACGAGTGGTCAACGGTGATAAAGGCGCGCTGACGGAGGACCGCCATGCCTTGTTGATCGAGACAGGAATAACCGGAAAGTTAAAGCTATCACTCTATTAATGCTTGAGCTTATATTCTAAAAAGATTAGAAAGTGCTGACTGGTATTGTCGAAACTGCTGTAACGTTTTTTATAAATAACTGTAGGTAGGTAATGCCTTACAGCTACTTTTATATATTTTTATTTTTTGATGTTTTTTCTTTCGTGTCGCGAGGTTGTTGAACTACAAGCTCGTGGGAAGTTGCCTGCTTACATTCTTGAGACAAGCGTCGATCATGCCCCGGCGTTGAACTTCCATGTTTCGGTACTTATCGACCGGTGTGACATGAACTTCAATGCTCCGATTCCTTAAAAAGAAAACAGGTACTGACCGATGTTCAAGAAAATGGCTTTCGCTGCTCCACTGGCCGTTCTGGCTCTGAGTTCTTCCGTGGTCTTCGCTGCCGGTGAGGCCCGCCACTCCATCAGCCTGGTGGCCCATGTGCCGACCAACGGCTTCTATGTGGTGCCGACTGATCCGGATCTGGTCAACAAGGATCAGGACATGAGTTTCAGCCCGGTCACCGGCAACATGAAGCCGGTAGAAGGCTACTTCGATGTCCGCAACAACAACGGTTCGGTTCACGGTTCTCTGGAAGGCGTACCGAAACTGGTGGGTGGTGCGAGCGCCATTGATCTGGAAGTACGGTTCAACAACGTCGTGCTGACCCAGACCCCGCAAATGGTTGTCGGTGAAGCCGAGTCCGACGTGAACTACCGTGCCCCGCTGCGAATCACTGCCAAAGGCACCAACTTCACACCGGGCGATTACACCGGTGCGGTCACCATGATGTTCGACGCGGTCACTCCGGCCGGCGGCAGCACGCGCTAACCCGTGATGTAACAAAGCCCGGCAGGCTGGCGAATTGCTCAGTCGGCCGGACTTTTTCCGTTCGCACTCAGAGTCCGCTTACATGTTCCCGATGACTTCCATCGCGACTGCCCTTGCGTTGTTGTTTTGTGCCGGTGCGGCTGCGGCCGCAGAGTCTGCCGGTACGACGCCACGCAGCTTGCTGGCGCAGGCCAAAGGTTTGCCAAAAGACTTCGAAGAGCACTTTTTCGACGTGCCCCTGGCTGTTCGGGTGGAACTCGACCAGCAAGCGTTGGGTGAGGCGATGATCGTGCTGACCCGCGATGATCGCATCACCCTGCTCGAATTTACCGATACCGGCGAAAACCGTTTCGGCGCCGCCGAACGTGAGAAATGGGCGGGCTATCTCAAGCCCGGCGTGGCGCTGGGAAGTTGCAGTGGTCAATGCCCGGAGCAAATGCTCGCGGTGCACTACAACCTGGAAAACTCGCTGGTGTCGATTGTCACCGAGAATGCCGAGCGCGATCACGAAACGCCGCGCTACTACGAGCAACCTCAGGACGGCAGCACCGGTCTGATCGTGCGTAACCAGCTCAACCTCAATGGCGGTCAGGAACAGGATCCCGGGGGCCGTTTCGGCCTGGAGGCCAATGGCAGTCTGGGCAACTGGACGCAGACCTTCAATATGCAATTGGCTCGTCTTGGCGGGCCAGATGACCAGCTCTATCACGCTGTGTACGAGTTGCATGCCCAACGAGAATTGCAAGGCAGTTTCCTGCGCATGGGCTACTTCACCCCGACGTCCGAAGGCCTTACGCGTCAGCCGCGTTCGTTCGGCAACAGCCCGGATACGACGGTGGGGTTGATGTACGGCAGTTCCGACAGCCTGGCCATCGATTTGCAGAATCCAAGCGTCTATCCGATTTATGTCACTGCCAACCGTCAGGCATCCGTGGAGATTTTCCGCGACGGTTTGCTGATCAACACCCAGTCTGTCCCCGCCGGTTTGCAGACCCTCGACACTCGACCGTTGCCCGGCGGTATCTATGAGGTGGAAGTGCGCTTGATCGAGGATGGCCAGATCACCTCGACCACTCAGGAGCTGGTCTACAAGCCGAACAACTGGCGCAACGCCGACGAACGCTGGCGCTATAACCTGTTTGCCGGTCAGGAAACCAAACTGCTGAGCAACTGGGACAAGCAGGCCAGCGGCGACGCCACGGCCGGTGCGTCGCTCAATTATTTATTACATCCGCGAGTGATTCTCGGGCTGTCGGCACGTCAGGTTCGCGAGAAACTGCAATACGGCACGTCCATCGACTGGACGCTGGCCAATACCGTCAGCCTGTTCGCCAACGCTTATCAAACCGAAGACCACGGCACCGGCCTCGATCTGCAAGGCCTTTATAACTACGGTGCCGGCAGTCTGGTGGTCAGTCACAACCGCAGTTGGCTGGACACCACCGACATTTACGACACCCTGCCGGACGGCACCCGGATCCGTCAGCGCAACGTGTTCACCGGCCAGACCAGCAACTCTTCGCTGGCGCTGAATCATCGAGTCAGCCGCAACAACTCGCTCAACGCACGGGTATCCCACAGCGAGGGCAACGTTGAGGGCGTCAGTGTCGATCTGGGCTGGACCCAGCGCACCACGATGTTTGGCAGCGACTCCAACTGGCGACTGTCACTGTTTGACCGGCCCGGCAGCTACAGCAGCGGCGACGCACGCAGCCGGGGTGTGGATCTGAGCCTCAATGTCGCGTTGGGCGGCCCTGGCCAGCAGATTTCCGGCAGTATCGGCACGCGCACTGCCCGCGACGGGAGTCGTGACAACAACGGCTCGCTCGGTTATCGAAAGAACTTCGATGATCACGCGCTGCAAAGCGTGATGGCCACGGTACTCACCGACACCTACGGGATCGGCTTGAACGGTCAGGCCAACTTCAGCACCGACACCGTCAATGGCGATGGCTTCGTCCAGCGCTCTTCCTACAACGGCAATTACACGGGTGGCTTGAACCTGGACAGCACCGTGGCCATCGGTGGGCAGGCAATCGTCATGACCAGCCAGCCTCAGGGGCGGGGTGCGGGAATGATCGTGGATGTCGAATCCGACGTCGACGGCATCGCCCTGCGCGCCGATGACTTGAGCGGCGGCAGCGCTGCGTTGAGACCAGGGCGCAATTTCATTCCGATCACGGCCTACAAGAACAGTTCGGTGAGTTTTGACTTCGTCGGCAACCATGTACCGGCGGCGACCATCGAGCCGGCGCGCACCCGTTATCACTTGAACAAGGGCGGTGTGCAGTACCGCAAGGTACGGGTGATGAAAACCTTCACGGTGCTGGGACGTTTGCTCGATCCGCAGGGGCGGCCGCTCAAGGGCCACCATGTGATCAACCACGCCAGCCGTGGCGTAAGCGAGGTCGACGGGTTCTTCTCCATGGAAATGAATGCCGGCTCGCCGACGCTTGAAGTGCGATTTGCCGATCAATTGCTGTGCCAGTTCCGCCTCGATCCTCAGCAAGGGCGGGTGGAAAACAATGTGTTGATGATCGGCGATTTGCGGTGCAGTCCAGACACCCTCGCCGATGCGACGTTCACTGATCAGAAGGCGGGTTGAACGATGAAGAAAACATCCTGTTGGCCCGTTTTTCTGATGGTGTTGAGCCTGTCATCGGCGCAGGCGGCGAATCAGGAGATCAGGGCATTGTTCCAGCCGGATCCGTCGCAACCGAACAAAAACGAATTCATCAATAAAACGCCGAACAGCGGGTATTGCGCGATTTTTCCGAGTGAATGCGAAGACAACAGAATGTTCAGTATTCAAGTACCGATTCGTTTCAGTACGGTCACTCCGCTTTTCTCGGATAACGGCGTTTGGGTGAAGGTACCTGCTGACTGGCGACGTTTGACAGTCACCAACCAGGAGACGCTGGAGACGAGTACGGTAGAAGTGCGGATCAGTGGAATAGGGTCGAGATTTCAACTGAGTAAACCGGTCACCGAACTGACCGGCGAGTCCAACGTCCTGGAGGCACACCGCAAACTCTGGACCGGCAGTTCCTGGGTTTATGCACCCCCTCCATGTCTGTACAGCGGCGTTGGGTACTACGGTATCAGCAGCTATCAGTTCTTCTGGAAAACGCCCGAACAAGGGAGTTGCAACAAAACCGCTGCGTTCGATGTAGGGCACATGTTGTTCGAGCATCTCGACATTGCCTATGAGCTGCGAACGCCGAACCCCTTGAGCATGTCGTCCGGGCTGTACACCGGTTCATTGACCTACAGTCTCGGTCGGGGTAGCGCCGACTTCACGATGGGGCCGTTCATGGATTCGGACGACACCGCTCTCAATCTGGATTTTGTGCTGGATGTGCAGCACGTCCTGAAAGTCGATTTACCGCCCGGTGGCAATCGCATTGCGCTGGAACCCGATGGTGGCTGGCAAACCTGGTTGAACACCCGCAAGACTCCCGCTCGACTTTACCGCGACCAGACGTTCCATATATCCGCCAGCTCCCGCTTCAAGGTGCATCTGGAATGCGCGCGGGACAACCCGAACTATTGCTATCTGTTCAATGAGGCCAACAACGCCGCTGCACTCCTTCAAGTCAAGGTAAGCCTGCCTGGCGGATTGACTGATGCCAGCGGTAACCCGGTAAGGCTCAAGGAGCTTTTACCGGGAGAGTTGAACGCCGTGACCTTCCAGCCTGGCAAGTACATCGACCGCCAGCAGGGAACGCTGCATTTCGAAGTTCCCAGAGAGTGGACCGAAACCATTTTGACCTCGGGCAGGGGGAACAAGTACTCCGGCACGATTGTTGTCGTTTTTGATTCGGAAATATCACCCCAGCAGTGATGGGTCTTTATTGAGAGGTTGTGCGCATGAAGCGAGTAATTGTTCTGGTAGGCCTGTATCTGTTCAGCCTGTGCGCTCAGGCGGGTCCGAATATCAATATCGGAGTTGTATATGACTATTTGGCCGGTGATAAAAGTACCTATTTGAAACGGGTGTACAACAGCGGGGACAGCACGGCGTTCGTGAAAATCAATGTGCTGGAAATCCTCTATAACGCCGATGGCACGTCCACCGAAGTACCGGTCAAGGTACAAGCCGATGCCAGCGCCCGTGACGGCCTCATGGCCAGCCCCGCCCGTTTGATCATTCCCGCGCAAGGCATGCAGGGCACCCGTTTGCTGTTCATGGGGGCGCGCGACAAAGAGCGTTACTTCCGTGTGCGTTTTGTTCCGGTGGTTCCCGAGAAGGAAGACGAATTCGCGGTCTCCGGCGAAGAGCGCGAGGAGTACCGAAAGACCCTGACGGCCGGGGTCAACGTCATGGCCGGCTTCGGCACGATTTTCTTCGTGCGACCCGACGATGCGCGTTTCGACAGTGTGATCGATGATTCGGCAGGTACTTACAAAGTGCGCAACAACGGTAACACCGTGGTGGTGATCGACGAATTCAAGAGTTGCTCGAAAGCCAGCGAAGCCGAATGCGAGCCGACCACCAAACACCACATCCTTGCCGGTAAGACCTTTGAGTTCGAGAAGAAGGCCGGGCGCGAGTATCGCTTCATCCTGGTCGAAGGCGAAAGCAAAAAGAACCTGAGTACCGCCGGTTGAACATCACGGGTAACCAACAATGAACAAACAATGGATTGTGCTGACGTCGGCGACAGCCCTGGCGTTGGTCAGCGCCTGGACGTTTGCGGCGCGAGAAGAACTCGAGTTCTACGTTTCGGTGCATATTCCCACCCTGAATTTTTACGTGATTCCCACTGAGTCCGACTGGATTCATCGTGAGCAGCGACTGCACTGGAACGTGAACACTTCCACATTGAGCACCTTGCGTCGCAACTTCGATGTCAGGCACGACAGCGGAGCGATCGAGGCGCGTCTGGAGAGTGTTCCTTATATGACGAACGGAAGGGACTCCCGGGAAAACATCAACTTGCGCGTGAGCTTCAATGGCAAGGAGCTGTCCGACCGTGCGCTGCCGTTGCAAGTGGTCTCGGCCGAGGAAGCCAGGGTGGGCACACGGGTGATGCTGGAGATCGAACCCAGGGAACAGGCCGGAGGTTACAAACCCGGAGACTACTACGGGACCGTCAACATCATGTTCAGTGCCGCGGCACCCAGTGGCTGAGCAAGAACTCATCCGCCCAAGAACGTAATGACTTCAGTGCAAGGAATGGCAATGGATTTCAGGTTCAGTAAAGGATTGGTTTTTGTTTCATTGTTCGGCGGATTGTTTTCCATGCCGGCCCAGGCGTTGACTCAGGAGATTCGTGCCGGTTTCGTCCCGGATCCGGCCAACCCGCAAAGAAACGGGTTTGTCGACCAGACCCCGCAGAGCGGCTACTGCGCGGCTTATCCGACAGACTGCAAGACGTATGGCCTGTCGGGTGTAAGGCTGCCACTGCGCTTTTCCTCCAGCCTGACAATCGAGCCGGGTGCCGGAGAGCGCCAGGGGGCGATGTTCAAGATCGCTTCGCAATGGCGCAGCCTGACCGTGCGGAATGTGACGACGGGGGAGGCGGCGACGGTCGAAATGAGGATCGGCGGAGTCGGTTCCCAATATGTATTGAGTGATACGGCAGTCAATCTGACCGGGGCCGACTCTGATGCGCAGGCCCACCACAAACTGTGGGGCGGAACGAACTGGCTGTTTCCTTCACGACCGTGCGAGGCCGGGGCCATGGGCACCCATGGACCGGACTTCTATCGCTTCTTCTGGCGTACCCCGGTCGAAGCGGTGTGCAGTAAACAGGCTGCATACCGGATTCCATGGATGTCCTACGAATATCTGGATGTGGGCTATGAGTTGCGCACACCCAATCCTCTCGCCATGTCGGCCGGTCTCTATACCGGTGAGCTCAATTACGGGGCGGGCCCCGGACGTGATTTCGATACGGGGGACAACATCCTGCCGGACAGTTCCAGTGTGACCTTCAGGTTTGTACTGGATGTCCAGCACGTGCTCAAGGTCGACATTCCGCCCGGTGGCAACAGAATCGAACTGACACCGCAGGGGGGCTGGCAAGCCTGGTTACAGGAGGGGCGCAGGCCCAGCCGATTGTTTCGTGACCAGACATTCAACATCGGTGTCTCCGCACCCTTCCGGATGTTCATTGAGTGCGAACATCCGGGCATTGGCGCCTGCAGTTTGCGTGATACCGAATCCGGTTCGACGTTTCCCCAGGTCTATCTGAGCGTCAGCCTTCCCCACGGCATCACTGACAGTTCGGGCCAGCCGGTAAAAAACCATCGGTTGACGCAGAGCGGCGCAGGTGCGCTTTTTCGCCCGGGCCACTATGTGGATCGCGCGCCCGGAGTGTTGCACTTCGAGGTACCGAGCCACTACATGGAGGACATGTTGCAGCCCGGCCAGGCAAAGCGTTACACCGGCAATGTCACTGTGATCTGGGATTCGGAAGTCTGATCCGTACCGGCCTTCCCGAGGTGACCTCAGGAAGGCATCGGCAGCAGCCCGTGACGGCGCATCAACGTCGTGGTCAGCGAACGCCCCAACCCCATTCTTCGGTAAGCCAGCTCAGTGAGCTCGCGGGTATATTCCTCATCATTCAGAGGCAGCACCGCGTCAGGTGAGTGCCGTTGTTCGAGCCGGGACAGTTGTCGTTCGTATGACTCGTCGTTGATTTTATAGGCTGCGGCCTGCGTATCCCGCAGATAGTGTTCCCAGAACGGTTGTTCAAGCATCCCGTTGACCAGGCCGTCACCGGTTTCAAGCTCCAGAACCGTCATGCAGGCGTTGTCGATGCGGGCCTGCGTCACGCCTGCCACTCCTTCGTAAAGCATCTGTTCGGACTGCCAGGGCAAATCGAGTCGCGCACTCAGGCGCGTCTGGTAGGCCAGGTAGATTTCGACTTCTTCTTCCCGACTCGGGCGAGACAATGCATCGGCGCGGGCAATTTCATTCACCCGTGCAAGGCGTGTGGCGCCTCGGGCCAGTTTCACCAGTCTGCCCTCGAGTTCGGCTCCCGAAGTCGAATAGGAATACGCCCGGGACGCGAGCGCCTGAACACCCATGATGTTGAAAACTTCGGAGCTGGCGTCGGCGCAGGTGGTCGGTTCCTCTGCCGTCCTGAACAGTTTTTCCCGCAGTACGGTGTCCAGATCCATGGCATCGATCAGATCCCAGACTCGCCGGGTCAGAATCTGGCGTGAGGTGCCGCCTTCCTGGTAGTCGGCCGACCGGGTCAGGCTGTCGAGGATCTGGAAAAAGCCTTGCGAGCCCGGCTCGTGCATCAGGTTGTCCCAGGCTTCGTTGCGGAAATTTGTCAGGCCGGGACTGTCATCGGCCCAGAACAGTGACGTATCACTCATCTGCCATTTTTTCCGTGCTTCAGCGGCAAGGAAGGAATAGTTGTTTTGCCGGGGCAGCCCCACCGACTCACGGTACTGATAGAAGGTTTCGCGAGCCTCAGGCTCCAGGTAACTCACGGCCAGTCGCGTTCGTGCGACGAGCCATGCATCCGGCGAGCCCGGCTCGACCTGCGGAACGCTGACAATCGCCGGGGTGGACAGATCGAGGAAGAAACCGCGAGGGCGCCGATGCGGCGTGAACAGTCCTTCGGGCCAAGTGTCGATCCCGGCATAGGCAAGATCCAGGGTGGTCAGGTCCGGCATGCGACTGACGTCCGGTGCGCGCCCGAGCTGATTGAGTGAAAGGCGTAAGGTGCGCAAACGCGTCAGGTCTCTGAGCTGTGCCCGGGACTCTTCTGTCAGGCGGATCTGGTTGCGGTTGAGCTGCAGGGTTTCTAGCCCGGGCATCTCGGCAATTCGCGGCGGCAGCAGTTTCAGTCCGCACTGACGGGCGCTGAGGTGGCGAAGGTTGGGGAAGTGCTTCAAAAGCCCCCCGGTCGCGGGCGAAAAGCGTGCCTGGTCCAGATCGAGGGTCGTAACCTGATCGAACCAGGGCTTGAGATCCGGCAGGGTTCTCCACCATTTCTCAAGCTCCGGTCCCATCAGCTCGGCGGAAAGGTCCAGTGTGTAACCTGCTTCGTAGCGGGTGCTACGTTCGTTGAACGCCACGGCTTCGCGCTTGAAGCAGGCAAGGATGCGATCTGCGATGGTTCGCGCAGCTGAAGGAATGATGCCGGGGCCCTCGGGGTCGAAGGCAGCCTGGGACTGTTTCCAGTCGTCAAGCAACTCACTCAACCTCCTCAAGTCCATCTCAAGACTCCTGACCGTTTCGAGCGGATCGCGCCCGATTGGCAACGAGCTGACAAAGGCTTCCACCTCCCGGTCATTCAGTTCCGGATAAAGCTCCTTGACCCGCTGCTCCAAAGACCTGGGCATTCTTGAAAACACCGGGCCACGCAACAGGTTTTCAACTGACGTTTGCACGACAGGCCGGATCGAAGGCTCCAGCAACTGCGTTCGACGTTCCCTGGGCGACTCGCTCATCGCCATCAACCATTGTTGGAAAGCGCGGCCCTGGCTCGGCCTGTATCCGGTTTGTTGTCTTGCCTGTTCGGGAATTGCTCGCAGGATCGACTCATACAGGTCGGCGGGGCCGAACAGCGGGCGCCGGGTGCCATCGAAGATTTCGTAGCGGGCATGCCCGTCATGCAGAAAGATCCGGATCTCGTGTGCGTGTGCTGATCCGACGCTGCAACGCAACGCCCCGTCAAACGAGCCGTCGCGAATCTCGATGCGCATATCACGGTAAGCGTCGCTGTGCAGGCGCAGCACGTTCAAGGCCAGACGTTCGGTCTCAGGAGTCAGCCGTTCATTGTCGATAAGTCCTTCCCAGGCGCGCGTCGTACGGGTTTCGAACGCGCATTCGCGCACGACGGACTTGAGGTCGAGAGACAGGCGCCGGCCGTCGTCGAGGGCCGCCACATCACGCTGACGAGCGTGTTCCAGCAGATTTTTGGCGATGACGGTCGGCAATTCCGGGTATTGGCGCTGAAGCTCGAGAACGCGGGGATCACCGCTGATCGTGCGGTATCCATAGGTGTATTGCGAAATATCCAGATGGCGTGCGTCAACCCGGTCGGCCAGCAGATTGCGCAGGGCTTGTACTTGCTGTGTCTTCGGCAGTCTTGCGCCGAGCAGGCGCTCCAGTTGCGCATCATTCAGGAAACCGGTCACGTGCTCCGGCAGTTTGCCGGCCATGACGTGCGCCAGACTGATGGTCAGCGTTCGTAAGGGCGGGGCATCGGCGTTGCCGTAAGTGTGAGACGGGCCATGCCCGCTGGCACTGTGATTGACCTTCAACGCACAGTCCCTCGGCCAGCCCGGTAGCTCGGTCACCATTTGTTCGAACCAGTAGGACGACGGATCCAGGGGCCTTCCGGCGCGAATATCGGCGCTGGTGGTTACGGTGTCCCGCGAAGCCCGAAAACGTTCAAGGGTGTCCTCCAGCAACAACGGGGGAGGCGCGTTATCGACATACATCTGGCGCAGTGCGTGATCCTCCGTGCCGCTGATCCGGCGGATATTCTCCAGTTGCCGGTCACTGAAGCCTTCCGCCGAAGGGCCGAGGCGGCGCATCAGTTTCGGGGCCGCCCAATCGCCCGGTTTTTCACCTTCATGAACCCAGGCTCCCCGACCGTTGTGGCGCAGTTTCGGTGCGTAGGCCTGAGGGCGCTCAGGGTGCTGAATGCGGTGCTGGCCGTCGTGGGAGTCCTGCCTGACTTCATAGGTCTTGCCATCGAGCAACAGCACATTTCTGCCCGCATGCTGAAAAAGGCCCTTGGCGTCACGGCGTGAGCCGGGCGGTGGCGGTGGCGGTGGTCCGGCGAGTTCGTAAGGAGCGAGATCGGGGTGCCACAAGCGGGTGTTGCCGTCAGATGAAATGACCGGTTTCATGCCGTCGATCAGGGACGACAACTTGAGGCGAAATTCGGCGCCGATGGCCACTCCCGCCGAGAAGGCCGCCAACTGGGCGATGTCTGTCACGATTGCGGTCAGATGCTCACCCATCTCGGCCCAGTTTTCCTGGGTCATGTCCAGAATCCCTTCGAAGACGTCGGTCGCTATCTGGTAAGCGGTGTAGGCCAGCATCAGTTCTCCCAGAAAAGGCACGAATGGCGTGATGACCAACAGCGCTGCGTTGAAGATATCCGAGAGGATTTTTTCGAAGTTGTCCCACCACGCCCGTCGCGAGTTCTGGTCGGCCATTTCTGTCGAGACGGCGATGTCCCGTGCGTCGTTGAAAATCTTGTCGATCTTGCGCTGGTACTGATGCTTCCACAGATTCTGCATGACCGGTCGCACGCGAAACGCCAGAGCGGGTTTCTCCACCGGAACGGGACGCCAGGTCGGCCCAGGATCCAGAGGGGGCCTTTGCTCCGACCATTTGATTTTGCTCAGGCGCTGTTCGAGCGTTGCGAAAAAATGCCCGCGCTGCTGCTGATCGATGAACTGACTGAAGAACTGCCAATAGTTGCCCCGGCCTTTGGAGAGTGGCTCGTTGGCACGTAGCTGGCGAGTCAGCTCCCTGACGAACTCCAGAGACGAGGCGTACTCCTTCAGCGGGTGCTCGGGGTCATGGGGAACGTAAGCGATCATCCGGTCCTCGCCAGCGCTTTGCTGCCGGACCGTGGTGAACAGGACAATCCCGGTCAGCGCGGCATCCATGATCGAGAGCTCACAGCACTGCATGACCTTGCCATCCAGCGTCAGCCCGGTTTGCCCTTCGACCATGCCCATGATCACGTCATGTGCATTGGTTCCGATGTCGCCGGTCAACAAGGCCAGATGTGCAGCAAATATCAACGTGGCTTTCTGGCTTTGCGTAGTCTGATGCTCTATGGCAGCTCTGGAGGCGGGATCGCGTGGCAGCAAATGGTGTCGCAGATAGCGGGTATAACGTTTCCCTATATCCAGTTCCCGACACAAGTTCTTGAACTGTTCGATGGATAGCGTTTGCTTGATACCCAGAACGTCGAAGTGTCCATTTTTATCGGGTTTACTGATGAAGTCGGAATCGGCAGTAAATGTCTCGTTACTTGCAAAGTTGTGCAGCGCTGCATCCAGAAGGGATACGGTTCGACTGGCAACGCCGGGCAGGACGTTGATGATGTACCAAGGTGTCTCCTTCGGGAAATACAATCTCAAGTAAGTTTGCTTGACATTGACAACAAGTCCGAACTTCTCCTTCAGTCCGTTTTCCAGCAAGTGCACGGCAAACGCTTCCAGACTTCTGACTTCGCCAAGGGCCTGATCAGTCTGGTGTTGGGCCTGCCAGACGGCGAGGTTGGCGGTTTTTGCTGGCGTCTGGTCAGGTTTCTCGTGCCATGGCTGTTTCTTCAGAGTGGCTGCGCTCAATGCCAGAGCCCGGTGCAGCGATGTATGTTTGAATGTGTCGTGGATATTGTTTTTGATGAAATCGTAGTGTCGGCCTTTTGGCTGGGCAAGCGTTGTTTTGAGGTAATGGCTGTTAGTTTGAAAGTTGGACATCTGAATTCCATTTCGTTTGTCAGAAGATAACTAGCGTATTCCTCTGCTGCTTAAATGAAACTCAAATTATCCTGTCGGAAGACCGGCTCATACCGTGATTCATGTTCTTGAATTTGAATATGAAAACCAAATAAATATGACCCGTTGGCAAAACCGGGCAAGGGACACGCCGCTTTTCAGCGGCGCGCAACCTCCACAGGCTGGCATTGGGTGTGGCTACCCGGTTGCAGGTAGTTGTTGAGGATCGGCGCCATGCCCTTGAGCACCTGCACCGGCAAGGCCGAGGTGAATTTGAAGTTTTCCGCCGAGCGGCCGGGGACATAAGCGGTGAGCGTGCCGAAGTGACTGTCGCCGATGTAGAACACGAACGTTGCCGTGCGGTTGATCGATTTGGAGCTCAAAATCCGTCCCCCTGATCCGATGGCTTCGATCCGGTTGTCGCCCGTACCGGTCTTGCCGCCCATGGTCAGCGGTTGGCCGTCGGCCATTTTGAAACTGCCGGACACACGTTTTGCCGTTCCCGAGTCCACCACCTGCGAAAGCGCCTCGCGCATGGCGGTAGCGACTTCGGATGGCATCACTCGTTTGCCGACGTGGGGATCGTTGACCAGTTGCGTTTCATACGGCGTGCCCGCAGCAAAGTGCAGGCTGTCGATACGCAGGGTCGGCATGCGCACACCGTCGTTGAGAATCGTGCCGATCAATTCGGCCAGCGCTGCGGGGCGGTCGCCCGAGCTGCCGATGGCAGTGGCCAGCGACGGCACCAGGTGATCGAACGGATAGCCGACTTTCTGCCAGCGCTGATGAATCTCGAGGAACGCCTCGATCTCCAGCATCGTGCGGATCCGACTGTCGCGAGCGCCCTTGTGTTTGCTCTTGAACAGCCAGCTGTAGACTTCCTGGCGCTCGAACTGGCTGGCCTTGACGATGTCCTTGAAGGTCGCGTCCGGGTGGTTGAGCAGATAGCCGATCATCCACAGATCCAGTGGATGCACCTTGGCGATGAAGCCCTGATCCGGCAGGTCGTAGGTGCCCGGGCCATAGGCGAGGTACAGCCGCTCGAGGCGCTCGTCGGTCAGTTTTTCGGTGAGCTTGGCGCCTTTGAGGTGCGAGCGCACGAACGTGTTGAAGTCTTTCTGGTCGGCATTGGGCAGCAGATAGCGATGTACTGCTGCCATGCGGATCGGCGTCGGGCGCATGCTGTCCAGAAACGTGTCGAGCCGGGCCTGAGTGTCTTTGTTCCTGTACTTCTTCCAGAACTTGAGCAGGAACGAGGTGCCTTCGCGGTCGGCAAAGGACGCCAGATATTCCTGACGCCGAGGATCGCGATCATCCTTGAGCAGTTCGGCACTGTTGTTCGGGCCGGAGTAGGTGGTATAGCGCACCAGGTCGCGCATCAGCCGAATGAACGGCAGGTTGATCGATTCACGCAGCGCATCGCGCAGGGTCGGCATGCGGCCGTTGTCTTCCTTGCGGAAATTGTGGAACACATGCAGGCCGCCACCGGTGAAAAACGCTTCCCCTGGGCTGGCCGAATATTTGCGGTCGAGGGCGGCGCCGAGCATTTTCGACAGGTCGTGATCCTTGTTCTGGATCAGGTAATCGATCACCCACTGGCTCAGGCGATCCTGATCCGGCACGTCGACTTTTTTCAGTTCCGGTACGGTCATGGCGCCGTACTTGTCATGCAGCTCCGCGATGATTTGCAGGTAAGTGGTCAGCACTCGCATCTTGGCGGTGGAGCCCAGTTCCAGTTTGCTGCCTTCGTTGATGTCGAACGGCTGATCGGTGCTGTCGGTCTGCACCCGCACGCGCGAACCGTCCGGGGTCAGCTCGAACAGGGTGAAGCTGTAGCGCACCTGAGTGGTGCTGGTGGGCGTCAGCAGGCGCTCACCCATCAGACCGACTTCGGTCGCATAGGCCGGGTCCGCCAGTCGTTTCAGGTAGGCGGTGGCCTGGGTTTGCAGTTCGCCTTGCAAGGTGCTGGTAGCGGACAGGTCGAGACGGTCAAGGTCGTACAGCGGACGGTTGAGCATCGACGCCAGCCGGCTGCGGGCGACGCTGATGCCCTTGTTGGTTTCGATCGGCTGTATCGTCGGCTGGGTCTGCCAGTCGCGATAGCTGATGGTGCTGGCCAGCGCCGCATCGGCCAGGGCGGCGTCGATCACGCCGTTCTGTTTCAGCAGGCGCAGGTGGCTGTTGGTCAGTTCGACCAGTTCTTCGCGACCCTTCGTCAGGTAATGCGAAGGGCGGCGCTGGGCGATCATCAGCGAAAGCATTTCGCGCAGGGCCAGGCCTTTGTCCGCCATGGTCTTCGGATCGGTTTCGGTACTCGCGAGTTTACGGTTGGCCTCATTGAAATCGGCGCCATACCAGACCCGCAGGCCCTCAGCCATGCCGTGCACTTCGCCATGCCCCGGCACCGCCGACAGCGGCACACTGTTGAGGTAGTCGCGAATGATGTTCTGCCGCGCCGGCAAGGTTTCCGGGCCGCCCTGATAGGCACGTACGCTGGCGGAAATCATCTGGCGGATCTTCTCTGCACCGGACACCGTCAGGCCGTCGGGCGAGTGGCGGTATTTCTCAAGTTGCGTGGCCAGGGTACTGCCACCGGCCGACTGCCCCGGCAAGTGCAGCAGCTTGGCGACTTGCGACCAGGCGGCCATGCCGAAGCGTGGCCAGTCCACCGCCGGATTTGCAAGCGGTTGCTTGGGGTCGAGCAGAAAACGGTTCTCGATGAACAGCAGGCTGTTGACCACCACCGGCGGAATCGACTCGAAACTCGAATACAGCTGCTGCGGATAGTTGTATTGATACAGGGGCGCGGCACGGCAATCGGTGATCGACAGCCCGGCCTGGATCTTTTCGGAGTAGGGCACGAACAGGCCCTTGTCGGTGTAGTTGAGCAGGGCCGGGGAGAAGCGCGTCTGCTCAGTGATCACATAGTTGCGCTTGATCAGCCGCGGCAGGAACTCGTCCAGCGAGCTGTAGCCCAGACGCAGATCGAATGGCCCGTTGCCCGGATAGCGAATCGCTTCGCTGGGCCCCGGTTGCAGTTCGTATTTGAGTTTGGCCGCGTACTGGCTGACCTCGCGGGACTGAAAACGCGAGGTGCGCATTTCCTTCATCGCAGCCAGGCCTACGACAATCGCGATGATCACAAACAGGAGCCAGAAAGCCTTCCACCCATGCCGGTTACGACGGGGTTTTTCAGGTACAGGCGCTTCATCCACACGTTCAGTCGGAACCACTTTTTCACTCGAATCGGTTTGCCACAAAGCGCCCATAGTCGATTGATCCATTCACGCAGATTGATCGGACTTGACTGAAGCTTAGTCGGTGGTTGGCGCGGGTGAAAAAATTGTGAAGGAGGGACCCTGAACAAATCTGCAAATCCGGCTGCAACCCGCAGGCAACTGATTGAAAGCCTGAAAGAGCCGGAACAGAGCGGTCTTGAGGCCGCTGCGACTTTGGTCGCGGCATGACGTTGCACCATTGCTGTGCAATACTCGGCGCCCATTTGCGCGGTGAATAATCCTCGAAATGCAGGATGGTTTGTCTCGTAAACCTTGTATTTGACGAGGTTTACGTCTGAATCAGATGCCTTATAGAGTGAAAAAACCTGTCGCAAGCTTTTTATACTGCACGCCCCGCTGATCCCGCAGGTTGCTTCTGCGGGACGGTCCTGCCCACGAAGCAGGCCGGTTTTTACCCTGGCGCAGGCTTATCGGCCGACGCTTGGACACTCGGTGGTCACATCCAATAACAAGACGAGGAAGTCCCCCATGCCAGTCGGCAATCACCCGCCCCATGGCGAAGCCGCTCAAGGCGGCCCGCTCAAACGCGAACTCGGTGAACGGCATATTCGCCTGATGGCGCTCGGCGCCTGCATCGGTGTCGGCCTGTTTCTCGGCTCGGCCAAGGCCATCGAAATGGCCGGCCCGGCGATCATGCTGTCTTACATCATCGGCGGTCTGGCGATCCTGGTGATCATGCGCGCCCTCGGAGAAATGGCCGTACACAACCCGGTCGCGGGCTCCTTCAGTCGTTATGCACAGGATTACCTCGGCCCGCTGGCGGGCTTTCTCACCGGCTGGAACTACTGGTTCCTGTGGCTGGTGACCTGCGTCGCCGAAATCACGGCGGTGGCGGTGTACATGGGCATCTGGTTCCCCGATGTCCCGCGCTGGATCTGGGCGCTGGCGGCGTTGATCAGCATGGGCTCGATCAATTTGATCGCGGTGAAGGCCTTTGGTGAGTTCGAATTCTGGTTCGCCCTGATCAAGATCGTCACCATCATCGCCATGGTGCTTGGCGGCATCGGCATCATTGCCTTCGGCTTCGGTAACGACGGCGTGGCGCTGGGGATTTCCAACCTGTGGGCCCATGGCGGCTTCATGCCCAACGGTGTGACGGGCGTGTTGATGTCCCTGCAAATGGTGATGTTCGCCTACCTCGGTGTGGAAATGATCGGCCTGACCGCCGGTGAAGCGAAGAACCCGCAGAAGACCATCCCGAATGCGATCGGCTCGGTGTTCTGGCGGATCCTGCTGTTCTACGTCGGCGCGCTGTTCGTGATCCTGTCGATCTACCCGTGGAATGAAATCGGCACTCAGGGCAGTCCGTTCGTGATGACCTTCGAACGTCTGGGCATCAAGACTGCCGCCGGCATCATCAACTTCGTGGTGATCACTGCGGCGCTGTCGTCGTGCAACGGCGGCATCTTCAGCACCGGGCGCATGCTCTACAGCCTGGCGCAGAACGGCCAGGCACCGGCCGGTTTCGCTCGCACTTCGAGCAACGGCGTACCGCGTCGCGCATTGCTGCTGTCGATCTTCGCGCTGCTGCTGGGCGTGCTGCTCAACTATCTGGTGCCGGAAAAAGTCTTTGTCTGGGTGACGTCCATCGCCACCTTCGGCGCGATCTGGACCTGGGTGATGATCTTGCTGGCCCAGCTGAAATTCCGCAAAGGCCTGAGTGCCAGCGAACGGGCCGGCCTGAAATACAAGATGTGGCTGTTCCCGATCAGCTCCTATCTGGCGCTGGCGTTCCTGGTGCTGGTGGTCGGCTTGATGGCGTACTTCCCGGACACTCGCGTGGCGCTGTATGTGGGGCCGGCGTTCCTGGTGCTGCTGACCGTGTTGTTCTACGTGTTCAAGCTGCAACCGAGCGATGCGTCCCAGGGCGCGGTGCGTTCGGCTTCGTAATTCGTTGTTGCTGAAACTCGAAAGCCCCGGTCGAAAGTCCGGGGCTTTTTCATGGGTGAGAGGTTGATGCCGCTGGTCTGAAAGGGCCGCAAAAATCGACTTCTGATTCAGAGTCATGTTCGAAGGTTTATCTACGTTGTTTCCAGCGCAGCCGTGAACAGAGGCGCAGGTATGAGGATCCGCGATTTTCTCGTACGAGAACTCGGCCGCCGTCAGGTCGTGCTGTTCTTCCTGCTCGCCACGCTGCTGTACATCCTGCCGCTGATCCTCGCCGACTTCCCCTACATCGACGACAACTGGCGCACTCTCGCTGCCGGCAATGCCTGGGCCGGGCAGGGGCGGTTGTTCATGGACTGGCTGTATCAGGCGCTGACGTTCACCGGCGCTGCGCCGAATATTTTTCCATTGCCGCTGTTACTCGCCACGGTGGCCATGTCCTTCGCGTTGACCCGGCTGACCTTCCACTATTTTCCCGAACCGACGCTGGCCTGTTGTCTGGTGGTGTTGCCGCTCTGGTACAACCCGTTTCTGCTGCAGAACCTGTCCTATCAATACGACGGGGCCGGCATGGCGCTGAGTCTGGTCGCGGTGATTTACGCAATCACTTTTTGCGGCGCTTCACGCATTCAGCGATGGCTGGTGCCGTCGGCGTTGCTGGCGCTGGCGATCGGGCTGTATCAGATCAGTCTCAATGTGTTTCTCGGGTTGTGCTGCCTGGAGTTGCTGCGCAATGTTCACCGGCGAGTTCCGTGGGATGAACTCTGGCGCCGGTCGGGCTGGCGGCTGGCGCAACTGCTGCTGGCGGTGCTGATTTACAGCATTACGGCCTATCCGTTCACTGACCACGGACGCACGCAATTGCTGAATGCAAGCGCTGATCCGTTACTGCAGATCGGCACCAATATCGGTCGGGTGATGGAGAAGGTTGCGCTGCTGTTTCACGGCGGCTACACGATGGTTTTTATTGTGTTGGTGCTGTGCGCCGTGTTCGGCGCCGTGCAATTGGGACGGCGGATTCGTGAGCGCAACATGTCACGCGCCAGGGGTTTGCTCCTGAGCCTCAGCTGCCTGCTGGCATTGCCGCTGATTGTGCTGCTGGTGCCGGGCATGACGCTGCTGTTTCGCGATTTCAACGAAGGCGCGCGCACCCTGATGGGGTTCGGCGTGCTGCTGATGTTGCTGTTCTATCTGGCCTGGCTGGGGTTGATGCCGCTGCATCAACGGTTGCCTCTGGTGTTGGCGATTCCACTGCTGGCCGCGCTGTCGCTGTCCTTTGCTTATGGCCGGGTGCTGACGATGGAGAAAACCTTCGCCAGCAGTGCGCTCTACAGTCTGAGCCACGACATTTCATCTCATCGCGAACTGCGCGAAGCCAAACGGATTTATATCTCGGTGACGTACTCCGACCGCTGGCTGGCGGGGGCGGTGGGTACGTTCAAGCAGTTGCCGGTGCTGCACTATCTGCTGAACGTCGACTATTTCATGCTCGCCGAAAACCTGCCCTCGGCCGGCATCACCAACGTGGTCGCCGAGCGCGAACGGCGCAACGCGACCCATGTCGGTCTGATGGGCTATCCACCCTTGGTGGACAGCCTCTATTACCGCCTCTACCTGGTCGGTGATTACGGATTCATCGTCATGAAAGAGCCGCCCCACGGCCGGCTGTTGCAATGGTAACCGTTGGTCGCAAACCGTCGCCGACCTGTAATTTCTGACAGTAGACCCCGCCCGCGCCTTGCCCTAGCGTGAAAGCCCCGCCCGTTGCCGCGACAGCAAGGATTGACGATGAGGATCTTGTGGAAAGGATTTCCCGCCCAAACGGCAATCGGCCTGGCCGCAACGCTGGTCCACTGGCAGGTTTTTTTCGTACTGACCAGTGCGGTTCAGTTCGACCAGGCGGCCAGTAACTTCGCCGCGTTTTGCATCGCCGCCTCCTTCGCGTTTTACATGAACGCGCTGTACACGTTCGAGACCGGAACGTCAGTGGCGGCGTACCTGATGTTTATCGGCGTGATGGGAGCGCTGAGTTATGGCGTCGGGCTATTCGCCGATGCTCGGAGTCTGCCGGGGCTGGTGACGGTGTCGGTGTTTTCACTGCTGGATCTGTTGCTGGGGTACTGCTTTTTCCGGTTTGTGTTGTTTCGCCGTTCCCGGACCTGAAAGCGCCAGCCGTTCCCGGCTGGCGCTGCAATATCGACTAGGCCGCCGCGATTTCCTGCGGCTCGAAACTGTCCGCCCGCGCCATCTGCCACATCCGCGAATAGAACTCGCCGTTCACCTCTCCGGTGAGTAATTCCCCCGGTTTCAGGAACACATGCAGCTGCGAGAACAGTTTGATCTCGGTGGCCGACATGCGCCGTACCAAGTGCTTGGCCGACAGTTGCGACGGGTGATCGAGGCCGGCGGCGGCAAGCATTTCCGCCAGGGCCTTGAGCGTATTGCGGTGGAAGTTGTAGACCCGCTGGGCCTTGTCCGGCACCACCAGTGCGCGCTGGCGCAGGGTGTCCTGGGTGGCGACGCCGGTCGGGCATTTGTTGGTGTGGCAGCTTTGCGACTGGATACAGCCAATGGCGAACATGAAGCCGCGCGCCGAGTTGGCCCAGTCGGCACCGATAGCCAGCACGCTGGCGATGTCGAAGGCACTGACGATCTTGCCGCTGGCGCCGAGCTTGATCTTGTCGCGCAGATTCAGACCGACCAGGGTGTTGTGCACAAACAGCAAGCCTTCGCGCATCGGCACGCCGATGTGGTCGGTGAACTCCACCGGCGCGGCGCCAGTCCCGCCTTCCTTGCCGTCGACCACGATGAAGTCCGGCAGGATGCCGGTTTCCAGCATGGCCTTGGCGATGCCCATGAACTCCCACGGATGGCCGAGGCAGAACTTGAAACCCACCGGTTTGCCGCCGGACAGTTCACGCAGTTGCTGGATGAAATGCATCATCTCGATCGGCGTGGAGAACGCGCTGTGGCGCGACGGCGAGATGCAGTCTTCGCCCATCAGGATGCCGCGGGTGTCGGCGATTTCCTGGGTGACCTTGTGCTTGGGCAGGATCCCGCCGTGGCCGGGTTTGGCGCCCTGGCTCATCTTGATTTCGATCATTCGCACTTGCGGGGTCTGCGCCTGGGCGGCGAAGCGTTCCGGGTCGAAGCGGCCGTCGCTGGTGCGACAGCCGAAATAGCCGCTGCCCAGTTCCCAGGTCAGGTCGCCGCCGTGTTCGCGGTGATAAGGGCTGATACTGCCTTCGCCGGTGTCGTGGGCGAAGTTGCCGAGTTTGGCGCCCTGATTCAGCGCGCGGATCGCGTTGGCGCTGAGCGAGCCAAAACTCATGGCCGAGATGTTGAATACGGACGCCGAGTACGGCTGGGTGCACTGCGGGCCACCGACGGTGACGCGGAAACTGCTCGGATCGCTCAGCGGCGCCGGGCGCATCGAGTGACCGATGAATTCGAAGCCGGATTGGTAGACGTCGATCAGGGTGCCGAACGGCTTGTCGGCGGTTTCATTCTTGGCCCGCGAGTACACCAGCGAACGCTGGGCGCGGGAAAACGGCAGGGCATCGCTGTCGGATTCCAGCAGGTACTGGCGGATTTCCGGGCGGATGCCCTCGACCAGATAACGGATGTTGCCCAGGATCGGGTAATTGCGGCGCACCGCGTGCGGGCTCTGCATCAGGTCGAACAGACCGATCAGGCTCAATACGCCGGTGACGGCGGTGATCGGCCACAGCCAGTCGTGTTCGAGAAAGGGCAGGCTGGCGAGGGTGAAAATCACGCAGACGGCAAAGAAGGCGTAGCGGCTCAGGAGTGACAGGCTCATACGGTTTCCTTGGTTCGGACTTGGATTGTTCAGCGCCGCAGATCCCTGTGGGAGCGAGCTTGCTCGCGATAGCGGTGGGCCAGTCAACGCATAAGTCGGTTATGGCGGCCCTTTCGCGAGCAAGCTCGCTCCCACAGAAAAGCTCACAGCGCTGTATCAGGCGTTCTGCGCCTGCAGAAAGATCGAAAACAGCTCCGACTGGGATTTGATCCCCAGCTTGCTGTACATGTGTTTCTTATGGACTTTCACGGTTTCAACAGAGATTTCCAGCTTACGGGCGATTTCTTTACTGGAGCAACCGCTGAGCATCAGGCGCCCGACGTCCAGTTCCCGGGCGGTCAGTTGCGCGCCCTTGAGTTGCTGCACCGACGCTTCGAGCTGCACCCGCCAGTCTGGTTGCGCAGGCGCCGGGGCCAGGGCCACGGTTTCGTTGATTTCATAGGGCAAACGCTGGCGCAAGAGGCCGAGCACCCACGGCTGGATCAGCGACAGCAGGGCAATCTGCTCGCCGGTGAAGCGTTGCTGGCTGCCCAGCGACAGGCACAGCGTGCGGTCGCCTTCGAGCTGGCAATTGAACTGGATTTCGTCGGCCACCACATTCAGACGAAAGTATCGCTGGTAATACTCGGTCAGTTCGAAGTGCTCCGGCGCGACCTCCGACAGGCGATACAACCCGGTGCGCGATTGCTCGCGGCAGGCGATGTAGAACGGGTCGAGCAGGTACAGACCACGCAGGTAATCCTGAAACAGCTGGTCGGGGCTGCCATCCGCGCCGGGGCATTCGGCGAACACCTGCGGGTGGCGGTCGGCGCTGAACAGCAGCGCCACCCAGCTATCGAACGGCACGTACTGATCGAGCAGACGCACCAGTTGCGCCCAGAAATTCGGCTTGTCGAGGGCGTCGATCAACTGCCCGACGGCGCGGTGCCAGGTGATGTCGTCAAACGAAAGAG
Source organism: Pseudomonas koreensis (assembly GCF_025447595.1). GTDB lineage: Bacteria > Pseudomonadota > Gammaproteobacteria > Pseudomonadales > Pseudomonadaceae > Aquipseudomonas > Aquipseudomonas koreensis_H. The sequence goes on along the minus strand of NZ_JAOEJU010000018.1, from coordinate 100,144 downwards.
TCATGCCTCTACCCCTATCGGGTTACCCCGGCCGCGTAATTCCCTGGCCGGTCGAATGCGAAGCATACTGGCCCACAGACAGCCGCCGGGCAATCTTTCGGCGCCCGGCGCTCATAACAAGGACTACCCATGAAAGTCGAACTCGCCCAACTGGCGGGCCGTGACAAAGACACGGCGTACAACCTCGAACGCGCCCTCGCGGCGATTGCGGCCTGCGCCGCCGACACGCAACTGATCGTGTTCCCCGAGACCCACCTGATGGGCTTCCCGACCGCCGACACCGTGGCGCAGATCGCCGAACCGCTGGACGGCCCGACCGTCAGCGCCGTGCAGGCTGCCGCCCGTGAACGCAACCTCGCCGTGGTGATCGGCATGGCCGAGAACGACAGCGGCCGCTTCTACAACACCACGCTGCTGATTACCCCCGAAGGCATCGCCCTGAAATATCGCAAGACCCACCTCTGGGCCTCGGATCGCGGTGTGTTCGAGGCGGGTGACCGTTACGCCACCTGCTTGTGGAACGGTGTGCGAGTGGGTCTTTTGATCTGCTACGACATTGAGTTCCCGGAATCGGCCCGCGCCCTGGCGCAACTGGGCGCCGAATTGTTGATCGTGACCAACGGCAACATGGACCCGTACGGCCCGACCCACCGCACCGCGATCATGGCCAGGGCCCAGGAAAACCAGGCGTTTGCGCTGATGGTCAACCGTGTGGACGCGGGGGATGACGGGTTGATGTTTGCCGGCGGCAGTGCGCTGGTCGATCCGCTGGGCACGGTGCTGTTCGAGGCCGGGCGTGAAGAAGGGCGGTTCAGTGTCGAGCTGGATTTCGGTCAGCTGGAGCTGGCGCGCAAGGATTATCGGTATCTGGATGATCAGCGGTTGAGATTGCCGGGGGAGGTGGTTGAACACGCCTGCGGAGTACGTGAGCTGCTGATCCCCTCGCGCTGACCCTGATCCTGTGGCGCCACGGCTGGCGCCATCGCGAGCAAGCTCGCTCCCACAGGGGAACGCGGTCACTGTGGGAGCGAGCTTGCTCGCGATGGGGCCCGTCCAGACAACACATCTGTTTGACCCAAGAAAAACAAAGCAACACCCGAAACATTCGCCGAACTCGGCCTCTGCCATAAATCCAATAAAATCCGGAGTAAGTCGCCCATGGCTCGTTTGCAACGCACCCTTTCGCTAGGGTCGGTGGTGCTGTTCGGCATCGCCTACATGACGCCGATCATTGTCCTCGGCACGTTCGGCATCCTCGCCCAGTCCACCGCCGGCATGGTGCCCGCCGCGTATCTGGCGGCGCTGGTGGCAATGTTTTTCACCGCCATGAGTTATGGGCGCATGGCCGCCGCGTTCCCGGTGGCCGGCTCTGCCTACAGCTACGTGCGCAAGGCCATCAGCCCGAAACTCGGTTTCATCGCCGGTTGGGCGGTGCTGCTCGATTATCTGTTTCTGCCGATGGCGATCTGGCTGATCGGCGCCGCGTACCTCGCTTCGGCCTTCCCGTCGATCCCGCAGTGGATCTGGGTGCTGGCGTTCATCGGCATCACCAGCGCGATCAACATCATCGGCCTGAAACTGGCCAACGGCATCAACGCCTTGCTGATGCTGGTGCAGTTCCTGGTGCTGGTCGCGTTCGTCGCCCTGTGCGTGCATTACGTTGGCGGCGATGCCAGCACGCCGCTGTGGTCGATCAAGCCGTTCTTCAACGGCGACATGCAGATGCCGCTGATCATGAGCGGTGCGGCCATTGCCTGCTACTCGTTCCTCGGTTTCGATGCGGTCAGTACGCTCACCGAAGAAACCCGCGATCCACGTCGCACCATCCCTCGGGCAATCATGTTGATCACCCTGTTCGGCGGGCTGATTTTTGTCGGCGTGTCGTACTTCGTGCAGATCGCCCATCCGTCGTTCCAGTTCGACAGCGTCGACTCGGCGGCCTACGAAATTGCACGCAACATCGGCGGTGATCTGTTCGTGTCGATCTTCCTGATCGGCCTGATCGTCGGTCAGTTCGCCTCGGGCCTGTCGGCGCAGGCCAGTGGTTCGCGGCTGTTGTTCGCGATGGGCCGTGACGGCGTCTTGCCCAAGTCGTTCTTCGGCACCTTGCACGAGCGCTTCGGTACGCCGGTCAACAGCATCCTGTTGTGTGCGGTAGTGGCTTTGCTGGCGCTGAAACTCGACGTGACCACCTCGACCTCGTTCATCAACTTCGGCGCGTTTCTGGCGTTCAGCCTGGTCAATCTGTCGGTGATTTTTCACTACTGGATCGGCGGCGAGAAAAAAGGCCTGCGCGAGTTGCTCCTGTTCCTGATCTTCCCGTTCATCGGCCTGGCGGCGGACTTGTGGCTGATGGTCAGCCTCGATCATCTGGCGGTGTATCTGGGCCTGAGCTGGCTGGCGATTGGCGTGGTGTACCTGGCGGTGCTCACCGGTGGGTTCCGTCGGCAGCCGCCGGAGATGGATTTCCAGGAAGCGACCTGAGGTTCCGGCAGAGTCTTTGCTCATGAACGGCGGGCGTGTGATGCTTGCCGTTTTTTGAGTCAAAGGCTTTCCGTTCATGTCGACCACAAATAACTCCATCATTCGCATTGCCGCCGCATTGCTGCTCAACCCCGACGGCCAGACCCTGCTGGTGCGCAAGCGCGGCACCACGGCGTTCATGCAACCGGGCGGCAAGATCGAGGCCCATGAACTGCCGGTGCATGCGCTGGCCCGTGAGCTGGAAGAAGAACTGGGACTGGCGATCGATCCGGCGCAGGCGAGCTTTCTCGGCCAGTTCTCGGCACCCGCCGCCAACGAGCCGGGATTCGTCGTGCAGGCCGAGATCTTTCAGTTGACCATCGACGCTCAAGTCTTGCCGGCTGCCGAGATCGAAGAGGTGATCTGGATCGACCCGGCCACCGACGGCGATGTGGTTCTCGCCCCATTGACACGTGACCTGATCCTGCCGTTTTATCGAGCCTCGCTGACCGCGATCGCCTGATCATTCGTGCAAAGGACTTCGTCATGATCCCGCTTCAAGACCTGCTGATTTTTGCCGCCGCTGCACTGCTGATGGTACTGACGCCGGGGCCGAACATGATCTACCTGATCTCGCGGTCGATCTGTCAGGGACGCCGCGCCGGGGTGACCTCGCTGCTTGGCGTGGTCGCGGGGTTCTTCGTGCATCTGTTCGCGGCGGCCGCCGGTTTGACCGCGGTGTTTCTTGCGGTGCCGATGGCCTATGAAGTGTTGAAGTGGGCCGGCGCGCTGTACCTGTTGTGGCTGGCCTGGCAGGCGGTGAAACCCGGCGCCCGTTCGCCGTTCGAGGCGCAGCAATTGCCGGCGGACTCCTCGCGCAAACTGGTCACCATGGGTTTTCTCACCAGCGCGCTGAACCCGAAAATCGCGGTGTTCTACCTCTCGGTATTTCCGCAATTCATTTCGCCAGAGCACGGCTCGGTGTTCACTCAAAGCATCATCCTCGGCCTGACTCAGATCAGCGTCAGTTTCTGCGTCAACCTGCTGATCGCGCTGTTTGCGGCGGGCATCGCATCGTGGTTCGTCAACAACCCGACCTGGCTGGCAGCGCAGCGTTATTTCATGGGCTTCGTGCTGGGCGGCCTGGCCGTGCGGCTGATGCTTGAACAACGCAAGGCCGCCTGACATGTGGATCGAACGGCTGGATGCCAGCCATGCGCTGGCTTATCGCGAATTGATGCTGGAAGCCTATGACCGGCATCCACAGGCGTTCACTTCCAGTGTGCGCGAGCGCGCAGTGATGCCGCTGAGCTGGTGGGAATCACGTCTGACCAGCAAGCTCGACGCAGTGTTCGGCGCGTTCGAAGACGGCCGGCTGGCGGGCATCGTCGGCCTGGCGTTCGAGCCTCGGGAAAAGGCCAGGCACAAGGCAACGGTATTCGGCATGTATGTGTCGGCTGAGTTTCGTCAGCGCGGGCTGGGCCTGAAATTGATGGAGGCGGTGCTGGGCGAAGCGCAACAACACCCGGCGCTGAAAGTCATTCAATTGACCGTCACCGCCGGCAATGACGCGGCGTTCCAGTTGTATCAACGCTGCGGCTTCATCCAGTTTGGTCTTGAACCGATGGCGGTACGGGTCGGCGAGGACTATTTCGACAAGATCCACATGTGGTGTGAACCCCAACCTCACACATAACCTGTGGGAGCGAGCTTGCTCGCGATGACTGACTGTCAGTCACCAGGAGGGTGACTGCTAGATTGCTATCGCGAGCAAGCTCGCTCCCACAGTTGATTCATATCACTCGTGCGATCAACGAACCGCGCTGACCCCGTCCAGCGTCGAAAACGAGGTGTCCTTGGCCGTCAGCAGGAAATCGCGCATGTAGGGTGCGTCCAGCATGTCGGCGCGGATCGCCGCGTACAGCGTTGCGAACAGACCTTTCTCGCCAAGCCGCTTGGCCTTCACATAACCGCGCGAGCTGTATTCATGCAGCGCCCAGTGCGGCATGCCGCACACGCCACGGCCGCTGGCCACCAGCTGCATCATCATCACTGTCAGTTCCGAGGTACGCACCTGCGCCGGTTCGATGTCGGCCGGTTCGAGGAAGCGGGTGAAGATATCGAGGCGGTCGCGTTCCACCGGATAAGTGATCAGGGTTTCGGTCAGCAGGTCTTCGGGCACGATGTACGGTTTGCTTGCCAATGCGTGCTGGTTGGCAACCGCCAACATCGCCTCGTAGGTGAACAGCGGTACATAAGTGATGCCGGCGATTTCCAGCGGGTCGGAGGTCACCACCAGATCCAGATCGCCCCGGGCCAGGGCCGGCAGCGGGGCGAAGGAGAAACCCGAAGCGAGGTCGAGTTCGACTTCCGGCCACGCATCGCGGAACTGGTCGATGGTCGGCATCAGCCACTGGAAGCAACTGTGGCATTCGATGGCCATGTGCAGACGCCCGGCGGTACCTCCGGCCAGACGTCCGATATCACGCTCGGCGGCGCGCAGCAGCGGCAGGGTCGCGTCGGCCAGTTGCAGCAGGCGCAGGCCGGCGCTGGTGAAGCGCACCGGTTTGGTCTTGCGCACGAACAATGGCATGCCCATGCGCTCTTCCAGTTCCTTGAACTGGTGGGACAGCGCCGACTGGGTCAGGTGCAGGCGGTCGGCTGCATCCACCAGGCTGTCGGCTTCGCGCAGGGCATGCAGGGTTTTCAGGTGACGGATCTCAAGCACCGCAGGCTCCATGAGGAAAATTTGTGATCAACACGAAAAGGTTGAGTTTGTCTCATGTTGCCATGACTGTCGACAATGGCGCCATCTTTTACGCAATGGAGAACACTCGACATGGCCGTGGCCCACACCCTTGGTTTCCCGCGCATCGGCGCCGACCGCGAACTGAAAAAAGCCCTCGAAGCCTGTTGGAAAGGTGATCTCGATCAGGCCGCTTTGAATCAGGTCGGTCGCGAGCTGCGCGCCAGACACTGGCAACTGCAGAAGGACGCCGGCATCGACTTGCTGCCGGTCGGCGACTTCGCCTGGTACGACCAGGTGCTGACCCACTCGCTGACCTTCGGTGTGATCCCCGAGCGCTTCGACGGTGTGCGTGACGAGCGCGGCCTGCCGACCCTCGACACGCTGTTTGCCATGGCCCGTGGCGCCACGTCGTCCTGCTGCGGTGGTGAGCACGGCAAAACTCAGTACGCACAAGAGCTGACTAAGTGGTTCGACACCAACTACCACTACCTGGTCCCGGAATTCAGCGCAGACCAGCAATTCAAGCTGAGCTGGGAACAGCTGTTCGATGAAGTCGAAGAAGCCAAAGCCCTCGGTCACAACGTCAAACCGGTGATCATCGGCCCGCTGACTTATCTGTGGCTGGGCAAGGCGAAAGGCAACGACTTCGACAAACTCGATCTGCTTGAGCGCCTGCTGCCGGTGTACAACGAAATCCTCGGTCGCCTCGCCGCACAGGGCGTGGAGTGGGTGCAGATCGACGAGCCGATCCTCACGCTCGACCTGCCGCAAGCCTGGAAAAACGCCTTCGAGCGCGCCTATCACATCCTTCAGTACTCGCCGCTGAAAAAACTGGTGGCTACTTATTTCAGCGGCCTGCAAGACAACCTCGGCCTGGCCGTCGGCCTGCCGGTGCAAGGCCTGCACATCGACGCCGTGCGTGCGCCGGATCAACTCGGTCAGGTGCTGGATCGTCTGCCGACCTACAAGATTCTTTCGGTCGGTCTGGTCAACGGGCGCAACGTCTGGCGCTGCGAACTGGAGCAGGCGCTGGCACAACTGCAACCGGCGCAGGAGCGCTTTGGCGATAACCTGTGGGTCAGCAGTTCCTGCTCGTTGCTGCACAGTCCGGTGGATGTCGAGCGTGAAGACAAGCTCGATCCGGAACTGAAAAGCTGGCTGGCATTTGCCGTGCAGAAGTGCAGCGAAATCTCGGTTTTGCGTGATGCGCTGAACGATCCGCAAACGCCGAAAGTGCAAAGCGCACTGGCTGAAAGCCGCGCGATTCAAGAGAGCCGCGCCCGCTCGCCGCGTATTCACAAAGCCGCCGTGCAGGCGCGGATCGAGGCGATCAACGCCAACGACAGCCAACGCCATTCTCCGTTCGCCAAGCGCATCGCCGCGCAACAGGCGCGTCTGAAATTGCCGACGTTCCCGACCACCACCATTGGTTCGTTCCCGCAGACCGGTTCGATTCGCCTGGCCCGTCAGGCGTTCAAGCAGGGCAAGCTGTCGGCCAACGATTATCACGATGCCATGCGCAGCGAAATCCGCCACGCGGTACAGGTGCAGGAACGTCTGGGCCTTGATGTATTGGTGCACGGTGAAGCTGAACGCAACGACATGGTCGAGTACTTCGCCGAGCAGCTCGACGGCTACCTGTTCACCCGCTTCGGCTGGGTTCAGAGCTACGGTTCCCGCTGTGTGAAACCGGCGGTGATTTATGGCGATCTGTCCCGTCCGGAGGCCATGACCTTGGACTGGATCACCTACGCCCAGAGTCTGACCGACAAGGTCATGAAAGGCATGCTGACCGGCCCTGTGACCATGCTGATGTGGTCGTTCCCCCGTGAAGACGTGTCGCGCAAAGTCCAGGCGCAACAACTGGCGCTGGCCCTGCGTGACGAAGTGGTCGATCTGGAAAACGCCGGAATCAAAATCGTGCAGATCGACGAAGCGGCGTTCCGCGAAGGCCTGCCGCTGCGCCGTGCGCAATGGCAGGAATACCTCGATTGGGCCGTGGAAGCGTTCCGCCTGACAGCGTCGGGCGTGAAGGACGAAACCCAGATTCACACCCACATGTGCTACAGCGAATTCAACGACGTGATCAAGGCGATCGCCGATATGGACGCCGACGTGATCACCATCGAAACCTCACGTTCGGACATGGAACTGCTGGAGGCTTTCGAAGCGTTCGACTACCCGAACGATATCGGTCCGGGCGTCTACGACATCCACTCGCCGCGCGTGCCGGACACCGCCGAGATGGTCAAGTTGATGAGCAAAGCCGTGAAGCGCATTCCGGCGCAGCGGCTGTGGGTCAACCCCGATTGCGGCCTAAAGACCCGCGCATGGCCGGAGACCGAAGCGGCGCTGGTCAACATGGTTGCGGCTGCAAGGCAATTGCGCAGTCAGTTGGCTTGAGCGTTGCCGTCGCGATTTGACGCAACAGCAGGGGGAGCGGTCTGGACCGCTCCCCCTTTTCGTTTTTACAGATTTTCGAAATGAGTCAGTACCGACGAGCGTTTGCCGATGTCGGCATGAGGCAGTGAGGGATCGTTTGCGTGGGTCAAGGATCGATGTTCGGGCAGTTTCAAATGGGCCTTTTCGAAATCGTGAAAACCGGGCGTTGCCCTCGTGTAGTGGAAGTGGGCATACCACAGCAATCGTGGCGGTGCCTGGGTCAGGTCGTGGATCTCGTATTCCTGCAGATAGTCGATGCGGCCGTCCTTGCGCTTTCCGAGGTTTTTCAGCGGCTGGACCTTGCGCAGATTCACGGCGTTTTGTCCGATCAGGTCATCGAGCATGCCATCGGTAGGGTTCTTGCTGATCAGTGACTGACGGGTGCGCATCTGTCGCCCGAGGATCCTGAGTTCGACGGCTTTGCCACGCAGCAGGGCGAGAATCGGGTTCTGTGCATCGATCTGCTCTATCCCCTGTGCCCGGCGAATCATTTCGTCTGCTTCGCTGACCATCATGTGCTCCAGATCGACAGGGAGCATGCCTTGTCTGGCATGGATGTCCACCTTGACCTGGTAAGCCGGCAGACGCTCCAGTCGTGTACTCGCATCTGCCACCAGGGATCGCAGATCCGTTTTCACGGGTGACGAAGGTCGGGCCCGGGAGTTCACCAGACGGTACTTGCCGTTGCCGGCCTGCTCCCAGATTTCTTCGGCGCCGCCCTTGCCGGTCAAATGATAGCGGCGTGTCTGAGTCGTCGATTCCCAATGTTCAACGCCAATCAACAACTGATTGTCTTCGGTGGTGAAGATCTTTTTGTTGGTTTGGCCGGTTGGCGAAGGGACATTCGGCAACTCAAGGGTTCTGCGTGCCCGCTCGGCCATTTTCTCGATACCCTCCATCAGGGAGGGCACATCATCCATGTGAAAGTGTTGGGAGTAGCTGGCTGTCCACGCGGTCATCGCTCGACGAAACTGTGCGTAAGTGTCGAGGCAGTCCTGCAATATCTGATTGCGTTGCGGGCGGGTAGCGCTCGTCTCGGGAAGGCAGAATTGCGTGTACAACGCGCGATCCATTCTGTCCCGCAGTTGTCGGGCCTGGTTGTGCAGAAAGTGCAGAGAGACTTCGTCGAGATGGTCGACACGCTGGACGATTTCCAGCTGGCTGCCGATTTTCAGATAGAGCAATTTCGGCTCGCTGAGACGTTTGTTCATAGCCTCGACCTCAACCCGGATATTGGCCTTGTCCTTGGGAAGGCTGATGCGTTCGTACCAATGGTTGAGGTCGCGCATCAACCCTTCGATCGCTTCGATTTGCTGCATCATTTCCACCCGTAATCCGCGGACCTGCCTATGGGCGGACACACGCTCGACCAGCCGGTCTGCAGGCAGTTCGTCCAGACGCTCGATAAGCGCATCTATACGGTCCAGCAAAGGACTTACCCGGGATGTGGCGTGGTGGACGCGCAGTTGAAGGCGGTCAGTGACTTTCCAGGCGTCCAGGCTCATGCATTCATTCAACTTTCGTCGTTTGTTGCCATGGGTCAGGGGGAGCAGTTCGACCAGTATCCGGTAACGCCTGCTGGCCATTTCGATGTCACCGATGCAGGCCGCTTCGGCGGCTGGTCTCAAGGCCGGTTGCTGGTCCACGGGAGCGTTGCTGTAGCGGTTGATGACGGCGCAACTTTCGGTGAAGCGGGCGTCTATTTGTCGAGCCAGATCATCGGCGGCGTCAGTCAACTGATGCTGACGGCGAAAGACCCGGTCCCCCCACCAGCGTGGCAACCGTTGACGAATTGACATGGGCCAGACGGGGTCCAGCACGTCGGCCAGATGTCCGAATACATTGCCGCCACCTGCGCCGCCGCCGTCGAATGTGGTTCCGTAAACCCCAAAGTGCGTATCCCAGTTGCCTGTTTCATCCAGGGCAACCGGCTGTTTGTAGGTTTTCTGTGAGTTGCCGCTCAGGCGCCATCCCCGTGAGTCCTTGCTCAGTTCAACCTGATAGATGCGTCCCTGACGAACGATGAAGTCGCCGTCCGCATGCCGGTAAACGTTGCGAAAAAGACCGGCGCTGGCGGGTTGCAGGCCGCTCAGGAAGATCGGTTGGGCGCACTCGTAGCCATCGAAGCGTTTTCCGATCTGGTTCAATCTTCTGGCGTCGGATGATTGCAATGCGCCGGAGCCCGTCATCGTCCGGCGCAACTGACGGCTATTCGTCAGGGACCGGACACGACCGGCTGCGCCGGCCCCGGCTCCCGCTCCGGCGGCGGGCAAGATGTCCATCAGCGCTTCGATCAGCGCCAACAGCAATGACTCGATTTCGGCCAGACCGTCGCCCACGTGCCCTCGCATAAAAGCGGTCACGGCCTGATTGGCGCTGGTCCAGGCGTCATACAGACCAATGGCGGTGCCGACAAAAGGTACAAGACCCAAGGCCATTTTGATGTAGTTCATCGTACGCGGTCCGCTGAGGGCGTAGCGCTCCAGATACAACGCATCGTTGGAGCGCGAGTTGCCGCGATGGGCTTCGATCAGTCGGCCCATATCGGCATCGAGCAAGTGAGCAGCCAGTGAAGTGGTTGCCGGCCAGCGCTCGCCGATGCCGATCATGGCGTCGAAGTGCCTGAGCACAGCCTGACTGATCCGGTATCGGTGGCTGCGCATGTTGCCCAGCAAAGCACGACCGGCCAGGTAGCTGACCCATTTGTCCTGGGCGCACAGGTTGAACAGCGCCTTGCGTGCCGCCTCCAGACTGTCATGGCGGCGCAGACACCGGTTGTCGGGGCTGTCGGGAAGGTACAGCAGGGTCGTGCCGCTGGCCTGTTCGTGGATCAAGCACACTCCGGACAGAGTCACCGGGCCTTCGTTTGGCGTGTCCTTGCCGCCTGCGCTGAGGAAGACCGGCAGCAGCGCGACACGTTTGTGCCCCGAGTGCCAGGCGTGTGGCGTGTCGGCATCAATGGCGATGTTGAAAATGTGCAGGTCTTGCGCGTTGATCTGTTTCTGCAGCCGGGCACATTCGCCTTGCAATCTGAGCATCACCCGCCAGGGTTCGAGCAGGCATTCGCGACGATGCTGGTTGACGTAAGGCAGGTCATCGTTCGAGCCCATGAACACTTGGCGAATAAGGGTTTCGTAGGCTTCGGGCAGGTCAAGATCCGGCAGGGTCTTGCTCAGATAACTTTTGGTGATGCCGGCGGTCAGGGCCTGGCGTTCTTTCTCGTCGGTGGCCGTCACCTCCAGTTTCATGAAACCCAGACGCAGCAACAGCGGCTCGAGGCTCATGGATGGGGTGTTGTCGATGTTGAGCTGGACAAGGTCTTCGAGAGACATCGTGCTGCGTGCTGCGCTCGGTACCAGTTGGAGCTTCTGTGGTGTGCCGGGCGCGCCGGGAGCGTTGACTGTGTGCTTTTGCATCGCCACCGAGTCAGGCAAATCGACTCTTACGGTGAAATTCCCGATGACCGAAAAATCCCTGCGTAGCCGTGCATACAAGTGCTTGCGGGTGAACTCGTCACGAGGCGGCAAGGCAATTTCCATCAGCCGGTGACTACGTTGCATGGCCTTGATGTAAAACCCGATCAACGATCCGAGCCCGTTACGATCGTTGTCGGACAGGCTGCTCAGCCAGTCCGGCAAGCCGGAAGCCAGGCGGGCGTTTGTATTTTGCTGCCTGAGTTCGGCGATCGCCCGATGCCGGGCGGCGCTGACGGGGACTTGCAGGGTCGAGCGATACTGTTGGTTCAGCGTTTCCAGGTGCTCGGCACGCTGCGCTGATTGCGCCTCCCCAGCGTACTGCCGGCGTATCGTGCCGGCTCGCTCTTCGAATTCGCGGGTTACCTGATTCAAGGCATATTGCAGAGGGTCGCCGCTGATTTTCTTCAGTTGCAAGGTCAGTAACGGATCCTGCTCCTGAATCTTGAACAGTTCACGTTCCAGCTCACGCCGGTTGTCGAACCGTCGCAGTCCGCCACCTGTGCCGGGCCAGTACAGCAACAGAGTGTCTGGCGCGTTCGGCTCAGAAAGAACCCGAGGATGGGTGATGACCAGCGGCCCGTTGAGTGTTTGTCGGTCGCGGGTGATCAGTGAGTCTTTTCGCTGATGCATCGACAGTTCTATTTCGGCCGCGCACAGCGTGGTGTCATGGGGGGCCGAGTAATCCAGTGCCGTCTTCAGGTCCTGGAACTGCTCCTCGCTCAGTTGCTTGAGTTCTTTTTGAAGTTCGGCTTCGGCGAGCAGGCCTGTTTTATGCGCACGATGAAGTTCGGTGAACGCACGGTTGAAGGTGACGGTATCCAGCGCCCGTTCACGGTATACCAGTGCTTGGGCGGCCATATCCGCGGCGTGCTCTGCATCCTCCATACGCTGGAAATGCTCATCGAGCATTTTCTGCCCTTCATCTCCGGTTTCATTCAACCTGCCATGCAGAGCGTTGCGCTGCCCCTCCATTGCCGACTGACGCACCGGCCAGGGTATGTCTGCGAACAGGGCACCGAACAGAGATGGCTCGTCATCCTCGTCTATTGCTGTCGATTCTGACGAGGCGGGTGGTGGAGCCGCCACTCCACACCTACTGTGCTGTCTATCCACAAGATCAGCCGGATCCAGTGCCTGCTCACCCCACCCGGCAAGCCCCGACCGATCGAACGAAGCGAGGCGCAAGGCGTCGATCCGGGCGTGTTGCATCCGGTTCAGCACTTCGGTCATGCCAGTCGAAAAAGGCAGGGCCCCGGCACTGTATTCGAAGGGTATCGCGCAGGTCGTCAATGCCTGTGGAACCAGCGCCTGGTCGCACAACCATGCCTCCATTTCACTGCGGTTGACGAAGGCCTGCAACGGCACTGGTTGATCGGGCAAATACAGCAATTGCCGTCCGGACTGTCGGTCGCCATCACTCATCACCCAGGTACCGGGAAAACCGGTCCGGCAGCTGTCGTCCGGCATCCGTTCCAGGCGCTCGCAATGTATCGGTTGGTCATCCGGACGCGGATCAGCAGATGAACTGTCCATGAGTCGCCACAATGGCCGTAGCTGGTCGGCGGTCAGCGTGCGCTGTGCCAGTGCTGCCTGAGCCGTCGCCTCCAGGTGCGAGTGGTACAACTGGCCGGCGTGTTCGCGGCGCGAAACCGGCGTGCCGGGCGAGCGGGCATCCCAATACGAGCTCCAGCGCCGGGTCAGTTCCTTTTCCGGATCAAGGGCCTTGATCCGGGCAAGCAGTTGCAGCGGTGTAAGACCGGCCAATGAGTGTCGACTGCCCAGGCCGGATACACGACAGGGGCGGTCGAGCGCTGTGTCCAGTCGGGATTGTCGATAGATGAACGCACAGACTGGCGCGAAGCCGACAAATTGCTCGGCGTGCTGATCCGAGGCAATAAACATCAGGCCTGACCCCGGCTCGCCCAGATCGAGTTCGCGCTCCAGCAAATCGGTCAGCGAAGCACGGGTGGACGGCACGCCGGCGAACAGTTCGCGCAAACCATCGCTTGCGCTTTGCCAACGCTCAAGAGCGCTGTGCAGCAGGGCACTGTCAACGTTCGCCGGCAAGGGCAGCGAAGCAGGCCAGACTTGCGGCGCAGGCACTGCATGATCGGTAAATATACTTTGGGGCATGGTCAAGAGGCTCCAGATGGGGAGCGGCAGATCCACTCCCTGTAACGAGCCATTGAAAGAAAGCGCCCCGTAGCTGTGGTGTTACAGGGTTATCGCCGACGGCAATGACCGCTCGGCACTCTTCATCAAACTGTCATCGAACTGTGGCAGCGCGCTTGAACAAACTTCATCAGACTCGCGCTCTACTGGGGTTCTGCGTTTCGGTGTTTTTCATGTTCAAGGGATTTTTTGCAATCGCGGCGTTGTTGGCCGCGGTTTTTTTCGGCCAGGCAACTCTGGCGGCATCGCGTTGCGATGTGAACGTGCCGACCGAACGGGTCGATCTGCAACAGGTGAGCCTCGCTTACCAGAGCATCGGCCGGGCGTCGGATCCGGCGTTGTTGCTGGTGATGGGGCTGGGTGGGCAGTTGATCCACTGGCCGGATGAAGTGGTGGTTGCGCTGTGTCAGCAGGGCTTTCGGGTGATCCGTTATGACAACCGCGATGTCGGCCTGTCGACCTGGCGTCAGGCGCCGGTGGAAGCCAACCTGACCTTTGAAGTGCTGCGCTACAAACTTGGCCTGCCGGTGGCGGCGCCTTACAGCTTGACCGACATGGCCGACGATGCGCTGGGCCTGATGGACGCATTGCACGTCGAGCGATTCCACGTACTTGGCGCGAGCATGGGCGGGATGATCGCCCAGCACATGGCGGCGATGGCGCCGCAGCGGGTCGAAAGTCTGACGCTGATCATGACCAGCTCCGGTGCCGAAGGGCTGCCGGCGCCGAGCGCGGCGCTGGTGCAATTGTTGTCACGGCGTGGCGCCCCCAATCGCCAGATCGCGTTGGAGCAACAGGCTGATCTGCTGGCGGCGCTGGGCAGTCCGACGGTCACTGATGATCGTCAGATGTTGCTGCATCAGGCGGCGCTGTCCTACGACCGTGCGTTCAATCCGGAAGGCGTGAAGCGCCAGATCATGGCAATCCTCGCCGAGCCAAGCCGGGTGGCGTTGCTCAATCAACTGCGTGTCCCGACGCTGGTGGTGCATGGCACGGCGGATCCGTTGCTGCCGGTAATGCACGGCGTGCACCTCGCGGCGCACATTCGTGGCAGTCAGCTGCGGTTGATTCCGGGGCTGGCGCACCGTTTTCAGGAAGCGTTCAAGGAGCCGTTGCTGGCGGCGGTGTTGCCGTATTTGCGCGAGCATCGCGAAGACACTTCGCACTGGGCGCAGATCGAACCGGTGGCGGAACACAACCTGCTTTGATTCAGGCGTGTAGCCGCACCCACACCGACACCAGCACCGTCGCTGCCATCAGCCACGCAACCGCCGCGACTGCCAGCGAAGCCTCCAGGCGCATGCGGTCGACCATCACGTAAAGCGTCGCCAGATAGACGAAGTACGGAATGATCGACCACATGCCGAAGACGATGGTGGTTTTCAGGTCGTCGATCGAGCGGCCCTTGCCGACGATGTAGTGGGCGATCAGGGCGAAGGTCGGGAACAGCGGCACAAGCCCTGCGATGTAGTAGTTTTTGGTCTTGGCCAGCATGGCGAGGATCACCACCACTGCCGCACCGAGCATTGCCTTGAAAATCAGATCCACATCGTTCTCGCTTAATGGCTCAGGCCGTATTTTTTCACTTTGTCGAACAGCGTGGTCTTGGCCATGCCCAGCTCCAGGCTGGCCTGGGTCAGGTTGCCGCCGCTGCGTTGCAGGGCATCGCTGAGCAGGTTGCGCTCGAACGCTTCCACCGCTTCGGCGAACGCCAGGCTCTGGCCTGCGTTACCCGCGCCGGTTTTCTTGAACGCCGGCAAACCGAGGGCAAAACGCTCGGCGACGTTGCGCAGTTCGCGCACGTTGCCCGGCCAGTCGTGGCTCATCAGGCTCGACAGGGTCTGGTTGTCGAGCTCCGGCAGCGCGCGGTCGAAGCGCAGGGCCGACTGCTGGGTGAAGTGTTCGAACAATTGCAGGATGTCTTCGCGGCGCTCGCGCAGGGGCGGCAGTTCCAGCGTCACCACGTTGAGGCGGTAGTACAAGTCGCTGCGGAATTCCCCGGCCTTGCTCGATTCGTCGAGGTCGGACTTGGTGGCCGCAATCACCCGGCAATCCACCGCCACGCTCTGGTTCGAGCCGAGGCGTTCGAGGGTGCGTTCCTGCAATACCCGCAGCAGTTTGATCTGCAACGGCAGGGGCATGCTTTCCACTTCGTCGAGGAACAGCGTGCCGCCGTCGGCGTGTTCGATCTTGCCGATCCGCCGTTTGCCAGCGCCGGTAAAGGCGTTGGCTTCGTGGCCGAAGATTTCGCTTTCGAACAGGTTTTCCGGCAGGCCACCGCAGTTCAGCGCGACGAACTGTTTGGTATGGCGGCGGCTGAAATCATGCAGGCACCGGGCGACCAGTTCCTTGCCGGTGCCGGTCTCGCCTTCGATCAGCACGTTGGCCGAGGTGTCGGCAACGTTGGCGATCAGTTCGCGCAGGTTCTGCATGGCCGGCGAGCGCCCGATGATCCGCCCTTCAAGGGAGTCGCGTTCGGCCAGTTGCCGGCGCAGGGAGGAGACTTCGCGATTCAGGCTGCGTTGCTCCAGCGCGCGGCGGGCCACGTCCACCAGACGCTCGGGGGAGAACGGTTTTTCCATGAAGTCGTAGGCGCCTTTCTGCATCGCGCCGACGGCCATGGAAATGTCGCCGTGACCGGTGATCAGCACCACCGGCAGACTACGGTCGCGTTGCTTGAGGCGGGTCAGCAGTTCCAGACCGTCGATGCCGGGCAGGCGAATGTCACTGATGACGATGCCGGCGAAGTTGTCGCCGACCTGCTCCAGCGCCTCTTCGGCACTGCCCACGCCGATGCAGGGGATATCTTCCAGGGTCAGCGCCTGCTGGCAACCGAGCAGCACATGGGGATCGTCTTCGACGATCAGCACACTAAGGTCGTTGTTCATATTGGCTCGGCAGGAATAGGGCTTACCAACGGTAAACTGAGGACGAAGGTGGTACCACCGCTGGCCGGGTGTTCGACACCCAGATGCCCGCCGGTGGCGGCGGCGAGGCTGGCCGACAGGGTCAGGCCGAGGCCCAGGCCCTGTTCGCCGGGCTTGGTGGTGAAGAACGGTTCGAACAGGTGCTTGCGCGCTTCGGCGTCGATGCCGTGACCGTTGTCGCGTACACGCAGGCGATATTTGCCGTTGAATTCCTCACCCTCCAGCCACAGTTCAGGCAGCGGTTGCGCCTGCATGGCGTCGAGGGCATTGCCGATCAGGTTGACCAGAATCTGTTCCAGTCGCGTCTGGTCGATTTGTACCTGCACATCCTCGAAATGACGATGCAGTTGCAGGGAGGCACTTTCCACACGGGTACCGAGCACCTGCAGGGCGGCATCTACGGCCTTGCCGAGGCTGGCGCGGCCCTTGTCGTCACCGCGCCGGGCAAAGGAGCGCAGGCTGGCGGTAATCCGGCCCATGCGGTCAATCAGGTCGTTGATGGTCTTGAGGTTGGTGCTGGCGACGTCGAGCTGGCCCCGTTCGAGGAAGCGCACCGTATTGCCCGATAACGTGCGCATCGCCGCCAGCGGCTGGTTCAATTCGTGGGCGATGCTGGTGGACATCTGGCCGATGGCCGCGAGTTTGCCGGCCTGCACCAGTTCGTCTTGGGCGCGGCGCAACGTCTCTTCGGCCTGACGCCGTTCGCGGATCTGGCTCTTGAGCCGGTCGTTGCTGGCGCGCAGGTCGGCGGTACGTTCGGTAATCCGACGCTCCAGCTGATTGTTGGCTTCCTGCAAGGCTTCCCGGGCCGCGAGGCGGGTGGCGATGACCTTGCGGCGTTCGTTCCAGGCAATCAGCAGGAACGCCACCAGTGCAAAGGCGATGGCTACCAGAATCCCCTGATTGATCGCTTCGCGCCGCAGATCCTGCAACGGCGTGAGCAGGGTGAAATTCCACGGGGTATCGCTCAGCGGCCGTGTTTGCGCCAGGTAGCTGATGTTTTCCTGATCGCCATCCTGTTGGCTCGGGACTTCGCTATTGGCCGGGAAAGTGAGTTTTTCCACGCCTTCGGACAGGGTTTCCCGGGCCAGCGGTTGCAGCTCATTGAGCGGGAACCAGTAGTACTGCAGGCTGCGGGCGAGTTTTTCCTTGATCTCGTCGCTCAACGGCACGACCGATTTCAGGCGTCGGGCCGGATCGCTGGAGAGAATGATGATGCCGTTTTCATCGCTGACGAACGCTTCGAGACGTGCCCGCTGCCAGCGTTCTTCCATGGCTTCCAGGCGTACCTTGACCACCGCGACGCCGATGATCTTGCCGTGTTCTTCGAGGCCGTGGGCCAGGTAATAGCCGGGCTCGCCGTTGGTACTGCCGATCCCGTAGAAACGGCCGGGCTGGCCGCGGATGGCGTTCTGGAAGTAGGCGCGGAATGAAAGGTCTTCACCGAGATAACTGTCGACGTCGCGCCAGTTGCTGGTGGCCATGACGCGGCCGGTGGTGTCCATGACGTAGATGGCCCGACTGCGGCTGCGCCGGTTCAGGCCTTCAAGGTAATCGTTGACCGTTTGCCGGTGTTCCGGGGTAGGGTCTTCCAGCAACTGCGAAACGCTCGATTCGAGTTCCAGCAGGCTGGGCAGGTAGGTGTATTTGCTGATTTCGCTTTCGACCGCGCGGGCGTGCAGTTCCAGCTGGCGCTGGCCGTTTTCGCCGAGGCTTCGGATGCCGAAATGTTCACTGGTCCAGAAGCCGATGTAACCCAGTCCGATCATCAGGGCGATGACCAGCGGCGGCAGGAGCAGGTGGCGGATCAGACGGGGTTTCACGGCAAGTGATGGCGTGGTTGCGCGATAGAGATTGGGGTCGCATTTCATCACAGTTGCCTTGGGTCAACCACAACACAAATCTACAGACGTCCATCAACCATTGTGGGAGCGAGCTTGCTCGCGAAAGCGGTAGATCAACCAACTTGAAGGTTGAATGTACTGGCCTCTTCGCGAGCAAGCTCGCTCCCACAGTGGGGGGCGGCGCCTGCTTGATCAGTGCTGCAGGATTTTCTCGAGGAAATGCTGCGCGCGTTCGGAGCGCTGGCTGATGTCGCCAAAGAACTCTTCTTTCTTGCAGTCTTCGATGATCTTGCCGGCGTCCATGAAGATCACGCGGTCGGCCACTTTGCGGGCGAAGCCCATTTCGTGGGTCACGCACATCATGGTCATGCCTTCGTGGGCCAGTTGCACCATCACGTCGAGCACTTCGTTGACCATTTCCGGGTCCAGCGCCGAGGTCGGTTCGTCGAACAGCATGACGATCGGGTCCATCGCCAGCGCACGGGCGATCGCCACACGCTGTTGCTGTCCGCCGGACAGTTGGCCCGGATGCTTGTGGGCGTGAGCCGAGAGGCCGACGCGCTCGAGTAGTTGCAGGCCTTTCTTGGTTGCTTCTTCCTTGCTGCGGCCCAGCACCTTGATCTGCGCGATGGTCAGGTTTTCGGTGATGGTCAGGTGCGGGAACAGTTCGAAATGCTGGAACACCATGCCGACGCGCGAGCGCAGTTTCGGCAGGTTGGTCTTCGGATCGGCAATCGATGTGCCGTCGACCACGATGTCGCCTTTCTGGAACGGCTCCAGCGCGTTGACGCACTTGATCAGGGTCGACTTGCCCGAACCCGACGGGCCGCAGACCACGATCACTTCACCCTTTTTGACCTCGGTGCTGCAATCGGTCAGCACCTGGAAGTCCCCATACCACTTGTTGATGTTCTTGATAGAGATCATACGGCGAACCTTTTTTGCAGACGCTTGACCAGCTGCGAGGCGGCAAAGCTGATGATGAAGTAGACGACACCGGCAAAGATCAGGAACTCATTGGAGCGTCCGATGATGTCGCCGCTGGAGCGGGCGGAGTTGAGGAAGTCCACCAGGCCCACGGTGTAGACCAGCGAGGTGTCCTGGAACAGGATTATGCTCTGCTGCAGCAGCAGCGGGGTCATCTTGCGGAACGCCTGAGGCAGGATGATCAGGCGCATCATCTGGCCGTAGGTCATGCCCAGTGCCTGCGCCGCGCCCATCTGGCCCTTCGGAATCGACTGCACGCCGGCCCGGACGATTTCGCAGAAGTACGCCGCTTCGAACATCATGAAGGCCACGATGCACGAGGTGAATGCGCCGATCGGGGTGTCTTCGCCGGTGATCCAGCGCAGCACGAACGGCACTGCCAGATAGAACCAGGTGATCACCAGCAGCAGCGGGATCGAACGGAAATAGTTGACGTAGGCGCCGGCGAGGTTCGACAGCAGTTTGTTGTGGGACAGACGGCACAACGCGAGGATGGTGCCGAGGATGATCCCGCCGACCACGCCCAGCGCCATCAGCTTGAGGGTCATCAGCATGCCGTTCCACAGACCGGGAATGGCCGGGACGATGCCACTGAAATCGAATTCCATCATTTACCCCCCACGGAGATCAGGCCGGGCACGGAGACTTTCTTCTCGACCATGCGCATCAGCAGCATCAGGCTCATGTTCAGGGTGAAATAGATCAGGGTCGCCAGGGTGAAGGCTTCAAACAGGTTGGCCGAGAATTCGGCGGTCTGTTTGGTTTGCGCCAGCAGCTCCATCAGACCGATCAGGGACGCCACGGAGGAGTTCTTGAACACGTTCAGGAATTCCGAGGTGAGCGGCGGAATGATGATCCGGTAGGCCTGGGGCAGCAGCACGTTCCAGTAGATCTGCGGCAGCTTGAAACCCATGGCGCGGGCGGCGGATTCCTGGCCGCGCGGCAGCGCCTGGATACCGGTGCGAACCTGTTCGCAGACCCGGGCGGCGGTGAACAGGCCCAGGCACACGACAACGCTCAGGTAGGCCGAGGTGGTCGGGTTCAGATCCTGCTTGTACCACTCTTGCAGATCCGGTGGCAGCAGGTCCGGCACCAGGAAGTACCAGATGAACAGCTGAACCAGCAGCGGCACGTTGCGGAACAGTTCGACGTAGCAGGTCGCGATGCCCGACACGATGCGGTTCGGCACGGTGCGCATGATGCCCAGCAGCGAGCCCAGCAGCAGGGCGATGATCCAGGCCACGACGGCGATGGCGATGGTCCAGCCCAGGCCGGAGATGAACCAGTCGAGATAAGTCTCGCTGCCCACGCCGGTGGACTTGAAGAACACGCCCCAGTCCCAGTTGTAATTCATTAGGGTCTCCCCTCGATTCGATCGATGTACAAGTGCCCGCCTGGGGAAGATCCTTTCCCGTCTGACGTTGAACGTCAGGCACACGCGATCGGCTCGAAAACCACCAGGTCGAGTGTTCCAGTTGAAGCCAGCAGGTATTAACTGTCGCCCGAGGGAGGATTGGCCCCCTCAGGTGACAAGGTTAGATCAGTGTCAGATTTTTACGTCTGGCGCAGGCTTGTCGCTCGGATTGGCGATCAGCTCTTTAACCTTTTCGCTCATCGGGAAGTTCAGGTTCAGACCCTTAGGCGGGATCGGGCTTTCGAACCACTTGCTGTAGATCTTGTTGATCTCGCCGGACTTGTAGAGCGCGACGATGGCGTCGTCTACAGCCTTCTTGAAGGCCGGGTCGTCTTTGCGAACCATGCACGCGTAGGCTTCAAAGGACTGTGGAGTACCGGTGATGACCCAGTCGTCCGGCTTTTTGGCCTTGGCTTCTTCGCCGGCCAGCAGGGCGTCGTCCATCATGAAGGCGACGGCGCGGCCGCTCTCCAGCATCTGGAAGGATTCGCCATGGTCCTTGGCAGAGATGACGTTCATGCCCATCTGCTTGTCGGCGTTCATCGCCTTGATGATGCGCTCGGAGGTGGTACCGGCGGTGGTCACGACGTTCTTGCCTTTCAGATCGGCAAAGTCGTTGTAGGACGGCTTGCCTTCCTTGTCTTTCTTGACCAGCAGGCGGGTGCCGATTTCGAAAATGTTGACGGTGAAGTCGACTTGCTGGGCGCGTTCGGCGTTATTGGTGGTGGAGCCACACTCGATATCCACGGTGCCGTTCTGCACCAGAGGAATACGGGTTTGCGAGGTGACCAGGTTGTACTTGGCGTTCAGGTCAGGCTTGTTCAGGTCTTTTTTCAGGGCTTCGACGATAGCGACCTGAATGTCGTGGGAGTAGCCCACGGGTTTGCCCGAAGCATCGGCGATGTAGGAGAAGGGAATGGAGCTGTCACGATGCCCGAGGGTGATGGTGCCCGAGTCGTTGATCTTCTTAAGGGTGCCGGTGAGTTCGGCAGCGAAAACTGGTGTGCTGATCAGAGCGGCAGCAATGGCTGCGCCCAGGATATGGGGAACGATGCGCATCAAATTTTCCTCGACATTGTTTTTTTTATGGAGCCGGTTGAGCGGGCCCTTTGTACTTCGAATGCCTGACGGCTCCTGTCGTGCTGGCGCAACAGGCATTCGTCGAAGGAGTGTAGAGCATGAGTCGTGCCAGACCAGTTGGAACAAGTTAACTGATTGATTTAATTGGTGATTAAAGTTTTGTGATGGTGTTTTTTTGCGTTTCTGATCCGGTTATCCGAATCGACTGACAGGTCGCGTTCGGGAAACCGAACGTTATGCGGCGCCCCCTTGTTTCGGCCTGAATGCAGAAAGCCCCTGAATCTCTCGATCCAGGGGCTTTCTGTTTTACGGGCGGATCGATCAGGCCGCTTCGATCTTGCTGCGGTTCTGCTCGACCTGGTTCAGGTAAGCCGCCAGTTTTTCCTGCTCGGCCGGGGTGGTGAACAGCCCCAGTTTGCTGCGGCGCCACAGGATGTCATGTGCCGTGGTGGCCCATTCTTCGGTGCACAGGTAGTCGACTTCACGGGTGTAGAGCCCGCCGCCGATGTGTTCGCCCATTTCGGCCAGGGTGTCGACGCCTTCGAGCATGCGCCAGGTGCGGCTGCCGTAGGTGGTGGCCCAGCGGCGGGCGATTTCGCTCGGTACCCAGTCGAACTTGTCGCGGATCAGCGCGCTCAGGGCCTGTGGCGTGGTCATGTCCTCGCCGCCGGGCAGGGTGGCGGTGGCCGTCCAGCTCGGGCGCATCTGGGTGAAGTACGGCATCAACTGCGCCATCGCCGACTCGGCGAGTTTGCGGTAGGTGGTCAGCTTGCCGCCGAATACCGACAGCAGTGGCGCTTCTTCGGTGCTGCCGGACAGCGCCAGGGTGTAGTCGCGGGTCACGGCCGAAGGGTTGTCGGATTCGTCGTTGCACAGCGGACGTACGCCCGAGTAGGTGTGCAGGATGTCGTCACGGCTGATCTGCTTCTTGAAGTGGGCGTTGACCACTTTGAGCAGGTAATCGGTTTCGCCGTCGGTGATCGCCACTTTGGCCGGGTCGCCGGTGTACTCGCGGTCGGTGGTGCCGATCAGGGTCAGGTTGTTCAGGTACGGAATGGTGAAAACGATGCGCTGATCTTCGTTTTGCAGGATATGCGCGTGATCGCCTTCGTACAGCTTCGGCACGATGATGTGGCTGCCCTGGATCAGACGGATGCCGTACGGCGACTCCATCTTCAGGTCGTCACGGATGAACTTGGCGACCCAAGGGCCGGCGGCGTTTACCAGCGCTTTGGCGGTGATCGAAAACGGGCTGCCGTCCGCACGCTCCAGATTCAGGTGCCACAGGCCCTTGGCGCGGCGGGCGCTGACGCAACGGGTCTGGGTGTGAATGTGTGCACCTTTTTCACGGGCGGCCATGGCGTTCAGAACCACGAGGCGGGCGTCGTCGACCCAGCAGTCGGAGTATTCGAAGCCTTTGCTGATTTCGCTTTTCAGTGCGCTGTCGGCGCCGAACTTCAGGCTTCTGGAACCTGCGAGTTTTTCGCGCTTGCCGAGGTGGTCATAAAGGAACAGGCCCGCACGGATCATCCACGCCGGACGCAGGTGCGGGCGGTGCGGCAGCACGAAACGCATTGGCTTGACGATGTGCGGGGCCTTGGCCAGCAGCACTTCGCGTTCGGCCAGAGCTTCGCGCACCAGACGGAACTCATAATGTTCGAGGTAGCGCAGGCCACCGTGGATCAGCTTGCTGCTGGCCGACGAGGTGTGGCTGGCCAGGTCGTCCTTTTCGCAAAGGAACACCGAAAGACCGCGACCGGCGGCATCCGTTGCGATCCCCACGCCATTGATCCCGCCGCCGATGACGGCGATGTCGTAGATCTCTGAGATAGGGGGCGTACGCAAGGTAGATGTGGACATCGGCTGGCCTCGGGCTCTTTTGATTTTCTGTCTTGGAAATCGAACATGAATGTTCATTTGCGAAAATGGTAGCCCATAAAGACGCGCACAGCCAGTCGACTTCGATTGAAAAAACTCATCAAAGGGCCGAGAAAGGAAAATATTCGAACATGAAATGCGCGTCAGCGCGGATCAGGGCGCCTATGAGATCGCCTTCGCGGGCAAGCCCGCTCCCACAGGACTTTCGTCGTTCACAGAACTGATGAACGCAACAGGCACTGTGGGAGCGGGCTTGCCCGCGAAGGCGCCAGTACAGGCGCTGAGGATGTAAGGAGGAGTTAAACGACTTCCAGGCGAATCTTGTGCTGGCTCAGCAGTTGCGCCAGGGCCGGCACCGGCTGCTGATCGGTGACCAGGCAATCGATCAGGCTGATCGGGCCGAGGCGGATCATCGCGTTTCGGCCGAACTTGCTGGAGTCCGCCGCCAGGATCACCTGCCGGGCATTGGCGATGATCGCCTGGGACACCCGCACTTCCTGGTAATCGAAGTCGAGCAGGCTGCCGTCTTCGTCGATGCCGCTGATGCCCACCAGCGCAAAGTCGACCTTGAACTGGTTGATGAAGTCCACGCTTGCCTGACCCACCACGCCGCCGTCGCGACGCACGTTGCCACCGGTCAGCAGCACATCGAAATCATCCTTGGCACTGAGCATCGAAGCGACGTGCAAGTTATTGGTGATGATCTTCAGATGGCTGTGATTGAGCAGGGCGCGGGCAATCGATTCGGTGGTGGTACCGATGTTGATGAACAGCGAGGCGTGATCGGGAATCTGCGCGGCGATAGCTTCACCGATGCGTTGCTTTTCATCGCGCATCTGATCGGCGCGCATCGCGTAGGCGGTGTTTTCGACGCTGGAATCATAGGCGGCGCCGCCGTGGTAGCGACGCAGCAGATTGGCTTCCGCCAGCTGATTGATATCGCGGCGGATGGTTTGCGGGGTAACAACGAACAGCGTGGCCATTTCCTCGATGCTCACATAGCCGCGTTCGCGGACCAGCTCGAGGATTTGCTGCTGACGGGGAGGCAGATTCATGGGGCTTCCTTTGGGCTGCCGTGCAAAATTTGCCCATGATGCCGCAGGAATCCGCTCCCTACCAGTTACATACGGATACGAGTCCGGTTCGTGGCTTATTCGGCGTCTTCACGTTCCCAGTCACGGGTACGGCTGACGGCTTTTTTCCAGCCTTTATAGAGCTTCTCTTTTGCCGCTTCGTCCAGGCTCGGTTCGAACTCGCGCTCGATCACGGCCTTGCCGCGCAACTCTTCCAGGCTGCCCCAGAAACCGCACGCCAGGCCGGCCAGATAAGCTGCACCGAGCGCTGTGGTTTCGCGCATTTTCGGACGCTCGACCTGGGTGCCGAGGATGTCGGCCTGGAACTGCATGAGGAAGTTGTTCGCGACTGCGCCGCCGTCCACGCGCAGGGCCTTGAGGCGTTCGCCGGAGTCCTGTTGCATGGCGTCGAGGACGTCGCGGGTCTGATAGGCGATCGATTCCAGCGCAGCGCGGATGATGTGATCCACACGTACGCCACGGGTCAGGCCGAACAGGGCGCCACGGGCATACGGGTCCCAGTAGGGAGCGCCGAGGCCGGTGAAGGCTGGCACCAGATAGACGCCGTTGCTGTCCTTCACTTTATTGGCGAAGTATTCGGTGTCGTGGGCGTCGTTGACGATTTTCAGTTCATCACGCAGCCACTGCACGGTCGAACCGCCGTTGAATACCGCGCCTTCCAGGGCGTAAGCCACTTCGCCGCGTGGGCCGCAAGCGATGGTGGTGAGCATGCCGTGCTGGGATTTCACCGCTTTGTCGCCGGTGTTCATGAGCAGGAAGCAGCCGGTGCCGTAAGTGTTTTTCGCCTGGCCCGGCTCGACGCACATCTGGCCGAACAGTGCAGCCTGCTGGTCGCCGGCGATACCGCCGATGGCGATGCCGCTTTTGGTACGACCGTAGATTTCCGAGGAGGCTTTGACTTCCGGCAGCATTTCGCGCGGGATGTCGAGGATCTCCAGCATCTTCGCGTCCCACTCCAGGGTGTGGATGTTGAAGAGCATGGTGCGCGAGGCGTTGGTGTAGTCGGTGACGTGCACCTTGCCGCCGGTGAATTTCCAGATCAGCCAGCTGTCGACGGTGCCGAACAGCAGTTCGCCATTGCGCGCGCGCTCACGGCTGCCTTCAACGTTGTCGAGGATCCACTTCAGTTTGGTGCCGGAGAAGTACGGGTCGGTGACCAGGCCCGTGGTATCGCGGATGTAGTCTTCATGACCGTCGCGCTTGAGCTGCTGGCAGATCTCGGTGCTGCGGCGGCATTGCCAGACGATCGCGTTGTACACCGGACGGCCGGTGGTCTTGTCCCAGACCACGGTGGTTTCACGCTGGTTGGTGATGCCGATGGCAGCGACCTGATCGTGATGCAGACCGGCCTGCGCCAGCGCTTCGACCATCACCGCGCTCTGGGTGGCGAAGATTTCCATCGGATCGTGTTCGACCCAACCGGCTTGCGGGTAATGCTGGGCGAATTCGCGTTGTGCGGTGCAGACCACGTTCGCGTCGCGGTCGAAAATGATCGCGCGGGAGCTGGTCGTACCCTGATCGAGGGCAATGATGTAGTTCTTATTCTGAATGTCGGTCATGTCGATTGCCTTGGACGAAATAAGGGAGAGTGGGCCGTGGCGCGGGCTCTAAAGGGCAGGAGCCCGCGCCGACTGTTTCAAGAAGTTCTTGGTTTGCCGTCAATGGCCGGTTCTGCATCCTTTGTAGCAGGTGTGGCGCCGGTCAGGTGGCGGGCAATCAGCCCGCGATACCCGGCGGCGCCGAGGCAGGCACCGACAATCGGTGCAAAAATCGGAATCAGGAAGTACGGGATTTCACGTGCGCCGGTGAAGGAAATTTCACCCCAGCCGGCGAAGAAAGTCATCAGTTTCGGACCGAAGTCCCGGGCCGGGTTCATCGCGAAACCGGTCAGCGGGCCCATCGAGCTGCCGATCACGGCAATCAGCAGGCCGATCAGCAGCGGCGCCAGCGGGCCTTTCGGCAGGCCGTTGTTGTCGTCGGTCAGGGACATGATCACGCCCATCAGGATCGCGGTGATGATCACCTCGACCAGGAACGCCTGTGCAGTCGACAGCGCAGGGTTCGGGAAAGTGGAGAACACTGACGCCAGTTCGAGGCTGGCTTCAGTGCCACGAACCATATGGTGAGTTTGTTCGAAATCGAAGAACAGATTGCTGTACAGCGTGTAAACCAACAGCGCGCCGCAAAAGGCACCGGCAATCTGGGAAAGAATGTAGAACGGCAATTTGCGCTTTTCGAAATCGGCAAAAATGCTCAGCGCGATACTGACGGCGGGGTTCAGATGCGCACCGGAAACGCCGGCGGTGAGGTAGATCGCCATGCTCACGCCGACGCCCCAGATGATGCTGATTTCCCACAGGCCGAAGCTGGCGCCCGCGACCTTGAGCGCGGCGACACAACCCGTACCGAAAAAGATCAGGAGTGCAGTACCCAGAAATTCGGCCAGGCACTGGCTCGAGAGCGAAGGTTGCTGTAACGCAGTTGTCATTGAAAACCTCGGTTTTTGTTGTTGTCTGGCGCATTGCCGACAGGGCAAGGCGCGATTTTCGCCGAGGCAGGATCCCCATCCTGTTCCCGGTTTACTGCTGGGTGCTGCGATGACGATAATTCTTACATTATTCAGATTCGAAAAAATATAGACAAGAAACAAACCTGTCAAAGGTCGAAAGTGAACCGTCAGTCACAAATAAACTATCAGTCACGTGAATGATCCTGCGGGTCACCCGTCTCGCACGATTGTTATCGGCCTGCAAACCCCGGGAAACGTGGCGCGTGGTAGAGCCTTTTGCACAGCGATGGCCTAAAATCCGCCGCAGGATTTTTTGCCACCGCCGATCCCGGAGCTACCATGACCCCAGCGTTGGACTTGTTGAAAAAGGTTCGTGCCGAACATCGCGTGCACAGTTACGAACATGATCCCAAAGCCGCGTCCTACGGGCTGGAGGCTGCGGAAAAACTGGGGCTCGATCCGGCGCAGGTGTTCAAGACGCTGCTGGCGGCCAGCGAGAAGGGTGAGTTGCTGGTGGCCGTGGTGCCGGTCGTCGGAAGTCTCGACCTGAAGGGGCTTGCCCACGCTGCCGGAGTGAAAAAAGTAGAAATGGCCGACCCGGCCGCCGCCCAACGTTCCACCGGTTACCTGTTGGGTGGTATCAGTCCGCTGGGGCAGAAAAAACGCCTGCGTACCTTCATCGATAGCTCGGCCCAGCCTTTTGCGACCATTTATGTCAGTGCCGGTCGGCGCGGGCTGGAAGTGGAACTGGCGCCGGCGGTATTGGCGGAACATACCCAGGCGAAATTTGCCGACATCGGTCGCGCTTGACATCTGTATGAAGAAAATTGGCCGGCACTGTCACTGGCGCTGATCCGGCCCACGCTGCATGCTCGTTCGACTGACACAGGGAGAAGGTTATGCAGCTCGAGTTTCATCAGGTCGACGCGTTCAGTGATCGGCCGTTCAGTGGCAATCCGGCGATGGTCTATCGGCTCGATGCGTGGCTCGCGGACGAGCTGATGCAGAAAATCGCCGCCGAGCACAATCTGGCGGAAACCGCGTTTCTGGTGCGCGAAGGGCAGGCGTGGCACATCCGCTGGTTCACGCCGACCACCGAGGTGCCGCTGTGTGGTCACGCGACCCTGGCCAGCGCCTATGTGCTGTTCGAGATCTATAAGGAAACGGCCGAGCGTCTGGACTTCACCTGCAAGTCCGGGCCGTTGAGCGTCAGCCGCGAAGGTGGCCGGTTGTGGCTCGATTTCCCGGCCATCGAAGCGGTGGAGAAGGGCGTCACCGTGGAGATCGAGCGGGCGCTGAATGTTCAAGCGGTGGACGTCCTGAGTTCCAACGAGTTGTTCGTGGTGCTGGAGTCGGAGCAGGCGGTGCTTGATTGCCAGCCGGACATGGTCGCCCTCGCCAAACTGCCGTGGTTGGGTGCGATCGTCACCGCCCGGGGCAATCAGCATGACTTCGTCTCACGCTATTTCGCTCCGGCTATCGGCATCAATGAAGACCCGGTGACCGGTTCGACCCATTGCAGCCTGATTCCCTACTGGTCGAAACGTCTGGGCAAGTCGAGCCTCACTGCATGCCAGCGTTCGGCGCGGGGCGGGGAGCTATTCTGTCGGCTGGAAGGTGAGCGGGTGAAGATCGGCGGCAATGCGACGCTGGTGGCCAGCGGCACATTGATGCTGGGCTGAAGCCAAAAAAATAAGGGAGCCATCAGGCTCCCTCATTGTTTGTCTGCAGATCAGTGCGCGGTGCTGTAACGGCGAACACCGTTCTCCACCGCCGGAATCTGCGCAGCGGTGCTGCCGGATGCCTGGAACAACACCAGATGTTCCGCCGCCACACGAATCCCGACATCAGCACCCACCTGATGGTCGGCATGGCTCGGGAAGATCGATTCCAGCTGGGCGCCGGTCGGCAGTTGCAGGCGGTACAGGGTCGAGGCGCCGAGGAATGTCTTGCCGACGATCCGCGCTTTCAACCCGCTGTCCGGCGCGTAAACGATATCGTCCGGACGCAGCAACACATCCACCGCACCACCGATCGGCCAAGTGTAGGCGCGATTGCCGCGCAGTTCGCCAAGTTCTGTTTGTACCGACTCCGGGCTGCCGAGCTGGCCGCGGATGAAATAACCCTGACCGATGAAGCTGGCCACAAACGGGGTCGCCGGCTCGTGATAGAGGTTGTAGGGCGTGTCCCACTGCTCCAGCCGGCCTTCCTTGAACACGCCGACGTGATCGCTGACGGCGAAGGCTTCTTCCTGATCGTGAGTCACCAGAATCGCGCTGGTGCCACGAGCCTTGAGAATGTCCCGCACTTCATGGCTGAGCTTGCGGCGCAATTCGCCATCGAGGTTGGAGAACGGCTCGTCAAGCAGCAACAACTGCGGCTCCGGCGCCAGGGCGCGGGCGAGGGCGACACGTTGTTGCTGGCCGCCGGACAACTCGTGGGGGAAGCGTTTACCGAGGTTCTTCAGGTTGACCAGTTCCAGCAGCTCTTCGGTGACGCGCTCCTTGTTCGGGTGCTTGCGGATGCCGAAGGCGATGTTGTCCGCGACACTCAGGTGCGGGAACAGCGCGTAGTCCTGGAACACCATGCCGATCCGGCGTTTTTCCGGGGCGAGGGTGAAGCCGGCGCTGGAGATCACTTCACCGCCGAGAGAGATTTCCCCTTCGTGCACCGGTTCGAAACCGGCAATCGCGCGCAGGGTGGTGGTCTTGCCGCAGCCCGAGGAGCCGAGCAGGCAACCGATGTCGCCGGCGTTGAGGTGCAGATTGAGGTTCTGCACCACACGTTGATCTTGATAGCCGCAAGCGAGGTTGCGCAGGTTCAGCAGTAATTCATGGCTCATGCGTGGTGATATGCCGGTTCAACGAGGAACTCGAGCAGGGCCTTCTGTGCGTGGAGACGGTTTTCTGCCTGATCCCAGGCGACGGAGCGCGGGTCATCGAGCAGGTCGAGGCTGATTTCTTCGCCGCGGTGGGCGGGCAGACAGTGCAGGAATAACACGTCCTCGGCCGCGAGGTCGAGCAGGGCACGGGTGACCTGGTACGGCGCGAACAGTTTGAGGCGCTTGGCGGTTTCCTCTTCCTGGCCCATGGAGGTCCAGACGTCGGTGCTCACCAGATGCGCGCCGCGCACGGCGTCTTTCGGGTCGCGGACGATGGTCACGCGATCACCGGCCTTGGCCACGAACACAGGGTTTGGCTCATAGCCTTCCGGGCAGGCCACGCGCAACTGGAAGTCGAACTGGATCGCGGCTTCTATATAGCTGTTGCACATGTTGTTGCCGTCGCCGATCCAGGCCACGGTCTTGCCCTGGATCGAGCCGCGGTGCTCGAGGAAGGTCTGCATGTCGGCCAGCAACTGGCACGGGTGCAGGTCGTCGGACAGACCGTTGATCACCGGAACGCGGGAGTTGGCAGCGAACTCGGTCAGGGTGCTGTGGGCAAAGGTACGGATCATCACCGCGTCGAGCATGCTCGACATGACGATGGCGCAGTCGCCGATCGGCTCGCCACGGCCCAGTTGGGTGTCGCGCGGCGACAGGAAGATCGCTTGGCCGCCGAGCTGGATCATGCCGGCCTCGAAGGAGATCCGGGTACGGGTCGAGGATTTCTCGAAGATCATCCCCAGGACGCGGTTTTTCAGAGGCTCGAACAGTACGCCGCGGTTACGCAGGTCCTTGAGCTCAACGCCTCGACGGATCACGCTGACCAGCTCTTCGGGCGTGCAATCCATCAGGGAGAGAAAGTGCCTTGCGCTCATCATTGACTACCTTTTTGCTACAAACCGCAGATGCTCAAAGCCTTGTTTATCGGAACAACGGGCGAGACCTGCGGCGTAAGCCGCACGGGGGCGACGAAATAGGGGAAGGCGCGATATTGACACTAAATGTCGCGTTTTTCCAATAGGCTACGGTTTTTGCAGAAATGCGCCGGGGTGATAACAGTGCGAACACTGTGATTTCCGGTCAGTTTTCGAGAGGGCAGCGAGGCATTTGTACACTGGCCCCACCGGGCTTGGCAATCAGGCGCGGCAGGGATGGTGCAGCTCTGGTCGGTTTGCGACCCGTGAGCCAGCGGTTCGCTTGGTCGGATGCGCAGGTTGAAACATTTGCTAAAGCAAAGTGCTGGGTTATAAATAAACCACGAGCGACGCAGGAAGCCTCCGCATGGAATCGAAAGAAAAACTGTTAATGGAATTGCTGGGCCACACGGCACGCTCATTGACCCACCTCACCGCCTCGATGACCTCGATGTCCTTCGAACTGCTGCGCAGCGAAGACGACGTGGTCAAGGCCGCCAGCCGGCAGATGATCGACCGCATGGCGACCATCAGCGCCGGGCTCGACGAGCACTGGCGACTGATCGGCGAACTCACCGGCGTCCACGTCGCCCACGAGCAGATCGAGACCATCCAGGAAATCCAGCTGGCCGCACCGCCTCAGCTTCCGGCGAACTGACGTGTCTATCGGCGGGCCTGATGGCCGCCGATTCACAAGACGAACGTCGCTGGCGCTGCACCGGGTCGCGGGCCATAGTTTTGTTCCCGCAGGCGTGATTGCCTGCCCAGAACAAGACAGAGACTGGCCATGACCAAGACTCTCCATCACCGTGCCTGCCACCTGTGTGAAGCCATCTGCGGCTTGTCCATCGAAACCACCGAAACCGACGGCCAGGTGCAGATCACCTCGATCAAGGGCGATGCCCTGGACACGTTCAGTCGTGGGCATATCTGCCCCAAGGCCGTGGCGCTGCAAGATATCCAGAATGACCCGGACCGACTGCGCCAGCCGATGCGCCGGGTCGGCAGCGAATGGCTGCCCATCGAGTGGGACGAAGCGTTCGAACTGGTGGCCGAAAAACTCTCGGCGATTCAGGAGCGTCATGGGCAGAACGCGGTCGCCGTGTATCAGGGCAACCCCAGCGTGCATAACTACGGGCTGATGACCCACAGCAATTACTTCCTCGGCCTGTTGAAAACCCGTAACCGCTATTCGGCGACGTCGGTCGATCAACTGCCCCATCACCTGACCAGCTACCTGATGTACGGCCACGGGTTGCTGCTGCCGATCCCGGATATCGATCACACCGATTTCATGTTGATCCTGGGCGGCAATCCGCTGGCGTCCAACGGCAGCATCATGACCGTGCCGGATGTGGAGAAGCGTCTGAAGGCGATCCAGGCCCGGGGCGGCAAAGTGGTGGTGGTCGATCCACGGCGCAGCGAGACGGCGGCGATGGCCGATCAGCATCTGTTCGTGCGCCCCGGTGGCGATGCGGCGTTGCTGTTTGGTGTGCTCAACACGCTGTTTAGCGAGGGACTGACGTCTGACAGTCATTTGCCGGTGGACGGTCTGGACGAAGTGCGCGCAGCGGTGGCGGGGTTCACTGCCGAAGCCATGAGTCCGTTGTGCGCGGTTCCTGCCGAACAGATCCGCCAGTTGGCCCGGGACTTCGCCGCCGCGCCAAGCGCCGTTTGTTATGGCCGGATGGGTGTTTCCACTCAGGCCTTCGGCACGCTGTGTCATTGGGTCGTGCAGTTGATCAATCTGGTCACCGGCAACCTGGACCGCATCGGCGGTGCCTTGTGCACCGAGCCGGCGGTGGATCTGGTGGCGTCGACTTCGGGCGGGCACTTCAATAAATGGCAGAGCCGCGTGTCCGGGCGTCCGGAATACGGCGGCGAGCTGCCAGTCTCGGCGCTGGCCGAAGAAATGCTCACCGAAGGCGAGGGCCAGATTCGCGCGCTGATTACCGTGGCCGGCAATCCGGTGCTGTCCACGCCCAACGGCCGGCAGCTGGAGCAGGCGCTGGACGGGCTGGAGTTCATGGTCAGCGTCGACCTGTACATCAACGAAACCACGCGCTATGCCGACCTGATCCTGCCGTCGACCTCGGCGCTGGAGAACGATCACTACGACACCACCTTCAACCTGTTTGCGGTGCGCAACGTCACCCGGTTCAACCGGGCGATCCTCGCCAAACCCGAAGGAGCGCTGCACGACTGGGAAATCTTCGTCGGGCTGGCCAAGGCCTTTGCCGCGAAGACCGGCAAGGAACTGAAGCCGACGATGCCGCCGGCGAAGATGATCGACATGGGGTTGCGCATGGGCTTGTATGGCGATGCATCCGAGCAAAAATTGTCGCTTGCGACGCTGTTCGATCATCCGCACGGTGTTGATCTGGGAGCGCTCAAACCCAACCTGACATCGCGATTGAAGACCGCCAATCAACGAGTTCAGGCAGCGCCACCGGAAATCCTGGCTGACCTGGCGCGCTTCGCCGCGTTGCAGGCGCCGGCCGCCGATGAGCTGTTGATGATCGGCCGCCGTCATGTGCGCAGCAACAATTCCTGGATGCACAATTACCATCGACTGGTGAAGGGCAAGCCGCGTCATCAGCTGTTGATGAACCCGGACGATCTCGCCAGTCGCGGGCTCAGTGATGGTCAGCTTGTGCGGGTCAGTTCGCGGGTCGGGCAGATCGAGGTCGAAGTGCTGGGCAGTGCGGACATGATGAAGGGCGTGGTCAGTCTGCCGCACGGATGGGGCCATGCCCGGCCGGGCGTGCAGATGGCGATTGCCAGTGGTCAGCCGGGTTCGAGCGCGAATGACCTGACCGATGAATGCCAGCTCGACGAGCTGTCAGGCAATGCGGCGCTCAATGGCGTGCCGGTGACGGTGGCGGCGGCTTGAGCAAGTCTGTCGGGGAGACCGAGCAGCGCGCTCGGGATTCCGTTACAATGCGCCACCGTGCCGACCCATGAGTCGGAAAGTTCAGCCGAGGTGCTCCATGGATATCATCGAAACGATTAAAGAGCAGATTGCCAACAACACCATTCTGCTTTACATGAAAGGCTCGCCGAATGCCCCGCAGTGTGGCTTCTCCGCGAAAGCTGCGCAGGCAGTGATGGGCTGTGGCGAGAAGTTCGCCTACGTCGACATCCTGCAGAACCCGGAAATCCGTGCCAACCTGCCGAAGTACGCCAACTGGCCGACTTTCCCGCAACTGTGGGTCGGCGGTGAACTGGTCGGCGGCAGCGACATCATGGCTGAAATGTTCGCCAACGGTGAGCTGCAGACTCTGGTCAAGGAAGCATCCGCCAAGGCTGCTGCGGCCAAGTCCGAAGCCTGATTGGCTTTTGTGGGAGCGAGCTTGCTCGCGAAGAACGATGACGCGGTGTAGCTGTTGAACCGCGGTCTCTACTTCGCTGGCAAGCCAGACTCCTGCAGACATGGCAATAAAAAGCCCCGCCTCTCGAAAGAGGGTGGGGCTTTTTAGTGTCTCGAGTTTAGCGCGAGCTAATTACTCGTCTTCGCCCATCTGCGATTGCAGATAGTTCTCAAGACCGACTTTATCGATCAGGCCCAGTTGGGTTTCCAGCCAGTCGATATGTTCTTCTTCGGATTCAAGGATGTCTTCGAGCAGTTCGCGGCTGCCGAAGTCACCGACGGATTCGCAATGGGCGATGGCAACCTTCAGGTCAGCATGGCCGGTCTTTTCGATACGCAGGTCGCACTCCAGCATTTCCTTGGTGTGCTCGCCGATGTGCAGCTTGCCCAGGTCCTGCACATTCGGCAGGCCTTCCAGGAACAGGATGCGCTTGATCAGCTTGTCCGCGTGTTTCATCTCGTCGATGGATTCGTGGTACTCGTGTTTGCCGAGCTTGTTCAGGCCCCAATCTTCATACATACGCGCATGCAGGAAGTACTGATTGATCGCGACCAGCTCATTGGCAAGGATCTTGTTGAGATGCTGGATGACTGTTACGTCGCCTTTCATGATGGGAGTCCTGCCCTAAGTAGCGGTATATAAGGCAGAGTTTGAGCTTGGTATTTATAAGTGTCAAACCTAAGTTATTGAATAATAAATGAAAATTAATCTGAATAAGAATGTTTTTGTTCCGCGTCTAGACGCTAAGCAATTGATTTTCAGGCATAAAAAAACCGGACATAAGTCCGGTTCTTCGAATTCGGGATAATTACGCGGCTGTAAATTCTGCCGGGTAGGGGATCGCAGCCTGGGCGGTTTGCAGCTTGGTCAGGGTTTCGCGAACCACTTCTTTCGCCAGGCACGCACATTTGCCGCATTGGCTCGCTACGCCGGTGGCCTGACGGACTTCTTTATAGCTGCAGCAACCTTCATAGATCGCTTCGCGGATCTGTCCGTCGGTGACGCCAGTGCAGAGGCAAACATACATAAGTGAGAACCGTCGCTGGTTGTGACTCAATTGCGATGGATCTTAATGTTAACGAGAATGATTGTCAAAGTGCTTTCCCAGTGGTTTTCATCGCCAGCGCCTGTGACTGACGAACGGTGGTGCATGGCTGAATGCCAGCCGGGATTTCGAGAAAAACCTTTAAGGACAGTCGAAAAACGCAGTGTATGATGGTCGGCCCTTGCGAAGGGGGTTCGTGTCACAGGGCTGTCGCCTGAGGGTGACAGGCTGGCCCGAACCCTGAACTTCAAGTTTTTACACCAGGAGATATCAATGAGCGTACTCGTAGGCAAACAAGCCCCTGACTTCACCGTCCCGGCCGTACTCGGCAATGGCGAGATCGTTGACAGCTTCACCCTGTCCTCGGCCATCAAAGGCAAATACGGCCTGGTGTTCTTCTACCCGCTGGACTTCACCTTCGTCTGCCCGTCCGAGCTGATCGCTCTGGACAACCGCATGGCCGACTTCAAGGCACGCAACGTTGAAGTGATCGCCGTGTCGATCGACTCGCACTTCACCCACAACGCCTGGCGCAACACTCCGGTCAACAATGGCGGCATCGGCCAGGTGAAGTACACCATGGCTGCCGACATGAAGCACGATATCGCCAAGGCCTACGACGTTGAGTCCGAAGGCGGCGTGGCTTTCCGTGGCGCGTTCCTGATCGACGACAAAGGTGTTGTCCGCTCGCAGATCGTCAACGACCTGCCGCTGGGCCGTAACATGGAAGAGCTGATCCGTCTGGTCGACGCTCTGCAATTCCACGAAGAGCACGGCGAAGTCTGCCCTGCCAACTGGAAAAAAGGCGACAAAGGCATGAACGCTTCGCCAGAAGGCGTTGCGGCTTACCTGACCGAGAACGCTGCTGCCCTGTAAGGCGCAACGTCGAGGTACAAAAAACCGGCCCATGTGGCCGGTTTTTTATTTGGACAGTCAGCGAATCCTGAGTGTGGGCATCATTTGTTTCAATTGGCTGGAAAAAATACTGGATGACTGAACAGTGCATGGATAGGGTTGTAGTGGAGCGAGAGAAGGGTGAGGTTGATTGACCTGGACCGAATCGCACCTCACTTAAGGTATGCAATGGATTGCATGACGCAAAAGGGGTTTCAAATGCCGAGTAGCTTGGACGTTGCAGATTATTTCCTCTGCCTGGAAGGGCATGAAGGCGAGATCTCCAATCTCAAAATTCAAAAAATGGTCTATTACGCTCAAGGGTTCAGTCTGGCCCTTCATGGCGTGGCGCTCTTCCCTGAACAATTGGAAGCATGGATGCACGGGCCAGTGGTTCCGGCTCTGTATCGAAAATTCAGCCAGTTTGGATCGGGTTCCATTCCTCCTCCAGATGATTTCAATCCCGATGTTTTCAGTGCAGAACAACAAAGTCTGCTCAACGAAGTGTTCGACGTTTATGGCCAATTTTCGGCGTGGAAGCTACGTCAGTTGACGCATGAAGAAGCACCTTGGCGGAGAAATTACAAGGAAGGAGAATTCAGTAGGGAAATCCCCGCCTGCGAGATGCAGGAGTATTTCCGGGAGCATTGGGTGAACTGAAAAATGGCAAAGCTAAAACGCTGGGAAAGCGATGCGGCGGCCAAGGTAACGGCACGAACCTCTACCACTGAGACAGATACATCGGAAGCGCGACCTCCGGTTTTCTCATTTGAGTATTTACAGAATGGCTGGTGCATTCAGGATTGTGAGACCGTCGAACGGTCGAAAATGCTGGAGCGTCTGAGAGTCCTGGGAAAAATGTCGTGGAGAGAATTACGCAAGGAGCACAGGCATCGTTACGGCTGTGAAACGATTGAGAGAAGCAGTCTGAAGGTGGGGATTCCTGCTTTTTTAACAGGTGATGTCAGATTGCTGGTGTTTCGGGCTTTTGAGCGTGTAGCGATGGTGGGATACAAGAACCAGCGTATTTTTTATGTCGTGTGGATTGATAGAGAATTCAAGCTCTATAAGCATTAAACAAAAAAACCGGCCCATGTGGCCGGTTTTTTCATGCGCGGAAGAAACCCGACGAGGATCAGTCGTCGAAGTCTTCCCAGCCGCCCATCTGTTTCCAGCGGTTGACGATGCCGCAGAACAGCTCGGCCGTCTTCTCGGTGTCGTAACGCGCGGAGTGCGCTTCACGGCCGTCGAAGTCGATGTCGGCTGCCTGGCACGCCTTGGCCAATACGGTTTGACCGTACGCGAGACCGGCGAGGGTCGCGGTGTCGAAGCTGGAGAACGGGTGAAACGGATTGCGCTTCATGTCCAGCCGCGCGACGGCGGCGTTGAGGAAGCCCAGGTCGAAGCTGCTGTTGTGGCCGACCAGAATCGCCCGCTTGCAACCGTTGGCCTTCAGGGCCTTGCGCACGCCACGGAAGATGTCGGTCAGGGCCGTTTCTTCGCTGACGGCCATGCGCAATGGGTGATCGAGCTTGATCCCGGTGAACTCCAGTGCCGCCGCTTCGATGTTGGCGCCTTCGAACGGCTCGACGCGGAAGAAGTAGGTGTGATCCGGGTAGACGAAACCCTTTTCATCCATGGCGATGGTGGTCGCGGCAATCTCCAGCAGAGCGTCGGTGGCCGAGTTGAAACCACCGGTTTCTACGTCGACGACAACCGGCAGGTAGCCGCGAAAGCGTGCTGCCATTGGATGGCGCGAACCGCCGCCACCTTGACCGTCCAGTTCGTCGTCGAAATGGTCTTCACTCACGCGTGTTCCTCCAGCAGGCGCCAGCGCAGTTTTTCACCGGCGCGCAGCGGGATAACGGTCAGCTCGCCGAAAGGCAGGCTCGTCGGGGCGGTCCATTCGTCACGAACCAGGGTGATGCGATCGGTATTTGCCGGCAGGCCGTAGAAACGCGGGCCGTTGAGGCTGGCGAACGCTTCGAGCTTGTCCAGCGCATTGCGCTGTTCAAAGGCTTCGGCATACAACTCGATGGCGGCGTACGCGGTGTAGCAGCCGGCGCAGCCGCAGGCGGCTTCCTTGGCGTGTTGGGCGTGCGGCGCCGAGTCGGTGCCGAGGAAAAACTTCGCGCTGCCACTGGTGGCGGCGTCGAGCAGGGCTTCCTGGTGCGTGTTGCGCTTGAGGATCGGCAGGCAGTAGAAGTGCGGCCGGATCCCGCCCACCAGCATGTGGTTGCGGTTGTAGAGCAGGTGATGCGCGGTGATGGTCGCGCCGACGTTGGCCGAAGCCTCGTTGACGAACTGCACGGCATCGCCGGTGGTGATGTGTTCGAACACCACTTTCAGCGTCGGGAAGCGCTCGACCACTCGGCGCATGTGCTCGTCGATGAAGATTTTTTCGCGGTCGAACACGTCGACGTCGCCACGGGTGACTTCACCGTGGATCAACAGCGGCATGCCGACTTCGGCCATGGCTTCCAGCGCCGGGAAAATCTTGTCGATGCTGGTGACCCCGGAATCGGAGTTGGTGGTGGCGCCGGCCGGGTACAGCTTGGCGGCATGCACGAAACCGCTGGCCTTGGCCTCACGGATTTCTTCGGGCTGGGTGCGGTCGGTGAGGTACAGCACCATCAGCGGCTCGAAACGACTGCCGGCCGGGCGGGCAGCGAGAATCCGCTGGCGATAGCCGTCGGCTTCAGCGGCGTTGCGCACCGGAGGTACCAGGTTGGGCATGATGATGGCGCGACCAAAGGTGCGCGCGACATCCGCAACGGTATTGGTCAACACGGCACCATCGCGAAGATGAATGTGCCAGTCGTCGGGACGCAGCAGGGTCAGGCGGTCGGACATGAGGGGATTCCAGGCGGGTCAAACTGAGGCGAATGCTACCGGAAAAGACTCTTGCAGGCACTCGCTATCAAGTTTTGCGACGAGCGTCCGATATCCCATAGGTATGCCGTAAAGATGTATGTCTCGGTCTTTTTTGTTGTAGAAGCCAATGGAGCCTCCCGTGCGCCAGCGATATTTAGCCTTGCTCAGTGTGTTTGCCAGCCTTCCCGCGATGGCACTGACCTACCAGACCCGTCTGGAGAACATTGAGTGGACGGTCGAGGGCGACAAGTTCGAGTGCCGTCTGACGCAGCCGATCACCGACTTCGGCTCGGGGCAATTCGTGCGCAAGGCTGGCGAGCAGGCGATCTTTCGCCTGAATGCTTACAACGCCATGCTCGGCGGTGGTTCGGCGACGCTGCTTGCAGCGGCAGCGCCATGGCAGCCGGGACGCAATGACATCAATCTGGGCAGCGTCAGAATCGGAACCGGCAATGTGCTGTTCAACAGTTCGCAAGCGCAGGCCGGAGGGTTGATCAGCGGTTTGCTGGAAGGTCGCAGCCCGGTGGTGCGCCGTGCTTCCGGCGATGGGCGGGTCTCCGAGGTGCGCCTGCTGCCGGTCAAGTTCAGCAAGGCTTTCAATGACTATCAGTCCTGTGTGGCGAAACTGCTCCCGCAGAATTTCGATCAGGTCAAACACTCGCAAGTCGGCTTTCCGGGCGAAGGCACCGATCTGGACGCCGCCGCGAAAGCCAGACTGCAAGTGATGCTCGAGTTCATGAAGGCCGATCCAACGGTCAATCACATTGAGCTCGATGGCTACTCGGACAACAGCGGCAATCGCCTGACCAATCGTGAGTTGTCGCGCCGCCGTGCGCTGGCGGTGGTTGATTTCTTCAAGGCCAACGGGATCGCCGAGTCGCAGATCACCGTGCGTTTCCACGGCGAACAATACCCGCTGGTGCCGAACACCAATGCTGCCAACCGCGCCAAGAACCGTCGGGTGAGTGTCAAGCTGGCCCGGGTGGCACCGGTCACCTCCCCAACGCCTCAGGCCAGCACACCTGCCAGCACTGCGGCGACTTCCTGACCTGTCGGTCATCGTCGCCCTCTCGACAGATTCTGTCGCTTTGTCGTCTTAAGCTGTCGCGCCTCTGTAAATTATCGCGTT
Source organism: Pseudomonas koreensis (assembly GCF_025447595.1). Classification (GTDB taxonomy): domain Bacteria; phylum Pseudomonadota; class Gammaproteobacteria; order Pseudomonadales; family Pseudomonadaceae; genus Aquipseudomonas; species Aquipseudomonas koreensis_H. Next base: position 59,998 of record NZ_JAOEJU010000018.1, on the reverse strand, counting down.
TGAGCGGTAGACTCCTCGGCTTTCCGTAGAACCCCGTGGAGTGATGGCATGGCGGACGTAAACAAGGTCGTTCTGGCGTATTCCGGCGGCCTGGACACTTCGGTGATCCTCAAGTGGCTGCAGGATACTTATAACTGTGAAGTGGTGACCTTCACCGCTGACCTGGGTCAGGGCGAAGAGGTCGAGCCGGCACGCGCCAAGGCTCAGGCCATGGGCGTCAAAGAAATCTACATCGACGACCTGCGCGAAGAGTTCGTGCGTGACTTCGTGTTCCCGATGTTCCGCGCCAACACCGTTTACGAAGGCGAGTACCTGCTGGGTACTTCCATCGCGCGTCCGCTGATCGCCAAACGTCTGATCGAAATTGCCAACGAAACCGGCGCCGACGCCATTTCCCACGGCGCGACCGGCAAGGGCAACGACCAGGTCCGTTTCGAGCTGGGTGCCTACGCACTCAAGCCAGGCGTGAAAGTGATTGCCCCTTGGCGTGAGTGGGACCTGCTGTCCCGCGAGAAGCTGATGGACTACGCCGAGAAGCACGCGATCCCGATCGAACGCCACGGCAAGAAGAAGTCCCCGTATTCGATGGACGCCAACCTGCTGCACATCTCCTATGAGGGCGGCGTGCTGGAAGACACCTGGACCGAGCACGAAGAAGACATGTGGCGCTGGACCGTCTCCCCGGAGAAGGCTCCCGACACACCGCAGTATCTGGAACTGACCTACCGCAACGGCGACATCGTCGCACTGGACGGCGTTGAAATGACCCCGGCCACCGTGCTGGCGACGCTGAACAAGATCGGTGGCGAACACGGCATCGGCCGTCTGGACATCGTCGAGAACCGTTACGTCGGCATGAAGTCCCGTGGCTGCTACGAAACCCCAGGCGGCACCATCATGCTGCGCGCTCACCGCGCCATCGAATCGATCACCCTGGACCGCGAAGTCGCTCACCTCAAAGACGAGCTGATGCCGAAGTACGCCAGCCTGATCTACACCGGTTACTGGTGGAGCCCGGAGCGTCTGATGCTGCAACAGATGATCGACGCCTCGCAGGTCAACGTAAACGGCGTTGTGCGCCTGAAGCTGTACAAGGGCAACGTGATCGTGACCGGCCGCAAGTCCGACGATTCGCTGTTCGACGCCAACATCGCGACCTTCGAAGAAGACGGCGGCGCCTACAACCAGGCCGACGCGGCTGGCTTCATCAAGCTCAACGCGCTGCGTATGCGTATTGCTGCCAACAAAGGCCGCAAATTGTTCTGAGCGCTTCAGACCTGATGTGAAAGAGCGGCCTTGTTATCGTGACAAGGCCGTTTTTTTATCTGATCGATACCGGTCAGCATTCCCGCCATTTCAAATCTTTCCCGCCAAAGTCATCTTCATCGAACTGACATCGTAAAAGATACAGTAGGTCGTTCCTGCGACTTTTTTTCCGTATTTAAACGATTTTAAGATGTTCTCCGTTGGTGAAACGTCCGACGCCGAGTTGGTCAAAAGCAAGAATATTCTGAGCGACTGCTTGTTCGGGGGTGGGATTTTTTCCAATAGTCTATCCGTGGCTGGTTCGATATTTCCTCGTCGGGTGTCGATGATGTAGAGCGTGTTGAAAGGTTTTGGAAGCTTTACAGTATGCAGTGCTTCATTGAGTTTTTCGGATGACTTCGGCAAGTTATGGTCGGTGTTCTCGAATGCATTTAAAAAATTATTTTCGTTATTGAAATCAGAGGGTGCATACAGGGATCGGTAGTTGAAATTTAGCGTGATGAAAAAAAGAAACGTCAAAAAGAAGGGAAAGCAGATCAAGAGCCAGAGATAAATTTTTCGCTCGTTATCATCAAGGAATGGCAGAGATACCGCAGCGGAGGTCTCGGTTACGAACGCGAAGATGGCAATGACGCCAATAGGGTTGGTAATTTTTCTGTCGTTTTTTAGCATGTTCTTTACTCATGAAGTAGACCGTTCTCGTGAAAGTTTTTTGAGGTTTTTTGAAGTTTGGTTGTTGCTAGGGCGAAGTTTCGCAATCCTTGTCTGGTGTTTATATTAAATGGCGCGGAATGGACACGGGAATGTTGTTTCAGGTTTTTTATATGAGCTGTATCTATGTTTTCCGGAGTTCGTCAAATACGTGGTATGAGGTTGATGGGAGAGTGATCCGGATCTTTGTCTTTGCGTGTCGTCAGGTTTTTGCTCCAGTGAGTCTTTTCTGTAGGATTAATCTTCGTTGGCCGTAGGAAGCGTCTCTTGCTGCTGGTATGAAGGAACTTATCTATGCCATGGATGAAATGACTACGTTATTGTGCCGGTTCTAAAAATTCGAACAGCGAAACTGGACTTGCCCATGAATAAAGTGCTGATCGTGGATGATCACCCCGTCATTCGTCTTGCGGTACGTATGCTGATGGAGCGTCATGGCTACGAAGTCATTGCAGAAACCGACAATGGAGTAGATGCATTACAACTTGCGCGTGATCAAATGCCCGATATCGTGATTCTGGATATTGGCATACCGAAGCTGGACGGGCTGGAAGTCATCGCACGCCTCACGACAAGTGCCATGCCTTTGAAAGTACTTGTGCTGACATCCCAGTCGCCAGGTCATTTTTCCATGCGTTGCATGCAGTCGGGGGCTGCGGGTTATGTTTGCAAGCAACAGGATCTGACGGAGTTGCTGAGCGCCATCAAAGCCGTACTGTCCGGGTACAGTTATTTTCCCAATCAGGCGTTGCACACAGTGCGGACCAGCCTGGGAAATACCAGCGAGTCTGATATGGTCGATCGCCTGTCCGGGCGGGAAATGATGGTGTTACAGCAACTGGCGCGCGGCAAGACAAACAAGGAAATTGCCGATGGCATGTTCCTCAGCAACAAGACCGTAAGCACCTACAAGACCCGGTTGCTATTGAAACTCAACGCTCGTTCTCTGGTGGATCTGATTGAATTGGCGCAGCGAAACGGCCTTGTCTGACCGGTCGGTCGTTGACGAGGCAAGGGGAGACGGGAAATCAGCTTGCAGCAGAAAGTGAAAAGCCTCCGTTTCGGGAGGCTTTCAAATGTCAGAGATCAAAATCGTAATCGGCCAATTGCTTCTGCAATCGCCGTTCCTCAAGCAGATTGTCGATGGTGCGACGTTTGCTCAGGTTGGTCTTGGCAACTTCGACTACCGGTTCGTCGTCAGCTTCCGCGACGAAATCGTCTTCTACATCCACTTGCTCTTTGCTGGTGCTCATAAGGTCAACTCCAGGCTAAGACTGCCTTTGGCGCTCCTTATATCGATATTCCAGCAGATGGTAAAAAAGATTTTTTCAATCGATAAATCAATAAAACCAATAGCCGCTCAATCGTCAGAAGTTTTGTGCTTGAAATCGCACAGGTCTTCGATCCGACAGCTGCCACAACGAGGTTTGCGTGCCAGGCACACGTAACGTCCGTGAAGAATCAACCAATGGTGCGAGTCGAGCAGGTATTCTTTTGGCACAAACTTCATCAGCTTCTTTTCCACCTCGACCACATTTTTACCTGGTGCAATCCCGGTGCGGTTGCTGACCCGGAAGATGTGGGTGTCCACGGCCATGGTCAACTGTCGGAAAGCGGTGTTGAGCACGACGTTGGCGGTCTTGCGGCCAACGCCAGGCAAGGCTTCCAGTGCTTCGCGCGTCTGCGGGACCTCGCCATTGTGCAGTTCGACCAGTAATCGGCAGGTCTCGATCACGTTTTTGGCCTTGCTGTTATAGAGGCCGATGGTCTTGATGTATTCGGACAGTCCTTCGACGCCCAGGGCGTGAATGGCCGCGGGTGTGTTCGCTACGGGAAACAGCTTGGCTGTCGCCTTGTTCACTCCGACGTCAGTCGATTGCGCTGACAGAATCACCGCGATCAACAGTTCGAAAGGCGAGGAATAGGCCAGTTCGGTCTTGGGCTCGGGGTTGTCCTCGTGCAGCCTGCGGAAGATCTCCAGACGTTTTGCGGCATTCATGGGTGATGCGTTTCCTCGGGTGGGGGGGCAGGGCGATTCCAGGCCTGACGGGCGGCCAGTAACAGTCCAAGCAATATGAACGCGCCGGGAACCAGCGACGCGAAATGCAGACCATCGCCGAACAGAATCAAACCTTGCCAGTGTTCCGACAAATGATGGCCGATGCTGCCCTGACCGATCAGCTCACGCAACAGCGCAAGCAAAATCATCAGCGCGGCAAACAGACCGCACAGTTTCAGTCGATTACGGGCAGGCCGGCGAAAAAATCCATTGTGCTCCAGCACGATGCACTGCAAGCCGATCAGCCCGGCATAAAGACTGATCAGTTGATGCCACTGCAGCGCACCGCGTTGCAGAACAATATCGGCGCAGCCCGCCACGGTCGCGGCCAATACCAGGCTGACCGGCAACAGGCTCTCGCTGCTCAGGCGCGAGCGCAGCGGTGCCATGCACAAGCCGTAAATGCCCACGACAACCGCAAACATCAACAGAGTCGCCAGCGCGCCCGCCACAGAGTCGGTGGTACCGATCAACAGCACCAGCATCGTTGAGTTCGACAGAGTCGCTGACGTATTCATGGCGCGCTCCCGAGCAGGATCGTCCGGTGCTCATCGAAATAACGCAGGGCATCGTGGATGGCATTGATCGCCGCGCGAGATGTAATGGTTGCGCCAGCGATCTGATCGAATTGCCCCTGATCCTTCTTCAAGGCCCATCCGGCGTCCGTCGGTTGGTTGCTCGATTTTCCGCTAAAGGCCTGAAGCCAGGCATTCGGCCAATCGCCGATATGCCCACCCAGCGAAGGTGTCTCGTTTTGCTCGAGGGTTTTGACACCGAGCAATCGACCGTTGGCGTCGATGGCAATCAGCAACTCGATATTGCCTGCGTAACCTTGGGCCTGGCTGCGCAACAGGACTGCCACGGGTTGGCCGTTTTTGCTCGCCCGATAACCGCCCAGCAGCACGCTGTGGCTCAGGTTGATATCGGTCAGCGTCAGAGGTTGTTCGAGCGGCTGATTGTCGTAAGTGTCGCCCGGCAGCACGTCCAGCAACTTGCGACTCTCAAGCAGACGCTGTTCGGCGGCAATCTGCGGTGCGTTGCTGCGTTGCACCAGCCACGTCACGCCGATGCCCAGCGCGCTGATCAACGTCAGTGTGATCAGGCTGCTTGCGCGGTTCATGGTGTCACCTGCGCCTGACGGGCCGCCGCGAAACGCTCCAGCGCCGGCACGCACAGGTTCATCAACAGCACCGCAAACGCCACGCCGTCGGGGTAACCGCCCCAGGTGCGAATCACATAAGTCAGCAAGCCCACGCCGACGCCGAACAGTAGACGAGCGAGCGGTGCTTTTGCCCCCGACACCGGCTCTGTGACGATGAAGAACGCTCCCAGCATGGTCGCGCCACTCAACAGGTGAAACAGCGGTGAGCCGTGGGAGTCCGACCCCGAACCGTTCCAGCACAACAGGCTGATCGCGAACAGACTGGCGAGCATGCCGACCGGCGCGTGCCAGCCAAACACCCGACGCTGCAACAGGAACAACCCACCGGCGAGGAACGCCAGGTTCACCCATTCAACGCCGTGTCCGCCAAAGCGACCGAATGCCGGATTGCCGGCAAACAACTCGTCCATGGTCAGGCTTTTATTAATGCGCAGACTGTCCAGCGCGGTGGCCCGAACCCAGGCGTCCGGCTGCGCGCCCAGATTGAACACCTGGCTAAAAGCCGCCGTCAGATCCATGCCATGGGCAGGCCAATGGGTCATTGGTTGCGCAAACATCACCATGGCCAGCGCGAAACCGAGCATGGCCGGATTGAAAGGATTTCGGCCAACACCACCGTACAAATGTTTGCCCAGCAGCAGGCCCGAGGCGATCGCCGTGACCGTCAGCCACCACGGGCAATAAGGCGGCAGGGCAATCGCCAGCAGCGTGGCGCTGACCACCGCGCTGCCATCGGACAAGGTAGTTTGCAGAGGCTGCCGACGCAGATGTGTCACCCCGGCTTCGACACCCAGAGCAGTGACGACGGACAAGATCAGGTTGATCAACACGCCCCAACCGTAAAACCAGAACAACGCCAGCAATCCCGGCAATGTCGCCAGTAAAACCAGCTTCATTGCCTGTTGCAGGCGCTCGTCTCTGGTGTCAATGGATGACATGGGCTTGTACCTGCCGCTCTGCATCTTGCAGGCGGGCGCGGGCCTTTTCGAGGATGTCGGCGGGTGTGCCGTCGCGCCGTTGCAGCTTGTTCAGGTCGGCGCGCGCGTAGGCCAGTTCGGTTTTCAGCTGGCGCAGCTGGTCGTCGATCGGACGTTTCTCGACACGCACAAGCTCGGGAGCCGGTTGGTCGCTGGCGGCTTCGGCGTTGTGCAGCGCCTGTTCGGCGTCACGCAGCGCTTGCTCCAGTAAGGCAATCTCGGCTGGCGGGGCCTCTGCGGTTTGCGCTTTTTTCAGCTCGGCGCGGCGCATTGCCAACTGGATCTTCGCCCGTTTCAGATCGGCGTCCTTTGCCGGTGCAGCCACGACCGGAGCAGGTGCCGCGTTGCTTTCCAGCTTCGCCAGTGCCTGCTCAGCGGCTTCGAATTGCTGCTGCAGGACAATCAGCTGCGATTGTTGATCGAAGGTCGGCGGATGACCGAACGCCTTGAGCGACTTGTTCAATTGCGCCCGACTCATGGCCACATCGATTTTGGCTTTTTTCAACGCGGCGTCGGCGTTCGCGGCTTTTTGCGCACGTACCCGTTCCAGCGCCGCCTGCACCGGATCGAGCGTGGTGGCGGCGACTTCGACCTGGGCCGCGCGCTGCGCCCGGGCTTCCCGTTCGGTCTGTTTCTGCTGTTCTTCGCGTTGCAGACGAGCGTTACGCCGTTCGAAACGCTGGCGGGCGTGATTGCGTTTGCTCGCGCGAGCCTGCTGTTCTTCAAGGCTGGCGGCCAGGCCGCCGACCACCGGCAGCGTGCCCGGCGGCAGCGGGTGCATCTCGATGCAGTCGACCGGGCAGGGCGCCACGCACAGATCGCAACCGGTGCATTCGTCGATGATAACGGTGTGCATCAGTTTCGCCGCGCCGACGATGGCATCGATCGGGCAGGCCTGGATGCACTTGGTGCAGCCGATGCATTCAGCTTCACGGATGAAAGCCACTTGCGGCGGCGCCGAGCCTCGACTGATGTCCAGCTCGAGCACCGGGATTTTCAACAGTTCGGCCAGCGCCGCGATGGTTTCGTCGCCACCCGGTGGGCACTTGTTGATCGGCTCGCCGTCGGCGATGCCTTCAGCGTAGGGTTTGCATCCGGGATGGCCGCATTTGCCGCATTGGGTCTGCGGCAGCAAGGCATCGATGCGTTGAATCAGACTCATGTTTTGATCAGTCCACTGAATCCGAGAAAAGCCACGGCCATCAGTCCGGCGCCGATCAACAGGATCGGCAAACCACGAAAGGGCAGGGGAATATCGTTGTTGGCCGTGCGCTCACGCAAATCGCTGAACAGGCTCAACACCAGCCAGAAACCCAGTCCGGCGCCAAGGCTCAGTGCTGTCGCATGAAACAGGCCTTTGTCCGCTTGCGCGTTGATCAGCGTCAGCCCCAGCACACCGGCATTGCCCAGCAGCAGCGGCCACAAACCATCGAATGGCAGCGTGGGACGCCAATGCGCCAACAGCTTCAGCAACGGCGTGATCAGCAGGACGCTCAACGGCAGAAACACAAACAGGCGCAGAAATTCCAGTTGCAACGGCACCAGCAGCCAATGCCAGATCGCGTAACCCGCCACACCGACAATCAGCATCAGACACAACGTTGCCAGTCCCAGCGCATGCACCTGACGGCGTTCGCCCGCCAGTAGTGGATCGACGCCCAGCGGCCAGTGCAACACGAAGTTGTTGATCAGCGCAGCACTGAAGAGCGTAAGCACGAGTTCGGTCATGGTTCTGCCGGCAGGAACGGGCGTGTGTCACTTAAGGTTAGGCATTATCCGGCAGCCGTGGAGGGCGGGCCAGATATGAAAAATCCCACAGGCGCACGGAGCACGCCTGTGGGATCTGTCAGGGCAGAACCTTACTTGATGCGCTGACCCGGCTTGGCGCCGCTGTCCGGGCTCAGCAGGTAGATTTCTTCACCGCCAGGGCCGGCCGCCATCACCATGCCTTCGGAGATGCCGAACTTCATTTTCCGTGGCTTGAGGTTGGCGATCATCATGGTCAGACGACCGTCGAGTTTGGACGGATCCGGGTAGGCGCTCTTGATCCCCGAGAACACGTTGCGTTGCTCATCACCAATATCCAGAGTCAGACGCAGCAGCTTGTCCGCACCTTCAACGTGTTCGGCCTTGATGATCAGCGCGACGCGCAGGTCGACGGCGGCGAAGGCGTCGAAGTCGATTTCCGGCGACAGCGGATCCTTCGCCAGTTCGCCGTTGCCGGCAGGCGCAGCGGCGCCGGTATCGGTCTGGCTGGCGGTCAGGTCTTCTTTCGAGGCGTCGGTCATGGCTTGTACTTTTACCGGGTCGATGCGGGTCATTAACGGTTTGAATTCGTTCAACTGGTGGTTGGCCAGCAGGGTGGTGTGGTCGTTCCAGGTCAGCGGGGCGACGTTGAGGAACGCCTCGGCATCGGCGGCCAGCACTGGCAGCACCGGTTTGAGGAAAATCACCAGCTGGCGGAACAGGTTGATCGCCGTGGCGCAGACCGCCTGGACTTCATCCTGCTTGCCTTCCTGCTTGTTCAGCGACCATGGCGCCTTGTCGGCGATCCAGGCGTTGGCGCGGTCGGCCAAAGCCATGGTTTCGCGCATGGCACGGGCGAAGTCGCGGGCTTCATAGGCGTCGGCGATGCTTGGCGCGGCGGCCAGGAACGCGTCGGTCAGTTCCGGTGCTGCGTTGTTGTCCACCAGCAGACCGGCGTTGCCCTTCTGGATGAAACCGGCGCAACGGCTGGCGATGTTGACGACTTTGCCGACCAGGTCGGAATTGACCTTCTGCACGAAGTCTTCGAGGTTCAGGTCGAGGTCGTCCACGCCACGGCCCAGTTTGGCCGCGTAGTAGTAGCGCAGGTATTCCGGCGACAGGTGATCCAGATAGGTACGGGCCTTGATGAAGGTCCCGCGGGACTTGGACATTTTCTGACCGTTGACGGTCAGGTAGCCGTGCACATTGATCCCGGTCGGTTTGCGGAAACCCGCGCCTTCAAGCATTGCCGGCCAGAACAGGGCGTGGAAGTTGACGATGTCCTTGCCGATGAAGTGGTACAGCTCGGCGGTGGAGTCCTTGCCCCAGAACGCGTCGAAGTCCAGCTCCGGCGTGCGGTTGCAGAGGTTCTTGAAGCTGGCCATGTAGCCGATCGGCGCATCCAGCCACACGTAGAAGTATTTGCCCGGCTCGCCCGGGATTTCGAAACCGAAGTACGGCGCATCGCGGGAGATGTCCCACTGTTGCAGGCCGGCGTCCAGCCATTCGGCGATCTTGTTGGCCACGGCGTCCTGCAGGGTGCCGCTGCGGGTCCAGGCCTGCAGCATTTCCTGGAAGTCCGGCAGCTTGAAGAAGAAGTGCTGGGAATCCTTGAGCACCGGAGTGGCGCCGGAGATCGCCGACTTCGGATCCTTCAGGTCGGTCGGCGCGTAGGTCGCACCGCATTTTTCGCAGTTGTCGCCGTACTGGTCTTCGGTGCCGCATTTCGGGCAGGTGCCCTTGATGAAGCGGTCGGCCAGGAACATTTTCTTTTCCGGGTCGAAATACTGGGTGATCGAACGTTGGGCAATGTGCCCGGCGTCACGCAGCTTCAGGTAGATCTGGCTCGACAGCTCACGGTTTTCTTCGGCGTGAGTGGAGTGGAAGTTATCGAAGTCCACCAGGAACTCGGCAAAGTCGGCGCTGTGTTCAGCCTGGACGTTGGCGATCAGTTGTTCCGGGGTGATGCCTTCCTTTTCCGCGCGCAGCATGATCGCCGAACCGTGGGCGTCGTCGGCGCAGACATAAATGCACTGATTGCCGCGATGCTTCTGGAAGCGCACCCACATATCGGTCTGGATGTATTCCAGCATATGGCCAAGGTGGATCGAACCGTTGGCGTAGGGCAGGGCGCTGGTGACGAGAATCTTGCGTGGTTCGGACATGTGGGGCTTCGCTACTTGATGAAACGGAGGTCGGCCACTATAAAGCGCCGGGAAAGATATTTCACCTCTGCAAATCGTTGCCGGACATGCCGTCCGGAGGACAGAAGGGGTAGGATACCCGCCATCTTTTCCCAGTCTTGTTATCGGAGTTGCCCATGAGCGCCGTCACTCGCGCAGCGGTGGAAGCCGTCCTCAGCCAATACACCGACCCTTATCTGAACCAGGATCCGGTCAGCGCCGGTTGCGTGCGCAACATCGAAATCACTGGCGATCGCGTCAGCGTGCAGCTGGAAATCGGCTATGCCGCCGGTCTGTTCAAGAGCGGATGGGCGCAATTGCTGCAACTGGCCATCGAAAACCTCGACGGCGTGGTGACTGCCAAGGTCGAGGTCAACAGCGTGATCGCCGCGCACAAGGCCCAGGCGCAGATTCCGGGGCTGGCCAACGTCAAGAACGTGGTCGCCGTGGCATCGGGCAAGGGCGGTGTGGGCAAATCCACTACCGCTGCCAACCTGGCGCTGGCGCTGGCTCGCGAAGGCGCGAAGGTCGGGATTCTCGATGCCGATATCTACGGCCCGAGCCAGGGCATCATGTTCGGCATTGCCGAGGGTACCCGTCCGCAGGTCAAGGATCAGAAGTGGTTCGTGCCGCTGCAGGCCCATGGCGTGGAAGTGATGTCGATGGCGTTCCTGACCGACGACAACACGCCGATGGTCTGGCGTGGGCCGATGGTCTCCGGCGCGCTGCTGCAACTGGTCACGCAAACCGCTTGGGGCGACCTGGATTATCTGGTCATCGACATGCCGCCAGGCACCGGCGACATCCAGCTGACCCTGGCGCAGAAAGTCCCGGTGGCCGGGGCTGTAATCGTCACCACACCTCAGGATCTGGCGCTGCTCGACGCGCGTAAAGGCGTGGAGATGTTCCGCAAGGTCAACATTCCGGTGCTGGGCGTGGTGGAAAACATGGCCGTGCACATCTGCTCGAACTGTGGACATGCCGAGCATCTGTTCGGTGAGGGCGGTGGCGAGAAGCTGGCGACCCAGTTCGGCGTCGAGCTGCTGGCTTCGTTGCCGCTGTCGATGCTGATCCGCGAACAGGCCGACGGCGGCAAGCCAACGGTGATTTCCGAGCCGGACAGCCAGATCGCCATGGTTTATCAGGAGCTGGCCCGTCATGTGGGGGCGCGGATCGTGTTGCAGGAAGCGGCTTCGCCGGCGATGCCGAACATCACCATCAGCGACGATTGATTTTGCCGCGGCGCTAAAAAAACTGTGGGAGCGAGCTTGCTCGCGATAAGGCCATGACATTCACTATTGATGGTGACTGTTGTACCGCTATCGCGAGCAAGCTCGCTCCCACATAGTTTGTGGCAGGGCTTAAATGCGCAAACCGCCATCCATCTCCAGAATCCGGCCGGTGTAGTAGTCGTTCTCGAAGATGTACGCCGCCGAGTGGGCGATCTCTTCCGGCTTGCCCATGCGCTTGAGCGGAATGCCCGAGGTCATCTTCTCCAGCGCTTCTGGCTTCATGCCCAGAGTCATCTCGGTTTCGATAAAGCCCGGTGCGATGCCGGCCACGCGAATGCCGTAGCGCGCCAGTTCCTTGGCCCAGGTCACGGTCGCCGCAGCGACGCCGGCCTTGGCGGCGGAGTAGTTGGTCTGGCCGACGTTGCCCGCGCGGGAGATCGACGAGATGTTGATGATCGCGCCGCTGTTCTTCAGCTCGACCATTTTCGCTGCCACTTCACGGGTGCAGAGGAACACGCCGGTCAAGTTGACGTCGATCACCGCCTGCCACTGGGCCAGGCTCATCTTGGTCATCTCGCCGTCCTTGACCTTGAGCAGCAGGCCGTCGCGCAGGATCCCGGCGTTGTTGATCAGGCCGTGGATCGCGCCGAAGTCCTCGGCGACCTGGGCAACCATGTGCGTTACCTGCTCTTCGTTGGCGACGTTGCACAGGTAGCTGCGTGCCTCGACACCCTTGGCCTTGCAGGCTGCGACGGCGTCATCGAGTTTTTCCTGGTTCAGGTCGACCAGCGCCAGCTTCGCGCCCAGGCCTGCGAAATACTCGGCCATCGAGCGGCCCAAGCCTTGGCAACCGCCAGTGATAATGATTACTTTGTCGTTGAGTTGCATTCGCATGCCCCCGAGAGCAGGTCTGAGTGGTGTCCCTTATAGAGCGCCTCTCGATCCGCACCGGCCGGGGCCTGGTTGCACATGAGAATTGCCCGATGGCGTAACCGGGACTTGATCCCGATCGCCCGTCCGTTTTTTCGACGGATTCTATTTAAGGAGTCATAAATTGAGCGTTGAAGCGGCCAAGAATGCCCGAGAATTGCTTCTCAAGGAATACCGTGGCGTATTGTCGACCCACTCTAAATCGATGCCCGGTTTTCCATTCGGCTCCGTGGTTCCCTACTGTCTGGACGAGCAGGGCAGGCCGCTGATCCTGATCAGCCGCATCGCCCAGCACACCCACAACCTGCAGAAAGATCCGAAATGCTCGCTGCTGGTGGGTGAGCGCGAGGCCGACGATGTGCAAGCCGTTGGTCGCCTGACCTATCTGGCCGAGGCGGAAAAACTCGAAGACGCCGCAGCCATTGAAGCCGCCGCCGAGCGTTACTACCGTTATTTCCCCGATTCGCAGAATTACCACAAGGCTCACGACTTCGACTTCTGGGTGCTCAAACCGGTGCGTCATCGCTACATTGGCGGTTTCGGTGCGATCCACTGGGTCGATCACCTGACCCTGGCCAACCCGTTCGCCGGCAAGGCCGAGATCAGCATGGTCGAGCACATGAACAGTGACCACGCCAAGGCCATCGCCCATTACGTCGACCTCGCCGGGCTGCCGAAAACCGTACCGGCGCAATTGGCCGGGATCGACACCGAAGGCATGCACCTGCGCATTGGCCAGGCGCTGTACTGGCTGCCGTTTCAAGCGCCTTGTCATACGCCGATACAAGTGCGCGAGGCCTTGGTTTCTCTGGCTCACGCCGAGGTCTGGCCAAAAAATGCGGTGGCCGACGCTTGAATTCACGAAAGGGCGACGTCATCTAAGGCTTACTGCAAGGCATTTCTTGCGTTGAGGAAACTTTGATGCGCCCTTTTTTGTTGCTCTTTCTGCTGTTCCCGGTGTTGGAGCTGTTCGTATTCGTCAAAGTGGCAGGTTCGATCGGATTTTTCCCGGCCCTGCTGCTGATCATTCTCGGCTCGATGTTCGGCGTATTCGTGCTGCGCGTCGCCGGGCTGGCCACCGCACTGCGTGCCCGTGAAAGCCTGAACCGCGGCGAACTGCCTGCGCAAACCATGCTCGAAGGCCTGATGCTGGCCCTGGCCGGTGGTCTGTTGATCCTGCCGGGCTTCATCAGCGACGTGGTCGGTCTGGTGCTGCTGTTGCCGTTCAGTCGTCGACTGGTCGCCAACAAAATGCGCCAGCGCGCCGAAGAGCAGGCCATGCGCCAGCGCGCGTTCGCTGATGACCTGCAACCTCGCGGCGGTCCTGCACCGCGCCAGCCTCTTGGCCGCGAAGGTGATGTGATCGAAGGCGAATTCGAACACCGCGACACCAAGTAAAGTCTGCATCGACACGGCACCTTCGGGTGCCGTGTTCGTTTGTGGGGCTAATTCATGCAGCCTGCGTGAAAATTTTTTAGCCCCCGCCCTTGTAATAAGCTTATGCGCCCTTATGTATCGGTCACCGAAAGGTTTCCGACATTTTGAGTCGGACAGACTTCCGCGGTTCGCTCGACGAGCCGCAACCGGCGCAGGCCGGATTCGTTAAACCCGCCGGGACTACACCGGCCGATGAAAACCACAATTAGGAGAGATCGACAATGAAGCTTCGTCCTCTGCATGACCGCGTCGTTATCCGTCGCAGCGAAGAAGAAAAGAAAACCGCTGGCGGTATCGTCCTGCCAGGTTCGGCTGCTGAAAAAGCCAACCACGGTGTGATCGTCGCTGCAGGCCCAGGCAAGACTCTGGAAAACGGTGAAGTGCGTGCGCTGGCCGTTAAAGTCGGCGACAAGGTTGTGTTCGGTCCTTACTCCGGCAGCAACACTGTGAAAGTCGACGGCGAAGACCTGCTGGTAATGGCTGAGAACGAGATTCTCGCTGTACTGGAAGGTTGATTTCCCGCTCATTTTCCCGCTACTACAAAGTATTTAAGGAATATCGATCATGGCTGCTAAAGAAGTTAAATTCGGCGATTCCGCCCGCAAGAAGATGCTGGTTGGCGTAAACGTCCTGGCTGACGCGGTAAAAGCGACCCTGGGCCCGAAAGGCCGTAACGTGATCCTCGAGAAGAGCTTCGGCGCTCCGACCATCACCAAGGACGGCGTTTCCGTCGCCAAAGAAATCGAACTCGAAGACCGTTTCGAAAACATGGGCGCGCAGCTGGTCAAAGACGTTGCCTCCCGTGCCAACGATGACGCTGGTGACGGTACTACCACTGCTACCGTTCTGGCTCAGTCGATCGTCAACGAAGGCCTGAAAGCCGTCGCTGCCGGCATGAACCCGATGGACCTGAAGCGCGGTATCGACAAAGCGACCATCGCGATCGTCAAAGAGCTGAAAGCCCTGTCCAAGCCATGCGCTGACACCAAGGCTATCGCTCAGGTCGGCACCATCTCCGCCAACTCCGACAACTCCATCGGCGACATCATTGCCGAAGCCATGGAAAAAGTCGGCAAAGAAGGCGTGATCACCGTTGAAGAAGGCTCGGGCCTGGAAAACGAACTGTCGGTTGTAGAAGGCATGCAGTTCGACCGTGGCTACCTGTCCCCGTACTTCGTCAACAAGCCGGACACCATGGTTGCCGAGCTGGAAGGCGCGCTGATCCTGCTGGTCGACAAAAAGATCTCGAACATCCGCGAAATGCTGCCAGTGCTGGAAGCCGTTGCCAAAGCCGGCCGTCCACTGCTGATCGTTGCCGAAGACGTTGAAGGCGAAGCCCTGGCGACTCTGGTCGTGAACAACATGCGTGGCATCGTTAAAGTCGCAGCCGTCAAGGCTCCAGGCTTCGGCGACCGTCGCAAGGCCATGCTGCAGGACATCGCCGTTCTGACCGGCGGTACCGTTATCTCTGAAGAGATCGGCCTGAGCCTGGAAAGCACCACCCTGGAACACCTGGGTAGCGCCAAGCGCGTGACCCTGTCCAAGGAAAACACCATCATCGTTGACGGTGCTGGCGTTCAAGGCGACATCGAAGCCCGTATCGCTCAGATCCGTGCCCAGGTTGCCGAGACTTCCTCGGACTACGACCGTGAAAAACTGCAAGAGCGTCTGGCCAAGCTGTCCGGCGGCGTTGCGGTGATCAAGGTTGGCGCCGGTTCCGAAGTTGAAATGAAAGAGAAGAAAGCCCGCGTTGAAGACGCCCTGCACGCAACCCGCGCAGCCGTTGAAGAAGGCGTGGTACCTGGCGGTGGCGTAGCGCTGATCCGCGCTCTGGAAGCCCTGACCGAACTGAAAGGCGACAACGCTGACCAGAACGTCGGTATCGCTGTACTGCGTCGCGCTGTTGAAGCGCCGCTGCGCCAGATCGTTGCCAACTCCGGCGACGAGCCAAGCGTGGTTGTCGACAAGGTCAAGAACGGCGAAGGCAGCTTCGGCTACAACGCTGCTACCGGCGAATACGGCGACATGATCGAAATGGGCATCCTGGACCCAACCAAGGTAACCCGTTCGGCTCTGCAAGCTGCAGCCTCCATCGGCGGTCTGATCCTGACCACCGAAGCTGCTGTTGCTGACGCACCGAAGAAAGAAGGTGCAGCTGGCGGCGGTATGCCAGACATGGGCGGCATGGGTGGCATGGGCGGCATGATGTAAGCCAGCCTTACCCCGGTAACGAAAAAACCCGTCTGCGAGAGCAGACGGGTTTTTTTATTGCCCGCGTTTCAGGGTTCAGGCGTTGGCGGGTTGTGCCAGCGTCGTGGCCTGGTTCTTGGCTGCCGGGCGATACAAAACCCAGTAATACGAGCCCAGACAGATCAGCCAGCAGAAAATCGCCGTCCACACGTTGTGGGAGAAGAAGTGCGCGCCCTGCATCATCCGGCTGATCGAGAACACCGAGCCCAGCGCGAAGGCAAAGATGAACGCCTGACGGGCCAGCCGTGGGCGACGGTCACGCAGCACGAAGAACAGCGCAAACAAGGTGAAACCGGTGGCCGCATGACCACCCGGCCAGCAACGACCGGGCTTGTCGGTCGGCGGGCGATGATCCAGCAGTTTGCTGTAGGTTTCGTGGCCGCCGAACTGTTCGAGGCTCCATGGGCATTGCACCGCAGTCACCGCTTTCACCGGCGTGACAAACGAGGTGGCCAGACCCAGCGACAACACCAGGCAGCCCAGCTCACGCTTGAACGGTTTGAGACGTTCGATGAAAAACGCGCCGATGAAGCCCAGGATGGCAAACACCGAAAAGGCGATCACCACTTGTTTGGCGCGATCGTGGAGGATGTTTTCCAGGAAGTAACTGTGGCGGCCGATGAAGTCGCCGGCAGCCGGGTCATAGAAAAGCCGGGCCAGATCCATGTCCAGATCGGTCAGCTCCAGCAGTACCAGAATGACGGCCGCCGCGGCGGGAATCCCCAGGCACAACCAGAAATTCAGCGGGCGAGGGGCAGGGCGTACAACGCTTGATGACATGACATATCCAGAGCGGGAAACGCCCCGGGGCATCAGCCCGGGGCGCTTCGATTAACGTTCGCTGATTTGCTCGGCACCCTCCTTGGGCGCTTTCCAGCCAAGCAGCTGTTGCTTGAAGCCATAACTGGCGGTTTGGTAATAGGTGATGGCGCGGCTGATCAGCGGGTCGTCGCTGGCGGCTTTGGACTCGCGGCTTTCGGTCAGCGCATCGTCATGCCGGCGCAGACCCTGACGCGGGCTGAGGATTGCCAGATCCTTGCCGTCAAACAGCCCCAGATGTTGATAATTACCGACCACGACCCGTGGTGGCAGCGGGTTGTCCTGCAGCAGGTTGCGACCGAAGAACGTCGATTGGTAATCCAGGTTCAGCAACCCCAGCAGGGTTGGCGCGAGATCGATCTGGCTGGCCAGTTGCGCGTTTTCCCGTGGTTCGATCAGCTTCGGTGCATAGATGAACAGCGGGATCTGGTAGTTGCTGATCGGCAAGTCTTCCTTGCCCGCGCTGCCGGCGGTGTGGTCGGCGACGAAGATGAAGATCGTGTTGTCGAACCACGGTTTCTGCCGCGCCTGGTCCAGGAACTGGCCGATGGCGTAGTCGGTGTATTTCACCGCACCATCGCGACCGTTGCCGGACTTGATGTCGATCCGGTTGTCCGGATAGGTGTAAGGGCGGTGGTTGGACGTGGTCATCAGTTGCAACAGGAAAGGCTGCTGTCTGGCGTAATCGGCATCGGCCAGTTTCAGGGTCTGCTTGTACAGATCCTCGTCGGCCATGCCCCAGGCATTCTTGAAGTGAATCTCCGATTCATCGACGCTGCTCTGATCGACGACGCGGTAGCCGTTGCCGCTGAAGAACGCGTTCATGTTGTCGAAGTAACCGCGTCCGCCGTAGACGAACACGCTGTCGTAGCCGACGGCGCTGAGTTGCTGGCCGAGGCTGGCGAAGCCGCTTTCGCGGCCGATGCGCTTGACGATCGAACGGCCCGGCGTCGGCGGAATGGCCAGCGTGATGGCTTCCAGGCCCCGATCGGTGCGGGTACCGGTGGCGTAGAAGTTGTTGAAATACAGACTCTGCTTGCGCAGGGCGTCGAGGTTCGGTGTCAGGTTGCGCTCATCGCCATTGCTGCCCAGGTACTTGGCGCTCAGGCTTTCGATGGTCACCAGCACGATGTTCGGTTTGCGGGTGATACCGGGGTTGTCGATCACCCGGCGGATATCCTGTGGATCCTGGCCGATGAAGCGCGCGTTGGGCTCGCTCAATTCGGCCCGGATCTGATGAGCGACTTTTTCCGGCGCGAGGCTGCTGTAGAACTGGCCATAGTCCAGTTCGTTGTTACGGAACGCGGCAAAGAACTGATACGGGCCATTGCTCGCCAGTTCATTCTGATAGGCATTGCCGCCCTGGGTGCGCGGCGCGTCCTGACTGAGCAGTTGCAGGCTCAGCCCCGCGACGACCAACAGACCGAGGGCGTTGAGCAGGCGACCGCGCAATGGCGGCAGCGGAGCGTCCAGCGCCGCGTTGAAAGGTTTGCGTAACGCGAAACTCAGCGCGACGGCGAGCAGCGCAAGAATGCTCAGCAACGTACCGATCGGGTACGACTCCAGCACGTTGTTCAGGACTTCATCGGAATACACCAGATAGTCGACGGCGATGAAGTTGAAGCGCACACCGAATTCGTCCCAGAACAGCCATTCGGCCACGGAGGTGAACAGCATCGCGAACAGGCTGACAGTCAGCAGCCCTTGAAGGAACCAACGATGTCCGCGACGGCGCCAGAGGGCCGGCGGGCACAGCAACAGGTACAAGCCCATCGGCAGCGCGGCATAGGCGAGAAAGCCCAGGTCGTACAGCAAGCCGATGCCGAACATGGAAAATGCCACGCCGCCGGCCTCATCCAGATGAGTCAGCAGCAGCACGGTTCGGGTCAGGAGAAATACCACCAGCCAGGCGCCGGTGACGAGCAGCAGAAAGCGCATGGGCGCAGTCTTCAGAAAGTCCATTGTCTACATTCCTTATATCTAATGGCGCGAGAGTTTCGCGTTGTCACTGTAGTCAGGTTGTGAACCGATAGTGAAAAACTTGTTAAAGGTTGAATTCGGTTGAAAGACTCGATTTGTGCGCTCTCGCACCCTAGCCCTGAGCCGACGATGGCCGTAAGCTGCGCGGGCCAAGACGGCCGTTACCGTGTACGGAGGAGGTGCCCATGCGAATTCTATTGGTCGAAGACAACCGCGATATTCTGGCCAATCTGGCCGATTATCTGGGGCTCAAAGGCTATACCGTCGATTGCGCCCAGGACGGTCTGTCGGGCCTGCATCTGGCGGCCACCGAGCATTACGACCTGATCGTGCTCGACATCATGCTGCCGGGCATCGACGGCTACACCCTGTGCAAGCGCCTGCGCGAAGACGCCCGTCGCGATACGCCGGTGATCATGCTCACCGCGCGCGATCAGCTCGACGATCGCTTGCAAGGCTTCAAGTCCGGAGCCGACGATTATCTGGTCAAGCCGTTTGCGCTGTCGGAACTGGCGGCCCGGGTCGAAGCCGTAATGCGCCGCACTCAGGGCGGCGGTCGTCGCGCCCTGCAGGTCGGCGATCTGAGCTACGACCTCGATACCCTCGAAGTGACCCGCGAAGGCAAATTGCTCAAGCTCAACCCGGTCGGCCTCAAACTGCTGGCAGTGCTGATGCAAAAGAGCCCGCATGTCCTGCGTCGGGAAATTCTAGAAGAAGCCCTGTGGGGCGACGATTGCCCGGACAGCGACAGCTTGCGCAGTCATGTTCACCAATTGCGTCAGGTTATCGACAAGCCGTTCGCCAAGCCTTTGCTGCACACCGTGCACGGCGTGGGCTACCGCTTGGCCGAGGGCCGCGATGGAGTTTAAGCAAAGCCTTGCCCAACGGATCATCATCGCTTTTGCGTTGATGAGTGCGCTGGTGGCCGGGGCGTTCGCCATGGGTATCGTGGCGACCGTGCATCTGGTTGAAGAGAAGCTGATTTCCGCCGGGCTGGGCGGCGACTTGCAGCGTCTGTTGCTGATGGACAATGTCTCTGACTGGAGTCATCGCCCGGAACCGGACCAATTGTTCTACTTCAGCGGCGGGCCGGGTGATTTTGAACTGCCCAAGGATCTGCGACATCTGGATTCGGGCTTTCACGAAGTGTTTCGCGAACAGCTGTCCTATCACGCGATGGTCGAAATCGTCGACGGTCGACGTTACGTGTTATTGCAGGACCAAAGCGATTTCGAAGAACGCGAGCGGGTACTGTTCGCCGTCGTGCTGGTGGGCTTCGTCCTCAGTCTGGCGTTGGCAGTGTTTCTCGGTTGGGTATTGGCGCGCAAAGTGATGGCCCCGGTCGTGCGGCTGGCTCGCCAGGTGCGGCACCGCGACCAGTTGCTGGGACTGGCGCCGCCGCTGGCCCCGGACTACGCAGCCGATGAAGTGGGCGAACTGGCGGTGGCGTTCGATGCGACGCTTGGGCGTTTGCGTCAGGCGTTGACGCGGGAGCGTTTGTTCACCAGCGACGTCAGCCATGAATTGCGTACGCCATTGATGGTGTTGGCCAGTTCCTGTGAGCTGCTGCTGGAGAATCCGGCTATCGATCAGCGCGGCCGCGCTCAGGTTCAGCGGATTGCACGGGCCAGCGAAGAAATGCGTGAGCTGGTGCAGACCTTCCTGATGTTGGCCCGTGCCCAGCGCGAGGATTCGGGAGCTGCACCCCGGCACACCCTCGCGCAAGTGGCAGACAGCTTGCTTTGTCTGTGGCGCGAGCCCATCGAGTCCAAGGGTTTACAACTGATTTTCGAACCGGGCAACCCGCCCGACACCCTTTATAACGCGACGTTGTTGAACGCGGTGATGGGTAATTTGCTACGCAACGCCTTGCATTACACCGAGCAGGGCTTCATTCGCCTGACGCTCAACGACAACGGTTTTGTCGTCGAGGACTCGGGCGTCGGCATTCCCGAGGAAAAACGCGAGGCCATGTTCCAGCCCTTCGTGCGTGGCAACGAAAAACGCGGTGATGGTCTCGGGTTGGGACTTTCGCTTGTGCAGCGCATCTGCGAGAACCAGGGCTGGAGCGTTACCTTGAACACGATGGAGCCCAATGGCTGTCGTTTCGAGGTTGATCTGTGCAAGCACTGAGTGAATTTCGTTGCGCGACAAATACCGCCAACCTGTCTGAATCCTGTATAAACTTGAAATAGTTTGTCGATTTACATGACGTTTTTTTCACAAAGAGATGACCTGACACTGACATGGCACTACTTAAGGTGGTGCCATCCGTAATTCAGGAGTCCTGGTGATGGCCGGCCCGATCAAACTCGATTTTTCCGAAAAATACGACGACAAACATGCACAGAAATATCTGCGCAAACACCAGGACGGACTGGGGCGTCGCTTGTCCAACTGGCGTGATCAGCAGTTGGCTCGCAAAGCGCTGACGCTGGTTGGCGAGCCGGGCCTGGTTCTGGATTTACCCTGTGGCGCCGGCCGTTTCTGGCCATTGCTGGCGGAAAAGCCCAACCGCGTAATCATCGGTGCGGACAATTCCGAGTCGATGATCAAGACCGCGATGCAAGGGCAACCGGCGGATGTGGTGAAACGGGTACAACCCTTGCACACGTCTGCGTTCGATATCGCTTTGCCCGACAATGCCGTCGACAGCATTTTCTGCATGCGACTGCTGCATCATATCGGTGAGGCCGAGCACCGCCGGGCGATTCTGCGCGAGTTCGAGCGTGTGACCCGGGACAGTGTGATCATTTCGTTGTGGGTCGATGGCAATTTCAAAGCCTGGAAACGCAAGCGCGCCGAGCGCAAGCGTGGGCAGGAAGGTTACCAGAACCGGTTTGTGTTACCGGCAGCAACGGTTGAAAAGGAATTCGAGGAGGCCGGATTCCGGATCCAGGAACAACTGGACTTTATTCCGCTCTATGCCATGTGGCGAGTCTACGTATTACGCAAGAGGTAAGAGGATGGCAGTGCAATTTGCAGCAGAAACGGAAGTCGCTCCCGAGGATCGCTTCGACTACTACTGGAACCAGCGCGGCGAATGGGTCGAGGAACCCAATGTGCGCCGTGGTGGCGAAAGTGGTGTGCAACGAGTCATGGGGCGCGAGGGCCAACTGCTGTATGCCAAACGCCAGACCGGACATATCTATCGCAGCTGGCTGCACCCGTTCGGGCGACCGACCGTGCTGCGCGAGCTCGATGCGCTGACGGGGGTTTCCCGACTCGGCGTCAGGGTTCCCGAAATCGTTTTCTGTGGTGCCCAACCCGATCCGCAATTCAAATGGCGTGCGCTGTTGGTGACCAAGTCGCTTGATGGCTTTCAGGAGCTTGAGCAATGGGAAGCCGGTGGTGGTCGCGAGCATTATGGCGAAGCCGTCTATGAGCGCGTGCTCAAAGACCTCGCTGAGAACCTGGCGCGCATGCACAAGGGCCGCTGGCAGCACAGCTGCATCTACATCAAGCACGTGTTTGTGCGGGTGACGGGCGAAGGTGAGTCGGCCAAGGTTGAAGTCGCCCTGATCGATCTCGAAAAATGCCGTCAACGTCTGACCGCTCATCGCGCGGCCGCCCATGACATGAAGCAATTGCGCCGCCACTCGTCGTTCAGCGCGACGGACTGGAAAAAACTCGTCTACTTTTATGAGACGGCGTTTGGCAGCGCTATCAAAGGTTTATAGCGATGAAACTAGAAATTGCTCGAGGTTTGTTTCTGGTAGGAGCCTTGGCAGTTGCATCATTGGCGGTGGCGGCCTGGGAACAGCCACGCATGCAGGTGATCGGCGCATCGGACAGCGGTGTCCACTGCCCGATGCCACGTGTGGCGAAAGCCACCGTATCTACTCAGCCTGACCATGATCTGTTGTTGTTCATGTTCGGACTTTCTCAAAGGATGAGGCCGCAGAGCTGAATCGATTGAAGCCTCTTTCTACAAGAGCCAAAGGCCTCGCTGATGCGAGGCCTTTTTTATTGCGGCATGGCTTTTTACTGCGTCATGGCTTGGGATCGGGTTTCGCCAGCACGGTGTAAACGCATGGCAGGACAAACAGCGTGAACAATGTCCCGATCGACATCCCCGTGGCAATCACCGTCCCGATGTCGAAACGGCTGACCGCACCGGCGCCGGTGGCCACGATCAGCGGCACCATGCCGAAGACCATCGCAGCGGTGGTCATCAACACCGGGCGCAGACGAATTGCCGCAGCTTCCTCTACAGCTTCCCGTGGTGTCAGCCCCTTGTCCTTGCGCAGCTGATTGGCGAATTCGACGATCAGAATCCCGTGTTTGCTGATCAGCCCGATCAGTGTCACCAGCCCGACCTGGGTGTAGATGTTCATGCTCGACCAGCCGAGGAACAACGGAATCAGCGCCCCGCAAATCGACAACGGCACGGTCACCAGAATGACCAGCGGATCGCGGAAGCTTTCGAACTGCGCCGCGAGCACCAGGAAAATGATCGCCAAAGCCAGGGCGAAGGTCACCCACAGTGCGCTGCCTTCCTGGACGAACTGTCGGGATGCGCCGCCGTAATCGAAGGCAAAACCGGCCGGGGCCTCTTCCCGGGCGATCTGCAACACGCTGTCGATGGCTTCACCCATGCTCACCAGCGGGAACCCGGACAGCTTCGCCGCGTTGAGTTGCTGGAACTGGTTGAGTTGGCGCGGTCGTGCGCGGTCGGTCACGGTAATCAGGGTCGAAAGCGGCAGCAGTTCGCCTTCGGTGTTTTTCACGTAGTAATTGTTCAGCCAGTCCGGGTTGTCGCGGTAGGCCCGTGCGACCTGGGCGATAACCTTGTAGCTGCGGCCCTCGATGGTGAACCGGTTGATCTCGGCTTCGCCCAGCAGGGTGGCGAGGGTGCCGCCCAGATCCTGCATCGACACACCCATCTGCGCAGCCTTGGCGCGGTCGATATCGACCACGACTTCCGGTTTGTCGAAAGCCAGGTCAAGGTCGACGAAGGCGAACTTGCCCGACTCCATCGCACGCTTCTTGATCCGGTCGGCCACTTGCAGCAATAGCTCGTAGTCATTGGCGGTGTTGATTACAAACTCGAACGGCAGGCCTTCACCGGTGCCGGGCAGGGACGGCAGGTTGAAGCCGAAGATCTGCAGGCCCGGAATGCCCTCGAGTTTGCCCTGCACTTCGGGGAGGATCTCCATTTGCGTGCGGCTGCGCTCGTTCCACGGCTTGAGCAGGAAGCCGCCGATGCCACTCTGCACGCCGTTATAGCCGTTGATCTGGAACGAGGAGTAGTACTCCGGAAATTCCTTGAAGATCTTGATGAACTCGTCGGTGTAGGTGTTCAGGTAATCGAGGTTGGTCGGTTGCGGGGCGTTGGCCATCATGAAAATGATGCCCTGATCCTCGTCCGGCGCCAGTTCCGACTTGGTGAACTTGAGCAGCACCGGAATCAGGCACAACACGATTACCGCGAACACCAGCACCACCGGCCGGGTGTTGAGCGTGCCGTGCAGCATGCTCTGATAGCGCCGCTTGAGGCTGTCGAAAATCCGGTCCAGTCGATGGGCCAGGCCCGTGGGGTTTTCGTCGTGGCGCAGCAGCACGGCGCACATCATCGGCGACAGGGTCAGGGCGACGATCCCGGAGATCACCACTGCGCCGGCCAGCGTCAATGCAAACTCCTTGAACAGCGCCCCGGTCAGCCCGGTGAGGAAACCGATGGGGGCATACACCGCCGCCAGGGTGATGGTCATCGACACCACCGGCATCGCAATTTCCCGGGCGCCTTCGAGTGCGGCCTCCAGCGGGGACTTGCCTTCCTCGATGTGCCGGTGAATGTTCTCCACCACCACAATCGCGTCGTCCACCACCAGCCCGATGGCCAGCACCATCGCCAGCAGAGTCAGCAGGTTGATCGAGTAGCCCATCATCTGCATGAAGAACATCACGCCGATCATCGACAGCGGAATAGTCACTACCGGAATGACCACCGAACGCAGGGCGCCGAGGAACAGGAACACCACCACGATCACGATCAGCACGGCTTCGAACAGGGTTTTCACCACTTCGTCGATCGATGCCTGAATGAACAGCGTGGCGTCGTAGGCGATCTCGCTCTTGAGGTTGGGCGGTAGCTGGGCTTCCAGTTCCGGCATGATCTTGCGCACTTCCTTGATCACGTCCAGCGGGTTGGCGCCGGGCGTGGCCTTGATCCCGATGTAAACCGAAGGTGTACCGCCGAAGGAACTGATGGAGTTGTAGTTTTCCGCGCCCATCTCGACCCGTGCCACATCGCTGAGCAACACCCGGCTGTCGCCACTGACCTTGAGCGGGATCTTGCCGAAGGCTTCGGCGGACTTCAGTTCGGTGTTGGCGTTGATGCTGGTGACCACGTACTCGCCTTTCACTTCGCCGGCGGCGGAGAGGAAGTTGTACTGGCGCACCGCGTTGGTCACGTCACCAGCGCTGAGGCCGAAGCCGGCGAGTTTCACCGGATCGATCCACAGGCGCATGGCGAACACCTGGTTGCCGAGAATCTCTGCCTCGGCCATGCCCGGCAGGGTCGCCAGTTTCGGCTGGATTACCCGTGACAGGTAGTCGGTGATCTGCGGATTGTTCAGCTCCTTGCTGAAGAAACTGATGTACATCAGCGCCGAGGCGTCGGCGGCTTCCTTGCTCAGCACCGGGTCTTCGGCATCTTGCGGCAGTTTGTTTTTCACCTCGTTGGCCTTGGCCAGCAGTTCGGTGAACAAGCGGTCGCTGTTGGAACCGATGCGCGCGTAGATCGAAATCACCGAGAAGTTCTGGCGACTGACCGAGGTCATGTAGTCGATGCCCTCGGCGCTGGCCAGGCTCTGTTGCATCGGCTGGGTGATGTAGCCCTGGATGGTTTCAGCGTTGGCCCCGGGGTACGCGGTGGTCACCGTGATCAGCGCGTTTTCCATTTGCGGATACTGGCGCAGCGGCAGTTTGCTCCAGGCCTGGAAGCCCAGCAGCACAATCAGCAGGCTGACCACGGTGGCGAGCACCGGGCGGCGGATGAACGGATCGGTAAAAGCCATGGGGTTTCCTTGATCAGTCGGCGCGGGGCGGACTGTTCTGCTCGCCGAGGGTCTTGTCGTCGCTGATGGCAATGTGGGCGCCGTTATCCAGTTTGATCTGGCCGGCCGTCACCACCTGTTCGCCGCTCTGCACGCCCTTGTTGATCATTACCTGGCCATCGCGGCGTTCGCCGGTCTCGACGAACCTACGCTCGGCGATCAGCACCGGTTGGCCCTTGTCGTCCTTTTCGACGGTGCCGTCTTCGGCTTTCTTCTGGGTGACCACGTACGTCGAGTTGCCGTAGAGGGTGTAGGTAATCGCGCTTTCCGGGACCACAATGTGTTTCTGCGGGTCTGGCAGCAGCACCTCGACACTGGTGAACATGCCCGGCAGCAACTTGCCGTCGGGGTTGGCCAGGGTGGCGCGAACCAGAATGTTGCGGGTGGTGCTTTCGACGATCGGGTTGATCGCGGTGATGGTGCCGGTGAAGTTCTGGCCGGGATACGCCGCGACCGTAATCTGTACCGGCTGACCGATGGCCAGTTTCGGCACTGACTGTTCGGGCACATAGAAGTCGGCGTAGAGGCTGCTCAGATCCTGCAGGGTGGCGATCTTGGTGCCGCTGGCGAGGTAGTCGCCGATGTCGACGAGGCGGATGCCGATGGTGCCGCTGAAGGGCGCGACAATGCGTTTTTTGGCCAGCGCCGCATTGAGTTGATTGACCGTCGCCTTGTTCTTTTGCAACTGCGCCGAGAGCCGGTCGAATTCGCCTTTGGAGATGGCGCTGCTGCCGACGAGCTGGCTGCCGCGACCGTAATCCAGCTGCGCGAGGCCGAGATCGGCCTTGGCGGTTTCGAGGAAGGCTGCTTCAACGGCACTGTCCAGTTGCAGCAACGGTTGGCCGGCCTTGACCTTCTGCCCCGATTCGAATTTCAGCTCGGTGACGGTGCCGGCGTTCTCCAGGCTCAGGTCGACGCCTTGCAGCGCCTTCAGCGTGCCGACGGTGGGCAAGCGCATTTGCCACGGGCGCTCGATGGCCGTGGCCACGGCGACGCTGATCGGCGGCTTCGGTCTGGAAAAGCCCTGGATCATCGTATAGATCGAGAAGGCCTTGTAACCGGCGAGAAGCAGAACGATCAGCAGTACAACACCCAACATGATCAGCATGCGGCGACGCAGCATATTTCCAGTTCCTTGGAGAAAATCAGGCGAGACAGGCGGGCACATTACCCCGAGTCCGGCAGGGATTCCAACTGCCAGTTTTTACCGGGTATGAAGGGCGGCGATAGAAAAAAGCGGGGCCGCCGACCGAGCGGTCGGCGGCGAATCTCAGGCCATCAGATGAAGATGGTTGTCCCAGAGCCCTGCGGGCAAATCCAGCGGTTTGGCCAGCAGATCGTCCTGACGGCAATCGTAGTAGCGGCAGCGTCCCTGACCGGAGGTCACGACAAAACCGTCCTTCACCGCACCGACGCCGGCGCAGTCGGGTAATGGCGCGTCGAGGCGCACTTCGCCGCTGTCCAGATCCCAGATGAAGAAGCGGTTGCCGCGCGGTGCGGTCAGTGCCACCAGACGCAGGTCGCTGTGCACGGCGACGCTGGCGGTGTAATGACCCATCGACTGCAACTGATGCTCCGGCACCGGGAACGCCACGAATGGCTGGCCGGGACGCTTGATCGCCAGCAGCTCCGAGCGCTCGTGGGAAGGCCCCATGAATTGCTGGCCGGCGACGATGGTGCCGTCGCTGGCGATCCCCAGGTGGCGCACGCTGTTCATCTGCTGGGCGAGAGTTTCCTTGCTCAGCAGGGTGCCGTCGCGTTGCATCAGCACCAGGCTCGGTTCCATGGCGTCGAGGTTCATGTCGACCCGGCTTTCGGCCTCGGTGCGGATGCCGCCGTTGGCCACCACCAGGGTTTCACCGTCGGGCATCCACGACACCTGATGCGGGCCGAGACCGTGGGTGGAAATCTCGCCGCTGTGCACCAGCCGTTCGCCTTCGAACTTGTACACCCCGAGCAGGCCACGGCCCGGATCGGTAGTGTCGTTTTCCGTGGCGTAGAGGTAGTCGCCGCTGTGATGGATCACCGCGTGGCCGTAGAAGTGCCGGTTCGCCTGCGACGTCACGGTTTGCAGCAATCCACCGTTGCGCAGGTCGACCAGATAGCTCTCGGTGCCCGGCCGGCGGGCGACGAACAGCGCGATCGGCAGCGTCGGGTGATTGATGATGTCGTGGCAGCGCTGGCCGACTTCGGTGGCAAACACCTGGGTGCCGTCCAGCCGATAGCCGACGGCGTAGTGCTTGCCGTCGGTGTCGTCCCGCGCCGACAGCAGCAGCGGGCTTTGGTCCTTGCGTTTGAACAGCGTCCAGCCGCCCAGCGTCACTGCTCCCAGCAGCAAACTACCTAAAGTCAGAGCCTGGCGTCGCAGCATGGCACGTGCCCTCATCAGTCACCGTCGTTGGCGTTGAAGCCCAGTTGGATGCCCAGCGCCTTGGCCAGCTCGCCTTCGTGCAGGCGGTGGACGACGTTGAGGCTGTCGTAGATGTCGTTGAGCTGTTGGCGACCAGCATCGTCGTTGAGCATTTCGGTCAGCGAGCGCTGGGTGCTGCCAAACAGTTTGAGCGACGCCGCGTAGGCTGCATCGATCTTGTCCGCCAGCGGCTTTTGCTCGGTCGGCAGCAGGCCGCGCAGGCCTTTGTTGTCGACGCCTTCCCAGACAGTTTTGGCCGCTGCGAGGCTGGCTTCCAGCGACTCCATGGACGACTGGCTGCGCCATGCATCGGCCTGGAACGGCTGAGGCACGCCCTTGCTCTGACGGCCCATCGGCGTGCCGAGTTTTTTCTTCAGGGTGTCGAGGGCGGTGACCTGTACCCGCAGCAGATCGGCGATCGCTTCGTGGGAGTCGGCATAGCGCTGGTTCGGGAACTTGCTCATCTGCGCGAGCATGCCGTCGGTGTTGTTCCAGCTGCTGAGGATCTCTTCGGCCAGTTGTTTCTGACGCTCGCCGATGGCCACCAGCAGTGGGCAGTATTTGGCTTTCTGCGCGTCGTTGGTCACGTCAGGCTTGGCGTCGAACAGGATGTACTCGTAAGCGGACAGGCCTTGAACCACGACGCTGGACTTGGCCAGGGCGGCGGCGTCGATCTGCGGCTGCGCGGTGACCAGTTGCTCGACCTGACGGCCGACCAGGTTTTTCTTGTCCGGCCAGAACTGCACCTGCCACGAACGGTTGCCCTCGGCCAGCGGGCCGATCAGCAGCGGTTGCAGCTCGGCCCAGGCTTTCTGCGCATGCAGGAAGTCGGCACGGGCGGTGTCCAGCGACTCTTTGCCCTGGCAGTAGGCGAGGGCACTGACGGCCAGTTGCTTGTCAGCTTCGACCCAGCGGGTGTAGGTCGGCAGGATCACCGACTCGGCGATGGCCGCCGAGGTGACGGCTTGCGGATCCTGCGGCGAGCACGCGCCGAGGGCCAGTGCGGCAAGGCTGGTGAACAACAGCTTGGGACGGAACATGTCGGGCTCCCGATTCTTTTAAGTGTTTAAAGTGAGTTCAAGAACGCCAGCAGCGCGGCACGCTGCTCGGCATTGAAAGACAAAACCTGTTGCTGCGCCGCCTTCGCTTCGCCGCCGTGCCAGAGCACGGCTTCGAGAAGGTTGCGGGCGCGGCCGTCGTGCAGAAACTGGGTGTGGCCGCTGACCGCCTGCGTCAGGCCGATGCCCCACAGCGGCGGGGTGCGCCAGTCGCGGCCGGAGGCCTGGAATTCAGTACGCTTGTCCGCCAGGCCTTCGCCCATGTCATGCAGCAGCAGATCGCTGTACGGGCGAATCACTTGATTGGCCAGTTCAGGTTCGGCCGCGTTGGCGGCGGTGGTGTATTTCGGTGTGTGACAGGACTGGCAACCCGCCTGGAAGAACAGATTCTTGCCGGCCAGCACCTGCGCATCGTTGACGCCACGGCGGGCGGGAACGGCGAGGTTGCGACTGTAGAACAGCACCAGGCGCAGGATGTTGTCGCTGACTTCAGGTTCGCCGTCCGGGCCGTTGCCGTTCGGCGCCTGTTTGCAGGCGGTTTGCGCGTCGGTGCAGTCATCAAACGGTCTCAGGCTGGTGGTCAGGCCCATATCACCAGAAAACGCGTGAACATTTTGTTGATTGAGGTTCGGTTGGCCGGCTTTCCAGCCAAATCGACCCATGACGGTCTTTTGCTGCTCATCGTCCCAGACCCGGTTGGGCCGGCCGTTGATGCCGTTGTTCTCTTTGGCCTGCGCGGCAGCATTGGCGAGGATCGCTTCCTCGGGGATCGCTTCGAGCAGGCCCAGGCCGATCATCGGCGGCGCGACACGCGCCGAGAAACGTGTGTCCGGGTGCATCGGGCCGTAGCCGAGCTGGGTGATCTGCAGGACCGGTTTACGCAGCTCGACCTCGGTGCCGTCCTTGAAGCGTACCGGAACCGGCGTGTAATCGACCCGCACCTTGCCTTCTGGCGCGACACCGGGAACGGCCATGTCCTGAAACTGACCGCCGTAGACCGGCTCGGGTACTACGCCAACCTGTTCGATGACCTTGGCATAGGCCGGCGCATCGGGAATCGACAGGCGCACCAGCATCGACACCGCGTTGGCCGCATCCGGCGTCGGTGGATGGCCGCGGCCGTCCTTGATGTGGCAGTTCTGGCAGGCGTTGGTGTTGAACAGCGGGCCGAGGCCATCGCGGGCGGTGGTGGTCGACGGCGCGATCACCCACGGGCTGCGAAAGAAGCTGTTGCCGACGCTGAAGTCCACCCGCCGCGAAGGCGGCAGATTGGCGGACGGCAGGGAAAACGCGTTCTGATCGCTCTTGCGCACGGTCGCCGCGCCGCCGGAACGGGCCTCACCCGGCTCGGCCTTGGTGAAACGCGGGGCGTCATCGCAGGCACTCAGGCCCAGGGCCAGAAACAGTGCGGACAAGCGAAGAGGCAGCGAGGGCATCAGACTTCCTGCAAGAGGGGCGAATTTAAAGGCGCAAAGTCTAACAGGGCGAGGGGGTTTGAATAAGAGGAATTATCGTTTGCTTGATGCAGGGCAGGGGTTTCACAAATCTTAAGGCTGGGTGCAAACCTTGTGGGAGCGAGCTTGCTCGCGAAAGCGCTGGTTCAGCCACTGATGCATTGCCTGACAGGACGCTTTCGCGAGCAAGCTCGCTCCCACAGGTTTTGTGTATGGCAGGCATAAAAAAGGCGACCCGAAGGTCGCCTTTTTTAACGCGGACGCTGTGATCAGAACTCGTGATCGGCGTTGTCCGGGTTCAGGTCGCTGATGCCCAGTTTGCCGGCAGCGGCTTCGATCGAGCCGGTCTGCTTGACCAGCGAAGCGATGGCATCGCGGACGATCTGGTTGCCGGCGGTGTTGCCCGCGGCGATCAACTGGTCGTAGTGCTCACCCTTGTTGGCGTGATCGACCATGACCTGGATCTTGGCTTCGGTGGCAGCCAGATCGGCTTTCAGCGCGGTGTCGGCAGCCGGGTCGACCTTGGCCACCAGCGACGACAGGCTGGCGCCGGTCATTTTGGTGCCGTCGACACGGGTGTACTCGCCCAGGTAAACGTTACGAATGCCCTTGGCATCGTAGAAGTGCGAGTTGTGGGTGTTATCGCTGAAGCAATCCTGTTCGTCTTCCGGGGAGTTCGCTTCCAGGGACACCTTCATGCGCTCGCCGGCCAGTTCGCCCAGAGACAGGCTGCCCATGCCGAACAGCATTTTGCGCAAGCCGCTTTCAGCCGGTTCGGCTTCCAGGGTGGCGCGGTAGTTGTCGGCCACGTTCGGCTTCCAGTTGCCGACCATTTCTTCCAGGTCGCTGACCAGCAGCTGGGTCACGGCTTTCAGGTAGGCGCGACGACGGTCGTTGTGACCGCCAGTGGCGTCTTTGCCTTCCAGGTAGTCCGAAGCCGGACGGTTGCCGGCGCCAGGGCCGGTGCCGTTCAGGTCCTGGCCCCAGAGCAGGAATTCGATGGCGTGGTAGCCGGTGGCAACGTTGGCTTCGGAACCGCCCAGCTCGTTCAGGCTGGCGAGTTTTTCCGGGGTGATGTCCTTGACGTCAACCTTGTCTTCGCCGACCTGTACTTCGGTGTTGGCGATGATGTTGGCGGTGGCGCCCGGGTTGCCCAGTGCGTGCTCGTAGGACTTGTCGACGTAGTCGATCAGGCCCTCGTCCAGAGGCCAGGCGTTCACCTGACCTTCCCAGTCGTCGATGATGGTGTTGCCGAAGCGGAACACTTCGCTCTGCAGATAAGGAACACGGGCGGCGACCCAGGCAGCCTTGGCGGCTTTCAGGGTGTCGGCGTTCGGCTTGGCGAGGAATGCGTCGATGGCGGTTTGCAGGGTTTTCGCGGTGGATTCGGCATCGCTGTAAACGGCGAAGACCATGTCGGCGTAGTGCGAGACAACGGCTTTGCCGGCGGCTTCGTCGACTTTACCGGCAGCAGCAGGCGCAGCCGGTGCCGCAGTGCTCGCAGCCGGAGTCGGCGCAGGAGCGGCGGCCTTTTCTTTGTCTTTACCTTCGCCGCAACCGGCGAGGGAAATAGCGATGGCCAGCAGACTGGCGGTAGCCAGAGGCATACGAATCATGGCGAACATCCTGCTTCGGTAATTGAGTGGACAGGCGCGGGGGTGCGCAAAAGCTGCGACATAATGCAAATCTTTCGCATTATGTGTAAAGGGTTGTAGCTGGAAATATTTCCTATTTGCGCAGGACTTGCGCTGGATCAACCGCGCACACCATGCCCGCCGGATCAAGCATTTTGCCGGGCTTTGCAGGCAGGTTTCAGAGAATGGCCGCGTTGCTGCGTTGGGCCTGCTTGAGATAAACGCTCAGCTCGCGCGCCGGCAGCGGTTTGCTGTAGTGGTAGCCCTGACCTTCGTGGCAGCCTTCGGAGATGATGTAGGTTTCCTGTTCGGCGGTTTCCACGCCCTCGGCGATCACCTGCATGCCCAGGCTCTTGCCCAGTTGAATGATGGCGCGAACGATGGTCGCGTCATCGTCGTCATCCAGCAGGTCCTGAACGAAGCTCTTGTCGATCTTGATCTTGTCCAGCGGAAGACTCTTGAGATAACTCAGCGAGGAGTAGCCGGTGCCGAAGTCGTCGATGGCGATCAAGGCGCCGGAGCGGCGCAGGCTCAGCAAGTGCTGGGCGGCGGTACTGATGTCTTCCATCAGGCCGGTCTCGGTGACTTCCAGCTCCAGACTGCGCGGCGGCAGGCGGTACATCTGCAACAGGTTGTTGACCACCCGTGGCAGCTCGGCGTGGTGCAGTTGCACGGTGGACAGGTTGACCGCCATGCGCAGGTCGACGAAGCCCTGATCGTGCCAGTCGCGCAGTTGTTTGCAGGCCTGATCCAGCACCCACTCGCCGATAGCGATGATGGTGCCGTTCTGTTCCGCCAGCGGGATGAACAGGTCCGGCGGCACCAGACCATGTTCCGGATGCTGCCAGCGGATCAATGCCTCGACCCCGACTACGCGATGATCGCGGTAGCTGATCTGCGGCTGATAGACGAGGTAGAACTGATCGCGTAACAGCGCATCGCGCAGGTCTTTCTCCAGCTCGCGACGGCGGCGCATCTCGCTGTCGACACTCGCGATGTAGAACTGATAGCGATTGCGCGAGCGGGTCTTGGCCAGGGTCATGGTCTGCTCGGCTTTCTGCAACAGCTTCTCGGTGCTGTCGCCATCCTCCGGGAACAGAGTGATACCGATGGTGGCGCGCAGACGGATTTCCTGATGATCGAGGGCGAACGGGGCCTCCAGATCATCGAGGATGCTTTGCGCCAGCTCTGCCGCTTCGTAAGGCTGTTCGATATCGGCCTGGACCAGGGCGAACTGGTCGCCGCCGAGACGGGCGAGCGCACCGAGGCGGCCGCTGTGGGCACGCAACCGGTCAGCCAGGGCCAGCAGCAACTGGTCTCCGGTCTGATAGCTGAATTGTTCGTTGATGCCTTTGAAGTCATCCAGACCTACGCACAGAACGGCGACCCGGCGCTGCAGTTTGCCGGCATCCACCAGAATCCTGTCCAGTTGCTGCTGTAATTGCTGGCGGTTCGGCAGGCCGGTGAGAAAGTCATACTGGGCCATGCGCAACAGGCTGTTTTCCGCTTCGTGGCGCAGGTGAGTGTTACGTTCGATGGATTCGAGCAACTGGTTGGCAGTGTTGATCCAGATGCCCAGTTCGTTTTTTTCGTGGCCCTTGAGTTGCGGAATCTTGTGTTCGCTGGGGCGGTCAGGGTTGATCTCGGTGAGGTGTTCGATGATCCGCGACAGCGGTTTGGTCAGCAGCCAGTGATAGACCAGATACAGCACCAGGCCCATGGCCAGAGCGCGCAACACGCCGGAAATGAAGATGATCACCGAGCTGACAATGAACCCCTGACCGTAGGTGGCCGTGTCGAGGGTGATGCTCAGGTCGCCGTAGTATTCGCTGTACGGGCCGCGCCCCACCAACTGGGTGGTGAACGTGCGTTCCTGACCCAGGATCAGGTCGGTCAGCCAGCGGCTGCTGGAATGCTGTAGCTCACGGGATTTTTGCGCGAGCATCGCTTCGTTGGGATGGCCGATGGAGGCCTGGCGCACGGCATCGTCCTGGAACAGGCCTTCGATCACCTGCATGCCCATCTCCCGGTCCAGGCTGTAGACCGCCTGGGTCGAGGGGTCGCGGAACATGTCGAGGATGCGTTCGGCATCGCCGGCGACGGCCTGGCGTGTTTTATAGGCATCGAAAACAATCTGCGCGCAGCTCAAGACCACACCAACGATCAATGCCGACAGGAGCACGACCCGGAGCAACTTCACCGACAAGCTGTTCTTGAGTTCCAGCTTCAAAGGGTTATTCCTTGTTCCGTGCGGGTAGCGTCAAGTTGCCATGAGTATTGGCAATCCCGTGTTGGCAGTCAAAGGGACAATCGGGCCCTGGAAAATTTGTCCGTGGCCTTGGCCGAAATGCTGCTGTCTGGAGCATTTGCCCTATTTGTACTGTGTCGGTAGTTTTGCTCTCCAACTTGAGGGGTGTCGGACAATTTTTCCTTTTTTGATGTTAGTTCGCCGTGGCCTGGGAGCAAGGCGACAAGGTCTGCTTTGCGTGTGGGAAAAGGCCTTGATTGCGACGCAGGTCACTTGAAACCGATTCCCGGGCAGAAAAAAACCCGGCAATGCCGGGTTTTTTCGGGGACGCAGCTTAAGCGGTGAAGGTCTTGCCTTCGAACTGCTCGGCCACGAACTTCCAGTTGACCAGGTTCCAGAACGCCTCGACGTATTTTGGACGCAGGTTACGGTAGTCGATGTAGTAAGCGTGTTCCCACACGTCGCAGGTCAGCAGCGGGGTGTCGCCGCTGGTCAGCGGGTTGCCGGCGCCGATGGTGCTGGCCAGAGCCAGGGAACCGTCAGCCTTTTTCACCAGCCAGCCCCAGCCGGAACCGAAGGTGCCGATCGAGGTTTTGCTGAACTCTTCCTTGAACTTGTCGAACGAACCGAACGCCGCGTTGATGGCTTCAGCCAGTGCGCCGGTTGGTTGACCGCCGGCGTTTGGCGCCAGGCAGTTCCAGTAGAAGGTGTGGTTCCAGACCTGAGCGGCGTTGTTGAAGATGCCGCCCGAGGAAGTCTTGACGATCTCTTCCAGGGTCTTGCCTTCGAACTCGGTGCCTGGCACCAGGTTGTTCAGGTTCACGACGTAGGTGTTGTGGTGCTTGTCGTGGTGGAATTCCAGGGTTTCCTTGGAAATGTGCGGCTGCAGGGCATCGTGTGCGTAAGGCAGCGGCGGCAATTCGAAAGCCATGATGATTCTCCTAATCAGGTCTGTTGCGGTGAGCGCAAGGCCGATCACGGGCGGCCAGAAATGCACCGGCGAGTTTTTACTCTTTGCGGCGCAGGGTTCGGATCATAGCACCGGGGGTGCGGCTTAACCACGCAACAACTGTGTGGGATAGAGGTTCCAGAGCCTTTTGGAATAATTCAGGAAGCCAATATCAATTGCCCCGCCACCGTGAACATCATCACCGCCACCAACAGATCCAGAATCCGCCACGTACTCGGCCGTGCCAGCCAAGGGGCAAGCCATGCCGCGCCGAACGCCAGGGTGAAGAACCACAGCAGCGAAGCACTTGCCGCGCCAACGACATAAGCGCCGGGCACCGACTGTTGCGCACCGAGAGAACCGATCAGCAGAACGGTGTCGAGATAGACGTGCGGGTTGAGCAACGTCACCGCCAGTGCGCTGAGCATTACCGCCCGCAGCGAACGCACGGTCTGGTTTTCACCCTGTTGCAGGCTCTGTTTCGAACAGGCCCGGCGCAACGCCTGGCTGCCGTACCAGATCAGGAAGATTGCGCCGCCCCAGCGGGCCACCGCCAGCAAAGTGGGGTTCTGCGCCAGCACCGTGGCCAGACCGAAAACACCTGCCGCCACCAGCAGCGCATCGCAGGCGACGCACAGCGCGGCGACCGGCAGGTGATGTTCACGCCGAAGGCTCTGCGCCAGGACAAAGGCATTCTGGGTGCCGATCGCCATGATCAGCCCGAACGCCACCAGCAAACCGTTGGTATAGCTTTGCCACATGACGGTTACTCCGCGTTGGCTGCGAGATCACGCAGCACTTGCATGGCGCGTTCGGCGTCGGCCTGACCGACGAACAGATGGTCGTGGTAATAACCGGCGATCACGTTGCAGCTGATGCCGGCCTTTCCCAGTGCGGTGGCGAATGCGGCGGTCAGGCCGACGGCTTCCAGCGCCGAATGCACGTTCAACGTGATCCAGGCCGCGACGTAGTCGAAGCTGAAACCGGCGCGCTCGGCGTGGGAGCGTTCGAGAATCACCGTCAGGCCTTCCTGTTCACGGAAACTGCCTACGATCTCCAGGCCGCTCGGCAACTGGCCGTCGCGCAAGGTGCAGAACACATATTCGCCGGCATTGAGCTGCGGGCTCATGCTGCGCAGCAGGGTGGTCAACGAGGTTTCGCCAGCCATGATGGTGGTCCTTGATAAAGAGTGCTTGCTGGCTATTCTCCCGGTTGACGCGGTATAAGAAAAACCAATAGTGCTGATCGCTCATTAGGAAAACTGATGTTCGACTACAAATTGCTTTCCGCTCTGGCCGCCGTGGTCGAGCAGGCCGGATTTGAACGGGCGGCGCAGGTGCTGGGTCTTTCGCAATCGGCGATTTCCCAGCGGATCAAACTGCTGGAGGCGCGGGTCGGCCAGCCGGTTTTGGTGCGCGGCACGCCGCCGTCGCCGACCGAGATCGGCCGGCGTCTGCTCAACCATGTGCAGCAGGTGCGCCTGCTCGAACGGGATTTGCAGACGCTGGTACCGGCGCTGGACGAAGAAGGCCTGCCGGAGCGCCTGCGCATCGCCCTGAATGCCGACAGTCTCGCCACCTGGTGGGCCGAGGCCGTGGGCGACTTCTGCGCCGAACAACATCTGTTGCTCGATCTGATCGTCGAAGACCAGACCGTCGGCCTCAAACGCATGCGCGCCGGTGAAGTGGCCGGTTGCCTGTGTGCCAGTGAGCGGCCGGTGGCGGGCGCTCGCAGCGTGTTGCTCGGGGCGATGCGCTATCGGGCGCTGGCCAGTCCGGCGTTCATTGAGCGCCACTTTCCCGATGGTGTGCGGGCCGAACAATTGCCGCGCACCCCGGCGCTGGTGTTTGGCCCTGACGATTTTCTCCAGCATCGTTACCTCGCGTCCCTCGGCGTCGATGGCGGTTTCGAACATCACCTGTGCCCGTCTTCCGAAGGTTTCATCCGCCTGACCGAAGCCGGGCTCGGCTGGGGACTGGTGCCGGAATTGCAGGTGCGCGAGCAACTGGAGCGCGGCGTGCTGCGTGAACTGTTGCCAGATAAACCGATCGACGTGCCCTTGTACTGGCATCATTGGCGCAATGGCGGTCAGTTGCTCGGTCTGTTGACCGAGCAATTGGTGCGCTCGTCGGCGCAATGGCTGGTGCCGTTGGACTGACGGCCAGCGTCAAGACTCACGAATCAGGCAAAACGAAAGACAGCGGAGCTCTACATGAAAATTCTGGTCACCGGCGCAAGCGGCTTCATTGGCGGACGCTTTGCGCGTTTCGCCCTGGAGCAGGGCCTGGACGTACGGGTCAACGGTCGCCGGGCCGAGGGTGTCGAGCATCTGGTGCGTCGCGGTGCCGAGTTCGTTCAAGGCGATTTGAGCGATCCGGATCTGGTGCGTGCGCTATGCAGCGATGTCGAAGCCGTGGTGCATTGCGCCGGTGCGGTCGGCTTGTGGGGCCGTTATCAGGACTTCCATCAGGGCAACGTGCAAGTTACCGAAAACGTGGTCGAGGCTTGCCTGAAGCAACGGGTTCGGCGGCTGGTGCATCTGTCGTCGCCATCGATCTACTTTGACGGTCGCGACCATCTCGGCCTGACCGAAGAACAAGTGCCCAAGCGCTTCAAGCATCACTACGCCGCGACCAAATACCTGGCTGAGCAAAAGGTCTTCGGCGCCCAGGAATTCGGCCTCGAAACCCTGGCCCTGCGCCCGCGTTTCGTCACCGGTGCCGGCGACATGAGCATCTTCCCGCGCTTGCTGAACATGCAGCGCAAGGGCCGTCTGGCGATCATCGGCAACGGTCTGAACAAGGTCGATTTCACCAGCGTGCACAACCTCAATGAAGCGTTGCTCAGCAGCCTGCTGGCCGACGCCTCCGCGCTGGGCAAGGCCTACAACATCAGCAACGGCGCCCCGGTGCCGCTGTGGGATGTGGTCAATTACGTGATGCGCAAGATGGAAGTCCCACAGGTCACCAAGTACCGTTCCTACGGGCTGGCCTACAGCGTGGCGGCGCTCAACGAAGGTGTGTGCAAGCTCTGGCCCGGGCGTCCCGAGCCGACCCTGTCGCGACTGGGCATGCAGGTGATGAACAAAAATTTCACCCTCGACATCAGTCGCGCCCGGCATTATCTGGACTACGATCCGAAAGTCAGTCTGTGGACGGCTCTCGATGAGTTCTGTGGCTGGTGGAAGGCCCAGGACATTCGTTGATACGAATCTGCCGGCCGGCACTGAACCGCGCCACGGCTTGAGGGTCAACCCCAGCGGCCGCGGGGTTTATACTTCGCCCCAATCTGCCATCACCGCGTTTCACAAAGGTTGCCTCAATGTCCATGCGTAACGATGCCCACGACGATTTCGACGATGTACCGAGCCTGCGCGCCGACACCCTCGATGACGACGATTTTCCGGCCACCGCCCGCACCTCCGCGCATTCGCGCACGCCGCCGGTGGTCAAGGTCAAGGCCGCCAGCACCGGGCCGTTGTGGGCACTGGTCGGCGCGTTGTTTTTCGCCTTCATCGGTCTTGCCTGGTGGAGCTTCCAGCAGATTTCGCTGATGGAGCAGCAACTGGTGGCGACCCAGGAAAGTTTCGCGCGCATCAGTGAGGAAGCGGCGGGGCGCCTGCAGGATATTTCCGGCAAGGTTGTGGCCAGCCAGACCAACGTCACCACCGACAGCGAAGCCCTGAAACTGCAAATCAAACAGCTGCAAAGCGCGCTTCAGGATCAGAGCAAACAGCAGCAGGGCGTGGCCGGGCAGGCGACAGATCTGGACAAGCGCCTGGCGCAGATGACCGCCCAGACCACTGAACAACAGAACGCCAACACCCAGTTGCAGGCCCAGGTCAAAGCCCTGAGCGCCGAACTGGCCACGCTGAAAAGCACACCGGCCGACACCAGCAAAGT
This sequence comes from Pseudomonas koreensis, assembly GCF_025447595.1. Taxonomy (GTDB): domain Bacteria; phylum Pseudomonadota; class Gammaproteobacteria; order Pseudomonadales; family Pseudomonadaceae; genus Aquipseudomonas; species Aquipseudomonas koreensis_H. Next base: position 20,530 of record NZ_JAOEJU010000018.1, on the reverse strand, counting down.
CGACGCCCAGCTCAAGAGCTTCGATGCACAGGTGAAGGGTTTCGATGCACAGTTCAAGAGCCTCGGTGCCGACATCACGGCCCTGAAAAAACAAGGCGGGTCGAACGCTGCGATCGATCGTCTGGAGCAGGAAATCGTCATCCTCAAGAGCGAGCAGGACAACCGTCCGGCCGGCGCGCAGGGCGGCACCAACACTGCCGAGTTCGATGCGTTCCGTGGGCAGATGACCCGCAACATCAACACCCTGCAAGCGCAGATCCAGAACCTGCAACAGCAACTCAACGCCCGTCCGTAAGCTTCTTGTGTGGTGAGGGCGCGAACGCCCTCGCCACAGCAACATTCAGAAGCTTTCTGAATATCCATACATGCCTTCAGGCCGTCTACGCTCTTGAAACACCAACAAGAACGAGGGATGCGTCATGGGGTTTGTGCAAAAGCTGGCCTGGCTCGGCGCGGTGCTGTTGTTGAGTTTCGGACAGGCCAATGCGGCCACGGAAAAGGACGACAGCAAGGCTGCCATCGCCTTGCTGGAAAAGGCGCTGGCCTACTATCACGACAACGGCGACAAGGCGTTCGCGGCATTCAGCCGCCAGGGCGAATTCGTCGACAAGGATCGCTACGTGTTCGTGGTCGATACCAAGGGCGTGATGCTCGCCAGCGGCGGGCCGTCGTCGGCATTGATCGGTCGCGACGTCAGCGAAGTCCTCGGGCCGGACTTGCAGAAGTCCTTCAAGGACGCCTTGAAAGTGCCGGAAGGCAATGGCATCCAGCAGGCCGAATACCGCTGGCAGAACTGGTCCGACGGCAAGGTCGAGCGCAAGCACGTTTACTATCAACGCATCGGTCAGCGGATTCTCGCGGTGGGTTATTACCTGCCGCGTGCGTCGGCGGAGCAGGCGAAAGCGTTGCTCGACAAAGCGGCCATCGATTTGACCAAGGACGAGAAGGGCACGCTGTCCGCGATCAACTCGCTCAAGGGCGGTTACCTGCAGGACGACCTGTATGTGTTCGTGGTCAATCTCGACAACAAGCGCTACGTCGCCCACGGCACCAACCTGCGCCTGATCAACACCGATTTCGCCAAGGTCGATGACCCGGAAGGCAAACCGGTGGGCGAACCGATTCTGGCGCTGATCGGCAAACAGGATGAGGGCGAGTACGAGTACCGCTGGAAAAACCCGGTGACCGGCAAGGTCGAGGACAAGCATGCCTATCTGAAGAAGGTCGGGAACATGCTGGTGGCGGTCGGTTATTACAGTGCTTGAATGCACTTTCCTTGTGGGAGCGGTGTTCGTTAGTCAGCGGGCGCCGTGTTCACGCCCGCGCAACAGGCGGTTCGGCATCGCAATCGCCGCCGCCAGCCCGAGCAGCGACACCGCCGCGCTGACCATCAGCAAATGCCGGAACGTCACCAGCAATTCGGCACGCAAGGCATTCTGCGCATCGCCGGGCGCCGCGTTCAGACCGTCGAGCAGCACGTTGCCGGAATGCCCTTCGCTCATCAGCGAGCTACCGGCCAGGTGGGCGAAACTGGAATCCTGCAACAACGCCAGCAACAGCGCCGACATCAACGCCACCCCCACCGCACCGCCCAGTGAGCGGAACAGGTTGGTGGTGCTGGTGGCGACGCCGATGTCCTTTTGCTCCACCGAGTTCTGCGTACCGACCAGCGAGGTCGGGAACTGCATGCCGCCGGCGATCCCGCTGAGCAACATGAACAGGCTGCTGAGCAGCGTCGCATCGGGCGGGCTGAAGGCCATGCCGAGGATCGAGATAGGCATCAGCAGCGCGCCGGTGAGAATCTGTGGTTTATAGCGACCGGTGATCGAGGTGCGACGTCCGGCGAAATACGCGCCGATCGGCAAACCCATCGCCAGCGGCAGCAGGTGCAATGCCGCGCTGTCGGCCCCCGCGCCGGTCACGCTCTGAAAGCGCAGCGGCATCAGCACGATCAGGGAAATCGCCTGGAAGCTGCAAAAGAAAATCGTGCACCAGCACAGCAGCGCACTGCGGTTGGTGAACAGGTGCATCGGCAGCAACGGCTCCCGGGCGCGTCGTTCGTGCCAGACGAACACCGCCAACACCGCCACCGAGCAAGCGAACAGACCGAGCACTTCGCTGCTGCGCCACGCATGGCCCTGGCCGACCTGAGTGATCGCCAGCAACAGCGCCGTCAGGCCGATGATCATCAGCAGCGTGCCGAGATAATCGATGACCGGTTTGCGCTGGGGAATCGGCAGGCCGATCAGGTTGCGTCGCGCCACCCAATAAGCGCCAAGGCCCAGCGGCAAGTTGATCAGGAACACCCAGCGCCATGACAGGTACTCGGTCATGTAGCCGCCGAGCACCGGGCCGGCAACGCTGGCCACCGCGTACATGCTGGAGAAATAGCCCTGGTAGCGCCCGCGTTCGCGAGGCGGGACGATGTCGCCGATGATCGCCTGACTTACCGAAATCATCCCGCCGGCACCGATGCCCTGGAAAATCCGCGCCAGTACCAGTTGCTCCATGCTCTGGGCCATGCCGCAGAACAGCGAGGCGAGGGTGAACAGGCCCATGCCGAACAGCATCAGTTTGCGTCGTCCGTACAGGTCGCCGAGCTTGCCGTAGATCGGCACCGCCACGGTCATCGCCACCATGTAGCCGGAAATCACCCAGGCCAGCAGGCTGACGTCCTTGAACTGGGCGGAGATGGCCGGCATGGAAACGGCGACGATGGTCTGGTCCAGCGCACCGAGAAAGATCGCCATCATCAGCGCGACCAGCACGCTGCGAATGGCCGGTTTGGGCGTTTCGGGATGGTTGAGATTGGTCACGGGCAAAACCTGCGGGCAGTGAGTGTCCCGCAGATCGCCAGGCGAGCGGGGATGCTCGCCAGTGTAAGTCGGTAGCAGGCTATTCGATAGCCTCATAAGGAAGCCCGACGTAATTTTCTGCAATGGTTTTTTGACCCGCCTCTGAACTGACAAAGTAGTCCAGTTCCGAAGCACAGATCCGCTGGCTGAAATCATCATGCTCGTCGAAGCGGTGCAGCATCGAAGTCATCCACCAGGAAAACCGTTCGGCTTTCCACACCCGGCGCAGGCAGATCTCCGAATATTTCTCCAGCAAGTCAGTGCGACCTTCGCGATAGACCTTCAGCAGAATCCTGAACAGCGTGCTGACATCGCTGGCTGCCAGATTCAGACCCTTGGCGCCGGTTGGCGGAACGATGTGAGCCGCATCGCCGACCAGAAACATCCGCCCGTATTGCATCGGTTCGACCACAAAACTGCGCAGCGGCGCGATGCTCTTTTCAATCGACGGACCGGTCACGAGTTTCTGCGCCAGATCCTCCGGCAGACGATTGCGCAGCTCATCCCAGAAACGCTGATCCGACCAGTCGTCGACGTTTTCCTCAGCGGGCACTTGCAGGTAATAGCGGGTGCGAGTCGCCGACCGCATGCTGCACAGGGCGAAGCCGCGCTCGTGGCGGGCGTAGACCAGTTCATCGTGAATCGGTGGCGTGTCGGCGAGAATCCCCAGCCAGCCAAACGGATAAACCCGTTCGAAGACTTTCAGGCAATCCTCGGGAATCGACTGCCGGGCCACGCCGTGGAAACCGTCGCAACCTGCGATGTAATCGCAATCGACGCGCCAGGTTTCGCCGTCCTTTTCGAAGGTGACATAGGCTTCGTCGCTTTTCATGCCACAGGGAACGACATGGCTGGCTTCATAGATTGTCTGTCCGCCGGTCTCCCGACGAGCGGCCATCAGGTCGCGAGTGACCTCGGTCTGGCCGTAGACCATCACGGTTTTTCCACCGGTCAGGGCTTGCAGGTCGATGTGGATCCGGCGCCCGTCGAGGGCCAGTTCGAAACCACCGTGCACCAGACCTTCAGCGTCCATCCGCTGACCCACGCCAGCCTCGCGTAACAGCTCTACCATGCCTTGTTCAAGGACGCCGGCGCGAATTCGGCCGAGCACATAGTCAGGTGTCTGTCGCTCCAGAATCAGGGTGTCGATGCCGGCGTTGTGCAGCAGTTGGCCGAGCAATAATCCGGACGGACCGGCGCCGATGATGACGACTTGGGTTTTCAGCGTTTTCATTGTTTTTATGACTCGCAAGCTTCACGCGACAACGGCCGGTGAATGATTTTCAGGATTCGAGTGCTTGCATTTTTCCCTTGCGGGTCTGTCAATTGAAGGTGAAAACTGAGCCGATACCTGTACATTCTGCCAATCGGTGCGATTATCGCCCGCAAACCTCGAGGCCTGGATTGAAGTGATGAACAAGCCTGACCTGCCTTCGATTCCGGTGTTCAAGCTCTACGGTGAAAGCCTGGACTGGCCGACCCCTGACTTGCTGCACTGTGAAACCATTTCCAAACGCAGCCGCGAACACCAATGGGAAATCAAACCCCACCGCCACGCCGATTTGTGCCAGTTGCTCTTCGTATTCAAAGGTCAGGCAGAGCTTGAAATCGAAGGTCAACGCACGCAACTGAACGAAGCCGCGATCCAGATCCTGCCGCCGTTATCGGTGCATGGATTCCGTTTTTCCGAGGACGTCGAAGGATTCGTCGTCACCCTCGCCACACCGTTGATCAACCATTTGCAGGCGCAACTGGGCAGCGCGGTGCAGGCCCTGGCCCAGGCCGAAAGTTATCCGGCGGGCAAGGACGCGGACTACCTCAACAGTCTGTTTGCTGCGTTGCAGGCCGAGTACAACGGCCATCAACCGGCGCGGGAAATGCTCATGCATTCGCTGGTCAGCGTGATCATGGTCTGGGTCAGCCGCCAGGCGATCCACCGTCACAACGCCACGCAACGCCCGCAGCGTCAGCGCGAATACCTCAATGGCTTTATTCAACTGGTAGAGGAAACGTACAGACAGCACGTCAAGGTCGAGGACCTGGCCCATCGGCTGGGGATTTCCGTCTCGCACCTCAACGGCACCTGCCGAGAACTGGCGGGGCAACCGGCGTTGCAGATCATGCATGAGCGTCAGTTGCTGGAAGCCAAGCGTCTGCTGACTTACACCAGCATGACCATTTACGAGATGTCCGAAGTGTTGGGGTTTTCCGATCCGACCAACTTCACGCGCCTGTTCCGGCGCCGGGTGGGGATCTCGCCAAAGGCGTTCCGCGACCGACTCAAATCCGAGCAACAAGAGAGTGAATAGGTGGGAGCGAGCTTGCTCGCGAAGACGGTGTATCAGCTGGCAACTTTGCCACCTGACACGCCGCGTTCGTGAGCAAGCTCACTCCCACTGACGTCCTGTATCAGCGCAGGGCGTTGAGGGTGGCGTTGTGAGGGATGCAGCGCTCGAAGTTGCAGCTCGCGTACTCACGGGGCAGTTGCCGCAACTGCTCCACGCGCCATGCCGCGGTGCCGTACAGCGCCAGCGTGGCCGCGCAGGTGATGAAAATCGCGAGGTATCTTCTTGTTCTGGTGTTCATGGCGTTGACCTCTGAACGAATACCCTTGGGTACTGTTTTCAGCATAGGTCAGCGCCGTGGAGTTGCCAGCAGCTCTGCGAACGGGATTACAGCCCGATATCCCACTGCGGGTTTTCGGGAAAACGCTGCACCAGAAAATCCAGCATGCAGCGCAGCGCCGCCGGCATGTGCTTGCGCGAGGCATACACGGCGTAGATGTTCATCTGCCGCGGCTCGGCGTGGGGCAGCAGGCGAACCAGTTCGCCGCTGTGTACATGCACCCCGGCCTGATAGGTCGGCAGCATCGCCACCCCGGCGCCAGCCAGGGTCGCGCGCAGCAGGGTGCTGGCTTCGTTGGCGCTGATGTTGCCCTGCACCGGCACCGAGACCGGTTCGCCATCCTCCTCGAAATGCCACAGGCTCTTGCCGAAATAGGAATGGGTCAGGCAGTTGTGCCGGCTCAGATCCTCGACCCGCTGCGGCTGCGGATGCTCCTGCAGATAGGCGGGTGCGGCGCAGACCACCGAACGGCAGACCGTCAGGCGCCGGGCGATCAGATTCGGATCAAGGTCATTGCTGGTGCGGATCGCCAGGTCGATGCGCTCGTCCACCAGGTTCACGGTGCGATCGAGCATTTGCAGGTCGATGTTCACCCCCGGATACGCTTTGACGAACGCCGCCATGGCATCGGCCAGTTGCGCCTGGCCGAACGAGGTGCTGACGCTGATCCGCAGCAAACCCCGCGGCGCATCGGCGGGTTCGCTGACGGCGGCCTGCATGTCACCGGACAGCTCCAGCATCTGCCGGCAGCGCGGCAGGATCTCGTTGCCGGCGGCGGTCAGGCTCAACTTGCGCGTGGTGCGGTGCATCAGGCGCGCGCCGACCCAGTCCTCCAGTTCCGCCAGATAGCGCGACACCACCGGCCGCGACAGGTCCAGGTGATCGGCCGCCGCCGACTGGCTACCCAGATCCACCACCGTGACAAACACCCGCATTGCTTGGAGACGATCCATGATTTGCCCGCTTTCAGAAACAAACTATGTTCAAGCATCGCATTTTTTGTAACGAGTCTGGCAACTAAGCTCTGTCCCCATCGCCAAGCACGGCATTCGAACAGCGGAGCAACCCATGATCGGCTTCACCACCTTCAAGCGCGTTTTACTGGCCACCGCCACCCTCGGCTTTGCTGCCCACGCAGCGGCTGCGAACCTGACTCTCGACGTCTACAACCCGGGCACCCATGCGATCTTCCCGGTGACTTCGGTGCTGGTCAGCGGCGAGAAGGACGCGATTCTGGTGGACGCCCAGTTCGGCAAATCCCAGGCCGAGCAAGTGGTGGAAAAGATCCGCGCCAGCGGCAAGCAACTGACCACCATCTACATCAGCCACGGTGACCCGGATTATTACTTCGGTCTCGACACCCTGACCAAAGCGTTCCCGAATGCCAAGGTGCTGGCCTCACAACCGACCGTTGATCACATCAAGCAAACCGTCGACGGCAAACTCGCTTTCTGGGGCCCGAAAATGGGCGCCGACGTGCCGGCCAAAACCATCGTGCCGGGCGTGCTCAAGGGTGACAGCCTGATGCTCGAAGGGCAGAAGTTGCAGGTGGTTGGCCTGGAAGGCAAGCAGCCGGATCGCAGCTTCGTGTGGATCCCGTCGCTGAAAGCCGTGGTCGGCGGTGTGGTTGTCGCCGAGAACATCCACGTGTGGATGGCCGACACCCAGACCGCGCAATCCCACACCGACTGGCTGGAAACCCTGCACTCGATCGAAACCCTGAAACCGAAAACCGTGGTGCCGGGTCACTACCTGGGTGACAGCGCCCGTTCGCTGGCGGCCGTGAAATTCACCGCCGACTACATCAAGGCCTTCGACGAAGAAACCGCCAAGGCCAAGGACTCTGCGGCACTGATCGCCGCGATGAAAAAACGCTACCCGACACTGGGCGAAGAGAGCTCGCTGGAGCTGAGCGCCAAAGTCGCCAAGGGCGAAATGCAGTGGTAACCCGATTCTGAAAAACGCAGCACTCTCAAGCCAACTGGAGAATGTCATGAGCAAGATCGCAATCATTGGTGCCACCGGCCGTGCCGGCAGCCAATTGCTGGAAGAAGCCCTACGTCGCGGCCATAGCGTCACAGCCATCGCCCGGGATACCTCGAAGATCGGCGCCCGCGCCGGTGTGGTCAGCAAGAATGTCGACGTGCTGGATGCCGCTGCGTTGCAGGACGCCGTCGCCGGTCACGATGTGGTGATCAGTGCCGCGCATTTCGCTACGGTGCCGGCCAGCGCGCTGATCGGTCCGGTGAAACAGGCCGGGGTGAAACGTCTGCTGGTGGTCGGCGGTGCCGGTTCGCTGTTGCTGCCGGACGGCACTCGCGTGATCGACAGCGCCGGGTTCCCGGCCGAGTACAAGGCTGAGGCCAGCGCCGGTGCGGCGTTCCTTGATGCCCTGCGTCAGGAAAAGGAACTGGACTGGACGTTCCTGTCGCCGTCGGCGCTGTTTGTCGAAGGCGAGCGCACTGGCAAGTTCCGGGTTGGCAAGGATGACTTGCTGGTGAGTGCCGAAGGCCAGAGCTCGATCACCTTTGCCGACTACGCGATTGCGCTGATCGACGAAGTGGAAACGCCGAAGCATTCGCGTCAGCGGTTTACGGTCGGTTACTGAGTCTCAACACCGATCCAATGTGGGAGCGAGCTTGCTCGCGAAGAGGGCGTGTCAGTCGACATCAACGTTGAATGACACACCGTATTCGCGAGCAAGCTCGCTCCCACAGGATATCGGGGTTTTCACCGCGTATGAGCCTGCTCCACCAGCCACCCCATCAACTCCTGCAATTTCGCCGAAGGCTCCGACGCCGGCGCCACAATGTAATAGCCCAGCCCCGTCTTCACCTTCAGATCGAACGGCATCACCAGTCGCCCGGCGTTCAAGTCGTCGCCGATCAGTGACCAGTCGCCGATCGCCACTCCGGTCCCGTGGGACGCCATCGACATCGCCTGATCCAGCGTCTCGAAGTGCTGACCGCTGGCGATATTGCTCAAGTGCAGTTCGGCGGCTTCGAGCCAGAGCGTCCAGTCGTCATCCGTGTGAGTCGGATGCAGCAGCAGATGCTGTTGCAGATCTGCCGGTGTGTGCAGCGCCGGCCCACCGTTGAGCAGCGTCGGCGAACAGACGGGCGTCAGTTGTTCATCGAACAGATGCAGGGTCGCGGGTGAGTCGTGGGGCGCGGTGCCGTAGATCACCGCCGCGTCGAACTGCTCGCGATGAAAGTCCACTCCGTGTTGCAACGACGCCGTGAGCTTCACCGGCACGTCCGGGCGCTCGCGCTGCCATTGCAGCAGGCGCGGCAACAGCCAGCGCATCACGCAGCTCGGCGCCTTGAGTTGCAGGGTTTCGCGTTTGGCACCGATCTGCTCCATCGAGTCGCCGATCAGGCTGAACACCTGCTGCACCCGTGGCAGCCATTCGCGACCTTCGGCCGTCAGCTCCAGGCCCCGGGCCAGGCGAATGAACAGCTCATAACCCAGATGTTCCTCCAGCCCGGCGATCTGCCGGCTCACCGCACCTTGGGTGATGTGCAACTGCTCGGCGGCCCGGGTGAAGTTGCAGCACTGCGCGGTGATTAGAAACGTGTGCAGGGCGGGCAGGGGAGGCAGTCGTTTCATGTGGATCCAAGGTATGACGTGAGGACATGGCTAGTATGAGCTTTTATCGATTGTTGCGGCTACGGGTCGCCCGTTTCAATGAGGCCATTCCCGGATCCCTGTGGGAGCGGGCTTGCCCCGGGCGGCGTTCCGACGAATGCGTCGGCACATCCGGCATGGATGTAACTGATCCACCGCTTTCGCAAGCAAGCTCGCTCCCACAAGGCCCCGATGTCTCAATTGAACAAGAAGGGCAAAGACATGGCGACGTGTGGCGAAGTACTGGTCAAGTTACTCGAAGATTATGGGGTCGAGCAGGTGTTCGGCATTCCCGGGGTGCATACCGTGGAGCTGTATCGCGGGCTGGCCCGTTCGAGCATCAACCACGTCACCCCGCGCCATGAACAGGGCGCCGGCTTCATGGCCGACGGCTACGCCCGCACCAGCGGCAAACCGGGTGTGTGCTTCATCATTACCGGCCCGGGCATGACCAACATCACCACCGCCATGGGTCAGGCTTACGCCGATTCGATCCCGATGCTGGTGATCTCCAGCGTGCAGTCGCGCAGCCAATTGGGCGGCGGTCGCGGCAAGCTGCATGAACTGCCGAACCAGAGCGCACTGGTCGGCGGCGTAGCGGCGTTCTCCCACACGCTGATGTCGGCGTCCGAATTGCCGGGCGTATTGGCCCGTGCATTCGCGCTGTTCCAGGCCGGGCGTCCGCGTCCGGTACACATCGAAATTCCGCTGGACGTGCTGGTCGAAGAAGCCGACGAACTGCTGACCAGCGTGCCGGTCAACATCGACCGTGCCGGTGCTGCGCCGGCCGCCGTGAGCCGTATGACCGAACTGCTGGCCGGCGCCCAGCGTCCGCTGATCCTCGCCGGTGGCGGTGCCATCGATGCGGCTGCCGAACTCACCGAACTGGCCGAACTGCTCGACGCGCCAGTGGCCCTGACCATCAACGCCAAAGGCATGCTGCCGTCGAGCCATCCGCTGTTGATCGGTTCTACCCAGAGTCTGGTGGCGACCCGCGCTTTGGTAGCCGATGCCGACGTGGTGCTGGCGATCGGCACCGAACTGGCGGAAACCGACTACGACGTCACCTTCGCCGGTGGTTTCGAAATCCCCGGCAAGCTGCTGCGCGTGGACATCGATCCCGACCAGACCGTGCGCAACTATCCGCCTCACGTGGCGTTGGTGGCCGACTCGCGCAACGCCGCACAAGCGCTGCTCAGTGCGCTGTCGCACAAGCCACTGGCCGAGCGCCGCAACGATTGGGGCCAGGTACGCGCCGCGCGTCTGCGTGAAGACCTGGCCGCGACCTGGGATGCCCCGACGCTGGCCCAGACCCGCTTCCTCGAAACCGTGCTGCACGAGTTGCCGAACGCAGTGTTCGTCGGTGACTCCACGCAACCGGTGTACACCGGCAACCTCACGTTCAACCCGGAGCGCCCGCGCCGCTGGTTCAACTCGTCCACTGGTTACGGCACCCTCGGTTACGCCTTGCCGGCAGCGATTGGCGCGTGGCTCGGCGGTAACCTCGAACACGGCGCTCGTCCGCCGGTGGTGTGCCTGATCGGCGACGGCGGTCTGCAATTCACCCTGCCGGAACTGGCCAGCGCCGTCGAAGCGCGCACCCCGGTGATCATCCTGTTGTGGAATAACCAGGGTTACGAAGAGATCAAGAAATACATGGTCAACCGCGCCATCGAGCCGGTGGGCGTGGACATCTACACCCCGGACTTTATCGGTGTGGCCAAGGCGTTGGGTTGCGCGGCGGAAGCGATCAGCTCGGCCGAACACCTGCGCGGAGCACTGCGCGCCGCCACCGATCGTCAGGGCCCGACCCTGATCGAAATCGACCAGACCCAATGGATGAAGGCGGTGGCCAAATGATGAATTTCCCGACCACACTCGACGGCCTGTATATCAACGGCCAATGGTCCGCCGGCCGCGAACACCTGCGCGTCATCAACCCGGCCACCGAAGCGCTGCTGACCACGGTCAATGGCGGTGACGAAAGCGCCGTCAACCAAGCGGTAGCGGCGGCGACCGAAGCCTTCAAGGGCTGGTCGAAAACCACCGGCGCCGAACGCGCTGCGATCCTGCGCAACATCGCCAATGGCGTGCGCAACGGCCGCGAACACCTGATGAACTTGCAGTCGAGCAACAACGGCAAACCGCAGTTCGAAGCGGGCATCGATGTCGACGACGTGATCGCCACGTTCGAGTACTACGCCGAACTCGCCGAAGGCCTCGACGCCAGACTCGACAGCGACGTGCCGCTGCCGAGCGACGATTTCAGCGCACGTCTGCGCCGCGAGCCGTGCGGTGTGGTCGGTTTGATCGTGCCGTGGAATTTCCCGATGGTCACCACCGCGTGGAAGCTCGCGCCAGCCCTGGCCGCCGGTTGCTGCGTGGTGCTCAAACCGTCGGAAGTCACGCCGCTTCCGGAGCTGGAACTGGCAGCAATCATCGCCGAATCCGGTCTGCCCAAAGGCGTGTTCAACCTGGTGTGCGGCACCGGTCTGGCGGTTGGTGCGCCGCTGTCGGCGGACCCGCGTATTGCCAAGGTTTCCTTCACCGGCAGCAACGCCGTCGGTGTGCAAGTGATGCGGCGCGCCGCTGAAACCGTGAAGGGCGTGAGTCTGGAACTGGGCGGCAAATCCTCGCTGCTGATTCTGGAAGATGCCGACCTGGATCTGGCGGTGGAGCTGGCCTGCGGTGGCGGTTTCTTCAACGCCGGGCAGATGTGCTCGGCCACCAGCCGGGTGCTGGTCGCCGATGAACTGGCCGATGAATTCCTGATTCGTCTGAAGGCCCGCGCGGAAAAAATCCGTGTCGCCGATCCGTTCGATCCTGAAGTCGAGATGGGCGCATTGGTCAATCAGGCGCAGTACCAGCGTGTGCTCGGTCATATCGACCGTGGTCTGAGCGCCGGTGCCAAGCTGATCTGTGGCGGCAATCGCCCGGCGGATCTGCCGCGCGGTTATTTCTTGCAGCCGACGATTTTCACCGAAGTGCCCCTCGACAGTGCGCTGTGGTGCGAAGAGATCTTCGGCCCGGTGATCTGCGTGCGCAGTTTCGCTTCGGAAGCCGAGGCGATTGCCCTGGCCAACGACAGTCAGCTCGGTCTGGTCGCCAGCGTCGTCACGCGCAATGCCGAGACCGCGGATCGGGTCGCCAACGCCTTGCAGGCGGGGCTGGTGTGGCTCAACGCGCCGCAGGTGATCTTTCCGCAGACGGCGTGGGGCGGCTACAAACAGAGCAGCATCGGCCGCGAGTTGGGGCCGTGGGGCCTGGCGGCATTTCAGGAAATCAAGCACGTGATCCGCGCGGTCTGAATGCCCGAAAAAGGTCAGCGCATGCCTCGCAACGAGGCATGCGCCGGCGTCATGGCTTCAATGAGTTTTTATCGATAGTCAGGTGTTTTGCACGACCTCAGGATGAACCCGCAGACCACGCTCAAGCCCTTTGAAACCGGGCGCTGGAGCAGTTTTGGTCAGGCAGATGCAAGGGTTGCGATCAATCTCATACTTACAAGAATAATGGGAGTCCTAAATGGGCGAGCACGATCTGAACAGGCGTCAATTCATCAAAACCGTCGGCGTGGCCTCGGTGGCTGCGGCGGCCATGAGCATGCCCTTCATCCGGGCCAGTGCCAGTGACACCCGCTTTGCCGGCAAGACCCTGCGCCTGTTGACCTGGTCCGATGACACGGGCCTGGCTGCACTGCGCAACATCGCTGCAACGTTCGAAGCCAAGACCGGCGCCAAAGTGATTGCCGACCGCACCGGCAGCACCTCGGAAATGGTCGCCAAACTCAAGGCCGGCGGTGACCGTCCGCAATACGACATCATCACTCTGGCCGGTGTTGGAGCTGAAGGTCTGGCGGCTGCCGGACTGCTGGAAAAACCCGATCTCAACCGCATTCCCAACCTGGTCGACGTCCCGGAAAAATACCGTACCGGGGCCAACGGCCATGGCATCGGTTACTTGCTGTGGTGCAACAGTCTGGTCTACAGCACCCGCACCCAGACCACCGCGCCGGACAGTTACGCCGCGCTGTGGGACGCCGATCTGGCGCCGAACATTTTCCTGCCACCGCCGAACTGGACCGAGGCGATGGACCTGATCATCATCGCCGCCAAACTGGCCGGTGGTGACGAGCACAACATCGAGCCGGGCTTCAAGAAACTCGCCGAGCTCAAGGAGCGTGTGGTGACCCTGGGCGAAAACCCCAACCAGATTGCCGAGCTGTTCCGCACCGGTTCCCTGGACATGGGCGGCCTCTACGCCCCGGCGTTTTTCCCCAAGCAGATCCGCGACCCGAACTACGGCCTCGGCGCCACGTTCGGCATGAAGGAAGGTTTCTATACCGACCTGATGCTCTCGGTGATGCCGAAGAACCGTCCGGGCGACACCGACCTGGCCTACGCCTTCATCGACCACTCCCTCGACCCGCTGGTGCAGGGCAAGATGGCCGAAGACATCTTCAACGGCCCGGTCAACGCCAAGGCGATCATCTCCGCCGAAGCGCGCAAGAGCCCGTTCATCCTCACCCCAGAGCAGATCGCGGAGAAGGCGATCATGCACGACAACGCCTTCCTGGCGACTGTGCATGACCAGTGGATTCGTCGCTACACGGAAATCTTTTCTTCCTGATCGAGTGATGGACGCAGGTTCTTCAAACACCGAAGTACCTGTGGGAGCGAGCTTGCTCGCGATTGCGGACTGACATTCACCGACAGTGTCGACTGACAGATTGCTATCGCGAGCAAGCTCGCTCCCACAGGTTTCTCGGTGGATTTGAAGGCAGTGTCTGTCAGTTGTTTTTCCATTGACGAGATCATTGCTATGGAACATCAATCCCTGACCCAACCGGTCGGCGCGGGTGACGTGCGTCCGGCGCGCGGTGTTTCGCCGACAGCGCGGGCGTGGTTTTTCCTCACGCCGTCGATGCTGTTTCTCGGCGTGCTGATTGCCGCCAGCCTGCTGGTGCTGCGCATGAGCGTCGGTACCAAGGGGGCGGAGTGGTCCGGTTTCAGCCTGGCCAGTTACGCCCAGTTGCTCGAACCCTACTACCTCAAATCGTTGCTGCTGACCTTGCGTCTGGCGCTGATCAGCGCGGTGATTGCGGTGGTCTTGGCGATCCCGGTGGCGTACACCATGTCGCGTCTGACCTCGCCCTTCGTGCGGCGGATTTTTCTGGCGGCGGTGCTGTTGCCGTTGCTGGTCAACCTGCTGCTGCAAAGCTATGGCTGGCTGGTGATCCTCGGCCCCGGTGGCATGCTCAACCAGACCCTGATGGGCCTCGGTCTGATCAAGCGCCCGATCATGTTGCTGTACAACCAGAACGGCGTGTTGATGGGCCTGGTGCAGACCGCGTTTCCGCTGGCAGTGCTGCCGATCGCCAGCGCCATGCGCGGTGTCGCCCGTAGCTACGAAGAAGCTGCCGCGACGCTTGGCGCTAGTCGTTTTCAAGTGTTCCGTCAGGTGGTGTTGCCGATGAGTCTGCCGGGGATCATCACCGGCGCGACCCTGGTGTTCGCTTACAACGCCAGCAGCTTCGTGGTGCCGTTGCTGCTCGGCGGTCGGCGCGTGCCGATGCTCGCGGTGATGGTGCATGACCAGATCGCACCACTGATGAACTGGCCCGCCGCATCCGCCGCCGGGGTGGTGCTGATCGTCACCACGCTCGCCATCATGACCTTGTCCGAATACATCACCGGCCGCCGTCGCCGTCTGCTGGAGGCTTCGCAATGAGTGCCCTGATCAAGAAGCGTCAGTCGCTGTTGCCGGGCGACACCGGCAAGTTCGCCGGCATCCTGTCCGGGATCATTTTGTTCCTGGCGGTGTTGCCGATCCTGACCATGATCGTGATGTCGTTCAGCGGCGCGTCGAACCTCGACTTTCCGCCGAGCAGCTACAGCCTGCAGTGGTACAAGGCGGCGTGGCACACCTTCGTCTCGCCCGATGCCAGTGATGTGCTGAGCCTCGGCCAGGCCATGGGCACCAGTTTGCTGGTGTCGTGCCTGACGATGATTTTCGCCACGCTGATCGCGGTGCCGGCGGCTTACGCGCTGACCCGTTGCGAGTTCCGTGGCAAGGGTGTGGCGCTGCAACTGATGTCGTTGCCGCTGGTGTTCCCGATGGTGGTGCTGGGGCTGGCCTTGCTGTTGGTGTTCGACAGCCTGCCGTTCCACATGACCACTTCGCGGCTGGTGATCGCCCACGTGATTCTGGCGCTGCCGTTTGTGGTGAAGAACTGCACGGCGGCCATGCTTTCCATCGGCAGCGAAGTCGAAGAAGCGGCGCAGATGCTCGGCGCCTCGCCGCTGCGCGCCATCGTCGACGTGGTGGTGCCGTTGATGAAATCGGGGATTCTGGCGGGGATGCTGCTGGCGTTCATCGTCTCGTTCAACGAATTCACCGTGACCTATTTCCTCTACACCATCGACGTCATGACCGTGCCGATCTGGATGTATAGCCGCACCGTGTCATCACTCGACCCTACCGTGTTCTCGTTTGCCGTGCTGATCGTGCTGATCGACTTCGTCCTGATCTGGGCGTTGGAGAAGCTGGTCGGTGAGGGCGGCGTTTCCTTCTGATTTTGAGGTGATTTTATGTCTGGTCTGATTCTGGAAAACGTCGAGAAACACTACGGCTCGGCCTGCGCGGTGAAAGACGTCAACCTGCATTTGCCCGAGGGCAAACTGGTGTGTTTCCTCGGCCCGTCGGGCTGCGGCAAGACCACGTTGCTGCGAATGATCGCCGGGCTGGAAACCCTCACCGGCGGCGAAATCCGCCTGGACGGCGAGGACATCGGCCACACCCCGGCGCACCTGCGCAACTTCGGCATGGTGTTCCAGTCGCTGGCGCTGTTCCCGCACATGACTGTGGGCGAGAACATCGCCTATCCGCTGAAACTGCGCGGTGTGAGCAAGGCCGATCAACAGGCGCGGGTGGTGGAGTTGCTGGAACTGATCCAGCTGCAACCGATGATTGATCGCCCGGTGGCCAAACTCTCCGGCGGCCAGCGTCAGCGAGTGGCGATTGCCCGGGCGATTGCCTCGCACCCGAAAATCCTTCTGCTCGACGAACCGCTGTCGGCGCTGGACGCCAAGTTGCGCGAGTCGATGCAGGTGGAAATCCGTCAGCTGCAACAACGCTTGAACATCACCACCATCATGGTCACCCACGACCAGCGCGAGGCCATGACCATGGCTGACATCGTGGTGGTGCTGGGCGAGCATCGGGTGCAGCAGGTGGGTACGCCGATCGAAATCTATCGCCATCCGGCCAACGAATTCGTCGCGGATTTTATCGGCTCCGGCAATATCTTCCCGGCCACCGCACTGGGCGATGGCAAGGTCGTGCTGCCGGGCGGCGATGCGCTGCAAGTGCCGATCTGCAGCAGCATCGTGGTCGGGCAGAAAGTGAAAATGCTGATCCGTCCCGAAGACCTGCAACTGTCGGCGCCCCAAGCTGCGGCGGGCAATCGTCTGTTGGGCAAGGTGACGTTTGTGCGGGATATCGGCGCGACGATCGAGACTACGGTGGAGTGTTCCGGGGTGACCTTCACGGCGCTGAGTACGCCGTGTCAGGGCTTCGGGTTGGGGATCGGGCATCCTGTTTCGGTGACGTTGCCGAGTGAGGCGTGTCGGGTGCTCGGCGCCTGATCCAGATTTGATGCTGGCTCTGCCGACCTCTTCGCGGGCAAGCCCGCTCCCACAGGTTCTGTGTCGTACACAGGTTTTGCAGTCGACACCAGCCACTGTGGAAGCGGGCTTGCCCGCGAAGAGGACAGTAGCCGCGACGCAATAATCCAGATCAGACGGTCAGCCGCAACCGCGCCAGATCCCTCAACGGCGGCGCGCCAAACAACCGGCTGTACTCACGGCTGAATTGCGACGGACTTTCATACCCCACCCGATACCCCGCCGCCGACGCCTCCAGCCCCTCAGCCAGCATCAAACGCCGCGCCTCCTGCAGGCGCAACTGCTTCTGATACTGCAACGGACTCATTGCCGTCATCGCCTTGAAGCGGTGATGCAAAGTCGAGACGCTGAGGTTCACTTCCTTCGCCAGATCATCGATGCGCAGCGGCTGTTCGAAGTTGCCGTTGAGCCATTTGATCGCCTGGCTGATGCGGTGACTCTGGCTGTTGGCGATGGCGATTTCGTACAGCCGATGGCCCTGCGGACTGCGCAGCAGGCGATAGAGGATTTCCCGGCGGATCAGCGGCGCGAGCATGGCGATGTCTTTCGGCGTGTCGAGCAGACGGGCCAGACGCAGCACCGCATCGAGCATCGCGCTGTCGATTTTTTCCACATACAGACCACGTCCGGTCGGCCGGGTCGGTACGCCCATCGGGCCGGCATCGGCGATCAGCGCGGTGATTTCCGCAGGATCAATGTCCAGGCGCACGGCGAGGATCGGTTCCAGAGGCGAGACATTCACTACTCGCCCGCTCAACGGCATCGAGACCGACACCACCAGGTAATTCAGCGGGTCGTAATTGAAGAACTCGTCCGCCAGCCGTACCTCTTTGCGCCCCTGGGCCATGATGCACAGCGCCGGTTGCGCGAGCACCGGGGCGAAGTCATGGGACTGGGTGTGGCGCGACATGAACAGCGAGCCGACGGCGGTGGCATAACTGCCATCTTCGGACGTGTTGCGGCGAATGATGGCCGCCAGTTCCGCGCGCTGCTTTTCCATGTCGGCTTCCATGTCGGCATCGGGCGAAACTTGAAAACGATCGAATGACGTCATGCGCGGCATCCTCGGCAAGGGCGGTGGAGTGGGACAAAGCATAAGTTTGTGCAATCCGCAGCGGTAGACACATCCTGCGAAATGCTTGCCTGATCCTGCATGGGGTTGATTTGCCGACCAGCCATAGCAGGATGCAGAGCGTCATGATTGCTCGAAACCGATATGACAGGACTGTGAACGGGTTTTACAGGTTGTTACAGGTGTTGAGTGCAGTCTCGCAGGATTGTGCAACGCGACGGCAGGAATCGACTAACGGCAAGCATCGGCCGGCACTTAACCTTGGATCCTGTCGCAGCCCGTCCCCGGCTGCCACGCGACTCCCTGGGAGGGTTGAACATGTCCAAGCAGATTCCCGTCAGTCATATGGCCTTCGTTCGAGCGCGCGCCGGGCGTTCGGCGGAACTCGGCATGCGCCTGAGCGCGCTGATCGAACCGTCCCGCGCCGCCGCCGGTTGCCTGAGCTTTTCCTTGCAGCACTCGCAGTGTGATCCGGAGTTGTGGCTGGTCTCCGGTTTCTGGAACAACCAGCAATCGATGACCGCGTATTTCAGCAGCCCGTCGATGGAAATCTTTGCCGAGCTGGTGCAGGAGCTGGTGGTCAACAGCCTGGATTTCCACACATTCAGGGAAGTTTCGGCTGCACAGGCCGTAGGGCAATGCACCGCGCCGATACACAAACTCGCCGGTTGAATGTTTAATGTCGGGCTCATCTGACTGAGCCAGGACCTGCGATATGGCACGTAAAGAGTTCGAACACTTCGAAGCGGTTTCCGCTGTAGTCCCCGTCGAGTTGGGCGGCAACAAGGGTTATCACGCGGCAATCGCCGTCAAGGCCCTGGTCGACGGCGGCGCACCGCGCTTTCACAAACTGTTGAACGATCAGGTTTTCCCCGGCGCCATCGCCGCCGATGAAGCTGCGATCAACGAACTGGACAAGCTCAAGGGCGTCACCGACGACGCCGAGCTGATCTGGTAACGCTTACTTCGTCGCCCCCGGGCGCCACATCTTGAACAACGCCTCCGGCCCCAGCTGGAAATAATCCGCCGGCCCGCCGCCCCGCAGAATCGGTTCGGCGGCGGCGGTGTCGTAGATCCCGTCCTTCAACAGCCACTTGGCGATATGCACGGCGACCACTTCGCCAAGCACCAGCCAGCTCGGCACGGTCTCGCCGTCGGCGCGCTGCAACTGAATGATCTGGGTGACCTTGCATTCAAAGGACACCGGGCTTTCGGCCACGCGCGGCACGGCAATTACCTTCGACGCCACCGCCGTCAGCCCCGCCAGTTCAAACTCGTTGACCTCGGGCCCGACCATCGCGCAGCTCTGGTTCATCTGCTCGGCCAGCGGGCGGGTGGCGAGGTTCCAGACGAACTCGCCGGTCTGCTCGATGTTGTTCAGGCTGTCTTTGCGCCCGACGCTGGAGAACCCGATGATCGGCGGAACGTAGTTGAACGCGTTGAAAAAGCTGTAGGGCGCCAGGTTCAACCGGCCCTCGGCATCCTGTGAAGAAATCCAGCCGATGGGACGCGGACCGACGATGGCGTTGAACGGATCGTGGGGCAGGCCGTGGCCGTTGGCCGGTTCGTAGAAATGGATGTCATCGGGCATGGCGGGTGGTCCTGAAGAGGGCGGGATCAAGTGGGCAATAGTGCAAGCCCCCGTCTCATATTTCCAGCCAGACACCGATATTCCACCCTATGAAAATCCCCTGTGGGAGCGAGCCTGCTCGCGAAAGCGCCGGGTCATTTCACAACGATGTCGACTGAAATGACGTCTTCGCGAGCAGGCTCGCTCCCACAGGGTTTGGGGTGAACCCAAGAAATTGCCATCCCCCAGAAATGACTAAGCCCGGCCAAGGCCGGGCTGTAGAGGCACTGCGGGTATTTAGCTGATGGCTGCAGCAGTACCGGTTTTATCGAAGCCGTCGGCAGCGATGGCAGCGGCGGTACCGGTCTTGTCGAAACCGTCGGCGGCAATGGCAGCAGCGGTGCCAGTCTTGTCGAAGCCATCAGCGGCAACGGCTTTGCCTACGTTGGTCTTGTCGAAGCCGTCAGCAGCGTAGCTACCGGTGTGGCTGGTTTCGATGGCAGCGCTGGCGCCGGAAATGAAGTCGGCGGATTTGGTTTTGTCCGAACCATCGGCGGCGAAAGTGTTGGCGGCCAATACAGACAGGGTCAGGGCGAGAATCAGTTTGGTTTTCATGGTCGTTCTCCAGATTCGAAATTCGTTGGCGATGTGTTTCGCATGGGGTTCATGCTACGCCAACTAAATTGATTAAAAAGCGCAAAATAATGCTAAAAACAATCGATTAACTTGATATTAAGGGCGGCGCATTCAAATCGCTTTCGTCGTCGGAGCGAGCGTCGCGCAGGTCATCGATCAGGTAGGTGCAGGATGCAGCAGGGGTATTAACCGGTGATTAATTTTCGTTTTTGGGGTGTGTGACAGATTTTTCATACATTCCCGACCGGTTTTTCACCCCTGCAACGCCAGTCTGCCCACGGCCAGAAAACCAAGAACCGGCCGTCACACACTGGAGCGTTGCCTGCGATGAATAAACTGCCTCAAATCACCCTGGCCTTCTGGGTCATGAAAATCTGCGCGACGACCCTGGGGGAAACCGCGGGGGATTTGCTGTCGATGACCCTTAACGTCGGCTACGCCATCAGTTCGCTGATCCTGA
>NZ_JAOEJU010000017.1 GCF_025447595.1 Pseudomonas koreensis | reverse complement strand
CTGTTGCCGGTGCCGTTGAGCGCCGAACCGAGCAGCGTCAGGTTCTCGAGGTTGGTGCCCAGGGTGTAATCGATCGAGGCCATGACGGTGTCGATACCGGCGTCTGCCGTTTCGATAACGGTATCGCCGACATTGTCGACGTAATAGGTGTCGTCGCCTTTGCCCCCTGCCATGGTATCGGCGCCTGCCATACCGTTCAGGGTGTTGTTCAGGTCATTACCCGTCAGTATGTCGTTGAACGCCGAGCCGACGGCGTTTTCAATTTTTGCACCGTAGGCAATCGCCAGGCCGTCTCTGATTGCCGTCTGATTGTTCAGGTCAACAAAAGCCTTGCCGATCTCGCTGTACGAACCCTCATTCAGATTGATGGCAACAGAAGCCAACTGGTTGCTGCCATCAATCGTGTCATTGCCACCGGCATCCCAGATGGTTTCGAAAATCGACTGGTTGGCATCCCACTTGTAAACGTTGTTGCCGGTCTGCCACAGCATGTTGGCGCCGTACAGACTCTGCATCGCGATGATGTCCAGAA
The DNA here is from genome assembly GCF_025447595.1 of Pseudomonas koreensis. GTDB lineage: Bacteria > Pseudomonadota > Gammaproteobacteria > Pseudomonadales > Pseudomonadaceae > Aquipseudomonas > Aquipseudomonas koreensis_H. Next base: position 145,763 of record NZ_JAOEJU010000017.1, on the reverse strand, counting down.
CCATCGGCGTCGTTGGCTGATAGGAGTAGTTACTGTTGTAACTCATCACGGTGAAGTGGACGTCGTCGAGTGTCGGATCAAGCAATAGCTTGTTGGTGTTACTCGCGTCGAAAGGATGTTTGAGACCCAGCGCATGGCCGATTTCGTGGACGAAAGTCAGGTAGTCGTAGCTACCCTTGCCCGGATTGGGATCATTTGTCTGCGGTCCGATCCAGACGTCGCCCGCAGTCGGCGTATCGGCAGGGAAATAGGCCCAGGCTGCCGTTTTGTCATCCATCAACCGGTATGCGCCAAAGCGCAGGTCGCCAACGTTGAACAGGGTATCGGTAGTCAACGTGAAATTCAGGTTGGCGACGGCGCTCCATGCATTGAGCGCGCTGGTCACCGCAGTCTTTTGACCGGCCGTCAACTCATACAGGGCGTTGTATTCATTGTCAGGGCTGTAGTTGGTGATGAAGTACGAAGTCACCGGAGCCATGAAGCTGTAACTGAGGTTGGTCGGCCCTTTGGGCGTCCAGTTGGAACCCAGCCAGAAGGTGCCGGAGATCAGACTGTCGACAAGGGCATTGCCAGTCAGGGTTGCAGTGAAGGTAGGGGAGTACGTCTTGGGCGTCGGCATGGGATTTCCTGAATGCGCTGCGGCCCTTCCTGAATGCGACCGCTACAAAAAAAGCGATTTTGCACCAGATTTTTTACATTTGACATCATTGAGCCATCATTTTCCGATTGATGGCGTCAAATTACTGACCCGGCGATCTGTATCGGCCTGTGGAGTAGAATCCTTAGCCAATGCGTATTGCCGTCTGTCGAGGATTTATATGTCTGCCCCAAGTCCTGCGCTTCTGCGCGAAACCTTCCCCGTCGGCCCCTTGCAGTGCAACTGTACGATCATCGGCGACCCGATCACCAAAAAAGCCATCGTCGTCGATCCGGGCGGCAATCCTGACCTGATCATGGCTCGCCTTGACGCCCTGGGCCTGAAAGTGGTCAGCATCATTCACACCCACGCGCACCTCGATCACTTCCTGGCTTCCGGGCAGATGAAAGAGAAGACCGGCGCGACCCTGCATCTGCATAAAGAGGATCAGTTCCTGTGGGACAACCTCGAGATGCAATGCCAGATGTTCGGCGTGCCCTACACCCCGGTGCCGTCGCCGGATCGCTGGCTGAGCGACGATGAAGAGCTGGCCTGCGGGTGTGGCGTTGCGCTACACACGCCGGGGCATACGCCAGGTTCCATGAGCTTCTGGTTTTCCGAGGCTAAGCTGTTGATTGCCGGCGACACGCTGTTTCGTCGCGGAGTAGGACGCACGGATTTGTGGGGCGGCGATCAGGCGACCATCGTGCGATCGATCAAGCAGCGGCTGTATACCCTGGATGAGGACGCGACTGTTGTGGCCGGGCATGGTCCGGATACGCGTCTGGGGGATGAGATGCGCGAGAACCCGTTTGTGCGTGCCTAAACATTTTGTCACGGGTGTGCAGCGGAATTTTTGTGCATTGTCATGATCCAACGCCCGCACGGGCCAATTGCCAATGGCCGCTGCACCACAGAATGCAAAATGTAGGAGCACTCCATGTTCACCACGCGTCGTTTGATTATTGTCGCTACTGCCGTGGCCGTCTTGTCCGGCTGCGCCTCGCCCAACCCGTATGACAATCAGGGTCAGGCCGACGGTGGCTCCCAGGGCATGAGCAAAACCGCCAAGTACGGTGGCCTCGGAGCACTGGCCGGTGCGCTGGCCGGCGCCGCCATCGACCACAACAACCGCGGCAAGGGTGCGCTGATCGGCGCAGCCGTTGTCGGTGCCTCCGCCGCCGGTTACGGCTACTACGCCGACCAGCAAGAGAAAAAACTGCGCGCCAGCATGGCCAACACCGGCGTTGAAGTGCAGCGTCAGGGCGACCAGATCAAGCTGATCATGCCGGGCAACATCACCTTCGCCACCGATTCGGCGAACATCGCTTCCAGCTTCTATCAGCCGCTGAACAACCTGGCCAACTCGCTCAAAGAATTCAACCAGAACCAGATTGAAATCGTCGGCTACACCGACAGCACCGGCAGCCGTCAGCACAACATGGACCTGTCCCAGCGCCGTGCGCAGAGCGTGGCGACCTACCTGACTTCGCAAGGCGTCAGCGGTGCCAACCTGAGCGCCCGCGGTGCCGGCCCGGACAATCCGATCGCCAGCAACGGTGACGTCAACGGCCGGGCGCAGAACCGCCGCGTCGAGGTCAACCTCAAGGCGATCCCGGGCCAGCAGTACGGTGGTCAGCAACAACCGGGTACGGTTCAGCAGTACCCATAACCGTCAGCCACAAAAAAGCCCCCGGACAAGTGATTGTCCGGGGGCTTTTTGTTGGCACGAAGGCTGATTACTTCTTCAGGCCGTAATGCTCGTCGAGCATCCCCGGCGAGTTCGGGGTCTTCGGCGCGTAGTCACGCGGCGGTTCCTGATCCCGTGGTGGCGTCAGGCGTTCCCGTGGAGCCTGTGCCGCTTCGGAGTGCAGGGAAGCCAGCAGACGCTGACGGGTCTGTTCGTCCAGGGCCAGGCGGTTGGCGCCCTCGGCGAGGTGATCCTGCACTTCCTGATAGCTCTGGGTCAGTTTCTTGACCAGATTGGCGGTGCTGTTGAAGTGGGTCACCACTTCGTTCTGATAACTGTCGAAACGTTCCTGAATATCATCCAGTTGACGCTGCGTGCGGCTGGGCGCGGCGTTCGGCGCAACACGAGCGATCAGGAAACCAATGGCGACACCCACAACCAGGGCAAGAGTCGGTAACAACCAAACTAAGAGCGAGTGTTCCACGAGTCCTTCCTCTATAAACGGCTTTGCTTTACGTTAACGGCTCGAACCTGCGCTGTATACCGCGATTCACTCGCAATAGACTGGCACAGACAATTTGCTAGACGAGTCGACCCGATTCGAGGTCACGGAGTTCCTTCCTTGCTGATGCGTGAAACCCCTGTAGTGATTGATGGCCCGGTGGGGCAACTTGAGTCTTTGTATCTGGACAACGAGCAGCCACGCGGCATCGCGCTGATCTGCCATCCCAACCCGGTGCAGGGCGGCACCATGCTCAACAAGGTCGTCTCGACCCTGCAGCGCACCGCGCGCGACGCAGGCCTGATCACCTTGCGCTTCAACTACCGCGGCGTCGGTGCCAGCGAAGGCTCCCATGACATGGGCACCGGTGAGGTCGACGACGCCCAGGCCGCTGCCGCTTGGTTGCTGGAAAAACACCCGGACCTGCCGCTGACCCTGTTCGGTTTCTCCTTCGGTGGATTTGTTGCCGCAAGTCTCGGCGGCCGTCTCGAAGCCCAAGGCATCACGCTCAAGCACCTGTTCATGGTTGCGCCGGCGGTCATGCGCCTGGGCGATCAGGATCAGTTGCCGCAGCAGGGCGAGTTGACCGTGATCCAGCCGGAAACCGACGAAGTGATCGATCCACAGCTGGTCTACGACTGGTCTGAAAAACTCCAGCGCCCCCATGAGCTGCTGAAAGTGGCAGAATGCGGACACTTTTTTCATGGCAAGCTAACCGATCTCAAGGATCTGATCCTGCCGCGTCTCTCGAATTGATTGCAGTCTGACAAGCGATTACCCATGACGAACCGTACCCGCATCCTCACCGGCATCACCACCACTGGCACGCCGCACCTGGGCAACTACGCCGGCGCCATCCGCCCGGCGATTCTCGCCAGCCGCGACAGCAATGCCGACTCGTTCTACTTCCTGGCCGACTATCACGCCCTGATCAAGTGCGATGACCCGCTGCGCATCCAGCGCTCGCGTCTGGAAATCGCCGCGACCTGGCTGGCCGGTGGCCTGGATGTGGACCGCGTGACCTTCTACCGTCAGTCCGACATCCCGGAAATCCCCGAGCTGACCTGGTTGCTGACCTGCGTCGCCGCCAAGGGCCTGCTCAACCGTGCCCACGCCTACAAGGCTTCGGTGGACAAGAACGTCGAGACCGGCGAAGACCCGGATGCCGGTATCACCATGGGCCTGTACAGCTATCCGGTGCTGATGGCGGCGGACATTCTGATGTTCAACGCGCACAAGGTGCCGGTCGGTCGTGACCAGATCCAGCACGTGGAAATGGCGCGGGACATTGGTCAGCGCTTCAACCACCTGTTCGGCCAGGGCAAGGAGTTCTTCACCATGCCCGAAGCGCTGATCGAGGAAAGCGTGGCCACGTTGCCGGGTCTGGACGGTCGCAAAATGTCCAAGAGCTACGACAACACCATTCCGCTGTTCTCCAGCGCCAAGGAAATGAAGGACGCGATTTCGCGCATCGTCACCGACTCCCGCGCGCCGGGCGAAGCGAAGGATCCGGACAACTCGCACCTGTTCACCCTGTTCCAGGCCTTCTCCACGCCGGCGCAAGCCGACGAGTTCCGCAGTGAACTGCTGGGCGGTCTGGGATGGGGCGAGGCGAAGAACCGTCTGTTCCAGTTGCTCGACAACGAGCTGGGCGAGTCCCGCGAGCGTTATCACCAGTTGATCGAACGTCCGGCAGATCTGGAAGACATCCTGCAACACGGCGCCAAAAAGGCCCGTGCGGTGGCGACGCCGTTCCTCAACGAGCTGCGCGAAGCAGTTGGCCTGCGTTCCTTCGTGAATCAGGTTCAGGTGGCCGCGACCACCAAGAAGAAAGCCGCGAAAGCCGCACGTTTCGTCAGCTTCCGTGAAGACGACGGCAGCTTCCGTTTCCGTCTGCTGGCGGCCGACGGCGAGCAACTGCTGCTGTCACGCAACTTCGCCGACGGTAAAACCGCCGGTCAGGTGACCAAGCAGCTGCAATCGGGTCAGGCGCTGGATGTGCGCAGCGAAGACCTGAGCTTCAGCGTCTGGCTGGAAGGCGAGTGTGTCGGCGGCAGCCCGGCGTTCGCCGACGTGGCTGCGCGGGATGCGGCCGTCGAGGCCCTGCGGATCGCTCTGACACCGGTTCAGGAATAATCAACGGGCCGGCCCGACCAAGGGCCGATTGCCATTCCCACGGGCCATCGCTACAGTGACGGCCCGTTTTTGTTGCCTTGCTAACGAATTATGACGCCCCTAGAACGATATCAAGCTGATCTGAAACGCCCGGACTTCTTCCATGACGCCGCGCAGGAAACTGCCGTTCGTCATCTGCAACGCCTGTACGACGATCTGATCGCGGCGGAGCAGAACAAGCCGGGTTTGCTGGGCAAGCTGTTTGGCAAAAAGGATCAGACGCCGGTCAAGGGCCTGTACTTCTGGGGCGGCGTGGGTCGCGGCAAGACTTACCTGGTGGATACCTTCTTCGAAGCGCTGCCATTCAACGAAAAGACCCGCACTCACTTCCACCGCTTCATGAAGCGTGTGCACGAAGAGATGAAAACCCTCGGCGGCGAGAAAAACCCGCTGACCATCATCGCCAAGCGCTTCGCGACTGAATCGCGGGTCATCTGCTTCGATGAATTCTTCGTTTCCGACATCACCGACGCCATGATTCTCGGCACGCTGATGGAAGAGTTGTTCAAGAATGGCGTGACCCTGGTCGCTACGTCGAACATCGTGCCGGACGGCCTGTACAAGGACGGCCTGCAACGCGCACGCTTCCTGCCGGCCATCGCGCTGATCAAGCAGAACACCGAGATCGTCAACGTCGACAGCGGCGTCGACTACCGTCTGCGCCACCTCGAACAAGCGGAGCTGTTTCACTTTCCGCTCGACGAAGCCGCCCACGAAAGCCTGCGCAAGAGCTTCCGCGCACTGACGCCTGAGTGCACGGCGGCGGTGGAAAACGATGTGCTGATCATCGAGAACCGCGAAATCCGCGCTCTGCGCACTTGCGATGACGTGGCCTGGTTCGACTTCCGCGAGCTGTGCGACGGCCCGCGCAGCCAGAACGACTACATCGAGCTGGGCAAGATCTTCCACGCCGTGCTGCTCAGTGGCGTGGAGCAGATGAGCGTCACCACCGACGACATCGCCCGACGCTTCATCAACATGGTCGACGAGTTCTACGACCGTAACGTCAAACTGATCATTTCTGCCGAAGTCGAGTTGAAAGACCTGTACACCGGCGGGCGCCTGACGTTCGAGTTCCAGCGTACCCTCAGCCGTCTGCTGGAGATGCAATCCCACGAATTCCTGTCCCGGGCACACAAGCCTTAAGCGGATTCGGCAAACAAAAAGGGCCAGCAGATGCAGGCCCTTTTTTGTGTCTGGTCGAATCGTCAGGCAGCTTGCTGGAACTGCTGTCGGTACTGGTTCGGCGACAGTTCGGTGTGCTGGCGGAACAGCCGTGCGAAGAAGCTCGCATCGTCGTAGCCAACTTCGTAGCTGATGGTCTTGATGCTCTTGCGGCTGCCGGACAGCAAGCCCTTGGCGGTCTCGATGCGCAGCCGTTGCAGGTAATGCAGCGGTTTGTCGCCGGTGGCGGTCTGGAAGCGACGCATGAAGTTGCGGATGCTCATGCCGTGCTCGCGAGCGACGTCTTCGAAGCGGAACTTGTCGGCGAAATGCTCTTCGAGCCAGTGCTGGATCTGCAGGATGATCACATCCTGGTGCAGCTTCTGGCCGCCGAAACCGATGCGTCCCGGTGCATAGCTGCGCTGCACTTCATAGAGAATGTCGCGGGCCACCGCCTGGGCCACATTGGCGCCGCAGAAGCGCTCGATGAGGTAAATGTAGAGATCGCAGGCTGAGGTGGTGCCGCCGGCGCAATACAGGTTGTCGGCGTCGGTCAGGTGCTTGTCCTGATTGAGATAGACCTGCGGGAAGCGCTCGGCGAAGGCGTTGAAGAAGCGCCAGTAGGTGGTCGCTTCCTTGCCGTTGAGCAATCCGGCCTCGGCCAGCCAGAACACCCCGGTGGCTTCGCCGCAGAGCACAGCGCCCCGGGCGTGCTGTTCGCGCAGCCACGGCAGGATCTGTGGATAACGCTGGCACAGCGTATCGAAATCGTCCCAGAACGCCGGAAGGATGATGACGTCGGCGTTTTCCAGGCCGCCGTCCACCGGCATGACCACGTCACTGAAGCTGTTCACCGGTTTGCCGTCGGGGCTGACCAGGCGGGTTTCAAACGCCGGAGTCAGGCCGTGGCCCAGTTGTTTGCCATAACGCAGGCTGGCCAGATGGAAGAAATCCTTGGCTTGCATGAGGGTGGAAGCGAAAACCCGGTCGATCGCCAGGATGCTGACGCGCCGCAAAGGCGTGGAGACTTGCTTGGACATAATTCAACTTTTGTTTTTATAAGGGAAAGTGGTCACCAGACGGCTGGATCGTCTTATTTTTTGTCGGATGTGTCCAGTGTCCTGTATCGGAAGCGAGGCTTAGTCTCTGAAGGTCTGATCCCTCCAACAATAAAGAAAAGGTGCCGCATGATTCCCAGAACCTTGTTCAGCTCCGAGCACGAATTGTTCCGCGACAGCGTACGAACATTCCTCGAAAAAGAGGCCGTGCCGTTCCATGGGCAATGGGAAAAACAAGGCTACATCGACCGCAAACTGTGGAACAAGGCGGGGGAGGCGGGGATGCTCTGCTCGCACCTGCCGGAGGAATACGGCGGGTTGGGGGCGGACTTTCTTTACAGCGCAGTCGTGATCGAAGAAGTAGGGCGGCTGGGTCTGACCGGTATAGGTTTTTCACTGCATTCGGACATCGTCGCGCCGTACATCCTGCATTACGGCAGCGAGGCGCTGAAGCAGAAATACCTGCCGAAGCTGGTGTCCGGCGAGATGGTCACCGCGATCGCCATGACCGAACCGGGCGCCGGTTCAGACCTGCAAGGGGTCAAGACCACGGCGGTGCTGGATGGCGACGAATATGTGATCAACGGATCGAAAACCTTTATCACCAATGGCTTCCTGGCGGATCTCGTGATCGTCGTCGCCAAGACCGATCCCAAGGCCGGCGCCAAGGGCACCAGCCTGTTTCTGGTGGAGGCAAACACGCCGGGCTTCGACAAGGGCAAGCGCCTGGAGAAGGTCGGAATGAAGGCCCAGGATACGTCGGAATTGTTCTTCCAGGACGTGCGCGTGCCGAAAGAGAACCTGCTGGGTCAGGCCGGGGCTGGGTTTGCCTATCTGATGCAGGAGCTGCCGCAGGAACGTCTGACCGTGGCGATTGGCGGTCTGGCTTCAGCCGAGGCGGCGCTGCAATGGACGCTGGATTACACCCGTGACCGCAAGGCGTTCGGCAAGTCGATTGCCGACTTCCAGAATACCCGCTTCAAACTGGCGGAAATGGCCACCGAAATTCAGATCGGCCGGGTGTTCGTCGACCGCTGCCTGGAGTTGCACCTGCAAGGCAAACTCGACGTGCCGACGGCGGCGATGGCCAAATATTGGGGCACTGACCTGCAATGCAAGGTGCTCGACGAGTGCGTGCAGCTGCATGGCGGCTACGGTTTCATGTGGGAATACCCGGTGGCCCGGGCCTGGGCGGATGCGCGGGTGCAGCGGATCTATGCCGGCACCAATGAAATCATGAAGGAGATCATTGCGCGGTCGCTTTGAATTTTGTGGTGAATTGACTGGCCCCTTCGCGAGCAGGCTCGCTCCCACAAGGATCACGCTGTACCTGTGGGAGCGAGCCTGCTCGCAAAGCTTTTAGCGGCTGATTACGGTGCCGGGTTCGGATGATCCTTGTGAATCGCTTCGATCCCTTCCAGTACTTCCTTCGACAGTTTCAGCTCGTAGCTGGCGATGTTGCTGTCCAGTTGCTCCAGTGTCGTCGCCCCGATAATGTTGCTGGTGACGAACGGTTGTTGGTTCACAAACGCCAGGGCCATTTGTGCCGGATCCAGACCGTGTTCACGGGCCAGTGCCACGTAACGGCTGCATGCCGCTTCCGATTGCGGGTTGAAATAGCGGCTGAAGCGGCTGTAGAGGCTCAGGCGGCCTTTCGGCGGGCGCGCCCCACCTTCGTACTTGCCCGACAGGAAACCGAACGCCAGCGGCGAATAGGCGAGCAGGCCGCATTGTTCACGGATGGCGATTTCCGCCAGACCGATCTCGAAACTGCGGTTGAGCAGGTTGTACGGGTTCTGGATCGACACGGCGCGCGGCCAGCCACGGGCTTCGGCCAGGGCGAGAAAACGCATGGTGCCCCACGGGGTCTCGTTGGACAGGCCGATGTGGCGGATCTTGCCGGCCTTCACTTGCTCGTCGAGCGCTTCGAGGGTGTCTTCGAGTGGCGTCAGGTTGGCTTCGGTCTGGTGCTTGTAGCCCAGTTGTCCGAAAAAGTTGGTGCTGCGCTCTGGCCAGTGCAATTGATACAGATCGATGTAGTCGGTCTGCAGGCGCTTGAGGCTGGCGTCCACCGCTTCGGTGATGTGCTGGCGGTTGTGGCGCAGGTTCTTGTCGCGGATGTAGTCGATGGTGTTGCCGGGGCCGGCGATCTTGCTGGCGAGGATCCAGTCGGCGCGGTCGCCGCGGCTCTTGAAGTAATTGCCGATGTAGCGCTCGGTGGTGGCGTAGGTTTCGGCTTTCGGCGGTACCGGGTACATCTCGGCGGTGTCGAGGAAATTGATCCCGGCCTCTTTTGCCCGTTCGATCTGGGCGAAGGCTTCAGCTTCAGTGTTTTGCTCGCCCCAGGTCATGGTGCCGAGGCAGATTGCACTCACGTTCAGGTCGGTACGGCCTAGCTGGCGATAGTCCATCGGGTGCTCCTTGGGCAAAACAAGCATAAAAGCAGGTTGAAATTTTTTTCGCAATCTGCATAATTGCCGACCTCTTTCTGCAGTGGAAGTGATGCGCCGCCGCCGAAGAATCTTGCCGTTGAACGGACGCGCCGACCCGAGCCCCCGAAAGCGTCTGTATCCGGCTGCCTTTGACTTGTCAAAGTACGCACTATTCAGTAAGATCCGCCGTCTTATTTACAGGCGGCCCCTGAGGCTATAAAGAATGAAAACTTTTACTGCTAAACCGGAAACAGTAAAGCGCGACTGGTTTGTCGTCGACGCTGCTGGTCAGACCCTGGGTCGTCTGGCCACCGAAATCGCGAGCCGTCTGCGTGGCAAGCACAAGCCTGAGTACACTCCTCACGTTGACACCGGCGACTACATCGTCGTAATCAACGCTGAGCAGATCCGTGTTACCGGTGCTAAAACCACTGACAAAATGTACTACTCCCACTCCGGTTTCCCGGGCGGCATCAAGTCGATCAACTTTGAAAAACTGATCGCCAAGGCCCCTGAGCGCGTGATCGAGACCGCGGTTAAAGGCATGCTGCCTAAAAACCCACTGGGTCGCGACATGTACCGTAAGCTGAAAGTCTATGCGGGCGCTGCACACCCTCATACTGCTCAGCAGCCCCAAGAACTGAAGATTTAACGGAATAGTTCATTATGTCGGCGACTCAAAATTACGGCACTGGCCGTCGCAAGACCGCAACCGCACGCGTTTTCCTGCGTCCGGGTACTGGTAACATCTCCATCAACAACCGCTCCCTGGACGCGTTCTTCGGTCGCGAAACTGCCCGCATGGTAGTTCGTCAGCCGCTGGAACTGACTGAGACTGTCGAGAAGTTCGACATCTACGTCACCGTCATCGGTGGTGGTGTAAGTGGTCAAGCTGGCGCAATCCGCCACGGCATCACTCGCGCTCTGATGGACTACGACGAAACCCTGCGTAGCGCTCTGCGCAAAGCTGGCTTCGTTACTCGCGACGCCCGTGAAGTTGAACGTAAGAAAGTTGGTCTGCGTAAAGCGCGTAAGCGTCCGCAGTACTCGAAGCGTTAATTTCGCTTCCACGTTCAAAAAGAACGCCCGATTCCTCACGGAACCGGGCGTTTTTTTATGCGTGCGATTTCTTGAATAATTGCGCTGTGACAACTTGCCACATTCGTAGACCCCCTATACTACAAGGCTTGAGGGCCAGCCCTCCGGGTAATTACCTTGTCAGAATTGGGGGTTTTCATTACCATTCGGCAAAATTTTTATAAGTACATAGTTTCAATTTAGTAGATGCCTGATTTAACAGGCCACAAAGCTGATGGGAGAGGACTGAATGAGCAATGACGGCGTGAATGCAGGCCGGCGTCGCTTCTTGGTAGCAGCCACATCCGTGGTGGGTGCTGCAGGAGCGGTGGGGGCTGCGGTCCCGTTCGTGGGGTCATGGTTTCCCAGTGCCAAGGCGAAGGCTGCCGGAGCACCGGTGAAAGTGAATGTCAGCAAAATCGAGCCAGGGCAGCAGATGATTGCTGAATGGCGCGGCCAGCCGGTGTTCATTGTCCGCCGTACCGAGGAAATCCTGGGGAATCTCAAGAAGATCGAGGGCCAGCTCTCCGATCCGACCTCCAAAAACTCCACGCAACCCACTTATGTCGACCCTGAAGTGCGTTCGATCAAGCCGGAAATCCTCCTGCTGATCGGGATCTGCACTCACCTGGGTTGCTCACCGACCTTCCGTCCCGAAGTGGCACCCGCGGATCTGGGCAAAGACTGGGTAGGCGGCTATTTCTGCCCTTGCCACGGTTCCCACTACGATCTGGCTGGCCGCGTCTACAAGTCGCAACCTGCGCCTTTGAACCTGCCAGTACCCCCGCATTCCTATGAGACCGATGACCTGATTGTCATTGGCGTCGATACGGAGAAAGCGTGATGAGCAAGTTCATGGATTGGGTTGATGCGCGCTTCCCCGCCACCAAAATGTGGGAAGACCATCTCAGCAAGTATTACGCTCCAAAAAACTTCAACTTCTTCTACTTCTTCGGCTCGCTGGCATTGCTCGTTCTGGTCAACCAGATCGTCACCGGTGTCTGGCTGACCATGAGCTACACCCCGTCGGCGGAAGAAGCGTTCGCTTCCGTCGAATACATCATGCGCGACGTCGAGTACGGTTCGATCCTGCGCCTGCTGCACTCCACCGGCGCTTCGGCGTTCTTCATCGTGGTCTATCTGCACATGTTCCGTGGCCTGCTCTACGGTTCGTACCAGAAGCCGCGTGAGCTGGTGTGGGTCTTCGGCATGCTGATCTACCTGGCGCTGATGGCTGAAGCCTTCATGGGTTACCTGTTGCCGTGGGGCCAGATGTCCTACTGGGGTGCTCAGGTGATCATCTCGCTGTTCGGTGCGATTCCGGTCATCGGCAACGACCTGACCCAGTGGATCCGTGGTGACTACCTGATTTCCGGGATCACCCTGAACCGCTTCTTCGCCCTGCACGTGGTTGCGTTGCCGATCGTGATTCTCGGTCTGGTGGTGCTGCACATCCTGGCGTTGCACGAAGTCGGCTCGAACAACCCGGACGGCGTGGACATCAAGAAGCACAAAGACGAAAACGGTATCCCGCTGGACGGCATCGCCTTCCACCCGTACTACACCGTGAAAGATATCGTCGGCGTCGTGGTGTTCCTGTTTATCTTCTGCTTCATTGTGTTCTTCTTCCCGGAAATGGGCGGTTACTTCCTCGAAAAGCCTAACTTCGAGCAAGCCAACCCGTTCAAGACGCCTGAGCACATTGCACCGGTCTGGTACTTCACACCGTTCTACGCAATCTTGCGTGCGGTCCCTGACAAGCTCATGGGCGTGATCGCCATGGGTGCGGCGATTGCGGTGCTGTTCGTCCTGCCGTGGCTCGACCGCAGCCCGGTCAAGTCGATGCGCTACAAAGGCTGGATGAGCAAGATCTGGCTGGTGGTGTTCTGCATTTCGTTCGTGATCCTCGGCATTCTGGGCGTTCTGGCCCCGACGCCAGGCCGTACGCTGCTGTCGCAGGTCTGCACCTTCCTGTACTTCGCCTACTTCATTCTGATGCCGTTCTACACCAGGCTCGAGAAGACCAAACCGGTTCCGGAAAGGGTGACTGGCTGATGAAAAAGTTATTTTTTGCTCTGATTTTTGCTGCTCTGCCAGTGCTGTCTTTTGCGGCCGAACACGGTGGTCCGGAACTGGAAAAAGTCGACATCGACGTTTCCGACAAGGCTGCCCTGCAGGATGGCGCGCGCACGTTCGCCAACTATTGCATGGGTTGCCACAGTGCCAAGTTCCAGCGTTACGAGCGTGTGGCCGATGATCTCGGTGTTCCGCACGAACTGATGCTGGAAAAACTGGTGTTCACCGGCGCCAAGATCGGCGATCACATGAACATCGGCATGCAGCCGGCTGACGCCAAGACCTGGTTCGGCGCAGCGCCGCCAGACCTGACGCTGGTGGCTCGTGTTCGCGGCACCGACTGGCTCTACGGTTACCTCAAGTCGTTCTACGAAGATCCGGCGCGTCCATGGGGCGTGAACAACAAGGTCTTCCCGAACGTCGGCATGCCTAACGTGCTGGTCGGCCTGCAAGGTCGTCAGGTCGTGGGTTGCAAACAGGTACAGATCGTCGAAGACGGCAAGAAGCAATATGATCCGCTGACCGGTACGCCTCTGACTCATGAAGCGTGCGATCAGCTGACCATCGTGCCGAAAACCGGAACCCTCAACGAAGAGCAGTTCGATGAGAAGGTCAAGAATCTGGTAACCTTCCTGGCTTACTCGGCTAACCCGGTTAAGCTGCAACATCAGCGCATCGGTACCTACGTCTTGCTGTACCTGGCGTTCTTCTTTGTGTTCGCCTACTTGCTCAAGCGTGAATACTGGAAAGACGTGCACTGATAACGCTTCAAGCAATTGCTGTTAATCGCGCGCGCCCAAGGGCGCCTCTGAAAACGCAACGCCTGGTTCGCCAGTTGTTGCGGGAGGCGTCCTCTGGGCGCGCGTGTTTTTCCGGCTCCGACTATTTCAACAAGCGAGGAGGATCGCCATGGGCGTGACCAATCGGTTGGCCTGTTACTCCGACCCCGCCGACCACTATTCCCACCGAGTGCGCATCGTGCTTGCAGAGAAGGGTGTCAGCGCCGAAATCATTTTTGTAGAGGCTGGTCGTCAGCCGCCTAAACTGATTGAAGTGAACCCTTACGGCAGTCTGCCCACGCTGGTCGATCGTGACCTGGCGTTGTGGGAGTCGACCGTGGTGATGGAGTACCTGGATGAGCGTTACCCGCATCCGCCATTGATGCCTGTGTACCCGGTGGCGCGTGCCAATAGCCGTCTGCTGATTCACCGCATTCAGCGTGACTGGTGTGGTCTGGTGGATCTGATTCTGGATTCGCGCACCAAGGAAGCGGCCCGGGCCGTGGCGCGCAAGGAATTGCGCGAAAGCCTGACCGGCGTGTCGCCGCTGTTTGCCGACAAGCCGTTTTTCCTCAGTGAGGAACAAAGTCTGGTGGATTGCTGCCTATTGCCAATACTCTGGCGTTTGCCGATTCTGGGTATAGAACTGCCGCGGCCCGCCAAGCCGCTGCTTGATTATATGGAGCGTCAGTTTGCGCGTGAGGCTTTCCAGGCGAGTCTGTCTGGTGTCGAACGCGACATGCGCTAAGGCTTAAGGAGCCGCTATGAACTCCAGTCGACCTTATCTGGTCCGCGCGCTCTACGAGTGGATTGTGGATAACGATTGCACCCCGCACATGCTGGTCAATTCCGAGTACCCGGCGGTGCAGGTGCCACAGGGATTTGCCAGTGACGGGCAGATTGTCCTGAACATTTCGCCAAGTGCCGTGCGGCACTTGCACATGGACAACGACGTTGTGACCTTCGAAGGTCGCTTCGGTGGCGTTCCGCACAGTCTGTACGTGCCGATTGCTGCAATTCTGGGGATCTACGCCCGGGAAAACGGTCAGGGCATGGTGTTCGATCTGGAGTCGCCGATGGATGACGAAGACGAGATCGAGCAGGATGATGATGTCCCACCACCGGACAGCGAGCCGCCGCGCCCAAGCGGCCGGCCAAGCCTGAAAGTGGTGAAGTAATAAAAAAGGCGATCCGGTTGGATCGCCTTTTTTGTGCCTGCGAGCTGCGAATCAGTCGATGTACTCGAACAGCTTCACAATCTTCTGCACACCGGAAACACCCTGAACCAGGTTGGTTGCCTGGGCGGCTTCCTGTTTGGTCAGCAGGCCCAGCAGATAGACGATGCCGTTCTCGGTCACGACCTTGATGCGCGAGCCGGGAATGCTGGCATCGGCGAGCATCTGGGTCTTGATCTTGGTGGTCAGCCAGGAGTCGTTCTGACGGGCAATGAAGCCTGAAGGAGCGATCACTTGCAGTTCGTTATGGACCTTTTTTACGCGCTGAACATTGGCGGCGGCCTGTTCGGCTTTCTCCTTGAGGTCCGCGCGTGGAGTCTGGCCGGCCAGCAGCACGACGCCGTTAAAGCTGGTGACGACGATGTGCGAGTCGTTGTCCAGGGCCGGATCGGCCTTGGCCACGTTGACGCCGACTTTGGTTTCGATCAGCGAGTCATCGATCTTGCTACCGAAAGTGCGGGTGCCGCGGTCGTCTTCGATCGGCGCTTCGCGGCTGGCATTCACCACCGACGTGCAGCCGCTGATGCCGAGGCACAGGGTCAAGGCCAGAAGGCCAAGGCGATTAGGGGTCATTCTTCACTCCCGAACAGTTGGCTGTCGATCAGATCGCAAAGGCAATGGATCGCCAGCAAGTGGACTTCCTGAATACGTGCGGTGACGTTGGCCGGTACGCGAATCTCGACGTCTTCGGGCAGCAGCAGCGAAGCCATGCCGCCGCCATCGCGTCCGGTCAAAGCTACGACAATCATTTCGCGATCATGTGCGGCCTGGATCGCCTGAATAATGTTCGCCGAGTTGCCACTGGTCGAAATCGCCAGCAATACGTCACCCGGCTGGCCGAGTGCGCGGATCTGCTTGGAGAACACTTCGTTGTAGCTGTAGTCGTTGGCGATCGAGGTGATGGTCGAGCTGTCGGTGGTCAGCGCGATCGCCGGCAGGCTAGGGCGCTCACGTTCGAAACGGTTGAGCAGTTCCGAGGAGAAGTGCTGGGCATCGCCGGCCGAGCCGCCGTTACCGCACGAGAGCATTTTGCCCTCGTTGAGCAGGGCGTTGACCATCACCTGGCTGGCTTGCTCGATGTGCGGTGCAAGTACGTCCATCGCCTGTTGCTTGGTGTCGATGCTGGCCTGGAAAAGCTGGCGAATTCGGGATTGCATGTCCATCTGTGTGACCTTAATTAGCGCGGCTGTCCGGCACGTGAATGTGCAGCCCGCAAAGCAAAGAGCAAAAGTGTTGAGTGAAAGTGTCCGGGTCGGAGCAGGCGGTCAACTGTCGAACGCATTCTGCAACCAGTTCAGCTGACCCTGGTGGCTGTCGATGGCCACCACGTCGAAGCGGCAGGGGGAATTGGCCCAACGCGACTCGCGCTGAAGAAAAAACTGCGCGGCGAAAATCAGTTTCTGCCGTTTGCGCCCATCGATGCTGTCGAGTGCGCCACCCCATTGAGTGTTCTTTCGGTAACGGACTTCGACGAATACTACTGTATCGCCATCAAGCATGACCAGATCAAGCTCACCGCGTTTGCATGACCAGTTCTGCGCCAGCAGGCGCAGACCCTGATGTTGCAGATGCTCGAGCGCTTGGCGCTCGGCATCCTTGCCGCTTTGCAGGTGTGACCTGTCGGGCATCAGCGTGGAGTGTCCGGCAGGCGCTGAACCTGACCGCTGACAAACTGCGCCCATGGCAACTGACGTACGACGCGTTGGGACTGAGTCATGCCCAGGCTGCCCGACTGACCTTCGATGCGGCTGTCCGGCAGAGCCTTGAGCTGGTCCAGGCGTGGCGCCAGGCGATAGGCGTCGACGCCCATTGCGTACAGGCGTCCCAGGCTGCCGGCAGCTTGCGGCCATTGCGCGGTGACCTGCTGGCGCAGCGGATCGCTGGTTTCCAGCAGCCATGGGGTTTCGCAGAAGCGCACGCCGTTCATGTCGTTGTACTGGTTGACGTCACCGCTGGCGCTGAACACGTGGGAAGTCGCGTAGACAGGCACGTCACCGGCGTACTGGAAATTCAGGGTCGGCTTGATCTGCTGCGCCTGTTGCGGGGTGGCGGCGAGGAAGATGAATTCGATGTCCTGGCGACGCGAAGGCTGGGCTGCGACATTGGTGCCGGCAGCATTCTGAAGGCTCTTGGCGCGGGCTTCGCTCTGACGCAGCTGGAACATGTCGGCGATCTGCTGGGCCAGTTGCACCGGCTGATCGACACGTTCGGTGGCGACGATGCTGCCGCCGTTGGCTTGCCAGTCCTGGCTGAAGGCGCGCAGGACGCGGTCGCCCCATTCGCCTTTCGGCACCATGATGGCGGCGCGATGCAGGCCGTCGGCACGGGCGCGGCGGGAAACTTCGCGGGCTTCGTCTTCAGCGGCCAGACCGAACTGGAACAGCTGCGCCGGGCCTTGATCACCTTCGCTGTAGTTGAGGGCGAGGGTGGTGATCGGCAGTTGCGGGCGGGTGCTCAGCTGTTTGACCAGCGGCTTCTCCAGTGGGCCGACGACCAGTTGCACACCATCGGCCTGGGCTTTGCGATAGAACTCGTCGAGATTGGTCAGTTTCGAGCTGTCATAGAACTCGATGGCCGGTGGTTTCTGGCCGGCTTGCTGAGCCTGATAGTGCGCAGCCATGAAACCGTCACGCAGAGCCTTGCCGACCGAGGCCAACTGGCCGTCCTGCGGCAGCAGCAGGGCGATCTTGCTCAAGGGTTGGCTGGCCAGTTCCTTGAGTTTGGTCAGGGGCAGCGGCAGGTTGATTGCAGCTGGGTGTTTCGGATGCTGGTTGCGCCAGTTGTCGATGGCGGCTTGCTGTTGCTCCAGGGTGCCGGCGGTTTTCACGGCCAGAGCCAGGCTCATCCAGCCGCCGAGGTCATCGGTGGTGTTCGCTTGCAGTTGATCGGCCGGCAGCGACGCAATCAGGGTCCAGATCGCTTCATGGTTCTTGCTGGCGGCTTCGCCTTCCAGCATCGGCGCGATGAAGATGCGCTCGCGGGCGGCAGCCAGGGTCTGGCCGTCGGCTTCAAGGGCGCGGGCGCGAACAGTGCCGGCGCGAACTTGCAGAGGTACCGACATTTCGCTCAGGCGTTGCAGGCTTGGATGGCTCAAGGCAGTCAGCGCGGCTTTCGGCTGATTGCGAGTCATGGCCAGTTCAGCGGACAGCGTGCTGGCAAATGCCTGCTGGCCCGGCTGGAGTTGTTCCATTGGCACTTGCTGCAGGATTTGCGCGGACTGCCCGGCATTGCCCTGGCGGTAAGCCATGTCTGCCGCACTCAGGCGCAGCAGCGCAGCCTTGTCCGGCGATTTGGCCTGGGCAGCCTGTTCGAGCAGTTGCTCGATGGTGGCATCCGGGGTCCGTGGAAGTTCGCCAAGGCTGGAGGAAGGGGAGCTGGCGCAAGCCGCCAGCAAGGCAGCGAGGCAGAGGGCAGTGAACAGCCGCAGGCAAGCGATCATGTAAGTGTTCCTGATACTCGATCAAATTAGCGTCGAATTGTACCCAAGCACTGGCCGGGGCGCGATGTTACTGGCGTGAAACCGTCAATTTAGCTGATACAAACAGTGCGCAGCCTCACAATGGTGCGACAAACCGTGTCCGACCCGGACGCATCGTCCGGCGCGCGACGCGCTACAATGGCGGCTTTTACCGATCATGAGGTGTGCGCTTTGACTGCTCCAGGTCCTTTGAATTCCGCTGCGGGCTCGCTTTATGTGGTGGCGACGCCCATCGGCAACCTGGATGACATCAGCGCCCGGGCGTTGAAGATCCTGCGCGAGGTGGCGCTGATCGCCGCCGAAGACACACGCCATTCCCAGCGCCTGATGCAGCACTTTGGCATCTCCACGCCGCTGGCAGCCTGTCATGAACACAACGAGCGGGACGAAGGCAGTCGCTTCATTACCCGTCTGCTGGCGGGCGACAACGTCGCACTGATTTCCGACGCCGGTACGCCGCTGATTTCCGATCCGGGTTATCACCTGGTGCGTCAGGCGCGTGCCGCCGGGATCAATGTGGTGCCGGTGCCGGGTGCGTGCGCGTTGATCGCGGCGTTGTCGGCTGCAGGTTTGCCGTCCGACCGTTTTATCTTCGAAGGCTTTCTGCCGGCGAAGGCCGTGGGACGCAAGGCGCGCCTGGACGCTATCAAGGAAGAGCCGCGCACGCTGATTTTCTATGAGGCTCCGCATCGCATTCTGGAATGTCTGCAGGATATGGAAGAGGTGTTCGGCGCTGATCGTCCTGCATTGCTCGCTCGTGAAATCACCAAGACCTTTGAAACACTCAAGGGATTGCCGCTCAGTGAGTTGCGGGCATTCGTCGAGGCCGACAGCAATCAGCAGCGTGGCGAATGCGTTGTGGTGGTGGCGGGCTGGACTGCGCCGGAATCCGAAGACGCCGTCAGCAGCGAGGCGATGCGCATCCTCAATCTGTTGCTGGAAGAGATGCCGCTCAAGCGTGCGGCGGCCCTGGCGGCGCAAATCACCGGTGAGCGCAAAAACGTGCTTTATCAGGTGGCGCTGGATCAGCAAAAAGACGCGTAACCCGTCGCGCAGACCGGTTTGCGGGCTATTAGCGCTTGTTCTTCGGCCGCTCTGCCGTTAACCTGCGCGGCGGAGAGTCGATCGGACAGTCGCTGCCCTCTATGAAAATTAGGGGGGGGAGGAAAGTCCGGGCTCCATAGGGCGAAGTGCCAGGTAATGCCTGGGAGGCGTGAGCCTACGGAAAGTGCCACAGAAAATAACCGCCTAAGCGCTTCGGCGCCGGTAAGGGTGAAAAGGTGCGGTAAGAGCGCACCGCACGTCTGGCAACAGTTCGTGGCTAGGTAAACCCCACTTGGAGCAAGACCAAATAGGGTCCCAAGGCGTGGCCCGCGCTGGGACCGGGTAGGTTGCTAAAGATGTCCAGTGATGGCCATCGTAGACGAATGACTGTTCAAGACAGAACCCGGCTTACAGATCGACTCTCCACCTTTTTCTTTTCCCTGCTTGAATTAAAGGCGACAGGGCTGTTTATTATCAGCAGGCCTGCGCTGGAAATCCGGCAGCGGCAAACGCAGTAATAGCCATTTCCCACCTTGCTTCAATCAACAGCAGAAGCGCTTTTGTAATACCGAAAAAATCTTACTCTTAACAAATTACTTTAACTTTCGAGCGCAGCTTTCAGTGCTGCTTCAAGTTATTGGATAAAAGCATCCGCCAGATTCTCGTTGCTCCTCCTTTTATGCTCCTAAATCTCCGTTCTGTAAGGGTTTTCCTTTAATCCGCGCCTTGACGGTGTGGTGGGCGCATTCCTATAGTGTGCGCAAGTGGCGGAAAGTGGCATGAAGTGGGTTTTTTGAGCTCAAAACGATAAGAATTGGAGAAACGCAGACGTGTTTCGCGGAGCTAACGCTATCAGTCTCGACGCAAAGGGCCGTCTCGCCATGCCGAGCCGGTACCGTGACGAGCTCGATTCGCGCAGTTCCGGCCAGTTGATCGTGACCATTGATGCCGTTGATCCATGTTTGTGTGTCTACCCGCTCGATGAGTGGGAAATTATTGAAACCAAGTTGCGCGCGCTTCCTTCGCTTCGCGAAGAGAACCGTCGTCTGCAACGTTTATTGATTGGTAATGCCGTTGACCTCGAGCTCGACGGCAGTGGTCGTTTCCTGGTGCCGCCGCGCCTGCGCGAATACGCGAAGCTCGACAAGCGCGCGATGCTGGTGGGCCAACTGAACAAGTTCCAACTGTGGGACGAAGATGCCTGGAACGCGGTTTCTGCCGCTGACCTGGCTGCCATACAACAACCGGGCGCCATGCCTGACGAACTGCGTGATCTGATCCTGTGACTATTGATAGCGGCTTTAACCACATCACCGTACTGCTTGACGAAGCCGTCGAGGCTCTCGCCGTACGTCCTGATGGCTGCTATCTGGACGGCACGTTCGGGCGCGGCGGGCACAGCCGGTTGATCCTGAGTAAGCTCGGGCCGGATGGTCGGCTCATCGGATTTGACAAGGATCCTCAAGCGATTGCCACCGGGCAAACGCTAGCGGCCGAAGACGGCCGCTTTGTCGTTGTGCAGCGCAGCTTTGCCGAGCTCGGTTCGGTCGTTGCCGAACAGGGTCTGGCCGGCAAGGTCAGCGGCATTCTGCTGGATCTGGGTGTGTCTTCGCCGCAGCTCGATGATGCCGAGCGCGGCTTCAGCTTCCTCAACGACGGCCCGCTGGACATGCGCATGGATCCGTCCCGTGGCATCAGCGCAGCCGAGTTCGTCAACACCGCGCCGGTGGAAGAAATTGCCCGTGTTTTCAAGGAGTACGGCGAAGAGCGTTTCTCCGGTCGCATGGCCCGTGCCGTGGCCGAACGCCGTGACATCACGCCGTTCGAGCGCACCGCCGATCTGGCCGAAGTCCTGAAAGTCGCCAACCCGGCGTGGGAAAAGGGCAAGAACCCGGCAACCCGCGCATTCCAGGGCCTGCGCATTCACGTCAACAACGAACTGGGCGATCTGGAAGCGGGTCTTGAAGCCGCGCTCGAATGCCTGGAAGTGGGCGGTCGCCTGGTCGTGATCAGCTTCCACTCGCTGGAAGACCGTATCGTCAAACTGTTCATGCGCAAGCTGGTGAAAGGCGAAGCTGACAACCTGCCGCGTAACCTGCCGGTTCGCCACGTTGCGTTCGAACCGAAAATCAAAGTCCATGGCAAAGCGCAGACGGCCTCCGACGCCGAACTCAAAGCCAACCCACGTTCCCGTAGCGCCGTCATGCGCGTCGCGGAGAAGCTGCGGTGAGCAAGCTTTTCGCCAAGCCATTGCCCGGCGGCAGCTTTTTCATGCTGCTGCTGTTCATCGGCGTGCTCGTGTCGGCCATCGGCGTGTCTTACAGCGCCCACTGGAACCGGCAGTTGCTCAACACCCTGTACAACGAACTGAGCGTGCGCGACAAGGCGCAGGCCGAATGGGGGCGCCTGATCCTGGAGCAAAGCACCTGGACCGCCCACAGCCGGATTGAAGTGCTGGCCACCGAACAACTGAAGATGCACATCCCCGGCGCGGCTGACGTGAAGATGGTGGCGCCATGATGAAACTCGAAGGGGCACTCTTCCCGTGGCGCTTCCGTCTGGTGGTCGGTCTGCTGGGCATGATGGTGGCTGCCATCTGCTGGCGCATCATCGACCTGCAAGTGGTCGACCGCGACTTCCTTAAAGGTCAGGGCGATGCGCGCAGCGTTCGTCATATTCCGATTCCGGCGCACCGGGGTCTGATCACCGACCGTAACGGCGAGCCGCTGGCCGTCAGTACGCCGGTGACCACCCTGTGGGCCAACGCCAAGGAAATGCAGCTGGCCAAAGAGAAGTGGCCGGCACTGGCTGCCGCGCTGGGGCAGGATCCAAAAGCCCTGGCCGAACGTCTCGAAGCCCAGGCCAACAAAGAATTCATTTATCTGGTGCGCGGGTTGACCCCCGAGCAGGGCCAGTCCGTGCTCGACCTTAAAGTGCCGGGCGTCTACGGCATCGAAGAGTTCCGTCGGTTCTATCCGGCCGGTGAAGTGACGGCGCACATGGTCGGGTTCACCGACATCGATGACCATGGTCGTGAAGGCGTCGAACTGGCCTACGATGAATGGCTGGCCGGCGTGCCCGGCAAGCGGCAAGTCATCAAGGATCGGCGCGGACGGCTGATCAAGGATGTCCAGGTCACCAAAAACGCCAAGGCCGGCAAGCCCTTGGCGTTGTCGATTGACCTGCGTCTGCAATACCTGGCCAACCGCGAGCTGCGTAACGCGATCATCGAGAACGGCGCCAAGGCCGGCAGTCTGGTGATCATGGACGTGAAGACCGGCGAGATCCTCGCCATGGTCAACCAGCCGACCTACAACCCGAACAACCGTCGCAACCTGCAACCGGCGATGATGCGTAACCGCGCGATGATCGACGTGTTCGAACCTGGTTCGACCATGAAAGCGATCTCGATGAGCGCGGCGATCGAAACCGGCCGCTGGAAACCGAGCGACACCGTCGAGGTGTATCCGGGCTCCCTGCAGATCGGCAAATACACGATCAAGGACGTATCGAAGACCGAAGGTCCGGTACTCGACCTGACCGGTATTCTGATCAATTCCAGTAACGTCGGCATGAGTAAGGTCGCGTTCGATATCGGCGGAGAAACCATTTTCCGCCTCGCACAGAAAGTCGGCCTCGGCCAGGACACCGGCCTCGGCTTTCCGGGCGAACGTGTCGGCAACCTGCCGAATTACCGCGAGTGGCGCAAGGCCGAGACCGCCACGCTGTCGTACGGCTACGGTATTTCGGTGACCGCGATCCAGCTGGTGCACGCGTTCTCGGCCCTGGCCAACAACGGTCGTCTGGCACCGCTGACCCTGATCAAAACCGACAAGGCGCCGCAGACCACCCAGGTGCTGCCGGAAGCCGTCGCGAAAACCATGCAAGGCATGCTGCAACAAGTGATCGAAGCCCCGCGCGGTGTATTCCGTGCGCAGGTGCCGGCGTATCACGTAGGCGGCAAGTCCGGTACTGCGCGTAAAACGTCGGTCGGCACCAAGGGCTACGCCGAAAACTCTTATCGTTCGCTGTTCGCCGGTTTCGGCCCGATGAGCGATCCACGTTATGCAATCGTCGTGGTGATCGATGAACCGACCAAGGCCGGTTACTTCGGTGGTCTGGTCTCGGCGCCGGTGTTCAGCCGTGTGATGTCGGGCACCCTGCGCCTGATGAACGTCACCCCGGACAACCTGCCGACCACACAACAGGCCAACGCCACCCCGGCCGTTCCGCTGAAAGCCAATGGAGGGCGCGGCTGATGTCTCTGAGTCTGAACAAGATTTTCCCCCACGCCGGCCACGATCTGTTGATCCGTGAACTGGCGCTCGACAGTCGCAACGTACGCGCGGGTGACTTGTTCCTCGCCGTGCCCGGCGGCAAGTTCGACGGGCGTGCGCACATTGCCGACGCCTTGCAGCGCGGTGCTGCTGCCGTAGCTTATGAAGTGGAAGGCGCCACCGTGCTGCCGATCACCGAAGTGCCGCTGATTCCGGTCAAGGGCTTGGCGGCGCAGTTGTCGGACATCGCCGGGCGTTTTTACGGTGAGCCTAGTCATCACCTGAACCTGATCGGCGTGACCGGCACCAACGGCAAGACCAGCGTGACCCAACTGGTGGCGCAGGCGCTGGACCTGCTCGGTCAGCATTGCGGCATCGTCGGCACCCTCGGCTCCGGTTTCCACGGCTCGCTGCAAAGCGGCCTGCACACCACGCCGAATCCGATTGCCATGCAAGCGACCCTGGGCGACCTGAAGAAGGCCGGCGCCAAAGCCGTGGCCATGGAAGTTTCGTCCCACGGTCTGGATCAGGGCCGGGTCACCGCGCTGGCGTTCGACGTGGCGGTGATGACCAACCTGTCCCGCGATCACCTCGATTACCACGGCACCATGGAGGCCTACGCCGAAGCGAAGGCCAAGCTGTTTGCCTGGAATGACTTGAAGTGCCGCGTGGTCAACCTCGACGACGATTTCGGCCGGCAACTGGCCGCTGAAAAGCGTGAGTCGCGTCTGATCACTTACAGCCTGCTCGACAGCAGCGCCTATCTCTATGTGCGTGAAGCGCAGTTCGATGACCATGGCGTGCGCGCCACGCTGGTCACGCCGCAGGGCGAACATCATCTGCGCAGCACATTGCTGGGCCGTTTCAACCTGAGCAACGTACTGGCCGCCGTCGGTGCCTTGCTGGGGCTGGACTACGCCCTCGACGAAATCCTCAAGGTGCTGCCGAAACTCGAAGGCCCGGCCGGACGCATGCAGCGTCTCGGCGGCGGCACTCAGCCGCTGGTGGTGGTCGATTACGCCCACACCCCGGATGCGCTGGAAAAAGTTCTGACTGCGCTTCGCCCGCACGTCAAAGGCCAACTGCTGTGCCTGTTCGGCTGTGGCGGTGACCGTGATCGCGGCAAGCGTCCGCTGATGGCCGAAGTGGTCGAGCGTCTGGCCGACCGCGTGCTGGTCACCGATGACAACCCGCGCACCGAAGACCCAGCGGTGATTTTCGATGACATCCGCGCCGGTTTCACGGCTGTGGATAAAGTGACGTTCGTGGCCGGTCGCGGCCAGGCCATCGCGCAACTGATTGCCGGCGCTTCGGCGGATGACGTGATCGTTCTGGCCGGTAAAGGTCACGAGGACTATCAGGAAATCAACGGCGAGCGCCATGCGTTTTCCGATCTGGTCGAGGCTGATCACGCCCTGACCGCGTGGGAGGTGGCCCATGCTTAAGGCCCTGAAACTCAGCGAACTGACCAACGCGCTCGACGCCCGTCTGATCAGTGCCGACGCCAGTTTTGACGGCGTGAGCATCGACAGCCGCGCGATCAAGGCCGGCCAATTGTTTATTGCCCTGACCGGCCCGCGTTTCGACGGTCATGACTATCTGAATGAAGTCGCTGCCAAAGGCGCCGTCGCGGCATTGGTCGAGCGCGAAGTCGCCGACAGCACGCTGCCGCAATTGCTGGTCAAGGACACCCGTCAGGCCCTCGGCCAGCTGGGTGCGTTGAACCGTGCCGCATTCACCAAACCGGTCGCGGCCGTTACCGGTTCCAGCGGCAAGACCACGGTCAAGGAAATGCTCGCGAGCATCCTGCGCACGCGCGGCTCGGTACACGCGACCCGTGGCAACCTGAACAACGACCTCGGCGTACCGCTGACCCTGCTCGAACTTGCCCCGGAACACAGCGCGGCGGTGATCGAACTGGGCGCCTCGCGTCTGGGTGAAATCGCTTACACCGTAGGGCTGACCAAGCCGCACGTGGCGATCCTCAACAACGCCGGGACCGCCCACGTCGGTGAGTTCGGCGGGCCGGAGAAAATCGTCGAAGCCAAAGGCGAAATCATCGAAGGGCTGGCGGCCGATGGCGTCGCCGTGCTGAACCTCGATGACAAGGCGTTTGGCATCTGGAAGACCCGCGCCGGCGCGCGCAAGGTGCTGACGTTTGCCCTGAGCAACACTCAGGCGGATTTTTACGCCAGCGACTTGGCCACCGATGCCCGTGGCTGCCCGGCGTTCAACCTGCACAGTCCTGAAGGTGTGGAACGGGTTCAACTGAACCTGCTCGGCACCCATAACGTCGCCAACGCCATGGCTGCCGCCGCTGCCGCTCACGCTTTGGGCGTGTCGCTGTTCGGCATTGCCACCGGGCTTGGCGCGGTACAACCGGTCAAGGGTCGCACCGTCGCGCAACTGGCGAAAAACGGCATGCGCGTGATCGATGACACTTACAACGCGAACCCCACCTCGATGTGCGCGGCCGTTGATATACTCGCCGGCTTTTCCGGCCGCACCGTTCTGGTGCTCGGGGATATCGGCGAGTTGGGCGACTGGGCGGAGCAGGGGCACCGCGACGTGGGCGAATACGCCCGGGGCAAGGTTTCCGCGCTTTACGCCGTCGGGCCGAACATGGTCCACGCCGTGAACGCATTCGGTAACGAGGCGCATCACTTCGGCACACAAGCCGAACTGATCCAGGCCCTCGGCGCCGAGCAGGACACAAACACCACCATTTTGATCAAGGGTTCGCGCAGCGCAGCGATGGAAAACATCGTTGCGGCCCTGTGCGGGTCCAGTCTGGAGAAACATTAATGCTGCTGCTGCTAGCGGAGTATCTGCAACAGTTCTACAAAGGCTTCGCGGTCTTCCAGTACCTGACCCTGCGCGGGATCCTCGGTGTGCTGACCGCGCTGGTCTTGTCGCTGTGCTACGGCCCGTGGATGATCCGCACCCTGCAGAACCGTCAGATCGGTCAGTCCGTTCGTAACGACGGCCCGCAATCGCACCTGTCCAAATCCGGTACGCCGACCATGGGTGGCGCGCTGATTCTGTCTTCGATCGGCGTCAGCACTTTGCTGTGGGCTGACCTCAGCAACCGTTATGTGTGGGTCGTGCTGCTGGTGACCCTGCTGTTCGGCGCCATCGGCTGGGTCGACGACTACCGCAAGGTGATCGAGAAGAACTCCCGTGGCCTGCCGAGTCGCTGGAAGTATTTCTGGCAATCGGTGTTCGGCCTCGGCGCGGCGATCTTTCTTTATATGACCGCCTCCACGCCGGTGGAAACCACCCTGATCCTGCCGATGCTCAAGGACTACAGCATTCCGCTGGGCGCGGGTTTCATCGTGCTGACGTACTTCGTGATCGTCGGTTCGAGCAACGCGGTCAACCTCACCGACGGCCTCGACGGTCTGGCGATCATGCCGACGGTGATGGTCGGCGGTGGCCTGGGGATCTTCTGCTACCTGTCGGGTAACGTGAAATTCGCTGAATACCTGCTGATCCCGTACGTACCGGGCGCAGGTGAGCTGATCGTGTTCTGCGGCGCATTGATCGGCGCCGGCCTGGGCTTCCTGTGGTTCAACACCTACCCTGCGCAAGTTTTTATGGGCGACGTCGGCGCACTGGCGCTGGGCGCGGCCCTGGGCACCATCGCGGTGATCGTCCGTCAGGAAATCGTCCTGTTCATCATGGGCGGCGTGTTCGTGATGGAAACCCTGTCAGTCGTCATTCAGGTTGCGTCCTTTAAGCTGACCGGTCGCCGTGTGTTCCGCATGGCACCGATTCACCACCACTTTGAACTCAAGGGCTGGCCCGAGCCGCGCGTGATCGTCCGTTTCTGGATCATCACCGTGATTCTCGTGCTGATCGGCCTTGCCACCCTGAAGCTGAGGTAGAACGAGTGTCTCTGATCGCTTCTGACCACTTCCGCATCGTTGTCGGCCTCGGCAAGAGCGGCATGTCCCTGGTTCGCTTCCTGGCGAACCGGGGCGTGGCGTTTGCCGTGGCCGACACGCGGGAAAATCCACCGGAACTGGCCACGCTCCAGCGTGACTATCCGCACGTGGAAGTGCGTTGTGGCGAGCTGGACGTCGAATTCCTGTGCCGTGCCGACGAGCTCTACGTGAGCCCCGGCCTGGCGCTGGCGACCCCGGCCCTGCAAGCCGCCGCGGCCCGTGGCGTGAAGCTGTCCGGCGATATCGAGCTGTTCGCGCGTAACGCGAAGGCGCCGATCGTGGCCATCAGCGGTTCCAACGCAAAAAGCACCGTCACCACCCTGGTCGGCGAGATGGCGGCTGCGGCCGGCAAACGCGTGGCCGTGGGCGGCAACCTCGGTACGCCGGCGCTGGATCTGCTCAGCGATGACGTCGAGCTGTACGTGATGGAACTGTCGAGCTTCCAGCTGGAAACCACCGACCAGCTCAACGCCGAAGTGGCGACTGTGCTCAATATCAGCGAAGACCACATGGACCGCTACAGCGGTCTGCCGGCCTATCACCTGGCCAAGCACCGGATCTTCCGCGGTGCGAAGCAGTTCGTGGTCAACCGTCAGGACGCCTTGACCCGTCCGCTGATGGGCGAAGGCCAGCCATGCTGGACCTTCGGCCTGACCAAACCCGATTTCAAGGCATTCGGCCTGCGCGAAGAGAATGGCGAGAAATACCTGGCCTTCGAATTCCAGAACCTGATGCCGGTGCGCGAATTGAAGATTCGCGGCGCCCACAACCAGTCCAATGCCCTGGCGGCGCTGGCGCTCGGCCACGCGGTCGGGCTGCCGTTCGACGCCATGCTGGCAGCACTGCGCACCTTCGCCGGTCTCGAACACCGTTGCCAGTGGGTGCGTGATCTGGACGGCGTCGGTTACTACAACGATTCCAAAGCCACCAACGTCGGCGCCGCACTGGCCGCCATCGAAGGCCTGGGTGCGGACATCACCGGCAAGGTCGTGCTGATCGCCGGTGGCGACGGCAAGGGTGCCGAGTTCAAGGACATGCGAGATCCGGTCGCCGCTCATTGCCACGCCGTGATCCTGATGGGCCGCGACTCCGACAAGATCGGCGAAGCCATCGGCGACGCCGTGCCGTTGATCCGCGCCACCACACTGATCGACGCCGTCGAGAAATGCCGCGCCGCCGCCCAACCGGGTGACGTGGTGCTGCTGTCGCCGGCCTGCGCCAGTTTCGACATGTTCAAGAATTACGAAGACCGTGGTCACCAGTTCGTCCGCGCCGTGGAGGATCTGGCATGAGCTTGAGAAACATCATCAAGCCATACCCGTCGCCGCTGATCACCGGACGCGGAATCGACCTCGACTTCCCGATGCTCGCCGGTTGCCTGGCGCTGCTCGGCCTGGGTCTGATCATGATCGCCTCGGCCTCCACCGAAGTGGCGGCCGTGCAATCGGGCAGCCCACTGTATTACATGATTCGCCACCTTATTTATGTGGTGCTGGGCCTGGGTGCGTGCATCGTCACGATGATGATCCCGATTGCCACCTGGCAACGACTGGGCTGGATGATGCTGATCGGCGCGTTCGGATTACTGGTGATGGTGATCATCCCGGGTATCGGACGTGAGGTGAACGGTTCGATGCGCTGGATCGGTTTCAGCTTCTTTAACGTCCAGCCTTCCGAGATCGCCAAGGTGTTCGTGGTGATCTACCTCGCCGGTTACCTGGTGCGTCGCCAGAAAGAAGTGCGCGAGAGCTGGATGGGCTTCTTCAAGCCGTTCATCGTGCTGCTGCCGATGGCGGGCCTGCTGCTGATGGAGCCGGACTTCGGTGCCACCGTCGTGATGATGGGCGCTGCGGCGGCGATGCTGTTCCTCGGCGGGGTCGGGCTGTTCCGGTTCTCGCTGATGGTGGTGCTGGCCGTCGGTGCGGTGGTGTTGCTGATTCAGATGCAGCCGTACCGGATGGCGCGTCTGACCAACTTCGCCGACCCGTGGGCCGACCAGTTCGGCGCCGGTTATCAGTTGTCCCAAGCCTTGATCGCATTCGGTCGCGGTGAATGGCTGGGCGTTGGCCTGGGCAACAGCGTGCAGAAGCAGTTCTACCTGCCGGAAGCGCACACCGACTTCGTGTTCTCGGTCCTGGCCGAAGAGCTCGGCGCCGTGGGCTCGCTGTGCACCGTAGCGCTGTTCGTGTTCGTGTGTATTCGCGGCATGTACATCGGTCTGTGGGCCGAGAAAGCCAAACAGTTTTTTGCCGCTTATGTTGCCTACGGCCTGTCGTTCCTGTGGATCGGCCAGTTCCTGATCAACATCGGCGTGAACGTCGGCCTGCTGCCGACCAAGGGCCTGACCCTGCCGTTCCTCAGTTATGGCGGCAGTTCCCTGGTGATCTGCTGCGCCTGCCTTGGCCTGTTGCTGAGGATCGAGTGGGAGAGCCGGACCCACCTGGGCAGTGAAGAGATGGAATTCCATGAGAGCGACTTCGCCGAGGAGCCGAACCATGGGCGCTAACGTATTGATCATGGCCGGCGGTACCGGTGGCCACGTGTTCCCGGCGCTGGCCTGTGCCCGCGAATTCCAGGCGCGCGGCTACACCGTGCACTGGCTCGGCACACCGCGTGGGATCGAGAACGATCTGGTGCCGGCGGCGGGTCTTGAATTGCACCGCATCAACGCCACTGGCCTGCGCGGCAAGGGCAAGCTGTCGCTGCTCAAGGCGCCGTTCATGCTGCTGAAATCGGTGTGGCAGGCGCGGGCGATCATTCGCCGCCTGCGTCCGGTATGCGTGGTCGGATTCGGCGGTTATGTGACCGGCCCTGGTGGTCTTGCCGCCAAACTGGCCGGCGTGCCGGTGATCGTTCATGAGCAGAACGCCGTGGCCGGCACCGCCAATCGGTTGCTGGTGCCGTTCGCCGCCCGGGTGTGTGAAGCCTTCCCCGACACCTTTACCCTGTCGGACAGCCGCCGTACCACCGGCAATCCGGTGCGCAGCGAGCTGTTCCTCGAAACACCGCGCCCGGCCCTGGCCGGACGCAAGGCGCGTTTGCTGATCCTGGGCGGAAGCCTGGGCGCAGAGCCGTTGAACAAGTTGCTGCCTGAAGCCCTGGCACAAGTCGCTGCCGACTTGCGTCCGGAAGTGTTCCATCAGGCTGGCAGAAACCACGATGAAGTGACTGCAGAGCGCTACCGCGCCGCCGGCGTGGATGCGCAGGTGCAGCCGTTCATCAAAGACATGGCCCAGGCCTATGGCTGGGCTGACCTGGTGGTGTGCCGCGCCGGCGCATTGACCATCAGCGAACTGGCCGCCGCCGGTCTGCCCTCGATGCTGGTGCCCTTGCCCCACGCGATCGACGATCACCAGACCCGCAACGCCGATTATTTGGCCCGCGAAGGCGCTGCCTTCCTGATGCCGCAAAGAACGACTGGCGCCGCGGACCTTGCCGCGCGCCTGACAGAGGTCTTGATGCAACCGCAACGACTCGAACAAATGGCCCAAGCGGCCCGCCGTCTGGCGAAACCCGAAGCCACCCGTAGCGTGGTCGATACCTGTCTGGAGGTGGCCCATGGTTGAGAATCAGAAAGCCATGCCGCAACCGGAAATGCGCCGCATCCGTCGCATCCACTTCGTCGGGATCGGCGGCGTGGGCATGTGCGGTATTGCCGAAGTGCTGCTGAACCTGGGCTATGAAGTGTCGGGCTCCGACCTGAAAGCTTCGCCAGTGACCGAGCGCCTGGAATCCTTCGGTGCGCAGATCTTCATCGGCCACCGTGCCGAGAACGCCGCTGCCGCCGATGTGCTGGTGGTGTCGAGCGCCGTCAATACCTCCAACCCGGAAGTGGCGACCGCTTTGGAACGCCGCATCCCGGTGGTGCCGCGTGCCGAGATGCTCGCCGAACTGATGCGCTATCGCCACGGCATCGCCGTTGCCGGTACCCACGGCAAGACCACCACCACCAGCCTGATCGCTTCGGTGTTCGCGGCCGGTGGCCTGGATCCGACCTTCGTCATCGGTGGCCGTCTGAACGCCGCGGGCACCAATGCCCAGCTCGGCACCAGCCGTTACCTGATCGCCGAAGCCGATGAAAGCGACGCCAGCTTCCTGCACCTGCAACCGCTGGTGGCCGTGGTCACCAACATCGACGCCGACCACATGGCAACCTACGACGGTGACTTCAACAAACTGAAGAAAACCTTCGTCGAGTTCCTGCACAACCTGCCGTTCTATGGTCTGGCGGTGATGTGCCTGGACGATCCGGTGGTGCGTGAAATCCTGCCGCTGGTCAAGCGTCCGACCGTGACTTATGGCTTCAGCGAAGACGCCGACGTGCGCGCGATCAATGTTCGCCAGCAGGGCATGCAGACCTTCTTCACCGTGCTGCGCCCTGATCGCGAGCCGCTGGAAGTCTCGGTGAACATGCCCGGCAACCATAACGTGCTCAACTCTCTGGCAACCATCTGCATCGCCACCGACGAAGGTGTCAGCGACGAAGCCATCGTCCAGGGCCTGTCCGGGTTCCAGGGTGTCGGCCGACGCTTCCAGGTCTACGGCGAACTGCCGGTGGACGACGGCAATGTGATGCTGGTCGACGACTACGGTCACCACCCGACCGAAGTCGCGGCCGTGATCAAAGCCGTGCGCGGTGGCTGGCCGGAGCGCCGTCTGGTGATGGTCTACCAGCCGCACCGCTACAGCCGCACCCGCGACCTGTACGACGATTTCGTCAATGTACTGGCCGACGCCAACGTGCTGCTGCTGATGGAAGTCTATCCAGCCGGCGAAGAGCCGATCCCGGGCGCTGACAGCCGCAAGCTGTGCAACAGCATCCGTCAGCGCGGTCAGCTCGATCCGATCTACATCGAGCGCGGCGTCGACCTGGCACCGGTGGTCAAGCCGCTGTTGCGTGCCGGGGACATTCTGCTGTGCCAGGGCGCCGGTGATATCGGCGGTCTCGCACCGAAACTGTTGAAAAGCGAGTTGTTCGCCGGTGCCGTAGCGGCATCGGTCGAGGGGAAGTTGAAATGACTGCTGCCTACGCCAATCTGTTCTCCACCATCGCCCCAAAAGACTTCGGCCGTGTGGCCGTGCTGTTCGGTGGCCTGAGTGCCGAGCGTGAAGTCTCGCTGAAGTCCGGCAATGCCGTGCTCACTGCGCTGCAAAGCGCGGGTGTGGATGCGTTCGGCATCGACGTCGGCGCCGACATTCTGCAACGTCTGCTGAGCGAGAAGATCGACCGCGCGTTCATCATCCTCCACGGTCGCGGCGGTGAAGACGGCAGCATGCAGGGCCTGCTCGAAGTGGCCGGCATCCCGTACACCGGCAGCGGCATCCTGGCTTCGGCGCTGGCGATGGACAAGCTGCGCACCAAGCAGGTCTGGCACACGCTCGGAATTCCGACGCCGCGTCACGCCGTGCTGCGCAGCGAGGCCGATTGTATTTCGGCAGCGACGGAACTGGGCTTCCCTTTGATCGTCAAACCGGCGCATGAAGGTTCAAGTATCGGGATGGCCAAAGTGAGTTCTGCGTCCGAGTTGATCGACGCATGGAAAGCGGCCAGTACCTACGATTCGCAAGTGTTGGTCGAGCAATGGATCCACGGTCCGGAGTTCACCATCGCCACCCTGCGTGACCAGGTGTTGCCTCCTATCGCCCTGGGTACGCCACACACGTTCTACGACTACGACGCCAAGTACATCGCCAACGATACCCAGTATCGGATTCCGTGCGGGCTCGATGCCGCCAAGGAAAAAGAACTCATGGACCTCACGGCGCAAGCCTGCGAGGCGCTGGGTATTGCCGGTTGGGGCAGGGCGGACGTGATGCAGGACGCCGACGGCAAGTTCTGGTTCCTGGAAGTCAACACCGCTCCCGGCATGACCGATCACAGCCTGGTACCGATGGCGGCGAAAGCGGCCGGTCTGGATTTCCAGCAACTGGTCCTGGCCATTCTGGCCGCCAGTGTCGATGCCGATGGCAAGAAAGAGGCGCGAGGTTAAGACCATGCAAGGCGCACAGCTCAGACATCAGCCACCCGCACCCGGCCGCAAGCCGGTGCCGCGGGGTGCCAGCCGAATGGTGGCCAAAGAGCCGATGTCCGCGCGCCTGCCAAAAGCCAACTTCGGCTTTTTGAAAGGTCTGTTCTGGCCGGTGCTGCTGGTGGCCCTGGGGTTCGGCACTTACGAAGGTGCACAGCGTTTGTTGCCGTACGCTGACCGGCCGATCACCAAGATCGCGGTGCAGGGCGACCTGAGTTACATCAGCCAGCAAGCGGTGCAGCAGCGGATCGCCCCGTACGTGGCGTCGAGCTTCTTCACCATCGACCTGGCGAGCATGCGCACCGAGCTGGAACAGATGCCGTGGATCGCCCACGCCGAAGTACGCAGGGTGTGGCCGGACCAGGTGGTGATCCGCCTTGAAGAACAACTGCCGGTGGCCCGCTGGGGTGACGAGTCGTTGCTCAACAACCAGGGCCAGGCGTTCACGCCCAAGGAACTGGCGAACTACGAACACCTGCCGCAGCTGTTCGGTCCGCAGCGGGCCCAGCAGCAAGTGATGCAGCAATATCAGGTGCTGAGCCAGATGCTCCGGCCATTGGGCTTCTCGATTGCACGGCTCGAGCTGCGTGAACGCGGTAGCTGGTTCCTGACCACCGGTGCCGGCAGTTCCGGCCCCGGGATCGAGCTGCTGCTGGGGCGCGGCAACCTGGTGGAAAAGATGCGCCGCTTCATTGCCATCTATGACAAGACGCTCAAAGAACAGATTACGAACATTGCGCGCATCGATCTGCGCTATGCCAACGGCCTCGCTGTTGGCTGGCGGGAACCAGTAGCGCCGACGACAGCCCAACCCGCTGTCGCAAAGAATTAAGAAGAGGCAGGACCCATGGCAAACGTGCAAAGCGGCAAAATGATCGTCGGTCTCGATATCGGCACCTCCAAAGTGGTGGCGCTGGTCGGCGAGGTTGCGGACGACGGCACGCTCGATATCGTCGGGATCGGCACTCATCCGTCCCGTGGCCTGAAAAAAGGCGTGGTGGTCAACATCGAGTCCACCGTGCAGTCGATCCAGCGTGCGATCGAAGAAGCCCAACTGATGGCGGGCTGCCGCATTCACTCGGCGTTCGTCGGCGTGGCGGGCAATCACATCCGCAGCCTGAACTCCCACGGCATCGTCGCGATCCGCGATCGCGAAGTCAGCTCGGCGGATCTGGAGCGCGTACTCGACGCCGCCCAGGCTGTTGCGATCCCGGCCGACCAGCGTGTGCTGCACACCCTGCCGCAGGATTACGTGATCGATAACCAGGAAGGCGTGCGCGAGCCGCTGGGCATGTCCGGCGTGCGTCTGGAAGCCAAGGTTCACGTGGTCACCTGCGCCGTCAACGCCGCACAGAACATTGAAAAATGCGTGCGTCGCTGCGGTCTGGAAATCGACGACATCATTCTCGAGCAACTGGCCTCGGCCTACTCGGTTCTGACCGACGACGAGAAAGAGCTGGGCGTGTGCCTGGTCGACATCGGCGGCGGCACCACCGACATCGCGATCTTCACCGAAGGCGCGATCCGCCACACGGCCGTGATCCCGATCGCGGGCGATCAGGTGACCAACGACATCGCCATGGCGTTGCGCACCCCGACCCAGTACGCCGAAGAGATCAAGATCCGCTACGCCTGCGCCCTGGCCAAACTGGCCGGTGCCGGCGAAACCATCAAGGTGCCGAGCGTCGGCGACCGTCCCCCGCGCGAACTGTCCCGTCAGGCCCTGGCCGAAGTGGTCGAGCCGCGTTACGACGAACTGTTCACCCTGATCCAGGCCGAGCTGCGCCGCAGCGGCTACGAAGACCTGATCCCGGCCGGCATCGTGCTGACCGGTGGTACCTCGAAGATGGAAGGCGCTACCGAACTTGCCGAAGAAATCTTCCACATGCCGGTCCGCCTGGGCGTGCCGCATGGCGTGAAAGGTCTGGATGACGTGGTACGCAACCCGATTTATTCCACTGGCGTTGGCTTGTTGATGTACGGCCTGCAGAAGCAGTCCGACGGGATCTCGTTCTCGGGCATCGGCAGCCGCGACAGCTACAGCAACGATGAGCCGCAGGCGCCGTTGCTGGACCGTTTGAAGAAGTGGGTTCAAGGCAACTTCTAAAGCTTTACCGCAGCACCGCAACAAACAGCAGTAGGCGAAAAAACTAGAGAATGTAAGGAGAGGGAAAATGTTCGAACTCGTAGACAACATCCCCGCAAGCCCGGTAATCAAAGTTATCGGTGTTGGCGGTGGCGGCGGCAACGCTGTCAACCACATGGTCAAGAGCAACATCGAAGGCGTGGAATTCATCTGCGCCAACACCGATGCTCAAGCGCTGAAAAACATCGGCGCTCGCACCATTCTGCAACTGGGCACCGGCGTGACCAAAGGCCTGGGCGCCGGCGCCAACCCGGAAGTCGGCCGTCAGGCTGCGCTGGAAGATCGCGAGCGCATCGCTGAAGTGCTGGCCGGCACCAACATGGTGTTCATCACCACCGGCATGGGCGGCGGTACCGGTACCGGTGCTGCGCCGATCATCGCCGAAGTGGCCAAGGAAATGGGCATCCTGACCGTTGCGGTCGTGACCCGTCCGTTCCCGTTCGAAGGCCGCAAGCGTATGCAGATCGCCGACGAAGGCATCCGCATGCTCTCGGAAAGCGTCGACTCGCTGATCACCATTCCGAACGAAAAACTGCTGACCATCCTCGGCAAGGACGCAAGCCTGCTGTCGGCTTTCGCCAAGGCTGACGATGTACTGGCCGGTGCCGTTCGCGGTATCTCCGACATCATCAAGCGTCCGGGCATGATCAACGTCGACTTCGCCGACGTACGCACCGTGATGAGCGAAATGGGCATGGCGATGATGGGCACTGGCTGCGCCAGCGGTCCGAACCGTGCACGTGAAGCGACCGAAGCGGCCATCCGCAACCCGTTGCTGGAAGACGTGAACCTGCAAGGTGCACGCGGCATCCTGGTGAACATCACTGCCGGTCCTGATCTGTCCCTGGGTGAGTACTCCGACGTGGGTTCGATCATCGAAGCCTTCGCTTCCGAGCACGCGATGGTCAAGGTCGGTACCGTTATCGATCCGGACATGCGCGACGAACTGCACGTGACTGTGGTTGCCACCGGTCTGGGCGCGAAAATCGAGAAACCTGTGAAGGTGATCGACAACACCGTTCACACCTCGATGGCTGCCGCTCAGGTACAACAACCGGCGCCCGCTCGTCAGGAACAGCCATCGGTGAACTACCGTGACCTGGACCGTCCGACCGTCATGCGCAACCAGGCTCAGGCCGGTGCTGCGACTGCCGCGAAGATGAATCCGCAAGATGACCTGGACTACCTGGACATCCCGGCTTTCCTGCGTCGTCAGGCCGATTGATGAAATGTATCAGGGGTATTCAGGTGATTGGTGTTCAGCAAAGGCTCGGTCTGCTATCATCGCCAGCCTTTGTTGATACCAGTTCGCAATTTGCGCTGAAGCGGCCCATGCCATGATTAAACAACGCACACTGAAAAATATTATCCGTGCCACCGGTGTAGGTCTGCACTCCGGGGAGAAGGTTTACCTGACCCTCAAGCCTGCACCAGTCGACACCGGGATCGTCTTTCGCCGTGCCGACCTCGATCCGGTTGTCGAGATCCCGGCTCGCGCGGCCAATGTCGGCGAGACAACCATGTCGACGACGCTGGTCAACGGTGACGTGAAGGTAGACACGGTGGAGCACTTGCTCTCGGCCATGGCTGGCCTGGGCATCGATAACGCCTACGTCGAGCTCTCCGCGTCTGAAGTCCCGATCATGGATGGCAGCGCTGGACCTTTCGTATTCCTGATTCAATCGGCTGGCCTGGAAGAACAGGACGCTGCCAAGAAATTCATCCGCATCCTGCGTGAAGTGACAGTGGAAGACGGCGACAAGCGCGCCACTTTCGTCCCTTTCGACGGATTCAAGGTGAGCTTCGAGATCGATTTCGATCACCCGGTTTTCCGGGACCGCACCCAAAGTGCAAGCGTGGACTTTTCCAGCACTTCGTTTGTTAAAGAAGTCAGCCGCGCCCGTACTTTCGGTTTCATGAGTGACATCGAGTACCTGCGCAAGCACAACCTCGCACTCGGCGGCAGCGTGGAAAACGCGATCGTGGTCGATGCCGATGGCGTACTGAACGAAGACGGCCTTCGCTACGAAGACGAATTCGTGAAGCACAAGATCCTCGATGCAATTGGCGATCTGTACCTGCTGGGTAACAGCCTGATTGGTGAGTTCAAGGGCTTCAAGTCCGGCCACGCACTGAACAACCAGCTACTGCGCAAGTTGATTGAGCAGAAAGATGCGTGGGAAGTCGTGACGTTCGAAGACGCCAGCACTGCACCAATCTCTTACATGCGCCCGGTTGCGGCGGTGTAAGTAAAAAACCTCTCTAGTTTTTTGAAGGCCACCTTTGGGTGGCCTTTTTTTATGCCTGTTTTCAGGCCACGACGACTCGGTTCCGGCCACCTTCCTTGGCCTGGTACAACGCCCTGTCCGCCGCGAACAACAACTGCTCCAGGCTGATCTCGCTCGTCGCCGTCCAGGTGCTGATGCCGATGCTTACAGTCATTGGCGACTGGCCTTCGTTCACGCTCGGCAGTTGCTCCACCGCCGCACGAATGTGCTCGGCGATCTGCTGCGCCCCGACGCCATCGGTTTCCGCGAGGATCACCGAAAATTCCTCACCGCCATAACGTGCCACCAGGTCCGCCGGCCGCCGCACATTGGCGGTGATCACCCTCGCCAGTTCACGCAGCGCCTGATCTCCGGCCTGATGGCCATGCCGGTCGTTGAATGCCTTGAAGTGATCGGCATCGACCATCAGCAACGACAACGGTTTGCCCGAGCGCTGGGCACGAAACCATTCGTGCCGCAGCGACTGATCGAGCATCCGCCGGTTGGCGACACCGGTCAGGGCATCGGTCGCTGCCAGTTGCGCCAGTTCACGTTCGGCGCGATGACGCAAACGCAGCTCCCGGGCCAGCAGCCAGGTCAACCACAGCAGGCCGATACAGAGCACACCTGTGGCGCCGCTGATCAGAATCGCCGTGCGTTTCCACGCGCCGAACACTTCATCGCTGGACAGGGCAACGATCACTGTCAGCGGCAGATTGCCGACCCGGGAATAGGTGTACAGCCGTTGCTGGTAGTCCATGCTCGAGATGCTGCTGAAACTGCCGTTGCCGCCGCTGTCGCGCAGAATCCGCACCACATTGGGACGGGCAGCGAAGCTCTTGCCGATCGAATCGCTTTGCAGATAAGGCTTCTGGGCCAGCAGGATGCCGTCGTTGTTGATGATGTTCAGGGTGCTGTCGATGCCGATGTCGAGGCTGTTGAACAGTTGATCGAAGTAATCGAGTTTCATCGACGCCACGGCCACGCCCAGAAACTCGCCGGTGTCCGAGGAAATCCGCCGACTGAAACTGATTCTCCACTGGTTCGCATCATCGCAGTCGCAGCGGGGTTTGAACGGACGGCTGATGAACATGCCGGTATCGCGGTTGAAGGCATGGGCGAGGAAATAATCACGGTCGGCGAAGTTGCCGGGCAGCGGTTCGACCCGTGAGGAGTCGGCGATCACCTCGCCATGCTTGTCGAGCAACAGAATGTCACCCTTGAAGCGCGCGGTGGTGGAGCGGTCGAACAGCGCCAGGTGGCGGATCTGAGGCGACACGCTTTTCAGGTCGTCACGCTGGGCGGCGGCGATCAGACCTTGCAGTGTCAGGTCATAGAGTTCGACGGTGCGCAACACATCGGCGTCGATCAGTTGGGCGATAGTCGTGGCGCTGCGGGTGGCTGCTTCCTGAGCATTGGCATGCTCGCGAATCAGCAGAAAAGTGACGATGCACACAATCGCGACCACACTCAGCAGGCTGCCGAGGATCAACAGCAGCTCTGGACGTCCGGTCTTGCCCGAGGCGGGTGGGGTGCGGCTCGCGATCATGGTTGGCTATCGGTGATGGATTCTTCTAAGAGTAGGCCTGTGGATAACAATGTGGGAGCGAGCTTGCTCGCGATAGCGGTGAATCAGTCAGCATTCCTGTTACTGACACTCCGTTATCGCGAGCAGGCTCGCTCCCACAGTGTAAGTGGCCTGCCTGTTCAGGGAGGCCGCCCTCAGCTTAGCGCCGATCTTAGAAGACGTTGATCGGGTAGTCGATGATCACACGGTATTCATCGGTGTCCGTATCCAGCGCGCCATAGCCGTTGCCGCCACGGTTGGTCGCCCATTGCAGGCGTACTGCCAGGTCTTTGGCCTGACCGCTTTGCACCACGTACTTGAGGTCGATGTCGCGTTCCCAATGTTTGGCGTTACGGCCTTCGGCGCTGTACCACGAGGCGTAACCCTTACTGTCCGGATCGACCTTGGTCAGGTCCAGCGTGCCGCGCGAGTAGGACAGCGCCGAGGTCAGGCCTGGCAGACCGAGGCCGGCGAAGTCGTAGGCGTACTTGAGTTTCCACGAGCGCTCGTTCGGGCCGTTGAAGTCCGAATATTGCTGCGAGTTGTCGAGGTAAACGCTGTCACCCTGGCTGATGTAGTCGAACGGCGTGTTGCCGTTGACCCGCTGATACGCGGCGGTGACGCTGTGGCTGCCGATGCCGACGGTGAAATGCAGGCTATAGGTGTTGTTGTCGATGTTGCCCAGCAGCGCGTCGCCGGTGTCCTGCGTGTGATAGAAGTGCAGACCCGGGTTGAGGGTCACCAGGTCATTCAGCGCCCAGGTGTAGTCGAGGTCGTAGTAGTACTGGTTCCAGATGTCCTTCAGTTCGGAAGCATACAGGCTGCTGGTCAGGCCTTCGACGCCGCTCCAGGCCACGCCGGCCCAGTTCAGGTGCTGGCTCTTGTCGCCATCCGCGAGGCTGCCGTACGAGGTGCCGATGCGTTTGTGGCCGCTCTGGTTGTAGGGCTTGGTGAAACTGGCCTGGCCGCCTTCGATCATCCAGCCGTCGAAGCTGTGGTTGGTCAGGCTGAGGCCACGAAATGTCTGCGGCAGCATGCGCGTCTCGCCACCGGCGATCACCGGGTTGGCGAGGAACAGATCACCTGCCTTCAACTCGGTATCGAATGCACGCATTTTCAGGGTGCCGCCCGCCGTGGAGAACGAGCCCGGCGCTTTGCCGCTGCCGTCACTGACCGGCAGGATGCTGGAGTTGTCCGTGCCGCCACCACCGTCGAGCTTCAGACCGAGCATGGCGTGGGCATCGATGCCGAAGCCGACCGTGCCTTCGGTGTAGCCCGACTCGAATTTGCCGAGGAAACCCTGACCCCACTCGATGTTGTCGTCCGCGTTCTGTAAGCGGTTGCGATTCATGTAGTAGTTGCGGGCGTTGAGGTTGAGGCTCGCGCCTTCGACGAAACCTTGTTTCTCGGCTTCGGCAGCATGGGCGGCGGGGGCAATCGTTGCGGCAATTGCAATGAACAACAGGGTGAAGCGAACTGGGTAACGCACGTGCGGTAAAGCTCCTTGGGTCAACTGACACTTCAATGTCTTGAAGTGCGGGATGATTCTAATTGTTAAAGACGAACCGGACAGCTCTCAGACCACAACGAAAAAAGGCCGCTGAAAATCAGCGGCCTGGAATGACGACGGTTGAACGGGAAGAGCCAAACAACCGCGTCGAGGGAAACGTTTCGCGGTGTGCGACTCAGCTGTCTTTCTCGGCGGCTTGAGCCCGTGACGTTGCGGCCTGAGGGGCTTGCGTGGCGTCTTGAGCCTTGGCCATCACTTCTGCCTGATGCTGTTCGAATGCGTGAGCGCGAGCGGCGTTTTGCGCTACGAACGACTGCGATTCTTCAGCCATCGCCATTGGCGACAGGATCAATGAGGACAAAACGAAAGCGCTGGCAATACCCATACTGTTGGACATCTTGAAAACCTTCTTGCTTGGCAAGTGCTGTTTGGTGCGGGCAAAGATAAGGTTGCCGGGCGTTGGGAAACAGCGTGATTTTCATAAATGACTGTTGCGGGAATGGCAATGATCGTGGTTCTCAGACCGGCAAATGAATCCCGAAGGTATTCATCCCGCGATCACTGCGCACAAAGACATCACCGCCATGCATCAGCGCAATCGCCTTGACGATCGCCAGCCCCAATCCGTGGTTGTTACCGCTGTTGCTGCGCGAAGCATCCACCCGGTAGAAACGCTCGAACAGCCGAGGCAAATGCTCGCTGGCAATCGGTGACCCGGGGTTGGCCACGCCGATGCTGACCTGATGTTCCTCGACCGCGATCTGCACTTCGATCACCTGACCCGGCGCAGTGTGTTGCACTGCGTTGCTCAGCAGATTGATCAGTGCCCGACGCAGATGAGCGATCTCGATCTGCACTTGGGCGTCGCCGCTTACCCGAACCTGGACTTGCGCGTCTTCAAGGATGTAATCGAGGTATTCGAGGGTGGTCGCTACTTCGTCCGCCAGTGACGTCGACGTCAGTTTGGTGGCCTTGCTGCCCTGGTCGGCGCTGGCCAGGAACAGCATGTCGTTGATGATCGAGCGCAGGCGTTCCAGCTCTTCGAGGTTGGATTGCAGCACTTCGAAATAATGCTCGGCGGAGCGCCCGCGAGTGAGGGCGACCTGGGTCTGGCCGATCAGGTTGGTCAACGGCGAGCGCAGCTCATGGGCCACGTCGGCGTTGAACGATTCCAGCCGCGAATAGGCCTGCTCGACCCGTTCCAGTGTCGAGTTGAACGAGTCGACGAACTGCTCCAGTTCCGGCGGCAGCGGCGACAGGCGCAGGCGCCCGGCCCGCAGCGGCGGCGCCAGACGCTGAGCTTCGTGGGACAGTCTGATCAGCGGTTTGAGGCCGATCCGCGCCACCCAGTAACCCAATGCCGAGGCCAGTAGCACGCCAATCACCGCCAGACTCACCAGTGCGATCAGCAACTGATGCTGGGTCTGGTGAAAGGTCTCGGTATCGATGCCGATCATGAAGCGCAGCGGCGGGCGCTGATCCTTGGCCGGCAGTTCGGTGAGCAGCACTTTCAGCGGATAAGGATGGTCGGGCAGTTGCAGATCACGCATGCCCAGCGGGCCTTGGGCAAACGCGCGGATCAAGGCATCTGGCTCGCCAAACTCGTAGCCCGGATTGCCGCTGACCACCCAGAAGCGGATGCGTTTGTCCTCTTCACCGAGCAACTTGAGCTTGGCGTTGATTTTCACCCAGTGTTCGGGGGTGCCATAGCGGTTAAGCGCGGATTCGAGCACGCTGTAACGCGCATCGAGTTCCGCTTCCGGCAGCAGGCCGAGGCCTTTGTCCACTTGTTGATAGAGCGCGCCGCCGATCAACAGGAACACCAGCAGCGCCACCAGCGTGAACATCCCGCTCAGGCGCAGGGCGATGGAATTACTGGACACCACGGCTCTCCAGCACATAACCCATGCCCCGGATCGTGTGCAGCAGTTTCTCGTCGAACGGCCCGTCGAGCTTTGCCCGCAGACGTTTGATCGCGACTTCGACCACGTTGGCGTCGCTGTCGAAATTGATGTCCCAGACCATCTCAGCAATCGCGGTTTTCGAGAGGATTTCGCCCTGACGCCGGGCCAGTACGCTGAGCAGCGAAAACTCCTTCGCCGTCAGGTCCAGCCGGGTGCCGGCGCGGGTGGCCTTGCGGCTGATCAGATCGATCCACAGGTCGGCGATGCTCACCTGCACCGGTTCATGGCCGCCGCTGCGTCGGGTCAGCGCTTGCAGGCGCGCCACCAGTTCAAGGAAGGAAAACGGTTTGCCGAGGTAATCGTCGGCGCCGTCGCGCAGGCCCCGGATCCGGTCTTCGACCCGTTCGCGGGCGGTGAGCATGATCACCGGCGTCTGCTTGCGCGCACGCAATGCGCGCAATACGCCGAAGCCGTCGAGGCCCGGCAGCATCACGTCGAGGACGATCACCGCGTAGTCGCTTTCCAGCGCCAGGTGCAGGCCCTCGACACCGTCGCGGGCCAGATCCACGGTGTAACCCTGTTCCGTCAGGCCGCGGTGCAGGTAGTCCGCGGTTTTCTCTTCGTCTTCGATAATCAGAACGCGCATGACCCGCCTCAGTCTGTCGTTGCCAGCGCCGCGATGGGCGCAGGTTTGGGCTTGTGGAACAGCCGCTCAAGCCACAAGTATATGACCGGCGTGGTGAACAGCGTCAGCATCTGGCTGACCAGCAATCCGCCCACCACCGCGATCCCCAGCGGCTGGCGCAGTTCGGCGCCGGTGCCGTAACCGAGCATCAGCGGCAGGGCGCCAAGCAGCGCGGCGAGGGTGGTCATGATGATCGGCCGGAACCGCGTGATACACGCTTCGAAAATCGCATCCTGCGGCGACAGCCCGCGATGGCGCTGCGCTTCCAGGGCGAAGTCGATCATCAGGATGCCGTTCTTCTTCACGATACCGATCAGCAGCACCAGTCCGATCAGCGCCATGATCGAAAAGTCCTGACCGCAGATCCACAGCATGATTACTGCGCCAAGACCCGCCGCCGGCAAAG
The DNA here is from genome assembly GCF_025447595.1 of Pseudomonas koreensis. GTDB lineage: Bacteria > Pseudomonadota > Gammaproteobacteria > Pseudomonadales > Pseudomonadaceae > Aquipseudomonas > Aquipseudomonas koreensis_H. The sequence goes on along the minus strand of NZ_JAOEJU010000017.1, from coordinate 101,678 downwards.
TCGAGATGATCGTCAGCGGATGGACGAAGCTCTCGTAGAGCACACCAAGGATGATGTACACCGCGACCAGCGCCGCGAGAATCAGCCACGGCTGACTTTTCAGCGAGCTCTGGAAGGCCTGGGCCGCGCCCTGGAAGTTGCCGCTGATTGCGGTCGGCATGCCGATTTCGGCCTTGGCCTGATTGAGCAGGATGACCGCGTCACCCAGCGCGACGCCGGGCGCCAGGTTGAACGACAGGTTGGCGGCCGGGAACATGCCGTCGTGGGCGATGGACAGCGGGCCGATAGTCGGCGCATCGAATCGGGCTAGCGCCGACAGCGGCACCATCTCTCCGCTCAGCGGCGAGCGCAGGTAGAAATAGTTGAGGCTTTCAGCCTTGCCGCGCTGCTTGGTGTCCAGTTCCAGGATCACGTTGTACTGGTTGACCTGGGTCTGGAACTCGTTGATCTGCCGCTGGCCGAAGGCGTCGTACAGCGCCTCGTCGACATCACTCGCCGTCAGGCCGAAACGCGCGGCGGCGCTGCGGTCGATGCTGATGTGAGTGATGCTGCCGCCCAGTTGCAGGTCGTTGGAAATGTCACGGAACGCCGGAATGCTGCGCAGTTTGTCGGTGAGTTTCTGGGTCCAGGTGGCGAGGGTCGGCCCGTCGTTGCTCTTGAGCACGTATTGATACTGCGCACGGCTCGGACCGGAACTGAGGTTGATGTCCTGGCCGGCGCGCAGGTAAAGCACGATGCCGGGGACTTTCATCAGTTGCGGACGGATGCGGTCGATGAACTGGCTGGCTGAAACATCTCGGTCACCGCGAGGTTTCAGGGCGATCCAGAAGCGGCCGTTGGCGATGGTCTGGTTGCTGCCGGACACGCCGACCGAGTGGGAAAACGCTTGCACGGCCGGGTCGGCGGCGACGATTTCGGCCATTGCCAGGTGTTTTTTCACCATGTCGCTGTAGGAAATATCGGCAGCGGCTTCGGTAGTGCCGAGGACGAAACCGGTGTCCTGCACCGGGAAGAAACCCTTGGGGATAAATACGTAGCCGCCAATCGCCAGCGCGACGGAAATGCCGAACACGCCGATCATCAGTTTCTGGTGGGCGAGGGCGCGGCGCAGGCCTTTTTCGTACCAGCCGAGCAGGCGTTCGCTGAAGCCCGGTTTGTCATGGGCGTGATGCACCGGTTTACGCATGAACAGCGCTGCCAGCGTCGGCGCGAGTGTCAGGGACACCACCACGGAAATCATGATGGTCGAGGTGGCCGTCAGGGCGAATTCCTTGAACAAACGCCCGACCACGCCGCCCATGAACAGCAGCGGAATGAACGCCGCCACCAGCGAGAAACTGATCGACACCACGGTGAAGCCGATCTCGCCGGCCCCCTTGATCGCAGCGTCGCGCATGCTGTCGCCGGCCTCGAGGTGACGGTGGATGTTTTCCACCACCACGATCGCATCGTCGACCACAAACCCTACCGCCACCACGATGGCGACGAGGGTCAGGTTGTTCAGGCTGAAACCGAGCAGGTACATCAGCGCGAAACTGGCGGTCAACGACACGCCGAGCACCGCCGAGACAATCATCGTCGCCGACAGCTGGCGCAGGAACAGCGCCATTACCGCCACCACCAGCAGGATCGCGATCAGCAGAGTGATTTCCACTTCATGCAGCGAGGCGCGGATGGTCTGGGTGCGGTCGATCAGGGTTTTGACCTGCACTGAGGCCGGCAGCATGGCTTCGAGGCCGGGCAGGGCGGCCTGAATCCGGTCCACGGTTTCGACGATGTTGGCGCCGGGCTGGCGGGAGATCACCAGGTTCACCCCCGGTCGATCGCCGGCCCAGGCTTGCACGTAGGCATCTTCCGAACCGTTGACGACTTTCGCGACATCCTTGAGGTGAACCGGGGCGCCGTCCTTGTAGGAAACGATGAGCTGGCTGTATTCCTCGGGGTGGAACAACTGGTCGTTGGTCGACAGCGTGGAAATGCTCGAATCGCCGTACAGCGCGCCTTTGGCGAGGTTGAGGCTGGTCTGCTGGATAGCCAGACGAATATCGGCGAGGGTCAGGCCGATGGCCGCCAGTTTGTCGGCCGAGGCCTGTACGCGGATTGCCGGACGTTGCTGACCGGTGATGTTGATCTGGCCTACGCCGTCGATCTGACTGATCTGACGCGCGAGCAGGGTTTCCACCAGATCGCTGAGTTCAGTACCGGGCATTTGCGTGGAGCTGACGCTGAGGATCAGCACCGGGCTGTCGGCCGGGTTGACCTTCTTCCAGGTCGGCAGGGTCGGCATGTCTTTCGGCAGCTTGCCGGCGGCGGTGTTGATCGCGGCTTGCACTTCCTGGGCGGCGGTGTCGATGCTCTTGTCGAGGGTGAATTGCAGAGTCAGCAGGCTGGAGCCCAGCGCACTGCTGGATGTCATCTGGGTCATGCCGGGGATGGCGCTGAATTGCACCTCCAGCGGGGTGGCCACGGATGACGCCATGGTGTCCGGACTGGCACCGGGCAATTGGGCGGAGACCTGGATCGTCGGAAATTCCGCTTCCGGCAGTGGGGCAATCGGCAGACGCGGGAAGGCAATTACCCCGACCAGCACCAGCGCGATGGTCAGCAGAATCGTCGCCACCGGGTGATCGATGCACCAGGTCGAAACGCCTTTGTGCTGCTTCATGGCTTGGGCTCCGCTTGCACCACCTGCGGCGGTTCGCTCATGACCTGCACGGTCGAACCGGGCTTGAGCCGTGACTGGCCGTCACTGACCAATACGTCGCCGGGCTTCACGCCCTTGATGATGTCCTGACCGCTGCCCTGATAAACCATTTGCACCTGCACCGCTTCAACCTTGTCGCCGTTGACCCGGTACACGAAGTGTTGATCGAGGCCGCGTTGTACGACGGTAGGCGGAACCACCAGCGCATCTTTATCCAGTGCTGTCTGAATCTTTACCGTCACCAGCAGGCCGGGCCAGAGCTTCTGGTTGGGGTTGTCGAACTCGGCCTTGGCGCGGATGGTGCCGGTGTTGGCGTTGATCTGGTTGTCGATGAGGGTCAGGTGGCCTTCGCCGAGCAGGTTGCCGGTTTCGCCGTCGGTATCGGCACCGATGTAGGCCTTGACCTGCGCGCGCTGTGGATCGCTGATCAGGCCTTGCAGGGTCGGCAGCATTTGTTGCGGCAGGGAGAACTCGACGGCGATCGGGTCGATCTGGGTCACGGTGAACAGACCCTGAGTGTCGGTCATGCGCAGGAAGTTGCCTTCGTCGACCGTGCGAATCCCGACGCGGCCGGTAACCGGGGAGCGAATCTGGGTGTAGGAAAGCTGAACCTGCGCTGCGTCGATAGAGGCTTGATTGCCCTGGGCGGTGGCCTTGAGTTGGTTGACCAGTGCCTGTTGCTGGTCGTAGGTCTGCTTGGACACGCCGTCGTCGACGCTGAGCAGTTTGTAGCGTTTCAGGTTGACCAGCGCGACTTGCAGTTGCGCCTGGCTTTCGCCCAGTTGCGCCCGGGCCTGGTCGAGGCTGGCGCGGATCGAGCGGTCGTCGATGGTGGCGAGCAGGTCGCCTTGCTTCACCAGTTGGCCTTCCTTGACCAAAAGCTTGGTGAGGATGCCGTCGATCTGTGGGCGCACCACGACGCTGTGCAACGAGAGGACCGAGCCGATGCCGCTGGTGTAGCGGGGGACGTCTTTTTCGCTGACGGCGACGACCCTGACCGGGATGGCAGTGGGGGCGGCGAGTTTGGCTGGGGCGGGTTTCAGGGTGAACCACAGGGCCCCGACTGCGAAGGCGATCAGCAGGATAGCGAGCAGGGCTTTTTTCTTCTGGGTTTGCATGCTTTGGGGCGCCAGGGGACGGAGGTTGGGCAGGTTGGTTCTTTATAAACTTGTTTGGGGGTCAGGAGGGTGACGGCTAGCTGACGGCGCTGTCAGTTTCGGCTTTGGCTTGGCGGCCTTTGGGCCGACCATGTTGTGGGTGTTCTTTGTGAATATCCGTTTCTGCGGGTGTTGCTGCTGGCGGTTTCGCCCTTACGGCGAGTCCCTTTTTCAAACGCCAAAAAGTAAGCAAAAGGCTTGGCCCCGGCGTTCGGCACCTCGCTTTGGCTCGGCGTTCCTTCGTTCCGGGATTCATCCGGGGGCATCGCCTACGGTTTGCTTCGCTGCACCTCCTCTCGATGCATGCGGCTTCGCCGCACGGTCGCTGCGCTCCCACCCCCGGATAAATCCCTCCACTCAGCCTTCCGACGGGGCCGGCACGTCAAAAGCTTTACTCGAGCTAACGCTCATCGTGTTGAGTGGTGGGAAGCGAGAAGCGAACTGCTTTTCTGTGGGAGCCAGCCTGCTGGCGATGGCGGCCTGATAGCCGACCAGATCTTGTGGGGATTGATCGTTCCCACGCTCCGCGTGGGAATGCAGCCCGGGACGCTCCGCGTTCCATTTTTGAATGTTTAAAGATGTGTGGGGTTTACTGAACCTTCCCACAACGTTTTCAGGTTGTCCGTCGGAAGTGCGCTCTCTAGTCTTTGGCTGTCGCTGCCAATTCAGCGAACAGGTGTGGAAACCTGATTTCAAGTAGTTGCAAAGCATCTCCCCGTAATCGTTGCCGATGTCTTCTTTCGTCTGCAAACTGCGTCGCGGCGGCTGTGCGCAGGCAGACTTCGGTCTGGCCGGTTGCCTACTTATCGGTTTTCCACCCTGCGTACAGCTGCCACCTTTTGTCGTGTGGAAACGACAAGGGATGGCTCCATAGCCAAGTAGGAGTTTTCATGGACAAACTGATACCCGACCCACCCCTCGAATCACCCACCCCGCTCGAAGAGGCCATGCGCGCCGAAGACCTGGCCCGTAACCGCGAAGCCATCAAACGCGCCCTCGACTACTACCTGTGCCCCAACCCTTCCAAGCCTAGCCCGAGCACGATGTATATGGTCACTCCCAACGTCGACACCGAAAGCCTGCTGGCCAATGCCTGCGAATCCCTGGCCTCGGCCAGTACCATCGCCAGCAATTTCGCCAATGAACTCAGCGGCCCGCAGCGCAGTACGGCGTTGGGAATCCAGCAGATCATCATGCTGGCGGAGCTTGCTGTGAACCGGGCGCTGGATCGGGTTGATCCGCCAACGTGATCCGCTAGTCGAAGAGTCCTGAAAAGGCACCTGTCATGCCCTTTCGGGGGCTCTTTAAAGTCCGCGCGCGCAGGTATACTGCGCGCCTTCGCGGCTCATTCACCGGGCCGGACTTTTTGCTTCCCGGAGCTTTCATGACTTCCCCAATCGACAACGCTGTGAGCGATGTCCCGGCAGAGCTGGCCGAGGCCGGCGAAACCAAGCCGACCATTCCTGCGTTCAAGTTTCCGTTCAAGCCAGGTGAGCTGGCGGCTGCCAAAGCGGCCAAGCAGCCGCAGTTCAAGGGCAAGGACGGTGATCGTCACGCCAAGATTCCGGGTGTGGCTCCGTCGGGTACTCGCCGTTCGATGGGCAAACGCTGAGTTTTCCTTCTCGTCAGGAATAATTTCGCGATCCAACTCGGATTCTTCCCACGCAGGCGAGAGAATCATCCTCTGGGAACAATGGCAGCCACTCGACAAGAATTCGCTCCTCTGAATACTTGAAGTAGGCTGCCGCAATGTCTCTGGCAAAAAAACTGACTGTCCTTTCGCTGGTGCTTCTCACGACCGGATGTGTTTCTTCCATTCCTGATCGCACTGTCCGCATCGGTGTCGAGGCGTTGGTTCCCCCCTTTGAAAGCCGCAACGACAAAGGTGAGCTGGTCGGGTTGAACATCGAACTCGGCAACGCGCTGTGCGCCGAGTTGCAGACTCAATGCATCTGGGTCGATCAGGACTACGCGACCAATATTGCGGCGCTGCAGGCCGGCCAGTTTGACGTGATCATGCCAATGAGCCCCACCCCGGCGCGGCGTGAGCGGGTCGACTTTACCGATATCCTTTACCCGCTGAGCAGCCGGTTGGTCGCTCGCACGGGTTCGAACCTGACGCAGGATGTGCAGTCGCTCAAGGGGAAGCGCATCGGTGTTCTGGCCGGTACCAGCCGCGAGGCGTTCGCCAGGGAGCGGTGGGGGACTTCGGGTGTGACGGTGCGCAGTTTCCAGTTCAACGATCATTTGATTGCCGCCCTGTTGTCAGGGGAAATCGACGCGACCCTGCAAGATACCATCGAGATTACGCAAGCACTGCTGAGCCAGCCGCAAGGGCTGGATTTCGCTTTTGCAGGTCGGGAGCTACAGGATCCGATGCTCGGCTCGGGCGTCGCGATGGCGGTCCGTAAAACCGATAACGCTTTACGTGATGACCTGAACGCGGCTCTCGAACGCCTGAAGTCGAGCGGGCAATATCAGGCGATCACCGAGCGTTATCTGCCCGACGTTGCCAATGAAGCCTTGAACTATCGACCCAACGCTGAAGGATTACCGTTTTCGGATTCCGTGCAGGCCGGTCAAACCGTCTACCTGTCTGGTGTATTGGGACTGGATGCCGAGGGGCAACTGGTCAAGGGCGGTATCGGCCCGCAGACGGTCCAGGCCCTGGAAAACCTGCGCATTGCCCTGAAGGAAAGCGGATCATCCCCGTCGCACGTGGCCAAATGCACAGTGATCCTGACCGACGTCAAGGATTTCTCCGGGATGAACCAGGCCTACCGCCAGTTCTTCCCGAGCGATCGTTTACCGGCACGTACAACGTTCGCCGGTAAACAGTTGGTGGTGCCGGGTGCGAAGGTAGAGATCGAATGCCTGGCGGTTGCATGTTGATTCGTGATCATTGATGGCTAAATGCCCGGAACCTGAGCCAGATCAACGTTTAACCAGTTAGTGCGCTTAGAGTCAGCAGCCCTGCCGACTCTTTCCAATAAAACGAGCGCGCTTCCCATGAAGATCAATCACCCGGTGACCGGGCGCAATGTCGATGTTGCGCCGGATGCGAACATTCTCTCGACCACCGATCTGACCAGCGCGATCACCTACGCCAACGACGACTTCATAAAGATCAGCGGTTACAGCCGCGACGAGCTGCTGGGTGCGCCGCACAATTTGCTGCGCCATCCGGACATGCCGGCGCAGGCGTTTGCCCATATGTGGCAGACGCTCAAGCGCGGGCGGTCGTGGATGGGGCTGGTGAAGAATCGTTGCAAGAACGGTGATCACTATTGGGTCAGTGCCTATGTCACGCCGGTCACGCAGAACGGTGCGGCGGTGGAGTATCAATCGGTGCGCACGCGGCCGGATGCGCGGCAGATTGCGGCGGCGGAGCGGGCGTATGCGCAGTTGCGCGAGGGGCGGGTGGCGCGATGGCAATGGCTGCCGAGCCTGAGTTTGCGGGCGAAGCTCATGGCGTTGACCAGTTCGGTGCTGGCGGTGGTGCTGGGGATTGAAGCCTGGTTGCGGCCGGAGTCCATTGGCATCGAAGCTGCTGCGCTGGTGGCCGGTATTGGCGCGTGTAGCTTGGGCGTTAGTTGGTTATTGCGGCCGCTGGAGCGGCTGACCGAGCGTGCGCGGCTGATTGCCGACAACCCGTTGAGTCAGGGTATTTATACCGGGCAGCGGGATCAGTTCGGGCAGATCGAGTTTGCGTTGCAGATGCTCGAAGCCCAAGTTGGTGCGGTGGTCGGGCGGATCGGCGATGCCTCGCAGCGATTGGCCGGGCATGCGGCGCAATTGGTGGATCATCTGCATAGCAGTCACACCAGCACATTAGCGCAGCAGGCGGAAACCGATCAGGTGGCGGCGGCGATTCATCAAATGGCAGCCAGTGTGGCCGAGGTCGCCAGCCATGCGCAGCAGGCGTCGGTGGCGGCGGATATGGCGGGGACGGAAACCCGTGAAGGTCATCTGTTGGTGGGCGAGAGTCGCAGTGCGGTGTTGCGGCTGGCCGAGGAGTTGGGGCGGGCGACCGAGGTGATTCATCAACTCGAAGGCCACAGCAGCGAGATTTCCGGGGTGCTGGAGGTGATCCGCAGCATCGCTGAGCAGACCAATCTGCTGGCGCTCAACGCCGCGATCGAAGCGGCGCGGGCCGGGGATGCCGGGCGTGGGTTTGCGGTGGTGGCCGATGAGGTGCGGGGTCTGGCCCAGCGTACCCAGCAGTCGACCAACGAGATTCAGCGGATGATCAGCACCCTGCAAAACGGCGCGCGGGATGCGGTGCTGGTCATGCAGCAGAGCAGCGAGCATGTGGATAACAGCGTCGAACAGGCCCAGCGTGCGGCCCGGGCATTGGACGGAATCAGCGGGCGGGTCGAGCAGATCACCGAGATGAGTCTGCAGATTGCAGCGGCGGTCGAAGAGCAGAGCGCGGTGAGTGAGGACATCAACCGCAACATCGTCAGCATCCGCACGGCGTGCGAGCTGACGGTGGATGAGGGGCGCCAGAGCCAGCTCAACTCACAGGATGTGGCGGGGCTGGCGGGGGATTTGCGTTCGTTGGCGCGGGAATTCTGGGGGCGGCGGCAGGTTCGGGATTGAGGTTGCCTGGGCCGGCCTCTTCGCGAGCAAGCTCGCTCCCACAGAGGATTGCATTTCAAATGTGGGAGCGAGCCTGCTCGCGAAGGGGCCATTAGCCTTGGCGAAAACTCCGGATCAAGCCGCCCGCAACGAAATAAACGCATACGTCTGCGGCGGTTCGGTCACCACCTGTGCGCCTGCCGCCCGCACCTGCCCGGCCACATCATCACCGGACAGATGAAACAGCCATTCACTGGATATTTCGCTCAATGGCTGCGCGGTGACCTGATCGATCACTGAGGCAAACGCGCCCATGTCCGGCAAATACGCGGTAAACCCGTCGCCCTTGAGCGCGGTGGTGCGGATGCCGAGCAAGCCACAGATCGCATCCTTGATCCGGATGTCATCGCGATCCGCCTGACGGGAGCGCTGGATCAGCGTCACCAGTTCCTGATCGACCAGTTCACCACCGACGATCAGCTCCGGGCCCTGTTCCCATGACTCCGGAGGGCAGTCCTTGGCCGCAGGATTCAACGGAATGTGCGGATTGATTTCGGCAGGATAGATGCGACACACCAGCGGACGGCGCTCGTAGATGCGGCACAGCTTGTCTTCGTCAAGATTCCGGCAGGGGCCGACGTTGTAGGCGGCGAAAGTGATTGCCACATGGGCGTCGGACATTCCGCTGCGCACCACCGCCGAACGCCGTTGTGCATGTTCGCGCTGCTGTTCCGGCAGGCCCAGGCCGTTGGCCAGAAACGCCTCCACCAGCACGATCACCTGACCGCCATCGGCCGCCCACATGCGGGCTTCGGCCAGGGTCAGGGGCACGTGGTGATCGGTGCAGCACTTGCCGCAGCCTACGCAGGAAAAGGTCGTATTCATTGAGCGAGCAATCTTCAATCAGGGTATGAATCGGCGACGTAAAGCCGCCGTACAGGCCCGGAGTGAAGCAAGTTGTGCGCCATTCGCTCAGGGTTTGGCGGTCGGGCGGATCGAGTCCCATTCGGTGACGAACGCGGTTTTCGACTTTTTGTTGTACAGGCACAGCTCGGTGCCTTGCTGGCCCTTCATGTGTTTTTGCGGGTACTGGCCTTGCAGCAACAGGGCGGTGTAGCCGACGCGGTCATCGAATTGCGCGGCGTTGCCGACCGGTTTGGCGTTTTTCAGACCGCTGGCCTTGGTGCAACTGGCGAGCACGGTTTTGTCGTAGGTAGCCCAGGCGTCGGGGCTGGAGGCGTGGGCTTGGAAAGTGAGGGCGCTAAGGCAGAGAAGGCTTAGTGTAATGGCTTTCATGGTGTAGGCATCCTTGGTCTGTATGGCCGGACTTTGGAGTGCGGTTGAGGCGTTAAGTTGCTTGTGCCGACCTCATCGCCAGCAGGCTGGCTCCCACTTTGGAGTGCATTTCAGACTGTGGGAGCTGGCTTGCCAGCGATGGCGGTCTGTCAGTCCGGCACCAATTCCCGGCGAACCACATACATTCCAGACATTTCATACAAGCGCTGCGCTCGCCGGTTGTCTTCCAGCACCTTCAGATCAACAAACCCTTCGCGGCGATCCTGAAACGCCTTGAACGCATGAAGCAACAACGCCCGACCCAATCCACGTCCTTGGGCCCGAGGATGCACTACCAGATTCTTGATGTAGGAACTGGTCCAGCATTGCGCCACGCCAATGACGCCTTGGGTATCGCTGGCGATGAAACACAGTGCCGGATCGTATTCCGGATCGTTTTCAAACTGCCGTTGCCAGACATCCAGCGCCGGCACCCGACCGCCGCCTTCGCGGTAGCCGATTTGCATCAGTTCATGTACGGCGGATGCGCGTTCGGCGCCGTAGGTAGTGAGTTCAATACCGTTCGGCCATTCGATGGCCGGCACGTCCTGGCTCAGGTCGCGCCGCATCAGAAAACAGAACGCCTCGCTCAAGTCTCAGTAGCCGTGAGCGGCGACATGCTTGGCCGCTTCGATCAGGCAGTGGGTCAGCTCGGGCGAGGAGAACTTGGTCAGCACGCCGTTTGCCCCGGCGAGGCGGGCCTTTTCACTGTTCATCGCGCTGTCCAGCGAGGTGTGCAGCAGCACGTAGAGGTGGGCGAAGTCCGGGGTTTCGCGCAGGGTGCGGGTGAAGGCGTAACCGTCCATCTCGGACATTTCGATGTCGGAGACGATCAGGTTGATCTGTTGCGCTGTGCCTTGCAGGTCCAGCAGGCAGTCGATGGCTTCCTTGGCACTGCGCGCGGTGTGGCATTGCAGGCCGAGGTTACGCAGGGTATGCACCGATTGCTGCAACGCCACCTGACTGTCGTCGACCACCAGGATTCGCGCGTTGCCCAGCACTTCGGCGTCTTCCATGCTCAGCTCGGTCGGGGCCATTTCGATCTGCGCCGGGGCGATGCCGTGGATGACTTTTTCGATGTCCAGCACCTGCACCAGCGTGCCGTCCACCGAGGTCACGCCGGTGATGTAGGCGCGGGAACCGCCGGAACCGAACGGCGGCGGTTTGATGTCGGTGGTCAGGCAATGCACGATCTTGCTCACCGCCTGTACGTGCAGGCCCTGTTTCGAACGGCTGACGTCGGTGACGATCAAGCAGCCGCCATTCGGGTCTTCCAGCGGCCGCTCGCCGATGGCGCGGCTCAGGTCGATCACCGACAACGAAGCGCCGCGCAGGGTGGCGATGCCTTTGACGTGCGGGTGCGACTCCGGCAGCTTGGTCAGCGGCGGGCAGGGGATGATTTCACTGACCTTCAGCAGGTTGATCGCCATCAGCTTGCCGCTGCGCAAGGTAAACAGCAGAAGCGAAAGTGAATCTGCGCGGGCTTTGTTGGAAGACATAAAAACCTTCTGTGGAAAAAGGTGAGCGGCGATCGCACGGATCGCCAGCAGGTATCGATGCCGGGTTATCGACTTGTAACCGGCAGGCTTTAGGGATTCTGGCGCCAATCCGACGGCGGGACTTTTATTTCATCCCCAAGCGCTTCGCCATTCGCCCCAGATTCGCCCGGTCCAGCCCCAGCTCCCGCGCCGCGCTCGCCCAGTTATCGTGATTGCGTTCCAGCGCCGCAGCAATCAATTGCCGCTGATATTGCTCCGTGGCCAGGCGCAAATCGCCGCTGATCAGTGGCACAGGTGTCGCAGTACCAGAGACCGGCTCCGTGGAGTTATCCACAACCTCGCGCGGCAGATCCAGGTCCATCGCGCTCAAGCTGAGAATCTTCGGCCGCACCTTGCAGTTGCCCAACGCCTTCAGCGCACTGCGTCCAATCAAATGCTCCAGCTCCCGCACGTTGCCCGGCCAGGTGTAAGCCAGCAGCGCCTCCTGGGCGTCGCTGTTCAGGCGCAGGCTGTTGAGGCCCATGCGCGAGCGGTTCTGTTCCAGGAAATAACCGCTGAGCAGCAGCACATCGCGGCCCCGGTCACGCAGCGCCGGCACCCGCAACGGGTACACGCTGAGGCGATGGTAGAAGTCGGCGCGATAGCGACCGCTGCGCACTTCTTCGGCCAGGTCGCGGTTGGTCGCGGCGATCAGGCGCACATCGACCTGATGCTCCTTGTCCGAACCCAGACGCTGCAACTGGCCACTTTGCAAAACCCGCAACAGCTTGGCCTGGACGGTCAGCGACAACTCGCCGACCTCATCGAGAAACAGCGTGCCGCCATTGGCCAGTTCGAATTTGCCGCGCCGGTCGCTGGTAGCGCCGGTGAAAGCGCCGCGCACGTGGCCGAACAGTTCGCTTTCCACCAGCGTGTCCGGCAGGGCCGCGCAGTTGAGGCTGATGATCGGTTTGTCGGCGCGCTTGGAAGCTGCGTGAATGGCCTGGGCCACCAGCTCTTTGCCGACCCCGGTTTCCCCGGTGATCAGCACGGTCAGGTCGCTGCCGCCGACCAGATTGATTTCTTCCACCAGCCTTTTATGCGCCTTGCTCTGGCCGATCATTTCGCGATTCTGCTGACCGCTGGCCTGACGATAGACCTCGGCGCGCTGGTGTTCGTCCTCGGCACGAATCGCCAGACGTTCGATGCGTTCGGCGGCGTTGACCGTGGCGGAGGCGAGGCTGGCGAAGGCTTGCAGGGCATCGAGTTCGATCGGCTCAAAGCGCTCCGGATCGAGTGCGTCGAGGGTGATCAGCCCCCAAAGTTTTTCATCGACGAACAACGGGCAACCGAGGCAATCGTGAACTTCGAGGTGATCGTCGAGACCGTCGACCAGTCCGTCATACGGATCGGGCAAATCGCTGTCGGCGGCGAAACGGGTCGGCCCTTCGCCGGCCAGCAGCACTTCAAAGCGCGGGTGTTCGCTGACCTTGAAGCGGCGGCCGAGGGTGTCGGTGCTCAAGCCGTCCACGGCCAGCGGCACCAGCCATTCGCCGTCGAGACGCAACAGTGCGGCGGCATCGCAGGGCAGCAGGGCGCGCATGGCTTCGAGCAGGCGTCGGTAGCGCTCGCCTTCGGGCAATTCGCGGGACAGGTCGGAGACCAGTGGGAGCAGGGCAGTGAGCAATGATTTGGCGGACATAGTCTGGTAGTCAAAGAGACACGTTGTAGTCGAAGCGACTATAGAGGTGCTTGTGTCGATCTGACTACATAAATTTCAACCTATTGATTTATATAGAAAAAATAGTTGGCACGATTACTGGAATAAATAAGGCACTTTTAGAGAAAGCTCAGGAGTCACCCTTATGCTTAGCGTCCAGGATCGTGCAATCATCAAGTCCACTGTGCCTCTGCTGGAAAGCGGCGGTGAAGCGCTGATCACTCACTTCTATCGCATGATGCTCTCCGAATATCCGGAAGTCCGCCCGCTGTTCAACCAGGCCCACCAGGCCAGCGGTGACCAGCCCCGCGCGCTGGCAAACGGCGTGTTGATGTACGCCCGTCATATCGATCAACTCGACCAGTTGGGCGATCTGGTGGCGAAGATCATCAACAAGCACGTGGCCCTGCAAATCCTGCCGGAACACTACCCGATCGTCGGCACCTGCCTGCTGCGCGCGATCTCCGAAGTGCTCGGCGAAGAAATCGCAACCCCGCAAGTGATGAGTGCCTGGGGCGCAGCCTACGGACAGTTGGCCGATATCCTGATCGGCGCCGAAACCGCCATCTATGACCAGAAAGAACAGGCCGTCGGTGGTTGGCGCGGCGCGCGGGAGTTCATCGTGGCGGCCAAGGTCGAGGAGAGCGCGGAAATTACCTCGTTCTACTTCGAACCGGCGGACAAGGGCCCGATCCTCGCAGCCGAGCCAGGCCAGTACATCGGCATGAAGTTGATCCTCGACGGCGAAGAAATCCGCCGCAATTACTCGCTGTCGGCCCTGGCCAACAAAGGCCAGTACCGCATCAGTGTCAAACGCGAACCGGGCGGTCGCGCCTCCAATCACCTTCACGATCAACTGCACGTCGGCGCCAGCATCCAGTTGTTCCCGCCATCGGGTGAATTCACCCTGACTGCCAGCGACAAACCGCTGGTGCTGATCAGCGGCGGCGTCGGCATCACTCCGACCCTGGCGATGCTGGAAGCGGCGCTGGAAACCGAGCGTCCGGTGTACTTCATCCACAGCGCGCGCAATGGCAGCGTGCATGCGTTTCGTGACTGGATCGATGGTCTGGCCGAGCGTCATCCGCAGCTCAAGCGCTTCTATTGCTACGCCGAAGATGACGGCGTGAGCCCGGCGGCGGACAAGGTCGGGTTGTTGAGTGAAGAACAACTGGGCGAGTGGCTGCCGGCGGAGCGTGATGTGGACGCCTACTTCCTTGGACCGAAAGGTTTCATGGGGGCGATCAAGCGTCACCTGAAGGCGCTGGGTGTGCCGGAGAAGCAGAGCCGGTATGAGTTCTTCGGGCCGGCTGCTGCTCTGGAATAATCCGGAACCGAGTTGCCTTCATTCGCGAGCAAGCTCGCTCCCACAGGTTCGGCGTCGTTCACAGAATGTGTATACGACATCGATTCTTGTGGGAGCGAGCTTGCTCGCGATTGGCCGTTACACGGTCTTGATTCTTAAATTCTGTTTAAAGGTTAATCGTTTCTTAACCGGTTTATCGTTTATTCCCCGATGCTGATGATAGGCGCTCGTTCGTTTACATGATCAGGATCGCCCCATGTCGCACTTCGCCTCTTCCCGTCGTTTCAGCCTGGCCGCGTTGGGCCTGTCGGTTGCCTTGCTGTCCAGTCCGTTCGTGTTCGCCGAATCCGCCTTGATAGAACCACAGACCTTGATCGTCGATCAGAGCCTGCCCAAGGCCCAGCGTGATGCGATGGAGCTGGCGGCGCGGCGTTACGGCAGTTTCTGGAACACGGGTGAAGAGGCGTTGGCCACTGCAGCCCTGTCGCCGCAGTTCGCCGACAAGACTCCACCGGAAGGCCGGGTGCAGGGGCCGACCGGGCCGTTGCTGGCGTCGAAGTTTTTTCGCACGGCGGTGCCGGACTTGAGTTGCGAGATCGAGCAAATGATCGTCGCCGGGGATCGCGTGGTGGTGCATCTGCACTTTCGCGGGCATTTCACCGGCACGTTCAAGGCTCTCAAAGGGCAGGGCCAGCGTGTAGACTTCCGGGCAACCGATATCTATCAGATCGACAACGGTCGCATCGCGGCCAATTGGCATATCGAAGACAACATCAGCCTGATGGCGCAACTGCAAGCGCAGCCGCCGGCCAGCTGAACCATGGACATGAAAGGGAAACGCGATGAGCGAGGAAACGATTCGATTGGGACGTGAGCGGCGCTATCTGGTGTTGCTGGGCATCATCTGCCTGGCGCTGATCGGCGGCGCGCTGTACATGCAGATCGTGCTGGGCGAGGCGCCGTGCCCACTGTGCATTCTGCAGCGTTATGCGTTACTGCTGATCGCGTTGTTCGCGTTCATCGGCGCGGCCATGCGCACCCGACGCAGCATCACAGTGTTCGAGGTGCTGGTGGTGATTTGTGCCATCGCCGGAGCCGGTGTCGCCGGGCATCACGTGTACACCCAGTTCTATCCGGCGGTGAGCTGCGGCATCGATGTGCTGCAGCCGATCGTCGATGACCTGCCGCTGGCGAAGATCTTCCCGCTGGGCTTCCAGGTCGACGGTTTCTGCTCGACGCCGTACCCGCCGATCCTCGGCCTGTCGCTCGCGCAATGGGCACTGGTGGCCTTCGTGCTGGTGGTGATCCTGGTGCCGCTGCTGACCTCGCGTAACCGAAAAGCGCTGCGCTGAATCAACTTTTCGGCGCCTGCGCCGATAAAACAAACGCCTCGATTTGCGGTGACGCGAATCGAGGCGTTCTGCATTTCAGGGTCTGTGTGAAAACACCGTGACGAACGGCAAGGAAGGGTGCGACAGGTGTGCGACATGTTGTCACACAGGCCGTGTCGCAGCGCGTTTCACAGGCCCGGATTGGAGTGCTGTTACAAAAAAGGATTGGTCTGTTTCAGCGTTTGTCGGTTTTTGCACGCGTGTGCCGGATCAGGCAGTTTTAACAGACTCCGGCAGATGGCCAAAAGCCTTGGCATATCGGGCTTTGCGCGGATCGCGCCGTGGGAAAAAGCCTTCGGAGCTGTCTGAACTGAGGCCGATAGACCTACATTTTTTGGTGTTTTTGTTGAGAATCGATTTCGATAACATGCGGAACTTTTGCAAAAACGGTGATGGATTGTTGC
The DNA here is from genome assembly GCF_025447595.1 of Pseudomonas koreensis. Lineage (GTDB taxonomy): Bacteria > Pseudomonadota > Gammaproteobacteria > Pseudomonadales > Pseudomonadaceae > Aquipseudomonas > Aquipseudomonas koreensis_H. The sequence goes on along the minus strand of NZ_JAOEJU010000017.1, from coordinate 85,602 downwards.
TCTGAGCGATAAAAATTATTTCGGGATAAGACATGGTGTATAGGGCGCTACCTATCTACAATCGCCCGCACTGAATTCCCGGCACTGTTCAGCCTTTATTAAGGAGGCGAGCAGGAAGTCGGGTGTCGAGCAGCCGAGAGGCTCGCAAGACACCCAGGTGTCGGTGCCTTCCAACTTTCCGCACCAAATGGAATTGGTCTGTAACAAGGCCTTTGACCACGAATTCGAATAAGAACTGACCGCTGTCCCAGGTTTTGTCGAGCGTCTGACGCGCGACGGGCGGCCCTTATTCAATCCAAAGAAAATGCCAACCCTTGGCAGGGTGAAGTGTTGGCGATCAAAACCCAACTGCATTGCGCAAGCTGCTTTAGAGGTCGTGAGATGAGTAAAAACAGGTACCCCAGATTACTAGGCCTAGTGCCGCTGCTCGGCACGTTGTTGCTGGGAGGCTGCAACATGACCCTGCTCAATCCAACGGGCCAGGTCGGCCTGGAACAGCGCAACCTGATCATCACCGCCACGCTGCTGATGCTGTTGGTCGTTGTGCCGGTCATCGTCATGACCTTCCTGTTCGCCTGGAAGTACCGCGCGTCCAACAAGAACGCCGTCTACACCCCGAAATGGTCGCACTCGACCAAAATCGAAGTGGCTGTATGGACCATCCCGGTCCTGATCATCATTGCCTTGGGTTACATCACCTACAAGTCGACCCACTCGCTGGATCCGTATCGTCCGATCGAATCCGACGTCAAGCCTGTGACCATCGAAGTGGTCGCGCTGGACTGGAAGTGGCTGTTCATCTACCCGGAACAAGGTATCGCCACGGTCAACAAGATCGTGTTCCCGGCGCACACGCCAGTTAACTTCCGGATTACTTCGGACGCGGTGATGAACTCGTTCTTCATCCCGGGCCTGGGCGGCCAGATCTACGCGATGGCGGGCATGACCACCAAGCTGCACCTGATCGCTGACCGCAACGCTGAAATGGACGGTATCTCCGCCAACTACAGCGGCGCTGGTTTCACCGGTATGAAATTCAAGGCTATCGCAACTTCTCAGGAAGATTTCGACGCCTGGGTAAGTGAAGTCAAAAAGGCACCTAAACAGCTTGAACCAGCTGAATACGCAGCCCTTGCCAAGCCAAGCCAGAACAATCCAGTCGAGCTCTACTCCTCGGTCACGCCGAACCTGTTCCAGACCATCGTCGACAAGTACGAAGGCATGAAACCGGGTAAGCCGCTGAAGCACGAGAAGAAAGAGAAAGAAGTGGCGGCAACGGATATGGACTCGAATTCGCATTCAGCTGCCGGGGCAGAGGAGTAAACGATGTTTGGTAAATTAAGTTGGGAAGCGATCCCTTTCCACGAGCCGATCGTGATGGTCACCATCTCGATGATCGCGCTCGGTGGTCTGGCGCTGTTCGCTGCAATCACTTACTTCAAGAAGTGGACTTACCTGTGGACCGAGTGGCTGACGTCGGTCGACCACAAGAAAATCGGCGTGATGTACATCATCGTCGCCATGGTCATGCTGCTGCGCGGTTTTGCCGACGCCATCATGATGCGTACCCAGCTGGCCATGGCCACCGAGGGTTCGCCTGGCTACCTGCCACCTGAACACTATGACCAGATCTTCACCGCTCACGGTGTGATCATGATCATCTTCATGGCGATGCCATTCTTCACCGGCCTGATGAACCTTGCAGTGCCGCTGCAGATCGGCGCGCGTGACGTTGCGTTCCCGTTCCTGAACTCCCTGAGCTTCTGGCTGCTGGTGTCCGGCGTCGTGCTGATCAACCTGTCCCTGGGCGTCGGCGAATTCGCCAAGACCGGCTGGGTTGCCTATCCACCGCTGTCGGGTCTGCAATACAGCCCTGGCGTGGGGATGGACTACTACATCTGGGCGCTACAGCTATCGGGTCTGGGTACAACGCTAACGGGGGTTAACTTCCTCGCGACCGTGCTGAAAATGCGTACCCCTGGCATGAAACTGATGGACATGCCGATCTTCACCTGGACCTGCACCTGGGCAAACGTTCTGATCGTGGCTTCGTTCCCGATCCTGACCGCTACCCTGGCACTGCTGACCCTTGACCGTTACATGGATTTCCACATTTTCACCAATGAACTTGGTGGCAATCCAATGATGTACGTCAACCTGTTCTGGGCATGGGGCCACCCTGAGGTTTACATCCTGATCCTGCCGGCATTCGGCATTTTCTCGGAAGTCATCTCGGCCTTCACCGGCAAGAAACTGTTCGGCCACCACTCGATGATCTACGCCTCGGGCGCGATCTCGGTACTGGGCTTCATGGTTTGGCTGCACCACTTCTTCACCATGGGTTCGGGTGCCAGCGTCAACGCCTTCTTCGGTCTGGCGACGATGCTGATTTCCATCCCGACGGGTGTGAAACTGTTCAACTGGCTGTTCACCATCTACCAGGGCCGTCTGCGCTTCACCAGCCAGGTTCTGTGGACCCTGGGCTTCATGGTGACCTTCGCCATCGGCGGCATGACCGGCGTACTGCTGGCCATCCCGGGTGCTGACTTCGTTCTGCACAACAGCCTGTTCGTGATCGCTCACTTCCACAACGTGATCATCGGCGGCGCGGTATTCGGCTACATCGCAGGCTTCGCCTTCTACTTCCCGAAAGCGTTCGGCTTCAAGCTGCACGAAGGCTGGGGTAAAGCAGCGTTCTGGTTCTGGATCTCGGGCTTCTTCGTCGCGTTCATGCCGCTCTATGCACTGGGCTTCATGGGCATGACCCGTCGTCTGAATGCCACCACCAACCCTGAGTGGGTACCGTACCTGTACGTTGCCATGTTCGGTGCGGTGATGATCGCTGTGGGTATCGCCTGCCAGCTGATCCAGCTGTACGTGTCGGTGCGTGACCGCAACAAGCCGGAAAACATGTGCGAACACGGTGACCCGTGGAATGCCCATACCCTGGAATGGTCGACCTCGTCGCCACCTCCGTTCTACAACTTCGCTGTACTGCCAAAAGCAGACTGCATCGATCCGTTCACCGAGGCCAAGGAAAACGGTACTGCGTACAAGGCTCCAGCCAAGTACGAACCGATCCACATGCCGAACAACACCGCCACTGGCGTGGTGATGGGCGCACTGCTGACCGTGTTCGGTTTCGCGATGATCTGGCACATCTGGTGGTTGGCGATCGCCAGCCTGGCCGGCACTGTCATCTACTTCGTGATCCACGCAGCACGTGACGATCAGGGCTACATGGTGCCGGTTGAAACAATCGAGCGCATCGAAGCCGAGCAGCACAAGCGTCTGGTAGCGGCCGGGAAGATCCCTGCTTCCGCAACCCGTGTTGAAACCAAGTTGGAACAGGCTTAAACAATGTCGAACTTAGTGACCAATGCTGGACACGCCCATGGTCATGACCATGGGCACGATGACCATCACCACGACTCGGGCGAGATGACCGTATACGGTTTCTGGCTCTACCTGATGACCGACTGCATTCTGTTTGCGTCGATCTTCGCGGTGTACGCGGTACTGGTAAACAACGTCGCCGGTGGCCCGTCGGGCCACGACATCTTCGAACTGCCATACGTGCTGGGCGAAACCGCTCTGCTGTTGTTCAGTTCGATCACCTACGGCTTCGCCATGCTGGCGTTGTACAAAGGTAAGAAGCAGCAGGTTCTGGGCTGGTTGTTCATGACCTTCCTGCTCGGCGCAGGCTTCATCGCCATGGAGATCAACGAGTTCCACCTGCTGATCTCCGAGGGCTTCGGTCCTAGCCGTTCGGGCTTCCTGTCGGCGTTCTTCACGCTGGTCGGTACCCACGGTCTGCACGTGTCCGCCGGTCTGATCTGGATGGGCATCATGATGTACCAGGTCAACAAGCACGGCCTGACGGCGACCAACAAGACCCGTCTGAGCTGCCTGAGCCTGTTCTGGCACTTCCTGGACGTGGTGTGGATCTGCGTATTCACCGTTGTTTACCTGATGGGGACCCTGTAATGGCTAATGCACACTCCCATGACAGCCATGATGCTGGCCACGGCAGCGTAAAGTCGTACGCCATCGGCTTCATCCTGTCGGTAATCCTGACCGTCATCCCGTTCGGCCTGGTGATGTTCCCGACCCTGCCGAAGTCGACGACGCTGGCAATCGTCCTGCTGTTCGCGGTGATCCAGGTGATCGTTCACCTGTATTACTTCCTGCACCTGGACCGTTCCATCGCTCAGCGTAACAACGTGATTGCGTTCGTCTTTACGGCCATCGTGATCGTGCTGCTGGTCGGTCTGTCGCTGTGGATCATGTTCAGCATCCACACCTACATGATGGCGAAGTGAGGTAAACCCGATGTCGCTCAAGCACTTTATCCAAATCACCAAACCGGGGATCATTTTCGGTAACGTGCTTTCTGTGGCAGGCGGGTTCTTCCTGGCCTCGAAAGGGCATGTCGATCTGGCGGTGTTTCTGGCAGCCATGATCGGCACTTCCCTGGTCGTGGCCTCCGGTTGCGTGTTCAACAACTGCATCGACCGCGACATCGACATCAAGATGGAACGCACCAAGAACCGGGTGCTGGTTCAGGGCCTGATCTCCCTGAAACTGGCCCTGGCCTATGCGACCGTCCTGGGTGTTCTCGGCGTTGCGTTGTTGTACAAGGTGGCCAACCCGTTGGCTGCATTGTTCGCCGTAATCGGCTTCATCATCTACGTCGGCTTCTACAGCCTGTACCTCAAGCGCAAGTCGGTCCACGGCACGCTGGTGGGCAGTCTGTCGGGCGCCATGCCGCCGGTGATCGGTTACGTGGCTGTGAGCAACAGCTTCGACATGGCCGCGCTGACCCTGCTGGTGATGTTCAGCCTGTGGCAGATGCCGCATTCCTACGCCATCGCGATCTTCCGCTTCAACGATTACCTGGCCGCATCGATTCCGGTGCTGCCAGTGAAGCGCGGGATTGAAGTGGCCAAGAAGCACATCCTCTACTACATCCTGGCGTTCCTCGTGGCGACCTTGATGCTGACCTTCAGCGGCTATGCCGGCGTGAGCTATCTCGCCGTCGCCGCGGCCATGGGCATGTACTGGTTGTACATGGCCTGGACCGGCTACAAGGCGGTGGACGACAAGGTCTGGGCACGCAAGCTGTTCGTGTTCTCGATCTTCACCATCACCGCGTTGAGCGTCATGATGTCCGTGGACTTCAAAGTGCCGGGCGATCTGCTGATGACGTATGCGCCGTAAGGTTTGAACGTTGTACGAGAAACCCCGTTCATCGAGAGATGAGCGGGGTTTTTTGTTGGGGAGAATTTGAGGGCGCTTAGACCGTCGGAAGATCGTTAAATGTTCTATTGATCAACACGGTCTCGGGGTTGGTAGTTTGCAGCCTGCGTCTTTCAACCCGTCTCTCTGAAGATCTTTAGGATTGCAATGTAAGCCGGGCTTGTAGTTGCTTTGAATGTAGTTAAGGAAGCGTTCAGCCCTGTCAGGTTGCGTCCGATAGCCGTGCCTTGCTTGGCCTTTGGGTATCTTGGGCCGGCATGAGGAAGGAATGGTTAACGGAGACGCGCCGAAGTAATAAAAGATATCTGCGATTAGCACGAACTGCCCAGAAACGTCTTCTCTCAGGTGATCCAGATCGGGACCGCATCCAGCCCAATGATTAATGTTTTTTAGTTGTTCAAAGTGGAAGAACTCGGTTGCACCGGGTACGAGTGGGCGATAGATATTATCTCCAGCTTTCAAGATGGGGTCGTTCAGGTGAGGTAGTGGAATTTTGTCTCTAAAACGCGGGTCGCTGAAGTAATCACGTAGGTGGCATTTCTCTCCAATGCGCATCAAAAAAACCAGCCGCTCCTCACCTACAGGATCATGATTCAGCGTGGATGACGTGAATCCCGCTATCCATTCGCCCACTTTCTTTTTTTCACGAATAGCTGGTTTGCATGTAGCAAGGGTGAGCGTGTGTCCGAAGGGATTAGGAGCAAAGCCTGTGTCGTGAGTCATCTTGTAGGTGAATAATTTCATCAACGTCTCCTCCCTGATCGAATATTTAGGTTATTACGCCTTCTGGGAAAAAGCTGTCCGGAAATAGAGATACCTCCTACTGCACGCATACTTTTTCGGCTTTATGCTCGGTTCAATTGCTATACAACCGTTCAGGATTGCTGGGGTAGCGGAATGAGCAAACGCAATCTTTTCGAAGAGTTGATGCAAGGTGTAGAAGAGATGGCTATTAGTCGCGGCATGCCTGCTCTGGCGCCCGTGGAGGCTGGTTGCTATCAGTTGCCAAAAGACCTAGATTTGGATCCACTCAGATCGACGACGCTACGTACTACCATTGTCAGCGAACCTCGATCTCAATCTGCGTTTCTTCATGCACTGATCAAAAGGCTGGGCGAAATGACTGAGAGGATGACCTGCGACGAGCGCTTCATTGCCCTGGCAAAAGAGCTGAACTACGACATCAATGGCGAGAACACGGTGGGTGGCAATTACGCGCCGTTGATCCGTTATCACGATGAGATTTACATCAGCGGCATGGTGCCGCGCACCGAGGGCAAGATTCAGTATCCGGGGCGGGTGGGGCAGGAGTTGACGCTCAAGGATGCGCAGGCCGCGGCGAGCATCAGCGCGATGCGCTGCCTGGCCTTTATCGTCGATGCGGTCGGTTCGCTGGATAAAGTCAGATCGTTGTTGCGGGTCACGGTATACGTGAAGTCCACGCCGGATTTCGTCGACCTCAGCGAAGTCGCCAACGGCGCGTCGGATGTATTCAGTTATGTGTTGGGCGATGTCGGGCGTCACACCCGCACCACCGTCGGCGTCTATCAGCTGCCGAAAAACGCGGCCATCGAAGTCGACATGATCGCAGCGGTACATCCGTCGGCATAATCGCTGAAAGTCGCTCAACAAAAAGCCCCGCCTGAAATTCAGAGCGGGGCTTTTTCGTCAGCGCCGGTATTACTGGGCGGCGATGCTGTAACCGTCGAACGCGGTCTGCTGTTGCAGCGCGGTAATGATGTTCTTGCGGTTGATGGCGTGCTCGGTGCCGGCGTTGTCGACGAAGGTTTCGCCTTCGACTTCGGCTTCGTCGCCTTCACCCACAAAGCTGAAACCGAGGAATTCCAGCGCCTCGCGATCCACACTCAGACGCGAACGCGGTGTGCGCATCGGCAGGGTCACGCTGATGCCGTCCTTGCTGATGCTGAACACTTCGACGTCTTTCTTGGCGCGTGCGGCCTTGCTCTTGCCGCCGCTCGGGTTGCTGATGGCCTGGTGGGTCTGGTTCAGCACCTTGAGGGCCAGGCCGTAGACGATTTCCTGAAACGCCGGATCGTCCTTGAAGCTGGACAGGATGCGGCTGATCGGGAATTTGCTGCTCAGGTCTTCGAGCGCGGCGGTGTCAGCGGCCTCGGCGTCCTTCAGCGCTTTGAGCTGACCCATCAGTTCGTAAGCCTGATCGTCATCGAAGCGATCATGGGCCTGACGGATCGCGGCGCGCAGTTCGCGGATCTGATCGCTCTCGCGGCTGGACTGGAATGCGTCCAGCACCATCTCGCTGATGATCTTCGCCTGTGGGATGTGTTGTGAAAGATTGATGGAGTTTTCGTATTCCGCTTTGGACGACAGAGTGACTACGGATTCAGCGGTGTTGAAATCGGACATTGAAATTTCACTACTTTTTAACTTGAGATGAGACGAGAAAGCGCAGGGGGCTTTTTCAGGCCGACTAATTTAGGGGAGCGCGGCAGCGTTGTCACGGAGCAAGGGGCCGGCGGTGCCGATTATTTATCCGGATGATTTGTGTTGAACAACCAGGCACCGTGAGCGCTCTTCACTATTCATTGGCGACTGCGCTCAACGGTGGCTGGCGTGAGGCCAGGTCACGCAGTATCCAATAGAGCTTCAACGAGCGGGTGCCGATCAGGCCGCACATGAAACCCGCAATGCCGGCCTTGAACAGCAGCATGTCCGGCGACGCAGAACGCTCCGGATGCACGTCATGCTGGTAATTGAAGTAGTAGTTCGCGAAAAAGAACATCAAATACATGATCAGGGTCTTTACCGTGCCGGGCATGATCAGCCCTGTCGCGGAGTCGTCGAGCACCACACCCCGGCGGGAGAACACCAGCCAGGCCGAGATTCCACCTAACATCAGCGAGCCGAACCAGGTGCTCAAAAACAAGACCGGGTTGATCGTCAGATTCACGGAGTACAGCGACCACGCCAAAAACACCGGAGGGGTTATGAGCATCGAGGCGCGGCTCTCCCGACGGGGAGAAAATGCCTTGATACCGAAACAGACCACCAGCAGAAGAATCAGGTAAACCCGTATCGGAGTGTTTTGCAGAATCGTGAGCATTGCGCAGCATCCATGCTGGAAAGGAGGAGGGTGGAGCATAGACGGGGTCACAGTAACCGTCGGCTATTTCAGCCGCAAACGCTCCATCGCGATCACCGACGTTTCAAACCCCAGGCTGGCGAAAAACGCTTCCGCGCCTTCGCGCCCGGCACGCAGGACCCAGGTAATGTCGGTGTTGTCGCCCATTACATGTTCAACCAGCGCCCGCCCGATGCCCGCGCGCCGATGTTGCCCGTCGACCACGACCATCGACAGATAACCGCTGGACAAGCCATCGGTGATGCCACGGGCGAAACCGATAATCTGCTGGCCGCTCAATGCCACGGCGGTGCACTGAGAGTTCTGAACAAGCTGTGCGAAATGTTCTGCTGTGCCGGTGCGATGGCCCCAGCCGTGCCGCTCGAGAAACTGCCTTGCTGCCTCCACTTCCGTGGGCATGAGGTCGCGTATTGAAATGTCTTTGTTCATTCGTTGATCCCTTCCCTGGTGTATTTCCAACAGTAGTCGCGTTGTTTACGGTCTGCCCCACGTCTGCATGGCGAACTCGACGAAGCGGCGCAGTTTCGGCAACCGATAGCGATCAGGCGCGTAGAGCAGATGCATCGGGCGGTTCGGCGGCTGGTATTGCGGCATCACGACAACCAGTCGGCCGTCGCGCAGATCCTGTTCCACCAATGCGTCCGGCAACATCACGATCCCCATGCCGGTGCGCGCGGCCTGATGCAGGCCGGCGGAACTGTTGATCAGCATCGGGCCTTTGACATCGACCATGATTTCGCCGTCCGGGCCGCTGAGGCGCCACTGCTTTTCCACCGATTGCCAGTCGTCACCGGCGGGATAGGCGAAGGACAGGCAGTCGTGCTGGCGCAGTTCCTCAGGCGTGAGCGGCATGCCGCGTCGGGCCACGTATTCCGGGGAGGCGCAGACGGTCAGTGTGTAGTCGATCAGCGGGCGGACGATCAGGTTGGACTGGTCGAAGTGGCCCAGCCGGAAGGCCACATCGAGACCACTTTCCAGCAGATCCGGACGGCGGTTGGTCAGGATCACGTCGAGTTTGACCTGCGGGTATTGCAGGGAAAACTCACTGAGCGCCGGGGCCAGGCGTTCGACGCCAAAGGTCAGCGGCGCGGTAACCCGCAGGATGCCGCGCGGTTCATCGAGCGTCTGCTCGGCGAGCCGCTCGGAGTCGGCGACCAGGCCGAGCACTTCCAGGCAGCGCTGGTAGTAAACGCTGCCGAACTCGGTCAGTCGCTGGCGGCGGGTGGTGCGTTGCAACAGTTGTACGCCGAGCCGTTGCTCCAGCGCCCGCAGGTGGTTGCCCACCATGGTCGTGGACATTTCGCACTGCAGCGCGGCCGCCGTCATGCTGCCGGATTCCACAACCTTGACGTACACGCTCATCGACTGGAACAAATCCATTATCAAGCCCGGCTTTTAAATGATTGAAGTTTTGCCGAGTTTATCCAGTTCAGGTGGATAACCATACTGCCAGCACCTCTCACCTTGCTGGAGTTTGCCGACATGACTGCCGCCCTGATGAATACCTATCAACCGCTGGACTTGAGCTTCATCAAAGGCCTGGGCACCCGACTTTGGGATCAGGCGGGCCGCGAATACCTGGATGCGGTGGCGGGCGTGGCGGTGACCAATGTCGGCCATTCGCACCCGCGCATCGTCTCGGCGATCAGCGAGCAGGCGGGATTGCTGCTGCACACCTCCAATCTCTACAGCATCGACTGGCAACAATCGCTGGCGCAGAAGCTGACGCGGCTGGCGGGGGTGGAGCGGGCGTTCTTCAACAACTCCGGTGCCGAGGCCAACGAAACCGCGCTGAAACTGGCGCGTCTGTACGGCTGGCGCAAAGGTATCGAACAGCCGCTGGTGGTGGTGATGGCCAACGCGTTTCATGGCCGTACCCTCGGCACCCTGTCCGCCAGCGATGGCCCGGCGGTGCGCCTGGGTTTCAACGACTTGCCCGGGGATTTCGTCAAAGTGCCGTTCGGCGATCTTGAGGCACTGGAGCAAGTGCAGCGCAAGCATGGCCAGCGGATCGTGGCGATTCTGGTCGAGCCGATCCAGGGGGAAAGCGGCGTGCAACTGGCGCCGCCCGGCTACCTCAAGGCCCTGCGTGAATTGTGCAACCGTCACGCCTGGCTGCTGATGCTCGACGAAATCCAGACCGGCATCGGCCGCACCGGCCGCTGGTTCGCGTTCCAGCACGAAGGCATCGTTCCCGACGTCATGACCCTCGCCAAGGGCCTGGGCAACGGCGTGCCGATTGGCGCCTGTCTGGCACGGGGCCGGGCGGCGGATCTGTTCACCCCCGGCAGCCACGGCAGCACCTTCGGCGGTAATCCACTGGCGTGCCGGGTAGGATGCACCGTGCTCGAGATCATCGAAGAACAAGGTCTGCTGGAAAATGCCAGGATTCAAGGCGAGCGCCTGTTGACCCGCTTGCGTGCGGAGCTGGCGGACAATCCGAATGTGCTGGCGATTCGCGGGCAAGGGCTGATGATCGGCATCGAACTCAAACAGCCGATCCGCGACCTGACACTGATTGCCGCGCGGGATCATGGACTGCTGATCAACGTCACGCGCGGCAAGACGATCCGGCTGCTGCCGCCGCTGACGATTGATGAGCGGGAGGTGGGGATGATTGTCAGAGGGGTTGGCCGTTCCCTGAGCCCTGTCTGATCCCTCGGTCAGTAGTGAAATCTGCAAGTGATGACGCAGATTTCGCCGTCTACGATCGCATAGACCAGGCGATGCTCGGCAGTTATCCGCCGTGACCAGAAGCCGCTCATGTTGTGCTTGAGCGGCTCCGGTTTACCCAAGCCTTCAAAGGGTTGGCGCTGGATCGCTTTGATCAGAAGATTGATTCGTTTGAGGCCGGCCTTATCGTTTTGTTGAAACCATAAGTAGTCTTCCCAGCCCGTTGGCGTGAACTGGATTTTCATTCTTCAATCAGTTGCCTGACTTTGGCTTTTCCAGCGCGCATTTCGCCAATTGATTTGATCAAGCGCTCGGCATTGGCCGGAGAACGCAGCAGATAAGCCGTTTCTTCCAGCGCGTTGTATTCCGCCAGAGACATCATCACTACAGGCTCGCCTTTTTGGCGGGTTACCAGAAGTGGGGCGCAGTCCTCATTCACGCGATCCATGGTTTCAGCCAAGTGCGCACGAGCTGTGGTGTAGTTGATAGTGTCCATGTTGTAGTCCTCGCTTGATGCAAAGAACGTACAGAAATGAGTACAGGATGACAAGGCGATACCTATCAGTGGTTGTGCCACAGACGGGCTGCCTGCGGTGTGCTGAGTATCACCGAAGTCTCATCGAGACGTTTCTGGGTCTTCTGTAAGCTGATTCCGGCGAGCCTGCCATCCTTCTCACTGTCTACGTGAGATTTTTCTAATCAGGGGTGTCCGACAAATCCGGCGCCAGCATCCGGGTCTTCGGTGCGCCATTCGAGTTGTGCTGGATGATGTCTTTCGGTTGTCCCTGTTGATTGAAAAACACCTGGCCGATCCCCGCCGAATTCCACAGCCGTTCACCCGCTTCGGCGTGTTCCGGAACGTATGGGACGATGCGCATGCGTCGGCGTTTGGTCAGCCAGTTGAGCGGTGAGCGCGGTGAGTAGAGCCAGCGGTTGAGGCGGTCGAACCATTCCAGCAGGGTCGGCGGGAATTCGTTTTTGATGCCGCTGCTGGTGATCTGCCAGATGCGCGGGCCGGCTTTGCGGTGTCGGATCAGGACTTCGTAGACGAAGGAATAATGCACGTCGCCTGACAGCACCACGTAGCTGCCAGGTGTACGCGAGTGTCGGAAAATGTTCAGGATCACCTGAGCCGCGCCGCGATGGGCCATCCAGTTTTCCGCGTCCACCAGCAGTGGATAACCGCACCAGCTGAATACTCGCTGCACGGTTTCGATCAGCTTCACGCCGAAGATCGGTGCCGGCGAAACGATGATCGCCGAAGGATGGTCGAGCAGTTCCTGCTGCAGTTCGCTCAAGGCTTCCCAGTCCAGCAAACCCGAAGGTTGCTTGAGCGCCATTTCGCTGCGCCAGCGTCGGGTGCGAGTGTCGAGCACCACCAGCGCCGGGCTGGTCGGCAATACGAAATGCCACTGCTGAAAGCGCAGTAGTTCATCAATCAGTTCGTCCTGCACGGGAGCGTCGAGATAGTGGTCGTCACCGCTGGCGCTGAGGCCTCGGGTTTTCTCCAGTACAGCGCTGAATGCATCCGGATTGTTGCCCCAGCCCTGACACAACATGTAGGCGATCAGCGCGTTGCCGATGATGCGTTTGGAGAACGGATGGCCGTAGGCCGTTTCCTCCCATTGCGCGGACAGGTTCCAGTCGTCGGTGATGTCGTGGTCATCGAAGATCATCAGGCTCGGCAAGTGCGCCAATGCCCGGGCCACCTGGTCGAGGCCGGCCTTGAACCCGTCGATGCGGGTCTGTTCGAGGGCATAGCGCTTGAGGCGTTCCGGCGTCAGTACGGGCGGTTGCGGATTGACCAGTGCCCAGGGCGTTGGCGACCACACAAGCAAATACATGGCCATGACTTCGGCGAACGTCACGAGGTGATTGTCAGCGCTGCTGCTGGTGAAAATCGGCTTGCGCGCACCACCGAAGAAACGCTCGCGCAGTGTCTCGTTGCTTTCCAGTGCCGGCAGCAAATCCGCACGATGGTAGTAGCTGGCGGGGTGCTCGTAGAGTTTCGCGCTGTCGCTGACCACCGCGCCTTCGAGGTGCTCACCGAACAGGCCTAGACGCTCGATCAAGGCATGAATCGCCCGCAGCATTGGACCGGCCACATCGTCGGCGTAGACCTGATCGCCGCTCATCATCAACAGGGCGGGGCGTTGCTGCGGATCGGTTTCGGCGGCCAGCAACCGATCAACACAGATCAGGCCGTCGGCGGCCGGATGATGGGGCTTGCGGCAGGAACCGTGGAGCAACTGGTCGATGCGCGAGCGCAGGACGAAGTTCGGGCCGCTGGTGTTGTCGTAGACCAGGTGCGGCGCCCAGTCGGCGATGGGCTGCTGGCCATCGATCAACAGGTCGTAGTCGATGCGGGTGTCGCAGGGCAGGGCCGTCTCGAGGGGGACATCGATCAGGTGAACAAATGCCCGGTTGCCTACCGGAATGACCGTGCATTTCCCTGCATCGAGTGGAATGTCCCCTACGCCTTGCAGGCGCAAGGTCAACGACAGCTCGCGGCTGCCGACCAGCCAAAACGCTGCGCGCGTCGGTTCCAGTCGGCGCAGCAGCGGCCCGGCCAGAACAGCAGGCAACGGGCTCAGGTCATCAGGTGTTGGAGGCATCGGGGGAAAAGCTCAAGGCGCACAGACCGGCGATCATAGCGCAGCCGGCGCCTCGAACCCTTAAACGAGGCTTAAGAGCCCGTTTTTTCCAGTTTCAGTGCCAGCAGGCGCCATTCGGCAGGTGTCGCGTCGACTCTTGGTTTTTCCTGTACGGAGCAGTCGAAGCGGTACGTCACATCGTCGCCATTCATGTTCCGCGCGGTGACGGTGTTGCTGAAAGAGTAAACCTGATCCTTGAAGCGTTGCGGTGTCAGGCTTTTGCTGTCGGCAAACCGGGCAGAGGCTGGGAAGCGCAAAGTGCTGGTCACGAACGGGCTGCACATCACATACGCGAGCATCGACTTGTCGCCCTGCGCATCGGCGCGCAATTTTTTGCTTAGCGCCGTCAGGGCCTTGCGCCCCTCATCGTCACTCTGGTCGATCACGGTTTGCACCGACATCGTCTTCGGCGCGCGACTGGCGTAGTTCGGCAGCAATGCGGAGTCCGCTGGAGAGGGCTTGCTGTCCGGCTCGATAGCGGCAAACACCGGCGCGTCTTTCAGCGCAGCAGGACTTGCAACCGCCTCGGCTTCCGGCAGCAACGAGGTCGGCTCGGCTTCCTGCTGTGCCACGACGTTTTCAGTCTGCGCGGCGTCGTAGCGATGCGCCGACGGGAACAATGAAAAAGTGATCGCCAGCACCACCATCGAAACAATGAAACCGCCTGCTACACCGACCAGGTTGGCGTAAAACAGATTCCAGCTGCCGCGGTTTTTCACCACCCAGCGCCACATGAAACCCCAGGCCGCTACAAATGCCAGAAAACGCAGAAACTCCATTCGATCCTTTCCTTAAACCTGAAAACAGTGCGTCGCGCAGAGTGAGTCGTGACGATGGACGGCAAGATAACAAAATAGTAGCTTCGCGCCACTTTCCTGATTCCTGTAATGGACTACTCATGTCAAAAATCGCCCCTGCTGTGCGCTTGCTGTGTGCAATTACTTTCGCCAGCGCGATGACCCCGGCATTCGCCGCGTGGACAGAGCACCCGGAAAACAGCTGGAAGTATTACCTCGCCAATTGTCAGCGCATGCAGGAAAAAATGGCCGACGTCCAGAGCGGTCGCGTGCCCGGCGCCGTTGAGGTGATGGGCGATCTGGAGAGCAGCCAGCGGATCATGAATGAACATCGCTCGAACCTGCCTCCCCAATACCTCGCCTCCGGGGAATTCGCTCAATGCGAAAACGTGGCGGCCGAGGCCGATGCGATGATTGCCCGTGGCAAAGCCGAGTTCGCCGACAGAATGAATCAGGCCGCCGAGCAAGGCCGCATCGCCCACCAGAACTCCCCCGAATACCAACGCGCCCGTTCACTCGGCTACAGCGATGTCGGCGAAATTTCCTTCCTCAAACTCCACGAAGACATGGACGGCGCAGCCCGCCTGAAAACCATGCTGATTACCGTCGATGAAGTCTGCGGCCAATACTTTCGCGCCACTCAATATGTGAAGCCGTATGTGATCTACACCGTTCGGCCGTCGGATGGCGGGTGTGGTGAGGAAAAGCGCGTGGCGATCGTTGGCGGCAGGTCGGTGGAGAAGGGCGATTACATCGATGAGCGGGGCGAGTTTCAGTATGTGGGCTGGAAGAAGATTGTCGGTGCAGACGGGTTCGCGACGGATATCCGGGTGTTGAAGGCGCGGCGCTGACTGCAAAACAGCCACGCCGTCCAGTCACGAGTGAGGGAAGTAATTCACCGCGAGAAACATCAGGGTCGCCATGCCGGCAACCAGGCCACACACCGCGCCGAGCAACTGACGTGCGACCGGGTGTTCGGGTTGACGGCGATTGGCAATCCACAGCCATACCCCCGCCAGAACGCCCGCGCTGGTGATGAACACCACCAGACTGCGATTCAGGTTGGGTGTCGCCATTGACGTACCAATGACTGCGTCGTAAATCAGCGTGAACACGATACCGGTAACCACGCCACTTCCCGCGCCGGCAAGGTTGGCAAGCAACAGGTTCCACTCACCCCGTTGCTTCACCACCCAGAGCCAGGTTCCAGCCATCACCAGCAAGCACAACACAGCATCCATTTTGGTCTATTCCCGAGTGCGCGATATCAGAGGCGGTTGACAGGCCTCTGGCGAGTGGGCGGCAAGATATCAAAATAGAAGCTTCGCGCCACTTTCTTCATCTGCGTAGCTTAAAGAATGTCCTTCAAATAACCCTTGAGCGCGAGGAGCGGCTGATCCAGCTGCTCCAGCGACTGCGCCTGACTGAAGTCCGTCGACAACTTGTGCAGTTCCCGCCCCAACGGTTTCTCGACGCCACCCAAGGCATCCATCGCCAGCGCCAGGCACTCGTTCATCTTGAACTGGATCGTCTCGACATCACCCCGGCGCACCAGCAGTTCGAACACGTCTTTCTGATAGTCGCCCATGACCATGTCATCGCGCAGAATCGGGCTCAGGCCTTCTTCCTCGTACGCGAGTTTGAGAGAGAACAGGGCGACGGTTTCCAGTGACGTTTCCATGCGGTGAACCTGTGTGAGATCTCGCCGGAGGGCCAGCGGCACTTTCCGACAGACGAAAAAAAAGGCCTTGCTAAGCAAGACCTTTCTTGATTTTGGTGCCCGAGGGAGACTGTCGGGTTCCATATAATTCGTGGCTTGCAGGCTGATTATACATTTTGGGATACAAGTAGGGATACACGCTCTGGCTCGCTGGCCCGCCTATCGTTCTGCCTGTGCCAAGCGATAGGTGTAAAAAGCGGTGCCGCCCATGACAATCGCACCCATCGTGCAGAAAAGAATAATACCTTGGATGCTGAGTAGAAATTTCAGGGTGTCATTGAGTTTTGGCTTTTTCTTTATTGCGCGCTCCATAACGCTCGCACGAAGCTTGGCCCCCAACTCAACCTTCATCGCACTATAGGCAGCACGTCGGATGTTTTCTTCAACCCTGTTGTTGGGTAAGTCGGTAATGGCGTCCTTGTAGAATGCAGTAGCATCCTGGCAGTAGTAGTCCTTGTTCGGGTCATTGCTTTTCTGGGCATCTATGCAGATCTCGATGTAGTCCAGGGCTCGCTGATCAAAGGTATCCTGTTGCTGTATCAAATATTCGGCAAAGAATTCGTCTGTGTTCTTGCCGAACTCATCGACTAGCAACGTCATGTAGAAAGAAGTAGACCCCATCACAAGCACACCGACCGCCGCCATCAGCATCACCCTGGTCCAAGGGCGTTTTGCTGCCTTCAGAGCAATTGTTTTCGCCAGCCCGACGCCTTCGTTGAGGGTATCCATTGCTTCTTTAACCTGGCCCATCACTCCGTCTCCACTTAGGTAACGCCTGCTGAATCACCAGACACTGGTGTGTTTGGGCAGGCAAATGACAGAGAAAGTATCGGCCGCTCCTACCGTTACCTGATGTTCATGTGCATCGAGTTGAGCTTGGTGAGGCGTAGCTGAGACGCGCCGGGGACCCTGAGGTATTCCTTCTGGCACGGGGTCGGAAACCCGCGGGATCTTGTTAGCAGCACGACTTCGAGCTTATTGAATTTCAATCATTGAAATCGAAAGGATTTCGTTGAAAAAAGGCCATCGTTACCGCCTCGGTAACGATGGCCTGTAGTGTCGATGATTCCGCACGTCTTCGGTCGTCAACCGTGTCAACCTGTCAACCAATGCAAAAAATTCAGCCAGTCTCAAGATCCCGCGGGTTTTGTGCCCCGTGTCCTTCAGAAATGCTCAGGGTCCCCGGCGACCTCCCAATACCTTGTGCAAATGCACTGTTGAACTGCGTGTTCACTAAGTTCACCTGTTCACTAAGCTGGGCATTTTTCAGCTAACACAGTCCCGCGGGTTTCCGACCCCGTGTCTCGAAGAAAACCTCAGGGGCCCCGGCACACTGCGGGAGATACGCCCGACGTTCGCTGGTGGGATTGATGCTTACGGGGTGTGGGGGTATGTACCCCTCAAAAATGCGGTGTAACTCGTGTAGCTGGTGTAACGATGGTTGGTAAGTATCTGTATTTATTGAATATTTTTGATGTTACATCGGCTTCGTACGCAAACCTTTAGGCGTGTAACTCTGCCATCTGGTGTAACGCTCCGATGCTTGAAAAGAGGGACGGAGGAGGTCATGTCCATGCGCAGGAGACCAGGTACTTCCCCACTCCCAGTCTGCCCAAGAGATGCGATTTACGGGATGTAATCATCAGTTTGGCCGCTCTGCCAGCGATCTGTCAGCAGTCGTAACGGGCCGCTTTCGGCCATTAGCGGACACCCAAGACGGAGCGGCTTTCGGTCAGTTGCTGTCTATCTCCATGAAGAGTTTGGCTATGCGGACTTACTAGTAGGCGATAACAACGCGGGGAAGAACTCAGCAGTTAACCTCACTGTCGCAGGATGAAGAAGAGCCGCCGCATAACGCCCGGACTGTACGAATATGGCGGTATACTGCAGATGGCTTATTTATTATCGACAGAGGCTACTGATCGGTACCCGCCAGCGTCGAGCGCTGTATGTACCGCATGTCAACCGAGCTATCGTTTCAATCCTATGGGTAGGGCTGCTTAACACCCATTGCACATCTGGTGGTTTTGCCTGCTCAATCCGTGACGTCATAGATGACCAAGCGAGTGTTAATCCTTTCCAACAGGCGCTGAAATCAATGGACCACTGGTTACCCATTACAAATGCCGCTTTCGATCGTCTTCGTCAGCACGATTGGTCGAACTCGCCTTTGGGACCGTTGGAAGGTTGGCCGGACGTCCTGCGAACGACGGTGTCCTTGGCGTTGGCATCTCATTTCCCCCAGGCAATAGTCTGGGGCCCCGAGCTGATTACACTCTATAACGAAGCGTTTTTGCCCATACTGGGAGAAAAACCCGAGGCGATGGGCCGGCCCTTCAACGAAGTTTGGGAAGAAGCATGGGAGCACATCAAGCCCATCGCCGAGGCGGCATACGCTGGCCAACCCACCTTCATTGAAAACTTCCCCCTAATAATCAGGCGCTCTCACAGCTTAGAGCAGGCTTACTTCACTTTTTGTTACGCCCCAATTCGCGACAGCACAGGGAAGGTGGTCGGGCTGCTGGATACCGTGGTCGAGACTACAAAAACGGTGCTGGCCACGCACAGACTGGAAATTTTGGAAGGTATTACTAGCGCGGTCTCCAACGCTACCGACCCGCTGTCTATCATGGAGTCCACGTGCCGCAGACTGGTCGAACATTTGCACCTTTCCAGCTGCGCATATGCAGATATGGACGCGGATGGAGACGGGTTTACCATTCGTGGAGATTGGGCTGATAAGCAGGCGCCCAGCATCTCGGGTCATTACCGACTCGCTGATTTTGGAGTTCTAGCCGTACGAGCGCTTAACGCCGGAAAGCCATTGATAATCAATGATAATAGAGACGAAATTGCTCCAGAGGAGGCAGCCACTTTTCAAGCCATAGGTATTACCGCAACTGTATGTGTGCCTCTGATTAAAGATGGACGGCTAACGGCTTTGATGGCTATCCACGATAACGTACCTCGCGGGTGGTCATCTTATGAAGTGGAATTATTGCTGCTGGTAGCTGACCGTTGCTGGGCCCATATTGAGCGCGCTCGTGCACATGCATCCGTCCGGGATGGGCTAGCTGCACTGGCTGCTTTGAATGCCACCCTTGAGAAACGCGTGGAAGAGCGATCAGGCCTTTTGGCACAAGCGGAAGCAGCGTTACGCCAATCTCAGAAGCTCGAGGCCATAGGGCAGCTCACCGGAGGTGTGGCTCATGACTTTAACAATCTGCTGACAATCATTCGTTCTTCAATTGATTTTCTCCAACAGCCTGGCCTGTCGAATGAGCGTAAGGCCAAATATGTCAAAGCCATTTCTGACACCGTCGATCGAGCCTCAAAGTTGACCGGGCAACTGCTCGCTTTCGCACGTAGGCAGCCTCTAAAGCCCATGGTGTTTGACGCTTGTGAGCGTGCCGAAGAATTGGGCGATATGCTCAGTAACGTAACGGGGGCGCTTATTAAGGTCGAGGTGGTGTTGTGTGACGAAGAGTGTTATGTACTCGCTGACGTGAATCAGTTCGATACTGCCATCGTCAACATGGCGTTGAATGCCCGAGACGCCATGGAGGGTCAAGGCACACTTTTGTTAAGCGTTAAGCTATGTGAACCATTGCCGGCACTAGGAGCACAGTCGCGAGCCGATCATGAGTTTGTGGGCATTTCACTCACTGACACAGGGGGAGGAATTCCTCCTTCGATACTGGAGAAAATCTTTGAACCGTTCTTCACAACGAAGGACGTGAGCAAAGGAACGGGCCTCGGGCTATCCCAAGTTTATGGTTTCGCCAAGCAATCAGGCGGAGACGTAGATGTTCAAACGGTTCTGGGAAAAGGATCTGTATTTACTTTGTATTTGCCTCGAACAGACAGGCCGCTGACTCAGGCGCATAATGAAATAATAACAACGTATAGTACGATGCTCCCTTATTCCAAGCGGGTATTGGTGGTAGAGGACAACATAGAGATTGGCTACATCGCTGTTCAGATTCTCGAATCGCTGGACTATATCGTCGGCAGAGCGCATGACTCAAAGGAAGCGCTAATGATGATGGAGGGAGATGCGAGACAATTTGATGCAGTTTTTTCGGACGTCGTGATGCCTGGGGAAAGCGGCATTTCTCTTGCCCGAGAGTTGCGACGCCGACGTGGTGATCTGCCCATCGTACTTACATCCGGCTATAGCCTCGAACTCGCAGAAATGGATGGAATGGAGTTTGAATTTGTGGCTAAGCCTTATTCTGCTGAACAAATCAAATTAGCTCTTCGCAAACTGTTACCCGGTTAGCCTGAATGGTAACGACTAAATGGTCGATAGTAGCCGGGCGCGGGTGAACGTTTCCGGCCAACTGCATCCGCTGAGCTTCCAGCAGAAACACAGCCATCTTGCCTAACGAATAGTGGTCACTGGATCACTCACTCGCAAATTCTGCAAAAAAACAGGCGCCACTGCATCCAATCCGAACGCCGCCGCGTATATCAAGCACGGACAGACTTTCCTGGCCGATTTTCCTCACAAAGGATCATCACGATGAAACGCATTTCGATCAAAACGCCATTGATTGCGGGCCTTCTGACTTTGGCGGCCGGTACCGGCTTAATGCTCAATGTTGCCCAGGCTGCATCGATGAGTCACGACAGCGTCATGGTCGGCGGTCAAAGCATGTTGCCGAGCAAGGACATTGTCGACAACGCAGTGAACTCGGCCGATCACACCACCCTGGTCGCCGCTGTGAAAGCTGCCGGTCTCGTCGAAACCCTCAAGGGAAAAGGACCCTTTACTGTTTTCGCACCGGTCAATTCAGCCTTTACTGCTTTGCCTGCAGGAACAGTTGATACATTGCTCAAGCCGGAAAACAAGGCAACCCTCACCAAGATCCTTACTTACCACGTTGTCAGCGGCAAACTGGACATGGCCACGCTTGCCGAAAAGATCAAGGCCGGTGGTGGCAAGACCGAACTGACCACCGTCTCGGGCGGAAAACTGTGGGCAATGATGAATGGCCCGCACAACATCACCATCAAGGACGAGAAGGGCGACGTCGCCGACATCAGCACTTATGACGTATACCAGTCGAACGGTGTGATACAGGTCATCGACAAGGTCCTGATGCCGAAAAGTTGACCGGAGTCGCCGGTTGATTTCAGCAGGACCGGCGAGATCTCTGAGGAGCCCACCCGTGAATGGAACAACCGCGCGCCGTGGGCTAACCTCTGGCTGCAATCGAATTGTAGGACATCACGACCCAATCGCATGGAGAAAGGCTATTCCCATCGCCGACACTGACCAACTCAAACACCTTCTAGCCCAGTGTTCCCTCGGCGATCGAGGTGCTTTTGAAGCGCTGTATCGTAGCGTGAGTCCGCGTCTGCATGGCGTGGCTCTGCGGTTCATGGGACGCGCGGATTTGGCTGAAGAGGTGCTGCAGGAAAGTTTTGTGCGTATTTGGAACAATGCTTCACGTTACCAATCGCACCTGTCAGCGCCGATGACCTGGATGATCAACATCACGCGAAACCAGGCCATCGACCAATTGCGAAAGCATCGCGAACGTCCGCTGAGTGATCTCGACGCGCAGGTGCTGGTCGACGACAGCCCCTCGGCACATGATCAGTTGAACAGCCTCCGTGAGACCGCTTCATTGAATCGGTGCCTAGATAGGCTCGAAGGGATGCAACGCCAATCGATCACCATTGCTTATTTTGAGGGACTTTCCTGTTCAGAGCTGGCGGAGCAACTGTCGGCGCCGCTTGGGACGGTAAAGTCTTGGATCCGCCGAGGCATGGAGCGTTTGCGTAGGTGCCTTGAGTCATGAACTACCAAACTCCAAGTCTGCGTCGTGCACTTGCTGCCGATTATGCGATCGGTTTAATGCCGCCAACCGCGTGCCGGCGCTTTGAGCAGCTGTTACTCGAAGACGCGGAACTTCGCGCGGAGCTTGCGCAATGGCAGGACAGCCTCATGAGCCTTACTGAGCCTCTGGCTGAACAACCTGTACCGGATCGAGTATGGCGTGGAGTCACTGCGCGTATAGATCCGCAAACACCGCAGCTCACTCTGAGGCAGCCATTCTGGAGCTGGCTCCGGGTGACGATTGCACTATGTTCTTTGGTAGCAGCAGTAACCCTGGGTGTTATCTACAACCATGACGAAGTGCGCTACGGCGCCACGTTGCGTAGTGCTGACGCACAGTCGTGGATGAGCATCGAAGCTCACGAGAATTACCTGAAAATTAAACTGTTGGCGTCGGCGAAGGTTGAAAAGGAACGCAGCCTGGAGATGTGGGTTATTCCGCTAGATGGCAAACCTGTTTCCCTCGGAGTTATACCGCCAGGCGGAGATGGGGAGATCAAGTTGGGCAGCGCGCAGAAAGCTCTCATTGGTGAATCCATCACTTTGGCCGTGAGTCTTGAGCCCGAGGGCGGATCGCCAACAGGACAGCCGACTGGTCCGGTGCTTTATCAGGGCGTGCTGACTGCGCTATAACTCAGGTACAGCAAGTTTTGATCTTTTTCGTGAATAAAAAGGCTCACTGATCGTCCTTGCAGAGTCCGAAGCCAGCGCAACTTACTCATGAACATAAACGGCAGCTTCTGGCCGTCAGCGGTCGGTTGCGAATGTCCGCTTATGGCCGTTAGCGGTCGCGTGTGAGCGTCCGCTTTTGGCCGAAAGCAGACGTCCGTGAGCGGCGCTAGTGGGCAGAAGCGGTCGTTAAGAAAAAATCGTGGAGGACCGCTAGGGGCAGCTCTTTTCTACCAGGTTGGGAGGGCTGAGCAATACTTCGCGGAAGGCTGCAGCGAGCTATAGGGAAGCAGTCGAGGGCGTTGGGCAAGGCACCTAGCGTTAGCCCAAGTTTGTAGACCGGCGAGAGATGATCATCTCTTCGAGGATCTCTCGAAGCAGGCGGTTAATTCCCGCTTCTCCGTGGTACCTGGAGCGATCAATGTTGGCAATCGTGAATTGTCGTTGGTCGGGGCCGACCACTTCGATAAACAGGCTACGGTCGGCATTTATCGAGCAGGTGATGGTGCATTGTGGAAGGCGCCGAGACAACAGGCCACCAATTTCAAGTCTGCTCATTGTGTCCACAACGTTGACTCCTTTTGCAGATGATGATTCTTAGAGGGTGAGGTCGCAGGCGCGAAGGATGTGATCAACAAAAGAAAAGGCCTCTGAGAGGCCTTTTATTCAAGCTGCGTTATTTGCGAACCCAGCTTTCAACTTCGTCGGAACCGTGCTTGGTTTTCCACTCTTTGAGCGTCTTGTGGTTCCCGCCTTTGGTTTCAACCACTTCACCGGTATGCGGATTCTTGTAGGCCTTCAGTTCGCGAGGCTTGCGTTTACCAGGTGTCGCCGCCGGTGCTGCAGCGCGTTTCGTGCTCTGCGGATCGAGCAGGTTGATGATGTGCTTGAGGCTGAAGCCGTACTGGTCCAGCAGCTCGCGCAGTTTGGTCTCGAATTCAATCTCTTTTTTCAGCGCGCCGTCGCTTTTCAGCGCTTCCAGCGCCTGCATTTGCTCGGCCAGGTGTTTTTCCAGCTGACGGTATTCGGCAAGTTTGGACATGGTTTTTCCTATGTTTGTTTGATGACAGTTTGAATGTTCGGGTGGCTCACAAGTTCAGCACTATTCTGACAGCTTCAGAAACTCTCGGATGCTAATGATCTCGGCGTTGATCAATTTTACCGTGAGAATCTCGAATTCCGTTTTTATGCGGGGTTTGTCCACGAATTCCATCATTTCTTGTAAGGACACTATTCGTGCTTTCAGTATTTCTTTCCAGTTGGGGGTGTTTCTAAGGTCAAATTGAATGATCATTTTGTAGCCTGTGTGGGTTAAACAGCCCACCTGCGCAGGCTGTTTCGGTGGTTCAGCGCGTTACAGCGAGAGAATGTCTTGCACGTTGTAATTGCCGGATCGATCCGACAACTCACGCCAGGTCCAGTTGTAGAAGTCTTCGCCTTTGGTTGGAATCACCAGCTTCATCAACGTGAGGTGTTCCCCACCAAGCATTCCTTCGGCCGCCCACAGCTTGGCGCCCTTATCCATAAGCGCTTGTGCTTGTTCGTTCCACTGTTCTTCCAGCACTGTCCGGGCCAGCGACATGGCTGTTCTCTGGATGGTTTGATATTCCCTTTGCGCTTCGGCAATGTGCTGGTCGACGATGGCCAGTTCCTGTTCCAACGCAGTGATGATCAGGTGTTGGCGCCGATTATGTTCGGTCGCCGTAGCGAGATTTTTCGCGGCTTTCTGCGCGTCGGCATTGGCGTTCTTTTCGCCCTCGGTGTCGCCCCAGGCGACGGCCTGCGCATAGGCGGTCGCTGCATCGGTTTCGGCTTGCCGGGCCTTGGCCATGTCCTCTTCCGCTTGCTGCTGGATCTGTGTCAGGCGGGTGCTGAGGCTGTCGCGTTTCTCGTTGAGCTCTTGCTCATCAGCTTTCCAGTTATCCATCGACTCGGTGTAACCCGCCATCAGGGCTTCGTGATTGACCAGCTGCTCACGGCGTCGAATTCGAACATCGGCGTTGTCAGCGCGTGTCTTGCAGGAGTCGTAAGGAATTTTGAGAGTGTTGTACTGTTTTCGAATTTCATACAGCCGATCTGCATCGAGTTCTTCCTCGTTTTCCAAGAGTGCTTCCAAAGGAGCTATCTGCACGTATTGCTCTGCTGCCTCCTTCAGGAGGCCGTCTCGACGGATCTTCAGGTCTGCGATTTCGTCCAGTAATACCCGCTTCTTCTCGCATATGCTGTTCACTTCGCCGGTGGTTGCTACGGGCAGTGAAAGCCCTGTCCCATGGCTATCTGGATCGCTGGTCAGCAGTTCGTGTTGTTCGGTGTTGGCTTGGAATTCGTTCATCTGTCTTGTTCCTTCAAAAAGGGTTTGGGTTGAATGAGCGGCTGGCGAGGCCGGGAATCAGCCGGCGCTACCTCGATCAGCGGAGTTGCCCTCAGGCAGCCCGAGCCTCGCTGTCATCCGTTCCCGGAATCGCTTTCACGATGTAGCAGCGTTGCTGGCCGAGGCCGGGCAGGCGGACCAGACTCGACGCCTTGCCGTCGCTGCTCGGTTCCAGCACACCGCGTTGCAGCAGTTCCTTGTTCACGGCGTTGATGTTCATGCCCCGGAAGATCTCGGAGCGCCACGCCTCGGTCAGCACGTAGTAGGTGTTGGTGGTGTGCATGGTGTCGCCCATGCCGTGCTCCAGCGTCTTGCGAAAGCCGAGGCGGTCGATGGTGCGCGGACCGTGTTCGTCAATCTTCGCTGCCGCCGATTCCCAGCGGGTGAAACGGCTTTCGCCGAAGCGTTCAATGACCTGGCGCAGCCGCGCCAAGATCGCATCGCCTTCGAAGTTACCGGCGCCGCCGCGCTCGTGGAGCCATGCGTTCAAGCACACGCGAGCGGCGGTGGTGGCCGTGCCGTCCGGCCAACCGGTGATGCCCATCGCAGTGGCCAGCTCGCCTGCTGCGGCGGCGAGGCCGAAGCGAGCAGCGGCACGGTGTGCCTGTCCACTCGCGGACGCAGGGAGCGACTTGGCAATGAAGCCTTCCAGCGTGCGGCGCAGGATTGCCGCCCAGCCGTGGCGCTTGCCGGGTTCGCACAGCGCTGTCAGGAAGGCGGTCAGCGGAGTGCCGTAGTAGTTCGCTACCCGCGCCTTCAACGCATCCGACAGTGATGCCGCATCTTCGAATCCATTGAGCGTGTCGAACATGCCAAGGCCTTTGCTGGCATCGGCCGGGACGGCGAGCATGCGCACCTCCATACCGGCTTTCAGCTCCTTGTTCGCTTCGGCCATGTGCTGGGCCAAGGTCTTCTCGCCGGTAGAGAGAAACAGCAGGCGCCATTCCTGCACCTGTCGGCCCGCTTGGCCTCGATCATTGGCGCGGGCCTTGCCGGTGCCGTTGCCGAGCATGTACACGGTCTCGCCGATGATGCGGGCATCACACATGCCGATTTCATCGAGCACCAGAAGTCCATCCGAATGCGCGGCAGCGATCGATTCCAGCGCGTTGTCGGTCGACCGCCACGAGCGCACCAGACGCGGCCCGCCGTAGATCGAAGCGGCAACTTGCAGGTGGGTGGTCTTGCCGCCGGAGCTGTCGCCGTACAGGTGAAAGCCACCCGATTCATGGCCGAGCATGTGCAGCAGCGGACCGGCAAAAGCCACGCCGACGACAAACGCCAAGCGATGGTTGCCGATGCAGAGCGCGCCGATCTGCTGTTGCCACTGTTCCAATGTGCCCGCTTCGCTGATCGGCGGAAGTTGCGCGCCGGCCTCGTAGAAGTGCAGGTGTTCCGCGTGCATGCCGACCTGCTGCTCAGGCAACAGAAAGGCGTTGTCATGCCAGCCCAAACGGGTGACCAGTCGCGCACGTTGAGCACTGTCGAAGCCGCCCAGGTAACTCTGCAAATCGTTGCGAGCGTTGCGCCCCGAACGACTACCGGCGAGACGCAGCCCCATGTCCACCAACGGGCCGAGCACGTCCTTACCAAAGTCGCCGGTCATGGTGCGCGCCGGGATGTTCCAGCGTTTTTTGGTGCCGTCGGGGTCGTCGAACTCGACCAGCAAACCCCAGTTATGGCCCTTCTCGTCACGAGTACGCGCAAGGATTGCCAGTGGCGAACACACCGGACGTGCTTCACCGTCGTCGCCTGCGTAGAACACTCCCTCGGGCGTCAGGCGAAAGCCTCCCGGCATCAGGTCGTTTTTCGATTTTGCCGGGCGCTTGGCTGCTGTTTTGGGTTTCGCTTCCGGCTCTGGTTCCGGCGTGTGTTCTACCGAGGCAACTACCGGTTTTTCTTCGATCACGCCGAATAGCTCGCCGCTGCTTTCCAGCTCGGTAAAGTGCGCAGCGGTCCAGCCTTTGCCGAGTGCATCGGCGGCATCGTCGCCGTCATCCCATTGACCACCCTTGGCAAACACGGCGCGGTCGCTCTTCAGCGTCGGCTTGCGTTTGAACACCTCCAGCGCGATGACCCGGACCGAAGCGGCGCCGATTTCGCGCAGCTTCTCGGCGACGGTGGCCATGCAGGCTTTACCGCTGTCATCGTTGTCCGGCCACAATAAAACGTCGCGTCCCTTGAGCGGCGTCAGGTCAGCTTTGTGCCAGGAGTTGGAGCCGTTCGGCCAGCAGGTGGCCACGTAGGTCGGCAACAGCTCGGCGGCGGCATCGGCCGCTTTCTCGCCTTCGCACAGAATCACCGGTGCGTCAGCGCGCTGGGCCAGTTCATCAAGGCGCAGCAGCGGGCGCGGATCCGGCAGACCCTGCCAGCGCCATTGCTTGGTTTGGCTATCGGCACGCTGACACCACGTCAGCGGCGCAAAGACCTTCTTCGGCTTGCCGTCTTCATCCGGGCCGAGGTCGAAGCGGTACAGCGCCATGAGGGGCTGACCCTGCGCGTCGCGATAGATCCACACCTTCGACGGTACGCCGTGATCACGGTGCTTGGCCGGGCACTTGTTCATGGCCTCGGTCGGGATCGGCTGGATGGCGGTCCATGTCGACGCCTTGGGCTTAGTCGAGGCGACCGTGATCTTTGCGGCGCCGGGCGCAACGTTTAGCCAATCAGCCAGCTTGCTGCACGCTTCGACGTCGGTGCCGCCGTCCAGATAGCGCACCAGATCAATCAGGTCGCCGCCTTTGTCGCCGGTTGCGAAGTCGGCCCAGGTGCCCTTGCTCAAGTTGACCTTGAGCGAACCGGCGCGCTTGTCGCTGCGGGTCGGATTAGGAGCGGTGTATTCCTTGCCGCCATCCACGCGCTTGCCGTTAGGCAACCAATGCGACAAGACACGATCAATGTCTTTCAGCGCGGCGGCTTTCACGTCGGCGAAGCTTGGACGTTTTGCGGTGCTGTTCGGGCGCTGGCTCATGCGTCAGCCCTCGGCAAAAACAGCGCATCGTTAATGTCGTCGATCAACGCTTTTGCCATTTCGCCCAGGTACAGGGCCGGCCAGCTGAATCGCTCGCCGTGGTCGCTCATGGCGGTGGCAAGGGTCAGTTGGTTGGCGTGATGCTGTAGCTGAGAAACCATGTCGAGCGCATCCTCAACCGGCACTCCGGCGTTCACTCGAAACAGCTTCAAGTCGGTGGCGTTGACGCGAGAAAAAGTGGCGTGACCCAGTGTGGTGGAAGTGCTCATAGCGCACCGCCTTTTTGCACGGCAGGTGTTGAAGTGTTGTCACCGTGCATGGCCAGCGTTTTGATCAACCCAAGGGTGCCACGCACGTCCCAGAGGACGGCGGCAATGACGTGATTGGCGAGGCGTGAGGATTCGTTTTCGAAGTGATCCTCCAGCAGCGTCAGTACCGAGTCAGCACGGTCAATCGCGCAGGTGATGGCGTCGATGGGCAAACCGGCTTCTGCGCTCGGATTCACGCAGAGCAGATCTTCGGGCAGGGCAAAACTCAGGGCGTTGTTCATTGGGCACCGCCTGCGGTTTCGAGCGCGCGGGCTTTGGCCATGTGAGCGTTGTAGCGGGAGAGGCGTGTAGCGAGACTGGAGTTGGCGTGTAAAGCGGCGAGAGCCATTGCACGGTGTGCAGCGGCGCGAATTTTGGACGGATTGATGGCGTGCATGTAGAGCTCCTTTTGCTGAGGAGCTGCCACCGCTTGCGGCCAAGCAAGGAATGGTGACAGCTGTACGCGGGTTGGCCGACCGGGGCAAAAGGGACCCGGCACACCCGAAGGTGTCCCACGCACAGCCGCCATAACACGATACGACGGGCACAAAAAAAGCGCCTGCGTTCGGATGGAGGGCGCTTGTGCGCCTTTTGCGGTTCGGACGGCCAAGTCCGGTCGCTGAATTTGCAGCGACGGTCAGAGAGTAACGTCCGTGTTTCGAAAGTGCAACTGTGCTGAAGGCTTGCGGATTTTTCAGGTGCGGCATAAATTGTTCGGGCATGTAGATTGACCTCAACGCCTCCGGATCGCTCCCGGAGGCGTTTTCATTTCAGGCGTGGGCTTCCCAGCGCAGGGAAAGAAGTGGGAGAAATCCGCCGCTGAGCATGGAGCGGGCGTCTTCGTAGGCGTCGACCTGCTGGCCTTCATCCACGACAACGGCCCCAGTCTTTTCGCAGTGGAGGGAGAGGGCGCACCAGGTGCCGTCGGCCCAACTGAGCACGCTGACCACTCGACCTTGCTTGCCCTGTTGGCTGCGGTAGCGTTCAAGGCGCTGCATGACGAAAGGCGAAAAGCCGACCCGACGCAAGACGGAAAAGGGGTGCATCAAGGCGTTGTTCGCTGTCTTGTGGCTCATGCTGTCTCCTGCACGTTGGCGAACAGAGGTGGTGGTGTTTCGCCTTTTAGCCAAGCCAGGATCTTGCCGTCCTCAGCACAGCGACGACGGTGCTGCACAGCCATTTGCTCACGGCGTTGCGCCACGCATTCATCCACATAGCCGGCCAGATCCGAGGTCAAGCGCCTGTCGTGATGAGCGCGCTCGCTCGCCGTTTTTTCAACCGCAAGATCTTGTTCGGTGATGCGTTGCCAAACTGCTGGATCGTTCGCGTATCCGCCCGACTGATCCACCAGCCAATATGTGACCCAGTCGGTCATGCCGAGAGATTTCAGCGAAGCGAGGCGGCCTATTTTCATGGCGAAGTGTCCGGTGCCATGAACACTGGCGAACTCTCTGCGCACCGCGTTACGGCGAATCAGCTCTGGCAGTTCCCACGGGTTGGCTTTTAGCGGCAGGGCAAGTCCGTCAGGGCTAAAAAAGAACGCTTCCTGCTCGTTGCCGTTCCAGCTCACGCCCGCGATGGTGCGGTGCCGCCAGTTGATCGCTCCGGGAACATAGAGGCGAAACCCGATGGCGTAGGTGTCGTGAAATGGCCCCTTGAATGGGCTGTAGTTGCGCTTCATGCGGCCACCTGATCACGCGCCTCGATGCGGCTGCGTGCCCAGGCTTGAACCTCGGAAAGAACCCAGGCGACAGGAGCGCCGCGTGCGTTGCTCAAGCTCAGTTTCACCGGTCGCGGAAAACCGGTTTCAGTGCAGTGCATTAGCTTGTAAATAGTGGGGCGAGCGAGGCCCACAATAGCCATGACCTCAGAAATTCTAATCAAGGTTGTGGCTGGGTCGCGGTGAGGGTGGGAGGTAGTATCGGTAGCGGGATAGGTACTCATAGTCATGCCTGCATAGTGAGAGACAGGCACAGACTAGGGAGCAAAAAAAAAGCAAACACGGTTTGCTTTTTTTCTGGGTTACCTCGGAATGTATCGTTGTTCGCGAAGATACTTTTTCACAGTAGGTATCGACGCGACTTTGTCTTTTTCAACGAGCGCTTTGACGAGGTCTGTTTCAGATATTTTTGGATCAGCTGCAATATGTCGATCAGCAGCTTTGCAGATGCGCTCACGTCGTTTTGCTGCGGCCTGTTGTTTGTCTGACTCAGGATTACTGTTTCCCATGCCGGCTTTCTTCCCACGTAGCGATGCTTGTGCGCCGCTAACGTTGCCTAGGGCCACGCGTAGAAAACCGTGCGCATTGAAGCCCGGTTTTGAAACATCGACTCTTTCAATCTGGTTGTAGAGAGAGGCCAGCATCAGCGCTTTATCTGCTTCTCCTTTGAGTATCGCGAAATCTTCCCTGCTTCGTATTTCGTAAGCACTGTCTCGGTCCCGGGCTCTTTCGATGAGTTTTAAGTACTGTTTCGGATCTGCTTGCCGTATCGACTCGACCAAATCAGCCTCTATGTCATAGACGCTTAGTTCGAGATCAAACAACCAATTCGCAAGGGTCTCAACTGCTTGTACTGCCTTAATTAGCGCGTAGGTTGCTACCAGCTTTGAGTCGGAGGCTTGATGATCGAAGCCGACAAATTGGCGTGCGATATCAGGTAGAGAAGAGACTTCGTTAAAACTGTAATGCTGCTCAATATCATCGCGTTTACGGAACATTGTCTGAATAATTGAATCTGCGCATTGAGCGTATTCCCCATCCTCAAGCCAAAATGTCTGGGCATCCTGGATGAGGCCGAAGCTTTCCTTGAAGTAGTCGTAAAAGTGGCCATAGAGCGCCAGTTCGCTAACTCCTAGCTCGATCTCGTCCAAGTCGCGCAGCAGGCAATTTACGTCCATGCCCGCGATGAGCAATCCCAGATCCTCACCCTTAAAATCGTCATCCATGAGTTAGCCCCAGGCCCCGAACACAGAGAGCCAAGCCAGCGCGGCGCACCTTTGGATTGATAGCCAGCAGGAGCCAGAGGTTGCTTCTCTCGTTACACGTTTTACATGCGTTACGTGCGGTGTACGTAAAGTTGCTGATGCGTGTAACGACGGAAAAGCTCAATGAATCCGGGCGTTTGGCCGGCATCGTTACACGAGATACACCTGTAACACGGATTTTGAAGGTGGTATGGATAAGTGCATTCATATCGCTTTTCCAAATTGTCCGTTGATCACCTTTTCGCTTGCCAGCGCATCAAGGTGATCTGCATACCACTGCATCATCTTCACTCGGTGCTCAAGGTATTGAGCCTTGTTGTATACCCCGGATATTCCCTCTTCTTTGTGAGCAAGCTGCGCTTCGACATGCTCTTTCGGCCAGCCGTGTTCCCTGAGCAGAGTGCTGGCGGTGTGACGAGTACCATGACCAACCAATCGCCCCTTGTAACCAACTGTCGCGAAGACCTTGTTGATGGTGTTTTCGCTAATCGTTGGGTTCTTAGCGCCTACCCCAGGGAACAGCCAGCGATTACGACCTGTGAGGCAATGAAGTTCTTTGAGAGCGGAAAGCGCTTGCTTAGGGAGTGGACAAACAAAGTCTCGGCGCATCTTCATCTTGGCGGCAGGCGTCGTCCATATCGCTTTATCCAGGTCAAACTCTTTCCATTCAGCTAACCGAACCATGCCCGGTCTGGATGCGGTCCAGATGCAGAGCCATGCAGCAGTTCGGGCCGTCAGCCTGCTGGGGGTGTTTTTGAGTGCTTGGAGGAACTCTGCCAACTCTGGCTCCAGCAAATGAGGATGCTGCTGAGTCTTTGGAGCTTGAGCTGCAATATCTCGGAGGCGACTGCCCGGATCGTTCTCCGTGAGACCTAAGCCGATGGCTCGTCCGAATATCTGATTGATCCACGTGCGGCATTTTTCCGCCACGTTGTGTGCGTCCCGAGCTTCGAGTGATGCTTGGAGCTCTGCACAGTCAGTACGAGTGATTTCGTCCAATGGCTTATCTCCCAGCGCCGGGAGTATGTCTTTGTCGAGATAAGTGCGGATTTTGTTAAGGGTGGAAGGAGCGAGTCCCTTTTCTTCCTTGGCCTTGAGCCAAGCTTCAGCAGCCGCTCGGAAGGTACGAGTCTTGGCAGCATCGATTGCCGCTTTGGCAGAGCGTTTTTGTTCGAGAGGATCAGCCCCGCTGCTCACGACCTTGCGCAGTTCAGCAGCTTTGTCCCGTGCCAACGCACCGCTTACTTCGGGGTAACCCCCCAGCCCCATCCAAGCCCAATTGCCCGCCGGACGTTTGTAGCGGAGCTGCCAGGATTTACCACCATCAGGTTTTACCCTGAAATAGAGGCCGTTTCCGTCCAGCTCTCGGTATTCCTTCAATTCCGACTCCAAACCCGCAAGTGTCGTATCAGCGAGAGGGCGGCGCTTGATGTCTGCGCGCTTCATCCTTGTATCCCAAAGTTCGGTATTTTTCTCAGGATACAAGCAGGGATACAGGGATACAACGGATAAGGGGAGACAAGAGTAAACAGACAGGCACAAAAAAACCGGCCAAGTGGCCGGTTTCTCTGGGTCTGAGAGGCTGGTGGAGACTCTCAGATACTGCTATGTGGTGCCCCGAGGGAGACTCGAACTCCCACTCCTTTCGAAAACGGATTTTGAATCCGCCGCGTCTACCAATTCCGCCATCAGGGCTCAATGGCGGCGAAGTATAGAGAGGTGCCTACCGTTGGTCAATCACGTTTCATGGTCAATTTTCGATATTTCCGCTAGACTTTCCGGCCCTGCTAGACGAACCCCATCATGCGCGTTGCTGACTTTACCTTCGAGCTTCCTGATTCGCTGATTGCCCGCCATCCTTTGGCCGAGCGTCGCGGTAGTCGCCTGTTGACCCTGGATGGGGTCAGCGGCGCCCTGGCACACCGTCAATTCACTGATCTGCTGGAGCATTTGCGCCCCGGCGATCTGATGGTGTTCAACAATACCCGGGTGATTCCGGCGCGCCTGTTCGGGCAGAAGGAGTCCGGCGGCAAGCTGGAAATCCTCATCGAGCGCGTGCTCGATACCCACCGCGTGCTGGCCCATGTGCGTTCCAGCAAGTCGCCGAAACCGGGTTCGAAGATCCTGATCGACGGCGGCGGCGAAGCCGAAATGCTGGCGCGTCACGATGCGCTGTTCGAGCTGGGGTTTGCCGAAGAAGTACTGCCGCTGCTCGATCGCGTCGGCCACATGCCGCTGCCTCCTTATATAGACCGCCCGGACGAAGGTTCGGATCGCGAGCGCTATCAGACCGTGTATGCCGAGAAGCTCGGCGCGGTGGCGGCACCGACTGCCGGGCTGCATTTCGATCAGACGCTGATGGAAGCGATCGCCGCCAAGGGCGTCGAGACCGCGTTCGTTACGTTGCACGTCGGCGCTGGCACGTTCCAGCCAGTGCGTGTCGAGAAGATCGAAGATCACCACATGCACAGCGAGTGGCTAGAAGTCGGCCAGGACGTGGTCGATGCAGTCGCCGCTTGCCGTGAGCGCGGCGGTCGAGTCATCGCTGTCGGCACCACCAGCGTGCGTTCGCTGGAAAGCGCCGCCCGCGATGGCGTGCTCAAGCCGTTCAGCGGCGACACCGACATCTTTATCTTCCCGGGCCGGCCGTTCCATGTGGTCGATGCGCTGGTCACCAATTTCCATTTGCCCGAATCCACGCTGTTGATGCTGGTTTCGGCATTCGCCGGTTATCCGGAAACCATGGCTGCCTACAAAGCCGCGGTCGATAACGGATACCGCTTTTTCAGCTACGGTGATGCGATGTTCATCACCCGTAATCCCGCCCCCCGCGGCCCAGAGGAATCCGTATGAGTCGCACCTGTCGTATGTCTTTCGAGTTGCTTGCCACCGATGGCAAGGCTCGTCGTGGTCGTCTGACTTTCCCCCGTGGCACCGTCGAGACCCCGGCCTTCATGCCGGTGGGTACCTATGGCACGGTCAAGGGTATGTTGCCGCGTGATATCGAGGCAATTGGTGCGGAAATCATTCTGGGCAACACCTTCCACCTGTGGCTGCGCCCGGGCACCGAGGTGATCAAGGCGCACGGCGACCTGCACGATTTCATGCAGTGGAAAGGCCCGATTCTGACCGACTCCGGCGGTTTTCAGGTGTTCAGCCTCGGCGCCATGCGCAAGATCAAGGAGGAGGGCGTGACCTTCGCCTCCCCGGTCGACGGCTCGAAAGTGTTCATGGGCCCGGAAGAGTCGATGCAGGTCCAGCGCGACCTGGGCTCCGACATCGTGATGATCTTCGACGAATGCACCCCGTACCCGGCTGACGAAGATGTTGCCCGTGTGTCCATGGAGCTGTCGCTGCGCTGGGCCCAGCGTTCGAAGAATGCTCATGGCGACAACACGGCGGCGCTGTTCGGCATCGTACAGGGTGGCATGCACCAGGACCTGCGCATGCGCTCGCTGGAAGGCCTGGACAAGATCGGCTTCGACGGCCTGGCCATCGGCGGTCTGTCCGTGGGCGAGCCCAAGCACGAAATGATCAAGGTGCTGGATTACCTGCCGGGCATGATGCCGGCTGACAAACCTCGTTACCTTATGGGCGTTGGCAAACCGGAAGATCTGGTTGAGGGTGTGCGCCGCGGTGTGGACATGTTCGATTGCGTGATGCCAACCCGTAATGCCCGCAACGGGCATCTGTTCATTGATACAGGCGTGCTGAAGATCCGTAACGCGTTCCATCGCCATGATGATTCGCCTCTGGATCCGACCTGCGATTGCTATACCTGCCAGAACTTCTCCCGCGCTTATCTGCATCATCTGGACAAGTGCGGCGAAATGCTCGGCAGCATGCTCAATACCATCCACAATTTGCGCCATTATCAGGTGCTGATGGCTGGTTTGCGCGAGGCTATTCAACAGGGTACATTGGCCGCCTTTGTCGATGCCTTCTACGCCAAACGCGGGCTTCCCGTTCCGCCTTTGGACTGAGTTTTCTGACCCCAAGATTCAACATTTGCAACTGGAGTGCTAAATGAGCTTTTTTATCTCTAATGCCATGGCTGACGCGGCTGCACCGGCTGCAGCGCCTATGGGCGGCGGCTTCGAGTGGATTTTCCTGGTCGGCTTCCTGGTCATCTTCTACCTGATGATCTGGCGTCCACAGGCCAAGCGCGCCAAAGAGCAGAAGAACCTGCTGAGCAGCCTGCAGAAGGGCGACGAAGTGGTCACCACCGGCGGCATCGCCGGCAAGATCACCAAAGTGGCCGATGACTTCGTGGTTCTGGAAGTTTCCGACACCGTGGAAATGAAGTTCCAGAAGGGCGCCATCGCCGCCACGCTGCCAAAAGGCACGCTGAAAGCGATCTAAGGTTCCAACTTCTACTCAATCGACGGGGCGCGCAAGGCGCCCCGCGTTCATAACGGGCGGCGTGATGCTGAACAAATATCCTCTGTGGAAATACATTCTGATCCTGGCGGTGCTGGCGATCGGTCTGATTTATTCCGCTCCGAATCTATACCCCGATGACCCGGCCATTCAGATCAGCGGTGCCAGCACGGCCCTGCAGGTCAATCAGGCCGATCTGGATCGCGTGAGCACCGCGCTCAAGGAATCCGGGATCAGCGTCAAGGCTTCGAGCCTGGCTGCGAACGGCAAGGGCGGTCTGATCCGTCTGACCAAGGCTGAAGACCAGCTGCCGGCCAAGGACGTTGTCCGCAAGGCATTGGGTGATGACTACGTCGTCGCGCTGAACCTGGCACAAACCACCCCGCAATGGCTGCGCAGCGTGGCCGCGCACCCGATGAAGCTGGGTCTGGACTTGTCCGGTGGTGTGCACTTCCTGCTGGAAGTGGACATGGACAAAGCCCTCGACGCCCGCCTGAAAGTCTACGAAGGCGACGTCAAGAGCCTGTTGCGCAAAGAGAAACTGCGTTATCGCAGCCTGCCGCAACTCAATGGCGCCATTCAGCTGGGCTTCAGCGATGCTGATTCCCGCGAACAGGCCCGTGCTCTGATCCGCAAGAATTTTAACGATTTCGACATTGTTCCGGCCGACCTCAACGGTCAACCGGTGCTGCGTCTGGCGATGACCCCGGCCAAGCTGGCGGAAATCCGTGAATACTCCATCAAGCAGAACTTGACCACGGTACGTAACCGCGTCAACGAGCTGGGTGTTGCCGAACCGATCGTTCAGCGTCAGGGCGCCAACCGTATCGTGGTTGAGCTGCCGGGCGTGCAGGACACTGCAGAAGCCAAGCGTATCCTCGGCAAGACGGCCAACCTGGAGTTCCGTCTGGCTGCAGAGCCGGGCGCTTCGAAAGCTACTTCCGAGACTTTCGAATTCCGTGAAGGCAAGCGTCCTCCTGCCCAGATCGAGCGTGGCCTGATCATCACTGGTGACCAGGTGACTGACGCCAAGGCCGGTTTCGGCGAGCACGGTACGCCTGAGGTGAACATCCGTCTGGATGGCCACGGTGGCGAGCTGATGAGCCGCGCGACCCGCAGCAACGTCGGTCGCAGCATGGCGGTGATCTTCATCGAGCAACGTCCGGTCACCACTTACACCAAGCAAGTGGTCGACGGCGTCGAGAAAGACGTCGCGGTGCAGACCTTCAAGGAAGAGAAGAAGATCATCAGCCTGGCGACCATTCAGTCGCCGCTGGGTGCTCAGTTCCGTATCACTGGCCTGAACGGCCAGGGCGAGTCGTCCGAACTGGCGCTGCTGCTGCGTGCTGGTGGTCTGGCTGCTCCGATGTACTTTGCTGAAGAGCGCACCATCGGTCCGAGCCTGGGGGCGGACAACATCACCAAGGGTATCGATGCATCGCTGTGGGGCATGCTGTTCGTCTCGCTGTTCATCATCGCCATCTACCGTTTCTTCGGTCTGATCGCCACCGTTGCTCTGGCGGTGAACATGGTGCTGCTGCTGGCGCTGATGTCGCTGCTGGGTGCCACGCTGACCCTGCCGGGTATCGCCGGTATCGTGTTGACCATGGGTATGGCGGTCGACGCCAACGTACTGATCTTCTCGCGGATTCGTGAAGAGATCGCCGCCGGCATGACCGTGCAGCGTGCAATCAACGAAGGCTTCGGTCGGGCATTCACTGCGATTCTCGACGCCAACCTGACCACCTTGCTGGTCGGCGGCATCCTCTTCGCCATGGGCACCGGCCCGGTGAAGGGCTTCGCAGTAACCATGTCCCTCGGGGTTCTGACTTCGATGTTCACGGCCATCATGGTCACCCGCGCGATGGTCAACCTGATCTTCGGCGGTCGTGACTTCAAGAAGTTGTGGATTTAAGGGGCTGCCATGTTACGTACAATCAACTTCATGGGCGTCCGCAACTTTGCGTTCGGCGTCACTGTATTCCTGACCTTGCTGGCAATCTTCAGTGTGTTCCACAAGGGCATGAACTGGGGTCTGGACTTCACCGGCGGTACGCTCATCGAGCTGACCTACGAGCGTCCGGCCGATGTCACCAAGGTACGCGAGCAACTGGTTTCTTCCGGTTATCACGAAGCCGTCGTGCAGAACTTCGGCGCAACCACCGATCTGCTGGTGCGCATGCCGGGTGAAGACCCGCAGCTGGGCCATCAGGTGGCGGAAGCGCTGCAGAAGGTCGGCGGCGACAACCCGGCGACCGTCAAGCGCGTCGAGTTCGTCGGCCCGCAGGTCGGTGAAGAACTGCGTGACCAGGGTGGCATGGGCATGCTGCTGGCACTCGGCGGCATCCTGATCTACCTGGCTTTCCGCTTTCAGTGGAAGTTTGCGGTCGGCGCCATCGTGTCGCTGATCCACGACGTGATCGTGACCGTGGGTATCCTTTCGTTCTTCCAGATCACCTTCGACCTGACGGTGCTGGCGGCGGTACTGGCGATCATCGGTTACTCGCTCAACGACACCATCGTCGTGTTCGACCGGGTGCGTGAGAACTTCCGCGTACTGCGCAAAGCCACGCTGATCGAGAACATCAACATCTCGACCACGCAGACCCTGCTGCGGACCATCGCGACCTCGGTTTCGACCTTGCTGGCGATCGCGGCACTGCTGTTCTTCGGCGGTGACAACCTGTACGGCTTCTCCCTGGCGCTGCTGGTGGGTGTTCTGGCGGGTACCTACTCGTCGATCTACATCGCCAATGTGGTGCTGATCTGGCTGAACCTGTCGACCGAAGACCTGATTCCGCCGGTCAATACCGAGAAGGAAGTCGACGACCGTCCATAACGGCCATCGTTTTCCCGGCTGTCAGTCAAA
The DNA here is from genome assembly GCF_025447595.1 of Pseudomonas koreensis. Taxonomy (GTDB): domain Bacteria; phylum Pseudomonadota; class Gammaproteobacteria; order Pseudomonadales; family Pseudomonadaceae; genus Aquipseudomonas; species Aquipseudomonas koreensis_H. The sequence continues at coordinate 46,977 of NZ_JAOEJU010000017.1, read as the reverse complement.
AAAGGCGCGAGTTGAACTCGCGTCTTTTTTTTTGCTCCAAGGCTGGGAGAAGCGCGGGCGCGTCCCGCATGTGATGGTCAGGAGGTTCATGTGAACAAGTCGTTGCTGGTTGGTGCGGTATTGGGTGCTGTCGGTGTGACTGCCGGGGGTGCTGTTGCCACCTACAGCCTGGTTAAAAGCGGCCCTGAGTATGCGCAAGTACTGGCCGTAGAGCCGGTCAAAACACAGATCAAGACTCCACGTGAAGTTTGCAAGGATGTGACGGTGACCCGGCAGGCGCCGGTGAAAGATCAACACCAGATCGCCGGCACCGTGGTCGGTGCGCTGGCAGGTGGTCTGCTGGGTAACCAGATTGGTGGCGGCACTGGCAAGAAGATTGCCACGGTGGCTGGTGCGGTCGGTGGTGGTTACGCCGGCAACAAGGTTCAGGAGGGTATGCAGGAGCGTGATACCTACACCACGACTCAGACTCGCTGTAACACCGTGAATGACATCAGCGACAAGGTCGTGGGCTATGACGTCCGGTATTCGCTGGACGGCAAGGAAGGCAAGGTGCGGATGGATCGTGATCCGGGCAACCAGATTCCGGTCGACAAGGAAGGCAAGCTGATCCTGTCGCAGAACGAGCCGGGCCAGTGATTGGTTGATGGCTTATAGGAAAAGCACCCTTCGGGGTGCTTTTTCATGCCCATAAAAAAACACCCCGAAGGGTGTTTTTTGGGTTTTGCGAAACGCTTAGCGCTTCAGCGAGGCTGGCAGGTGCGGCTGGATCGCCGTCAGAACTGCCTTGAAGCATTTGGTGTTGCCGGCAACGACGTGGCCTTTCTCAAGGAAGTCGTGACCACCGGTGAAATCGCTCACCAGGCCGCCTGCTTCCTGAATCAGCAGGGCGCCAGCAGCCATGTCCCACTCGGACAGGCCCGACTCCCAGAACGCGTCGAAACGGCCGGCGGCCACGTAAGCCAGGTCCAGGCTCGCCGAACCGGCGCGACGGATGCCGGCAGTCTGGCCAACCAGGGCGCGGAACATGCCCAGGTAGTTGTCGAGGTTGTCCATCTGGTCGTCACGGAACGGAAAACCGGTGCCGAGCAGAGCGCCGTCCAGGCTGGTACGACCGCTGACACGCAGGCGACGACCGTTCAGTTGAGCGCCGCGACCACGGCTGGCAGTGAATTCTTCCTGGCGAACCGGATCCAGAACAACGGCGTGTTCCAGGCGACCACGGTATTTGCAGGCAATGCTGACAGCGAAGTGAGGAATGCCGCGCAGGAAGTTGGTGGTGCCGTCCAGCGGATCGATGATCCACAGGTATTCTTCGCCTTCGATGCCGGTGCCGGCGTGCAGGCCGGTCTCTTCACCCATGATCGAGTGATTCGGATAAGCCTTGCGCAGGGCGTCGATGATTTTCTGTTCGGCGGCGCGATCGACCTCGGATACGTAATCCTTGGCGTCTTTTTCGTCGACCTTGATGGTATCCAGGCGCTCGATGGAGCGGAAGATCAGTTCACTGGCGCTGCGGGCGGCGCGCAGCGCGATATTCAGCATGGGCTGCATGGATGTGTCACCTAAGGTTGTTAAAGAAAGCCGCGCATTCTATCAGAACTTTTCTTCAGGTGAAGGTCGCTGTTCGCTTTCATAGCTTAACGGTAGGCTGTTCTGTAAGATTTGCACCCCTTTGCCGAGTCCGAGAGCGCCCGCCGTGCTGCAAAATATTCGTGTCGTCCTGGTCAATACCAGCCATCCGGGAAACATCGGCGGGACCGCGCGCGCCATGAAAAACATGGGCCTGTCGCGTCTGGTGCTGGTTGATCCGCGAGTCTTTCCGCATCACGAAGCCGATGCCCGCGCTTCCGGTGCCGGTGACATCCTTGAAAACGCACAAGTCGTCGCCACCTTGGAAGACGCCTTGGTCGGTTGCAATCTGGTGCTCGGTACCAGTGCCCGTGACCGGCGCATTCCCTGGCCATTGCTGGATCCGCGCGAGTGCGGGACCAAAGTGGTCGAGGAGGCCGGGCAGGGCGCGGAAATCGCGCTGGTGTTCGGTCGTGAAGATTCCGGCCTGACCAACGACGAACTGCAGCGATGTCACTATCACGTGCACATCCCCTCCGATCCTGAGTTCAGCTCGCTGAACCTCGGGGCGGCGGTGCAGGTGTTGAGTTATGAAGTGCGCATGGCGTGGCTGGCTGCACAAGGTCAGCCGACCAAGATCGAGAAGGAAGAAGTGGCCTCCGTGAAAAGCGCAGAGCTTGCGACCATGGATGAGCTGGAGCGGTTCTATGAGCACCTGGAGCAGACTCTGGTGGCCATCGAATTCCTCGATCCGGAAAAGCCGCGGCACTTGATGGCGCGCCTGCGCCGGTTGTACGGACGCAGCTCGGTCAGCCGGGCGGAAATGAATATTTTGCGTGGCATCCTCACGGAAACCCAGAAAGCGGCCCGTGGCGAGCTCCTTAAGCGGAAGGATTAATGATGTTCGAGCGTTTGCGTGAAGATATCCAGAGCGTATTCCACCGAGACCCGGCGGCGCGTAACGCTTTTGAAGTCCTGACCTGCTACCCCGGCATGCATGCAATCTGGATTCATCGACTGGCCGGCATGCTCTGGCGCAACGATCTGAAATGGCTGGCGCGGCTGGTGTCGAACTTCGGTCGCTGGCTTACCGGAATCGAGATCCATCCGGGTGCCAAAGTCGGTCGACGCTTCTTCATCGACCACGGCATGGGCATCGTGATCGGCGAAACCGCTGAAATCGGCGATGACGTGACGATCTATCAGGGTGTGACCCTGGGTGGTACCAGCTGGAACAAGGGCAAGCGCCACCCGACGCTCGGCGATGGCGTGGTGGTGGGGGCGGGCGCGAAGGTGCTCGGTCCGTTCACTGTAGGTGCTGGCGCCAAGGTCGGTTCCAACGCCGTGGTCACCAAGGAAGTGCCTCCGGGCGCCACCGTGGTGGGGATTCCGGGCCGGATCATCGTCAAGTCCGACGATGAGGCTGACGCCAAGCGTAAGGCGATGGCCGAGAAGATCGGCTTTGATGCCTACGGCGTCAGCGAAGACATGCCCGACCCGGTGGCGCGTGCCATCGGCCAGTTGCTCGATCACCTGCAAGCGGTGGATGGGCGTCTGGAGGGAATGTGCGGGGCGCTGAAGGATCTGGGTAGCAATTACTGTGCGAAAGATCTGCCCGAGCTGCGTGAAGAAGACTTCGCCTGCGTCAAGGGCAAGGACGAATCCAAGCTCCACTGATGCACTTGCAGGGCTGCTGCCGACCGGTGTGCCATTAGGCCGCAGACCCTGCTATCATTCGCGCGCTCTTTTGCGGGTAAACCCGACTAAAGCACTAGGTCTTATAGTTGACTTAAATGCTCGGGAATTGCATACTCCCGCCCATTCCGAACTCCGTGGTAATTGTCCATGCGACTGACTACAAAAGGCCGATACGCCGTGACCGCCATGCTTGACCTGGCGTTGCACGCGCAACACGGGCCGGTGTCCCTGGCCGATATCTCCGAGCGCCAAGGCATCTCCCTGTCCTATCTCGAACAGCTTTTCGCCAAGCTGCGCCGCAGCAACCTGGTTTCCAGTGTTCGCGGTCCGGGCGGTGGCTACCAGTTGTCCCGCGACATGCAGGGCATCCAGGTGGCTCAGGTGATCGATGCGGTGAACGAATCGGTCGATGCAACAAAATGCCAGGGCCAGGGCGACTGCCACTCCGGTGACACCTGCCTGACCCATCACCTGTGGTGCGACCTGAGCCTGCAGATTCACGAATTTCTCAGCGGTATCAGCTTGGCCGACCTCGTAACTCGCCGTGAGGTGCAGGAAGTGGCCCAGCGTCAGGATCAGCGTCGTTGCAATGGCAAGGCGCCGCGCCTGGACAAGATTGAAGCGTCCGCCGTCGAATGACAGCCAGAGAGCTAGCGGCACGCCAGCCAGCCTGATTTAGGAGATAGTCCATGAAATTGCCGATTTACCTTGATTACTCTGCGACCACCCCGGTCGATCCGCGCGTTGCGCAAAAAATGAGTGAATGCCTGCTGGTCGACGGAAACTTCGGTAACCCGGCGTCCCGTTCCCACGTGTTCGGCTGGAAAGCCGAAGAGTCCGTCGAAAACGCCCGTCGTCAGGTGGCCGATCTGGTCAACGCCGACCCGCGTGAAATCGTCTGGACCTCCGGTGCCACCGAGTCCGACAACCTGGCAATCAAGGGTGCGGCACATTTCTACGCCTCCAAGGGCAAGCACCTGATCACCTCCAAGATCGAACACAAGGCTGTCCTCGACACCATGCGCCAACTGGAGCGTGAAGGTTTCGAAGTCACCTACCTCGATCCGACCGAAGATGGCCTGATCACCCCGGCCATGATCGAAGCCGCGCTGCGCGAAGACACCATCCTGGTGTCGGTGATGCACGTGAACAACGAAATCGGCACCGTCAACGACATCGCCGCCATCGGCGAGCTGCTTCGTTCGAAGGGCATCCTGTTCCACGTCGACGCCGCTCAGTCCACCGGCAAGGTCGAAATCGACCTGCAGAAACTGAAAGTCGACATGATGTCGTTCTCCGCTCACAAGACCTACGGCCCTAAAGGCATCGGCGCGCTGTACGTCAGCCGCAAGCCGCGTGTGCGCATCGAAGCGACCATGCACGGCGGCGGTCACGAGCGTGGCATGCGTTCCGGCACCCTGGCGACTCACCAGATCGTCGGCATGGGCGAAGCGTTCCGTGTGGCCAAGGAAGACATGGCTGCCGAAAACGTCCGCATCAAGGCGTTGAGCGACCGCTTCTACAAGCAGGTCGAGCACCTGGAAGAGCTGTACGTCAACGGCAGCCTGACCGCCCGCGTTCCGCACAACCTGAACCTGAGCTTCAACTACGTTGAAGGCGAGTCGCTGATCATGGCGCTCAAGGATCTGGCGGTTTCGTCCGGTTCGGCCTGCACCTCGGCGTCGCTTGAGCCTTCGTACGTACTGCGCGCCCTGGGCCGCAACGACGAACTGGCACACAGCTCGATCCGTTTCACCTTCGGCCGTTTCACCACCGAAGAAGAAATCGACTACGCCGCGCAGAAAGTCTGCGAGGCCGTTACCAAGCTGCGCGCTCTGTCGCCGCTGTGGGACATGTACAAAGACGGCGTCGATATCTCGAAGATCGAGTGGGCGGCACACTAAATATAGAAGCCGCCGGATACAGATCCTGTAGCGACGCGGCGGTTTGCGCAGCGCAGTTGCAGGGTCTCAAGAGCGGCCCTGATGAGTGAGGATTGAGAATCATGGCTTACAGCGAAAAGGTCATCGACCACTACGAAAACCCGCGTAACGTCGGCAAGATGAACGCGGAAGATCCTGATGTCGGCACCGGCATGGTCGGCGCTCCGGCGTGCGGCGACGTGATGCGCCTGCAAATCAAGGTCAACGATCAGGGCGTTATCGAAGACGCCAAGTTCAAGACCTACGGCTGCGGTTCGGCTATCGCCTCCAGCTCCCTCGCTACCGAGTGGATGAAGGGCAAGACCCTGGACGAAGCTGAAACCATCAAGAACACTCAGCTGGCCGAAGAACTGGCCCTGCCGCCAGTGAAAATCCACTGCTCGGTTCTCGCTGAAGACGCCATCAAGGCCGCCGTTCGCGATTACAAGCAGAAGAAAGGCTTGATCTGACTTTCAAGATTTGGCGACGAGTAAGGAGTCAACGATGGCTATCAGCATGACAGAAGCGGCTGCTCGACACGTGCGGCGCTCCCTCGACGGGCGCGGCAAGGGTGAAGGGATTCGTCTGGGTGTTCGCACCACGGGCTGTTCCGGCCTTGCCTACGTGCTGGAGTTTGTCGACGAGGTGGTTGCAGAAGATCAGGTGTTCGAGAGTCACGGCGAAAAAGTGATCATCGACCCGAAAAGCCTGGCCTACCTCGACGGCACCGAGCTCGATTTCGTCAAGGAAGGGTTGAACGAAGGCTTCAAGTTCAACAACCCCAACGTACGCGGTGAATGTGGCTGCGGCGAAAGCTTCAACATCTGAGGCTTGTCGTGGGTATTCCTTGTCATTTCGCTTTATTCGAGCTGCAACCGGGCTTTCGTCTGGATCTCGAGCAGTTGGCCACGCGCTATCGCGAGCTGGCGCGCGGCGTTCATCCTGACCGCTTTGCCGATGCTTCCGAGCGCGAGCAGCGGTCGGCGCTCGAGCAGTCTGCGCGGCTCAACGATGCCTACCAGACGCTCAAGAGTCCGGCCCAGCGCGCACGCTACCTGCTGACCATCAGCGGGCATGAAGTGCCGATGGAAGTCACTGTCCACGATCCCGAGTTTCTTTTGCAGCAGATGCAATGGCGCGAAGAGCTCGAAGATCTGCAGGACAGTGCCGATCTGGACGGTGTCGCGGCTTTCAAGCGTCGCCTGAAAACCGCCCAGGAAGCGCTCAACGAAAGCTTCGCAGCCTGTTGGGATGATGCAGCGCAACGCGAACAGGCCGAACGCCTGATGCGGCGCATGCAGTTCCTCGACAAGCTCACCTACGAAGTGCGCCAGTTAGAAGAGCGCCTCGACGATTAACCCAGTGCCGCTCCGGTCGCACGCCTGATATACAGATAAGTCCTGATCACGATGGCCCTACTGCAGATCGCCGAACCCGGCCAAAGTCCTCAACCGCACCAGCGTCGTCTGGCTGTGGGGATCGACTTGGGTACTACCAATTCGCTGGTCGCTGCGTTGCGCAGTGGTCTTTCCGAGCCGCTGGCCGACGCCGAAGGGCGGGTCATCCTGCCTTCCGCCGTGCGTTATCACGCCGATCGCGTCGAAGTCGGCGAGTCAGCCAAACTGGCTGCGTCCTCTGATCCCCTGAATACCGTGCTGTCGGTCAAACGCCTGATGGGGCGTGGTCTGTCCGACGTCAAGCAATTGGGCGATCAACTGCCGTACCGCTTTGTCGGCGGCGAGTCGCACATGCCGTTCATCGACACCGTGCAGGGCCCGAAAAGCCCGGTCGAAGTCTCCGCCGATATCCTGAAAGTATTGCGTCAGCGCGCTGAAGCCACCCTTGGCGGTGAGCTGGTGGGCGCGGTGATCACCGTTCCGGCGTATTTCGACGATGCTCAGCGCCAGGCTACCAAGGACGCGGCGAAACTTGCCGGTCTGAACGTGTTGCGTCTGCTCAACGAGCCGACCGCTGCAGCGGTGGCATACGGTCTGGATCAGCATGCCGAAGGCCTGGTCGCCATTTACGACCTGGGCGGCGGCACCTTCGATATTTCGATTCTGCGCCTCACCGGCGGTGTCTTCGAAGTCCTGGCTACCGGCGGCGACAGCGCGCTGGGTGGCGATGACTTCGATCACGCAATTGCCGGCTGGATCATCGAGAACGCCGGCTTGTCCGCCGACCTTGATCCAGGCGCACAACGCAGCCTGCTGCAAACCGCCTGCGCAGCCAAAGAAGCCCTTACAAATGCCGACAGTTTTGAAGTTGCCTACGGCGACTGGAAAGCACAACTGACGCGCGAGGCATTCGACGCGCTGATCGAGCCAATGGTTGCTCGCAGCCTGAAAGCCTGCCGCCGCGCTGTGCGCGATTCCGGCGTCGAGCTGGAAGACGTGCACGCCGTGGTCATGGTCGGTGGTTCGACCCGCGTTCCACGTGTTCGCGAAGCTGTCGCCGAAGCCTTCGGTCGTCAGCCGCTGACCGAAATCGATCCGGATCAAGTGGTGGCCATCGGTGCCGCGATCCAGGCCGATACGCTGGCCGGCAACAAGCGCGATGGCGGCGAACTGCTGCTGCTCGACGTGATTCCGCTGTCCCTGGGGCTGGAAACCATGGGTGGCCTGATGGAGAAGGTGATTCCGCGCAACACCACCATCCCTGTCGCTCGCGCCCAGGACTTCACCACTTATAAAGACGGCCAGTCGGCCATGGCTATCCACGTATTGCAGGGCGAGCGTGAGCTGATCTCCGATTGCCGCTCCCTGGCTCGCTTCGAATTGCGCGGCATCCCGGCGATGGTGGCCGGTGCGGCGAAAATTCGCGTGACCTTCCAGGTCGATGCCGACGGTCTGCTCAGCGTTTCTGCTCGTGAACTGGGCTCGGGCGTCGAGGCCAGCATTCAGGTCAAGCCGTCCTATGGCCTGACTGACGGCGAAATCGCCAAGATGCTGAAAGATTCGTTCCAGCACGCCAATGACGACAAAGTCGCCCGCGTTCTTCGCGAGCAGCAAGTCGATGCCCAGCGCCTGATCGAAGCGGTGCAGGGCGCTCTTGAGGCGGATGGCGAGCGTTTGCTCGACGCCGAAGAGCGCATGGTCATCGATCTGCAGGTGCAGGAACTGACCGAACTGATGAAAGGCACCGATGGTTACGCCATCGAGCAGCAGACCAAGCGTCTGTCGCAAGTGACCGATGCTTTTGCAGCCCGTCGTATGGATCAGACGGTGAAAGCCGCTCTGTCGGGGCGCAATCTGAATGAAATCGAGGATATCTGATGCCGCAGGTCATTTTTCTGCCCCACGAGAAGTTCTGCCCTGAAGGCATGGTCGTTGACGCTGCACCCGGCACGTCGATCCTCGAACTGGCTCACGAACACCACATCGAGATGGAAAGCGCCTGCGGCGGCGTCTGCGCCTGCACCACTTGTCACTGCATCATCCGCGAGGGTTTTGACTCGCTGGAAGAAGCCGACGAGTTGGAGGAAGATTTCCTTGATCGTGCCTGGGGGCTGGAAGCCCAGTCGCGCCTGGCTTGTCAGGCGATCGTCGGTGAAGAAGACATCACCGTCGAAATTCCGAAATATTCGCTTAACCATGCGGCCGAAGCGCCGCACTGACTGGTAAGACTGTCATGAGCTACGGTTGGAATGATGTTCAACGTATTGCAGAAGAGCTGGCGGAAGCCAAGCCGGGTGTAGATCCGTTTTCTGTCAATTTCGTCGACCTGCAGCGATGGATCATGGAGCTGCCTGACTTCGACAACAACTCTGGCCGTGTCGGCGAGAAGGTGTTGGAAGCGGTTCAGCAGCTCTGGAATGATGAAATAGACTGATCGTCCTCGCAGGTTAGGCAATACCCACGAACCCGCGTATAATTCGCGGGTTTAATTTTTCGCAAATTACCGTTTCTGGAGTTACACCATGGCTGTTCAACGTACTTTCTCCATCATCAAGCCTGACGCCGTTGCTAAAAACGTGATCGGCAAGATCACCACTTGCTTCGAAGACGCTGGCCTGCGCGTTGTAGCTTCGAAACTGAAGCAACTGTCCAAAGCCGAAGCCGAAGGCTTCTACGCTGAGCACAGCGCTCGTGGTTTCTTCGGCGACCTGGTTGCCTTCATGACTTCGGGTCCTGTTGTTGTTCAGGTTCTGGAAGGCGAAAACGCCATCGCTCGCAACCGTGAGCTGATGGGCGCTACCAACCCTAAAGAAGCTGCTCCAGGCACCATCCGTGCTGACTTCGCTGAGTCGATCGACGCCAACGCCGTTCACGGTTCGGACTCCGAAGCCGCTGCTGCTCGCGAAATCGCTTACTTCTTCGCAGCTACTGAAGTAACCACTCGCTAAGCATTGGCTTAAGAGTGAAGGTGAATCCATGACTACATCGACTGTTAAAACCAACCTGCTGGGTCTGACCCAGCCGGAAATGGAAAAATTCTTCGACTCAATCGGGGAGAAGCGTTTCCGTGCCGGTCAGGTAATGAAATGGATTCACCACTTTGGCGTCGATGATTTCGACGCCATGACGAACGTCAGCAAGGCCTTGCGCGAAAAGCTCAAGGCTGTTGCTGAGGTCCGTGGTCCCGAAGTGGTCAGCGAGGACATTTCCAGCGACGGCACCCGCAAGTGGGTGGTGCGCGTGGCGTCCGGCAGCTGCGTCGAGACCGTTTACATTCCCCAGGGCAAACGCGGCACTTTGTGCGTTTCGTCCCAGGCTGGCTGTGCCCTGGACTGCAGTTTCTGCTCCACCGGCAAGCAAGGCTTCAACAGCAACCTCACCGCCGCCGAAGTCATCGGTCAGGTGTGGATTGCCAACAAATCCTTCGGCAGTGTTCCGGCTACCATCGACCGCGCCATCACCAACGTGGTGATGATGGGCATGGGCGAACCGCTGCTGAACTTCGACAACGTCGTGGCCGCCATGCATCTGATGATGGATGACCTGGGCTACGGGATCTCCAAGCGCCGCGTGACCCTGTCCACGTCGGGTGTGGTGCCGATGATCGATGAGCTGGCCAAGCACATCGACGTATCCCTGGCGTTGTCCCTGCACGCACCGAATGACGCATTGCGTAACCAATTGGTGCCGATCAACAAGAAATATCCGCTTAAGATGCTGCTCGAGTCGTGCCAGCGCTACATGTCCGAACTGGGCGAGAAGCGCGTGCTGACCATCGAGTACACCTTGCTCAAGGACGTCAACGACAAGCTTGAGCACGCCGTGGAAATGATCGAGTTGCTGAAGAACATTCCGTGCAAGATCAACCTGATTCCGTTCAACCCGTTCCCGCATTCCGGTTACGAGCGGCCGAGCAACAACGCCATCCGCCGGTTCCAGGATCAGCTTCACCAGGCCGGTTTCAACGTCACCGTGCGCACCACCCGTGGTGAAGACATCGACGCGGCTTGTGGTCAATTGGTAGGGCAGGTGCTGGATCGCACCCGTCGCAGCGAACGTTACATCGCCGTGCGCGAATTGAGCGCCGACAGCGATCTGGCACAGAACGCCGCGAACACTAACTAAGAGAGGATCTCTATGTCCCTGCGCTTTGCGCTGCTGTTGCTGTTGGCCAGCCTGTGTGCTGGTTGCGTCCTGTCGGGTGACTACAACCCGATGAAGACCAGCAAGGGCCGTGACGAAGCGCGGGCTGCCTACGTGCAGTTGGGGCTGGGATACTTGCAGCAGGGTATGACCGAGCGGGCCAAGGTTCCACTGAAGAAGGCCCTGGAGCTGGACGGTTCGGATCCGGACGCCAATGCCGCGCTGGGGCTGGTGTTCCAGGCCGAAATGGAACCCAAACTGGCTGACGAACATTTCCGCAAAGCCTTGTCTTCCCGTCCCGCCGATGCGCGCATCCTCAACAATTACGGCAGTTTTCTCTACGAAGAACAGCGTTACAAGGAAGCCTACGAGCGTTTTGAACAGGCGGCCGCCGATACCCTGTATCCTGAGCGTTCGCGGGTGTTCGAGAACCTCGGCATGACGGCGGCGAAGCTCGGGGAGCGTGATCTGGCGCAGCAGCAGCTGGAAAAAGCGCTGCGTTTGAACCGTCAGCAGCCACGGGCATTGCTGGAAATGGCTGAGTTGTCATTCGAAGACAGGCATTATGTGCCCGCGCGTGACTATTACGACCGTTTCAGCCAGCTCTCCGAGCAAAATGCACGTAGTCTGTTGCTCGCCGTTCGGTTGGCAAAAGTATTTGAAGATCGCGACAAGGCCGCCAGTGCGGGCCTGCAATTAAAACGACTCTATCCCGGTACGCCGGAATATCAGCAATACCTGTCGGAGCAATGATGAAAGCGGCGCATCCCGAAGTTGTAGCAGCGAATCGCGTTAACCCCGGTGAGACCCTGCGCCAGGCCCGCGAAAGCAATGGCTGGTCGCTGGCCGAAGTGGCCCTCAAGCTCAACCTCACCGTGACTTCCCTGAGCAATCTTGAAGCCGGCGCATTCGACAAGTTGCCCGGGCATACCTTCGCTCGCGGCTACATTCGCGCCTACGCCAAATTGCTCGGCATGGACCAGACCGTTCTGGTCCAGCAATTCGACCAGTCCACCGGCACCGATTCTCAAGGCAGCAACGTCCACGCGCTGGGTCGCATTGAAGAGCCGGTACGGGTTTCCCACACCATTTTGCGGATCGTCAGCCTGTTGCTGCTGATCGCGGTCATCGGCGGCGGTTTCGTCTGGTGGCAGGATCAGACCTCGCTGCGTACCAAGGACCTGATCGGCCTGGCGCCGGAGCACGTTGAAGTCGAAGGCGCCGACGGTACTACCCAGATTCATCCGCTGGACGAGCCGGAAGACCAGGCTGTCGCGGAAGGCGAAGCCGAGGGTTCGACCGCTCTGGCGCTGCCTCAATCGGAAACCACGGCTGAATCGACCGGCGCCGAGACCGAGGCCGCCGCTCCAGCGATCGCACCGGTTGCTCCGGCACCTGCTGCGCCAGCCGCTACTCCGGCTGCACCGGCTCATACGCCAGCGCCTGTGGTGGCTGCTCCAGCAACTCCAGCACCTGCCGCTCCGGCCACGCCTGCTCCGACCGTCACTGCACCGGCAGCTCCGGTCGCCGCCGCACCCGCACCCGCACCGACAGCGCCAGTTGCTCCGGCTGCAGGTCAGGGCCAGGTTCAGGTGCAGTTCATCGCCGATTGCTGGACTCAAGTGACCGATGGCAGCGGCAAAGTGCTGTACAGCGGCCTCAAGCGTAAGGGCGACAGCCTGTCTGTCGTCGGCAAGCCTCCGTTTGCCGTGCGTCTGGGCGTTGCCCGTGGCGCGCAGGTCAGCTACAACGGCCAGCCGGTCGATGTCGCTCCGTTCACCAGTGGCGAGACCGCTCGCCTGAAGTTGGGTCAATAAGTCATGCACGGCGAATCTCCAATCAAACGTCGCGAATCGCGCAAGATCTGGGTCGGTAACGTGCCCGTGGGCGGCGATGCCCCTATCGCTGTGCAGAGCATGACCAACAGCGACACCAATGACGTCGCTGCCACCGTCGCGCAGATCAATCGTCTGGAAGCCGCTGGCGTCGACATCGTCCGCGTTTCGGTGCCGGACATGGACGCCGCCGAGGCGTTCGGCAAGATCAAGCAACTGGTCAAGGTGCCGTTGGTTGCCGATATCCACTTCGACTACAAGATCGCTTTGCGCGTGGCCGAGCTGGGTGTGGACTGCCTGCGCATCAACCCGGGCAACATCGGTCGTGAAGACCGCGTGCGTGCCGTGGTCGATGCCGCCCGTGACCGCGGGATCCCGATCCGCATTGGCGTCAACGCCGGCTCGTTGGAAAAAGACCTGCAAAAGAAATACGGCGAGCCGACGCCGGCCGCGCTGGTCGAGTCCGCCCTGCGTCACGTCGAACACCTCGAACGCCTGAATTTCCAGGACTTCAAGGTCAGCGTGAAGGCTTCCGACGTGTTCATGGCCGTTGAAGCCTACCGCCTGCTGGCCAAGGAAATCGTCCAGCCGTTGCACCTGGGCATCACCGAAGCTGGTGGATTGCGCTCCGGTACAGTGAAATCCGCCGTGGGCCTAGGTATGCTGCTCGCCGAGGGGATTGGCGATACTATCCGCATCTCTCTGGCGGCCGACCCGGTCGAGGAAGTGAAGGTCGGTTACGACATTCTCAAGTCTTTGCATCTGCGTTCCCGTGGCATCAACTTCATCGCCTGCCCGAGCTGCTCGCGGCAGAACTTCGATGTGGTCAAGACCATGAACGAGCTGGAAGGGCGCCTTGAAGACCTGCTGGTGCCGCTGGATGTCGCGGTGATCGGTTGCGTGGTCAATGGCCCCGGCGAAGCCAAGGAAGCCCATATCGGCTTGACCGGCGGCACGCCAAACCTGATTTACATCGACGGCAAGCCGTCGCAGAAACTGACGAATGACAATCTGGTGGACGAGCTGGAAAAGCTGATCCGCGAGAAAGCGGCCGAGAAGGTCGAAGCTGACGCAGCGGTTATCGCGCGCGGCTGATCGAACGAATTAAGGAATTTCTGTGAGCAAGTCTCTGCAAGCCATTCGTGGTATGAACGACATCCTGCCGGAACAGACGCCGGTATGGCGTTATTTCGAAGGCACCGTTTCGCGTCTGCTGGATAACTACGGTTACAAGCAGATCCGCATGCCGATCGTCGAGTTCACCGAGCTGTTCAAGCGCTCGATCGGTGAAGTGACCGACATCGTCGAAAAAGAGATGTACACCTTTGAAGACCGCAACGGCGACTCCCTGACCCTGCGTCCGGAAGGCACGGCCGCGTGCGTGCGTGCAGTGCTCGAGCACGGCATCACCGGCGGTGGCCAGGTGCAGAAACTCTGGTACATCGGCCCGATGTTCCGTCACGAGCGTCCGCAGAAAGGCCGTTATCGCCAGTTCCACCAGATCGGTCTGGAGGTGTTCAACCTCGACGGTCCGGACATCGACGCCGAACTGATCGTGCTGACCTGGCGCCTGTGGGGCGAGCTGGGCATCCGCGATGCGGTCAAGCTCGAACTCAACAGCCTCGGCACCAGCGAGTCCCGTGGCCGTTATCGTGAAGCGCTGGTCGAGTACCTCTCGGCGCACCACGACAAACTGGACGAAGACAGCCAGCGTCGCCTGAAAACCAACCCGCTGCGCGTGCTCGACACCAAAAATGCCGACACTCAAGCGGTGCTGGTCGATGCGCCGAAAATGGCGGATTACCTGGATGACGAATCCCGCGCCCACTTCGAAGGCCTGAAGGCCCGTCTGGATGCCGTCGGCATTCCTTACGTGCTGAACCCGAAACTGGTGCGTGGTCTGGATTACTACAGCAAAACCGTATTCGAATGGGTCACCGACAAGCTCGGCGCCCAGGGCACCGTCTGCGCGGGTGGGCGCTATGACGGTCTGGTCGAGCAGATGGGTGGCAAGCCGACCCCAGGCGTCGGTTTCGCCATGGGCATCGAGCGTCTGGTGCTGCTGCTGGAAACCCTGGAGCAGATCCCGGAAGAAATCTCCCGTCAGGTCGACGTCTATCTCTGCGCCTTCGGCGAAGAAGCAGAGCTGGCCGGTCTGGCCCTGGCCGAGCGTGTACGCGACCAACTGCCCAACCTGCGTCTGCAAGTCAATGCCGGCGCCGGCAGCTTCAAGAGCCAGTTCAAGAAAGCCGACAAGAGCGGTGCGTTGTACGCACTGATCCTCGGTGACGACGAAATGGCCCAGCAAGTGGTAGGTTTCAAACCCCTGCGTGGCCAGGGCGAACAACAAAGCATTGCCTGGGATGCGCTCGCTGCACACCTGGCCACCTGCGTCGTGCAGGGTTGAAGCTGTCTAAACAGCCGATTTAGCGATTAAGGAGTATTGGGGTGTCGAGTACCGAAGACGAACAGTTGGCGGATTTGAAGGACTGGTGGACACGCAACGGCAAACCTCTGGTCACCGGCGGCCTGTTGGCGCTGGTCATCGTGTTCGGCTGGCAGGCTTATCACAAGTATCAGAGCAACCAGTCGCAAGGCGCCTCGGTGCTCTATCAGCAATTGCTGGAAACCACGCTGACCCCGGACGGCAAGCCTGACGCCGCGCGCGTTGCGGATCTGGCCGGCAAGCTCAACAGCGAATTCGGCGGTTCTGCCTACGCGCAGTACGGCAGCCTGTTTGTGGCCAAGGTAGCGGTCGACAGCGGCAAGCTGGACGACGCGGCGACCGAGCTCAAGGCCATCGTTGCCAAACCGGCCAACCCGGCGCTGGGCGAAATCGCCCGTCAGCGTCTGGCGCAGGTACTGGGCGCACAGAACAAGGCCGACGAAGCCCTGAAACTGCTCGAAGGCGATGCCGACAAGTCGTTCCTGGCCACTCGCGAAGAACTCAAGGGCGACCTGCTGGTACAGCTGGGCCGTACCGACGAAGCGAACGCGGCGTATCAAAAAGCCAAGGCGGCACTGTCGGATGAAGCGGCGGTCGGTGGCCTTCAAATCAAGCTGGACGACCTGGCCAAAGGGGATGCGTGACGTGATCGGTTGGAAGCATGCAGCAGTGCTGGCTCTGGCCATTCTGGCCGCGGGTTGCAGCAGCAACAGCAAAAAAGAACTGCCACCGGCCGAGCTGACTGACTTCAAAGAAGAAGTGGTTCTGCACAAGCAGTGGAGCCGCTCGATCGGTGACGGTCAGGGTGAAACCTACAACATGCTGGTGCCGGCGATCGACGGTGACACCATCTACGCAGCCGACGTAACCGGCATCGTGATGGGCCTGGATCGTGGCAACGGCGACGTGAAATGGAAGAAAGACCTTGAACTGCCTGTGTCCGGCGCCGTTGGCGTGGGCTACGGTCTGGTCATGGTCGGCACCCTGCGCGGTGAAGTCGTTGCCCTCGACGCCATCAACGGTGAAGAGAAGTGGCGCTCGCGCGTCAACAGCGAAGTCCTCGCGCCACCGGCCAACAACGGTGACGTGGTGGTGGTACAGACCCAGGACGATCGTCTGATCGGTCTGGACGCGTCCACCGGCAATCAGCGTTGGGTGTATGACAGCACTCCGGCCGTACTGACCCTGCGCGGCACCAGTGCACCGATCGTCACCAACCGCCTCGCGGTGGCTGGCCTGTCGACCGGTAAAGTGGTCGCTCTCGACATTTCCAACGGCGTGCCGGTCTGGGAACAGCGGATCGCGATTCCACAAGGTCGTTCGGAACTGGAGCGCGTGGTCGACATCGACGGCGGTCTGCTGCTGTCCGGCGGTACCCTGTACGTTGCCAGCTATCAGGGTCGCGTTGCGGCACTGGATCTGGAAAGCGGCCGTCAACTCTGGCAGCGCGACGCGTCGAGCTATGCCGGTGTTGCCCAGGGTTTCGGCAACGTCTATGTAAGCCTGTCGTCGGGCACCGTTGAAGGCGTCGACGAGCGTTCCACCACGGCACTGTGGAGCAACGACTCGCTGGCCCGTCGTCAACTGTCGGCACCGGAAGTGTTCTCCAGCTACGTTGCAGTCGGTGACCTGGAAGGTTACCTGCACCTGCTGAGTCAGGTGGACGGTCGTTTCGTCGGCCGCGAGCGCATCGACAGTGACGGCCTGCGTGCCCGTCCGCTGGTGGTGGGTGACACGATTTATGTGTATGGCAACAGCGGCAAACTGGAAGCCCTGACCATCAAGTAACAACTATGCTTGGGGTTAAACCCCCAGGCGGCCCCGGATTTACGGGGCTTGCAGCGCTTTCTGGCGTTGCCCCGAGCACCAGCCGCTGCCTCGCAGCGGCTTTTGTATTTTCTGAAATAACGAAGTGGAGAGCCGCATGGTTCCCGTAATCGCCCTGGTGGGCCGACCGAACGTCGGCAAGTCCACCTTGTTCAACCGCCTGACCAGGACTCGCGACGCCATCGTCGGCGACTTGTCCGGTCTGACCCGTGATCGCCAGTACGGTGAGGCCAAGTGGCAAGGGCGTTCCTACATTCTGATCGACACCGGCGGTATCTCCGGTGACGAGCATGGTATGGACGAAAAAATGGCCGAGCAGTCGCTGCTGGCCATCGAAGAAGCGGATGTCGTTCTGTTCCTGGTAGATGCCAAGGCCGGCTTCACCGCCGCCGACCAGATGATCGCCGAACACTTGCGCAAACGTAACAAGCGTTCCCACGTGGTGGCCAACAAGGTCGACAACATCGACCCGGAAATGGCCCGCGCCGAATTCGCCCCGCTGGGCATGGGCCACGCGATTCCGATCGCCGGCGCCCACGGTCGCGGCATCACGCAATTGCTGGAAGCCGCCCTGAGCGATTTCCCGCGTGATGACGACGAGCCGGCCGAAGGCGAAGAGGAAGAGATCGTTGCCGAAGGCGAGGAAGCCAAGCGCATTCCTGGCCCGAGCGAAAAAGACGGGATTAAGATCGCCATCATCGGCCGTCCGAACGTCGGCAAGTCGACCCTGGTCAACCGCATGCTCGGTGAAGACCGGGTTATCGTCTATGACCAGCCCGGCACCACCCGCGACAGTATCTACATCCCGTTCGAGCGTAACGACGAGAAGTACACGCTGATCGACACCGCCGGTGTGCGCAAGCGCGGCAAGATCCACGAAGAAGTCGAAAAGTTCTCCGTGGTCAAAACCCTGCAGGCGATCAAAGACGCCAACGTGGTGATCTTCGTGATGGACGCCCGCGAAGGCGTGGTCGATCACGACCTTAACCTGCTGGGCTTCGCCCTGGAAGCAGGTCGTGCGCTGGTGATCGCGATCAACAAGTGGGACGGCATGACGCCGAGCGAGCGTGACTTCGTGAAGGTCGAGCTGCAGCGTCGGTTGTTCTTCGTTGACTTCGCCGATATCCACTTCATCTCGGCACTGCACGGTACTGGCGTGGGCAACCTCTACGCCTCGGTGCAGAACTCGTTCAAGTCGGCGGTCACCCGCTGGCCGACCAGCCGCCTGACGCAGATTCTCGAAGACGCGGTCAGCGAGCACCAGCCGCCGATGGTCAACAGCCGCCGGATCAAGCTGCGTTACGCTCACCTGGGTGGTGCGAACCCGCCGATCATCGTGATCCACGGCAACCAGATCGAGAAAGTGCCGAAGTCGTACGTACGCTATCTGGAAAACACTTACCGCCGTGTGCTCAAACTGGTCGGTACGCCGATCCGTATCGAGTTCAAGGGCGGCGAGAACCCGTACGAAGGCAACAAGAACACGCTGACCGACCGCCAGGTCAACAAGAAGCGTCGCTTGATGTCGCACAACAAGAAGGCCAGCAAGAAGCGCCGCGACAAGCGCTGATGCAATCGGGAAAGGGCGTCCATGACGCCCTTTTTTGTGGCTGCCAGATCAGTTCAACAGGCGGGCCAGGAAATATGTGTACGAGCCGACCAAATCCTTTACCAATGCCAGCACGAGAATCCTCGAGTCGTCTTCCAGCACGATATCCAGAGGTTCTCCGGATTGTCCTTCGAAGAGAATTGAAGTCCAGCCGGGCCCATCTCTGCCAAATGACGGGTCGAGAATTCCACGTTCGTTGAAACGGGCTACCACAGTCCCCACGCCGAAAACGGTTTCTTGTTCACCGAGCGCAAGAATACAGTTGTTGTGCCACACAACCTTGATCCACCGGATACTCAGTTCAGCAGGCGTAATACTGGGGGCATGCAGTGGATTTCCATCCAGATCGAGTTGAACGATGAGGGCTTCGCCTGACCGGGTTGAGCCGGAACATAGAGTCCGGTCATCACATGTTTGCAAGTAATTGAAATTCAGTTCTGTACTTTGCAGCGCTCCATTGTTTGCAAAGCTGGTGTCTTTCCTCCCATTCGCATGAAAACGCATGATATTGCCCGTCTTGATGCCGCGCACATCCGTCGTTTGGCCACATGCCAGAATTGCATCTCGCTTGTCTACTGCGATGGCGTTCAGTCTCGTTTCCTCCCCACCTCGCTGTTGCGCATCGACATAGCCTTGGCCTCCATTGAATTCGTCGTCAGGTGTTCCGTCCGCATAGGTTTTCACGATCAGTGTCATAGTCAGTTCAGGCCCTGCGACGTGAGGATTTATCGTCACCAGTGCGCCGTCGGATTGTCTGCAACCATCGATGACCACTTCGCTCGGTGCTCCGGACTCCGGGATCAGGGATGTGCGGACAACGTGGGTTCCCTGTTCTGCGAAGGCAGTATCGAATTGACCGCTGGCAAGAAATCGTGCCAGACCGGGTAAGGGGGCGTTGGTGCCGTTGTTGAATTGACCGATCAGGATGATCTTTGAGTCCTCGAGGGTCAGCGCCTTCAGGCCGATGGAGGAAAGACTGGCATCCGAGGAAAATCGAGCCTCCACGACCCCGTCCGTGGCAAAGGATCTATCGCGGTTGCCCTGATGATCCAGCTTCATCAATATGAAGTTCGAGTCGTTGAGCTCTGAACCTTGATTGCTGCCAGAAACTAAAAACCCTTTGCCTGATCGGCTCAAGCCAAGGGCCCGGAAGAACTCTCCGTGTGGCTCCAATGATTGGATGCCCTCATGACCAAACTCTGGATCGAGCTCACCTGCCTTGAGTGTTTCCATGATCCTGTCCTCTGATCGGCGATTACTCATTGGAAGCCTCAATAGATATTTCGACAACTGTCAGAAATAACAGGTTGCCCGCCTTTCTTTCTCCGTCGGTCGGAATCAGCGATCAAATCCGGTGGATTAAATCGATGTTCTGACGTCGAACTCAGTGTTGCGCCAATCCCTTTTTTTATGGGCGCCGGATGGGCTATCCTCGGGCTCTCCCGCGCCGTCGTCAGTGCCGGGGCAGAGCAGGGAACCCCGATGATTACCAGCAAGCTGCCGAATGTCGGCATCACTATTTTCACGCAGATGTCTCAGCTCGCGGCACAGACCGGAGCCATCAACCTGTCCCAGGGTTTTCCCGATTTCGACGGCCCGCAGGCACTGCGCGACGCTGTCGGTCGACACATCGCCAGCGGCCATAACCAGTATTCGCCCATGACCGGCCTGCCGGCGCTGCGCCAGCAGATCGCGGCGAAAATCGCCCGCAGTTACGACGCCAATGTCGATGCCGATACCGAAGTAACCGTGACCCCGGGCGCGACCCAAGCCATCTTCTGCGCCATTCAGGCGGTTATCCACAGTGGCGACGAAGTCATCGTGTTCGATCCGGCCTACGACAGCTACGAGCCAGCAGTAGAGCTGGCCGGTGGGCGCTGTGTGCATGTGCAACTTGGGCTCAAAGATTTTTCCATCGACTTCGAACAACTCAGCGCAGCCCTGAGCCCGCGCACGCGGATGATCATCCTCAACACCCCGCACAACCCGAGCGGTGCGCTGATCAGCCGTGCCGAGCTGGATCAGCTGGCGGCGTTGATCCGTGATCGCGACATCTATGTGATCAGCGACGAAGTCTACGAACACCTGGTGTTCGACGGCGTCCCGCACGTCAGCGTGCTGGCCCATGAAGAGCTGTATCAGCGCGCCTTCGTGGTCAGCTCGTTCGGCAAGACCTATCACGTCACCGGCTGGAAAACCGGCTACGTCGTGGCGCCGCCGGCCCTGACGGCGGAGCTGCGCAAGGTACACCAGTACGTCAGTTTCTGCGGTGTGACGCCGTTGCAGTTCGCTTTGGCCGATTACATGGCCGAGCATCCGGAGCACGTCGAAGAGCTGCCGGGCTTCTATCAGGCCAAGCGTGATCTGTTCTGTGATTTGCTGGCGCCGTCGCGATTCAGCTTCACCCGTGTCACCGGCACCTATTTCCAGTTGGTCGATTATTCGCAGATTCGCCCTGATTTGAACGATGTCGAAATGGCGATGTGGATGACCCGCGAGCACGGCGTGGCGAGTATTCCGGTGTCGGTGTTCTACCAGAATCCACCCGAAGGCCAGCGGCTGGTGCGCCTGTGCTTTGCCAAACGTGAGGAGACGCTGCGGGAAGCGGCGGCCAAACTATGCGTGATCTGAGTGCGTTGCCCGATCTCAATCTGGCGCTGATCCAGACCAGTCTGGCCTGGCATGACCGTCAGGCCAATCTCGAGCATTTCGATGCGTTGCTGGAGCAGGCGCGCGGTGCGGATCTGATCATCCTGCCGGAGATGTTCACCACTGGATTCTCCATGGAATCCGAAACCCTGGCCGAAGCCGAAAACGGCCCGACCAGCAAATGGCTGCGGATCCAGGCAGCGAAACTGAACGCGGTCGTCACGGGCAGCGTGATCATCCAGGCCGCCGACGGCAGCCACCGCAACCGCCTACTTTGGGCGCGCCCGGACGGCGAGGTGCTGCATTACGACAAGCGCCATCTGTTCCGCATGGCTGGCGAGCACAACCACTACACCCCCGGCGAACGTCAGGTGCAGTTCGAGCTCAATGGCTGGCGGGTGCGGCCGCTGATTTGCTACGACTTGCGCTTCCCGGTGTGGAGTCGCGACGCTCAGGACACCGACCTGCTGCTGTACACCGCCAACTGGCCGGGTGCGCGGCGTCAGCATTGGAACCGCTTGCTTCCGGCCCGTGCGATCGAAAACCTGTGTTATGTGGCGGCAGTCAACCGCGTTGGCACCGATGGCAAGGGATTCGCCTATACCGGCGACAGTCAGGTACTGGATTTCCAGGGTGAGACGTTGCTTGCGGCGGGGGAGGCTGACGGGGTGTTCAAGGTGATTCTGGAAGCAGCTTCGCTGGCGGCTTACCGCGAGCGGTTCCCGGCGAATCTGGATGCGGACACTTTCGAATTCACCTGATATTGATGCAATGACGGGCAGGCGCTTTCGCGAGCAGGCTCGCTCCCACATTTGGAATGCGGTCTCCTGTGGGAGCGAGCTTGCTCGCGAAGGGGCCATATCGAACACCCCAAAAACCAGCAGGCATAAAAAAGGCCCCGGAGTTCGCACTCCGGGGCCTTTTGCATTGCCGCGGTCAGTTACGCCGCTTTCGCTTCCGGCTGGCTCAGCGAGCGGTTCAGCGCGCTGAACAGGGCCTTGAAGCTGGCGGTGGTGATGTTTTCATCGATGCCCACGCCGTGCACCGCACGTTCGCCGTTCACACGCAATTCGATGTAGGCCGCCGCCTTGGCGTTGGTGCCCGCGCCGATGGCGTGTTCGTTGTAGTCCATGATTTCCACTGGAATCGGCAGACCGGCCACCAGCGCTTCCAGCGCGCCGTTGCCCTTGCCGCGCCAGTGCAGGTTGGTTTCGCCCTGACCCTTGCTCGCCACTTCCACTTCGACGGCGCTATTGCCGTTTTCTTCCTGCAGGCGATGGCTGACCAGCGCGTACGGGGTGTTGGCTTGCAGGTATTCGCTGTGCAGCAGCGCGTGGATTTGCTGCGCGGTCATCTCCAGGCCCAGACGGTCGGTTTCACGCTGCACGACCTGGCTGAATTCGATCTGCATGCGACGTGGCAGGCTGATGCCGTATTCCTGCTCCAGCAGGTAGGCGATGCCGCCCTTGCCCGACTGGCTGTTGACGCGGATCACCGCTTCGTAGCTGCGACCGATGTCGGCCGGGTCGATCGGCAGGTACGGCACTTCCCACAGTGCGTCGGACTTCTGCTGAGCGAAGCCTTTGCGGATCGCGTCCTGGTGGGAGCCGGAGAACGCGGTGTGCACCAGGTCGCCAACGTACGGGTGACGTGGGTGAACCTGGATCTGGTTGCACTCTTCGACGACTTTACGCACGCCGTCGATGTCGGAGAAGTCCAGTTGCGGGTCGAGGCCCTGGGTGTACATGTTCAGTGCCACGGTGACGAGGTCGACGTTGCCGGTACGCTCGCCGTTGCCGAACAGGCAGCCTTCGACGCGGTCGGCGCCGGCCATCAGGCCCAGCTCGGTGGCAGCCACGCCGGTGCCACGGTCGTTGTGGGTGTGCAGGCTGATGATCACGCTGTCACGACGGTTGATGTTGCGGTGGAACCACTCGATCTGGTCGGCGTAGACGTTCGGGGTCGCGCATTCAACGGTGGCCGGCAGGTTGAGGATGATCTTGTGCTCAGGCGTCGGGTTCCAGACTTCGATCACCGCATCACAGACTTCCTTGGCGAATTCCAGCTCGGTGGCGCTGAAGGTTTCCGGCGAGTATTCGAAGGTCCACTCGGTGTCCGGCTGCATGGCTGCGTATTTGACGAACAGCTTGGCAGCGTTCACGGCGATGGCCTTGATCCCGTCCTTGTCCTGATTGAAGACGATGCGACGGAAAGAAGGGGAGGTGGCGTTGTACAGGTGAACAATCGCTTTCTTCGCACCGCGCAGGGATTCGAAGGTGCGCTCGATCAGGTCTTCACGGCCCTGGGTCAGCACCTGAATGGTGGTGTCGTCCGGGATGTGGCCGTCTTCGATCAGGGTACGTACGAAGTCGAAGTCGGTTTGCGAAGCGGCCGGGAACGACGCCTCGATTTCCTTCACGCCCACCTGCACCAGGGTTTTCCAGAAGCGCAGCTTTTTCACCGCGTCCATTGGCTCGATCAACGACTGGTTGCCGTCACGCAGGTCGGAGCTGCACCAGATCGGCGCGGCGTCGATGGTTTTCGACGGCCAGGTGCGGTCCGGCAGGTTGATCACAGGAAACGCGCGGTATTTCGAAGACGGGTCTTTGAGCATGCTCATCGGGAAATTCCTTATTGTCTGGGCCGAAAAGAGGCGGCCTGCCGGTGGAACGAACGTTCTTGGAAAAGCGTGGGACGAGGCGCAGCGATTCAGCCCGGCAGTCGTGCGCTGACGAGGCACAGGCTGCGGTGCTGGCGAAGCTGAATGAGGGTGTGAGAGGTTTTCATGCCTTCAACCCTAACCGCGGGGGATGAGGATGGCAAGCAGTCGAAAAAAATTGAGAGGAATACCCGGAAAGCGGTTTTTTCCGAGATTTTATTCTCTGAATCAAAGTGAATGTTTGTAGAGATTGCGCAGTCCGTTCGTCGTGCGCAATCCCTGTGGGAGCGAGCTTGCTCGCGATGAGGCCAGTCGCCTCACCTGCAAATCAAGGCTGGAAAGCCCCAATGAAAATCGCCGGATCGACCCGCGCATCGTTCAGGCTGACGTTCCAGTGCATGTGCGGCCCGGTCGCCCGACCTGTGGCCCCCACCTTGCCCACCACCGCGCCACGCGCCAGTTGCTGGCCATTCTGCACATCAATTTTCGACATATGACAGAACATGCTGATGAAGCCCTGACCATGGTCGACGAACACGGTGTTGCCATTGAAGAAGTAGTTGCCGATCAGGATCACCTTGCCCGCCGCCGGAGTCTTGATCGGTGTGCCGGCCGGCACCGCGAAGTCGAGGCCAGCGTGGGGGTTGCGCTCTTCACCGTTGAAGAAACGGCGCACGCCGAACTTGCTCGACAGCGGGCCGTTGACCGGTTTGTCCAGCAGCAGATTGCTCGGGGTATTCGGGCTGAAACTGCGGTAGGCCTTGATCTGTTCGGCCAGTTCGCCTTCGATGCGCTTGAGGTTGGCCGGGTTCGGATTGACCTGCTGGGTGTTCTTCAGGGTGATGTGCTGTTCCGGATATTTCTTGTTGCCGACATTGAAGTTGAGGTTACGGCCGCCACTGCTGATTTGCTGAACACCGGGTTTGACGGTCAACGGAACGCCGACAATTGCCAGCCAGTTGTTCTGTTCCTTGACTACCAGCACCGGTTTGCCCTGATACGTGGCTTTCGGCGCTTGCGCGGCGATCCCCAGATCGACGACAGCCACGCCGCCCGGCACCGGTTTGTTCAGCAGGCGGGTGATGTAACTGTCGGCGTGGGCGTTGAAGGTCAGGCACAGCAACAGCAGCGGAGCAAGAAAACGCGGCATGGATCAGTCCAGTAAAGAAAGGGTGACAGGCGTCAGGTGATTGTCCTCGACGCGCACTTGCAGTTCGCCTTCGCCGAGTCTGGCCTTGAGGCGCTGGCCGGTGTGGGTCTGCGCGGCGTTGCGAATCGCGTTACCGCGTTCATCCAGCAGAATGCTGTAGCCACGGCCGAGAGTCGCCAGCGGGCTGACCACGTGCAGGGTCTGCATCTGGCTTTGCAACTGCAGTCGTCGGCGTTTCAGGCCTTCGTTCATGGCGCGTGGCAGGCGTTCGGCGAGACTGTCGAGGCGCTGGCGCAACAAAGCCAGTTGGCGCCCCGGGTGTTGCCCGGCGAGGCGGGTTTCCAGACGAATCAGGCGTTCGCGACGGGTATTGAGTTGGCGCTCGAAGGCGCGGCGCATGCGCATGTCGAGGTCATCCAGACGCTGTGCCTGCTGGCGCAGACGCTCGCCGGGATGGCGCAACCGGCGGGTCATGCCTTCAAGGCGCAGGCGATCGCGCATCAGGCGGTCACGCATGCGCATCACCAACCGGCGATGCAGGCTTTCGACCTGACGGATCAGGTGGCTGGAATCCGGGGCAAGCAGCTCGGCGGCAGCGGATGGCGTCGGTGCGCGCACGTCAGCCACAAAGTCGCTGATCGACACATCGGTTTCATGGCCGACTGCGCTGACAATCGGCGTGACGCAGGCATCCACCGCCCGGGCCACCGCCTCTTCGTTGAAGCACCAGAGGTCTTCCAGCGAGCCGCCGCCACGGGCCAGGATCAGCGCGTCGAAGCCACGGGCATCCGCCAGTTTGAGGGCGCGGACGATCTGCGCGGTGGCTTCGCGGCCCTGAACGGCGGTGGGAATCAGCGTCAGTTGCACTTGCGGCGCGCGGCGGCGGAACACGCTGATGATGTCGCGGATCACTGCGCCGGTCGGCGAACTGATGATGCCGATGCGCTGCGGATGCGCCGGCAGCGGCACCTTGCGCTCGGCACTGAACAGGCCTTCGGCGCTGAGCTTTTCCTTTAACGCATCGAAGGCCAGACGCAGCGCACCGTCACCGGCCGGCTCCACGGTGTCGAGGATCAGTTGATAGTCGCCACGCCCTTCGAACAGCGAGACCTTGCCGCGCACCTTGACCGCCAGACCATCCTTCAGCGCCTGACGCACCCGCGCAGCATTCTGGCGGAACAGCGCGCAACGCACCTGCGCGCCGCTGTCCTTGAGCGTGAAATACACGTGGCCGGACGCCGGGCGGGCGAGGTTGGATATTTCGCCTTCGACCCAGATGTTGCTGAACACGTCTTCGAGCAACACCCGCGCGCGGCCGTTGAGCTGGCTGACGGTCAGGACTTCGCGGTCGAGGCCGAGTCTTGCAAAGGGATCTTTAATCATGGGGCGCAGTTTAAAGGCATTCGCCGGTGAATGTCTGGAGGAAGTGTTGCACCAGAGGTGTGGGATTTTGCCGAGATGCGAGGGCGACAGTGCTCTGGCAATCGCCGGTCAGCGGTAGAAATCTCACACCGGCGGGCGCGATGTCCTGCATTGATTCCGGCAGTAGAGCGATGCCGAATCCGGCCTGGATCAACTGCAATTGCGTGGTCTTGCGCGACATCACTCGCGCAGCCTGGGGGAAGAAGCCGTGACGCATGCACAGGTCGGCGCACAAATAACTCAGCCCGCCGCGCTGCGGATGCGGGATGGAGATAAACGCTTCGTTCTTCAATTGCGCCAGATCGACCGCCTCCGCCAACGCCAGTCGATGATCCGCCGGCACAGCAAGCAGCAAACGCTCGGTGTAGAGCGGCACAGCCTGAACACCCTCGCGCTGGCGCAGCACCGGCAGGCGCAGAAGGCCGATATCGAGCCGGCCCTCGGCGAGTTCCTCAAGCTGCGCTTCCGAGGAGAGCGTGCCGATGTCCAGCGAAACCCCGGGTTGATGCTCCAGGTACTCGCTCATGTCGCGTAACAATCGGCCACTGATCGGCACGGTACTCGAGTGGCACACGCGCAAAGTACCGCGCTGCCCTTGGCCAATTTCTGTGGCCAAAGTGCTGGCCTTGTTCAATTCATTGAGCAGGTTTCTCGCCCTGGGCAGGAACGCTTCGCCTGCGGCGGTGAGGCGGGGCTGGCGCGCGGTGCGTTCGAACAGCGGTGTTTGCAGGCGGGTTTCCATGTCCTTGATCTGCCGACTCAAGGCCGATTGAGCGATGAACAGTCGTTCGGCCGCGGCGCTGAAGCTGCCGCTCTCGGCGATTTCCACGAAGTAGCGTAATTGACGGGTTGAAAGCACGAGGCATGCCTTTTCGAGATGACTTGGCGGTTTCGATGATATTAGTCGCAACCCTCGGCGCTGGCTAAAGTCATCGCAGGCTTATAAAGGAAGCGAGCGAATGAGTGTGGCGGGGTTGTTGAGCGAATGGTCGTGGGGCGCGCAGGGCTGGGTGGTGATCGGGCTGGCCATCGCGCTGGCCTACATCGTGTTCGGGATTGCCGGTTTCGGTACGGCGCTGGTGGCGGGGCCGATTCTGATTCTTTTCATGCCGCTGTCGAAGATCGTGCCGTTGCTGGTGCTGCTGGATTTCGTCGCGGCGTTCGGCAACTTGCTCCCGTCGCGGCGAGATGTAGCGAAACCGGAACTGCTGCGACTGCTGCCGTGCATGGCGGTGGGTTGCACGCTGGGGGTGATCTTTCTGCTCAACCTCAAGTCCGATCTGCTGTTGCTGCTGATGGGGTTGTTCATCAGTGCCTACGCGATTTACAGCTTGTGGATAAAGGCGCGGCCGGCGCAGTTGTCCGCCGGATGGGCGTTGCCGATGGGCACGGTAGGCGGGTTGTTCGGGGCGTTGTTCGGCAGTGGCGGCTTTCTTTATGCGATCTACCTCAACAGCCGACTGCCCAAGGACGCGGCCCGGGCCACGCAAAGTGCGCTGATCAGTTGCAGCACGGTGGTGCGTTTGAGCCTGTTTGCCATCGCCGGGGTGTATGCTGAGCTACCCTTGTTGATGCTTGCACTGTGCCTGTTGCCGGCGATGGCGCTGGGTTTGTGGATCGGGCGGCGGTTGACGATGCGCTTGTCCCGCGAGGCCTTCGTGCGACTGGTGACCTGGCTGGTGCTGGCGAGCGGGATTGCGCTGATCGGCCGCTATTTAAGCACTTGACCGGATTTTGTCAGGGATTAAGCTGCCGGCCTTTAGGGCCTCTTCGCGAGCAAGCTCGCTCCCACAGGGTTATGCATCCAGGGTGGGAGCGAGCTTGCTCGCGAAAGCGTCAGAAGCCACACCGCAGGACTTTCCATGAATTCCCAAAGCATCATCGTCCCGAAAATCTCCAACCTGCCGGTGCACGAGCCCCGGGCCCGGGCGATCCTGCGCTGGCTGGTGCGCAAGAACATCGTCAAGGAAGAGCTTAGCACCTGTGGACGTACCGGCAATCGCATGGCCTACGCCATCGCCGATGGTGCCCGCGCGGTGGTGCTGCACCCCGAGGCGCTGCCGTTCGGTGAGCCGATCAATGGGCTGGAAGTCATCACCAAGCGCTGCATCTACACCCCGGCCAAGGGTTTTCTCGAAGAAGCCGGTTGCGCCGAATGCCGCCAGGAAATCGGCGAAGCGCTGTTCGAAAGCCTGGAAGACTGGATGCCGGGCCGTACCGACAACTTCACCTGCCCTGAGTGCGGGCACGAAGACGACATCAACGGTTTTCTGTATTTGCAGGAATGCGGGTTTTCCAACCTCGGCTTCATCTTCAACAACTGGCTGGAAGCGGGTTTCAAACAGAGTTTCATCGATGAATTTGCCGATTGGCTGGATCAGCCGGTGAGCTGGGTCAAGGTCGAGTTGTAAGGGGCGTTTTTCCCGTACATCAGCAACATTGATATAAGACAAGTTTTACATTGAACCCGAAGGGGTGTCTGACTATAATGGCGCGCTTCCATTTTCCCGCTCGGGAGCCCCCGCGATGCTGCGTATCAGCCAAGAAGCTCTGACCTTCGACGACATTCTCCTAGTGCCCGGTTATTCCGAGGTGCTTCCTAACGAAGTCAGTCTGAAGACCCGCCTTACCCGTGGCATCGAGCTGAATATTCCTCTGGTTTCTGCCGCCATGGACACCGTCACCGAAGCCCGTCTGGCAATCGCCATGGCTCAGGAAGGTGGCATCGGCATTATCCACAAGAACATGACCATCGAGCAGCAAGCTGCCGAAGTCCGCAAGGTCAAGAAGTTCGAAGCCGGTGTGGTCAAGGACCCTATCACCATCGAGGCTGATGCCACGGTACGTGATCTGTTCGAACTGACCCGCATGCACAACATTTCCGGCGTTCCGGTCCTGCACGATGGTGACCTGGTCGGTATCGTCACTTCCCGTGACGTACGCTTCGAATCCCGTCTGGAAGCCACCGTTCGTGAAGTGATGACGCCCAAAGAGCGTCTGGTCACTGTTCGCGAAGGCGCCGACAAGAACGAAGTCCGCGAGCTGCTGCACAAGCACCGCCTGGAAAAAGTCCTGATCGTCGATGACAAGTTTGCCCTCAAAGGCATGATGACCGTCAAAGACATCGAAAAAGCCAAGGCTTACCCGCTGGCCAGCAAGGACGATCAAGGTCGTCTGCGTGTCGGCGCTGCGGTCGGTACCGGTAAAGACACCGGTGACCGCGTTGCAGCCCTGGTCAATGCCGGTGTGGACGTGGTGGTGGTCGACACTGCACACGGTCACTCCAAAGGTGTGATCGACCGCGTTCGCTGGGTCAAAGAGAACTTCCCTGAAGTGCAGGTGATCGGCGGCAACATCGCCACCGGCGCAGCCGCCAAGGCTCTGGCCGAAGCTGGCGCCGACGCCGTCAAGGTCGGTATCGGCCCTGGCTCGATCTGCACCACCCGTATCGTCGCCGGTGTCGGCGTTCCGCAAATCAGTGCCATCGCCAACGTTGCTGCTGCCCTTGAAGGCACCGGCGTTCCGTTGATCGCCGACGGCGGCATCCGTTTCTCCGGTGACCTGTCCAAGGCCATCGTGGCCGGTGCTTCCTGCGTGATGATGGGCTCGATGTTCGCCGGTACCGAAGAAGCACCGGGCGAGATCGAACTGTTCCAGGGTCGTTCCTACAAGGCTTATCGCGGCATGGGTTCGCTGGGCGCCATGTCCCAGGCTCAAGGCTCCTCCGACCGTTACTTCCAGGACTCCTCGGCAGGCGCCGAGAAGCTCGTTCCGGAAGGCATCGAAGGCCGTGTTCCTTACAAGGGCACCCTGAGCGCGATCATTCACCAGTTGATGGGCGGTCTGCGTTCCTCGATGGGTTACACCGGCAGCGCCAACATCGAAGAAATGCGCACCAAGCCCGAGTTCGTGCGGATCACCGGTGCAGGTATGGCCGAATCCCACGTCCACGACGTGCAGATCACCAAGGAAGCGCCAAACTACCGCGTAGGTTGAGGCTTCAAGCAAAACGTTAAATGACCGGGGCTGTTTTATTCAGCCCCGAGTCGTTTCTGAATCAAGACTGTTTCTGAATTACTTAGACGAGACTGAATCATGGCCCTCGACATTCACGCTCACCGCATCCTGATCCTCGACTTCGGCTCGCAATACACCCAACTGATCGCCCGCCGCGTGCGCGAGATCGGTGTGTACTGCGAACTGCACCCGTTCGACATGGACGAAGATGCGATCCGCGAATTTGCGCCAAAAGGCGTGATCCTCGCCGGCGGTCCCGAGTCCGTGCACGAAGCCAACAGCCCGCGCTGCCCGCAAGCGGTGTTCGACCTGGGCGTACCGGTCTTCGGTATCTGCTACGGCATGCAGACCATGGCCGAGCAACTGGGCGGCAAGGTTGAAGGCTCCGAACTGCGTGAGTTCGGTTATGCCCGCGTTGACGTGGTCGGCAAGAGCCGTCTGCTCGACGGCATCGAAGACCACATCGACGCCGACGGCCTGTTCGGCCTCGACGTATGGATGAGCCACGGTGACAAGGTCACCAAAATGCCGGAAGACTTCCACATCTTGGCCAGCACCCCGAGCTGCCCGATCGCCGGCATGTTCAACGACGAGCGCGCTTACTACGGCGTGCAGTTCCACCCGGAAGTGACCCACACCAAGCAGGGCGGTCGCATCCTGTCGCGTTTCGTTCTCGACATCTGCGGCTGTGAAGCCCTGTGGACTCCGTCGAAGATCGCCGAAGACGCCATCGCCAACATCCGCGCACAGGTCGGTACCGACAACGTGCTGCTGGGTCTGTCCGGCGGTGTGGACTCCTCGGTGGTCGCGGCGCTGCTGCACAAGGCCATCGGTGACCAGCTGACCTGCGTCTTCGTCGACAACGGCCTGCTGCGTCTGCACGAAGGCGAGCAGGTTATGGCCATGTTCGCCGAGAACATGGGCGTCAAGGTGATCCGCGCCAACGCTGAAGACCAGTTCCTGAACAACCTGGCCGGCGAAGCCGATCCAGAGAAGAAGCGCAAGATCATCGGTCGTACCTTCATCGACGTGTTCGATGCCGAATCCTGCAAGCTGGACAACATCAAGTACCTGGCCCAGGGCACCATCTACCCGGACGTGATCGAGTCGGCTGGCGCGAAAAGCGGCAAGGCCCACGTGATCAAGTCGCACCACAACGTGGGCGGCCTGCCGGAAGAGATGAACCTGAAACTGGTCGAGCCACTGCGCGAACTGTTCAAGGACGAAGTCCGTCGTCTGGGCCTGGAACTGGGCCTGCCGTACGACATGGTCTACCGTCACCCGTTCCCGGGCCCGGGCCTGGGCGTGCGCATCCTTGGCGAAGTGAAGAAGGAATACGCCGACCTGCTGCGTCGCGCCGACCACATCTTCATCGAAGAACTGCGCAAGGCCGACTGGTACCACAAGGTCAGCCAGGCCTTCGTCGTGTTCCAGCCAGTGAAATCGGTTGGCGTGGTCGGCGACGGCCGTCGTTACGCCTGGGTCGTGGCCCTGCGTGCCGTGGAAACCATCGACTTCATGACCGCACGTTGGGCACACCTGCCTTACGAACTGCTGGAAACCGTTTCCGGCCGCATCATCAATGAAATCGAAGGCATCTCCCGCGTCACCTACGACGTGTCGAGCAAGCCGCCGGCGACGATTGAGTGGGAGTGATCCTGCACTGCACCCTCTAGAGTTCAAGGTTGGATTCGCAGAGGTGCAAGAGGGGTTATAAAAAATGCCAGTCAGTTAAGCTGACTGGCATTTTTGTTTTTGGGAGATTGCCTAGGCAGGAGTCATTTCTCAATGAGCGGATAAGGCAGGCGCAGGTATTTAAAGGAACTGTGACCGAATCAAATCCGTATCGAACGGCGTTATCCCTTGATCAGGTGCAAATACCGCTAGTGCCTGCTGCGGCGAAGCCACTCGTTCGCCTCGTGCTCGTACATGCAGATCGAACAATGTCTCCAGGTCAGGCCGTGGTGTATATACCAAAGCCCGCAGCATCAAGGATATTCCGCTGAGGTTGTTCCCGACGTTGTTCCACCGGGGGGCTGAGGTCAGTCCCAGGTCGGCCCAGATTACGCGACGCTCCTGCAAGTCCATCACGAATGGCAGGCAGATCTGTGTATCGGATGCGATATCGATACGATCGAACACGGTTCGCGGTTCGAATACTTCGCCCGATGCCGTATCAGCGCGGGCCATCCAGCCAGCGAAGCATTCTGGAAGATCACAGTACGGTTGCTGGGTGTACGAGTTGATGGACGTGACAACATAACGGACTCCCTTCTCGACCAGGACGTCAAGGTCGAGGTCGATGAACTCCGAAGCCCCTTCGGGTGCGTCGACGATGTCGCCGCTGTGGCAGCCGCCGTAATCTCTCAGGTTGTAGTACGCAACCGTTTCTCTGAACACGAAGTTGGCATCGAAAAATGCGGCGGACAAATCGATGTCCGTGCGTGAACGACCGTTTTTCCACCACAGGAACAGACGAATGAAACGCGTGTCAGGCATCGGCAATCGACTGCCCCGCACCAGTGTCCGTAGCGATTTCGCAGAAGCGCGTTGTGCCAGCGGTACCCTGTATTCGCGCAATTCTGGATCGATGTAACAGCGACCCAATGGCGGTAGTGTCGCAAACCGCGTTAACAGAGCGTCCTCGCAGATTCGGGCTGCACGAGCCAGCACCTCGGGTGCGAGTGGCTCTCGGTCATCCTTGATGCCATAGACTTTGGCGAATGAACCTTTCGGTGTGAACGCTCGAAGAGGCAGGGGGCGCGGTGCACGTGACTGGGCCAGCAACTGCAGCAGGACAGGTGAGGACACTTGTGCCGCAATAGCCTTGAACGCATCGAGAACCGGATCTGGTTCCGTCGCGCGCCGCAGGGTCGCGTCCAGCCGTCGTGCGAACTCACCGGGACGGCTCTGTAGCACGGGCGCAAGCTCGGCAATATCGCGCTGGGCGAACAATGTTTCGACACGTGAACCAAATGAGTCAGGCGCTTCGTTGCGACGCGCCGCCGTGATGGCGGCCAGCGCTCTTGGGTACTTGTAGGCGTAGTCGCCCGGATGTAGTACTTCAGCCAGGCGTTTCCACCGCTCGGCTTGCCGCATCACGTCTTCTGTAGCGTTGGGTATTCGATCGAGCAGACTCAACAGCCGACGGCGCATCGAGCGCCTCATCGCTTTGAAACGTGTCGTAGCAGTCGCCAGTGACACGTCTCCTCCATTCAGCTCGATCGCAAGTCGTAGCACGTCAGTCGCCGTTTCGACGTTTTGCTCCAGGAATGTGTCCACCCGTGCATCACCGGGTACATGCCGGATCAGTGCCCCGCCAACCTGTGCCCGAATCTCCCGGAACGGGACGACCTCAGGCAGCAGACGGAACACATCACTTTTGTACTGGCGGATAAACCAGATGGCATCGGCAGCTTCTTCTTCGGAAAGCGAGGTGCGTGATGAAACCAGTGGCTCGAGCAGTGACTCGAACTCAGGGATGCTTCCCGGTTCGATAACCCAGGGTATGAAGTTGCCCTCAAGCAGTGGTGGTCGTGATTCTTCAGTCGCTGGTAAACGTCGAAGCGTGAGGTAATGCACGACGGCGTTAAGGTACAACTCGGCCTCTGAGGCCGTCAGAACCTGCTCTGGAAAGTCAGGATAAAACGGCCGGTGGTGCACGTGAGCGCCACTCCTGCGCCGAAGAATTCCGACAATGTCACGCAACCAGTACTTGAGTTCGGTCGCCGACAACAGGCCGATTTGTTCAATCAGAGGCTCTGACAGTACGCACCGGAACGCTGCGATTTCCCGGACAGCCGACGCGACCTGAGCGCGCGTGGCACCGCCAGTGCCCGTCGGGACGTAAACTTTGCTACGGCGACGCAGGAACAGCTCCTGATTCATGCTTGATTTTCTCCTTTGGTCGCCGTCGTGAGCGAGCTGCAGCATCGTGTTTACAGTGGATATGAAAACGCCTGCTTAAGAGCAGGCGCGGTGTGGAGAGCGGAACCCCTAGTTCATAGGGTTTAGAAGGAAGGTGTTCCATAGCCACGCTGGCATTCTACGTAAGGTTTTCGGTTTTTGTCAGGTTGCTGTGTACTTCAACAGTAACAAGCCACTTCACATGAGGAGTGGCAATGATCCCGCACACGCCCTGAAGGCGTGAGTGCAAGCAAACCCGAAGCCGCGTGAACAGTGTTCACGCGGCTTTTTTTGTTGTCGCTTACAAAGGTCCGGACCATCCGGCCAGTGTCATGCCCCGGTCGTCCAGGGCCTTGAACAAGGCTTCGACGCTGTCAAAGCGTTTCTCATGGACGGTGGGCCAGCCGGGCCGCTCGATGAAGCAGCGTCCTGATTCGAAGCGGATCGACGTACGTGCTATCAGGTTGTCGCGGCCGCGGTGAATCAACAGGGTTGCGCCGGGTTCATCCTTCAAGGTGTACATTCCCGGACGACTCAGCAACTGCTCGATTTCCAGTTTGGTCTTGGCTTTCCACGGTGTCTGCACTTGCAGGCGCATATCACCTTTGACTTGACCGACAGTCTTGCCCCTCTCGTCGAGGAAGGTCTTGCCGGGATCCGGTTCGAACCCGCGAGACTCGCCATAACCGACATCTTCGATGCGCAGGCCGAGGGCATTTTCCAGCTCACTGACACCGGCGACGCCTTCGAAGGTGTTCGAGTGGGAATTGCCCATGAGCGCTACCCATTTGTGTGGCCCCTGTGCAGCCTGATCGGCCTCGATGATCGTGTGGGCGTAGAAATTCATCATTTTCTGCCGGGTTGTCGGTTCGAGGCCGCTCATCCCCTCCAGTCGGTAACTGGCCATGCAATCGATGGCCTGGATGCGCACGCCATGGCGGTTGGCTTCCTTTACCAGATTGAGGAACGTGTAGCGCCGCAGCGGATCGGTCATGTGTCCACGGTCGAGAGTGTCCAGGTACAACTCGAGGTCCCGCGGCATGACCGAGGTCCTGGCAAAGTTGTCCAGTGCTGCCTGATGGAAGTCTGTAAGTAGATGCTCCATGTACAGGGTCTTCACGCCTTTGCGGGCGAGTACCGGCATTTGCTCCATGAGCCATTGTTTACTGCCCGTATCGGCATGGCTTTCACCGATGACCAGTCCATTGAACTCCTCCAGAGACCGGTCAATGAACGATTCGGCGGTCGCTCCGGGATCGATGGGCGCAAGCGTCGGGCGTGGACCGATGTAGAGTCTGGCGTAGTAATGCGTGGCAGCTTCACGCAGTTGCTTGCGCAAAGTCCTGAAAGTGTCGAGAGGCGAGTGGCCATCAAGGCTTGCGAACGCATCGCCCAGGGTTCGTTCGTTACCGCTTCTGGCGGCGGTATTTAAACGACTGCGCAGCGGTTTGGGAATTTCATAAGGCGAATCGATTGACGGTGTGTCAGGTAGCAGGACTTCAGAAAGCGGCGTCGAGCCTGTAGCGGTCACGGGCAACGGTAATTTTCCGGGTGTTGCCGATGGATCGATGCGCACGCGCCTTTGCGTCAGGCCCTCGTTCTCCAGCGCTTGTGTCAATTCATGAACACTGTCGAAGTGGCGCCCACTGACCGAGCTCCATCGTGGGCGAACTATGGAAAATCCAGCGGCGTCCCGCACGATGGGGGTACTCACCAGCGTACCGTCACCACTGCGGTGGAAAAGTGTGGAAGGTTCCTGAAGCATGAACATGCCTCTTCCCGGCAACGCGTCTTCGATCGTTCGGGCTGTGACAACCGGTGGTGGCGCACTCAATTGCAGACGTAAGTCGCTTTTGAGCACATCGATGGGGTTGCCCAGCAGATCTTTTATCTTTTTACCCGGGTCAGGCGACAGGCCGCCGACCTTGCCCACCGTCACTTCTTCTATGCGCAAAGAGGCGCCACCCTGCAGTTCGCCCAGGCCCACGACTTTGTCGAAGGTGCTGGCACGTCCTTCGTCCACCAGTGCTACCCAGCGATGGTCCCCCCTTGCTGCCTGATCGGTCCGGATCGCGGTGTCGGAAAAATAGTTCATCATTTTCCGGCTGCTGGTTTCTGACGTTTGCTCCATGTGGGGGAAACGGCGACTGGCCATGCAGTCTATGGCCTGGACCCGGATATGGTTTTTCTGTGCGCTTTTCACCAGCTCCGTGTACGAGTGAGGACCGGCAGGGTCGGCACCGAACCGGGTATCGAGGGCCTTGAGATAATCTTCCAGCTCGCGCGGCAACTGGCCTGTCTTGTGGAAAAGGTCGAGATCCGCCTGGTGAAAATCGGTCAGAAGATGATCCAGATACAGGGTTCTGACCTTCTGTTTGTTCAGCACCTTGAAATTGTCGATCAGTACGCCACGCGCGCCCGTGGCGGATGTGTCCTGACCGATCACCAGCCCGGAGGTTTCCTTGAACAGGCGCTTGCTCATGTCAGCGAACGAAGTCGCGGGTTTGAAGGCGGGTAACGTCGGCCGCGCAGGCGTAGCCGGGACACTGAAGAAATCGATGGCATCGTCGTACAGGCTGCGGCGCAGCGTCTTGAAGTCCTGATAGAGACTGTCGCTGGCATGCAGGCTGTCCAGCGGGAAATCGTCCACGCGGGTTTGCGCCACTGAACGCAGCGTGTCTCTGAAGGATTCAGGAATGTCATACGGCATCAGTTGCTTGCCCACTCTGGGCAGCGGATCGGCGGTGTGCCCCCAAGGCCAGTCGCCAAATATCTTCATCCCACCCTTGAGGCCAGGACGTGCAGCAGGTTCCCATTTCAGTGCTTCATTCAGACGAACCGGCACATTGCGGTAAAACGAATACGGATTGACCGGGTCGATGATGACCCAGCCACCCAGCTGCCCTACATGACGAACCTGATAAAACCCCTGACCGGTAGAGCGGCGCATGTAGATGTAGTGTTTGCCCGACGTGGTTTGAATGATCTGTTCAAATTTCGGGTCGTCAGTTTCGATGCGGGTCCTTTCGTCGATCTCGGTCTTGAACGATTCGAGAAAGTCCTCGGGTGCTTCAGGCAATACCTGTTTCGGTGCGACCTCCACCAGAGAGGGTAGCGGTGTTCGAGCCTGGGCCGCTGCCTCCAGTTTTTCTTCCGCGGTAATGGACAGTTCGGATATCGCTGATTCCTCTGTCTGTGCGAGGAATGTCTCGGACTCGGCAATTTCGGGCAACCTGCTGCCGCCCTTGATGAACATGGCATTGAACAGCGTGTCGATGGCTGTGAAAACCGCCCCTGTCACGCCAGACTTGCGCGCCAGGGGCGTCTTGCCGTTGACGATCTGATCGATCTGCAGGCCGACATTGGCGATGCCCGCACCGACGACGGCCAAGGCCACTGGCCAGCCAACGGCCGCCATCGGGCCGAATACGCGATTGAAGGCATTGAGATAGCCAACCCACAGCTTTTTACGCAGATCGCCATTGGAATGCATCATGAACTCCGCATCGCTGATCATGCGGGCATGGGTGGCAGTGCCCAGAAAGGTGAAAAGATCGCTGTCCAGCGTATTGCCGGTTCCATCGACCAAGGTGTGATCGTTGCTGTCCCAGGTGCTGACCAGCAGGTCCAGTACAGCGCTGAGCCCGACGTTTTCGTAATGCGGCTCGCGCCAGAGTTCCGAGACGATTCCGGTCAGCGGCCCGAAAGCCCAGAGCCATCGCCGCTTCGCGACCGCACGCCAGGACGTATCCTCCATGATGTCGTGATCGGCAATCTGAAAATGTGCCATGAAGCGTTTTCGGTCGGAGGGCTTTCTGATCTGCGACAGCACCCACCAGTGCAGCTCACGAGCATTTTGCAAGGCATGTACACCCCAGATCTCCCCCGGAACGTAGAGGATGACACCGCCCTTGCCATCGGTGATGCACAGAATGTCGGTCGCGACGAAACCACCGATTTTCAGCAAACTGACGTGCAATCCATCGGCCGGCGGCGTTTCGTC
This sequence comes from Pseudomonas koreensis, assembly GCF_025447595.1. Classification (GTDB taxonomy): domain Bacteria; phylum Pseudomonadota; class Gammaproteobacteria; order Pseudomonadales; family Pseudomonadaceae; genus Aquipseudomonas; species Aquipseudomonas koreensis_H. Next base: position 8,722 of record NZ_JAOEJU010000017.1, on the reverse strand, counting down.
TTCGAGCATTTTGCGTGTCACGGGCCAACTGACATTTCCGGCGATGGCTTTGACGGCCGTGCGGAAATTGTCGTCCGAGAGCCGGCCGCCTTCTCGGTCCTCCATGGCCTTGGCCAGAAAGGTGCACTTGGCCAGGGTTCTGAAGGTCTTGCCGTGCTTGTTCCAGAACGAGTCGACTTTTTTCCGGTAACGGTCGGCGAAATTGATCGCCCAGAACGCTTTGAGGACGTCGCTGCTGTGCAGCTTCACTTCGTTGGTTTCGTTATAAGTGCCGGCGTCCGGGCCGGCGGTATAGAAGCCCGCGTCGGAATCGAGCAGGTCGGCGTTGTCCTGGTCGTGAACGCTGAAGCGCTGGATCACCAGTTGCGGCAGGGTCATCGATTCGCGTGGCGTTTCAAACAGGTGCTCCCAGCCAGTGAAGGTTCGCGGGCTGCTTTGGGCTGCGTGGAACCGATGCCAGTAAACCTGTTCGGGTTCCAGGTGAGCGAGGTCATGGCTGGCGAGAATCTCTCTGGCAATCGAGCAGGCCATTTCATACATGTCGGGGCAGGCCTCGACCAGGGCGGGAACCAGTGCCTTGAGGGCGTTTCTGTCGGCGCTGTTGGGCAGTGCCATGTCGCGTGTCGTGTCCACAATCTTTCCTTGAGCGTGGTGGATAAAAAGCGACCGCGATCATTTCAAGAGGTGAAGGATTCGTCTGTCAGACACGCGGTTGTTGGCGTGTCGTCCGAAGGAAAAAGATGCATGGGAATCAGGCTTCGCACCTGTAGTCTGCGGCCATCCGCCGCGCTGCCCTTACTGTTTCGCAACCGCAGGTGTATCGTATTCGCCTTTTGCGGGCGCCTTGGCCTGCGGCTGATACGTGAGGTAGTTGTGTCCATGTCCTTTACCCGTCGACAGATACTCGGTGGTCTGGCCGGTCTTGCAGTGGTTGGTGCCGGGGCCGGCGGTGCGACGCGTTACTGGCTGGGCAAGGTTGCCGACGCTAACGCGGGGCATGACTACGAGTTGATCGCCGCGCCACTGGACGTCGAGTTGGTGCCAGGGCACAAGACCGAAGCCTGGGCGTTCGGCCCTTCGGCACCAGGGACCGAATTGCGCGTGCGTCAGGGCGAATGGCTGCGGGTGCGTTTCATCAACCATCTGCCGGTGGCCACCACCATTCACTGGCACGGCATTCGCCTGCCGCTGGAGATGGACGGCGTGCCATACGTTTCGCAATTGCCGGTGTTGCCGGGCGAATACTTCGATTACAAATTCCGTGTGCCGGATGCCGGTAGCTACTGGTATCACCCGCACGTCAGCAGCAGCGAAGAACTGGGGCGCGGGCTGGTCGGGCCGCTGATTGTCGAAGAGCGCGAGCCGACCGGATTCAAATACGAAAAGACCCTGAGCCTGAAGAACTGGCACATCGACGATGAGGGCAATTTCGTCGAGTTCAGCATCCCGCGCGAAGCGGCCCGTGGCGGTACGGCCGGTCGGCTTTCGACCATCAACGGCGTGCCTTCGCCGGTGATCGAGTTGCCGGCCGGGCAGATCACCCGGGTGCGCCTGCTCAACCTCGACAACACCCTGACCTATCGCATCAATATTCCCGGCGTCGAAGCGCAGATCTACGCGCTGGACGGCAACCCGGTCGAGCCGCGCCCGCTGGGCAAGGAATACTGGCTCGGCCCGGGCATGCGCATCTGTCTGGCGATCAAGGCTCCGCCGGCCGGTGAGGAACTGTCGCTGCGCAACGGTCCGGTGCGTCTGGGCACCCTGCGTTCGGTGGCCAACAACGAGGCGCCGACCGACTGGCCGAAAGCACTGCCTGCCAACCCCGTCGCCGAACCGGATCTGGCCAATGCCGAGAAACTCAACTTCAATTTCGAATGGGTCGGTTCGGTGTCGGTGAATGTCGACAACGGCAAACCGCCGAGCCTGTGGCAGATCAACGGCAAGGCCTGGGACATCACCGACAAGACCTGCGCCGATCGACCGATCGCCAGCCTGAAACTCGGTCAGAGCTATATTTTCGAACTGAAGAACATGACCCAGTATCAGCACCCGATCCACCTGCACGGCATGAGCTTCAAAGTGATTGCGTCGAATCGGCACAAGATCGTGCCGTACTTCACCGATACTTATCTGCTGGGCAAGAACGAACGCGCGCAAGTGGCGCTGGTGGCGGATAACCCTGGCGTGTGGATGTTCCACTGCCACGTGATCGACCACATGGAAACCGGCCTGATGGCCGCCATCGAGGTGAAGTGATGCGCCAGATTCGCCCCGCGGCGATCATCGACCGCAGCCGTGATCGTGACTTCATGCGCGAGGCGCTGGAATTGGCGGCCCAAGGCGCGGCCCTCGGCGAAGTGCCGGTGGGCGCGGTGCTGGTGCAAGATGGCGAGGTTATCGGTCGCGGCTTCAATTGCCCGATCAGTACCAGCGACCCCAGCGCACACGCAGAAATGGTCGCGATCCGCGCCGCCGCGCAAGCGGTGGATAACTACCGTCTGCCGGGCAGCACGCTGTATGTGACGCTGGAACCGTGCAGCATGTGCGCCGGGTTGATCGTGCATTCGCGGGTTGCGCGGGTGGTGTATGGCGCGCTGGAGCCCAAGGCCGGGATTGTGCAGAGTCAGGGGCAGTTCTTCACTCAGGGCTTTCTCAACCATCGAGTGTTGTATGAAGGCGGGGTGTTGGCGCAGGAGTGCGGGGCGGTATTGACTGAGTTCTTCAGGGCACGGCGCGCGAAACCCGCAGACTGAACACAAAACCAATGTGGGAGCGAGCTTGCTCGCGATTCGGTCCGACAGTTACAGAAATGTTGACTGTCAAACCGCTATCGCGAGCAAGCTCGCTCCCACAGTGTTATTAGGTGTTTGGAAGATTTACTTCTTCGCGACAATCACCGCCCGCATCGGCGCCGGCAGCCCTTCAATCGTCTTGCTGTGATCTTGCGGATCAAGGAAATCACTCAGCGACTGATACTTCATCCACTCGGTCCCACGCTGTTCGTCAACGGTGGTGGTGCTCACGTCCACGCATTTCACATCCGTGAAACCTGCACGACGCAGCCACAACTCCAGCGCCGGCACCGACGGCAAAAACCATACGTTACGCATCTGTGCATAACGGTCCTCCGGCACCAGCACCTGATGCTTGTCGCCTTCGACCACCAGCGTCTCCAGCACCAACTCGCCACCCTTCACCAGGCAATCCTTGAGCGCCAGCAAATGCTCGATCGGAGAGCGACGGTGATAGAACACACCCATCGAGAACACCGTGTCGAAGCCTTCCAGATTCGGCGGCAGGTCTTCGAACGGAAATGGCAGGTGCCAGGCATTCGGTTCTGACAGATAACGCTGCACCGCCTGGAACTGGCAGAAGAACAGCCAGTTCGGATCGACACCGATCACGCTGTCGGCGCCGGCACCGAGCATGCGCCACATGTAGTAGCCGTTGCCGCACCCGACATCGAGGATGCGTTTGCCCTTCAGATTCAGATGCGGAGAGACCCGCGACCACTTCCAGTCCGAGCGCCATTCGGTGTCGACGTGCACGCCAAACAGGTCGAACGGCCCCTTGCGCCAAGGCGACAAACCCATCAGCGCGGTGCGCATCCGTGCGCGGGTTTCGTCGTCGCAATCGTTGTCCAGTTTCAGGCCGTCGAGCAGGTCGACTTCGGTCGGCTGGATCTTCGGCAAGGCGTCCAGCGCACTTTGCCAGCGCTCCAGATCGCCGTGACCTTTCTCCATTTTCTTGTCGAGTTGCGCTTGCAGGGTGTTGGCCCATTCGGCCAGCGGCGTGCCGGCCAGACGGCGGGCGAGGGGGGACAGATCAATCATGGCAAGGCAATCAACGAGGCAAAGTTAAGACACTGGAACCACGGCACGACTTTCGAGAACCCGGCGGCCAGCAGGCGCTCGCGGTGTTCTTCGAGGCTGTCGGGCTTCATGACGTTTTCGATGGCGCTGCGCTTCTGGGCAATTTCCAGTTCGCTGTAGCCGTTGGCGCGTTTGAACGCGACGTGCAGATCGGTGAGCAGCGCGTGTTCTTCGGCATCGTTGAAGCGCAGCTTCTCCGACAGAATCAGCGCGCCGCCCGGCAGCAACGACTGGCGGATGCGCGACAGCAACGCCGTGCGCTGATCCGGGGCGATGAATTGCAGGGTGAAGTTCAGCGCCACCACCGAGGCCGGTTGGAAATCGAGGGCAAGGATGTCGCCTTCGATCACATCGACCGGCAGCAACTCCTGGAACATCGAATCCTGACCGTTGAGATACTCGCGGCACCGCTCGACCATGGCGGCGGAGTTATCCACCGCGATCACCCGGCAACCGTCGGTGCGCACGTGGCGACGCAGGGCCTGGGTCACCGCACCGAGGGAGGCGCCGAGGTCGTAGAGCACGCTGTTCGGCTGGGCGAACTGCGCCGCGAGCACGCCGAGGTTTTCGACGATGGTCGGGTAACCCGGCACCGAACGCTTGATCATGTCCGGGAACACCCGCACCACGTCTTCGTTGAAGGCGAAGTCAGGCACTTGGGCCATCGGCTGGGCGAAAATGCGATCGGGTTCTTTGCTCACGGCGGTTCCGGCGGTGTCGATGAAAAGGCCGGCATTTTAGCCAAACTGGCGCGCAGATGCGCGGGTTGTCTGATAAACCGCGAGGCAGATGCCGGAATTTTCAGCGGCTGAACGATTGCTATCGCGAGCCTGCTCGCGATGGATTCAGCGCGCTGTTCGACCAAACGCCGACGCCGCAATCCCCCACTGCCCCAGCCAGTAACTGAGAATGATGATGTAGGGCGCTGCATTGAACGGTGAGACAAACCGGTTGATGCCAATCACGCTGTCGGAGAACACGAACGCCACCGCGCCGCCCGCCGCAAGCAGCGCCGAACGTTGCGGTACGCCGCTGCCGAGTCGGGCCAAGGCGCGCCAGAGCATGGCGCTGATGGCGGTGCCGTAGACGATCACCGGGACGGTCAATGGGCCGAGTCCACTGCTGATCAATATGCCCAACAACACGGCGCCGACGCTGAGCGCCAGGATCAGCGGCAGCAGGGCCAGGCGCCGGCAATCGCTGAGGTAGGCCTTGAGATACGCCAGATGCGCGACCAGAAACGCGCCGAGACCGAAGACGAACAAATCCCCCGGCCACGCCAGCAACACATCGCCGATCAACGAGAAAATCAGACCGAGGCTGATCCAGCGGCGGTAGTCGCTAGGCGGCGCATCGTGCAACCAGCCCAGCAACGCCAGCACCGGCAGCGGTTTGACCAGCAGGCAAAGCAGCGCCGCATGGGTGCTGACGCCGTAGAGAAAGGTCACGGCGCCCATCAGCGCGAGGATCAGCCAGCCCACGGTCAGTTCACCGAAATGGCGCAGTCAAAGGTTTCCACCGGCAACACTTCCGGCGCCCACGGTTGTTGCGAAGTCAGGCGCAGGCGACCGGTGCCGGGGGCGAAGGCCTGGAAGCGCCAGGTCGAGAGACCGGCCGCGCCGACCACGCCGGCATCTTCCGGGTTGCTGTAGACCTCGGGGCTGAGGGCGCGCAATACGCCGCCGGCAGAATCCTGGATGGCCCAGCGGTAGCCGGTGGTGGGGTTGCTCGGGAGCATGACGATCAGGTTCTGCCCGTTGGTGAGTCGCACCGGGCATTCGCTCTGTTTTTCCACGGTCACGTTGGTTTTCGGTTGCGTGGCGCAGGCGGCCAGCAGGGCGAGGGACAGGGGGACAAACAGGCGAAGGGGGGACATGGATTCAGTGGCTCCGGCGTTGGCGACGAACGGCGAGCATAACTGAAGATGAGACAAAGTGTGACAGCGCCAAGCTTGGCGTGATCGTTCCTACGTCGAGGCGTCGAACCGTCCGCGTGGGAATGCATCCTGTGACGCTCCGCGTCACGCTTGTGAAGGGACGCAGAGCGTCCCGGGCGGCATTCCCACGCAGAGCGTGGGAACGATCAGCAGGGGAGCGTTAGAAAAGCACCTTCGCCACATCCGCAAACTTCTTGGCGAAATGCACCGTAATGCCTTCCTTCAAGTAATCCGGCAACTCTTCAAAGTTTCCGCGATTCGCCTCCGGCAGAATCAACTCGAAAATCTTCTGCCGCCGCGCCGCAATCACTTTTTCGCGCACCCCGCCAATCGGCAGCACATGCCCGGTCAGCGTCAGCTCGCCGGTCATGGCTACACCTTTTTTCGGCGCCTGATTACGAGCGAGGGAGAGCAGGGCGCTGGCCATGGTCACGCCGGCGCTCGGGCCGTCTTTCGGCGTGGCGCCTTCCGGCACGTGCAGGTGGACGAAGGCTTCGTCGAAGAATTTCGGATCGCCACCGAAGGATTTGAGGTGCGAACTGACGTAGCTGTAGGCGATCTCCGCCGACTCCTTCATCACATCGCCCAGTTGGCCGGTGAGTTTGAAACCGCGATTGAACGTGTGAATCCGCGTGGCTTCGATCGGCAAGGTCGCACCGCCCATGCTGGTCCAGGCAAGGCCAGTAATTACACCGGTGCCGGACAGCACTTGCTCGTTGCGGAACACCGGATGTCCGAGGGACGCTTCGAGGTCTTTCGGGCCGATCTTGATCACCGCTTTTGGATCGTCGATCAGCTTCATCACCGCTTTGCGCACCAGTTTGCCCATCTGTTTTTCCAGCTGGCGTACGCCGGCTTCACGGGCGTAACCGTCGATCAAGGCTTTGAGCGCCGTGTCGCTGATGCTCAGGCTGCCCTTGGACACGCCGGCCTTTTCCAGCAGTTTCGGCCACAGGTGACGCTTGGCGATGGCGACCTTTTCTTCGGTGATGTAGCCCGACAGGCGAATCACTTCCATCCGGTCCAGCAACGGGCCGGGGATCGAATCCAGAGTGTTGGCGGTGCAGACGAACAGGACTTTCGACAGGTCCATCCGCAGGTCCAGATAGTGGTCGAGGAATTCGACGTTCTGTTCCGGGTCCAGCGTTTCCAGAAGCGCCGAGGCCGGGTCGCCCTGGTAGCTCTGGCCCATCTTGTCGATCTCGTCGAGCATGATCACCGGGTTCATCACTTCGACGTCTTTCAACGCCTGGACGAGTTTGCCGGGCTGCGCGCCGATGTAGGTGCGGCGGTGGCCCTTGATCTCGGCTTCGTCGCGCATGCCGCCGAGGCTGAAGCGGTAGAACGGCCGGCCGAGGGATTCGGCGATCGATTTGCCGACGCTGGTTTTACCTACGCCCGGCGGGCCGACCAGCAGCACGATGGAGCCGCTGATTTCGCCTTTATAGGCACCGACCGCGAGGAATTCGAGAATGCGGTCCTTGATGTCGTCGAGGCCGGCGTGATGTTTGTCCAGCACCTTGCGCGCGTGCTTGAGGTCGAGTTTGTCCTCGCCGTACACGCCCCACGGCACCGAGGTCGCCCAGTCGAGGTAGTTGCGGGTGACCGCGTACTCCGGCGATCCGGTTTCGAGGATCGACAGCTTGTTCATCTCTTCTTCGAGGCGCTTCTGCACCTGCGTCGGCAGGACCTTGCCTTCCAGGCGTTGCTCGAACTGTTCGAGGTCGGCGCTGCGGTCGTCCTTGGTCAGGCCCAGCTCTTGCTGGATGACCTTGAGCTGTTCTTTGAGGAAGAACTCGCGCTGGTGCTCGCCGATCTTGCGGTTCACTTCGGCGGAGATTTCTTTTTGCAGGCGCGCGACTTCGACTTCTTTGCGCAGCATCGGCAGGACTTTTTCCATGCGCTTGAGCATCGGCACGCAGTCGAGCACTTCCTGCAGCTCGGGGCCGGTGGCGGAGGTCAGGGCGGCGGCGAAGTCGGTCAGCGGCGATGGATCGTTGGGGCTGAAGCGGTTGAGGTAGTTCTTCAGCTCTTCGCTGTACAGCGGGTTGAGCGGCAGCAGTTCCTTGATCGCGTTGATCAGCGCCATGCCGTAGGCCTTGACCTCGTCGGTCGGCTCGGTGGGCTGGTGCGGGTATTCGACTTCAACGAGATAGGGCGGGCGATGGTGTTTGAGCCAGGTCTTGATGCGGACGCGGCTCAGGCCCTGGGCGACGAATTGCAGTTTGCCGTTTTCGCGGCTGGCGTGGTGCACCTTGACCAGGGTGCCGTATTGCGGCAACGCCTTGGTGTCGAAGTGGCGCGGGTCTTCCTGGGGTGTGTCCATGAAGAACAGGGCCAGGGAGTGGTGTTCGGATTTGCTGACCAGTTCTAGGGTTTCGGCCCAGGGTTCTTCGTTGACGATGACCGGCAGGACCTGGGCCGGGAAGAACGGGCGGTTGTGGATCGGGATGATGTAGACCTTGTCCGGCAGGTTCTGGCCGGGCAGGGCGAGGCCTTTGCCTGGGACGTGGTGTTCGATGTGTTCGGCGTCGGTTTCGGTGATGTCGTCGGGGTTCTCGGGGAATTCTTGCTGGTCGCTCATGGGGCACCTGCGCAATTGGGTATGGGTGTTAGATGGGGCAGGGGTTGGGTGGTTTCAATGGGGTGGGGTGTTTCTGCTTGTGTGTTCAGGGGTTTGACAGGGTTTTGGGTTTGGGCTTGGCGGCCTTTGGGCCGGCCATGCTGTGGTTTTATCGGGTACATATCCGTTTCTTCGGGTGCGGCCGCTGGCGGTTTCGCCCTTACGGCGAGTCCCTTTGGCAAACGCCCCAAAGGAACCAAAGGTCTGGGCCCCGGCGTTCGGCACCTCGCTTTGGCTCGGTGTTCCTTCGTTCCGGGATTCATCCGGGGGCATCGCCTACGGTTTGCTTCG
>NZ_JAOEJU010000016.1 GCF_025447595.1 Pseudomonas koreensis | reverse complement strand
TGGAGCAGTCTGGTAGCTCGTCGGGCTCATAACCCGAAGGTCGTCGGTTCAAATCCGGCTCCCGCAACCAAACATCAGAAAAGGCCAATCGAAAGATTGGCCTTTTTTGTGCGCGTCTGTTTTTCGGATCCAGTCGCACCAGGCGGAAATCGTTCCGATTCCGAAACTTAGCGCTTCCCCTGCGACCGTTTGCCGCGATTGCACACTTATTTGACCCTTCTCGGGATTATCGGTTGACACCCCGTCGTTCGCCTGTAGAATGCCGCCACACAGACGCGGGATGGAGCAGTCTGGTAGCTCGTCGGGCTCATAACCCGAAGGTCGTCGGTTCAAATCCGGCTCCCGCAACCAAACATCAAAAAAGGCTACTCGAAAGAGTGGCCTTTTTTGTATCTGTGGAAAAAGTCCTTTCGCAACAATGATCTGTCACTGTGCAGTGAACCGTTCAGGATCTTCAGACCCGCCGAGTTGCGACTATGCTTGAGTCGCGGGCAAGGCATCTGCAATCCAAGAGCTGCCCTCGCCGATACCCGGTGAGAGGCGTAGTATTTTGTGATTATTTTTTTCTACAGGGATTGGTAACTTGGCTGGATACCTCCATCCTGTCGCGCACAATCCAAGAGGTGATTGATGCGCGCCAACTCGTCTGACTCACAAGACACCGTCACAGCGAACCCACCGATCAAGCCTGAGCGCCTGCGCCTGCTGGATCGGATCAGCAAATACCGGCAACCGATCGGTCTGGCGGTCACTTTGCTGCTGTTCGCCATCGCGCTGATTGCCTGTCGCCATCTGCTCAGCGAACTCGATCTCGACGCACTGCACGACTCGATTCTCGACGTGCCGAAACCGGCCCTGCTCGGTGCCCTCGGTGCGACAGTCGTCGGCTTCATCATTCTGCTCGGCTACGAATGGTCGGCCAGTCGATATGCCCGCGTGACGCTGGCACCGAAAACCCTGGCTCTCGGCGGCTTCACCGCGTTTGCCATCGGCAATGCCATTGGCCTGTCGATGCTGTCCGGTGGCTCGGTGCGTTACCGTTTATATGCACGGCATGGCCTGGGCGCTTCCGAAGTCGCGCACATGACCTTGTTCGCCAGCCTGTCGCTGGGCTGCGCCCTGCCGCCGCTGGCCGCGCTTGCGACTTTGAGCAACCTGCCCGCCGCCTCACAGGCACTGGGGCTATCCGAGACCTTGTTGGGGACGATTGCCGGCGTAGTGCTGCTGCTCGGCGCGATCCTGGCCATCGGCATCTATCGCCGTCGCCTGCCGGAACAACCTTATCCGGACAACCTGCTGGTTCGGGCCGGTCGTCGCACCCTGCGCCTGCCGGGTCGCCGCCTGACGTTCCTGCAACTGGTCATCACCGCCCTCGACGTGGCCGCCGCTGCAACCGTCCTTTATCTGTTGCTGCCGGAAGCGCCGCCCTTCGGTGCCTTCCTGCTGGTTTATCTGCTGGCCTTGGCGGCCGGCGTACTCAGCCACGTCCCGGGTGGCGTGGGTGTCTTCGAGGCCATTCTGCTGGCCGCATTCGCCGACAAACTCGGCGCCGCACCACTGGCCGCCGCCCTGCTCCTGTATCGACTGATCTATGTGGTGCTGCCGTTGCTGGTGGCCTGCGTGCTGTTGCTGCTCAACGAAGGCCAGCGCCTGTTTCAGTCGCAGACCATGCGTGCGGCTTCCGGTCTGGCCGCACCGATCCTCGCGGTGCTGGTGTTCCTGTCAGGTGTGGTTTTGCTGTTTTCCGGCGCGACGCCAGAGATCGACACCCGTCTGGAACACATCGGTTTTCTGATTCCACATCGTCTGGTCGATGCTTCGCACTTTGGCGCCAGCCTGATCGGCGTGCTGTGCCTGATGCTCGCCCAAGGCCTGCGTCGCCGGCTGTCGGCGGCGTGGATGCTGACCACCATTCTGTTGCTGGTGGGCGCCCTGCTCTCGTTGCTCAAGGGCTTCGACTGGGAAGAAGCGACCCTGATGACCCTCACCGCCGCGCTGCTGGGGGTGTTCCGTCGCTCGTTCTATCGCCCGAGCCGTCTGACCGAACTGCCGTTCTCGCCACTGTATCTGGTAGCCAGCCTGTGCGTACTCGGTGCTTCGACCTGGCTGCTGCTGTTCGCTTATCAGGACGTTCCGTACAGCCATCAACTGTGGTGGCAGTTCACCCTCGACGCCGACGCCCCGCGCGGCCTGCGCTCGCTGCTCGGCGCCGCTGTGTTGCTGCTGGTGATCGCCCTGACCTGGCTGCTGCGCACCGCCCGCCCGGTGATCCACCTGCCGACACCCGACGAGCTGGAACGCGCCTCGAAGATTCTGATGGCCTCCTCGCAACCGGACGGCGGCCTGGCCCTGACCGGCGACAAGGCGCTGCTGTTTCATCCCAACGACGAAGCCTTCCTGATGTACGCCCGCCGTGGCCGCAGTCTGGTCGCCCTGTACGACCCGATCGGCCCCGGCCAGCAACGGGCCGAGATGATCTGGCAGTTCCGCGACCTGTGCGACATCCATCACGCCCGCCCGGTGTTCTATCAGGTGCGCGCCGAGAACCTGCCGTACTACATGGACATCGGCCTGACCGCGATCAAGCTGGGCGAGGAAGCCCGGGTCGATCTGCATCGCTTTGACCTGGAAGCCAAGGGCAAGGAGATGAAGGACCTGCGCTACACCTGGAACCGCGGCGGCCGAGACGGCCTGTCGCTGGAAATCCATGAAGCGGGCCAGGCGCCGATGGATGAACTCAAGGTGATTTCCGACGCCTGGCTGACCGGCAAGAACGTGCGCGAGAAAGGCTTCTCCCTCGGCCGTTTCAGCGATGATTACCTGAAGCATTTCCGCATCGCGGTGATTCGCTTCGAAGGCCGCCCCGTGGCGTTCGCCAACCTGCTCGAGACCTACAGCCATGACCTGGCCAGTCTCGACCTGATGCGCGCGCACCCGGACGCCCCCAAGCTGACCATGGAATTCATGATGGTCGGTCTGATTCAACACTATAAGAGTCACGGATACGCGCGCTTCAGCCTGGGCATGGTGCCGTTGTCGGGGTTGCAACCCCGGCGCGGGGCACCGCTGACCCAGCGTCTGGGCTCGATGGTTTTCCGCCGTGGTGAGCAGCTGTACAACTTCCAAGGCTTGCGCCGCTTCAAAGACAAGTTCCAGCCTGACTGGGAACCCCGTTATATGGCCGTGCCCGCCGGACTCGATCCGCTGGTGGCGCTGGCCGACACTGCTGCCCTGATCGCGGGCGGCTTGACTGGATTGGTGAAACGCTGATGATTCAACGCTCCCTGAAGTACATCCTGGTCGCACTGCTGGTGCTGGCCGCGATTGCCGGTGGCGGTTTCTGGTACCTCAAACGCCCGGCACCGGAACCGACCCTCGAACAGCTCACCCCGGCCGATGGCGCAGCCATGACCCGGGTCATCCCCGGCACCAAGCCCAAGGCTCAGGTGCTGGTGGCGGTCAACGACGACCAGAAACTCAGCGACAAGCAACTGAGCACCCTGAGCCGTAGTGCCTCGGCGCAGATCGTTCAGGTGATCCTGCCCAAGGATTGCCTGCTGCAAAGCCGCGCCCTGCAAGCCGGCCTGCGTGAACTGAACGGCCCGGCGACCCTGGTCAGCGGCATCGGCCCCGGTGCCGTGCTGGCGTGGCGCTGGTTGTCCGAGCAGAAGGACGACAAGGCCCAGGCCGTTTCCGTCGACCTGGCCCTGGAAAAACCCGGCTGCACCCACCTGCTGCCGAAGTCCGCCGCCCATGGCCACTGGCTGGTGGCGTGGAACGACAACCCGGACGACACCAGCGCCGGTTTCGTGCGCGATCAACCGAACGCTGAAACCAGCATCAGCGACTACGACATCAACCTGCCGCAAGTGCTGAACAACGAACTGCGCAAGATCCTCGTCGGCGGCGACAAGGCTAACGGTGGCCTGCAAATCCCGGTGGTGGAAGTCCCGGCCGGCCAGGCCAAGGACACCGTGACCCTGTTCCTGTCCGGTGACGGCGGCTGGCGCGATCTGGACCGCGACGTGGCCGGTGAAATGGCCAAGATCGGCTACCCGGTCGTCGGCATCGACACCCTGCGCTACTACTGGCAGCACAAGAGCCCGGAACAGAGCGCCCTCGACCTGACTGAACTGATGCAGCACTACCGCCAGAAATGGGGCACCAAGCGCTTCATCCTGACCGGCTACTCGTTCGGCGCCGACGTCCTGCCGGCCATCTACAACCGCCTGCCGGAAACCGAGCAGCAGCGCGTCGATGCAATCATCCTGCTGGCCTTCGCCCGCACCGGCAGCTTCGAAATCGAAGTCGAAGGCTGGCTCGGCAACGCCGGCAAAGAAGCCGCCACCGGCCCGGAAATGGCCAAGCTGCCACCGGCCAAGGTCGTGTGCATCTACGGGGAAGAAGAAACCGATGAAAGCGGCTGCACCGACAAGACCGCGGTGGGCGAAGCAGTAAAGCTGCCTGGCGGCCACCACTTCGACGAGAACTACCCGGCGCTGGCCAAGCGCTTGGTGGACTTGATCGAGAAGCGCCAGAACACGGCGCAGGTGGCGGAAGAGTGATCTGAAGCGCACCAACGAAAAGCCCCCGCAACTTCGCAGTTGCGGGGGCTTTTTTACATTTTTCAAGAACTGCACCAATCCCTGTGGGAGCGAGCTTGCTCGCGAAAGCGGCGGGTCAATTAACAGATTCGTCGACTGACACTACGCCTTCGCGAGCATGCTCGCTCCCACAGGGGGAAATGTGTTGAACTCAAATAATCGTCAGTTCTTGCGGGCGTACCTCGCCCGCATATCGTTATGACTGATCGCTTGAGCCGGATCGAAATTGCTCAATCGTGCCTTGGCTGCCGCTTCAACCCCAAGACTCTCGAGCTCATCCAGCCTTTCCTGTTTCAAGCATTTCTTCATGAACACCCATCTCCGAGAATGTCGCCTGTCACTCGAACTGTCCTCAGCCTTTGGACAAAGGACAGTTGTTAAGCGAAGCTCATTGAAGAATCAACACCTGCTTAGCGCATTGATTCTGTCCGACGCATAGTTTCGCTTACTTCCGGTGTCGCAATATCAGATGACGTCCGCATACCTTGTAGGCAAACTCCTAATCTCGTGTTTGGGCACTTTGCCGCCCTATTGCGCTGTTTTTCGACGGGATACTTTCCAGAGATCGCTGACTATTTCAGTGATCGGGTGTGGTAACCCGGCAAGGCAAAGTGCAACTGCATTCCCATCACGACTCAGGTGTTTTTACGCCTGCAACTCGAGTCATGGCGGCTGTGCGTGGGAGACCTTCGGGTCTGCCGGTTTCTTTGCTCCCCCGGTTTACCACCCTGCGTACAGCTGCCACCCATTCGTGTGGTAACGAATGCGGCAGCTCCTCGTTTTATGGAGCGAAACAATGAGCAAACAAAGTCCTTCATCACCTTCAGACCTGACGACCATCGGCTTCACCTCTTTCCTCTACAGCTCGGATCAGGCGTTACTCAACGTTCGCTCCGGCGTCCCCATCGTCGAAGCACTGTCCCAGGCTTCAGACCTGTTGTTCCTCGCCAAATCCTTCGCCGAAGACGCCGCCTACGACAAGGAAAGCGACCGTCACGCCTGGGCCGCGCATTACCTGACGATAATCGGCAAGGCCTTGGTCGACGACGTGATGAAGGCCCTGATGCCGCGACCCACGCGAACGAAGACCGAATCTGAGGCAGAACTGCCAGAAAGCATGTAACGGCACAAAAACGAAAAAGCCCCCGCCAGCCGCAAAGCTGACGGGGGCTTTTCAATCGAGGCGGGGCCTACATCTCCACCTGCGTCCCCAACTCAATCACCCGGTTCAGCGGCAGATTGAAGAAGCGCAAATTGCCATTGGCATTCTTCAACATGAACGCAAACAGCGCTTCACGCCAACGCGCCATGCCTTCGAGCTTCGAGGCGATGACCGTTTCGCGGCTGAGGAAGTAGGTGGTGCGCATCGGGCTGAAGTCGAGGTCGTCCAGATGGCACAGCTTCAGTGCCTGCGGCACGTCCGGTTCGTCGGTGAAGCCGAAGTGCAGGATCACCCGGAAGAAGCCTTCGCCGTGGGCTTCGACTTCGAAACGACGCGATGGCGGGACACGCGGAATGTCTTCGTAGACCACCGTCAGCAGCACCACTTGCTCATGCAGGACCTGGTTGTGCAACAGGTTGTGCAACAGCGCATGCGGCACCGCGTCGGAACGTGCGGTGAGGAACACAGCGGTACCCTGCACGCGGTGCGGCGGCTGGACGCGGATGCTGCTGATGAAGATCGGCAGCGGCAGCGCGCCTTCGTCGAGACGCTCGACCAGCAGTTGCTTGCCGCGTTTCCAAGTGGTCATCAGCACGAACAGCGCGATACCGGCGATCACCGGGAAGGCGCCGCCCTGCACGATCTTCGGCACGTTGGCGGCGAAGTACAGACCGTCCACCAGCAGGAAGCCGAGCAGCACCGGCACCGCCAGAATCGGTGGCCATTTCCAAAGCAGCAACATGACTGCCGACACCAGAATCGTGGTCATCAGCATTGTGCCGGTCACCGCCACACCGTAGGCCGAGGCCAGGGCGCCGGAGGATTCGAAGCCGATCACCAGCAACACCACGCCGACCATCAGCGACCAGTTCACGGCGCCGATATAGATCTGGCCCTGCTCGTCGCTGGAGGTGTGCTGGATGTACATGCGCGGGATGTAACCGAGCTGGATCGCCTGACGGGTCAGGGAGAATGCGCCGGAAATCACCGCTTGCGAGGCGATCACCGTGGCCAGGGTCGACAGACCGACCAGCGGAATCAGCGCCCAGCTCGGCGCCAGCAGGTAGAACGGGTTGCGCGCCGCTTCCGGATTGTCCAGCAGCAAGGCACCCTGACCGAAGTAGTTGAGCACCAGCGCC
This sequence comes from Pseudomonas koreensis, assembly GCF_025447595.1. GTDB lineage: Bacteria > Pseudomonadota > Gammaproteobacteria > Pseudomonadales > Pseudomonadaceae > Aquipseudomonas > Aquipseudomonas koreensis_H. Next base: position 144,338 of record NZ_JAOEJU010000016.1, on the reverse strand, counting down.
GGCAGCACCAGCAGGAACCAGGCGCGGGCAATCGGCTTGCGACCGAAGTGGCCCATGTCGGCGTACAGCGCTTCGGCACCGGTCAGCGCCAGCACCACGGCACCGAGGATCGCCACGCCCATGCCCGGATGAACGGTAAAGAACCGCACCGCCCACGCCGGGTTCAAAGCGTGCAGCACTTCAGGAGTGTGGCTGATGCCGTACACGCCGAGGGCGCCGAGGACCAGGAACCAGGTGACCATGATCGGCCCGAACAGAATGCCGATCCGCGCCGTGCCGTGTTTCTGGATCAGAAACAGCGCCACCAGCACCACCAGCGACAGCGGCACCACCCAGTGGTCGATGCCATCGAAAGCCAGGCCCAGACCTTCAATGGCCGAGAGCACGGAAATCGCCGGGGTGATCATACTGTCGCCATAGAACAGCGCCGCGCCGATCAGCCCGCAGACCACCAGCAGCGTGCGCAACCTCTTGCGCCCCGCCGCCGCCCGACGGGCCAGCGCGGTGAGCGCCATGATCCCGCCTTCGCCCTGGTTGTCGGCGCGCAGGACGAACATCATGTACTTGATTGAAACGACCCAGATCAGCGACCAGAAAATCAGCGACAGAATGCCGAGCACTCCGTCGTGATTGACGGGCACGCCGTAAGCGCCGGAAAACACTTCTTTGAGGGTGTACAACGGGCTCGTGCCGATGTCGCCGTAAACTACCCCGACCGCCGCGACCAGCATGCTCAGCGGCTTGGTGGCCGAACCTTCGGCGCCTGCCGCGTGACTACTTGCCTGACCCATCCAACACTCCTGATTCCCAGACCGGCTTCTTAGATGAAGCACTATGCTTTGTGTGCAGCATGCGCGTTTTTACGCCCTGTAACAGACGTTTTCTTGACTGTAAAAATTCAGTAAAGCGCAACGGCGCGAAGCATAGCGCAGCACTCGTCGTATTTCCCTGCATAAAGCTGGTCAAGTGCGCTGCTCGTCGCTAGAATTGCGCACTTTTTGATCAGAGGCGCAGTTCAAGCGCCCGTCCGTCGGCTTCTGCCATCAGGCAAGCGACGTCACAAAACACCGAGGTTAGACATGTCCACCACTCCTGCGCCGGCCAATCCAAAGGTTGGCTTCGTTTCTCTGGGTTGCCCGAAAGCACTGGTCGACTCCGAGCGCATCCTGACCCAGCTGCGCATGGAAGGCTATGACGTGGTGTCCACCTATCAGGACGCCGACGTGGTCGTGGTCAACACCTGCGGCTTCATCGACTCGGCCAAGGCCGAATCGCTGGAAGTCATCGGCGAAGCGATCAAGGAAAACGGCAAGGTCATCGTGACCGGCTGCATGGGCGTGGAAGAAGGCAACATCCGTGACGTGCACCCGAGCGTGCTGGCCGTCACCGGTCCGCAACAGTACGAGCAAGTGGTCAACGCGGTGCACGAAGTCGTGCCGCCGAAGCAGGATCACAACCCGCTGATCGACCTGGTGCCGCCGCAAGGCATCAAGCTGACCCCGCGTCACTACGCGTACCTGAAGATTTCCGAAGGCTGCAACCACAGCTGCAGCTTCTGCATCATCCCGTCGATGCGCGGCAAACTGGTCAGCCGTCCGGTCGGCGACGTACTCGACGAAGCCCAGCGCCTGGTCAAATCCGGCGTCAAAGAGCTGCTGGTGATTTCCCAGGACACCAGCGCCTATGGCGTTGACGTCAAATACCGCACCGGTTTCTGGAACGGCGCGCCGGTGAAAACCCGCATGACCGAACTGTGCGAAGCGCTGAGCACCCTCGGCGTCTGGGTCCGTCTGCACTACGTTTACCCGTACCCGCACGTCGACGAGCTGATCCCGCTGATGGCCGCCGGCAAGATCCTGCCGTACCTGGACATCCCGTTCCAGCACGCCAGCCCGAAAGTCCTGAAGTCGATGAAACGCCCGGCGTTCGAAGACAAGACCCTGGCGCGGATCAAGAACTGGCGCGAGATCTGCCCGGATCTGATCATCCGTTCGACCTTCATCGTCGGCTTCCCCGGCGAAACCGAAGAAGACTTCCAGTATCTGCTGGACTGGCTGACCGAAGCCCAGCTCGACCGCGTCGGCTGCTTCCAGTACTCGCCGGTCGAAGGCGCACCGGCCAATGACCTGAACCTCGACATCGTTCCGGACGACGTCAAGCAGGATCGTTGGGAGCGCTTCATGGCGCACCAGCAGGAAATCAGCTCGGCGCGCCTGCAAATGCGCATCGGCCGCGAGATCGAAGTGCTGGTGGACGAGGTCGATGAGCAAGGCGCGGTCGGCCGCTGCTTCTTCGATGCCCCGGAAATCGACGGCAACGTGTTCATCGACAACGGCAGCAACCTCAAGCCGGGCGACAAGGTCTGGTGCAAGGTGACCGACGCCGACGAATACGACCTCTGGGCCGAACAGATCTGACTTGTGGGAGCGAGCCTGCTCCGGGCGGCGATCCGACGATGCGATCTTACCCTCAACATTTTCGTTGACTGATACGACGCAATCGCGAGCAGGCTCGCTCCCACATGTTTTTTCTGAATTGAAAAGCCCCGCTCTCTTTTACGAGATGCGGGGCTTTTTTACGGCTATCGTTTGGGAGGGGAAGGACTCCCTCATCCACAACAAAGAGGCTATCGGGCATGCGTCACCACTCGGTCATCCACACGCCGAAACTCAGCGATTATCAGGAACTGACCCGGGTCTGGGAGGCCTCGGTCCGAGCGACCCATGATTTCCTGCCGGAATCCTACATCGAGCTGCTGAAGAATCTGGTGCTGACCCGCTACCTCGACGCGGTGATGCTGATCTGCACACGGGACAGCCACCAGCGCATCACCGGGTTTGCCGGGGTCGCGGCGGGCAAGATCGAAATGCTGTTCATCGACCCCGCCCATCGCGGCCAGGGCCTTGGCAAGAAACTGTTGAAATACGCCATGGAACACCTGAACGCCGACGAACTGGACGTCAACGAACAGAACCCGCAGGCGCTGGGGTTTTACTTCAAGCAAGGGTTCGAGGTGATCGGTCGCTCGGAAGTCGATGGCATGGGCCAGCCGTATCCGCTGTTGCACATGCGTTTGCGCCAGAATCAGCAACGTTCGAACCATGCCTGACACACAACAAAACCACTGTGGGAGCGAGCTTGCTCGCGAATGCGGTGCAACAGCCACTGCAGAAATAGACTGACAGGACGCCTTCGCGAGCAAGCTCGCTCCCACATTGAATTCAGCATCTGTAAATGCGATCGGGCTTAACCGGCCCCAGGCAGGTACAATGCCCACCCCTTTTTTGTTACGGCCCCTGTCATGACTGACCCGATTCGCCTCTCTAAACGCCTCATCGAGCTGGTCGGTTGCTCCCGCCGGGAGGCCGAGCTGTTCATCGAGGGCGGCTGGGTCACCGTGGACGGCGAAGTCATCGACGAGCCGCAGTTCAAGGTCGGCGACCAGAAAGTCGAACTCGACAAGGACGCCAAGGCCACCGCGCCGGAGCCGGTAACCCTCCTGCTCAACGTGCCGGCCGGCATGGATGTCGACAGCGCCATGCAGTCGCTGAACGCCGAAACCCTCAGCGAAGAACACCGCTACGGCAAGCGTCCGCTGCGCGGGCATTTCCTGCGCCTGACCGCCAGCGCCGACCTGCAACCCAAGGCCAGCGGCCTGCTGGTGTTCACCCAGGACTGGAAGGTGTTGCGCAAGCTCACCGCCGACGCGGCCAAGATCGAGCAGGAATACGTGGTCGAAGTCGAAGGCGATATGACGGAACACGGCCTGAACCGCATGCAGCACGGCCTGCGCGTCAAAGGCATCGAATTGCCGCCGGTCAAAGCCAGCTGGCAGAGCGAAAACCGTCTGCGCTTCGCCATGAAAAACCCGCAGCCGGGCCTGATCGCCCAGCTGTGCGAAGCGGTAGGGCTGAAAGTGATCGGCATCCGCCGCATCCGCATCGGCGGCGTGTCCATCGGCAAGGTGCCGGTCGGCCAATGGCGCTACCTGTCCGGCAAAGAGAAATTCTAAGGCCCGACAGCCACCCTACATTTCCGGCATCGCTCCCGCGCGATGCCCACAGCGAACAATCAGGATTGCACACATGGTTCACAACGACGTTCTGCGCAGCGTGCGCTATATGCTCGACATCAGCGACAAGAAAGTGGTCGAGATCATCAAACTCGGCGGCCTGGACGTCACGCTTGCCGATGTCGTGACGTACCTCGACAAGAAGGAAGAAGACGAAGAAGGTTTCGTGCGTTGCCCGGACGAAGTCATCGCGCACTTCCTCGACGGTCTGGTGATCTTCAAGCGCGGCAAGGACGAAAGCCGTCCGCCGCTGCCGATCGAATTGCCAGTGACCAACAACATCATCCTGAAAAAGCTGCGCGTGGCCTTCGAACTGAAAGAAGACGACATGCACGCGATCCTCAAAGCCGCTGAGTTCCCGGTGTCCAAGCCTGAACTGAGCGCGCTGTTCCGCAAGGTCGGCCACACCAACTACCGCCCGTGCGGCGATCAGTTGCTGCGCAACTTCCTCAAGGGCCTGACCCTGCGCGTTCGCGGTTGACCCACTCGATCACGGCGACTTCGGTCGCCGTTTTCATGCATGGCGCTCCATTCCCTCCAAAAATAGTGGCTCCGCTTTTCGCGGCCGGCGACTAGGGTGTACTGAACCCTAGCCCTCAGGATTCGCCATGCATCCGTATTTCTCCCTGCAAGGCCGCACCGCTCTGGTGACCGGCGGCACCCGTGGTATCGGCAAAATGATCGCCAAGGCTTATGTCGAAGCCGGCGCCCGCGTGTACGTCTGCTCCCGTGACGCTGAAGCCTGTCATCAAACCGCTGAAGAACTCAGTGCTCTGGGCACTTGTCATGGCGTAGCGGCGAACCTGGCGACGGAAGAAGGCGTGAAAGAGCTGGCCGCTCGGTTGGGTGAGCAGATCACTCATCTGGACATTCTGGTGAACAACGCCGGCACCACCTGGGGCGCGCCGCTGGAGAGCTACCCGGTCAAGGGCTGGGAGAAAGTCATGCAGCTCAACGTGACGTCGGTGTTCAGTTGCATCCAGCAGTTTCTGCCGTTGCTGCGCAAATCCGGGTCGGCGGCCAATCCAGCGCGAATCATCAACATCGGCTCGGTGGCGGGGATTTCTTCCTTCGGCGAACAGGCCTACGCCTACGGGCCGAGCAAGGCAGCTCTGCATCAACTGTCGCGAATTCTCGCCCGGGAGCTTGTGAGCCAGCACATCAATGTCAATGTGATTGCGCCGGGGCGCTTCCCGAGCAAGATGACCCAGCACATCGGCAGTGATCAACAGGCGCTGGCCGAAGACACCGCGCTGATCCCGATGAAACGCTGGGGCCGCGAGGAAGAGATGGCGGCGCTGGCAATCAGCCTGGCGAGTACCGCCGGGGCGTACATGACCGGGAATATCATTCCGCTGGATGGCGGGTTTAGTCTGTAGATCAGCGGCGCGGCCTTCGCGAGCAGGCTCGCTCCCACATTTGGAATGCGCTCCCCCTGTGGGAGCGAGCCTGCTCGCGAAGAGGCCAGATCTGTCAGCACCAGACTGAAGCCTGCCGGGTTATCATGCCCGCCCTGCTCCGCTTCGAATGCAAACCATGACTTACAGCGTCTCCCCCATCGGCTTCGTCCGCTCCTGCTTCAAGGAGAAGTTCGCCATCCCGCGCCAGCCACAACTGGCCCCCGCCGCCCGTGGCGTGCTGGAACTGGTGGCGCCGTTCGATCAGGGCGATGCGGTGCAGGGGCTGGAGCAGGTCAGTCATGTCTGGCTGCTGTTCCTGTTTCATCAGGCGCTGGAAGACAAGCCGCGTCTCAAAGTCCGCCCTCCGCGCCTCGGTGGCAACAAGTCCATGGGCGTGTTCGCCACCCGCGCCACGCACCGGCCGAACGGCATCGGCCAGTCGGTGGTGAAGCTAGACAAGGTCGAGGCCAATCGTCTGTTCATCTCCGGCATCGACCTGCTGGACGGCACGCCGATTCTCGACATCAAACCTTACGTGCCGTACGCCGACATCATTACTGACGCCTCCAACAGCATCGCCAGTGCCGCGCCGCATCTGATCGACGTGCAGTGGACGGACGCGGCGCTGCAACAGGCGCACACGCACGCTCAGCGTCTGGCCGAGCCGCTGGTCGAGTTGATTGAACAATGCCTGGCTCAGGATCCGCGTCCGGCGTATCAAACGCCCGCCCCCGAACGCGAATACGGTGCGCAGTTCTGGGATCTGGACGTGCGCTGGCATTACCCGATGCCGGAGCAGATCCGTGTTCTGGAAGTCATCCCCGCCGAGGCGTGACCCCCGGAAACGAAAAAGCCCGCGTTGCCTTCTCAGGCAACGCGGGCTTCTTTGTGTGGGAGCGAGCTTGCTCGCGAAGGCGGCGTATCAGTCAACATAACTGCTGAATGTTCCACCTTATTCGCGAGCAAGCTCGCTCCCACAGATTTGAATATGCTTACTTCTCGACGAATGCGCGCTCGATCAGGTAGTCACCCGGCTCGCGCATCCGCGCCGAGATCTTCAGGCCGAAGCTGTCGAGCACTTCGCTGGTCTCGTCGAGCATGCTCGGGCTGCCGCAGATCATCGCGCGGTCGTCCTGCGGGTTGATCGGTGGCAGGCCGATGTCGCTGAACAGCTTGCCGCTGCGCATCAGGTCGGTCAGACGGCCCTGATTCTCGAACGGTTCGCGGGTCACGGTCGGGTAGTAGATCAGCTTGTCACGCAGCGCTTCGCCGAAGAACTCGTTCTGCGGCAGATGCTCGGTGATGAATTCGCGGTAGGCGACTTCGTTGACGTAACGAACACCGTGAACCAGGATCACTTTCTCGAAGCGCTCGTAGGTTTCCGGGTCCTGGATCACGCTCATGAACGGCGCCAGACCGGTGCCGGTGCTCAGCAGGTACAGGTGCTTGCCCGGGTTCAGGTCGTCCAGCACCAGGGTGCCGGTCGGTTTTTTCGAGATGATGATCTCGTCGCCTTCTTTCAGGTGCTGCAGCTGGGAGGTCAGCGGACCGTCCTGCACCTTGATGCTGAAGAACTCGAGATGCTCTTCCCAGTTCGGGCTGGCGATCGAGTAAGCGCGCATAAGCGGGCGGCCGTTTGGCTGTTGCAGGCCGATCATCACGAACTGACCGTTCTCGAAGCGCAGGCCCGGATCGCGGGTGCACTTGAAGCTGAACAGAGTGTCGTTCCAGTGATGAACACTGAGGACACGCTCGTGGTTCATGTTGCTCATGTACGTGGGACTCCTGGAGATTGATCTGCGCCTGCCCGGCTCGTGTTGAAGAATGCCGACGGTGCGCAATTGCATCGCATTCTAATAGCGCCGACAATATCTGTTAACTGGATTATTAAGATAAGGGTTATCGGTTATATCGATATGCGATTTACTCTTCGTCAACTGCAAGTCTTCGTCGCTGTCGCCCAGCAGGAGAGCGTGTCCCGTGCAGCGGGTCTGCTCAACCTGTCGCAATCGGCCGCCAGCACTTCCATCACCGAACTGGAGCGCCAGTCCAGCTGCCAGCTGTTCGACCGCGCCGGCAAACGCCTGAGCCTCAACGCCCTCGGCAAACAGTTGTTGCCGCAAGCGGTGGCCATGCTCGATCAGGCCAAGGAAATCGAGGACCTGCTCAACGGTAAATCCGGTTTCGGCTCGCTGTCGGTGGGCGCGACCCTGACCATCGGCAATTACCTGGCGACCCTGCTGATCGGCGGTTTCATGCAGCGCCACCCCGAAAGCCAGGTGAAGCTGCATGTGCAGAACACTGCCAATATCGTGCAACAAGTGGCTCATTACGAAATTGATCTGGGTCTAATCGAAGGCGATTGCAGCCACCCTGACATCGAAGTACAGAGCTGGGTCGAGGATGAACTGGTGGTGTTCTGCGCCCCGCAGCATCCTTTGGCCAAACGCGGCAGCGCGACTATGGAGGAACTGACCCATGAAGCGTGGATTTTGCGGGAACAGGGTTCGGGGACGCGCCTGACCTTCGATCAGGCGATGCGTCATCACCGCAGTGCGCTGAACATCCGGCTGGAACTGGAACACACCGAAGCGATCAAGCGCGCCGTGGAATCAGGTCTGGGGATTGGCTGTATTTCGCGTCTGGCACTGCGTGATGCCTTCCGTCGCGGCAGCCTGGTGCCGGTGGAGACACCGGATCTGGATCTGGCGCGGCAGTTCTACTTCATCTGGCACAAGCAGAAGTACCAGACCTCTGCCATGCGCGAATTCCTCGACCTGTGCCGCGCCTTCACCGCCGGGGTCCAGCGCAGCGACGAGATCGTCCTGCCGAGCATCGCTTAAAGCAGAATCACCGCCCACACCAGGGCGATCATGCTCAGTGCCACGAATTGCGCGGCACTGCCCATGTCCTTGGCGTTCTTGGACAGCGGGTGCAACTCCAGCGAGATGCGGTCAATGGCCGCCTCCACCGCCGAATTCAACAGCTCGACGATCAGCGCCAGCAGGCACACGGCGATCAGCAACGCCTGCTCGACCCGGCTGACATTGAGGAAAAACGTCAGCGGAATCAGCACCACGTTTAGCAGCACCAACTGGCGGAATGCAGCTTCGCCGGTGAAGGCGGCGCGCAGGCCGTCCAGCGAGTAACCGGAAGCGTTGAGGATGCGTTTCAGGCCCGTCTGGCCCTTGAAAGGTGACATAAAGTAGATAACCGACCAAAAAGAAGTGGGAAAGCTAGAGCAACGAAAGTCAAAAAAGCGTGAAGACGCCAGTGCTTACTGGCTCGGAATTGACTCAAGTTGTTGCAGCAGTAAAGCTGCCTGGGTCCGGGTCCGCACGTTCAACTTGCGAAAAATCGCCGTGACGTGGGCCTTGATGGTCGCTTCGGACACACTCAGCTCGTAGGCGATCTGCTTGTTCAGCAACCCTTCGCAAACCATGGTCAACACCCGGAACTGCTGCGGCGTCAGGCTCGCAAGGCCATCGCTGGCGGCTTTGGCTTCATCCGAAACGCTGACGGCTTCGAACGCCTGGGGCGGCCAGAACACATCGCCATCCAGCACTTTGCGCACCGCTTCCTGAATCACGCTGAGGTCGCTGGACTTGGGAATGAAACCACTGGCGCCGAACTCCCGGGACTTGACCATCACCGAGGCTTCTTCCTGGGCCGAAACCATCACCACCGGAATCTGCGGGTATTGGCCGCGCAGCATCACCAGCCCGGAAAACCCGAAAGCGCCCGGCATGTTCAGGTCCAGCAGCACCAGATCCCAGTCAGCCTTTTCGGTCAGGCGGGCTTCCAGTTCGGCGATGCTCGCCACCTCCACCATGCGTATATCCGGGCCAAGGCCCATCGTCACCGCGTGATGCAGTGCGCTACGAAAAAGAGGGTGATCATCGGCAATCAGGATGTCGTATGTGGCCATTTTTCAAATGATCCTGTTTTTGATGGCCGGCCCGCGCATTCGGGCCGTGCCAAAGCAAATCCAGATACCGCCCGGCAGCGGCATCCACAGGGGCACGTTCAACGCCAATCACGAACAAAAACGGCGTTTCAAACCTTGGCCGCACCCCAATCGGCGCCAAGCATGACCAGCGAAGCCTAGGTGGTCAAGCCGCACGGCCACTGCTTTAGCAGTATGGGCCAGGATCAGGCCGGCACTGGTGCCGCGTTTCGGATATAGGGCAGCAATTCAGCGTGGGCCGGCGTCGACACATTGACGTCCAGTTGCTGCTTGGCCCCCAGGTAATGCTGGCTGAACACATCGAAATAGGCATCCAGCGCCGACGCCGCGTCCGAATCGCCGGCCAGTTCCAGGCACAGCGCCGCCACTTCGGCGGTGCACAGGTGCTCGCTGCGGGTCGAGCGGCGCAGGCGATAGCGCGACAGCTTGTCGGGCAACAGGCTCAGGATCGGTAAACGGTCGAAATACGGGCTCTTGCGGAAAATCTTCCGGGCTTCGGTCCAGGTCGCGTCCAGCAAGATGAACAACGGACGCTTGCTGCGATCGAGATTGACGGTGTTGGTGACCCGCGAAGGCTCGACGTACTCGCCGGGAAACACCAGATACGGCTGCCATTGCGGGTCGCTCAGCAGCGCCAGCAGTTGTTCGTCGGGCTCGGTCCGAGACCAGATGAAGGCATGGTTGTCACGCACGATGTCGGCGATCAACCAGCCGGTATTGCTGGGTTTGAACACTTCCTTGCCGGTCATGATCAGGCAAACACCCGAACGCGTATCGACGGTTGGCCGCCAGGCGCACAGGCAATGGCTGATGATCACCCGGCAATCGCGGCAGCGCGGGGAGCGAAAACCACGGGCCTGGATCGGCTTGATGCCTTCGTCCTCGCGCTGATCGCGCAGGCGGGCCACGGCGTTGGGGGCATGATTCATCGCAGGCGGCACCGGCAGACAGGAAAACTCGACACGAACGACACTCGGCAGGGCAATAAAGGGCGGCAGTTTACCAGAGCGACGGGCACAAGCCTGTACCCTCCCGACCGGCTCCCCTATAATTCGCCGCCACTGAACGCACAGTCACGTGGCTGGTCGAACCACCAGTCACTGAACCAGGAGAGTTTCATGCTGCGCCTTATCGTTCCCACCGCTGCCATTCTGCTGGCCTCGTCCTTCAGCGCTCAGGCTGCATCCCTGAGTGAGCAGAATCTGAACCGAGAGCTGCGCAATGTCGCCGCACAAAGCAGCGTCGGCACGCCACGGGCGATCAACGAAGACATTCTTGATCAGGGCTACACCGTCGAAGGCACCACGCTGGTCAACCACCTGAGCGTGCAAAAGAGCCACGCCGACAAAATGCGCGCCGATCCCAAAGCCGTGTATTTCCAGCTGGGCGCCTCGGTCTGCAACAACCCGTCGTACCGCAAGCTGATGGCCAAGGGCGCGATCATGCGTTACGACTTCACCGAAGTGAAAAGCAACAAGGCGATCGGCTCCGCCAGCTACCAGGAATCGGATTGCCCGAAAGCGGCTCCGGCGAAGAAGAAATAATCATCGCGACGTCGCGCGCCGCTGTTCATCCTCGGCGCGCAGTTCGGCCAGCAAGGCCTGCAAGTAACGCGAGCGGCGATCCCCTCCCGCCAGGCGTTGGCAGCACTCCTCTTCGAGACTGACATGGTTGGTCTCGGCCGATGCTTTCAACAACCGATACAGCTGCGTATCGATCTCCAGAATGACTCTGGTCATGTGTCCTGCCTCCATGCCACCCGCAAATCCTTGAATAGCGTGCACCTTGCGTACGGTCGTTGACGCAAAGTTGTCGTACGGCGCCTTTAACTTAGTAAATCAGAGCATTCGACCCTCGACGTGGCATCGGACGAGCGGTGAAAACACTTCGCAAAGCAACAATAAGCGGTTGCCAGCAAAGACTTTGCGGCGTAATGCTCAATGAGCGAAAAATGCTTTGAGGGTCTAGATTAAACGTATTCCCGATCATTTTTCTAACGGCAGGAAAGGAGCTGCCGGCTGTTTGTTTTCTTGCAGCGCGGCACTGACGCCGCACGTCAGGGCCGAAAGCTCTGTGCAGAAGGAGAAGTTGCATGCCTTACCAACCGAATGACCTGCTCAGCCGTCATTTTCAGGAAAGCGGCCACGACCTCATCAGCAAGGTCGAAGAACAACTCAACCTGGTATCACCCAACAGCCCGAATTCCCCCATTTACCGCGACATGATCCTGACCGTGCTGCGCATGGCCCAGGAAGACCACAATCGCTGGAATGCCAAGATCACCCTGCAGGCCCTGCGCGAACTGGAGCAGGCCTTTCGCACACTTGAACAGTTCAAGGGGCGACGCAAGGTCACGGTATTCGGCTCGGCCCGCACACCGGTCGAACATCCCCTTTACGCCATGGCTCGTGAACTCGGGGCATCGCTGGCCCGCTCGAACATGATGGTCATCACCGGTGCCGGCGGCGGGATCATGGCCGCCGCCCATGAAGGCGCCGGCCGCGATCACAGCCTGGGATTCAACATCACCCTGCCCTTCGAACAACATGCCAACCCCACCGTGGACGGCACCAATAACCTGCTGCCGTTCCATTTTTTCTTCACCCGCAAACTGTTCTTCGTCAAGGAAGCCGATGCGCTGGTGTTGTGCCCAGGCGGGTTCGGCACCCTGGACGAAGCGCTGGAAGTGCTCACGCTGATCCAGACCGGCAAAAGCCCCTTGGTGCCAGTGGTGCTGCTGGACGCACCGGGCGGCACTTTCTGGCAAGGTGCGCTGGACTTCATCCGTCAGCAACTGGAGGAAAACCGCTACATTCTGCCGACCGACCTGAAGCTGGTACGCCTGGTCTACAACGTTGAAGAGGCGGTGGAGCAGATCAACCAGTTCTACGGCAACTTCCACTCCAGCCGCTGGCTCAAGCGCCAGTTTGTCATTCGCATGAACCACAAGCTGAGCGATCAGGCCCTCGACCATATGCAGGAAGCGTTTGCCGATCTGTGCCTGAGCGACCAGTTCCATCAACACGCCTATGCCGGCGAAGAGCACGACGAAGCTCAATTCAGTCACCTGACGCGCCTGGCATTCGCCTTCAACGCCCGGGATCACGGGCGTCTGCGGGAGCTGGTGGACTACATCAACCTGCCGGAAAACTGGGCCCAGTCAAAACCCCGGACCGCGCAACGCACCCGCGAACCGTCGAAGGTAACGTGAAGGCAAAAAAAAAACGGCCCGCTATCGAAATAGCGGGCCGTTTTTTTTGATTGAAGCTGGAGCAATTTAATCGTCCATTCCTCTACCGCTGAACAAGCGGTTGATCATCTCCATCGAGAATCCCCTGTATGCCAGAAAGCGCCCTTGTTTGGCCCTCTCTTTGGCGTCGATGGGAAGCTGTCCGGAGAACTTCCGTTGCCACGTGTCCGTTAGCTGCTCCTGCCAGTTGATACCGCTCTCGCGCAGGGCGAGTTCGATATCGGCGCGTTGCAAACCGCGCTGGCTCAATTCTTCGCGAATCCGCAGTGGGCCGTAACCGGAGCGGGCGCGATAGGAAACAAAGCTTTCAAGATAACGGGCTTCGGAAAGCAGCCCTTCTTCCGTCAAACGGTCGAGGGCTGTTTCGATCATCTCGGGGGGAGCGCCACGCTGACGCAGTTTGCGCGTCAGCTCGACTCGACCGTGCTCGCGACGTGCGAGCAGGTCCATGGCGGTTCGCCGCACCGCGACGAGGGTATCGAGTACGGCGGTTGTCATCGGTGCAATCAGATATCAGCGTCAGCCAGGTCGTCTTCGGTCTCTTTGACCGCAGAAGCCTTGGAGTCAGCGATCACGGCTGGCGACAGCAGTTTGTCACGCAGTTGCTTCTCGAGCTTGGCCGCGACTTCCGGGTTGTCCGCCAGGAACTTGGCCGAGTTGGCCTTGCCCTGACCGATCTTGGTGCCTTCGTAGGCATACCAAGCGCCGGACTTCTCGACGAAACCGTGCAGTACGCCCAGGTCGATCATCTCGCCGTTCAGGTAAATACCCTTGCCGTAGAGAATCTGGAACTCGGCCTGACGGAACGGCGAAGCCACCTTGTTCTTGACAACCTTGACGCGGGTTTCGCTGCCGACCACTTCGTCGCCTTCCTTCACCGCGCCGGTACGGCGGATGTCGAGACGAACCGAGGCGTAGAACTTCAGCGCGTTACCACCGGTGGTGGTTTCCGGGCTACCGAACATCACGCCGATTTTCATGCGGATCTGGTTGATGAAGATCACCAGGCAGTTGGCGTTCTTGATGTTACCGGTGATTTTACGCAGCGCCTGGGACATCAGACGGGCTTGCAGGCCCACGTGCATGTCACCCATTTCGCCTTCGATTTCAGCCTTCGGTACCAGGGCAGCCACGGAGTCGACGATGATCACGTCAACGGCATTGGAGCGCACCAGCATGTCGGTGATTTCCAGGGCCTGTTCGCCGGTGTCCGGCTGGGAAACCAGCAGGTCGTCGACGTTGACGCCCAGTTTGCCGGCGTACTCAGGGTCGAGGGCGTGTTCGGCGTCGACGAAGGCGCAGGTCGCGCCGGCTTTTTGAGCCTGGGCGATCACGGACAGCGTCAGTGTGGTTTTACCGGAAGATTCAGGACCGTAGATTTCAACGATACGACCTTTTGGCAGGCCGCCGATGCCGAGTGCGATGTCCAGACCCAGAGAGCCGGTGGAGATGGATGGGATCGCCTGACGGTCCTGATCGCCCATACGCATTACGGCACCCTTGCCGAATTGACGTTCGATCTGACCCAGGGCCGCAGCCAAGGCTTTCTTCTTGTTGTCGTCCATTAAAGTCCTCACGTAATCAATAAGGCCTGACGGCCAACACCTGTATAAGTAGCCAGTATTATTCCACAGCGTTCACGGATCGCCTACCCCTGATTTTCGATTTCTCGTGCCGCTAGTCGCAGCAAGCCCTCTAGCGCGGCCTTCACCGTTTGTCGGCGGACTTCGTCGCGGTTGCCGGGGAAGTGCTGGACCTCGCTGGAAACCTGGTCGCCCACACCCCACGCCAGCCAGACGGTGCCCACCGGTTTGTTCGGCGAACCACCATCCGGCCCGGCCACGCCGCTGACCGCCACGGCAAATCGCGCCAGGCTTTTCTCCTGGGCGCCGCGCACCATGGCCTCGACCACCTCGCGACTGACCGCACCCACGGTGCCGAACAGCTCCATCGGTACACTCAGCTGCTGGGTTTTCTGGCGGTTGGAATAGGTCACATAACCCGCTTCGAACCACGCCGAACTCCCTGGAATGCGGGTGATGGCTTCGGCAATTCCGCCACCGGTACAGGACTCGGCCGTAGTGACGTGGGCATTGAGCAATTGCAGACGTCGGCCAAGTTCGGCCGCCAGTTGGGTGATTTCTTTCACGGCGCGCTCCGGATCGGATGGAATGGGTACCACCGTACACGAGCCGGTTGCGCTTTCAATACACAAGCTTATTCAAAATGTTCGGGCGCCAGCGCTCTGATATAGGCCTGACAGGCCTGCAAGGCGATCAGTCCGCGGTCGCCTTCCCCGGTGATGGCGACAATTCGTCGAGCATGCGCCGGGTCAAGTCGGGCGCGTACGGCTGCATGATCCACGCCGCCGGCGCCGGAGGTGGCTGGCACACCGCAGCCTTGGGCAGCGTCGCCTGCGTCGATGAGGACTGACAGGCGCAGATCAGCAGTGGCAAGACGATCGCGCAGGCGATCCTGATCACGTTGGGCATCGTTCAGTGCTCGGTAGTGGGTTTGTTCACTGGCCGTGAGCCGTTGCTCCAGGGCCAAGCGTTTGTCCTGCTCGGCCTGCTGCGCAGCGGCGGCCGTCAGAGTCAATTGATTGAGAGCTTCGGCATGCAGCCGCGCCTGCTCGGCCAATTGCCGACCGTAGCGCCAGTCCTGAAACTGCCAGGCCAGTGTCGCCGAACCGGCGGCCAGCAGCACCAGGCCGATCAGCCGCCAGACGCTCAGACCGAAGGCAGGCATAGCACCGCCCTCGCCCGCCCCCACAGCTCCAGCCGATCCTGCAATCCGTTCAACCCGCCGTTGATCCGCCGCGTAATGCTGTTGAACTGATCCTGATCCGCCAGTGCGTTAAGGCCATTCTGCGCCCAGAACCACGCGGCGGACTCGGCCGCCCATTGCGGTTTTTCCAACAGCTCTGGCAGCGCCAGCAAGCGCTCGTCACCGAACAGCCCGAGGCTACACTGGCGATAGTTGGTGCGGCCGGTGATCTGGATCAGCCCGCGCCCGCGATACTTCTGCCCATCACCATCGGCCTCGGGCGTGTTACCCAATCGCAAGGCCAGCGTACCGGTGTCGTACTTGCTGAGGTACTGGTTGTTGCCCAGTTCACGCACGTACTGCAACTGCCCCGATTCGTGTCCGATCTGGGCGAGAAACGCGGCGATGCGTTTGGGTGTGTCGATGCGATGGCGGGCCATGGCATCGTTGAGCGGTGAAACAAAAACGCCCGCTTGGCGGCGGGCGTTGGGCATGATGTTGAGTAGGTTGTCTTCAGTGATTTGCATAATGCTCGATCCTCCCTGGATGCTCCGATTGAATCACGACTGGCGGCCGAGACCGGTCAGCCATTTCTTTGCCAGGGTTTTCAGGGTTCCTTCCGGGGCACTTTCTTCAGGCGACGAAAACACCCAACCGAGGGTGCCGAAATTCGCCGACCAGCCGACTTGGGGCGTGGGCGTGACGTCGGTGATGTCGACCCAGAGCAGATCCGGGTGAAACATCTCGATGATGTTTCCATCGGTCGAGAACAGCTCGACCACCGTGTTTTCAACTACGCGTGCGTAGGTTTTCATCAGGCGTACTCGTAAATGATCACGACGCCAGGGGCGCCAGGGCCGCCAGGTCTGCTCGGCTGGTTGGTGGCGTTGGCTATGCCGCCAGCGCCTGATCCATAGCCGGTTCCCGGTGCAGCCTGACTCAGGGCAACACTACTGCCGTAACCACCGCCCCCTAACGGTGAAACGCCGCCATGCCCCGCCAGCGCCGAGCCCGATACGTTTATTCCGGGACTGCCCGCAGCACCCGCAGCGTTGACGATGTTGCCGCCCACCGCAGTGTTGCTCGGGTAGCCACCGGTAAACAGACCAAAACTACTGACAGTGATCGCTTCGCTATACAGAGAACCGCCACCACCCGGTGCAGATACCAGCGAACCGATAGAGCTGGTACCACCCGGCCCCCCGCTGCCTCCGACAGGTCCCGCTGCACCTTTTGCACCCACGGTAATGACTTGACTGACACCCATGACAGCGGCGGAAAGCCAGGCCTCGGCATAACTGCCCGAGGCCCCGCCTCCAGCAATCGAAACCTGACTGCCGTTGGTTGCTGCAATACCAGCGCTGCCTCCACCGCCACCCAACACCTTGACCAGCACATTCTTCATCCCCGTCGTCGGTACATAAACACCGGACGAAGTGATCGTTTTAATTCCCAACAGTCGACCACTATTGGCGTTGCCACCACTCGCGTAGACCAGCAACCAACTGTCCAGCGCCGCGCTATACACCACCGAACACAAACTGCCACCGACAATTTCGGAAGGTCGCAACGCACTCGACGCCAGACTCAACAGAGGTTTGGGCTGAAGCCCATTCGGCGCAAACGTACTCGCTCCGGTATTGGCATTGGCCGCTGTAAAACGCAGAACAAGGCCGTCCTTCAACCCGCTGATGGCCGGCGCATAATTGGCCATGTAGAGATTGGCAGCACCAATATCCGCTGCATGCTTGTCTTCCCCTGCCTGGCTGATTTTCCTGATCGCCTGCAGCAACTGCGTCGCATCGCTTTCGCTCGGCTCAAGGCCCGCAGACTTGACGACATTCAACAACTCATCGGTGACACCGTTGCCCCAGGTCGCGGGAATCAGCGACCCCGGCAAACCACCGACAACGTCTTCATTGACGAACTTGCCGTTCACCAGCCCAATGCCGGGAACGCTTTTCGGATAATCCATTTCAGTTTCCTTGATCCACTAGAGTGCCGAGGCCAACCAGCGCGGCGCCGCCGGACGATGCTCGCTGAACGGGAAAAACGACGCCTGTGGCCAGTCCCGCAACGCCCGCCGAAACGTTTGCAGTTCGGCATATTGCTCGGTAGTCAGTGTGGTGCCACCGCCGTCCTCCAGCTCATCGCGATCGCGGGCCACCAGACCGTCGGTCGCGGCCAGTTGCGCCGTGCGCCAATGGCGTTCGATATCGGCTGCTTCTTCGGGACTCGGTGGCGGTGGATCCACCAGAATCGGAAACCCGTTGCCGTTATTGACGCCAATCACCTTTGGCGAGACGGCCAATTGCTGCAACAGGGAGATCCAGTACGCCTGGGGAATTTCGATCACATCGTCGGGAATATCCGAGACATTGATACCGGGTACATAAGCGCCCCGGGTACTTGCGCTGAACAACACATTGAACGGGTTCATTCAGTAGCCCTTTGCAAAATAATTGATGCCCCAGTTTGGCGAGACAGCCCCGTTGTAGCTGCGGAGCCTCAAACGGCATCCTGTTTTGGTTCCCGATCCGGCGTACTGAATGACCATGGCTGCATCGCCACCCGAATGCATGGCGACAATCGATGAAAATGTTGTCGGGAATGCGATGGGGAAAGTGACGTAGACATCACCGTTGGCATCAGTCGTGCCTACTCCCCATTGATCGATGTTGCCGCTGGGAAAGCGCTGATAGCCAACATTGCCATAAACGCCAGAATGAGCCGCCGCATATCGATCACTGATCGAGCCCCCATACAGGCGCCATTGCCCGCTCAGTTTGACCAGTTGTGCCGAATCACCGATGCCGAGATTGAGTGCCCCGAACGTGCCGTTACTGGTTTCAATGACCTCAGAGCCAAACGGATTGATCGTCAGGACACCATTGCCGGCATTGGCGATATGCAAAGTGCTGGCATGGGCAACTCCGGCTATGGTCGGCAAGGTTGCGGTAATGGGTGTTGCACTTGCGAAACTGACGATGCCCCCCACGTTGGCTGCCGTCAGAGCCGTGCTGACCGCATACGACACGAAGCCGGAAAACTGCAGACCGCTGCGACTCACGAATGCGGTAGTGGCGACCGTCTGACTGTTGTCGAACTGCGGTGGGGTCGCAAACAGCTTGTTGCTGCGCAATGCCGTCAACACTTGATCGGTTCGAGTCTCGGACGGCGTGAGGCCAGCGGCCTGGATGACCGTCAGCAGCTCCTGAGTGATGCCATTGCCCCAGCTAGCCGGAATCAAGGATCCCGGCTTGCCGGTGACCGGGTCTTCATCGGCAAACTTGCCGTTCACCAGTCCTGCGCTGGGAACACTATTGGGGTAGTCCACGGTTTATCTCCTTATCTGAATACATGGGTGCGTGAGGGCCTCAGCCAATCTGGCCGACCAACCACTGCGGCGCTGATGGCCGCGAAACGGATGACGGAAATGCGCCAATACCAGGCCAATCGCGCAACGCCTGGCGGTACTCGAGCAGCTCCAGGTATTGCTGGGCCTTGAGCGTTGTTCCCCGTCCCAGTTCCTGCTCGTCGCGGTGGCGGGTGACTTGCCATTCGGTGGCTGCGAGTGCGGTCTGGCGCCAGACGCGCTCTGCCGTCAGAGGCTCGTTGTCCTCGATCGTGGGAGGCTGGGTTAAGACAGGAGTTTGCGGCTCGCGCGAAGGCTCGATAACAGAAGCCGCCTCCGCCATCGGCGCACCGATTTCGACATCGACACCCTCAGGCACCTGCACCATCGCAGCGACAAAAGCAGGCGCGAACAGTTGGTCGATCGCGTAGTCACCGGTGTCGATCACCTCGATCGCAACACCGTTTTCAATGCGTGCATACATGACCATTACGCGTACTCCCAGATTTCACAGAAAGCGTTGCCGCCGGCACCGCTCAGAAACGACACGGAGGTGTTGTTGGAGCAGGTACCTCCACCTCCGGAACCTCGAACCCCCGCATAGCCATTACCGTTGACACCGGTGGACGACGCGCCGCCATCGAACGGGCTGGCACCCCCGGTGCCGGAAAGCACGCCCCAATTGTTGTTGAACATTGCGAACCCACCGCTCATGCCGCGGGCGTTGGTCAGATTGCCGCCCGTGACCACCTGCCCACCGGGGCCGCCCTGGACGAAGCCGTTCGCCGTAGGTCCCACGGCGACAGCCAGAATCTGTCCGCCAGCGCCACCGGCAGCACTCATCAAAGAGCCGAATGAAGCGCCGCCGCCCGCCAAACCAGCCACAGTGCGGGACGCGCCACCGGCGCCCAGCGTGACAGGCACGCCGGCAAGCATGTCCGTTGTCACGTCGTACAGACCTTCCGCATAGGCGCCGGCGCCACCTCCTCCGCCAATTCGCAGAGTGCTCACCTCGACAGGTGCACATCCCCCTCCGGAACCTCCCGCGCCGACCAGCCGGACGCGAATCCTTTTCGCATTGGGGTTGGGGCGGTAAACCGTGATCCCGACCGTCTCGATCTGTCGGACCGCCAGCAACCGCCCCACTGCATCGGTGATGCCGTAGCCCGCCAGGGTGGTCGGGGTATTTTTCATTTTGGTGAAGTCGACCGCAGCCCCAATGGCAGCCGCCAACTGATGTGTATCGACCTCGTCCGGCGTCAGTCCGGCTGCCTTGATGGCGTTGAGAATTTCTTGAGTCACGCTGTTGCCCCAGGCAGCCGGGATCAACGAACCCGGCGTTCCGGCAAGTGGGTTTTCATCGACAAAACCGCCGTTGACCAGGCCGACGCCGGGGATGCTTTTGGGATAGTCCACGTCAACACTTCCGATGTTTTACAGGCAGCCGAATGCTGACAGCACCTGGCCGCCTGTAAGGTTGATAGAGGGTGGGGGGGGGCAGTCAGACAGCGGGCGAGACAACAAATCTTGCAGGCGCAACAGGCCAGTCGATGGTCGACGGATAACCCGTTTGCAGCTCAATTTGCGCCAATTTGACGGTGTAGCGCTTCAAGGCTTGCAGAGCGGTCAATTGATCGCTGGCAGCCTCGCCCAACTCATAGGCGTATTGCAGAGGCGCAACTCGAATGACCACGTCGCGCAGACGTTTGTCACGTTCGACATTGGCCTCGTAAACCTGACCCTCGCGCTGAGCGGCGGCATCGAGCACCCAGTCATCGGTGCCCCAGACGTAATATTCGCCAGGTCGCGGTATGGCCGTCAGGTAATCGGGCAGCGGACCGAGTTCGTTCCAGTAGAGAGGAATGCCACTGTCTTTGCGATAAACCAGGCGATTGCGCAGATCGATCAATTGCAATGCTGCGCCATCTCGCCAGACCCAGACATGGCCAGGCTCGGCGGGAGGCAACATTTCCGGCAATTCAAATGCATTGCCCGGTAACTGGGTACCGATACCCGGAACAAACGGCAATTCGACAGGGCCGTTAATTTCTCGGGTCGTTTCGTCAAACACGTAGTAGTAAGTCATGAACACCTCATATCAATTTGATGCGGCCCGGATAGGCCATGTTTCGCGGGCGGGTTTCGGAGCCGCCCGTGTTTTCGGTAAACCCGAGACTGATGTTGGCCTGATTGAACAAGGCGTCAGGCGCCGCGTTCTGTGCTGACACCAGCGGGACCCCGAGCATGTCGCTTTTGAGTTCGTGCCGATGAGCGCGGAACATGTCGACCTGCCAACTGCCAATCGAGCGGCCGGCATCAATCCCGCGCCCTTCATCACACACCCTGATGAATTCACCTCGACCCTCCGGCCCGCGAAAAGTCAACGCGCCGTCTCCGCTGGTCCAGCCGCCTTCAGCCCCAACCCTCGCAGCCTCGGTAGTCAGTGCGCCGGATTGTTGTGCGTGATCCCACAACCACGGCCAGTCGCTGCGACTGAATACCGCTCCGTTAAGCGGACCGTATCCTCCAGGGTTGAGCAGTGCCGTCGTCTCGAAGACAGTCCGGCCCAAAGGTGTGCCGTCGAACCGTCCGACCGGCCACCAGCTGCCAGCGCCATCACTGCGCAAATGCCACCAGTCACCCGAGCCCATCAGCACAAAAAAGGGATAGCCGGCAGCGGCCAGGTGGGTGTGAAATCTGATTGTGTCGGTGCCCGAAGCACGCACTGCCAATCGCGACGTCGAGTTGTCGACCCGACGCACGATGACATCGCGAACCCCCAATGTGAGGTTCGATGGCGGCAGGCTGATAGTGGTCGCACCACTGCTTGCGTTGACCAGCAGTAGTCCGAGTTCATTTGCAGCCAGCGCTTTGGAGGCCGACACGCTGGTGACTGACGTTGCCATCGGGCTAGCCAGTGCCAACAGCGATTGCAAGGCTTTGAGTAATTGCCGGTTGTCACCTTCAGCAGGAGTAAGTCCCGCTGCAGTGACAACATTGAGGATTTCCTCTGTCACCGCATTGCCCCACACAGCCGGGATCAAAGAACCCGGCGTTCCCGCGACCGGGTTTTCATCGACAAACCGGCCGTCGACCAGACCGACACTGGGGACGCTTTTTGGGTAGTCCATTGAAATTCGTTCCTGAGTAAAGACAAATGAAATGTGGCTGTGCGCTGGCATGCGCAACGGAGCAACGCTTCGGCTCCTGAAAACAAAAAGCCCACGACAAAGTGGGCTTGGGTCCGGCGGGCTGCGATTACGCGGCCGGGTTGGCCGTCAGTTCACGAATGGCCAGCAACGCCTCATCGGCGGTAGTCCGGGCCTGATCCATCTGACCCTTGCTTGCATAAGCGCGAATCTGGGTCTTGGCTTTCAAGCGCAAGGTGCGCAGGGTCAACAGGCTGTCGCTGAGCTGAGAGGCCTTGTCGAGAATCTGCTCGGCGGACTGTTTCGCCGAACGGCCCTTGGCGACCCACGCGGCGACGGACAGAGGCACTTCCTTTTTCGGGTAACCGGCGTCCTGAAAGGCCTGAGCGTCAATGGCAGCCTGGGCGTATTCCAGGGCTTTGAGCGGATCGCCGGCCAGTGCGGTGCGTGCACTGTCGGCGACAGCATCGATCCGGGCACACAGACGCTCTGACTCCTGTTGCTCCAGCAGCGTGACTTTCTCGGAGTTGAGGAGCCATTGCTCGCCGTTCCAGTCATGGTCAGCGGACGGCTGCGCGGGACGCAACTCGCCATCGATCTGATGGAGTTCCTGAATGACGATCATCGAATAAGCTCCCACGACAGCTGAACGTTTACAGCTTCACCAAAGTTGATCGGAATACCGACGCTGTAGTCGGTCACCGGATGGCTCTTGATACCCATGCTCAGCAACAGTTCATCGCTGTCGGCAATGACCTGTCCCAAAGTGTGCTCCGCCTGGTAGCTCTGCCAGAGAGAGCGCAATTGAGTGTGGTCAAAACTCGCGGACAACGTCGAAACAGTCACGTCATTGAGCACGTTATTGCTAAACAGCGTGCAGGGGTAAACCGTAGCGGGATTCCAGCCACCTGCGTTGTTGGAAGGAACCGATGCAATCGGTGACAGGTAGCTGTAGTTACCCCCTGCCCACCCAGTACCCGGAAACCCAAGAGTGGTGACAGCAGTCGACGAAGGCGTCGGGTTACCCACGATCAACCGTGCAGCACGTGCATGCGGATCGAGCGGCAGAAACACCGCACCGGTGCCGTTGACGGTTTGCGTCCAGGTCAGGCGTGCCCGGTTGTAGATCGCACGCACGGTCGGCACGGAGCCCGGAGCGCCGGTCACAACCCAGGCCAGGCACATATCCAGCACCGAACTCTGGAAACCGCCACCGGCAGCGCCGTTGATTGTCCCTTTCAGCGAATCAGGTGTGATGTCGTAAATCGTTCCGCGTTGGGTATAGAAACTCAGCACACCGCCGATCACCTGTGCACGCAGAAAGTAGTGGGAGCTGGGCAAAAGGTCAGCGCTGCTCCAGGCTGTCGTCAGACACGTGCGAGAACGCCCCAGCTGACCAGCCACCACTTCCTGACCGATGCTGACGTAGACCCCCGCCGGCACCGACACCCGCCCGCCACTGGTCGATGCGGCAGCCGGTGTGATCGGCATCCGGGCATCCGCCGTGGCCACGGTCGGCAACGGCAACGCTGCCAGCGGCAACGCCAGATCCTGATTCCAGCCCTTGGCCGAAACGCTCTGAATCGCCTGAAGCAACTGATCGTATTTCTTCTCGTCCGGGGTCAGATCCCCGGCCTTGATCACATTGATGATTTCTTGCGTAACACCGTTGCCCCAGTCAGCGGGGATCAGCGACCCGGGCGTCCCGGTCAACGGGTTTTCATCGATAAATTTCCCGTTCACCAGACCGGCGCTGGGGACACTCTTCGGATAATCCATTGCGTCATTCCTTAGTCATAGTTGATGTGCACCTTGGTGTGCGCCGGTGCCGCCCGGTGGATAAGGCATTCGAGCGCCGAGCCCGGATTGACGCCAAAACGCTCGCCCCAGTAGCTCGCGCCATAGCGTCGGCCGAGCAACAGCCGGCCGCCGGTGTTGAGCGTCCACATGAACTGCGCTTCCCAGGTCCCCCAATGCGCCGCGCCGAAACGCGAACGGCCCATGCGCGGGGCTTCGAGTTCGGTGATGGTGGCGTTGGGGTAACCCTGGCTTTTGGCGATTTCCAGGTAATAACCGACAGCCTGGCTGCCGACGGCAAGCAGGCGCCGGCGCACGGCGAGGCGACGGTCGTCGAACAGCGGCGTGGCGCCCAGGCAAGGGTCGGGCAGGTTCATCACCTGCTCCCAGTCCGGCACCAGTTCGCTGACGCCGGCCGGATCCATCTCGTTGAGCAGATCGGCGGCGCGGGCGTCGAGGCGCGCCAGTTCGACGGCGACGCCTTGCAGCACTTCCTCGAGTTCCGGCACGCGCTCCGGATCCCATGCCGGACCGCTCGGCAGCAAGGCGCGCAGTTGCGCCTGGTATTGCGCGGCGGTTCTTATGGCAGCCATACGCAACCCCCGAAGGTGAGCAGTTCGCTGTCACCCGCGGCCACGTTCGCCACCGGGGCCGAAAGCACGTGATCGGTCTCACCCGCCGCGCTGCTGATCGCTTCTCGGATATGGCTGATCAACAGATCCTCGCCCAGATCGGCTTCGCGGTTGTGCAGATCGCGCAGCTGGGTTTCGACGGCAGCGCGCACGGCGGTGGTGTCGGGGGTCAGCTTCAGCTGATAGGTCACCGGTTTCTGCACCGGCGGGCGTACATGCACCTCGGCCGTCACCGGGCGCAGCGGTTCGATGTAGGCCTGCACTTCGGCCAGTTGATCGGCATTCGGCACCGGTTGCGGATCGTCGTCGCGCATGATGTACACGCCGACAGTGCCCGGCCCGAGGAAGCCGCCGCGACACCAGGCGCGGGTCACGCCCGGCACTTCCAGCGCCCAGGTTTCATAGTCGCTGGCCGAACCGCCATGGGGGATCACGCGATAGGAACGGATCACCCGCGAGCGCAACGACTCCAGGCTTTCCCGCGCCACGCCACCGTTAAGTCCCGGCGCCAGTACCACAAAACTGTTGCCGACCACGCCAGCGATCGGCTGCACCGGCGTCAACGCCAGCCCGGCCTCGGCATTGCCCAGACTGCCGGCATCAAGCGCTGCGATGGAGGTGCTGTTGACACCATTGACGGTGGTGCGGGTAGCGGTGACTTTAAAGTTACGACCATCACTCGACTGCAGCAACGTATCGGCGTCCAGCACCGCGCCCGCCGTGGCGTTGAAGCTGACATTACCGGTGGCAACTTGCGCCGGTTTGCGCGGCTGGTTCAAGCGCAGTGCGGCGATGCGTTCCAGGGTCGACTCGTCGGCGGTGTCGGGCAGGATCTGCTCGGCAATCCAGTCGAGATAGCCGTACAGACCATAGGCGGCACCGCCGAGTGTGCGGGCCAGGACTTGCGCATCGGACTGGCGCAGCGAATCGCCGGCCAGGTCGCTTTGGGTGCGCTTGATCAGCACCGGCAGCGAAGGGGTTTCAAACGGCATAGATCACCTGCCAACTGTTATCGGGGTTGATGTCCAGGCGTTCGCCGTCGGCCAGGGTCAGGACCGTGCGCAGGTTCAGGCGCTGGGCGTCGAGGCGTTCGCTGATGATGTCGATGGCGCTGCAATGGCCGTCGTCGATCAGCCATTGCAAGGCTTCGCGTGCATAGAACTCGGCGTCCATTTGGGTCTGTCGGGTCAGCTTGACCCGGCGCAACAGCCACAGCCGCGAACCGATGCGATCGTCGGCCACGGTGGGAAAGGTATCGCCCCACCAGCCGTAGCGTTCCTCGTCGTCGAGGGCATCGTCGTCGGCGGCACGGCGCCAGGTAAACAGGCTGATGAGTACGGCGCGGGTCAGTGCGGCGTGGAGGTTCTGGCTGATGAACATCATTGGCCTCCTGCCGGCGCACCGGTCTGGCCGCTACCGGCCTGCACGCCGACATGCACGTGTTTGATCTGGCTGATGCCACCGGCAATCTGATCGCCTTGGGAGACGATCTTGCCGGTCTGGTTGATCACCGGCGTGTCGAAGTTCACCGCGCTGCTGGCGCGGATGTTCAACGTGGCGGTTTCGATGTCGATGATCCGCCCGCGCTTGAAGTGAATTTTGTCGCCCTCGTCGGTGTAGATCGCCACCTCGCCAGCGGCCAGCGATTGCAGACGGTAGCGGCGGTCAGCGACCACCAGGGCGATGGCGTGGGAACGGTCACCGCCCAGAAACGTGACGACGCCTTCGGCGCCGGCCAGCGGATGGCTGGTGAAGCCGTAGGGTTCGAAGTGCTCCATGTCGTCGTTCACTTCACCGGCGGTGAGGCGCATTTGCAGCGATTGCAGCTTGGATGCCGAATTGGCGAGCACGACAGTGCCGCGCGCCAGCAGGCGTGTCAGTAGGCTCATAGGGTTTCCTTGGAATGTCAGCCCACCGCCCACCTGTGGGAGCGAGCCTGCTCGCGATGGCGATCTGGCAGACACTTCTGCACTGACAGGTCTACCGCTATCGCGAGCAAGCTCGCTCCCACGAGGTAATGTCAGGCTGGTGGCTATTTCGGTGGGGTCGGGTTGGCGTCGAAGGTATGCGGCGGCGCCACTTGCAGGGTGGTCACCGAGCCTTGCGCCGACAGCGAATACGTCACCTTGGAGATCAGCATGTCGCCATCGAAGCCGAGCACCGGATCCTTGACCTTCACCAGCGTGTTGTGGCGCCACAGATCGCCGTTGGACTGGCGCCAGCCCTGTACCTGATAAGTGGTGGTCAGCGCCCGGCCCATGCGGGTGGCGCTCTCCCACTGGGCGCGTTGCTGAGCCAGCTCAAAGGTCAGTTGCGTGCCTTCGTTGATCACCGTGGTACGCCGGCGTTTGAAGGACAGGTCAGCCGCGCTGGATTCAACCTCGCTGACCGCCGCCCCGCTCTTCTTGTCCGAACCTTTTTGCTGGCCGATCACCCGGTACTCGGAGAACACCTGGCTGTAATCCATTGGCGCGTTGGCCGACAGGATGTTCTTGCCCAGCTCCAGCGCATCGCTGGCGCGGCCACCGCTGCCGGGTTTGGCCAGCACCAGCCGGCCCTGCTCGTCATCGGTGGAAAAAACCCGCAACAGCGAGAGCAATCGATCAATCGACTGAAACACCGTTTCGCCCGGCACGATCGTGTGCCTGGTCAGTCGCGCCGTCTCGGGGATCTCATTGACAACGAACTGCGAGTATTCCAGCGCCAGTGCCTGGACGATGCTGGACAGCGGTTGGTCATGCCATTGATTCGGCCGGTTGGTAGCCGCGCAGTCGACCAGATCCTGAGTCTTTGAACTGCCCTCGACACTCAGGCTGATCTGCCGCCCGTCATAGCTGACGGGCGCCTTGAACACGTAGCCCGTGAGCACCAGGTCGTTGCCGATTTTCACTTCGCACGGGTCGCCGGGCTTGATCGGTTTATCCACCGTCTGCCCCGGCCATTGCCAGGTGATGTCGAGTTTGAAAGTGCGGAACTGACGCTCCAGATCAGCCGTGATTTCCACGCTTTTCCAGCCGCCGTACTCCATGTTGTCGACGGTCAACGTGACATGGTTGTCCATTACGTCCATGACTACTCCCGAGAGACTTTCACGTCGTTGGGTGGCAGGTACAACGGGTTGGTCGTTCCGTTACGCTGAACCACTTCGGTCACCCGTGTCGCATCACCGAACTGTTTGTAAGCCACTACCAGTGCCGGCAGACTTTCCTGAAACGACTTGATGACCAGACGCACACCCGACGACGCTACGGCTTTGAGGTGCGCGACCAAAGCGTCCTGCACATCACTGATGGCCTGATAGTGCGCTGGGCCGGCTTTGTTCTTGGCCATTTGCAGCGCCTCGACCAAATCCTTTTGGAGCGCCTGCAAATCGTCAGTGGCTGGCACTTCCTGTCGAGAGACCGGTTGCTTGGACTGCTGATCCAGTGAAGGTGTCGTCAGTAATTTCACCGGCTTCGTCGCCACCGGCATCGAAGCGACCCATTGCGCCACTTTGACGATCAGCGTGTCCTGCACCAGATCGGCCATGGCTTGCGCCGCCGCGTTGGTGTCCCTGCCGGTGGTGATCTTCGGCGCATCAGCCTTGCGAATGGCTTCGAGTTGTTGGGACACGTCGGCAATCACGCCACGGTAGCCCTCCTTCGCGAATTCCTTGAGCTCCTTGATTTCGCCGAGCAAGCCTTTGAATTCGGCCGCCACTTCCTTGGGCAATTCCTTGACGGCCCTGACCAGTTCGGTGATTTCCTTGTATTGCGCGATCAGCGGTTTCAGCTGTTCCTTGATGACATCGAACACCCCGGTCAGGCTGTTTCGCAGATTTTTGATGCCAATCCGTGCCGCTTGAATCCGGACAATCACCTCCTCGAAACGTGACACCGCCGACCCCAGCAAGGTGTCAGCCTTGGCCAACAGGACTTTCTGCGTACTGACCGTGGCGGTCGGAAACGGCAAAGGCCGGTCGGGGTAGAACTTCAGACTGAATGTCACCAGCCCGCCGTCCTGGCGGGTGTGAGTCATATCGCACTCACCGACCTTGACTTGCAGGCGTCCCAGCCAAGGGTGCACCAGCTCGCCACTGCCCTGCTCCAACGCCTTGAGCAGCTTGTCGCGCTGCTCCAGGCAATCGGCGCCGATGATGAAGGCCGTCAGGTCGTGGGTCTTGGCCTGCTGGCCCAGATCCTCGAAATACGGCAGGTCACGCTGCGGATATTCGTGCAGCTGACCTTTGCGACCGACCGGCGTTTTCGCCTGATCGATCCAGAAGCCGACACCGCGAAAGGATGCCGGCAACAAACGGTCACGCCAGTTCATTGGAACCTCCTGCCGACAGCGAGCGATAGCCGATGCGCGAACTGAGCGCCAGCCCGGGTTGATTGGTTTGCGGTTGATCGGTACGCAGCCCCGCCGGCGCGTTTTCGAAGCGCACTGTCAGGCCACCTTCGAGTTGCGTGCGGTTGTTGGCGGCGCTCTGCTGGATCAGCGCGCTGGAGGATTGCGGCAAAGAACCACCCTGCAACGCACTGCCACCCTCGGGTTTCGCACTGGCACCGAAGAAGGCCGGCGCCAGTTCGCCCTTGCCTTCGGCATTGGTCTGGCGCTGCGCCTGGGTCAGGGTTTCGACCTTGCCGGTGACCTTGGCGATCAACCCGGCGAAGCCGCCGTCGAACAACTCCTTGATCGGCGCGATGACGGTTTGCAGCTTTTGCCACAACTCGCCGAACCATTCAGTGATCGGCCCCCAGCTCTCGATAATCTGATCCAGAGGATTCCATTCGAACAGGCCGTGCAAAAAATCCACGACCGGCGCGGACAGCGCCAGCACAACACCCCACAGCGCCGAGAAAACCTCACCGATCGGCTGCCAGTACTGCGCAATCTGCTCCAGCGGCGACCACTCGAACAGACCGGTGAAAAAGCCTTTGACCTGTTGCACTGACGTTTGCAGTGCCGTCCAGATCGGTTCGAAGAATCCGACGACACCACCCCAGGCGCTGGTGATCATTTCCATCGGGAAAAAATCGAACAATGCCCTCAACGTATCCCGGGTGATTTGTACGGCCGATTGCAGCGTCGTCCACACCGGCTGAAAGTACGCAACAACACCGCCCCAGGCGCTGGTGATCATCTGTATGGGCGAGAAGTCGAACAACGACACCAGGAGCTCTTTAACCGGCTGCGCGGTTTTTCGCAGGCCGCTGAACATCGGTTCGAAGAACCTGACAACACCGCCCCACGCACTGTTGATCATCTGCATCGGCGAGAAATCGAAGAGGTTTCTGAGGAACGCCATCACCGGCACACTCAAGGCCTTGAGCAGCTCCCAGATCGCCGAAAACAGACCGGTCAGCGGCCCCCAGTTTTCCAGGATCAGGCCTGCGGGCGACCACGAGAAAACCGACTTGAAAAAGTCGATCACCGGCGCGGTAACCGCTTTGACTTTGTCCCAGATTCCCGAGAAGAAACCCGTGACCGGTTCCCACAGCGCCGCCAGTGCCTCCAGCGGCCGCCAGTCGAGCACCGAGCGCAACGTCGCCATTGCACTGGCCCCGGCGTTTTTCACGCCCTCCCACAATCCGGTGAAGAACGCGGAAATCGGTGTCCAGTTGGCCACGATCAAACCGGCCGCCACGGCAATGCCCATGGCGATCAGCATGATCGGATTGGTCTTGAGCACCATGCTCATCACGTCCATCACCTGAGTCATACCCGTGACGGCGGTCTGCATGGCGGAAAACGCAATCGCCCCCGCCGCCAGGCCTTCGACCAGTTTCGGGTTGTCGGCCAGCAGGCTGCCGACCTGGGTCAGCACCGGCTCCAGCCCGACCACCAATGCGCCCACCGCCGGCACCAGTGCGGCGTCCACCGCAGCGGAAACTTTCTCCATGGACGCACTGAATACGTTCATGTTCTGTGCGGCAGTTTTCGGCGTGTCCGGCAGGTCGACAGTTTTCGCCGTCTCGCTGACCTCGGTCAATTTTCCCTGAAACGCCGCAGCCGATTTGATGCCGTCCACGAACGGCGTAATCACGCTGCCGCCCTTGAACAGACCGCTGATGTCCAGTTTGCCGAGGCCGGTCTGTTCGAGGTTTTTCTTGAAGCTCTCGACCTTTACTCGCAGGGCGCCGAGTTTGGGCGACAGTTCATCGATGCCTGTCAGCAGCACCGAGGTTTTCTCTTTCTTTTCTTCGTCTGCCATCACTGCACCTGCTGCATCGCATTGATCCGTTGCGCGTGCTCCAGCGATTCGCGAAGCACATCCAGTGGCCTGGCCATCATCTGTTCGGGGTCAACCTTCCAGAACCAGGCCAGGTCATAGGCGACCGAAATCAGGTCGGTGATGGCTCCGACGCCGCACTCATGAAAAAACTCGCAACGGCCCAGCTCAGCGCGTTGAGGTCAGCCAGATCCAGCTGGTTGACCGACGACGGCGGAATGCCGGCGCACACGGCGATGTATTTGGCCGCCACGTCCATGTCGAGGCTGACCTCTTCGCTCTTGTCGATCTTGTACGGCAGCGCCTTGATCGCTCGCACCTCCTGCACCGTCGGACGGCGCAGGACGAGTTCGGTCAGGGGCTCGCCGTGAGCTTCGATCGCAACCTGAAGCTTCACGGCGCCGCTCATTGCCAGGTCCCCTTGATGCCTTCGAATTTCAGTTCGATGGTGGCGTCATCGCCTTTGGAGACTGGCTCTTCGACCAGGTAGGCACCGGCCAGTACGTAGACTTTGCCGTTGCTGAATTCGCAGGTGACGGTGATGTCGGTGCCTTCGATCAGCTTCTTCAGCGGGAAGTCGGCGGTGTGCAGCGCGGTCACTTTGAACGACGGCGCGATGTCGGTTTCCTTGTAGAAACCCGGCACGACGGTTTCGCGTTTGACGGCCATCAGCGGGGCTTCGCAGCCGCCATTGATGGTCAGTTGTGCGCCGTCGACCTTGACGTAGCAGGTACCTGCAATCAGTTGACCCATGGTGTTACTCCCTTCAAATAAAAAGCCCACGCGAGGTGGGCCGAATCACAGTGTCAAACGGGCCGATCAGGCGACGTCGTCGTACTGCAGACGGAACTGGTTGAGCAGTGCGAACACGCGCAGACCGTTGATGTAATCCGGCGGGAACAGCACGTTCACGCGGCTCGGGTCCTGCACGTCGCGCTCGACGATCAGGTGCTCGGCGAACAGCTCGGCGTTTTCCACGTGGCCTTCGAGTTCGAGCTTGGCGTACTGGGCGATCAGCTCGCCGCGAATGGTCGCCGGGGTGACGATCGGCTGGCCGGCGCCGAAACGGGTGCCGTCGGAAGCCAGTTTGTGGCGACCGTACTTGCTGGTGATCACGCTTTGCAGACGACGCACGATGAACGCCGACTGGTGCATGGTTTCGCTGTCCAGGTACGAGTTGTCAGCCTGGCCGTAAGCGTTCTTCTGGTAGGTGGTAATCGAGCGCTGGATGCGCACGTAGCCGCCTTCGTAGTACGCGGTGGCGATGCCGTAGTTGAGCAGCGACTGACGCTCGGTCAGGGTGAAGCGCTCGCTCGCCGGGGCCGGATCGACGCCTGGCAGGCTGCCGCTCTGGGTCGGACGGCTGGCGTCGGCCGAGATGAACACCGAAGTACGCGCAGCCAGTGCAGCGGCTTGTACCCACACCGGTTGTGGAACGCCCGGTTCCAGCGCCTGAATGGTCATGTGCTGGTCGTTGCGTGCCTGACCGGCTGCCACCAGAGTGCCGACAGTGCCGCGCTTGGCGCTGTAGACGTGACCGAACAGTTGCTTGGCCCACGACCAGCGACCGGTGCTGTCGTCCATCACCGCTTGCCAGGTGTTGAGGGTGGGCAGATCGGACCATGGCAGCGCGATGAATTCGAACGGCTCGTCGCCCAGTGCAGCAACCGCTTCAACCTGGTCAGGTACACCGACGCCGCCGGTCATGGCGGTGATCGCGGTGGTCAGGCCGGCCGGGGTTTCTTCGCCGTTGCTCTTGCCCAGACGATTGAATTGCAGGCTGATGTCGTTGCCGCTCTCGCCGGTCCATTTGGCGTTCAGAGTGACGACGCCTTCGGCGGCCGCAGCGCTCACCGGCAGATCGGCGGTGGCGTTGATTTTCTGTGCCAGGGCGGTAGCCGCCTGGGCAGCGGTGGCACCGTTGACCACAGTAGCCTGAACGCGGACGCCGCCGACATACAGGTTGAGCACGCCCGCCTGGGTCGCGGTGCCGGTCAGGGTCAGCACGCCCTTGGCAATGGCGCCGGTGGCGTTGTGCAGCGGCAGGCACCAGATCTCACCGATCGGGTCGGCCTTGCGGAAGGTCTCGTACATCGAGGCCAGCATCGAGCCCTGGCCGCCAATGCTCTTGGCCAGTGCCACGCTGGAGACCAGCACCAGTTTGCCGACTTCGCTCGGGGCGATGTTGTCGTTGACCTGCGCCACAATCAGGCGGCGCATGGACGAGGACGCGCTATTGGCGGCCGAGTTGTCCATTTCGGCATAGAACAGCGGTACACGAATGTCCGCAGGAATGTTGCTGAATCCGATCGCCATTATTTGGCTCCCTTTTGTTTAGCTGTTGCGGTTTTGAGGGTGATATCGCCGTCGGCCAGACGCCGGCGCCACCAGGCGCTGTCCAGCACTTCACGGCCTTCCAGTGGCAGCAGGTCGCCTGCTTCCGGGTCCGGCACGGCACGGCCGGCGGCCGGCACTACGGTGATGCGGTTGCTCATGGGGTTACGTCTCCAGAGAAAGTCATTTCCACGCGCCCGTCAGGGCCCGGGCGTTTCAGGTTGGGGTCGGCCGGGTCGATCGCATCGACCCGCACGGTGGCCCCGGTAAAGGACGACAAACCGTCCAGTTCGCGTTCGTGCCAACTCTCCGCAGGCTGACTTGGCAGATTGCGGCCCAGCTGGAACTCGGCAAAAAAGCGCAGCCGGTAGAACGCGCGGCTGCTATTGATCGAGACCGTTTCGCCGCCGTCATAAACGATGGCGCTGTAGTTGGAATCGGGTTTGAAACCCACCAGCGCACGCCACAGTTCGGCGCGCAGGTCGTGCAACAGATCCAGCGCTTTTGTGGCGTCCGTGGCATCCAGTGCCAGGATGATTTCGAAGCGGTCGCGGATCGGTTGGCTGGCGGAGTTCTGTGCGGTGCTGACGCTGGCCACGTCGGCCAGCGGTAAAACATGGGCCGAGGGCATCGGCAGATTCGGGTCGCCTTGCAGCAGCGCCAGGTCGACACCTGTCGCGATATGGCCGGCAAGGCTTGGGCATTGCGCACGCAGCTGCGTGAGGATCGGGGAGATCTTCATGGGGAGCGTTCCAGGAGGTGTGAGTGGCCACAGTGATGCGTGTGGCGATGAGACCGGGGGATCAGTCCTTGGCTTTTGCCTCGGGATCCCGGCCGTTGGCTTCGATCAGGCAGCGATAGCTTTCTTCGGGCTTGCCGCTGGCAGTGACCTTTTCGATCGACCAGCGACCGCGCATGAAGTCCGGCCAAGTGTCATCGAGCACCAGCAGGCCTTCGGCAACCAATAGCGGATCACCCGGACAGGTGACTTTCAGCGTGTATTTCTCGCGCAGCATCTTGCGCACTTCGGCTTCACCGATGGCTTTGGCTTCTTCCACACTGGCCTGTTTCTGGCGAATGACCTTGTAGGGCGCCGAGCCGGTTTTCACCTCCACCTGCTTGCCGGCATTGGCGTCCCAACAACAGACTTTGCAACCCTGATTCTGGGTGCGGGCGGTCTCTTCCAGCGTGGCGCTGATGAAGGCGTGATCGCCCGGCCGATTGTTGTGGGTCACCGACAGCCTGACGTTGGGTATCACCTGGCCCGACAGGTTTTTCAGTTGCGCCGGTTTCGCCAGTACGTAGAGGTCGTTGAACGGTTTGGCCACCGCGTCGTACTTTTTCGCCAGGCGTGTGATGAAGCCCATGTCGGTTTCGTTCGACTGGTCGACATGAGCGATCCTGATCAGCGCAAGCTCGGGATCCACGCGCGGCGAGAATCCGTGTCTCGAGACCAGCTCGCGAAACAGTCCGCCAAGGGTTGTAGGGCCATGACTGGCCGTGCGCCGTTCCTTGAATCCGGTTTCGTCCTTGCCGCTGAATGGCGCGGCGGTCGCGACCAGCGTCAGGCGCAGCGGGAACAGCGTCGGTGTCAGTCGAGTGACCTTGAACTGGCCCTTTTCGACCAGCCCGGTCTCCAGATACCCCACCCGCAGACCGATGACTCCGCCCAGGGTCGGCAAGCCATCAAGGCCTTCCAGGTCGAGCACCAGCGTCAGTTGGTCGGACTCCATCCCGGCGGCATCGATGTGCTCCCAACTGATCAGCCGCTGGTTTAGCAGGTCCTTGTTGGCGCCGTAGATTTCGATCGCCGGCGTAAATCCCTGTGCCATGCAGCCTCCTTAATCCCAGGCCAGAACCGGTTTGATCGCGGCCGGTTTGCTATCGAGTTCCGGCAGTGTCACCCAGACACCTGCCGGCAGGATCGGACCGTGTTCGGCCAGGGTCGGGTTGAGTGTCCAGAGAGCTTCTTCGGCGCTGTCATCGCTGCGCCCGGTTTCGCGGTAGAGCAACAGATTCACCGAATCGCCGGCCACGCTTCGTACCTTACGCATTGTTGAACTCCGACAATCCGATGACCCACTTGATCACCATCGCGGTGCCGTCATCGATGACCTCGCTCTGGTTTTCGTCGATGCTGTTGATTCGCCACAAACCCCAGTTGCGGCCAATGCCGTCAATCAACGGCAGCGGTACTCTCAACGCTTGCAGCGCACGTAGCTCATCGAGCCGCTCCATCGCTACGGCGTACATCGACGTGCCGGTGATGGTCAGGGTTTCAGGCTTCTGTCCTGTCTGATGGGATCTGGGTTTGCTGTTGAGAATCTGCAGATCAGTCCAGCCACCCTCGGATTTGCGCGCCAGCGTGCTGTACGCAAAATCCCGAGACAGGCCAAAGATGAAACTGCCCAGTGCCATTTGTTGTTTCATTGGGCCACTCCATCGGTCAGGGCTGCGTCACGGCGGGTGGCGAGCGGGTTGTTGGTCAACAGCGGCAGGAACTGGCCGTGGAACTGCCCGCTCAGTTGCTGCCCGATGATCGTGCGAATTTGCTCGGCAGTGTCCGGTGCCGGGCAGGTGACCTGGATCAGTGGGGAGAAGGTCACTTGCTGGTTTTGACTTTGGGTGGGAGCGTTGACCAGGTTTTTCGCGACATCTCCCGGCGCAGCGAGTTTGTCGGCGGGCGGGTCTGCGAGTGCGTCTCCTATCAATGAGCCCGCCAATCCACCCAAGGCACTCCCGATGCCTATGCCGACACCTGGAAAAACAACCCCGCCGATCACAGCGCCAATGGCTGCCCCTGTCAGCTCGGCTTTTGCGCTTCCCACCGCTTTTTCATCACCTTCACGCAGGCCTTTCAGGCCTGTGTAAGCGGCGTGCGCCACCACTAACGGGGCAGCGACCCTACCCACCAAAGGTGCCATCCGGGACAGCATCGGCATGATCCTGGCTCCGAAGCTCCGCACCGCAGGCATGACCTTGGCTCCGGCGCTCCGCATCGCAGGCAAGACCCTGGCAGACGCACGTTTGATCGAAGGCATGACCTTCATCGCTGCACCGCGCAGTCGACTGCCCAGGCTTTGACGAACAGCGGGCGTACGGGGCCGGGCACCTTTCGCAGAGGCTTTGGCCTGCTTGCCCTGACCCGACTTGCGAGCCGGTCGTTTCTTTTTGCGACCGCCACCGTTGTCATCGTCACCGGTGATCATATCGCCGACTTCAGACGGTAAACGTGCCGCGGCCAGGCGCAGAAGTCTCGTGGAGACCGCATCAAGCACGGCAGACACGCCGGTTTTCAGAGCGCCCGCCACGAACGGCGTGGCAGCCACACCAAGCAATGTCAGTGCTGCGGTGATGAACGGGAAGGTTTCGGCCGCTGCGCTCAGTCCATTGACCACCGCAGTAAGCCCGATGGCAATGCCGTCTGTCACCGGGGCCAATGCATTGCCGACTGCTGTGGACAGCCGGTTGAGACTCGCATCCAGCGCATTCCAGCGTCCCTGCGATGTATTGCCATAAGTCGCAGCGGTTTCTGCCGCCGAGCCTGCATCTTCACCGCGTCTGGATGTTGCATATACGGACTTGTCAGAAACCAGCTTGAACGCCGTTTGAACATCTTCAGGCTTCTTCAACAACTCGAGGATTGCATCATTGTTGCCAAACAGCGTTTTAGTCAGCGAAGCCTGTTTCTCTTCAGGTTGCTTCTTGAGTTGCTCCAGAACCAGCTTGATCGTTTCGGGTGCATCGCCACTCATCCCGTGCGCGAGCGACTCCGGGTTCAGACCTATGTCGGCCCAGGCCGAACGCTGCGCCGATGACGCGGACTCTCCTTTGCCCAGAACCGTCGTGAAATTCTTCAGCGCCGCTCCGGCATCTGTATTGCTGGCGCCGCTGTTGAGGAACGCCGCCGCAAGTGCAGCCACTTGCTCGGGTGTCATCCCTGCCGCCTTGGCGCCCTCACCAGCGCTTTGAACGACAGAGCCGATGTCGGCGGCTTTGACGTTCAGGCCACTGTTGCCAAGGTAGTTGGTCGCGTCTGCCAGATCCTGGCTCTGCACCCGATCAAGCTTCAGTGTGGTGCGCCAGCCCGACAACATTTCGCCAGCCGCCTTGACATCGATCTTGAAGGCCGAGGCATTGATGGCGGCATCACGGGAGAAATCCTGTAACGCCTCTGTTTTCTGCTCGCCCTTCAGACCATCACTGATGCCGGACCGCAGCCCGGCGAGTTGCACTTGCAACAGATCCGCGCCGGTAGCCCCGCTGGGGGCAACCCGTTTATCACTGGTGATTTCCAGGTTCTTTTCCGAAAGAGCCTGAAGCGATTTCGTGCTCAGGTGCAGCACCTGATTCAATTCAACCAGCGCCGTCTCGTTGGCCATGGCTGATTGCAGTCTTTTCGGTGGCGGACGCTGCTCGATTTCCGCCTTGAGTTTTGACTTCGGCTCACTATTGGCGGCTGGCGACACCGTGACGACCTTGAACAACGACTGCTGGCTGACCAGCAGCTCCCGCAGCTTGATCTGTTCCTGGGTCAGCAAGCGAATATCCGCACTCGCCAGCGCCATAGTCAGATTCAAGTCCTGCAGCGGTTTGCCAAAGCCATCGGCCACCGCCGACCCGGTTGCTGCGTCGCCACTCACATTGGCGTATGTGAGCGCAAATTTGCTCTCTGCCATGCCGCTCTACTCCTGTTTCACGCCAAGGCGAGTGATCGCTATGTCGTAGCGGCGCAACGCCTTTTCGGCGTCCCACTCCAGAATTTCCGCCTCACTTACCGGGTAAATGAGCGGCACGATATCGAGGATTACTTCGATGTCGCGTTCTGAAAGAAGGCCGCCGGCTGGTTTAAAAAATCGTCGATGCGCACCTGCAATTGCGTCCAGTCCGGCACGCTCAACAGGGCCAGATCGGGGATCATCAGGCCGGTGCAATGGGCGGTGATGAACTCGGCGCGTTCCTTGGCCGTTTTCAGTTTCTTCATCACTTTGGTAGCACGCAGCGCCGGCATTTCCAGGCTCAGCGAAGTCACAGTGCGGCCGGTGACGGCGAGCGGCAACAGCAGTTGCACCTGGTCGGGATCGTCGGACTGTTCCGCGTCTTCGACCTGGTCGAGAAAGTACGACGCCGGACGGGTCGAGAACTCGTGCACGTACTGCGCGATGGTCACGTAGTCCGGGCGCTTGAGCTGGTCGAGTTCCTTGACCGACAAGCCGGTGGCCAGCAGCGCCAGTTCGAAGAACTGGTCGTCTTCATCGTCGCCTGCGCGTTCCAGCGCTTCTTTCTGGGCGGCGTAGAACAGCGGCTTGAGCTGGATCGATTCGATCTGCGAGCCGTCGTCACCGGTGATCGGCGACAACAGGTCATGCTTGGGTGGCATCCACGACATGTATGAATTCCTTGGTGATTCGTTTAGATCCTCTGTGGGAGCGAGCTTGCTCGCGAAGGCGTCGGGTCCGTCAACATCAATGTTGAACATTAGATCGCTTTCGCGAGCAAGCTCGCTCCCACAGGAGTTTTGTGATTGCCTTTGCCGAGGCTTACGGCATCAGCACCGCACGACGCGCATCACCGAGGATGTCGACGCCGTTGAGCACGAACTTCTGGGTGCGCACGTCGATGTCGATCACCGGCACGCCGTTTTCCAGGCGGTTGTAAGTGCGGCAGGAGAGTTCCAGGTTGGTCTTGGGCTTTTCACCCATCTTCACCGCGGTTTCCTCCAGGGACTTCAGCTTGCCGCCGACGGTGTGGTAGGTGAACCAGGTGTTGCCATCCTGATCCTGACCGCCTTCACGCACATTCAGCAGGATGTCGTCGCCCAACTTCACACCCAATGCGAGCATGACTTCGGTGCCCATGCCTTGCAGGGTCAACTTGGCATTGAGCGCTTTGCCGCCCTTGGCCATTTCTTCGACGATGAAACGGCCGCCACGCATCTCTTCCACATCGAATTCGATTTTCGGCGGAGTGAACTCTTCCACGGTCGCCGACAGCGGCAGGCCTTGCAGGGTGGCCGCGATGGCCTGTCTTACGCGGTTGGTAAACATTAGAGAACGTCCTCCAAGAACTGCTCGATGATTTCATCGCGGGCGTTGAGTTGATAAACCATGTGTTCGTTCGGCGCGTAGCGGCCGTAGTCGATGACCACGTACCAGGTGCCGTTCTTGTACTTCTCGACGCTGTTGAGTTCCGGGTGCAGATACACGCTGCCGCCGGGAATGGTTTCGTCGGCAACCAGGGTTTGCAGCCAGTCGTTGATGCGTTTGACTTCCTGATCCATGAACGACTTGGTCAGGTTCTTCGCCATGGCCTTCTGGCCGGCTTTCACCAGCTTGCGGCTGATGGCGTCTTCGAGACCGACGTAGCTGATGAACTTGCCGGTGATCGAGCGGTTGCCCAGCAGCGAGAAGCCGCCAAGGATGGTGCGGGCGTAGTAGCTGACGCCGTAGCGGTTCAGCAGATCGCCTTCGGTGGAGGTGTCGAGGATGTTGTATTCAACGACCCGCGACACGTCTTCGGCGTAGGTCACCTGGTTGCCCGGGCTTTCCCACTGCTTGACCTTGGCCAGCGCGGCGATCGCCAGGCTGGATGGCGCGAGGAACACGTTTTTCTTCGCGGCTTTCGAGTACACGGCCGGCATGTTGTGCACCACCAGGCAACGGTCGAAACCCAGATCCGCACCGCCCAGCTCCTGGCTGTAAGTCACTTGGTCAGCGACCGAAGCGTCCTTGCCGTCCAGCACCACACGGGCCTTGATGCGCTTGCCGAACGAGGCGAACTCGCTGGCCACCGCTTTAGTGCCGGTGAAGCCCGGCGCGCCGATGATGGTCAGGTCTTCCGGGACGCTGCCCAGTGCCGCCAGACCGAGCTTGCGACCGGTGGCTGGCTCAACACCGCCGATGACTGCGTTGACGGTGTCGGCCGGGGTCGCGCCCGCCTCGACGATCACCACATACACCGGCACCTTCACCACTTTGAGGATCTGGTAAACGGCGTGGTACAGGGTGCCCTCTTCCGAGCCGGTCGGATCGAGCAGCGCGTGGGTGGTGAAGCTGTTGATGCGAAACGGTGCGTTGCGCGGAATCAGCGGATCGGCCTTCGGCGCGGTGCCGACCAGACCGATGACGTTGTCGCCCAGGCCACCCATGGCCTCGGGGGATTCGGTGGCATTGACGGTAATGCCGTTGTGCTCGAAGTTCAGAACCTCAGCCATAGTCAGTCAGCCTTCTTGGCAGCGGCCTTCACGGCCTTGGTGGTAGGTGTTTTCAGCTCCAGTCGACCGGCGCTGTGCAGGGCACTGGCCTCGACATCGAGCAGATCGAGTTCCTGGCCGACGCTCGACCAGTGACCACCCCCGGTGGGGAATGGAACGAGCACGGTGTAGGTTTGGCGGGTTGCCATTTTTCGTTTCTCCATAAACGGGAAAGCCCCTCGTTGGGAGGGGCTTGGCGGGTGTTGAATGTTTTTGGGGGGAAAGAAAACGCCCCGGGATGCGGGGCGTTTTATTGAGGCTCGGAGGTTGGCGTTACAGGCATGGAATCGGGCCAGCCTTGCTTGAGCATTTCATCGGAGTACGTGCCATCCTCGATTGCCTGGAGCAACTCCAGTTCGCGGTCGAAACAAGCCTGCACGTGCGCCCTGACAGCTTTGGCAATCGCGAGAATCTGCTGCGCGCCTATCTCGACGAAACCCTCGAGTGTTTTGAAGTTACAGCGGTAATCAGGATCGAGAATCGCCGAGATGCCTGCGCCATAGATCATCCCCGCGCTGTCACGGGAGGTTGCAACAGTCAGACCCTCCACAGAAACGACCGCGTTCTCCCGCTCATAGCGCTCATCGGCGACCCGTTGCGCATAGTCAGGAGTCACTTGCGGGAAAGGCGTTTTGACAATTTCATCGCCTACTCGACGCCAGATACCATCGGCTTCCTGAGTCAACCTGACAAACAACTTGTCATCGACTTTGACTGCTGACGAGGGGATCGGGTGAACCCCTTCAATCAGGCAGGTTTGCAAGTTCGAATTCTCGTCAAACAGTGCGTATTTCATGATCTCTCCTTAACTGCCCACCGCGACCCAATGAAAGACCGTGACCCCGGGAAAGGTGTGTTTTCCATAAAACGAAGTGAGACTTGACACACCGACATCCACATACCCGTTCACTGCCGCCCCTGGCGTGTAATTCAACGTCGCGTTCAGGCTGTACATGCCATTTGGAAAAGCAATCGGGAAGGCAGTGGCGATGTCCGTACCGCCATTTCCGGAGACCCTGCCCCACTGAATGATCAAGCCACCCAGCCAGGACGGGAAAACGATATAGCCGTTGACGGCCTTGAGGATCTGAAAACCCCAACGAAGTTTTTTCGGCGTCACGATTGTCGTGTCGTCGGCCCCGGTGTCGGTCAACTCCTGGGTTGCAACCTTGGCCGTCCCTTGCTTGATTTCGGTCGCTTGCTGGGCCAGAGGAGCCAGCGCTGCGACATCAATGCTTCCCTGATTGACCGGCGCGTTCCAGGCTTTGATGCACCACATGACTGCCAGGTTGCGCGGGCGGGTTACACCTA
The DNA here is from genome assembly GCF_025447595.1 of Pseudomonas koreensis. GTDB lineage: Bacteria > Pseudomonadota > Gammaproteobacteria > Pseudomonadales > Pseudomonadaceae > Aquipseudomonas > Aquipseudomonas koreensis_H. The sequence continues at coordinate 102,839 of NZ_JAOEJU010000016.1, read as the reverse complement.
GCGCGCCATTGCTGACAGGCCCTGCGCCAGTGGTAAAAACCGAGTTGCTGATCGGGTAATCCGATTGCGAATGAGCATCGAGGCCGTGTGCCTGCGCGATGCCTGCATTGGAAGCCGTGTTATGCCAAAGACCAGAAACGGCCAAGCTATCGTTGGATGGATCAAAGGACTGCAAGCTGCCTTTTTGCCAACTCCCCATAGTTCGCCCGGCATCCACGCCACGCCCATGATCCCAACCGCGCAAGAACTCGCCACGCGACTCCGGCAAGCGGAAGTTGCCCGCACCTTCGTTGCCCTTGTTGTAAGCAGTGCCAAGAAAAGCCGCCAGATCCGGATAAGTCGCAACACTCTGCACACTGCCATCCAGCTCAAGAAACCCTGGCGGTACGATCCCCGTCGGGAATGCCATGACGGCACCCACCGGAACGGCAGATCCGAGCCGGGAGACTTCCTTGACCAGTGCCGCTACGTCGATGTTTCCCTGATTGACGGGAGCGTTCCAGGCTTTGATGCACCACATGACAGCGACGTTGCGTGGCCTCACAACACCGCCATCGACCAATACCGGCGAAGATACAGCACCTGCAACAGTGTACGATCTGGCCACACCTGGATAATCAGCGGGTATGAACACATCTGCCTGAGCATCCGCCACCGTTGCCTGAACAACTTCGACCGTAAGGTTCGGATTAGGGTTGCTGTCAAAGGTTGTCACTGTCCCCTTTTGAGATGATCCAATCGCTCGGCCAGCATCCACACCCCGCCCATGATCCCAACCCCGCAAGAATTCCCCACGCGCCTCAGGCAACCGGAAATTCCCGACACCCTCATCCCCCTTGTTGAACTTGCCGCCCAGATAGGCGCTCAAGTCCGGGTAAGTCGCGCTGCTTTTGACGCTGTTGTCCAGCTCCAGAAAGCCCGGCGGTGGCGAGTCAACCGGGAACGCGACAATCGAGCCCACCGGCAATGCCGAGGCCTTGGCAATCAGCGCCTCGACTTCAGCCTTGGTGTACGAATCCTTGATACCGAAACCGGCCAGCGTGTCGGGATTCGAGCCGGCCGTCGCGCGGCCGTATTCGTCGACGCTCAGACTCTTGTAAGTCCCGGCGGTAATGCCCGTGCGCCCTGCCAGCATCTTGAATGTCAACGCGGTTGTGCCGAGGGTGATCGGCGCGTTGGTAGTCAGGTGCCACAGCGAATCGCCGTTGAGCGCACCCTCTTCCACCATCACCGTCAGGCCCGGTGTGACCTTGGCACTGACGTTGGCATCGTTGGCCCGAACCCAGTCACCGTTGGCGACGATCCACAGGCCGTTGTCCTTGGCCAGGGTCTGGTTCGGCAGCAATACGCGGTCGCCGGCAATCACCGCCACGCCGTCGATCTGCTGTGCACCGTTCAGCACCACGTTGGCGGTGGCGGCGACACGCACCGACTGTTTGCCATCAAGCTTGCCGAGTTCTTCGGCGAGGTAGCTCATGACCCAGGCGCGAGTGGCCTTGACCACCGTGTCATCGATCAGCAGCGTCACCAGCGACGCATTGCTGGTCTCGAAAATCGAGCGGATGTAGAACTCTTTGCCCGAGCCGGACGAGGCCAGTACCGGCTTGAACGACTCCGGGTATTTGACGATGGCGTAGAGAATGCCGGTGTCGGTCCACAGCCCGGCTTCACGCACGTACCAGCCGCCGACGTCCGGCGGAATGGTGACTTCGGCGAGCAGCCAGCTCGGATTCTTCTCGTCCTGGAACAGCGCGTTAAGCGGTCCGCGCCAGACTTCGCGTTTCAGCGCGGTAGCCGTCGCGGCCGGGTTGTAGACCGCGCCGCCGCCATCGCCGACTGAAATCTGCGTCAACTTGATCGGTACGCCCGCTGCCTTGCAGGCGGTTTCGTAGGCAATCCCTGCGTTGGTGAGCAGGGTGTAAAAGTCAGCCATTCAGGCCCCCTGAGGATAAATAGTGGATGTTTCGACGGTGTACAGCGCCGCCGCCATGAAGGCCTCGCCGGATGTCTCGAGCCCTTCGAGGAACACCGGATAAACCGTGGTCAGCTCACCGCAGAAGGTCGCGGCGCCGATGACGTGATTGCCGAAGGCGCTGAGGCCGACCGACACCGACAGCACGTCCCGCTCACTCTTGGCATCAGCCAGGCGTCGGTCGAGACGGGCGTCGATCTCTTCGCTGTAGGGTTGTTCGCTGAAGGCCCGCACGGAAAAGCTGTAAGGCTCGCCGGGCGGTGTCTGTTCGTACCAGGCGCGGATTTCCGGCCTGAGTTGCAAACCCTTGGCGGCGTTCTCCAGCGCCTTGCGGGTGCCGGCCTGACGCGCAGTGGGCCAGGCCAGTTCGACGGTCAGGCGTTTTTCCGCTTCCGGTGCGTCGGTGCTCCATTCGGCGACCCCGCGATCCGCCGCGAGATACGGCAGGAACGCGACGGGTGTCGAGGCAGGGTTCATCAGTTCGGGAAACGGCGGCGCGACGCGGTCAAGCAAGGTGCCGAAGCCGATGTCGAGTGCCCGTTCCAGCGCAGAGCTGTTGGCCGGCAGCAGAGTCGGACGCGGTGTCTGATCGGTCATAACGTCTGCACCTCGACTTCAACCGCCGTGCAGTACGGCGCTTGAAACGCGGTACACACGATGGGCGTCAGCGGTTCAAGAATCTGCAACTGCACGGCGCCGGCGCTGTGCAGCGTGTAGTCGATCCAGCTCGGATCTACCCGGCCTTCCAGGCGATGGCAGCTGTCGGCGTAGGCCTGCAAATGTTGCTGCGCGGCGACTTTGGTCAGGCCCGAATCCGGGCCGGAATTGATCTTTGCCACGACGCGGATTGTGTAGCGCTGAATCTCGGCACCTTTGACCGTGACCTTGTCGGTTTCCGGGCAGACATCGGGCCGGGCGAAGTGTTGGCGTACGCCGTCGAGCAGCGCGGCGGACGGCGTGCCGTCGGCATCGCGGGAGAGCACGGTGACTTGCACTTCGCCAGGCGCGGTGCGACGGCCGTTACCATCCTTGACCTGCGCGGCGAGGCCGTCCGGGTCGAAGGTGTAGGTGACGTTCACAACACCTGCATCGGTGGATTCGACTTTCACCGCCGGCCGCTCGCCCAGGGTGAATACTTCGCGGCGATACTGCATCCGCGAACCCGCCGCCGGCGCATGGGGCGCCAGGTAGTAGCGCAAGCGGGCGTCATCGTCGCTTTCGTAAATCGCCGGCACCGGCGGGAATGCCGACGGGTCGCCCGGGTCGAGCAACTGCCGTTCCAGGCCCATGTCCGCCAGCCGCGCATCGAGGTTGCTGCCGGTGGCCCACCACGCCAGCATCTGCTTGATCCGGGCGTTGTATTTGCGCTCGTGGGTTTGCAGGCGAACGCAGAAAGCCTCCAGAGCCAGGGTCAGCAGTTCGCTTTCGTTGTCCAGGCTGGTCTTGAGTTTTTCCGCGCTCTGCGGCGAGCGTGCGCCGACGTATTCAATAACGAAAGTCTTGAACTCGGCGAGCAGATCCTCGAAGGCATCGACCTTGATCAAGGAGGGTTCGGCCAATTGGTTCTGGCCGGGGATCAACATGCTCATGTCACGACCTCGAAAGTCTGTTGGCGGTTTTTCCAGGTGCCGGCAAAATGCAGCAACAAACCCGCGCCCTGACGACTGGCGACGATCACTTGCGGCTGGAAATCGCCGATACCGTTCTGCGCGTTGTAGAACGCTTGCGCGGCGTGGCTTTGAGCCAGAAGCAGAACGTCGTCGCCCAGGTTCTGCCCCAGCAACGAGGGGATCAGCGAACCGTACAAGGGCCGTTTTTGCCGGGTGCCCAGCGGCGTGGTCAGGGCCCGGGTCGCGCGCTGCACGAATTGCAGCCAGTCGTCGACCGTGGCCCCGCTGTCTCTATCGATTCCAATCATGGGAAGCTCTTGATTCAGGGGCTGATGACGCGACCCTGGTGTTCCACCAACGGGCCGCTGAAGTGCACGCCCGAGACGTCGATCGTCAGGCCGACCGCACCCAGTTGCAGGTTGATCGCTTGCGCGGTCATCGCCAGCCGTGCCGAACCGATGCTCAGCTCAAGCGATTCGCGGGAGCCGTTGAAGGCCGCCGGGCCGTTTTGCCAATGCAGCGTGTGAGAGGCGTCGTCGTAGCCGCTTTCGCTGCCATCCTGATGGACGCGACGAGTCAACGTCGGCACCGTCGAGGTCGGCGGAAAGCGGTCGCTGTTCAGGCCGAACAGCGCCACGCTCTGCGCGCCGCTTTCGCCGCTGCCGTAGTTGAACAGCAGACACTGTTCGCCCACCGTCGGGATCCGCGATTCGCTCTGCGCTCCGGCGCTGGGGTTGAAGAATTTGATGGCCGGGGTGAGCAAGCCACCATGGCTGACCCTGCAGGTGTTACTGGCGGCATCGACTTCCTGACAGATGCCGATGCGGCAATAACTCTCGGCGCGCCGGTGCAGGTCTTCGATTTCCGCTTCCATCTCGGCCAGGCGCTCGATGATCGGGCCCAGCTGCATTCGCAATAACGCGTCGAACATCGGTCAGGCCTCCAGAGAGGTGTATTGGTCGGGATCGTCGATGTCGCTGACTTCCCAGGTGCGGGCGAATTTCGGCGTACCGAGCGGGTCGTCCAGCAGGGTCGGACCCAGATAGAGGGTCTGGTTGAACGACAGGGTCCAGGCTTTGTTCGGCTGATCGGCGCGGATGAGCAATGACGGCATTCCATCAATGTTCATCGGCAGATCGCATTGATCGCCGGACAAGCCCCATCGGTTGTCGGTGACCAGATTTTTCAGCGCGGCAATGAGATCGCACGCGGCAAACGCCGTGGAGGAAATCGTCGGAATGACCTGCAACGACAGCGTCAGCACATGGGTAATGCGCCCATTGGAGGCGCGCTCGCCTGGCGCGTTTCGTTCGATGTCGATCAGCACCCAGGCCTTGTCGCCGGGGGCCGTGAAGTCATCGTGATTGCCAACCTGCACGTTCAGATCGGCGTTGTTGCGCAAGGCTGTGGCCATTGCCGTGAACAGCTGCGAAGGCTGCTGGATGGGTGCGGGCATGCTTGACCTCCTTTTCAGATGTCCACGCGAAGTCCCGCCGCACGGCGTGCAGCGAGACAGGAAAGTGAGCGGGTTATTGCGGGTCGCGCGGAGGAACTTCGCAGACGCCAATGCGCTTGGCAGCCCAGCGCTCGTAAAGGCCGATGGCGACGTCGGCGCCGGCCATTGCGGTGAGGCAACCAAATGCCCCGGCAGCCCAGATCGACATGCCGGCGGCGTACAACAGCATGATCGCCGACACGCCGCAGATCATGCAGGCGCCGGAGCGCAGGGCCAGCCGGCGAATCAGCGGCCAGCCGCGAGCACCTTCCTTGTCGGCGCGCCACATTTCGCCGGACACCCCGCCAACGACGGCAAGGAGGATGACCAGCCAGATCGGCATGTCCGCCAACGCTTGTTGCTCGTTTGTCATGTCACGCCTCCTGGAGATTGATGAGTGATGTATTTGGGTTTCAAACGATGTCTCTGAAAGCGGGCACTCGAGGAATGCCCGCGGGTTATGCCTTAAAGAGGCACTACGCTGACCTTGTCAATGAACGCGAAATGAGCGTTGGGATTCTGCTCGTTCGAGAAGCTCAGGGTCGTTTGAGAAGTCGTGGCGGTGAAGTCCAGGGTTCTGGTTTCCCAGACCGTTGCATCACCTGTCGCCACAGGAGTGTCGAAGCTTGTGGTTTGTCCGGCTACCTTGACGTTGATGACACCATTGCCGCTGCGATTCACATACTTCGAGTTACCGGCGCTAAACGTCAGGCGATACTTCGCGCCCACGACGGTATTAATGTTTTGCTGAATCCCACCGCCGTTTTCATAAACATAGTTGGCAAGATCAACGGCCATTGCACCATCGGCAGCAACCGAACTGCCGATAGCCGCGCGGACGTTCATGTATTCGACACCGGACAGGAACGTTGTCCAGCCATTGATGAAGTCAGCCTGAGCGGGTGTATTCAGAACGCAGTCATTGCCGCAACCAGGGGTTTCAAAGCTTCCATTGACGACCAGTTCGGCCGCGAATGCAGAACCGCTGGCAGCCAGCAGTGTCAGGGACAACAGCATCGAACCCAGATGAGTTTTGATCGATTTCATTATTTACCTATAGAGTCGGATAGTTTTGTGCACGTGATCGTGCTCAGGTCGCTCACAGGCGATCGCTCGGGGCTCGCGGCCTTCACATGATTCAACGTTCCGCAGCGGGAACATTTGATCTGGAGTTCTGTGTACTCGCCCACCCGGGCGAGCAGTCGTTTGCAATGGCCGCAGCGGCATTCTTTCAACATCGACAAATCCTTTCGATTCCCTGCGGAGCCTTGCTCATGGCGCGAAACCTTGTTGAAGCGTCTGCATCAGGCAGGCATTCCAGAAAGCCCGGCTATACGCCGGATCATTCAGTCATGCGGTCCTTATGCAGAGTCATGAAACGGTGATTTATGGAACTTCAGGCCAGGTGATTGCCAGCGGGTAACCTGGCTGTTTGTTGACGTTGCTCATATCAACGAAAAACTGCTTGTAAGCCTGCAACCCCGCGATATCGGCAGGCGTCGCCAGACCCAGCTCAACCTTCTGCTCCAGGGCGGTAGCCAGCAGAGTGGCGTTGACTCGATCAAATCGGCGGGAGCGTTCGGCGCGCAGCTGCATGGACAACTGCGATGGCTGACCCCACATATCGCTGTCGGTAAAGGTCCAGACGCCATCGGTATTCACCGCGTTCCAGGAGTAGTCGATCTTTGGCAATGCGGTGACATCCACCCAGACTTGACTCGCCGGAAAATCGTCGGTGATCGGGTTGTTGGTTTCGAAGATGTTGTCGACTTTGCCATCCACAACACGCACGTACTTCTTCATGGTCATCATCCTTTTTGATTGCCGGCCCCCCGGCATTTCTGTTTCTGCCCAGAAGGCATTCCAAAAAGCCCGGCAATCCGCCGGGCTTTTCAGTAATGCACTCCTTTGCCTTCCTTCAATCCTGTGTTCGTGAAGGAAGCTGACTTTTCGGCGCTACTGGCGCGGTACGAGTCCATTCAAATTGTTTTTCCGACCGCGGTCCCTGCCCGCCGGATAACTGCTTCTGGTGCTTTACGCTGCACACCCGGGTCAGTTGCCAACCCTCTGAACCGTTGAGGCCGGTTCATCGCTGCCTGTTCTTGTGGAACTAAAGAGCTGTTGTTGCCAGCCGCTTTGTCGAGCGGCTTGGTGGCAAGAATATGCATGGATGCATATACAGTCAATGCGTAAATGCATTTATTTATGCACAAGAAATGCGCGGATGCATGAAAGCCCCGCCAATCAAGGGTTGCCTGATTTTCTACGGGCGAAAAAAAACCCGCCGAGGCGGGTTTCGTCAGAATGGAATCAGTTTACCGGGCGTACATGCCCCACCAGAAAACGTGACCGAGGATAACGATCTGCTCTTCCTGCATGTCCTGGAAGCTGTAGTCCTCGTCCGGGTGCTCATCGCGATTGAAGCTGCGCAGACGGATACCGGTAGGCAGGCGATAGAGCTGCTTCACCCGCAATTGACCGTTGTGATTGATCGCATAAAGGTCGCCATCAATGATGTCGCCAATACCGCATTTGCCCGCGTTGACGCCGACCGTGGCACCGTCGCGCAGCACCGGCAACATGCTGTTGCCCCGCACGGTCACGCATTTGGCCTGGTCGAACTGCACACCGTTATGGCGCAGGCTGCGCTTGCCGAAGCGCAGGCTGGAGCGCTCGCTCTCTTCGATGACGAATCTTCCTGATCCAGCAGCCAATTCAACCTCGCGAAGAAAGGGCACCGACACCTCGTCGTCATCGACGGGCGTGTCATCGTCCCACAGGCTTATGTCCTTGAGTTCGGAATGCAACTCGTCGCGTCCGCCGGTGCCGGCGGGCGCAACATCCGCGCGCCCGCGCAACTGATCGGTGCTCACGGCAAAGTACTCGGCGATCTTCGAGATGTGTTTATCCGAAGGATCGACGATCTTCCCGCTGAGAATCCGCGAGAGCGTGGATTGAGGCACGCCGGTGCGACGGTGGAGCTCCGTGGGGGAGATCCCGTGCTGGTCGAGCAGTGCTCTTAAGACGGTAGATACGTTGCGTTTTTGCATAACGCGCATAGTGCTTGAAGTTTTTCGGGAAGACAAATGCTGATTTGCATAAATCGTGCATAGTCGACCTTTTTATACCCGATGCATGTCACCCGGCCGCGATGCCTGCGTCCGACAGAGCGCCCATGGTAACCTTGCGCCCATCGCGGAAAAGCCCGGCCACGGCCGCACTTTTACCCCACACCTTTGAACGAGTTGCCTGACAATCCGATGAATAAAGCCGTCTCCGACCTGTCCTCCCACACTCCGATGATGCAGCAGTACTGGCGCCTGAAGAATCAGCACCCGGACCAGCTGATGTTCTACCGCATGGGCGACTTCTACGAGATCTTCTACGAAGACGCGAAGAAGGCGGCCAAGTTGCTGGACATCACCCTGACCGCGCGCGGTCAGTCGGCGGGTCAGGCGATTCCGATGTGCGGGATTCCGTATCACGCAGCGGAAGGCTACCTGGCGAAACTGGTCAAGCTCGGCGAGTCGGTGGTGATCTGCGAACAGGTTGGCGACCCGGCTACCAGTAAAGGCCCGGTGGAACGTCAGGTGGTGCGGATCATCACCCCGGGTACGGTCAGCGACGAGGCGTTGCTGGATGAGCGTCGCGACAACCTGATCGCGGCGGTGCTGGGCGACGAGCGCCTGTTCGGCCTCGCCGTACTGGACATCACCAGCGGCAACTTCACCGTGCTGGAGATCAAAGGCTGGGAAAACCTGCTGGCGGAGCTGGAGCGGGTCAATCCGGTCGAGTTGCTGATCCCGGATGACTGGCCAAAAGATCTGCCGGCGGAAAAACGCCGCGGGGTACGTCGTCGTGCGCCGTGGGATTTCGAACGTGATTCGGCGCTGAAAAGTCTCTGCCAGCAATTTTCCACCCAGGATCTGAAAGGCTTCGGTTGCGAAACCCTGACCCTGGCGATTGGCGCCGCCGGTTGCCTGCTGGCATATGCCAAGGAAACCCAGCGCACCGCCCTGCCCCACTTGCGCAGCCTGCGTCATGAACGCCTGGACGACACTGTGGTGCTGGACGGCGCAAGCCGGCGCAACCTCGAACTCGACACCAACCTGGCCGGTGGCCGTGACAACACCCTGCAATCAGTAGTCGACCGTTGCCAGACCGCCATGGGCAGCCGCTTGCTGACCCGTTGGCTCAACCGCCCGCTACGCGACCTGACCGTGCTGCTGGCTCGCCAGACCTCAATCACTTGCCTGCTCGACCGCTACCGCTTTGAAAACCTGCAACCGCAGCTCAAGGAAATCGGCGACATCGAGCGGATTCTGGCGCGGATCGGCCTGCGCAATGCCCGCCCTCGCGACCTCGCTCGCCTGCGCGATGCACTCGGTGCCCTGCCTGAACTGCAAGCGGCGATGACCGATCTGGAAGCGCCGCACCTGCAACGCCTGGCGACCACCACCAGCACCTACCCGGAACTGGCGGCGTTACTGGAAAAGGCCATCATCGACAACCCGCCGGCGGTCATCCGTGACGGCGGCGTGCTGAAAACCGGTTACGACAGCGAACTCGACGAGCTGCAATCGCTGAGCGAAAACGCCGGCCAGTTCCTGATCGACCTGGAAGCCCGGGAAAAGGCCCGTACCGGCCTCGCCAACCTGAAAGTCGGCTACAACCGCATCCACGGCTACTTCATCGAGTTGCCGAGCAAGCAGGCTGAATCGGCGCCGGCAGACTACATCCGCCGTCAGACCCTCAAAGGTGCGGAGCGCTTCATCACGCCAGAACTCAAAGAGTTCGAAGACAAGGCGCTGTCGGCCAAAAGCCGCGCCCTCGCTCGCGAGAAGATGCTCTACGAGGCGCTGCTGGAAGATCTGATCAGCCAGTTGCCGCCGTTGCAGGACACCGCTGGCGCGCTGGCCGAGCTGGACGTGCTGAGCAACCTCGCCGAGCGTGCGCTGAATCTCGACCTGAATTGCCCGACGTTCGTCAGCGAACCGTGCATGCGTATTTCCCAGGGTCGTCACCCGGTGGTCGAGCAAGTGCTGACCACGCCGTTCGTGGCCAACGACCTGAGCCTGGACGACAACACTCGCATGCTGGTGATCACCGGCCCGAACATGGGCGGTAAATCCACCTATATGCGCCAGACTGCACTGATCGTGCTGCTGGCACACATCGGCAGCTTCGTGCCGGCGGCCAGTTGCGAACTGTCGCTGGTGGACCGGATCTTCACCCGGATCGGTTCCAGCGACGATCTCGCCGGCGGGCGCTCGACCTTCATGGTGGAAATGAGCGAGACCGCCAACATCCTGCACAACGCCACCGAGCGCAGCCTGGTGCTGATGGACGAAGTCGGTCGCGGCACCAGCACCTTCGACGGTCTGTCCCTGGCATGGGCAGCAGCTGAGCGTCTGGCGCACCTGCGTGCCTATACTCTGTTTGCGACGCACTATTTCGAACTGACGGTGTTGCCGGAAGCCGAGCCTTTGGTTGCCAACGTGCATCTCAACGCTACCGAGCACAATGAACGCATCGTGTTCCTTCACCATGTGCTGCCGGGGCCGGCGAGCCAGAGTTATGGCCTTGCAGTCGCGCAACTGGCCGGTGTGCCGAGCGAAGTGATCGTGCGTGCTCGTGAGCACTTGAGCCGCCTGGAAGATACCGCGCTGCCGCATGAGGCGCCGAAACCGGCCATCAAGGGCAAACCGGCGACACCGCAGCAGAGCGATATGTTTGCCAGCCTCCCGCATCCGGTGCTGGATGAATTGGCCAAGCTGGATCTGGATGACGTGACACCGCGTCGTGCACTCGAAATGCTCTATGCACTAAAGAACCGGATATAAGTACCGACGAACCGGATATAACGCAAACGGCTTCAAGCTGTTAGAATCTCGCGCGGTTCGGGATGCTGCTGGCTATTAGCCTGGCTGGCAGACATCGCTCCCGAACCTGGCGACCCCAACCGTGAAGGGGCAACGCTGCCGCCGCCTGAGGAGAAAATTAGAAATGACCTTCGTCGTCACCGACAACTGCATCAAGTGCAAGTACACCGACTGCGTAGAAGTCTGTCCGGTGGACTGCTTCTACGAAGGCCCGAACTTCCTGGTAATTCACCCGGATGAGTGCATCGACTGCGCCCTGTGCGAGCCGGAATGCCCGGCCGTGGCCATTTTCTCCGAGGACGAAGTTCCGGAAGAGATGCAGGAATTCATTCAGCTGAACGTCGAGCTGGCCGAGATCTGGCCGAACATCACCGAGAAGAAAGAATCGCTGCCGGATGCCGAAGAGTGGGATGGCGTCAAAGGCAAGATCAAAGACCTCGAACGCTGATCTGTCCCGCGTTTGAAGAAAAGGCCCCTCGCGGGCCTTTTTGCTTTTCCGGGTTTTGCTTTATTTCAGGCAAAAAAAAGGGGCGGTTTGACCCGCCCACATTTTTTCCCTATTCCCTGTGTTCCTTTTCATCGTCCTGATGAAATCGCTTCCTGCGATGTCCATTCCCCTCTTCCTTGAAGGGCGTGTCTATCCGTCGACACAACCCAGATACTAATGAGTTCCCCGGCGGGAGCAACTGGCCTTCAACGCGCGGACTTGTTGTCACAAGCCCTCAACATTAAAAAATAATCATATAAATCATTAAGTTATGAAATGTCGATGATCAAAATCGCCGTCAGCGGCAGTGTAAAAATAACGAACACTTACGATACAGTCAGCAAAGGCTTACAACGCAAACCTACAAGCTGGGAATGCCTCCCGCTTTCAGTACATAAACAAAAAGCCCCGAACCAGTCGGGGCTTTTTGCATAGCGGTCATGCAGGCGGCTTATTGAAACAGCGACTCGCTCGACAGGCCGTTTTTCTCGAGAATTTCCCGAAGGCGTTTGAGGCCTTCCACCTGGATCTGTCTCACCCGTTCCCGGGTCAGGCCGATCTCCAGGCCTACATCTTCCAGCGTGCTGCTCTCATGACCGCGCAGGCCGAAGCGGCGTACGACCACCTCGCGTTGCTTGTCGGTCAGTTCCGAGAGCCATTGATCGATGCTCTGCGACAGATCGTCGTCCTGCAGCAGTTCGCATGGATCGGTCGGACGGTCATCCGTCAAAGTGTCCAGCAGGGTTTTATCCGAATCCGGACCCAGCGAGACGTCGACCGAAGAAACCCGCTCGTTCAGGCCCAGCATGCGCTTGACCTCGCCCACCGGTTTTTCCAGCAGGTTGGCAATTTCTTCGGGTGAGGGTTCGTGGTCGAGCTTTTGCGTCAGCTCCCGTGCAGCCCGCAGGTACACGTTGAGCTCCTTGACCACATGGATCGGCAACCGGATGGTCCGGGTCTGATTCATGATCGCGCGCTCGATGGTCTGACGGATCCACCAGGTCGCGTAGGTCGAGAAGCGGAAACCGCGCTCGGGATCGAACTTTTCCACCGCGCGGATCAGTCCGAGGTTGCCCTCTTCGATCAGATCCAGCAGCGACAGCCCCCGATTGACGTAACGCCGGGCGATTTTGACCACCAGCCGCAGGTTACTTTCAATCATGCGCTTGCGACCGGCAGGATCGCCACTTTGCGACAAGCGCGCAAAATGAACTTCTTCTTCCGGTGAGAGCAATGGGGAAAAGCCGATTTCGTTGAGATACAACTGCGTGGCATCGAGTGCCCGAGTGTAGTCGATGTACTTGTGTTGTTTAAGCGAAGCGGAGCTTCTGGATTTGGCACGAACGGAAGGTGGAGCAGCCCCTTCATCATTCGACATCGAATCCGAATCGATGCCGGTCTCCATCAGGAGAACCTCATCGTCGATGTCAAACTCCGGCACTTCTTTACTGAGAGCCATTGTTATAGTCCTTTGGTGAGTTCGACCCCAAGCTCAAGCGGCGCCTTTATCCTTGGCAACGCTGGAGCCTGTCCCCTCTACGTGACGGAACAGGCTGGTCTGCAAATCAACGTCTTGGCAGGAACTGCAGCGGATCTACAGGTTTACCTTGTCGGCGAATCTCAAAATGCAGTTTCACCCGGTCTGTACCCGTTGACCCCATTTCGGCAATTGTCTGTCCGACCTTGACCTGCTGCCCCTCCCGTACCAACAGCCGACGGTTGTGTCCGTAAGCACTGACGTAGGTTTCGCTGTGTTTGATGATGACCAATTCGCCGTAGCCCCTTAAGCCACTCCCGGCGTAAACCACCGTCCCATCAGACGCAGCTAAAACAGGCTGTCCCAAATCCCCGGCGATATCAATTCCTTTATTCAAACTACCGTTTGAAGAGAATTTACCAATCAGAATGCCATTAGATGGCCATCCCCAGCCGGTCGGGGCCGGACCCGGAGGAGGCAATGGAGCGGGTGTTTGCTTGTTGGCGACGGACGGTACAACCGTCGTCGAAGCCGCGCCGGAACCCGTGGTTGTGGTAGTCGTCGTGCCATTTGCCTGGCGCCGGATAACCGTGGTTTTGCTGGACGAAGACGCTGAGGAACCGGTGTTGGTGACGACCGCAGTCGACGTTGAACCGGTGCGGCCATCGAAGCGAATCGTCTGACCCGGATGTATCGTGTATGGCGTAGGAATATTGTTCCGGGCGGCGAGGGCTTTGTAGTCCCAGCCGTAGCGAAAGGCGATGGAAAACAAGGTATCACCCGGACGGACTACATACTGACCGGTCGTTACGGCCGGACGCTGGGCCACCGCATTGTTGCGATCGACGACTCGTACGTTGTTCGATTTTGTGCTGGAGCAACCAACCAGCAAGGTGCTCAAGACAAGGCCAGTCACCAGGCGCTGAAAGCTCGTGTTACCTATACGCTGCGCTATGACTGTGAGACTCACCCGCCGCTCCCTTTGTGGTGGCTGAAAAATGTGGAATGCCGATTCCGGCATGAAACTTCGCAAGTATAACGGGCGCAACCGGCTTTACCTTTATAGAAGCGCTATCGCTCGGCGCACACGTTTGCCTGAAGACGATCAATCCTGTTTAAACACTCGCTGCCGCTGTAAGACAGGCGGGTTCGACAGGAATTCAGCGCCCCCGAACAAATGCTCAGGCCAGCGGACCGTTGAGCAATGGCACAAAACGCACCGCTCCCAGAACGTGTCGGGAGAAGCCGTTTTCTTCGCGCACGATCAACATCAATTGCTGCACCTCACCCGAGCCAACCGGGATTACCATCCGCCCGCCCGGTGCCAGTTGATCCAGCAAAGCCTGAGGCACATCGGTAGCGACCGCCGTGACTATGATGCCGTTGTACGGCGCAAGCGCCGGCCAGCCTTCCCAGCCGTCGCCCCAGCGGAACACCACGTTACGCAGATTCAGCTCGACCAGGCGTTCCTTGGCCCGATCCTGCAAAACCTTGATGCGCTCCACCGAGAACACTCGCTCGACCAGTTGCGACAACACCGCCGTCTGGTAACCCGAACCGGTGCCGATCTCCAGCACTTTATCCAGCGGACCGGCTTCCAGCAGCAGCTCGCTCATGCGCGCCACCATATAAGGCTGGGAAATGGTCTGGTTGTTGCCGATCGGCAGCGCGGTGTCCTCATAGGCACGGTGCGCCAACGCTTCATCGACGAACAGGTGTCGCGGGGTGCGGCGGATCACTTCCAGCACGCTGGCGTTGGAAACGCCCTCTTCATACAGACGCTGGATCAGGCGCTCACGGGTTCGCTGAGACGTCATTCCGATGCCGCTGCGCAGCCTGTCTTCTTGTTCTCGAGCCATTAATTGAGCCCCTCCAGCCAGCCGTCGAGACTTCTGAAGGCATCATTAAAGGTGCGATCAAGCTGCAACGGAGTGATGGAAACGTAACCCTGCATCACCGCATGGAAATCGGTTCCCGGCCCGCCGTCTTCCGCGTCACCTGCCGCCGCGATCCAGTAACCGGCCTTGCCGCGCGGGTCCACGACTTTCATCGGTGCCGCCGCACGGGCGCGATGGCCGAGACGGGTCAGTTGAATGCCGCGAATGTGATCGATCGGCAGATTGGGAATGTTCACGTTCAACACCGTGCGTGGTGGCAGATCGAGCCCGGCGTGGGCTTCGACCAGTTTGCGCGCAAAGTAGGCAGCCGTGGACAGGTTATCGACCTGCCGCGAAACCAGCGAGAAGGCAAACGACGGGCGCTCGAGAAAGCGGCCCTCGAGGGCGGCTGCCACCGTCCCGGAATACAGCACGTCATCCCCCAGGTTGGCGCCAAGGTTGATGCCCGAAACCACCATGTCCGGTTCGCGCTCGAGCAAACCGTTGAGCCCCAGATGGACGCAGTCGGTCGGTGTGCCATTGATGCTGATAAAGCCGTTGGCCAGATATTGCGGGTGCAGCGGACGGTCGAGCGTCAGCGAACTGCTGGCACCGCTCTTGTCCTGTTCCGGGGCGATAACCACGCATTCGGTGTAATCCGCCAGCGCAGCATAAAGCGCGGCAAGACCGGGCGCAGTCACCCCATCGTCGTTAGAAATCAGAATACGCATGGGCTGTCCGTCTGCCCCACCGGCACCAGATCAACGAGTTCACGCACCAATACGGTGGCGAAGCATCCGGCCGGGAGGACGAATTCCAGTTGCAGAATGTCAGGCTCGGGATAATGCCACGTCAACCCGCCAATGGGCAGCCGCAGGATGCGACGTTCGTGGCTCATACCGGCATTAATCAACCAATCGCGCAGATCCGCCTCGCGTGCGGCAATTCCCTGCTCCAGATCATGGACAACCCCGGTCGCCGGCGAGTCACCTTCGCCCCACTGCGGCCCGGTCGGGTGCAGGTCCAGAATCGCCAGGCGCGGGTCGCTGCATTCGGCTTCACCTGCCGGAAAAAAGCTGCGGCTGTCGGTGAATGCCAGCAAATCGCCGACCTGGGCACGCTGCCAGCTGCCATCGGCGACCCGCGCCGCGAGCACCTGATTGAACAGAAAACTGCGCGCGGTCGACAGCAGGCGCGAACGCACATTGCGTTGCTCCGGCAGTGCCTTGCGCGCAGCCCACGAACGGGCATCGACGACGTTGCCACCGTCATGGCCGAAACGCTGGGCACCGAAGTAATTCGGGATACCTTGATTGGCGATCAGTTGCAGACGCTCGTCGATGGCGGCCTTGTCGCCATTGAACTGGGTCAGGCGCAACGTGAAACCGTTGGCCGAATGCGCACCGCGTTGCAGCTTGCGCTTATGGCGGGTGGTCTTGAGGATTTTCAGCGTGTCGTTTTCAGCTGCCGACAGATCCGGATCAGCCTTGCCCGGCAACTGAACGCTGAACCACTGACGGGTCAGCGCCTGACGATCCTTGAGCCCGGCGTAACTCACCGTACGCAGCGGCACACCGGCTGCCTTGGCGATACGGCGCGCGGCTTCTTCGGTGTTCAGGCCGCGCTTTTCCACCCAGATCCACAGGTGCTCACCGTCACCGCTGAACGGAATGTCGAGGACTTCATCGACCTGGAAATCTTCGGCGATGGCTTTCAGGACCGCGGTGCCGAGGGCGTCGCCATAGGCCCGCGGGCCGAGCAATTGCAGTTCGTTCATGCGCGCAGCAACAAGGCAACGGAATGCACGGCGATGCCTTCTTCGCGACCGACGAAGCCGAGCTTCTCGGTGGTGGTGGCTTTCACGTTCACTTGATCCAGTTCTACTTGCAGATCCGCGGCAATCAGCGCGCGCATCGATTCGATATGGGGGGCCATTTTCGGTGCCTGGGCAACGATGGTGTTGTCGACGTTGCCGACCTTCCAGCCTTTGGCGTGGATCAGACTGACCACGTGACGCAGCAGCACACGGCTGTCGGCGCCCTTGAATTGCGGGTCGGTGTCCGGGAAATGCTTGCCGATATCACCCAGCGCAGCCGCGCCGAGCAAGGCGTCGCTCAAGGCGTGCAGCAGGACGTCACCGTCGGAGTGAGCGAGCAGCCCGAAGCCGTGTGCGATTCGCACGCCGCCCAGAGTAATGAAATCGCCTTCAGCGAAACGGTGCACATCATAGCCGTGGCCAATACGCATAAAAAAACGCCCCGAATTTTGTCAGGGCGTGATTCTACCTGCATTAGGCCTTGAGGGCGCGCGCGTGATGCTGCAAGTGGTCGTCAATGAAGCTCGCGATGAAGAAATAGCTGTGGTCGTAGCCCGGTTGCAGGCGCAACGTCAGCGGATGCCCCGCCTGTTTTGCCGCTTGTTGCAGGGCTTCGGGTTTGAGCTGGGTGGCGAGGAAATCGTCGCGGTCACCCTGATCCACCAGCATTGGCAGTTTCTCGTCGGCCTCGGCGATCAGCGCACAGGCATCCCACTCGCGCCATTTCGAACGATCTTCGCCCAGATAGCGGGTGAACGCTTTCTGGCCCCAAGGGCAATCAATCGGATTATTGATCGGCGAGAACGCAGACACCGACTGATAACGTCCCGGATTGCGCAGCGCACAGACCAATGCGCCGTGACCGCCCATGGAGTGGCCGCTGATGCTGCGTTTTTCCGACGCCGGGAAATGCGCTTCAACCAGTGAAGGCAATTCCTGCACGACATAGTCATGCATCCGATAGTGCCGCGACCAGGGTTCCTGCGTGGCATTCAGATAAAACCCGGCACCGAGGCCGAAATCCCACGCGCCATCCGGATCACCCGGTACATCAGGACCACGCGGGCTGGTGTCCGGTGCCACGATGATCAGCCCGAGCTCGGCCGCCATGCGCATGGCACCGGCCTTCTGCATGAAGTTTTCGTCCGTGCAGGTCAGGCCCGACAGCCAATACAGCACCGGCAGCTTGCCGCCCTGCTCTGCCTGCGGCGGCAGGTACACGGCAAACACCATGTCACAGCCCAGCACTTCGGAGCGATGGCGATAGCGCTTGTGCCAGCCGCCGAAACTTTTCTGACAGGAGATGTTTTCCAGACTCATGTAGGACTCCTACGCAGCCACGGCTGCACATTGGCAGCCGTGGCATCGCGATTGATCAGAAATGAATGACGGTGCGGATGCTTTTGCCTTCGTGCATCAGGTCAAAGGCCTTGTTGATGTCTTCCAGACCCATGGTGTGGGTGATGAAGGTGTCCAGCGGGATTTCGCCGCTCTGAGCCATGTCGACATAGCTTGGCAATTCGGTACGGCCACGCACCCCACCGAACGCCGAACCGCGCCAGACTCGGCCGGTCACCAACTGGAACGGACGGGTAGCGATTTCCTGGCCGGCACCGGCTACGCCGATGATGACCGACTCGCCCCAACCCTTGTGGCAGCACTCGAGGGCTGCGCGCATCAGTTGCACGTTGCCGATGCATTCAAAGGAGAAGTCGACGCCGCCATCGGTCATGTCGACGATCACTTCCTGGATCGGACGATCGAAATCTTTCGGGTTCACGCAGTCGGTGGCACCCAGTTGCTTGGCGATTTCGAACTTGGCCGGGTTGATGTCGATGGCGATGATGCGCGCGGCCTTGGCCTTCACCGCACCAATCACGGCCGACAGACCAATGCCGCCGAGACCGAAGATGGCCACGGTGTCACCCGGTTTGACCTTGGCGGTGTTGATCACCGCACCGATACCGGTGGTCACGCCGCAACCGAGCAGGCAGACCTTTTCCAGCGGCGCGTCCTTGGAGATCTTGGCCACGGAGATTTCCGGCAGCACGGTGTACTCGGAGAAGGTCGAGGTACCCATGTAGTGGAAAATCGTTTGGCCTTTGTAGGAAAAGCGCGACGTGCCGTCCGGCATCAGGCCCTTGCCCTGGGTGGCGCGAATGGCCTGACACAGGTTGGTCTTGCCCGACTTGCAGAATTTGCACTGACCGCATTCCGGGGTGTACAGCGGGATCACGTGGTCTCCGACGGCCACCGAGGTCACGCCTTCGCCGATCGCTTCGACGATGGCGCCGCCTTCATGGCCGAGGATCGACGGGAAGATACCTTCCGGATCAGCCCCGGACAGGGTGTAGGCATCGGTGTGACAAACCCCGGAAGCCACCACGCGCAGCAACACTTCACCGGCCTTGGGCATGGCGACATCGACTTCTACGATTTCCAGCGGCTTCTTGGCCTCGAAGGCAACGGCGGCGCGCGACTTGATCATGCTGACTCTCCAGTGAATCCATTGAATAAAAAACCAGACAGGGAGTGTAGTCCAGCGCTGCTTGATGAATAATCCGGGCAAAAGCAAAACATTATTGCCATACAGGGATAATCCCGATGTCCGAAAACCGCTGGGAAGGCATCGACGAGTTCGTCGCCGTTGCCGAGTGCAGCCAGTTCACTGCTGCCGCTGAACGCCTGGGCGTTTCTTCCTCGCACATCAGTCGACAAATCGTACGACTGGAAGAGCGCTTGCAGACGCGACTGCTGTACCGCAGCACCCGACGCGTCACACTGACCGAAGCCGGCCAGACCTTCCTGCAACATTGTCAGCGCCTGCAGGACGGTCGCGAAGAAGCGTTGCGCGCAGTCGGCGATCTGACCAGCGAACCCAAAGGCATGCTGCGCATGACCTGCGCCGTGGCGTACGGCGAGCGTTTCATCGTGCCGCTGGTGACCCGGTTCATGGGCCATTACCCGCAATTGCGCATCGACATTGAACTGACCAACCGCCAACTCGATCTGGTTCACGAAGGCCTGGACCTGGCGATCCGCCTCGGTCGTCTTCAGGATTCCCGGCTGGTGGCCACCCGACTGGCACCGCGGCGCATGTATTTGTGTGCGTCGCCTTCCTACCTTGAACGGTACGGGCGTCCACACAGTTTGTCGGAACTGGGACGGCACAATTGCCTGATCGGCAGCTCGGACATCTGGCAGCTTGAGCAAAACGGGCGGGAATTTTCCCAGCGGGTGCAGGGAAACTGGCGCTGCAACAGTGGGCAAGCGGTGCTGGATGCGGCGCTACAAGGCGTCGGACTGTGTCAGTTACCGGACTATTACGTGCTGGAGCATTTGCACAGCGGTGCGTTGATTTCGCTTTTGGAGGCGCACCAACCGCCGAATACGGCGGTGTGGGCGCTGTATCCGCAGCAGCGGCACTTGTCGCCGAAGGTGCGCAAACTGGTGGATTTTCTCAAGGAAGGTTTGGCTGAACGGCCGGAGTATCGGATTTAACGACGGTTAATCCAGCGTTGGCGCAACCATTCGAGGTCTTCGGGGCGGGTGACTTTCAGGTTGTCAGCACGACCTTCGATCAGACGCGGCGCCATGCCGGCCCACTCCATTGCAGAGGCTTCATCGGTGATCACTGCATCGGCCACCAGACTGTCCGCCAATGCACGGTGCAGCGCACCGAGGCGGAACATCTGCGGTGTATAGGCTTGCCAGATCACGCTGCGATCGACGGTTTCCACCACCCGACCGTGCTTGTCGACCCGCTTGAGAGTGTCCTTGGCCGGCACGGCCAGCAATCCGCCGACCGGGTCGTTCGCCAGCTCAGCGAGCAGTTTGTCGAGATCGTCACGGCTCAGATTGGGCCGCGCCGCATCGTGCACCAGCACCCAGTCCTCGTCGTCAGCACCTTGGCCATGCAGATGAAGCAAGGCGTTGAGTACCGAGCCAGAACGTTCGGCCCCACCGTCGACCCGTTGAATCCGCGAATCACTGGCGCTGGCCAGGTTCGGCCAATAAGGATCATCGACGGCAAGACTGACCACCAGGCCCTTTAGGCTCGGGTGATCGAGGAAACAGCCGAGGCTGTGTTCGAGAATTGTGCGCCCGCCCAGTTGCAGATATTGCTTGGGACGGTCCGCGGCCATACGGGCACCAACGCCTGCGGCAGGAATCACGGCCCAGAAGGCCGGCAGGGAATCGATCATTGGGCCAACTGGTAAAGGGTTTCGCCGTCCTTGACCATGCCCAGTTCGTGACGAGCCCGTTCTTCAACGGTCTCCATGCCTTTCTTCAACTCGCTGACTTCAGCGTCCATCACCCGGTTGCGCTCCAGCAAGGCTTCGTTCTCGGCGTGTTGATCAGCAATCTGCTGATTCAGTTCGGCGACTTGCGCCAGACTGCCATTGCCCACCCACAGGCGGTACTGCAGACCGGCCAGCAGCAAGAGCAAAACGAGAAACAACCAGTAAGGACTGCGCATCGAATATCAGGTATCCAGTGAAAAAAGACAGCCACGCAAAAAACTTTGAAGCATCTGATAGCACGAAGCCTGGAATATCCAGGCTTGTGCATATAAGGCATCAGATTAGTGGCAAATCCATCGCTGTCACGACTTTTCCGACACAATCCGGTGTCTTTCTATCATTTACTGCTCAGCCGCGAAACTCGCTGCGACCGTTGTACTTGGCTTTGCCATTCAACTGCTCTTCGATACGCAGCAGTTGGTTGTACTTGGAAACGCGGTCGGAACGGCACAGCGAACCGGTCTTGATCTGGCCAGCGGAAGTGCCCACGGCCAGGTCGGCAATGGTCGAATCTTCGGTTTCGCCCGAACGGTGCGAGATCACGGCAGTGTAACCGGCAGCCTTGGCCATCTGGATGGCTTCCAGGGTTTCGGTCAGGGTGCCGATCTGGTTGAACTTGATCAGGATCGAGTTGGCGATCTTTTTATCGATGCCTTCTTTCAGGATCTTGGTGTTGGTCACGAACAGGTCGTCGCCGACCAGTTGGGTCTTCTCGCCGATCTTGTCGGTGAGGATCTTCCAGCCAGCCCAGTCGGACTCGTCCAGACCGTCTTCGATCGAGATGATCGGGTAACGCTCGGTCAGACCTTTGAGGTAGTCGGCGAAACCTTCAGCGGTGAACACCTGGCCTTCGCCGGACAGGTTGTACTTGCCGTCTTCGAAGAATTCGCTGGCCGCGCAGTCCAGAGCCAGGGTCACGTCGGTGCCCAGTTTGTAACCGGCGTTGGCGACTGCTTCGGAAATCACTTTCAGTGCGTCTTCGTTGGACGCCAGGTTCGGCGCAAAACCGCCTTCGTCACCGACAGCAGTGCTCAGGCCACGGGCCTTCAGCACAGCTTTCAGGTGATGGAAAATCTCGGTGCCCATGCGCAGACCTTCCGAGAAAGACTTGGCGCCAACCGGCTGAACCATGAATTCCTGGATGTCGACGTTGTTGTCGGCGTGTTCGCCACCGTTGATGATGTTCATCATTGGAACCGGCATCGAGTACACACCCGGGGTGCCGTTCAGGTTGGCGATGTGAGCGTACAGCGGCAGGTCCTGATCCTGTGCAGCCGCCTTGGCAGCAGCCAAGGACACGGCGAGGATGGCGTTGGCGCCCAGGGTCGCTTTGTTTTCAGTACCGTCCAGCTTGATCATCGCGTGATCCAGGGCTTTCTGGTCGCTTGGGTCGGTGCCCAGCAGCAGATCGCGGATCGGACCGTTGATGTTGGCTACCGCCTTGAGCACGCCCTTGCCCAGGTAACGGCTCTTGTCGCCATCACGCAGCTCGAGCGCTTCACGCGAGCCAGTGGATGCACCGGACGGCGCGCAAGCGCTGCCGATGATGCCGTTGTCGAGAAGCACGTCCGCTTCCACGGTGGGATTGCCACGGGAGTCGAGAACTTCACGACCTTTGATGTCGACGATTTTTGCCATTGTTGTAAACACTCCAAAGTTGACGAAAACGACGCAGCTAGAGGAAATCTTTTTACCGTCGGCAAGTGGTGTGCAGCGGGCAGCTTGCAGACGACAACGCTCATACCCGAGGGCATGAGCGACAAATCGTGCGGTACTTTACCGGAGAATTGAGGTTTACGCGGTTTCTACCGTCGGAAAACTCTTCACCAGTTCGTCCAGGGCTTTGAGCTGGGCCAGGAATGGCTCCAGTTTGTCCAGACGCAAGGCGCAAGGGCCGTCGCATTTGGCGTTGTCCGGATCCGGGTGCGCTTCGAGAAACAGGCCCGCCAGCGACTGGCTCATGCCAGCCTTGGCCAGGTCGGTGACCTGGGCGCGGCGACCGCCGGCGGAGTCGGAACGACCGCCAGGCATTTGCAGCGAATGGGTCACGTCGAAGAATACCGGGTACTCGAACTGCTTCATGATGCCGAAGCCGAGCATGTCGACCACGAGGTTGTTGTAGCCGAAGCTCGAACCGCGCTCGCAGAGGATCAACTGATCGTTACCCGCTTCCACGCACTTGTTCAGGATGTGTTTCATTTCCTGAGGCGCAAGGAACTGGGCTTTCTTGATGTTGATGACGGCATTGGTCTTGGCCATCGCGACCACGAGGTCGGTCTGGCGCGACAGGAAGGCCGGCAGCTGGATGATGTCGCAGACCTCGGCGACGACCGCGGCCTGGTCAGGCTCGTGGACGTCGGTGATGATCGGCACGCCGAAGGCTTGTTTGATGTCCTGGAAGATGCGCATGCCCTCTTCCAGGCCAGGACCGCGATAGGAGGTCACAGAAGAACGGTTGGCCTTGTCGAAGCTGGCCTTGAACACGTAAGGGATACCGAGCTTTTCGGTGACCTTCACATACTCTTCGCAAACCTGCATGGCCATGTCACGGCTTTCCAGCACGTTCATGCCACCGAACAGCACCATGGGTTTGTCGTTGGCAATCTCGATGTCGCCGACGCGGATGATCTTCTGTGCCATCGGGGTTACGCCTTCTTCTGGTGTTGAGCCAATGCCGCTTTGACGAAGCCGCTGAACAGCGGATGGCCATCGCGTGGCGTCGAGGTGAACTCAGGGTGGAACTGGCAAGCGACGAACCATGGATGATCCGGAGCCTCGACCACTTCAACCAGCGCAGCATCAGCTGAGCGACCGGAAATCTTCAGGCCGGCTTCGATGATCTGCGGCAGCAGGTTGTTGTTCACTTCGTAGCGGTGACGGTGACGCTCGACAATCACATCCTTGCCGTAGCAGTCGTGCACCTTGGAGCCGGCTTCGAGCAGGCATTCCTGAGCGCCGAGGCGCATGGTGCCGCCCAGATCGGACGCTTCGGTACGCACTTCGACGGCACCGGTAGCGTCTTCCCACTCAGTGATCAGACCGACAACCGGATGGCCGCTGGCACGATCGAACTCGGTGGAGTTGGCGTCCTTCCAGCCCAGCACGTTACGGGCGAACTCGATGACCGCTACTTGCATGCCCAGGCAGATACCCAGGTATGGAACCTTGTTTTCGCGAGCGTATTGAACGGCAGTGATCTTGCCTTCCACGCCGCGCAGACCGAAGCCGCCCGGTACGAGGATCGCGTCGACGCCTTCCAGAAGCGCGGTGCCCTGGTTCTCGATGTCTTCGGAATCGATGTAGCGCAGGTTGACCTTGGTACGGTTGGTGATGCCGGCGTGACTCATCGCTTCGATCAGCGACTTGTAGGCGTCCAGCAGTTCCATGTACTTGCCGACCATCGCGATGGTGACTTCGTGCTCTGGATTCAGCTTGGCATCGACGACCTTTTCCCACTCGGACAGGTCGGCGCCATTGCATTGCAGGCCGAAACGCTCGACGACGAAATCGTCCAGACCCTGAGCGTGCAGCACGGCCGGGATCTTGTAGATGGTGTCGACGTCTTCCAAGGAGATCACCGCACGCTCTTCAACGTTGGTGAACAGCGCGATCTTGCGACGCGAGGACACATCCACCGGATGGTCGGAGCGGCAGATCAGCACGTCTGGCTGCAGACCGATCGAGCGCAGCTCTTTTACGGAATGCTGGGTCGGCTTGGTCTTGGTCTCGCCAGCAGTGGCGATGTACGGAACCAGGGTCAGGTGCATCAGCATTGCGCGCTTGGAACCGACTTCCACACGCAGTTGGCGGATGGCTTCGAGGAACGGTTGCGACTCGATGTCGCCAACGGTACCGCCGATTTCCACCAGGGCTACGTCGGCATCGCCGGCGCCCTTGATAATGCGACGCTTGATTTCGTCGGTGATGTGCGGAATGACCTGGATGGTTGCACCCAGGTAGTCACCACGGCGCTCTTTGCGCAGCACGTGCTCGTAGACACGGCCGGTGGTGAAGTTGTTGTTCTGGGTCATGGTCGTGCGGATGAACCGCTCGTAGTGGCCCAGGTCCAGGTCGGTCTCGGCGCCGTCGTGGGTGACGAACACTTCACCGTGCTGGAACGGGCTCATGGTGCCCGGGTCGACGTTGATGTACGGATCCAGCTTCAGCATGGTGACCTTAAGCCCCCGCGCCTCCAGGATGGCCGCCAATGAAGCCGATGCAATGCCTTTCCCCAAAGAAGAAACAACACCGCCCGTGACGAATATGTAGCGCGTCATGAAAAACCCTAGAAGTCTGCGTTAAAGCGGTCCGAGCCGCCGGGGAAAGCGAAGGAAGGCCGAAGCCCCCGATCACCTGCATTAATCACAGTGCACCTTTCAAAAAAACCGCCGCGTTGGGACAGACCGGAAGTGAAAACACCGGTACGTTGCTCGCTACACATTTTTTGGAATCGCCCAGCAAAGACTGCTTGGTAATCGGCAACTCCTGCAATTCAGGCGAATCCACAGAAGTTGTATCAAGAAGGGAGCGTAGTCTACCGGAATGCCCCCTTCATCTCAAACCTTGATCTTCGTCAGAAGGCTGCCAATGCAATCGCCAGCCTTCCAGCGCATTGCCGTCGAGCCCCGGCAGGTTCGCCACGGCGAGCAATTCTTCACCGCGAAACAGCAGCGGCAATCTGCCACGCAAGAAGGCCGGCACCGCGCGCTCATTGAGCAGACGCTTGAGATCGCGATGACCGCGAGCTGCCAGATGCATCACCTCGCCACCCCGCCGATAGCGTATTTGCAGCGGCCCTGCGGGAGTCTGACCGCTGAACATGACACGCCCGTTATCGGGCAAGCGTAGCGCTGACGACAGGTCGTGCCAGTCGCCGCTGACCACCGGCGTGCATAGCCATTGTCCGCTGAGCCACCACAAGCGACCGGCGCTTCGGTGCAACTCGCCATCTGCCAGACGCCAGATAGGCGAGGCATCATTGCCGGCATCACGCAGATCTGCCCAACCCGACCAATGGTCGGTATCCGGCAAGCGAGTGAGCGGTTCCAGCCAGTGACTGAGTGCATTGCGCTGGCGCGCATCGGACAATCCCGCGATGACCGCGAATTCCAGTGACGGCAATCCCGACCACACGAACTCACTGGGTGAACTCGCTTGAGCCAGATCGATTTGCGCCAGTTCATCAAGCAAACCTTGCGCCTCACGCAAATGTGCCGCACTGCGGGCCATGCTGGCGTGAGCCTGAGGCCAGCGACCAGTCAGCAGCGGCATGACCTGATGGCGCAGATAGTTGCGCGAGAACTGTCGATCCTGATTCGACGGGTCCTCGACCCAACGCAGGCCATGATCCTGCGCATAGGCTTCCAGCTCTGCACGCGTAACATCGAGCAACGGCCGAACCAGACTGCCCTGCCCCAGCGCTCGCATGACTGGCATACCGGACAGCCCACGCACACCGGCACCACGCAGCAGGCGGAACAACAGCGTTTCAGCCTGATCGTCGCGGTGCTGACCGGTCAGCAGCACATCATTGGCCTGAGTCGCCGCACTGAACGCCGCATAGCGCGCATCCCGCGCCGCCCGCTCCAAACTTGCCCCCGGCTGCACCTGCACACGCGCCACTTGCAACGGCACTGCCAGTTCATCGCAAACCGCCTGACAATGCGCCGGCCAAGCGTCGGCCACAGTTTGAAGACCGTGATGAACATGGATGGCGCTTAGCGCCGGAATGGATTCGGTTTTGGCGAGATTGGCCAGGAGGTGCAGCAGGACGGTGGAGTCGAGACCACCGGAGAAGGCGATGCGCCAATGGGAAGCGCTGAGCCAGGGCTTGAGATTACGCAGAAGCCTGGAAGGCAAATCAATCGTCGACTGATCCATTTCTTTCCCTTGGCACAAATCAAATGTGGGAGCGAGCCTGCTCGCGATAGCGGAGCAACAGCCAACTCAATGGTTGAATGTTACCCCTCATCGCGAGCAGGCTCGCTCCCACATCGGGTATTGCGCGGTCGACTTAGAGACCGTAGCTCATCAGACGATCGTAACGACGCTTGAGCAGCGCTTCGTTGTCGAACTTCTTCAGCATCGCCAGTTGCGAGCTCAGCTCGGCGCGGATCGATGCAGCGGCAGCGGCCGGATCGCGGTGAGCGCCGCCCAGAGGCTCGCCGATCACCTTGTCGACGATGCCCAGGCCTTTCAGACGCTCGGCAGTGATGCCCATCGCTTCAGCGGCGTCCGGCGCCTTCTCTGCAGTTTTCCACAGAATCGAAGCGCAACCTTCCGGCGAGATCACCGCGTAAGTCGAGTACTGCAGCATGTTCAGTTGGTCGCACACACCGATCGCCAGTGCACCGCCGGAACCACCTTCACCAATCACGGTGGCGATGATCGGGGTTTTCAGGCGAGCCATGACGCGCAGGTTCCAGGCAATCGCTTCGCTCTGGTTGCGCTCTTCGGCGTCGATGCCAGGGTAGGCACCCGGGGTGTCGATGAAGGTCAGGATCGGCATCTTGAAACGCTCGGCCATTTCCATCAGGCGGCAAGCCTTGCGGTAGCCTTCCGGACGCGGCATGCCGAAGTTGCGGCGTACCTTTTCACGCACTTCACGGCCCTTCTGGTGACCGATCACCATCACTGGCTGGTCTTCCAGACGTGCCACGCCGCCCACAATGGCCGCGTCGTCGGAGAAGTGACGATCACCGTGCAGCTCGTCGAACTCGGTGAAGATGTGGTCGATGTAGTCCAGGGTGTAAGGACGTTTCGGGTGACGTGCCAGACGAGCGATCTGCCAGCTGGTCAGCTTGCCGAAGATATCTTCGGTCAGCGTCTTGCTCTTGTCCTGCAGGCGGGAGATCTCATCGCCGATATTCAGCGAATTGTCATTACCGACCAAGCGCAACTCTTCGATCTTGGCTTGCAGGTCGGCGATCGGCTGTTCGAAATCTAGAAAATTCGGGTTCATAGGCGTCCGTCTTGGGTCGTGTCCCAAGTGAGCTTGGGCCGGCCGGTTGTCTATTCGCGCCCTACCTTAAGGGAGAGGCGCGCTGAGGTCGAGATTAAAAATTCAGGTTGTGGGCAGGCGCTTTGATGGCACCTGCCGGTCAACGGTATTGGAGGAAGACGTTGTCTCGCCCGAACTGGTCACGCAGGGCTTGAATCAACGCATCCGCCGGGTCGATCCGCCAGGTCTCGCCAAACTGCAGCAAGGTCTTCGCATCGGGACTGGTGTATTCCATGGTGATCGGGCACGCCCCGCGATGACGCTTGAGCAAATCACCCAACCAGCGTAGCTGATCGCCTTTCAGGTCCTGGGTCTGCAACTTCAGGCGCAGGCTCTCGGCCAGGTTGGTGCGCGCATCCTCCATGCTCATCACCCGCTTGACCCGCAGCCGCAGGCCACCGGAGAAGTCATCGTTGCTGACCTCGCCTTCGACCACCACCATCGCATCGGTCTGAAGCAGCGATTGCGCGGAGTGGAACGCATCGGCGAACAGCGACGCCTCGATCCGCCCGGAGCGGTCGTCGAGGGTGATAAAGCCCATCTTGTCGCCCTTCTTGTTCTTCATCACCCGCAGGGCAATGATCATCCCCGCCACGGTCTGGGTGTCCCGGGCCGGTTTCAGGTCGATGATGCGTTGGCGGGCGAAACGACGGATTTCGCCTTCGTATTCGTCAATCGGATGACCGGTCAGGTACAGGCCAAGAGTGTCTTTTTCACCCTTGAGGCGCTCCTTGAGCGTCAGCTCCTTGGCCTTGCGATGCAGCGCGTAAACGTCAGCGTCTTCCTCGACGAACAGCCCGCCGAACAGGTCGGCGTGGCCGCTGTCACGAGTGCGCGCGGTCTGTTCGGCCGACTTGATCGCCTCTTCCATCGCTGCCAGCAGCACGGCGCGGTTGCGGTCGATATTGGCCTGATAAGCCTTTTGCTCGTCGTGGAAATACGGGCCGAGGCGATCCAGCGCGCCGCTGCGGATCAGACCATCGAGCGTGCGCTTGTTGATGCGCTTGAGGTCGACCCGGGCGCAGAAGTCGAACAGGTCTTTGAACGGGCCGGCCTGACGGGCCTCGGTGATCGCTTCCACCGGGCCTTCGCCGACGCCTTTGATCGCGCCCAGGCCGTACACGATGCGGCCTTCGTCGTTCACCGTGAACTTGAACTCCGAAGTGTTCACATCCGGCGCGTCGAGGCGCAGCTTCATCGTGCGCACTTCTTCGATCAAGGTCACGACCTTGTCGGTGTTGTGCATGTCCGCCGAGAGTACCGCGGCCATGAACGGCGCCGGGTAATGGGCTTTCAGCCAGGCAGTCTGGTACGACACCAGACCGTAAGCGGCGGAGTGGGATTTGTTGAAGCCGTAACCGGCGAATTTCTCTACCAGGTCGAAAATGTTACCGGCCAGATCCGCGTCGATATTGTTCGACGCACAACCCTCAATGAAACCGCCGCGCTGCTTGGCCATTTCCTCGGGTTTCTTCTTACCCATCGCCCGACGCAGCATGTCCGCACCACCGAGGGTGTAGCCGGCCATGACCTGGGCGATCTGCATCACCTGTTCCTGATACAGGATGATGCCGTACGTCGGCGCCAGCACCGGCTGCAAACCTTCGTACTGGTAATCCGGGTGCGGATAAGCAAGCTCTGCGCGACCGTGCTTACGGTTGATGAAGTCATCCACCATGCCCGATTGCAGCGGGCCCGGACGGAACAGGGCCACCAGTGCGATCAAGTCTTCGAGGCAGTCGGGCTTGAGCTTTTTGATCAGCTCTTTCATGCCGCGGGATTCAAGCTGGAACACCGCCGTGGTTTCAGCCTTTTGCAGCAGTTGATAAGTCGGCTTGTCATCCAGCGGGATGAACGCGATGTCCAGCGGCGGCTCGTTGACCTTGGCGCGGTCGCGGTTGATGGTCTTCAGCGCCCAGTCGATGATCGTCAGGGTCCGCAGGCCGAGGAAGTCGAACTTCACCAGACCGGCCGCCTCGACGTCATCCTTGTCGAACTGGGTCACCAGACCGTCGCCGGCCTCGTCGCAATAGATCGGCGAGAAGTCGGTCAGCTTGGTCGGCGCGATGACCACACCACCGGCGTGTTTACCGACGTTACGCACCACGCCTTCGAGCTTGCGCGCCATCTCCCAGATTTCCGCCGCTTCTTCATCGACCTTGATGAAGTCGCGCAGGATTTCTTCCTGCTCGTAGGCTTTTTCCAGGGTCATGCCGACTTCGAACGGAATCATCTTCGACAGACGATCCGCCAGACCGAACGACTTGCCCTGGGCCCGCGCCACGTCGCGTACCACAGCCTTCGCCGCCATGGAGCCGAAGGTGATGATCTGGCTAACGGCGTTACGGCCGTATTTTTCCGCCACGTAATCGATTACCCGGTCGCGACCGTCCATACAGAAGTCGACGTCGAAGTCGGGCATCGATACCCGTTCCGGGTTGAGGAAACGTTCGAACAGCAGGTCATATTCCAGCGGGTCGAGGTCGGTGATCTTCTGCACATAGGCCACCAGCGATCCGGCACCCGAACCCCGGCCAGGGCCCACCGGCACGCCGTTGTTCTTGGCCCACTGGATAAAGTCCATCACGATCAGGAAGTAACCGGGGAACCCCATCTGGATGATGATATCCAGCTCGAAATTCAGCCGGTCGACGTAGACCTGCCGCTTGGCCTCGTAGTCTTCGGTGGTGTCCTTGGGCAGCAGCACGCTGAGGCGATCGTCCAGACCGTCGAACGACACCTTGCGAAAATACTCGTCGATGGTCATGCCATCGGGAATCGGATAGTCGGGCAGGAAGTGCTTGCCCAGCTTCACGTCGATGTTGCAGCGTTTGGCAATCTCGACGGTGTTTTCCACCGCATCCGGCAGGTCGCTGAACAGCTCGGCCATTTCCTCAGCGCTTTTCAGGTACTGCTGGTCGCTGTAGTTCTTCGAACGCCGCGGATCGTCGAGGGCCCGGCCCTCACCGATGCAAACGCGGGTTTCGTGGGCGGCGAAGTCTTCCTGCTTGATGAAGCGCACGTCGTTGGTCGCGACCAGCGGCGCACCGAGCTTGTCGGCCAGGGCCACGGCGCCGTGCAATTGTTCTTCGTCGTTCGGACGGTTGGTGCGCTGGACTTCCAGATAGAAACGATCCGGGAACACCGCCATCCATTCACGCGCCAGGGTTTCGGCTTCAGCGGGGTTACCGCCGATCATGGCCATGCCGATCTCGCCTTCTTTGGCGGCGGACAACATGATCAGGCCTTCATTGGCCTCGGCGACCCATTCGCGCTCGATGATGATCATGCCGTTGCGCTGACCTTCGATGAAGCCACGGGAAATCAGCTCGGTCAGGTTGCGATAGCCCTGGGCATTCATGACCAGCAGGCTGAGTCGGCTCAGCGGACCATCCGGATCTTTGTTCGACAGCCACAGGTCGGCGCCGCAGATCGGCTTGATCCCGGCACCCATGGTGTTTTTATAGAACTTGACCAGCGAACACATGTTGTTCTGGTCGGTCACCGCAACGGCCGGCATGCCCATGCCGGTCAGGGCCTTGACCAGCGGCTTGATCCGCACCAGCCCGTCGACCAGGGAGTATTCAGTGTGCAGGCGTAGATGAACGAATGAAGCCGGCATAGTGATCCTGTCCAGTTACATAGAGACAACAAGGCCCGGATTGTACCGGGCCCCGAACAAAACATCAGCCTCGCCGCTAAACCGGCGCGAGACCTTCCAGCGCTTCATAAGCCTGCCGCACCGGGGCAAAAGAACGCCGGTGAATCGGCGTCGGCCCGAGGCGCACCAGCGCTTCCAGATGAACGGGCGTCGGGTAGCCTTTGTGGCCACCGATGCCGTAACCCGGGTAGATCAATTCGAAGGCCGCCATCTCGCGGTCGCGGCTGACCTTGGCCAGAATCGAGGCTGCTGCAATCGCTGGAACCTTGCTGTCGCCCTTGACCACCGCTTCGGAACGCATCGGCAGTTTCGGGCAGCGGTTGCCGTCGATCATCGCCAGTTTCGGCTGGATGTGCAGACCAGCGACGGCACGCTGCATCGCCAGCATGGTGGCGTGAAGGATGTTCAGTTCGTCGATTTCTTCGACTTCGGCGCGGGCGATGCACCAGCTCAGTGCCTTCTCGCAGATTTCGTCGTAGAGTTTTTCGCGCTTGGCTTCGGTGAGTTTCTTCGAGTCGTTGAGACCGAGGATCGGCCGGTTCGGATCGAGAATCACCGCTGCGGTAACGACCGCGCCGCACAATGGGCCGCGACCGACTTCATCGACGCCGGCCACCAGCTCTTCGACTTCGGCAACCAGGGTGAAATCCAGGCCCATCTGCATGCTTGTCTTGCTCATCGTGTTTGCCCGATCAGGTTCAGAACGGCATCAGCCGCCTGATTGGAAGCGTCCAGACGCAGAGTGCGATGGATCTCGTCGAAGCCGCGGGTCTGCTCTTCGCCACCGTCGATCAACGGCGACAAGGTCTGGGCAAGCGCCTCGACCGTCGCATCATCCTGCAACAACTCCGGGACCAGCAATCGCTGGGCCAGCAGGTTCGGCAGGGACACATACGGGCTCTTGACCATGCGCTTGAGAATCCAGAACGTCAGCGGCGCAAGGCGATAAGCCACGACCATCGGGCGCTTGTACAGCAGCGCTTCCAGGGTCGCCGTCCCCGACGCAATCAGGACCGCGTTGCACGCGGCCAGGGCCAGATGGGATTTGCCATCGAGCAGGGTCACCGGCAGGTCGCGGCCGGCCAGCAGCTCTTCGAGCTGGGCCCGGCGCTCGGGGTTGGCGCACGGTATGACGAAACGCACGCCCGGGCGCATGGCCCGCAGGCGTTGGGCGGTATCAAGGAACAGCGCACCCAGACGACTGACTTCACCACCCCGACTGCCGGGCATCAAAGCCACCAGCGGACCATCCGGCAGACCGAGTTCGTCACGCGCAGCAGAGCGGTCGGCCTCCAGTGGAATGGTGTCGGCCAGCGTGTGGCCGACGAACCGCACCGGCACGCCCTTCTCTTCGTAGAATCTGGCTTCGAACGGCAGCAGCGTGAGCATCAGGTCACAGCCTTCGCGGATCTTCAGCACCCGCTTCTGCCGCCACGCCCACACCGACGGGCTGACGTAATGCACGGTCTTGATCCCGGCCTGACGCAGCTTGAGTTCGATATTGAGGTTGAAATCCGGCGCATCGATGCCGATGAACACATCCGGCTTTTCGGCAATCAGGGTGGCGATCAGGTCCTTGCGGCGCTTGAGCAATTCACGCAATCGCCCCAGGACTTCCACCAGCCCCATTACCGACAGACGCTCCATCGGAAAATAGGAGGTCAGGCCCTCGGCCTGCATCAGCGGGCCGCCGACACCAATGAACTCCACCGCAGGATGCTGTGCCTTGAGGGCGCGCATCAGACCGGCGCCCAGAATGTCACCGGAAGCCTCCCCCGCCACCAGCGCAATACGCAGATTGGCCATGGTCAGCGGGTGATGCCTCGGGTCGACGACTGGATGGAGTCACGGAACATCGCGACTTCCGGGAACTGTGCAGACGGCTCGGCCAGTTCGGCCAGCGCCTGTTCGACGGTCAGGCCCTGGCGATACACCGTTTTGTACGCACGGCGCAGGGCATGAATGGCGTCTTCGCTGAAACCGCGACGACGCATGCCCTCGAAGTTCATGCTGCGCGCTTCGGCCGGGTTGCCGAATACGGTGACGAACGCCGGAACGTCCTTGCCGATCGCCGTGCCCATGCCGGAAAAGCTGTGGGCGCCAATGTGGCAATACTGATGCACCAGGGTGAAACCGGACAGGATCGCCCAGTCATCAACGTGCACATGGCCGGCCAACGCAGTGTTGTTGACCAGGATGCAGTGGTTGCCGATGACGCTGTCATGCCCGATGTGGGCATAGGCCATGATCAGGTTGTGATCACCCAGGGTCGTTTCGGAACGATCCTGAACGGTGCCACGGTGAATCGTCACGCCTTCGCGGATGACGTTGTGGTCACCGATCACCAGGCGAGTTTCTTCGCCCTTGTATTTCAGGTCCGGCGTGTCTTCGCCTACCGAGGAAAACTGGTAGATGCGGTTGTGCTTGCCGATACGGGTCGGACCTTTGAGGATCACGTGTGGCCCGATGACCGTTCCCTCGCCGATTTCCACACCTGCACCGATGATCGACCACGGGCCGACCTCGACGCCATCAGCCAGGACGGCCGACGGATCGATGATTGCGCGAGGGTCAATCAAACTCATAGCTTGCGTTCCGCACAGATGATTTCAGCCGAGCAAACCGGTTTGCCATCGACCGAAGCCTGGCATTCGAACTTCCAGATCTGACGCTTGCAGCTGATGAACTTGGCTTCAAGGATCAACTGATCACCCGGCAGCACTGGCTGGCGGAAGCGCAGCTTGTCGGAACCGACGAAGTAGTAAAGCGTGCCGTCGGCCGGTTTCACGTCAAGCATCTTGAAACCGAGGATCCCGGCAGCCTGAGCCATGGCTTCGATGATCAGCACGCCCGGCATGATCGGATGCGCAGGGAAGTGACCATTGAAGAACGGTTCGTTGATGCTGACATTCTTGTAGGCGCGAATGCGCTTGCCTTCAGTATCCAGCTCCACTACCCGGTCCACCAGCAGGAACGGGTAACGGTGAGGCAGGTATTCGCGAATCTCGTTGATGTCCATCATTTCGGGGGGAAGCCTATGTAAAGATTGGGAGCGCGACTGACGCGCACTCCTCTAGCAAATCAAGGAGGCAGTCCAGAGGCTGTGCACACTTGATATGGAAATGGTATCAGCCTTCAGATGAAGCATTACCGTCGGGGGTCACTTCCCCGGACCGCTTTTCCAGCTGTTTCAAACGCCGCGCGATGTCATCGAGCTGACGAATACGGGCCGCGCTTTTGCGCCATTCGGCCGCAGGTTGCATGGCTGTGCCGGAAGAATAGGCACCCGGCTCGGTAATCGAGTGGGTCACCATGGTCATCCCGGTCAGGAATACGTTGTCGCAAATATCGATGTGCCCTACCAGGCCAACACCCCCGGCGAGCATGCAGTGCTTACCGATTTTGGTGCTGCCCGAAATCCCCACGCATGCTGCCATGGCGGTGTGATCACCGACCTGTACGTTGTGGGCGATCTGAATCTGGTTGTCGAGCTTCACACCGTTGCCGATCACGGTATCGGCCAACGCACCGCGGTCGATGGCGGTATTCACGCCGATCTCCACATCGTCGCCGATGGTCACGCCACCGATCTGGGCGATTTTCTGCCAGATGCCCTTCTCGTTGGCAAAGCCGAAGCCTTCACCGCCGAGCACGGCACCGGACTGGATCACCACCCGCTTGCCGATCCGCACATCGTGATACAGCGTGACCCGCGGTGCCAGCCAGCCGCCCTCACCGATTTCACTGCGCGCACCGACGACGCAATGCGCGCCGAGCGTCACGCCTGCACCGATTCGAGCACCAGCTTCAATCACCACGAAGGGACCGACACCGGCGCTCGGATCGACTACGGCATCCTCGGCGATCACGGCCGTTGGATGAACGCCGGCAGCAGCCTTGGGTTTCGGATCGAACAGATGTGAAATGCGTGCGTAAGCCAGATAAGGATCCGGCACCACCAGCGCATCACCGGCATAACCCTCGGCGTCGGCAGCCTTGAGCAACAGGGCTGCGGCTTGCGAGCCTGCCAGGTATTTACGGTATTGGGGGTTTGCCAGAAAGCTCAACTGAGCTGGGCCAGCCTCCTGCAAGGTGGCTAGCCCAGTGATTTGCTTCTCGGGGTCGCCACTCAGGGTGGCGCCGAGGAACTCGGCCAACTGGCCGAGCTTGATAGTCACGGTCATGGGTTACTTCAGCTGATTCATGCGCTCGATAACCTGGCGCGTGATGTCGTACTGAGGTTTGACATCGATGACTGCGCCACGCTCGAACACCAGGTCAAAACCACCTTTCTTGATGACTTCTTCCACTGCGCTATCCAGTTTCGGCTTCAGTTGCTTGAGCATTTCGCGGTCGGCAACAGCCTTGGC
The DNA here is from genome assembly GCF_025447595.1 of Pseudomonas koreensis. Taxonomy (GTDB): domain Bacteria; phylum Pseudomonadota; class Gammaproteobacteria; order Pseudomonadales; family Pseudomonadaceae; genus Aquipseudomonas; species Aquipseudomonas koreensis_H. The sequence continues at coordinate 66,888 of NZ_JAOEJU010000016.1, read as the reverse complement.
TTCGTTCAGCTCCTTGGACTGGAACTGGAAGTCACGAGCCTTTTGCTTGAACTCAAGCTCCAGACGCTCGCGCTCGCCTTGCTGCATTTTGTCGCCACCGGCCATCAGACGGTCCTGAATGCCCTTCGCGCTGCTTTCCAGCGTCTTGAGCTTGGTCAGTTGCGGACCGAATTTCTTCTCGGCATCCACGGCGTATTTCTTGGCCGCGTCGGATTCCAGCAGAGCCATCTGATAGTTCAGAACGGCGATTTTCATGTCGGCAAATGCCGGGCCTGCCACCAGTACGGAGGCCAGGAGAACCAATTGAGTCAACTTACGCACGATGCACTCCTACAAAATCCATTGTCGTTGTCTTGGGTCAGACGCTTAGAACGTCTGGCCGAGGGAGAATTGGAACACTTGAGTTTCAGCGTCATCCGGTTTCTTGATCGGCATCGCCAGTGCAAAACTCAGCGGGCCCAGTGCGGTGACCCAGGTCACGCCGACACCGACGGAGCTGGCCATGTTGCTCAGACTGATGTCGTTGCACTGAGTGGCAGAAGTCGAACCGACAGTCGCGTTGGTAGTCTTCTCGCACTTGGAGTCAAATACGTTACCCACGTCCCAGAATACCGAAGTACGCAGGGAACGCTGATCCTTGACGAATGGCAGCGGGAACAACACCTCGACACCACCCTGGATCAACACGTTGCCACCGAACGGCAGCGGATCCTGATCCGGGTCGGCAAGCGTACCGGCGTTACCGGTTACAGCCTGGCCACGGCTTGGGGTGCTGCGAGGACCCAGTGTGCTGTCTTTAAAGCCGCGAACCGAGTTGAAACCACCAGCATAGTAGTTTTCATAGAACGGCAAGCCATCGGTCGAACCGTAACCGTCGCCATAGCCCAGCTCGGTGTGCAGGCGCATGGTGTAGTTCTCGCTCAGCGGCTGGAACAGCTGGCCACGGTAATCGAGCTTGAAGAACGACAGGTCGCTGCCTGGAATGGTGGTTTCCAGGGTCAGGCTCTGGGAACGACCACGGGTTGGCAGAACACCTTTGTTCAGGGTCGACTCGGACCAGCCGGCCGAAGCCTTGAAGTTCAGGTAGTTGTCGCCTTCACGCTTAACGAAGTCGAAAATCTCGTCAACGGTGTACTGACCGGTCTTGATCTTGTCCTGCTGAGCGGACAGACCGAAGGTCAGACGCGAAGTCTCGCTGATCGGGTAGCCCACGTTCACGCCGGCGCCCAGGCTGTCTACCGCATAGCTCGCTACGTCGACGTCAAGGTCTTTGTAGTCGGTGGTGCGGTAGAACGCGTTGTAACCCAGGCTCACACCATCGGCGGTCCAGTAGGGGTCAACGTAGCCGAAGTTGTAGCGGCTCTGGTATTCGCTGCGGGTCAGGCCGACGCTCACACGGTTACCAGTACCGAGGAAGTTGTTCTGGGTGATCGAACCACCGAGGATCAGACCGGCGCTCTGGGCGAAACCGACGCTGGCGGTGATCGAACCGGAAGCCTGCTCTTCAACGCTGTAGTTCACATCAACCTGGTCGTCGACGCCTGGCACGGCCGGGGTCTCGACGTTGACTTCTTTAAAGAAACCCAGACGTTCCAGACGGGTCTTGGACTGGTCGATCAGGTAAGTCGAAGCCCAGCCACCTTCCATCTGACGCATCTCACGACGCAGCACTTCGTCCTCGGACTTGGTGTTGCCACGGAAGTTGATGCGGTTGACGTAGGCACGCTTGCCCGGATCGACAGCAAACAGGATATCGACGGTGTGATCTTCGTCGTGCGGTTGTGGCACGCCGTTGACGTTGGCGAAGGTGTAACCCTCGTTACCCAGACGACGGGTGATCAGTTCGGAAGTGGTGGTCATCAGCTTGCGCGAGAACACCTGGCCTTTCTGCACCAGCAACAGCGACTTGACCTGATCTTCAGGGACTTTCAGGTCACCGCTGAGCTTGACGTCACGAACGGTGTACTTCTCGCCTTCGTTGACGTTGACGGTGATGTAGACGTGCTTCTTGTCCGGGGTGATGGACACCTGGGTCGAAGCGATATCCATGTTGATATAGCCGCGGTCCAGATAGTAGGAACGCAGACGCTCCAGGTCACCGGACAGCTTTTCACGGGCGTACTTGTCGTCGTTCTTGAAGAACGACAGCCAGTTGGTGGTTTTCAGTTCGAACAGGTCGGTCAGGTCTTCCTCGGGGAAAACCGTGTTGCCTACCACGTTGATGTGCTGAATGGCAGCGACGGTGCCTTCGTTGATCTTCACTTTCAGGCCGACACGGTTGCGCGGCTGCGAGACCACTTCGGTATCGACGGTAGCCGAGTAACGACCTTGAGCAACGTATTGACGTTGCAGCTCGTTACGCACGCCCTCGAGGGTCGCGCGCTGGAAGATCTCGCCTTCGGCCAGACCGGATTGCTTGAGGCCTTTCATCAGGTCTTCGGTGGAGATCGCCTTGTTGCCTTCGATCTCGATGCTGGCGACCGAGGGACGCTCGACGACAGTGATCACCAGAACGTTGCCTTCGCGGCCCAGCTGGATATCTTGAAAGAAACCGGTTTTGAACAACGCACGAGTGGATTCCACCAGGCGACGATCATCCGCCTGCTCGCCGACGTTCAACGGCAAGGCACCAAAGACGCTACCCGCGGAGACCCGCTGGAGGCCGTTGACGCGAATATCAGAGATAGTGAAGGACTCGGCGTGAACTTCGGCGATCATCAATACGGTGAGAACCGCAGTTAGCAGCAGACGTTTCATGAAGTCCTTTCTTATTCCAACTGGCAATAAACAAACTGCCGCAAAATGCGGCAGATTCGCAATTCAGCGAAGCGTTACAGACGACCCAGATCGTTGACCAGAGCAAGCAACATCACTCCGACCACCAAGCTGATACCGATCTGTATCCCCCAACCTTGCACCCGATCCGACAAGGGACGACCACGCGCCCACTCGATCAGATAAAACAACAAATGCCCCCCATCCAGTACAGGAATGGGCAGCAAATTCAGAACCCCCAGGCTAATACTCAGATAAGCAAGGAAATTCAGGAAATCAGCGACGCCCGACTGGGCAGAAGCGCCCGCCACTTTAGCAATGGTTATCGGTCCACTCAAGTTTTTTACCGAGAGCTCGCCGAAGAGCATTTTCTTCAGTGAATCCAGCGTCAGGACGCTCATGGTCCAGGTGCGACGGGCACCCTCACCAATTGCCGCCAAAGGCCCGTAACTGACCTCGCGGATCATTTCCGGCGGCCAGTCGACAGCCTTCACACCCGCCCCCAGGTAACCGCTTGGTGACTTCTTCTCGCCACGTGCGGCCAGCGTCACAGGGACGTCGATTTGAACACCGTCGCGCTCGACGCGCAGCACGATTTTGGTATCAGGACGCGTACGAACGGTGTCGACCACCTGCTGCCAGTCATCCAGCGCCTTGCCATCCAGCGCCAGCAGACGATCACCGGTTTTCAGCCCGGCTGCCTGGGCCGGACCTTTCGGATCGAGTTCGGCCAGCACCGGCGGCAATGCCGGGCGCCAAGGGCGAATGCCAAGGGAGCGAATCGGATCCGGCTCGTCAGCCCCCTTGAGCCATTTATCGAGTGCCAGTTCACGAGGCGTATCAGCCGTAGAACCCTGCTCGCGCACCAGTACCTGCAAGGAACCGCTTTCCCCGAGACGTCGCACCAGTTGCAGGTTGACCGCAGCCCAGCCCGAGGTCGGCTCGCCATCGATCGCGACGATCTCCTGGCCGGCGCTCAGCCCAGCCGTTGCGGCGATGCTGCCGGACTCCACCGAACCGATGACCGGGCGAATCTGCTCGCTGCCGAGCATGGCCAGCACCCAGAAGAACACCAGCGCGAGCAGAAAGTTGGCCACAGGGCCGGCCGCTACAATGGCGATACGCTGACGAACAGACTTGCGATTGAATGACTGATGAAGCTGATCGGCCGGTACTTCGCCTTCGCGCTCATCGAGCATCTTGACGTAACCACCCAGCGGAATGGCCGCGACCACGAACTCGGTACCCTGCTTGTCATGCCAGCGCAGCAGCGGCATGCCGAAGCCCACGGAGAAACGCAGAACCTTGACGCCACAGCGACGCGCGACCCAGAAATGGCCGAATTCGTGAAAGGTGACCAACACACCCAGAGCGATCAGGGTGCCGGCAATCATATAGAGCGCGCTCATCTACTTTCTCCGCAATCCTGTCCAGTGCCGCGTGAAGCCATGTGTTGCAAGACCTATCGGCCGTGACGATTCAACCACTGTCCGGCCAATGTCCGGGCAGTCGCGTCAGCGGTGAATACCGCATCGAGATCGTTCAACGCCACCACAGGTTCGAGATTCAAGACTTCCTCGATGATACTCGCGATTTCCAGGTAGCGAACCCGTCCGTCGAGAAACGCGGCAACCGCCACTTCATTCGCCGCATTGAGCATGGCCGGGGCGCTGTTTCCCGCCTCGGCAGCCTGGCGCGCCAGACGCAGGCACGGGAAGCGCTCTTCGTCGGGGGCTTCGAAATCCAGTCGTGCAACAGCGAACAGATCCAGCGGCGCCACGCCCGAATCAATTCGCTCAGGCCAGGCCAGGGCGTTGGCAATCGGCGTGCGCATGTCGGGATTGCCCAACTGCGCCAGCACCGAACCGTCCACATAATCGACCAGCGAATGAATCACGCTTTGTGGATGAATCACCACTTCGACTTGCGAAGGCTTGGCATCGAACAACCAGCAGGCCTCGATCAACTCGAGCCCCTTGTTCATCATGCTGGCCGAATCCACCGAGATCTTGCGCCCCATGGACCAGTTCGGGTGCGCACACGCCTGATCGGGTGAAACATGCGCCAGTTCGGCCATCGGCGTCTGCCGGAAAGGGCCGCCAGAGGCTGTCAGCAAAATCCGACGGACACCGACAGCACCCAGACCACGGGCAAAATCCCGGGGCATGCACTGGAAAATCGCGTTGTGCTCACTGTCGATCGGCAGCAGAACCGAACCGCTCTTGCGAACAGCCTGCATGAACAAGGCGCCGGACATGACCAGCGCCTCCTTGTTGGCCAGAAGAATCTTCTTGCCCGCCTCGACAGCCGCGAGGGTCGGACGCAGGCCGGCAGCGCCGACGATGGCAGCCATGACGGCATCCACCTCGGGCGCAGCAGCGACCTGACACAAGCCTTCCTCCCCGACCAGCACCTGTGTCGACAGGCCTGCCGCACGCAAATCGTCCTGCAGGTTGCGAGCAGCGCCGGCTTCCGGCACTACTGCATATTTCGGGAGATGGCGAACACACAGGGCAAACAGTTCGCTCAGACGGGTAAAACCGCTCAAAGCGAAAGCCTGATAACGCTCAGGATGCCGGGCGATGACATCGAGCGTGCTCAAACCGATCGAACCGGTCGCGCCCAGAACGGTAACCTGCTGCGGGCGACTCACGATGCAGCCATCCACAACAGCACTGCAAAGACCGGGATCGCCGCCGTCAGGCTATCGATGCGATCCAGCACACCGCCATGGCCAGGCAACAGATTACTGCTGTCCTTGATACCGGACTGGCGCTTGAACATGCTTTCGGTCAGATCGCCCACCACCGAGATGAAGACAATCACCGCAGCACCGATCAACCCCTTGAACAGTTGTGCCACCGTCCAGTCACGGAACAGCGCGACCAGGGTGGTGATGACCAGGCTCAATGCCAGACCACCATACACGCCTTCCCAGCTTTTGCCGGGACTGACTTGCGGCGCCAGCTTGCGCTTGCCGAACGCGCGGCCGGAGAAATACGCCCCGATGTCAGCGCCCCAGACCAGCACCATCACGGCCATGATCAGCCAGTTGCCGAGCGGGTATTGCTTGATCTGCACCAGCCCTTGCCAGGCGGGCAACAGAATCAGCAAACCGATCACCAGTTTGCTGGCGGCACTGGACCAGCGCTCGCTGGAGCGCGGGTACGTCAGCACCAGCCACGTCGCCAATGCCCACCAGATCACCGAAGCGCCCAGCACCCACGGCGCCAGCCCCGGCAGGATGTACATGACGAACAGCATCAGCGCGACCAGCGCCGCATAGCCGACACGAAATGCCTGCGCAGTGAAGCCGGCCAGACGCGCCCACTCCCAGGCACCCAGACTCACGACCAGCCCAATGAACAAGGCAAAACCGGAACCTTCGAGCAGGAAAAAACCGCCCAAGGCGATCGGCAGCAGAATCAGTGCAGTGATGATGCGTTGTTTTAGCATTAAACCCGGGCTCCAGCTTCGACCTGCTCGCTCGTTTTACCGAAACGACGCTGGCGCGAAGCGAAATCGGCCAGCGCATTGCGCATGGCTTCGTGTTTGAAGTCCGGCCAGAACAGGTCGGAGAAGTACAACTCGGCGTACGCCAGTTGCCACAAAAGGAAGTTGCTGATGCGGTGCTCGCCACCGGTACGAATGCACAAGTCGGGCAACGGCAGATCACCGGTGACCAGACAGGTCTGCAGCAGATCCGGCGTAATGTCTTCCGGCCGCAGATGACCGGCCTGAACCTCACGTGCCAGACGCTGCGCAGCTTGCGCAATATCCCACTGACCGCCGTAATTGGCTGCAATCTGCAGGATAAAGCGGTTGGAACCGGCAGTCATCGCCTCGGCTTCACGCATCGCAGCCTGAAGCTCAGGATGGAATCGTGTGCGGTCGCCGATGATCCGCAGACTGATATTGTTGTCATTGAGGCGCTTGGCTTCACGACGCAACGCCTTGAAGAACAGGTCCATCAAGGCACTGACCTCATCGGCCGGGCGCTGCCAGTTCTCGCTGGAAAAGGCGAACAGGGTGAGCACCTCGACCTTGGCCTCAGCGCACACCTCAATAACAGCCCGCACAGCATCCACGCCCGCTTTATGCCCGGCGACACCCGGCATAAAGCGTTTTTTTGCCCAGCGATTGTTGCCATCCATGATGATCGCGACATGGCGCGGCACCGCGGACGGCGCAGTCTGCTTGGTCTTGTCCATTAAAAACTCGACCCTTATACGGCCATCAGGTCTTTTTCTTTCTCGTCCGTGGCCTTGGTGATCTGGGCCTCGGATTCTTTGGTCAGCTTATCGATATCAGCGATGGCACGACGCTCTTCGTCTTCGCTGATTTCCTTGTCCTTGACCAGTTTCTTGAGCTCGCCCAAGGCATCACGACGAATATTGCGCACGGCAACACGCGCGTCTTCAGCAGCGCTACGCGCCTGCTTGGTGAAGCCTTTACGCGTTTCCTCGGTGAGGGCCGGCATAGGGATCAACAGCAACTCACCCAGGTTGGTCGGGTTGAGGTTCAGACCAGCGCTTTGGATTGCCTTGTCGACGGCAGCGAGCATGTTGCGCTCGAACGCCACGACCTGCAGGGTGCGCGAGTCTTTCACGGTGACGTTGGCAACGCCGCTCAGCGGGGTGTCAGTGCCGTAGTAAGGCACCATGACACTGCCGAGGATGCTCGGGTGAGCCTTGCCGGTGCGAATCTGGCCGAACGCGTGGTTCAGAGACTCCAGGGATTTCTGCATACGCGCTTGGGCGTCTTTCTTGATTTCGTTGATCATTGTTGGCCTTCCTCGATCAAAGTCCCTTCTGCGCCGCCGTGCACAATGTTCAGCAGGGCACCGGGCTTGTTCATGTTAAATACGCGCAGCGGCATCTTGTGATCGCGGCACAGGCAGATAGCCGTCAGATCCATTACACCCAGCTTGCGATCCAGTACTTCATCGTATGTCAGATGATCGAACTTCTCGGCATGCGGGTCTTTGAACGGGTCAGCGGTGTAGACGCCATCGACCTTGGTCGCCTTGAGCACGACATCAGCGTCGATTTCAATGGCGCGCAGGCAGGCTGCCGAATCCGTGGTAAAGAACGGATTGCCGGTACCGGCCGCGAAGATCACCACATCCTTGGAGTTCAGGTGGCGCATGGCTTTGCGACGATCATAGTGATCAGTCACACCCACCATGGAAATGGCCGACATCACGATGGCCGAGATATTGGCACGTTCCAGCGCGTCGCGCATGGCCAGGGCGTTCATCACAGTGGCCAGCATGCCCATGTGGTCGCCGGTGACCCGATCCATGCCAGCCTTGCTCAGCGCTTCACCGCGGAACAGGTTGCCACCACCGATCACCAGACCGACCTGAACACCGATACCGACCAGTTGGCCGACTTCCAGCGCCATGCGATCCAGCACCTTCGGATCGATCCCGAACTCTTCCGAGCCCATCAGGGCCTCGCCGCTAAGCTTGAGTAGAATGCGTTTATAGCGAGCCTGATAACCACTGCCCTGCTGAGCCATTGCGAATCTCTCCTGCGGCGTATTTTAAAAATTCTTTGCGAGCTGTTTACAGCTGGCGTTCACTCTAGCTTGGCGCTGCTTCAGCGCCATCGGAACATGGCTTTGTAAGTCAGTTCCAAGTGGAAACCAATAAAAATTGGTAACCCTATCTGAAAAGAGGCTGCGCGCGTGAGCGGGCAGCCTCTTTCGGGCGACAGTTGAAAAACCGTCTTACTGCTTGGCGGCAGCCACTTGAGCGGCAACTTCGGCAGCGAAGTCATCAACTGGCTTCTCGATGCCTTCGCCGACTTTGAAGTAGGTGAAGGAAACGATTTCGGCACCGGCTTTCTTGGCCAGCTCGCCAACCTTGACTTCAGGGTTCATGACGAAGGCTTGCTCTTTCAGCGAGGCTTCGGCTTTGAACTTGGTGATACGACCGTTGATCATGTTCTCAACGATGTTTTCCGGCTTGCCGGCGATCTTGTCGGCGTTCAGCTGCAGGAATACGTTCTTCTCGCGCTCGATGGCCTCGGCGGAGATTTCCGACGCGTCCAGGAACTCAGGGTTCGAAGCTGCAACGTGCATGGCGATGTTCTTGGCCAAGTCGACGTCGCCGCCTTTCAGAACAACCACTGCACCAATCTTGTTGCCGTGCAGGTAAGCGCCTACAACGTCACCCTCAACACGCGCCAGACGACGGATGTTGACGTTTTCGCCACACTTGGCAACCAGGGCTTCACGAGCAGCTTCACGCGAAGCGATCAGCGGAGCCGCGTCGGTCAGCTTCTGAGCGAAGGCTTCTTCGAGGCTTTCGCTGACGAAGTTCTTGAAGTCGTCCTGCAGGGCCAGGAAGTCGGTCTGCGAGTTCACTTCCAGCAGAACGGCGGATTTACCGTCAGCCTTGACAGCGATAGCGCCTTCAGCGGCAACGTTGCCAGCTTTCTTGGCAGCCTTGATGGCGCCCGAAGCACGCATGTCATCAATGGCTTTTTCGATGTCGCCGCCAGCCTTTTCCAGGGCTTTCTTGCAATCCATCATGCCTTCGCCGGTACGCTCGCGCAGTTCTTTGACCAACGCTGCAGTAATTGCTGCCATTTTCAAATTCCTCTTGGATAGGTTTTCAACCATTCCACCCGATCGAACGGGCGTTCAATTCTTCCCGAACCACTTTGTAGCCGCTGCACGTTACAGATGCTGTAGCTGCGCTGCCGACAAATGGTTTTCGAGGTGGCAAAAAGGGGGCCAAGCCCCCTTTTTGCTTACTGAGTCAACGCCAGGGCGTCAATTACTCAGCTGCAGCCTGAGTTTCTTCAGCTGCGAATTCTACAGTACCGCCAGCAACGTTGTTGCGACCGCGGATTACTGCGTCAGCCATCGAACCCATGTACAGCTGGATAGCGCGGATTGCGTCATCGTTGCCTGGGATGATGTAGTCAACGCCTTCCGGGCTGCTGTTGGTATCGACAACGCCGATGACCGGGATGCCCAGCTTGTTGGCTTCGGTGATCGCGATGCGCTCGTGGTCAACGTCGATCACGAACAGTGCGTCTGGCAGACCGCCCATGTCCTTGATGCCGCCCAGGGAGCGATCCAGCTTCTCAAGATCGCGAGTGCGCATCAGCGCTTCTTTCTTGGTCAGCTTGGCGAAAGTACCGTCTTCGGCTTGTACTTCAAGGTCACGCAGACGCTTGATGGAAGCACGAATGGTCTTGAAGTTGGTCAGCATGCCGCCCAACCAGCGGTGATCGACGTACGGCGAACCGCAACGTGCTGCTTCTTCAGCAACGATCTTGCCAGCGGAACGCTTGGTGCCGACGAACAGAATCTTGTTTTTGCCCTGGGCCAGACGCTCTACGAAAGTCAGAGCTTCGTTGAACATTGGCAGGGTTTTTTCAAGGTTGATGATGTGAATCTTGTTACGCGCGCCGAAAATGTACTTACCCATTTTCGGATTCCAGTAACGGGTTTGGTGACCGAAGTGCACACCGGCCTTCAGCATATCGCGCATGTTGACTTGGGACATGATAGTTCCTTGATAAGTCGGGTTGGGCCTCCACGTATCCCAATGACCAACCATTGATCCGAGGATCAAAGGCACCCAGGCCATCGTGTCGACACGTGTGTGGGTTAATGCTCTCGGGGCTATCCCCGGAAAGCGGCGCATTTTATACCACAGGGACGACGCAAACGGAACCCGGAATCTGCAATCGCGTCAGGGACATGCGCGCCAGCCCCTTGGAATCGGGGCAATGCACCACATTGTATAGAGAGAAGCGATGCACGCAGGCGCGGATTTGCGCCTTTGGTCTGTTAGAATCGCGTTTTTCGGGGCCGCCAAATCAACAGCCGCGCCCCTGTTCGTATCAGCAAGCGCCGCCGAGCGCAGAGAGAGCCTGTATGACCGTCACCCTCAAAACCCCCGAGGACATCGCTGGCATGCGTGTCGCCGGCAAACTGGCCGCCGATGTGCTGGAAATGATTGCCGAACACGTCAAGCCGGGCGTGACCACCGATGAGCTGAACCAGATCTGCCACGACTATATCGTCAACGTGCAGCAGGCCATCCCTGCCCCGCTCAACTACAAGGGCTACCCGAAGTCGATCTGCACCTCGATCAACCACGTGGTCTGCCACGGCATCCCGAACGACAAGCCGCTGAAAAACGGCGACACCCTGAACATCGACGTCACCGTGATCAAGGACGGCTACCACGGCGACACCAGCCGCATGTTCCACGTCGGCACCGTGCCGGTCTGGGCCGAGCGCCTGTCGCAGGTCACCCAGGAATGCATGTACAAGGCGATCGAGATCGTCAAACCCGGCTGCCGCCTCGGCGACATCGGCGAGATCATCCAGAAGCACGCGGAAAAGAACGGCTTTTCGGTGGTGCGTGAATTCTGCGGTCACGGCATCGGCAAGGTGTTCCACGAAGAGCCGCAGATCCTGCACTACGGCCGCGCCGGTACCGGCATGGAACTGAAGGCTGGCATGACCTTTACCATCGAGCCGATGATCAACCAGGGCAAGGCCGACACCAAAGTACTCGGCGACGGCTGGACGGCGATCACCAAGGACCGCAAGCTGTCGGCACAGTGGGAACACACTTTGCTTGTCACCGACACCGGCTACGAGATCTTCACTCTGCGCAGCGACGACACCATCCCGCGCATCTCGGCCTGATCCAGACACCGCTCCCAGCCTATAGAAGGAAAGCCAATCGATGCCGCAGGTGGATCCCGAACTCTTCGACCGCGGTCAGTTCCAGGCTGAACTGGCCCTGAAATCGAGTCCCATCGCGGCATTCAAGAAGGCGATCCGCCAGGCCCGCGAAGTGCTCGATGCACGTTTTCGGGCCGGTCGCGACATCCGGCGACTGATCGAAGACCGGGCGTGGTTCGTCGACAACATCCTGCAAAAGGCCTGGGACCAGTTCGACTGGAGTGAAGGCGCCGACATCGCGCTGGTCGCGGTCGGCGGCTACGGTCGCGGCGAACTGCACCCCTATTCCGACATCGACCTGCTGATCCTGCTGGACAGTGCTGACCACGAAATTTTCCGCGACTCCATCGAGCGTTTTCTGACGCTGCTGTGGGACATCGGCCTGGAAGTCGGTCAGAGCGTTCGCTCCGTCGACGAATGCGCCGAAGAGGCCCGTGCCGACCTGACGGTGGTCACCAACCTGATGGAAAGCCGCACCATCTGCGGCCCCGAGCGCCTGCGCCAGCGCATGCTCGACGTCACCAGCACTGCGCACATGTGGCCGAGCAAGGATTTCTTCCTGGCCAAGCGCGCCGAGCAGAAGGCTCGCCACCACAAGTACAACGACACTGAATACAACCTGGAACCCAACGTCAAAGGCTCGCCCGGCGGACTACGGGATATTCAGACGATTCTGTGGGTGGCCCGTCGTCAGTACGGCACCCTGAACCTGCGCGCCCTGGCCGGGGAAGGGTTTCTGGTCGAGAGTGAAAACGCCTTGCTGGCGTCCTCCCAGGAATTCCTCTGGAAGGTGCGTTACGCCCTGCACATGCTCGCCGGCCGCTCCGAGGATCGCCTGCTGTTCGATCACCAGCGCACCATTGCCGGGCTGCTGGGCTTTGAAGGCGACGACGCCAAACAGGCCGTCGAAAACTTCATGCAGCAATATTTCCGGGTGGTGATGAGCATTGCCCAGCTCAGCGACCTGATCATCCAGCACTTCGAGGAAGTCATCCTCGCACCGGAAGACGAAGCGCCGCCGCAGCCGATCAACGCGCGCTTCCAGCTGCACGACGGCTACATCGAGGCACGCAACGACAACGTGTTCCGCCGCACGCCGTTCGCCATGCTCGAGATCTTCGTGCTGATGGCCCAACAGCCGGAAATCAAAGGCGTGCGCGCCGACACCATTCGTCTGCTGCGGGAAAACCGTCACCTGATCGACGACAACTTCCGCAACGACATCCGCAACACCAGCCTGTTCATCGAGCTGTTCAAGTGCAAGATCGGCATCCACCGCAACCTGCGGCGGATGAACCGTTACGGCATTCTCGGGCGCTATCTGCCGGAGTTCGGCTTCATCGTCGGGCAGATGCAGCACGACCTGTTCCACATCTATACGGTCGATGCGCACACGCTGAACCTGATCAAGCACCTGCGCAAGTTGCAGTACACCCAGGTGTCAGAGAAATTCCCGCTGGCCGCCAAGCTCATGGCGAAACTGCCAAAGCCTGAACTCATTTATATGGCCGGCCTGTACCACGACATCGGCAAGGGCCGGCATGGCGATCACTCGGAAATCGGCGCGGTCGATGCAGAGGCTTTCTGCCAGCGTCATCAACTGCCGGTGTGGGACAGCCGCCTGATCGTCTGGCTGGTGCAGAACCACCTGGTGATGTCGACCACCGCCCAGCGCAAAGACTTGTCCGACCCGCAGGTCATCCATGACTTCGCACTGGCGGTTGGTGATGAAACCCGCCTCGACTACCTGTACGTGCTGACCGTGGCCGACATCAACGCAACCAACCCGACCCTGTGGAACTCGTGGCGTGCCAGCCTGTTGCGCCAGCTCTACACCGAGACCAAACGCGCCCTGCGCCGAGGCCTGGAAAACCCGGTGGATCGCGAAGAGCAGATCCGCCAGACCCAGAGCGCAGCGCTGGATATCCTGGTACGCGGCGGCACCGATCCGGATGACGTCGAGCAATTGTGGGCGCAACTGGGCGACGACTACTTCCTGCGCCACACCGCCGGCGACGTGGCCTGGCACACCGACGCGATCCTTCAGCAACCGGCGGACGGCGGTCCGCTGGTGCTGATCAAGGAAACCACCCAGCGCGAGTTCGAGGGCGGCACGCAGATCTTCATCTATGCACCGGACCAGCACGATTTCTTCGCCGTGACCGTGGCCGCGATGGACCAGCTCAACCTGAACATTCACGACGCCCGGGTCATCACGTCCAGCAGCCAGTTCACCCTCGACACCTACATTGTGCTCGATACCGATGGTGACTCGATCGGCGACAATCCGGTCCGGGTCAAGCAGATTCGCGAAGGCCTGACCGAAGCCCTGCGCAACCCGGACGACTACCCGACGATCATCCAGCGTCGGGTGCCGCGCCAACTCAAGCATTTTGCGTTCGCCCCGCAGGTGACAATCCACAACGATGCCCAGCGCCCGGTAACAGTGCTTGAACTCACGGCACCTGATCGTCCGGGCCTGCTGGCACGGGTCGGCGGGATATTCCTAGAGTTCGATCTGTCGCTGCAGAACGCCAAGATCGCCACCCTGGGCGAGCGGGTGGAAGACGTGTTCTTCATCACCGACGCCCACAATCAACCGCTGTCCGACCCGCTGCTGTGCAGCCGTTTGCAGGATGCCATCGTCGAACAGCTGAGCGTCAATCAGGAACACGATATCAAACTGTCGCGCATCAGTATCTGAATCAACCATTTCCCCCTGTGGGAGCGAGCCTGCTCGCGAATGCGATGTCACATTCAACATCATCGTCGACTGACACACCGCATTCGCGAGCAAGCTCGCTCCCACATTGAACGAGGCCCTCATGAACAACGCTCTGTCCCAGCTTCAGCCCTACCCGTTCGAAAAGCTCCGCGCCTTGCTCGGCAGCGTGACGCCAAACCCGGACAAGCGCCCGATCGCGCTGTCCATCGGCGAACCGAAGCACCGCTCGCCAAGCTTTGTCGCCGAGGCGCTGGCGAACAACCTGGATCAGATGGCGGTGTACCCGACCACCCTCGGCATTCCGGCCCTGCGCGAAGCCATCGCTGCCTGGTGCGAGCGTCGCTTCAACGTGCCGAGCGGCTGGATCGACCCGGCGCGCAACGTGCTGCCGGTCAACGGCACCCGTGAAGCGCTGTTCGCCTTCACCCAGACCGTGGTCAACCGTGGCGACGACGCGCTGGTGGTCAGCCCCAACCCGTTCTATCAGATCTACGAAGGCGCAGCATTCCTCGCCGGCGCCAAGCCGCATTACCTGCCGTGCCTGGACGAGAACGGCTTCAACCCGGATTTCGACGCCGTATCGCCGGACATCTGGAAACGCTGCCAGATCCTGTTCCTGTGCTCGCCAGGCAACCCGACCGGTGCGCTGATTCCGGTCGACGTGCTGAAAAAGCTGATCGCCCTGGCCGACGAATACGACTTCGTGATCGCCGCCGACGAGTGCTACAGCGAGCTCTACTTCGACGAACAGACCCCGCCGCCGGGCCTGCTCAGCGCCTGCGCCGAACTGGGCCGCAAGGACTTCAAGCGTTGCGTGGTGTTCCACAGCCTGTCCAAGCGCTCGAACCTGCCGGGCCTGCGCTCCGGTTTCGTTGCCGGCGATGCCGACATCCTCAAGGGGTTCCTGCTGTACCGCACCTACCACGGTTGCGCGATGCCGGTTCAGACTCAACTGGCCAGCGTCGCCGCATGGAATGACGAAGTGCATGTACGCGCCAACCGTGCGCTGTATCGCGAGAAGTTCGACGCCGTGCTGGCGATCCTCAGCCCGGTGATGGATGTGCAGCGTCCGGATGGCAGCTTTTATCTGTGGCCGAATGTGCAAGGTGACGATGCCGCGTTCTGCCGGGATCTGTTTGCCGAAGAGCACGTGACCGTGGTGCCGGGTTCGTACCTGTCCCGTGACGTCGATGGCGTCAATCCGGGTGCCGGACGCGTACGGATGGCACTGGTTGCACCGCTGGCTGAATGCGTCGAGGCTGCCGAGCGCATCCGCGATTTCGTCCTGCGCCACAAGTAACGCCTGAACGCCCGTGCCGGGCAATCCGGCACGGGCGATCAAATATCACGTAACAGTTCCCCTCCTTTTCTACCCCACTCCTCTGCCCGCCAGACGTTAGTCTTGAGCGGCGCCGTTCGTTGCGCAGCACCAGAAACCGACCTTTGACTTCATGGAAGAAGTGAAAAATGACAGAACTGCTCGATTGCCAACTCAATCAATGGCCCGACGATCAGGCGGCCTATATAGCCGCCATCAACGAAAACCCGGCCAATGCCGGCACCGCGACCGGCACGCGCCGCAAGCGCTCCGTCGTCAACTACTCAAAACTGTGGGCCAACGGTCGCACATTGAAAATCGCCTTCCTGGATGCCCCCAACGCCGAACACAAAGCCAGGATCATCGACGCTGCCAGCCAGTGGCTGCCATACATCAACCTCAAGTTCGAATTCGTCGATGACCTGCCGGGCGACATCCGCATCGCCACTAAAAACAACGACAACAGTTCGATGCTCGGCACTGATGCGCTGCTGATTCATCCGGACTATCCGACCATGAACCTGGGCGTAAAGCCGGATCACCAGGACTTTAAAGTGATCGTGATGCACGAGTTCGGGCATGCGCTGGGCGCGATGCATGAACATCAGCACCCACAGGCAAAGATTCCGTGGGATAAACCGAAGGTGTATGAGTTCTACAAAAATCGCGAGATGAACCCGCTGACCGAGGCGCAGGTCGACAGAAACCTGTTCGTCTCCTTCGACACGCTGGACGCGATCTACACCTCCTACGACCGCAAGTCGATCATGCACCACCCCGTGGCCAACACCTTGACGGTGGGCAACTGGGAGGTGCCGATCAACCGCACGATCAGCAAGAAGGACAAACGCCTGATGAGATTGCTCTACCCCGGTTAACGCTTTGTCTATTTGACCTGTCCCAGGTTGGCCTCACTCAAGTCGAGTTCGCCCAGTACCTCTCGCAATACGTCATCGCCGACCTGGTGCTGACGACTGAGGCTGTACAACTCAAGGCGTTGTGCACGCAACGCTTTGAGTCGCAGACGGCGCTCCAGCAGATCCATCTGGAACGCCAGCGCCTGGGCTTCGGCCGAATCGTTGAACACCTCCAGTTGGTGGCGGTACTCGGACATGATCCGCGCCTTGAGCTCCGCCGCCAACGCGGCTTGCGCGGCGTCCTGCGGGTTGACCTCTTCGGTTTCCAGCGCATGAATCGCTGCTTCCGCGGTCTTGCGCCAAGCGTCGCGCACTTCCTGACGACGTTTGTCGTCCGGGCTCTTTTCGATGCCGCGCAACAGCAACGGCAGCGCAATACAGGCCGCCACCAGCGACAACAGGATCACCCCGGCGGCAATGAAGATCATCAGGTCGCGCTCGGGAAACGCCTCTCCCGCCATCAGCATCGGCACCGACATCACGCCCGCCAGGGTCACCGCCCCGCGCACACCACCGACGGTCAGCAGCCAGCAGGACCGGGCGGTCGGCACTTGCGTCAGATCACCCTTGCCGCGCAGACGGCGCAACAGCACCGACAGACGCCAGATGCTCTGCACCCAGATAAAACGCAACAGCACCAGCGCCAGGAAGATCGCCACCACGTCGAGGCAGCGATAGAACAGGGTCGGCCACAACGAAGTTTCGTGGCTGACCACCGCTTTAATGATGTCCGGAAGTTGCAGACCGAGCAGCAGGAAGATCAGACCGTTGAAGGCGAACTCCAGTAACGACCAGACGCTACGGTTGAGCAGCCGGGTGCTGGTCTGGCGCGGAAGCAGGTCGAGCCAGCTCTGCATCATCCCCGCCGCCACTGCCGAGAGAATGCCCGAGGCGCCAAGCCGTTCGGCCAGCACGTAAGCGGCGAATGGCAGCAGCAACATGAACACCACGTGCGTCGCCGGATCGTCCCAGCCGCGGGCGATCATCCAGGCGCGCAACCTTCCGACCAGCCAGCTCAGCGCCACACCGACAGCCAGCCCGCCGACCGCGACCAGCACGAAGGTCAGGCTGGCATTGGCCAGGGAGAACGCACCGGTCACCGCCGCGACCAGCGCGAACTTGAACGTCACCAGACCCGAGGCATCGTTCATCAGCGCCTCGCCCTGCAGCATGTGCATCAGCGGCGTGGGCAAGCGGTTCTGCGAAATGGCCGAGACCGCCACGGCGTCGGTCGGCGACAGCACCGCCGCCAGCGCAAACGCCACCGGCAACGGAATCGTCGGCAGCAGCCAGTGAATGAAGTAACCGGCGCCGACCACAGTAAACAGCACCAACCCCACTGCGAGCGTCAGCACCGGCCCGCGCAGACGCCACAATTCACGCTTGGGCATGCGCCAGCCATCGGAAAACAGCAGCGGCGGCAGGAACAGAAACAGGAACAGTTCGGGATCAAGGGCCACGTGCAGGCCGAGGGTCGGCCAGGCCAGCAAGGCACCGGCGGCGATCTGCACCAGTGGCAGCGGCAGCGGAATCACCCGTCCCACCAGGCGCGAGACACTGACCAGCATCAGCAGGATCAGGACGGTATAAGCAGTTTGCATAAAGCGAAAATCCCGGACAATCGACAGCGTTGAACTGCCATATTAGCCGCTTAGGCTGGGGATGACCGTTGCACCTATGTCGCAGGCGCCCACAGCAAAAGCAACCTCGGCGCCGCGAAACCGTCTGGTCATGGCATAATCCGACACCATTTTTTTCCAGCACCTGTAAAGGGGGCGATTCCTTGACCGTTTCAAGCAAAACGTTGCACCTTTTCGGCATCAAAGCCTGCGACACCATGAAAAAGGCGCGCACCTGGCTCGATGAACACGCTGTCAGCTACGACTTCCACGATTACAAGACCGCCGGCATTGACCGTGAACACCTGACCCAATGGTGTGACGAACACGGCTGGCAAACGGTGTTGAACCGCGCAG
The DNA here is from genome assembly GCF_025447595.1 of Pseudomonas koreensis. Lineage (GTDB taxonomy): Bacteria > Pseudomonadota > Gammaproteobacteria > Pseudomonadales > Pseudomonadaceae > Aquipseudomonas > Aquipseudomonas koreensis_H. The sequence continues at coordinate 48,456 of NZ_JAOEJU010000016.1, read as the reverse complement.
GCACGACCTTTCGCAAACTCGACGACGAACGCAAAGCCGATCTCGACCAGTCGAAAGCCATCGAACTGATGCTCGCTCAACCCTCGATGATCAAGCGCCCGGTGCTCGATCTCGGTGACCGAACCCTGATTGGCTTCAAGCCAGATATCTACGCGGCCGCGCTCAAGTAAGCAGCCCGTCACTTTTTGCAGAGGTATTCACATGTCCAACTCCCTGTTCAGTATCGCCTTCGGCGTCGGCACCCAGAACCGTCAAGGCGCGTGGCTGGAAGTGTTCTACGCCCAGCCGTTACTCAATCCTTCGGCCGAACTGGTCGCCGCTGTTGCGCCGATCCTCGGCTACACCGAAGGCAACCAGGCCATCACCTTCACCACCGCACAGGCCGCACAACTGGCTGAAGCCGTGAAAGGCATCGACGCCGTCCAGGGCAAGCTGCTGACCCGTCTGGCCGAAAGCCACAAGCCGCTGGTCGCCACCCTGCTGGCCGAAGACGCTCAGCTGACCTCGACCCCTGAGGCGTACCTGAAGCTGCACCTGCTGTCCCATCGTCTGGTCAAGCCGCACGGCGTAAGCCTGGCCGGGATCTTCCCGCTGCTGCCAAACGTGGCCTGGACCAGCCAGGGCGCGATCGACCTGAGCGAACTGGCCGAGCTGCAACTCGAAGCCCGTCTGCGCGGCGAGCTGCTGGAAGTGTTCTCGGTGGACAAGTTCCCGAAAATGACCGACTACGTGGTACCGGCCGGCGTGCGTATCGCTGACGCCGCACGTCTGCGTCTGGGCGCCTACGTGGGCGAAGGCACCACCGTGATGCACGAAGGTTTCATCAACTTCAACGCCGGCACCGAAGGCCCGGGCATGATCGAAGGCCGCGTCTCCGCTGGCGTATTCGTCGGCAAGGGTTCGGACCTGGGCGGCGGTTGCTCGACCATGGGCACCCTGTCGGGTGGCGGCAATATCGTGATCAAGGTCGGCGAAGGCTGCCTGATCGGCGCCAACGCCGGTATCGGTATCCCGTTGGGCGACCGCAACACTGTCGAGTCGGGCCTGTACGTGACCGCCGGCACCAAGGTGGCGCTGCTGGACGAGCACAACAACCTGGTCAAAGTGGTCAAGGCCCGTGAACTGGCCGGTCAGACCGACCTGCTGTTCCGTCGCAATTCGGAAACCGGCGCTGTGGAATGCAAGACCCACAAATCGGCGATCGAACTGAACGAAGCGCTGCACGCTCACAACTAAGCAGACATTGATAACCTGTGGGAGCGAGCTTGCTCGCGAAGCTTTTTGGCGTCCTCAAGGACGCCTTCGCGAGCAAGCTCGCTCCCACAGTGTTTTGTGTACACCCGCCCAAGTTCACAGGGCTGAACAGATGATGATTCCCTCCCCCTGGCGCGCCGATTTCCCGGCCATCGCCGCCCTGCAACGGCAAGACCAGACTTACCTGGACAACGCCGCCACCACGCAAAAGCCCCAGGCCCTGCTTGACGCGCTGGCGCATTACTACGCCAACGGCGCGGCCAACGTGCACCGCGCGCAGCACTTGCCCGGCGCCCACGCCACGCAGGCGTTCGAGGACAGTCGCCTGAAGGTCGCCCAGTGGCTGAATGCCGGTGACAGCGGGCAGATCATCTTCACCCACGGCGCCACCAGTGCGCTGAATCTCCTGGCTTACGGCCTGGAACATCTTTTCCATCCGGGCGATGAAATTGTCATCAGCGCTCTGGAGCATCACGCCAACCTGCTGCCTTGGCAGCAACTGGCGCAACGTCGCGACCTGAAGCTGGTGATCCTGCCGCTGGACGATGACGGCGTGATCGACCTCGCCGCTGCCGTTCACCTGATCGGCCCGCGCACCCGCTTGCTGGCGGTCAGTCAGTTGTCCAACGTGCTTGGCGCGTGGCAACCGCTGCCGGCACTGCTGGCGATGGCCAAGGCGCACAACGCCCTGACTGTTGTCGATGGCGCTCAAGGCGTGGTCCATGGCCGGCATGACGTGCAGGCGCTCGGTTGCGACTTTTACGTGTTTTCCAGCCACAAGCTGTACGGCCCCGACGGCCTTGGCGTGCTGTTCGGGCGCAACGCGGCGCTTGAACAACTGCGCCCGTGGCAGTTCGGTGGCGAGATGGTGCTGGAAGCCAATTATCACGACGCGCGTTTCCGCCCCGCGCCACTGGGATTCGAGGCGGGAACGCCGCCGATTGCCAGCGTGATCGGCCTCGGTGCGACTCTCGACTACCTCGCAGGTCTGGATCAGGACGCGGTGTCTGCCCACGAAGCGGCGCTGCACGATTACCTGTTGCGCGGCCTCGCCGCCCGCAACGGCATTCGTCTGCTTGGCAAACCGCAACTGGCGCTGGCCAGTTTTGTCGTCGAAGGCGTGCATAACGCCGATCTGGCGCATTTGCTGACCGAACAGGGCATCGCCGTGCGTGCCGGGCATCATTGCGCGATGCCGCTGCTCAAGCGCTTTGAACTGGCCGGGGCGATTCGCGTGTCGCTGGCGCTGTACAACGATTCCGAGGATCTGGAGCGCTTCTTTGAAGCGTTGGATCAGGCGCTGGAGTTGTTGCGATGAGCCTGCCGGTCGAGGCCGCCGAGGCACTGCAAACGTTTCAGAACGCTGCTGGTTGGGAACAGCGGGCGCGGCTGTTGATGCAGTTTGGTGATCGCCAGCCGCCGTTGAGTGATGCAGACAAGTGCGAGGCCAATCGGGTGCACGGCTGTGAAAGTCAGGTGTGGCTGGTTGGCGAGTTGCGCGACGGCCACTGGCAGTTCGCGGCGAGCAGCGATGCGCGGATGATTCGCGGGTTGGTGGCGTTGCTGCTGTTGCGGGTCAACGGTTTGACCGCCGGCGAGTTGCAGCAGCTGGATCTGCCGGACTGGTTCAATCAGCTGGGACTGTCGCGGCAGTTGTCGCCGTCGCGCAGCAATGGCTTGAATGCCGTGCTCAAGCGGATGAATGAGTTGGCGGGTTAACCGCCATCGCGAGCAGGCTCGCTCCCACAGGGAGTTTGTGTACACCACAGATTCAATGTGGGAGCGAACCTGCTCGCGATGGGGTCATCCGCCGCCCCGATCAGGCCTGAGGCTTGACCCGATCCGCCGGGCGTCGAACACCCGCCACAATCTTGTCCACGGCCTTGGTCGCCGCGACCATGCCGAATGTCGCCGTTACCATCATCACCGCGCCAAACCCGCCGGCGCAGTCCAGCTTCACGCCGTCACCGACAAAACTCTTCTGCAGGCAGATACTGCCGTCCGGTTTCGGATAACGCAGCTGCTCGGTGGAGAACACGCAAGGCACGCTGTAGTGACGGGTCACGGTGCGCGAGAAACCGTAATCGCGACGCAGCGTGGAGCGCACTTTTGAGGCCAGTGGATCATTGAAAGTACGGTTGAGGTCGCAGACCTGAATCAGCGTCGGATCGATCTGCCCGCCGGCGCCGCCGGTGGTGATGATCTGGATCTTGCGGCGTTTGCACCAGGCGATCAGCGCAGCCTTGGCGTTAACGGCATCGATGCAGTCGATCACACAGTCGATGTTCGGCGTGATGTATTCGGCCATGGTGTCGCGGGTGACGAAGTCCGCCACGGCGTGCACCTTGCAGTCCGGGTTGATCCCCCGCAGACGCTCGGCCATCACCTCGACCTTGGGCTTGCCGACGGTGCAGTCCAGCGCGTGCAACTGGCGGTTGGCGTTGCTGACGCAGACGTCGTCGAGGTCGAACAGCGAAATCTCGCCCACTCCGCAACGGGCCATGGCTTCCGCCGCCCAGGAACCGACGCCGCCAACGCCGACTATCGCCACGTGGGCTGCACGCAGGCGCTCGAGGCCCTCGATGCCATACAAACGGGCGATGCCTGCAAACCGCGGATCTTCTGTACTCATGACCATTACCCTGAAAACCGGCGCGCATTATAGGGCCGTCGGCGGCCAAGAGCATCTTTGCGCTATGAACGGTGAACGCGCCTGCTTTAATTAAAGCTGTACCTAACAAAGATTTGTCTTACACGCTGAAACGAAAGAACTTAAGTCAGGTTGGATTGCCCAACGTCCGGCATTTCCCTGTCTCTTGTAGGACTCGGCGAACTGCCGGTGTAGGATGCGCGCCCTCTTGGCGTCAACCAGCCGACCCTTCGTTCCACAGCCTTTGGAACCCGACACAGCTATGTCATCGCGTAAATTTGGACTCAACCTGGTGGTGGTTCTGGCAATCGCCGCCTTGTTCACCGGTTTCTGGGCGCTGATCAACCACCCCGTCTCCGCGCCGAACTGGCCGGAGCAGATTTCCGGCTTCTCCTATTCACCGTTCCAGCAGGGACAGTTCCCACAGAAGGATCAGTATCCGTCCGACGATGAAATGCGCCGCGACCTGGAGATCATGAGCAAGCTGACGGACAACATCCGCATCTACTCGGTCGACGGCTCCCTGCAGGACATCCCGAAACTGGCGGAAGAATTCGGCCTTCGCGTGACCCTGGGGATCTGGATCAGCCCCGACCAGGAGCGCAACGAGCGCGAAATCACCCGCGCCATCGAACTGGCCAACACCTCGCGCAGCGTGGTTCGCGTGGTGGTCGGTAACGAAGCGATCTTCCGCAAGGAAATCACCGCCGAACAACTCAGCGTGCTGCTCGACCGCGTGCGCGCGGCCGTAAAAGTGCCGGTGACCACCTCCGAACAGTGGCACGTCTGGGAAGAGCACCCGGAGCTGGCCAAGCACGTCGACCTGATCGCCGCGCACGTTCTGCCCTACTGGGAATTCATTCCGGTGGACAAGGCCGGGCAGTTTGTTTTCGACCGCGCCCGCGACCTGAAAAAGATGTTCCCGAAAAAGCCGCTGCTGCTGTCCGAAGTGGGCTGGCCGAGCAACGGTCGCATGCGCGGTGGCGCCGATGCGTCGCCGGCGGATCAGGCGATCTACCTGCGCACGCTGGTCAACAAACTCAATCGCCAGGGCTTCAACTACTTCGTGATCGAAGCGTTTGACCAGCCGTGGAAGGCCAGCGACGAAGGTTCGGTCGGCGCTTACTGGGGCGTGTTCAACGCCGCGCGCCAGCAGAAATTCAACTTCGAAGGCCCGGTGGTGGCGATCCCGCAATGGCGCGTGCTGGCCATCGGCTCGGTGGTGCTGGCGCTGTTGTCGCTGACCCTGCTGATGATCGACGGCTCGGCCCTGCGTCAGCGCGGTCGTACCTTCCTGACCTTTATCGCGTTCCTGTGCGGTTCGGTGCTGGTGTGGATCGGTTACGACTACAGTCAGCAATACAGCACGTGGTTCAGCCTGACGGTAGGCTTCCTGCTGGCGCTCGGTGCGCTCGGGGTGTTCATCGTGCTGCTGACCGAGGCCCACGAACTGGCCGAAGCGGTGTGGATTCACAAGCGTCGCCGTGAATTCCTGCCGGTGGTCGGCGATTCGGACTACCGCCCGAAAGTCTCGATCCACGTGCCGTGCTACAACGAGCCGCCGGAGATGGTCAAACAGACCCTCAACGCCCTGGCCAACCTCGACTATCCGGACTTCGAAGTCCTGATCATCGACAACAACACCAAGGACCCGGCGGTCTGGGAACCGGTGCGCGACTACTGCGAAACCCTCGGCCCGCGCTTCAAGTTCTTCCACGTCTCGCCCCTGGCCGGTTTCAAGGGCGGCGCGCTGAATTACCTGATTCCGCACACCGCCAAGGACGCCGAAGTGATCGCGGTGATCGACTCCGACTACTGCGTGCACCCGAACTGGCTCAAGCACATGGTGCCGCACTTCGCCGACCCGAAAATCGCCGTGGTGCAATCGCCGCAGGACTATCGCGACCAGAACGAAAGCACCTTCAAGAAGCTCTGCTACGCCGAATACAAAGGCTTCTTCCACATCGGCATGGTCACCCGCAACGACCGCGACGCGATCATCCAGCACGGCACCATGACCATGACCCGCCGTTCGGTTCTGGAAGAACTGGGCTGGGCCGACTGGTGCATCTGTGAAGACGCCGAACTCGGTCTGCGGGTATTCGAGAAAGGCCTGTCGGCGGCGTACTACCACGACAGTTACGGCAAGGGTCTGATGCCGGACACCTTCATCGACTTCAAGAAGCAGCGTTTCCGCTGGGCCTACGGTGCGATCCAGATCATCAAGCGCCACACCCGCAGCCTGCTGCGCGGCAAGGACACCGAGCTGACTCGCGGCCAGCGTTACCACTTCCTCGCGGGCTGGCTGCCGTGGGTGGCGGACGGCATGAACATTTTCTTCACTGTCGGCGCGCTGTTGTGGTCGGCGGCGATGATCATCGTGCCGCAACGGGTCGACCCGCCGCTGCTGATTTTCGCGATCCCGCCGCTGGCGCTGTTCGTGTTCAAGGTCGGCAAGATCATTTTCCTCTATCGTCGCGCCGTGGGCGTGAACCTGAAGGATGCGTTCTGCGCCGCGCTGGCCGGTCTGGCGTTGTCGCACACCATCGCCAAAGCGGTGCTGTACGGCTTTTTCACCAGCAGCATTCCGTTCTTCCGCACCCCGAAAAACGCCGACAACCATGGCTTCTGGGTGGCGATTTCCGAGGCCCGGGAAGAGCTGTTCATCATGCTGCTGTTGTGGGGCGCGGCACTGGGGATCTACCTGGTGCAAGGCATTCCGAGCAACGACATGCGCTTCTGGGTGGCCATGCTGCTGGTGCAGTCGCTGCCGTACGTGGCCGCGCTGATCATGGCGTTCCTGTCGTCGCTGCCAAAACCTTCGGCGGCGCCTGAACCCGCACCGGTGGTCTAAATCCTTCCCGGTGCACTAAACGGCGGCCAATGGTCGCCGTTTTGCTTTAAGATAACCGCCATTTTGCAGGGCTTGGCGTGATATCCAACCCTGTGGGAGCGAGCTTGCTCGCGAAGGCTTTGTAACATTCAACCCTTATGTTGCCTGAAACACTGCTTTCGCGAGCAAGCTCGCTCCCACATTGGCCCTTGCCCAATTTCAAGCATCCGGAGTTTTCCATGACGGCCCACGCCGACCTTTCGCCGACCCTCCAACTCGCCATCGACCTGATCCGCCGTCCGTCCGTGACGCCGGTCGACGCCGATTGCCAGAAGCAGATGATGCAGCGCCTGGGCGATGCCGGTTTCCAGCTGGAACCGATGCGCATCGAAGATGTGGATAACTTCTGGGCGACTCACGGTAAAGGCGACGGCCCGGTGCTGTGCTTCGCCGGCCACACCGACGTGGTGCCGACCGGCCCGGTGACCGCCTGGCAGATCGACCCGTTCAATGCGGTGATCGACGAACACGGCATGCTCTGCGGCCGTGGCGCGGCGGACATGAAAGGCAGCCTGGCTTCGATGACCGTCGCCGCCGAGCGCTTTGTCGCCGACTATCCGGATCACAAGGGCAAGGTTGCGTTCCTGATCACCAGCGACGAAGAAGGCCCGGCGCATCACGGCACCAAGGCCGTGGTCGAGCGTCTGGCAGCCCGTAACGAGCGTCTGGACTGGTGCATCGTCGGCGAACCGTCGAGCACCACGCTGGTGGGCGACGTAGTGAAGAACGGTCGTCGCGGCTCCCTCGGCGCCAAACTGACCGTGCGCGGCGTGCAGGGCCATGTGGCCTATCCGCACCTGGCGAAGAACCCGATCCACCTCGCCGCCCCGGCCTTGGCCGAACTGGCCGCCGAGCATTGGGATCACGGCAACGACTTCTTCCCGCCGACCAGCTTCCAGATTTCCAACGTCAACTCCGGCACCGGCGCGACCAATGTGATTCCGGGCGATCTGGTGGCGGTGTTCAACTTCCGCTTCTCCACCGAATCAACCGTTGAAGGCTTGCAGAAACGCGTCGCCGACATCCTCGACAAGCACGGCCTGGACTGGCACATCGACTGGGCGCTGTCCGGTCTGCCGTTCCTCACCGAGCCGGGCGCACTGCTCGACGCGGTGTCGTCGAGCATCAAGCAGATCACCGGCCGCGAGACCAAGGCGTCCACCAGCGGCGGCACCTCCGACGGTCGTTTCATCGCGACCATGGGCACCCAGGTGGTTGAGCTGGGCCCGGTCAACGCGACCATCCACCAGGTCAACGAGCGCGTGCTGGCGGCCGATCTCGACGTACTGACCGAGATCTACTACCAGACCCTGATCAAGTTGCTCGCCTGATGCTTGCGTGCCCGATCTGCAGTGAACCGCTGAACGCGGCGGACAACGGTGTGGTCTGCCCCGCCGGCCACCGCTTCGACCGCGCGCGCCAGGGTTACCTGAACCTGCTGCCGGTGCAGCACAAGAACAGCCGCGACCCCGGCGACAACCAGGCCATGGTCGAGGCCCGCCGCGACTTTCTGAACGCCGGGCATTACGCGCCAGTGGCCAAGCGTCTGGCGGAACTGGCAGCGGGTTATGCGCCGGCGCGCTGGGTCGATATCGGTTGTGGCGAGGGTTACTACACCGCGCAGATCGCCGAGGCCTTACCGGATGCCGATGGCTACGCGCTGGATATCTCGAAGGAAGCGGTCAAACGCGCCTGCAAACGCAATCCGGCGCTGACCTGGTTGATTGCGAGCATGGCCCGGGTGCCACTGGCCTCCGGCAGTTGCCAGTTTCTGGCCAGCGTTTTCAGTCCGCTGGACTGGGAAGAGGCCAAGCGCCTGCTCAGCGTCGGCGGTGGCCTGATGAAAGTCGGCCCGACCAGCGGCCATCTGATGGAACTGCGCGAACGCCTGTACGACGAAGTGCGCGAATACACCGACGACAAGCATCTGGCCCTGGTGCCGGAAGGCATGGCGCTGGCGCACAGTGAAACCCTGGAATTCAAACTGACGCTGGACAAGCCCGAGGATCGCGCCAACCTGCTGGCGATGACGCCCCACGGCTGGCGCGCCAGTGCCGAGCGCCGCGCGGCGGTGATCGAACAGCCCGAGCCGTTCGTGACCACCGTGTCGATGCGCTACGATTATTTCGTTCTTCAATAACTTTTGGTCTCGGGTAACGACCCGGGGCCGGCTAAATCCGCGAATGGATTTTTCAGACCCGCAGTGAGGATATCCATGCGCCAACCGGACATCGAGATTTACCTGAAAGACGCCGACGTCGACCACAAGGCCATTTCCGCCTGGCTGGGCGCCGCTCTCGGCCCGTGCAGCGACTGGGTCCAGAAAGGCCAGACTTACAAGTGCAAGGCCGGCAACATCCCGGTGACCTGGCTGCCGAAAGCCGTGGGCAAGTGGAACAGCCTGTACCTGGAAAGCGATGCGACCCCATGGGACGACGACATTGCCTGCGCCCGCGCAGCCTTTGCCGCGCTGAACGTTGAGGTGCGCTGCGCTCCGGGGACGTGGGTCGAGGAAGAAGGCGAGGAGACGGCGGATCGCTGGATTCGCATCAGCGCCGATGGTGAAGAAGAAATCACCTGGAAAACTTCATAACAAAGCAGTACACAAAACCTGTGGGAGCGGGCTTGCCCGCGAAGGCGGCGGCACATCCAAAATAGAGGTGGCTGACAAACCGCATTCGCGGGCAAGCCCGCTCCCACAGTGTTTTTGGGGATCCGAAGAGTGCGGTTTACAACCCGACCACGTCTTCAGCCTGCAACCCCTTCTGCCCTTCCACCACCGCGTATTCAACCTGCTGACCCTCGGTCAGCGAACGGTGGCCTTCGCCGCGGATCGCGCGGTAGTGCACGAACACGTCCACCCCGTCTTCGCGCTGAATGAAGCCGTAGCCCTTGGCGTCGTTGAACCACTTCACGTTGCCGGTTTCACGTGTTGCCATCTGTTCATACTCCTTTTTTATTATTGAACAGGCTTTTCGCAGGAAAGCCTTTGAGGAACGTCAGCCTGCGTCCGACGTCCATAAAAGGGCCCCGGCGACAGATCGCCGAGTATATGACAGGCGGCAAAACTCTCAACAGGAGATTACTTCGCCGCTTTTTTGCCGATTTTCCATGAATCCGGCACACTATCGACCGCCCGAGCAAACGCTCGGTTTATCCACTCACGCAGAAGCCGTATGACCCGTTCCCCGTTCCGCCGTCTTGTGTTTGGCACCTTGCGCCGACTGTTGTATCTCTGGGTTCGCTCCGAGACGATCAACCAGTCGTCGTTTACCCTCAACCTCGACCGCAGTCGTCCGGTGTTCTACGTCCTGCAAAACCCATCGCTGACTGATCTGGCGGTGGTCGACACCGAGTGCACCAAGGCCGGATTGCCGCGCCCGGTGCTGCCGGTGTCCGTGGGTTCGCTGATCGAACCGGCGGCGTTCTTCTACCTGACGCCGGACCCGGACTGGCTCGGTCGCCAGGACAAGCGCGGCGCACCGCCGACCCTGACACGACTGGTCAGCGCCCTCAGTCAGAACGCTGCCGAAGACGCGCAGATCATTCCGGTCAGCGTGTTCTGGGGACAGTCGCCGGACAGCGAGAACAGCCCGTGGAAATTGCTGTTCGCCGACAGCTGGGCCGTCACCGGGCGCCTGCGTCGCCTGCTGAGCATCATGATTCTGGGCCGCAAGACCCGCGTGCAATTCTCCGCGCCGATCCACCTGCGCGAACTGATCGAACACAACAAGGGCCACGAGCGCACCGTGCGCATGGCCCAGCGGATCCTGCGGGTGCACTTCCGCAACCTCAAGGCTGCAGTGATCGGCCCGGACATCTCCCACCGCCGTAACCTGGTCAAAGGCCTGCTCAACCAGCCGCTGGTCAAGCAAGCGATCCTTGACGAAGCCGAGCGCGAAAACATCTCCCCGGAAAAAGCCAAGGCCCAGGCCCTGCGCTACGGCAACGAGATCGCCTCGGACTACACCTACACCGCGATCCGTTTTCTGGAAGTGGTGCTGAGCTGGTTCTGGAACAAGATCTACGACGGGATCAAGGTCAACCACATCGAAGGCGTGCAGAAGGTCGCCCAGGGTCACGAAGTGATCTACGTGCCGTGCCACCGCAGCCATATCGACTACCTGCTGCTGTCGTACCTGCTGTTCCGCAACGGCCTGACCCCGCCGCACATCGCCGCCGGGATCAACCTCAACATGCCGGTAATCGGCAGCCTGCTGCGCCGTGGCGGCGCGTTCTTCATGCGCCGCACGTTCAAGGGCAATCCGCTGTACACCTCGGTGTTCAACGAATACCTGCACACCCTGTTCACCAAAGGCTTCCCGGTCGAGTACTTCGTCGAAGGCGGCCGCTCGCGTACCGGGCGCATGCTGCAACCGAAAACCGGGATGCTCGCGATCACCATGCGCAGCTTCCTGCGTTCGTCGCGGATGCCGATCGTGTTCGTGCCGGTGTACATCGGTTACGAGCGCGTGCTCGAAGGCCGCACCTACCTCGGCGAACTGCGTGGCGCGAGCAAGAAGAAAGAATCGATCTTCGACATCTTCAAAGTCATCGGCGCACTCAAGCAGCGTTTCGGCCAAGTGGCGGTGAACTTCGGCGAGCCGATCAAACTCGCGGAATTCCTCGACAGCGAACAGCCGGACTGGCGTCAGCAGGAACTCGGCCCGCAGTACAAACCGGCCTGGCTCAACGAAACCACCAACCGCCTCGGCGAGAAAGTCGCGCAGCATCTCAACGAAGCCGCAGCGATCAACCCGGTCAACCTGGTAGCGCTGGCGCTGCTGTCGACCACTCGCCTGGCGCTGGATGATCGCGCCATGGCGCGAGTGCTGGATCTGTATCTGGCATTGCTGCGCAAAGTCCCTTACTCGCCGCATACCACGTTGCCGGAGGGCGATGGCCGGGCGCTGATCGAACACGTGAAGGACATGGATCTGCTGTCCGAGCAGAACGATGCGCTGGGCAAGATTCTGTATCTGGACGAGCAGAACGCCGTTCTGATGACCTACTACCGCAACAACGTGCTGCACATCTTCGCCCTGCCGGCGCTGCTGGCGAGTTTCTTCCAGAGTGCATCGCGCATGAGCCGCGAACAGATCCTGCGCTACACCCGCGCGCTGTATCCGTACCTGCAATCGGAGCTGTTCATCCGCTGGACCCTGGACGAACTGGATGCAGTGATCGATCAGTGGCTGGAAGCGTTCGTCGAACAAGGCCTGCTGCGTTTCGAGAAAGACGTGTACCTGCGCCCGGCGCCGAGCTCGCGGCATTTCGTACTGCTGACCCTGCTGTCGAAGAGCATCGCCCAGACCCTGCAACGCTTCTACATGACCGTTTCCCTGCTGCTCAACAGCGGCCAGAACAGCATCAGCGCCGAAGAACTGGAAGACCTGTGCACGGTCATGGCCCAGCGCCTGTCGATCCTGCATGGCCTGAATGCACCGGAATTTTTCGACAAGAGCCTGTTCCGCCACTTTATCCAGACGATGCTCGATCTTGACGTGCTGCGTCGCGACGAAGCAGGCAAATTGAGCTATCACGAACTGCTCGGCGAACTGGCTGAAGGCGCAGCCAAACGGGTGTTGCCGGCAGAGATTCGCTTGTCGATCCGTCAGGTGGCGTTGCATCGCAGTGAAGATGCAGCGGAAACGGCTGTTAGTGCAGACGTCTGAAACTTTCCGACAACTAACGGGAGTCCTTCCCCGTTCTCTCGTTAGTTGATTCGTGAATTAATAGGCTCACTTCAATAATCACGATAAGGATATCGGGATGAGCCTGTTGCACGAACAGCATCCAATGGTGACTGTGGACTTCCGCTTTCCACCTGACTTCAACGCACCGGTGGACGGGAATAATGAAACGGTAGTCAGTGTCAACGTCGTCAACGCCAAATCACCCGTACGCGTCAAGGACTGGCGTCACTCTTACTTGTTCGATGTCGACTGGAAGTTCTCCTTCCCGCATTGCTACAACGATGTCGGGGTGAAGTATCAGATCAATGTCCAGATGTTCCACAACCAGCAAGCACTGTTGGTCGAACAGGACTACTTCGTTATCGTCAACAACGCACCGCATCGGCAAACATTGCACCTGAGCCCGATCGGCTTTTTATACGTCGAGGTTCAAGAACCTCGCGCAATCAATGAGCATGAAGCCGTCACTATCACCCTGCACGATGCCGGCAACAGTGAAGTCGAGATTGCCCGAGCCTCGCACGATGAACGAACCGCCACTTCGTTTTATATGAAATATGATCCGGACCGCGTTACTCCCGGTAAACGCTATGTCCTGAGCGGCATCGAAAACCGCTATCACCAACCGGTTCTGGTCACGCCGTGGCAGGTGGAGCTGGCACCCGTTGCGCACAAACCGGTCACGCGCCTGATGCGCACGCTCTCGCAGTTCATGCCAAACCCATTACGTTTGTTCACTGACGCTATTGGCAAAATCCGCTAGATTCCTCTTCGGCGCCGGGGTTCTTCCGGCGCGAAAGTCTCAGAGGTCACGATGAAAAAACTTACCCTGCTCGCCGCCGCTACCCTGTTGAGCGCATGCCAATCGACTACCCCCGCCGGCAAGGCCAGCCTCGAAGGCGAAGTGTTCTACCTGCAGCGCATCGCTCTGCCACCGAGCGCGACACTCAGCGTGAGCCTGCAAGACGTTTCGCTGGCCGACGCGCCAGCCATCGTACTCGATGAGCAGAAAGGCCCGGTAAAAGGCCAGGTGCCGCTGCCGTTCCACTTGAGCTACGATCCGGCCCAGGTCAAACCCGGCCACCGCTACTCGGTCAGCGCACGCATCGAAGTCAACGGCGAGCTGATGTTCATCACCACCGAAAACCATGCCGTGCAGCTTGACGGCAAGGATCCGCAGCCGCTGAAGATACGCGTAGACTCCGCCCGCTAACGCTCTTATCGAATAAGGAAGCTTTCATGCTCCGCCCTACCCTTCGCTTCGCCGGCCTGTGCGCGGGCTTGATGATCTCAGCCAACGCGCTGGCCCTGTCCCTCAGCGACCTGTCGCAAGGCGACGCCACCGGCGGCCTCAAGGATGCCCTGACCCAGGGCGCGCAACTGGCTGTCAAACAACTCGGCACCCCGGGCGGCTTCAGCAACAACCCGGACGTGAAAATCGAACTGCCGGGCAAACTCGGCAAAGTCGCCGGCAAGATGAAAGCCTTCGGCATGGGCGCCCAGGTCGACGAACTGGAAACCGCCATGAACAAGGCTGCGGAAACCGCCGTCACCCAGGCCCAGCCAATCCTCGTCGATGCCGTGAAGAAAATGAGCGTGGAAGACGCCAAAGGCATCCTCAGCGGCGGCAACGACTCCGCCACCCAATACCTGGACAAATCCAGCCGCGAGCAGATCCGCACCAGGTTCCTGCCCATCGTCAAACAGGCAACCGACAAAGTCGGCGTAGCCCAGAAATACAACACCTTCGCCGGCCAGGCCGCGACCTTCGGCGTGGTGGATGCGAAAAGCGCCAACATCGAAAGCTACGTGACCGAACAAGCACTCAACGGCCTGTTCGAAATGATCGGCAAACAGGAAGAAACCCTCCGCAAGAACCCGGCCGCTGCGGCGACGAGTCTGGCGAAGAAGGTGTTCGGTACGCTCTAAGCCGACACAACACGGGAGTGAGCTTTCTCACTCCCGTTATTCAATCCGTTCCGCCGTCCAATATCGCTGTACGCCACACTTTTGCGATACACATCGGTAAATCCCTCCACCGCCCGCAGAATCACCGAACACTGAAACTCGATGAAGTACGTCAGATCGAGCTCATCGGCTTCGCTGTGCAAATACGACCGCCCGTATTTCACAGGCGCGTTGCGCAGTAAAAGACTGATCGCGATATAGCGGAAGGCCGAAAACTCATGCTTGAACATGAACCAGTAAAACAGCGCCCTGGCGACCCGCCCGTTACCGTCGCGAAACGGATGTTCGTAACCCAGGGCAAAGTGCAGCGTGATCGCCTTGATCAGCGGATGCAGGCAGTTTTTTTGCCGAGGTGAACCCTGTGGTTGATTGATCCACTGCGAGAGCAAATCCAGTCGCCTCACCAGTCCGGCGGCAGGCGGTGGCGTGTGCACGGTATTCCCTTCGCCGTCCTGCACCACCACTTCATCGTTGGTCCTGAAAAGCCCGGGGTCGTACTGCTCGTCATCAATGCCCTCGACACCGACTCGATGGATCGACGCAATCAACTCCACGCTCAATGGCTCGTAACGTTTTTCCCAGGCGAAATTCATCATCCGGTAATTGCCCATGACCATCCGCTCATCCGGCGTACGCGGCTGACGCCGTTGCTTGAGCATGTCCTTGGCGACACGAGTGGTGGTCGCGGCGCCCTCCAGCTGACTGCTGCTGATCGCCTCATCCTCGATCAGATCGTTAAGCAAATAACTGAAATGCGCCCGCTCGCCTATCTGACTGGTCATGTACTCCAGCGACGCCGTCGTGGTTTGCCGATCAACCACTGAAAGGGCCTTCTGCGCGGTGGGCGTCGGCACAAACTTCCCCCACTGCGCCGGCTCCCCCAAAGGCAGAAGAAGAATGTACTGAGCGTCCCGCGCCTTCTTGACCAACGCCCAACACAAACGCGAATCCAGCCCGCTGGCCCAGCGATAACGCAAATCTTCAAAAGGCAGATACCGCCCCTGATCATCCAGCGGCTTGAGCAACGCAAGATAATCCGCCAGACGCTGCTTGTGAGGCGCGCGCATCAACAACTCAAAGACCGGATCGGCCCGCCCCTTCAATACCGGCGGTTTCTTCATCAAAGCTGACTCAAACAAGGCTGAAAAACAGCCTCGAGTACAGCACCGCCAACACAGCGACTCAATATCGGAGGCGTCTGAAAAACTTGTAGGAGGCTACACAGAGTCCTACACCATTGTTTTGCTCAGCTGTCAGGCTGACATCACTAGCAGGCCAGCTCCGACAAGATTGAGTCCAACCGATAGAGCATGGTCGGCAGACAGGCCGCCTTCGCGAGCAAGCTCGCTCCCACAGAAAAGCGCAAAACCCTACACTCCGATGCGCTTCGCTTCTAACCACTCAACACAATGAGCGTTAGCTCGAGTAACGCTTTTGACGTGCCGGCCCCTTCGGCCGGCTGAGTGGAGGGATTTATCCGGGGGCAGGCGCGAAGCGCCGTTCGACGAAGTCGAACACATCGAGAGGAGGTGCAGCGAAGCAAACCGGAGGTGATGCCCCCGGATGAATCCCGGAACGAAGGAACCCCGAGCCCCAGCGAGGGGCCGAACGCCGGGGCCCAGCGTTTTGCTTACTTTTGGGCGTCTGCAAAAGTGAGCCGCTGTAAGAGCGGAACCGCCAGCGGCAGCACCCGAAGAAATGGATATTCACAAAGAACACCCAGAGCCTGGCCGGCCCAAAGGCCGCCAAGCTCACCAAACCAAATCAAGACTCCTTGCGAACCCTGAACCAAGCCGCATACAACGCCGGCAAAAACAAAAGCGTCAGAGCAGTCGCAACAATCAACCCCCCCATAATCGCCACCGCCATCGGCCCGAAAAACACACTGCGAGAAAGCGGAATCATCGCCAGCACCGCCGCCAGCGCCGTCAACACAATCGGTCTGAACCGCCGCACGGTCGCCTCGATGATCGCCTGCCAGGGCTTGAGCCCCGCCGCAATATCCTGCTCGATCTGATCCACCAGAATCACCGAGTTACGCATGATCATCCCCGACAGCGCGATCGTCCCGAGCATCGCCACAAACCCGAACGGCTGACGGAACACCAGCAGAAACAGCGTCACCCCGATCAACCCCAAAGGCGCCGTCAGAAACACCATCGCCGTGCGTGAAAAACTGCGCAACTGCACCATCAGCAACGTCAGCACCACGACAATGAACATCGGCACGCCGGCGTTCACCGACTTCTGCCCACGCTCCGAATCCTCCACCGTACCGCCGACATCCAGCAGATAGCCGTCCGGCAATTCGGCACGGATCGGATCAAGCGTCGGCATGATCTTCTTCACCAGCGTCGCCGGTTGCTCCTTGCCATAAATGTCCGCCCGCACGGTCACGTTCGGCAGGCGATTGCGGTGCCAGATGATGCCTTCCTCAAAGCCATATTCCAGCGTGGCAATCTGCGACAGCGCGACGCTGCGACCGTTGTCGGTCGGCACCGCCAGACTCGGCAGCAACGACAGTTCGGTACGCTCGTGCACGGTGCCGCGCAGGAGGATTTCGATCAGTTCGTTGTCCTCGCGGTACTGGCTGACGCTGGAACCGGTCAGCGAACTCTGGAGGAATTTCGCCAGATTCACCGTGCTGACACCCAGCGCCCGGGCGCGATCCTGATCGATGTTCAGGTACACGACCTTGCTCGGTTCTTCCCAGTCCAGATGCACGTTCACCACATGCGGGTTCTCACGCACCTTCGCCGCGACTTTCCGGGCCAGCGCACGGACTTCTTCGATGTGCTCGCCGGTGACGCGGAACTGCACCGGGTAACCGACCGGCGGGCCGTTTTCCAGGCGCGTGACCCGCGAGCGCAGGGCCGGGAACTGCTCGTTCAACGTGTCGATCAGCCACGTGCGCAGCGCTTCACGTTCCTCAATGGTTTTCGCCAGCACGACAAACTGGGCGAAACTCGCCGCCGGCAGTTGTTGATCCAGCGGCAGGTAGAAACGCGGCGAACCGGTGCCGACGTAAGCGACATAGTTGTCGATGCCGGCGTGATCCTTGAGCATCGCTTCCAGGCGCTTTACCTCGCCCGTGGTATTGGCCAGCGAGGCGCCTTCGGCAAGCTTCAGATCGACCATCAGTTCCAGTCGCCCGGAAGCCGGGAAGAACTGCTGCGGCACAAACCGGAACAACGCCACCGAAGCCACGAACAGCAGCACGGTGAGCACGATCACGGTTTTGCGCCGACGCACGCACCACTCCACCAGACGTCGCACTCGCTGGTAGAACGGCGTGCCGTAAGGATCGGTATGACCGTCAGCCGTACCGTGTTTGGCCGCGTGAATTTTCGCCAGATCCGGCAGGAGTTTTTCCCCCAGATACGGCACGAACACCACGGCCGCCACCCACGATGCAAGCAAGGCGATGGTCACCACCTGGAAGATCGAGCGGGTGTATTCGCCGGTGCCGGACTGCGCCGTGGCAATCGGCAGGAAGCCTGCGGCGGTGATCAGCGTACCGGTGAGCATCGGGAACGCAGTGCTGGTCCAGGCATAACTGGCAGCCTTGATCCGGTCGAAGCCCTGCTCCATTTTGATCGCCATCATTTCCACGGCGATGATCGCGTCGTCCACCAGCAAACCCAGCGCCAGCACCAGCGCACCGAGGGAGATCTTGTGCAGGCCGATGCCGAGGTAATACATGCAGGCGAAGGTCATCGCCAGCACCAGCGGAATGGTCAGCGCCACCACCATGCCGGTGCGCACGCCGAGAGAGAAGAAGCTCACCAGCAGCACGATGGCCAGCGCTTCGACCAGCACCTGAACGAACTCGCCGACACCGGTTTTCACTGCGGCGGGCTGGTCGGAGACCTTGCGCAATTGCATGCCGGCCGGCAGGTTTTTCTGGATGCGGGCGAACTCGATTTCCAGGGCCTTGCCCAGCACCAGAATGTCGCCACCGTCCTTCATCGCCACAGCAAGCCCAATGGCGTCTTCGCCCATGAAGCGCATGCGCGGGGCCGGAGGATCGTTGAAACCGCGCCGCACGTCGGCGACATCGGAGATGCGGAACGTACGATCACCGACCCGGATCGGGAAGTTCCTGATCTCGTCGACTGTCTGAAAATTCCCCGAAACCCGTAGCTGCAATCGCTCGCTGCCGGTTTCGAAGAAGCCGGCGGTGGACACCGCGTTCTGTTCTTCCAGCGCCTGCTGCACGGCCGCCAGCGGCAATCCGAGGGTGGCGAGTTTGACGTTGGACAGCTCGACCCAGATCTTCTCGTCCTGTAAACCAAGCAGGTCGACTTTGCCCACGTCCTTGACCCGTTGCAGCTGGATCTGGATGCGGTCGGCGTAATCCTTGAGCACCGCGTAGTCGAAACCGTCGCCGGTCAGCGCATAGATATTGCCGAAGGTGGTGCCGAACTCATCGTTGAAAAACGGCCCCTGAATCCCCGGCGGCAGGGTCTGGCGAATGTCGTTGACCTTCTTGCGTACCTGATACCAGAGCTCCGGAATCTCCACTGAATGCATGGAGTCGCGGGCAATGAAGGTGACCTGGGATTCACCGGGGCGCGAGAACGAAACAATCCGCTCGTACTCGCCGGTTTCCATCAGTTTCTTTTCGATGCGCTCGGTGACCTGACGCGAGACTTCCTGCGCCGTGGCGCCGGGCCAGCGGGTCTGGATGACCATTGCCTTGAAGGTGAATGGCGGGTCTTCGCTCTGACCGAGCTTGGTGTAGGACAAGGCGCCGACAATCGCCAGCAAAAGCATCAGGAACAGTACGATCTGGCGATTGCGCAGCGCCCAGGCGGAAAGATTGAAACCCATCGGGGATTACTCCTTGTCCGCCAGATTGACCACGCGGTTGGAGCGATCCACCGGACGCACCTGCTGCCCTTCCAGCAGCACGTGGACGCCGGCGGCGACCACCCAGTCGCTGGCGTTCAGGCCTTCAAGTACCGGCACGGTTTTCTCACCGAACGGGCCGGTGCGCACCGGGGTCTTTTTCAGGGTGTTGTTGGCGCTAACGACCCAGACATAGGTCGCGCCGTTTTCGGCCGTCAGCGCCGAGAGCGGCACCGACAGCGGGATGACATCGGCAGTCTGCACGAAGACCCGGGCGCTCTGGCCCAGTTCTGCCGGGACCTTGCCGGAGGTGAATGAAATGCGTGCGGCGAAGGTGCGGGATTTCGGATCGGCGGCCGGCGACAGCTCGCGGATCTGCCCGGCGAAGCGCTGATTCTGCTGAGTCCACAGTTCCACCGAGACCGGCTGGCCGACCTTGAAGCGGCCGAAGCTCTGCTCCGGCAGGCTGATCAGCACTTCCCGTTCGCCATCAGTGGCGAGGGTGAAAACGGTCTGCCCGGCGGCGACCACTTGCCCGACTTCCACCGAACGCTTGGCCACCACGCCATCCTGCGGCGCGCGCAGCACGGCGTAACTGGCCTGATTGGTCGAGACGTTGAATTCGGCTTTGATCTGTTTGAGGCGGGCTTCGCCGGAGCGATAAAGGTTCTCGGCATTGTCGTAGGCCGAGCGGCTGACCATCTGCCGTTCCATCAAGGTCTTGTAGCGATCACGCTCGGCGCGCACCAGATTCAGGTTGGCTTCGGCGGCCGCGACCTGGGCCCGGGTGGCTTCGAGTTGCAGGCGTACATCCTGCGGATCGAGTTCGGCCAGCGGTTGATCGGCCTTCACGCGCTGGCCTTCCTCGACCAGTCGTCGGCTGACTTTGCCGCCGATGCGGAATGCCAGATCGGGTTCGTAGCGGGCGCGAACCTCGCCCGGATAACTTTCCATCGCCTGCGCCGAAGGCTCTGGCTGCACCACCATGGCCGGTCGCACGCTGACTTGCGTCACCTCTTCCTTGCCACACGCCGACAATAAAAACGCCAGACTGACTGGCACCGCAAAGGACAACGCATGGCGGAACATGGTGAAGGACCTTTCGCTAAGGAGGCTTGGAATAATTATACTGGCCGGTATGTTATTAATAGCAAACTCACCAGTCCAGTATTAAAAGCGAAGAATGTCGAACAATCTTTCAGCTCCAAACGGCCCCGGCCGCCCGAAGGATCCGGCCAAGCGCCAGGCGATTCTCGAGGCGGCAAAAATCCTGTTTCTGAGTCACGGCTACGCCAACACCAGCATGGACGCGGTGGCCGCCGAGGCTGGCGTGTCGAAGCTGACGGTCTACAGCCATTTCAACGACAAGGAAACGCTGTTCTCTGCCGCCGTGGTGGCCAAATGCGAGGAGCAATTGCCGCCGCTGTTCTTCGAATTGCCGGACGGCATCGCGGTGGAAAATGTGTTGCTGAACATTGCGCGCGGCTTTCACCACCTGATCAACAGCGATGAATCGGTGAACCTGCATCGTTTGATCATGGCGCTGGGCAGTCAGGATCCGAAGCTGTCGCTGATCTTCTTCGAGGCCGGTCCCCAGCGCATGGTGCAGGGGATGGAACGGTTGCTGCGGCGGATTCACGAAGCCGGCGTGCTGAGCATCGACAACCCGCACAACGCCGCCGAGCACTTCTTTTGCCTGATCAAGGGTGCGGGAAATTTCCGCCTGTTATACGGCTGCGGAGAGCCACTGACCGGCGAGGCGGCGGAAAGTCATGTGCAGGAAGTGGTCGGGCTGTTCATGCGGGCGTACAAACCCTGACTGCGCAGCGTCTGTTCTGACGCCTTCGCGAGCAAGCTCGCTCCCACAGGTTTCGTTGGTGTTCACACCTTTAGTGATCACACCGCTATCTCTGTGGGAGCGAGCTTGCTCGCGAAGGGGACGACCCGGTCTCAGGCCTTGAGCGCTTTCTTCGGGTAGATGTCATAGCGGCTGGATTTGCCATCCAGCACATGACTCGGCTTCGGTCCTTCGATGCACGGCGCCTTGCGCGGGCGCTTGACCACCACCCGATGCGTGGCCAGCGCCAGTGCCGCTTCGAGCAGGGCCGGTGCATCCGGATCATCGCCTACCAGCGGGCGGAACAGGCGCATTTCCTTCTTCACCAGCGCGGTTTTCTCACGGTGCGGGAACATCGGGTCGAGGTAGATCACCTGCGGCGGCTCGCCCTCCCAATTGCGCATCACCTCGATGGAGTTGCCCTTGAGCAGCTTCATCCGCGCCACGATCGGCGCCACATCGAAGTCTTCCGCTGCGCGGGCCAGACCATCCTCCAGCAACGCCCCGATCAATGGCTGACGCTCGATCAGGCTCATCTCGCAACCGAGACTTGCCAGCACGAACGCATCCTTGCCCAGCCCTGCCGTGGCATCCAGTACCCGAGGACGCACGCCCTGGGCGATGCCGACTGCCTTGGCGATCATCTGTCCGCTGCCACCGCCGTACAACCGACGATGGGCCGCGCCACCCTCGACGAAGTCGACCCGCACCGGCCCCGGCGCATCCGGTCCCAGTTGTTGCAGTTGCAAACCCTGCTCGCCGACCTGCAGGGCAAACTCGCCGTCAGCCACCTGCAACGGCAGGTTCAGGCGCTGCGCCCACTGCTCGGCCTGCGCTTCGAACGTCGGGCCGAGGGCCTCGACATGGATGCGGCAGGCCGCGGGTTGCTCAATCATGGAAAACACGCTCAAAAAAGTTAAGGATCGGCAAAATCCGCCGATAACCCAATCAACGCGCATTTTGCCAGAGCTGAGCGTCAACCGAAAAAAATGTCAGGCATTCTTCCCACATCGATTGGCTACATTTCGCCCACAGGCGACTTCAGCCGTCATAACACTCAAGCATTGGGCGGCGTCAGCCACCTGTGGCAGGATTTCTTTGCCCAGGCACTGGCCGAACAATCGAGTGATGTGGTGCCGGCCTGCGGGACATTCCCGCCGGTCGATCTGCAAAGCCCTGAAGAACCGACTGTCGGCAGCGAACTGCACGCGCACATCATCAGCCAGCGCGAATGCGATGTGGTGGAAACCCAGGTGCGTCCGCCGGAGCCGCTGTTCCTGCCGATCGCCGAAATCGACATGACACTGGCCGAGCCGTACCCTCCGTTCCCGGCAGAAGAAATCAAGACTCAGCAAAAACAGCAGGATTTCGACAGCAGCTGGGTTCGTCCGGTCGTGATCAACAACGGCCAGCCGGTTCCGGAACCGGGCCCTGCGCCGCAGAAAAAGCCGCTGTACCTGCCGATTGCCGAGTTCGATCTGGACCTGCTGCAGCCTTATCCGCCGTTCCCGCCGGAAGAAATCGTCGAGCAGCAGAAAGCCCTGGACTTCGATAACGGCTGGGTGCGCCCGATCGTTCAGCAGAACCTGCGCATCGCCGCCTGATCCCTCAGCGACACACGCTCCAGCGCCCGACATCGACATGAAAGTGGTTGCGATGGGCTGTGTTGTAATCCGGACTCAACACCACACTGAACGCCTCGCAGGCGCCATCGCGCACCTGACGTAGAAACTGCGCGTCCTGATTTTGCTTCGGCCAGTCCTTGAGCACGCTGATCGCGCGACCATCCGCCAGACGGAAGCCGGCGATGTCCAGCGCATCGGCGCTGGCATGGCGGCTGAGGGCGCCGTTCTCGCGGTTGTAGACGTTGCGACAGGCAAAGCTGCCGAGGTGATCGACCCGCGCCACCGATTGACCGTAGACCTGCTGCGCCGCCGGTTGCAGCGTGTGGCGCTCGAACATCGCAAACGCCACGGCCAACGGGCAACTGGCGAGAAAGCTGCTGCTGAGTCCCACCCCGCCGCCCTGCACACGCAAAGCGCCGATCAGCGGGCATTTGGCATCGGGGCTGTCGGCCTGTGGCGAAACCCGCAGGCCGGAGCTGCCC
This sequence comes from Pseudomonas koreensis, assembly GCF_025447595.1. Lineage (GTDB taxonomy): Bacteria > Pseudomonadota > Gammaproteobacteria > Pseudomonadales > Pseudomonadaceae > Aquipseudomonas > Aquipseudomonas koreensis_H. The sequence goes on along the minus strand of NZ_JAOEJU010000016.1, from coordinate 25,200 downwards.
AATGCCTGCTCGCACAAGGCCGGATCGCTGCGCAGGCGCATCAACTTGTAGCCCGTGAGCCAGTTGGGCGTCGCCTGCACGTCCAGCGGCGCCCACGGATTCCACTGCGGCGGCACATCGAGCCAACCGCGCCAGACGCCGATCAGGCTGCCACCGATGATCAGCAACCCCGTCAACAGCAGCCAGCGCCCCATGCTCATCCCTTGAAGAATTGATTGGCCTTGGCGTACGGCATCGAACGGGAGGTGAAGGTGAACGTGCCGGACTGCTGGATTTCTTCCGCCGCGCGGAAAAACTCACCCAACGCCGCCAGTGCCAGCGCCGAACCGGTACTGATCCGCTTCACGCCCATTTCTTCGAGCTGCTGCACGGTCAGTTTCAAGCCACCGGACATCAACACATTGACCGGTTTCGGCGCCACCGCGCGCACCACCGCCAGAACTTCTTCGGCGGTACGCAGGTCCGGCGCGTACAGCACGTCGGCGCCGGCTTCGGCAAAGGCCTGCAAGCGGCGAATGGTGTCGTTGATATCAGGATTGCCGTGCAGGTAGTTTTCCGCACGGGCGGTCAGCATGAAGGGAAACGGCAAGGTGCGCACGGCGGTGACGGCGGCTTCGATCCGCGCCACGGCGTGTTCGAAGCAATAGATCGGCGAGTCTTCCCGGCCCGTGGCATCTTCGATCGAGCCGCCCACGGCGCCCGCCTCGGCTGCGCGGATCAGACTTTGCGCTGATTCGGCCGGGGCGTCGGCGAAGCCGTTTTCAAGATCCACCGCCACCGGCAGATCGGTGGCCGCGACAATCGCCCGGACATTGGCCAGCGTATCGTCGAGACTCAGGCCCCCATCGGCTCTGCCCTGGGAAAACGCATAACCGGCGCTGGTAGTCGCCAGCGCCTGATAGCCAAGACTGGCGAGCATCTTCGCGGAACCTGCATCCCATGGATTGGGAATCACGAAAATCCCCGGGCGTTCGTGCAGGGCTTTGAAGGCTTCGGCTTTACGGGCTTGTTGTTGACGGGCTTGGGCGTCCATCGGCAGGCTCCTGGGCAGGAAAGAAATACGCCTCAGAGCAGGCCAAGTTGCTCGGCGGCGGGTTCTCTGTATAGCTCAGGCAAAGGTCGCAAGCCAGGCAAACGTTGCATCAGTTGTGCGTGAAAACGTTGCGCCAGCTTCGCTGCAAGAATGTTATCGGCGGTGTGCAGGAAGATGTACGGCGTGCGGCCCTCTTCGATCCACTCGGCGATCTTCGCCACCCACGGCACCAGGAACGGATCGTTGGCCTCAAGCTCCGGATGGCCGATGAAGCGCACCTGCGGGAATTGAGTGAACGCCGCCGGACGCGTCGGTACGCGGGGCTTTTTCGATTGGGCGTGGATCACCGACGATTCGGTGGACAGGCAACTGAACAACGCGCGCGGGTCGAGACAAATACGCTCCACGCCACGATCCAGCAACAGGCGGTTGAGCAGTCGCTCACTCTCACCCTTGGCGAAGAACTGTTCGTGCCGCACTTCCACCGCCAGCGGACAATCCAGCGCATCGATGAACGCGGCAAGCTCCGGCAAGCGATGCGGCGTAAAGCTTTTCGACAGTTGCAGCCACATGGGCGAGACGCGCTCACCGAGCGGCTTGAGTAGCTGGAGGAAGGTTTCCGCGGCGGTCAGTTGATCGCGCAAGTCGCCGCTGTGGCTGATGTCACCGGGAAACTTGGCGGTGAAGCGAAAATGCTCCGGCATCACCTCGGCCCAGCGCTGCACGGTGGCCGGCGAGGGGCTGGCGTAGAAGGTCGTGTTGCCTTCCACGGCGTTGAACACTTGAGAATAGAGTCCGAGGAAATCGGAGGTCTTGGCGTCTACCGGATACAGATACTCGCGCCAGACGTTTTCGCTCCAGGACGGGCAACCGAGGTAGTAAGGCAGATCCATCAGATGTACAGATCGAGGCCCAGCACGTCTGCATCCCAATCGACAAAACCGGCGGTGCTCAGGTAGCTGGCCAGGGCCATGGCCACGCTTTTCTTCATCGCGCGGTGATAAATCATGTCTTGTTGGCGGGCGGGCAGATTGCTCAGGCGTTGCGCGGTGGCTTTGGCGGCACGGGCAGCCAGTTGCTCTTCGGTCGGAAATTCCAGCTCGCCGTCGATATCGTCGACGGACTCATCCAGCGCCGGATTGCCTTTGCGAGGCTTGCGCTTGATGGGGTAGGAATGAGTGGAAACGCCGTCTATACGCATAAAGTCATGCTCGGTATCGATGATGGCAATTTAGCGGCACCTGACCGACTTAGCAAATCGCCGAGTGATAACTAGAACACATAAAAGACAAAAGGTTTAAAGTGCGGGGTTAGAAACGGACGATTGGCTTTGTTGAGGCAATCACTGAACTTGTGGGAGCGAGCTTGCTCGCGAAAACATGGATATGGTCACCATTGATGGTGACTGACCCACCGCATTCGCGAGCAAGCTCGCTCCCACAGGATCTCACATGGGTCAGCGGGCTTTCGGGGTGGCCACTTTGTCGCGCAGGTAAACCGGCTGGGCGTCGTCTGCCGGAATCGCCTCACCGCGCTCCCAGGCAAATCGCGCCAGGGTCAGCAGGTCTTCAGCGTGGGGCAGCATGCCAGCGTCGGATCCGCTCAGGTTTACAGCGATGCGTTCGCCATAACCCCAGCCAGTGCCGGCACCGAACCAGTCGCCCGAAGCATCGTCCGGCAGCGCGGCCACTTCCGGCGGCAGCACCGCCTCGGCGCCGACCAGACGCATCTCCCCGGCCGTCTCGCGGTAGCAGCCCCAATACACCTCATCCATCCGCGCGTCGATGGCGGCCGCGACCTGGCTCACGCCGTGCTCGCGAAAAGCGCGTTGCGCCAGCACGGCCAGGTTCGACACCGGCAACACCGGGCGATCCAGCGCAAACGCCAGGCCTTGCACCACGCCGATGGCAATCCGCACGCCCGTGAACGCGCCCGGGCCACGGCCGAAGGCGATGGCGTCCACCGCTTGCAGGGTGGTGCCGGCGTCGGCCAGCAGTTGCTGGATCATCGGCAGCAGTTTCTGCGCATGCAGGCGCGGGATCACCTCGTAATGGCTCGTGACCTTGCCGTCATGCAGCAAGGCAACGGAGCAAGCTTCAGTCGCGGTGTCCAGGGCCAGCAAGGTGCTCATCGATGTGTCCGTAAATCAGGTGGGGAAAAAGTGCGCCAGTATAAACAACTACGGCCCGCAAGCGGGCCGTGGATGATGCAGCGGATCAGGTTTTTCAGCTCAACGCTTCAAGCACCTTGGCGGTGATCGCTTCAACCGAACCGACGCCAGGGATGTGGCTGTACTTCGGTTTGCCACCGTTCTTGGCGGACAGGTTCTGGTAGAACTCCACCAGCGGCTTGGTCTGCGAGTGATAGACCGACAGGCGATGACGCACGGTTTCTTCGGTGTCGTCCTTGCGCTGTACCAGCTCTTCACCGGTGATGTCGTCTTTACCGGCAATTTTCGGCGGGTTGTAGACGATGTGGTAAACGCGGCCGCTGGCCTCGTGAACGCGACGACCGGCGATACGCTGAACGATTTCTTCGTCTTCAACGGCGATTTCGACCACGGCGTCCAGCTCGACACCGGCAGTCACCAGCGCTTCAGCCTGAGGAATGGTGCGCGGGAAGCCATCGAACAGGAAACCCTTGGCGCAATCGGCTTGAGCGATACGGTCCTTGACCAGCGCGATGATCAGGTCATCCGACACCAGGCCGCCGGCATCCATGATGCTCTTGGCCTTGATACCCAGCTCGGTGCCGGCCTTGACCGCAGCACGCAGCATGTCGCCGGTGGAGATTTGCGGAATGCCGAATTTCTCGGTGATGAACTTAGCCTGAGTACCTTTACCGGCCCCGGGAGCTCCCAGCAGAATGACGCGCATCGATGTGCTCCTCAATTTTTTATATAAAAAACAACGGATTCGCCTCGTGGGGCCAATCTCATAAAACGGGTCGTGGCCGCCCAAACGGCCAAAGGCTGATCAAGATACACAGCAGGCTGCGCCCACACAAGACGCCAAAAGTCGAAGAAACCGGCGCCCGCCGCGACCTTGCGACGCGGTTCCCCAAGTCGCAACCCCATCATTAACTGTCGCCTGACCGCATTTTTCCCACGGCCAATAAACGGCACCCGAGGTTCGCCCCGGGTGCCCTGCCCCACGCAGAAAACCTTAGCCGGTATTTCGCAAACCGGCGGCAATCCCCGCCACAGACACCAGCAACGCCTGTTCCACCGGGCTGCCCTGCTCGACATTCTGCTGCCGCGAACGTGCCAGCAGTTCAGCCTGCAATAGATGCAGCGGGTCGAGGTAGGTGTTGCGCAGACGGATGAATTCCAGGGTGTCCGGGCTATGTGCCAGTAGCTGCGACTGACCGGTCAGGCCGAGGACTACGGAACACGCCTGCGACAATAGGTCGCGTAAGTGCGCACCCAAAGGCAGCAAGTCTGGCTCCACCAGACGCTCGTCGTAGGACAGCGCAATGTCGGCGTCGGCCTTGGCCAGCACCATCTCCAGCATGTCGATTCGCGTGCGGAAGAACGGCCACTGCTCGCGCATCTGCCCGAGCAATTCGCCTTCACCGCGCTCCAGCGCTTTGCTCAGCGCGGTTTCCCAGCCGAGCCAGGCCGGCAGCATCAGACGGGTCTGGGTCCAGCCGAAGATCCACGGAATCGCCCGCAGACTTTCGATACCACCGGCGCGGCGCTTGGCCGGACGGCTGCCCAATGGCAAACGGCCCAACTCCTGTTCCGGCGTCGACTGACGGAAATACTCGACGAACTGCGGATTTTCCCGCACCACCGCACGGTAGGCGGCGACGCCGTCAGCGGCCAGTTCGTCCATCAGATGCCGCCATTCAGGCGTCGGTGGCGGCGGTGGCAACAGGGTCGCTTCAAGCACCGCTGCCAGATACAAATTGAGGTTCTGTTCGGCGATGTCCGGCAGGCCGAATTTGAATCGAATCATTTCCCCCTGCTCGGTGGTGCGGAAACGTCCGGCCACCGAACCCGGCGGCTGCGACAGAATCGCCGCGTGTGCCGGGCCGCCGCCACGGCCCACGGTGCCACCGCGGCCGTGGAACAGCAGCAGTTCGACTTGCTGCTCGCGACAGATTTCCACCAGTCGCTCCTGCGCCCGGTATTGCGCCCAGGCCGCTGCGGTGGTGCCAGCGTCCTTGGCCGAATCGGAATAGCCGATCATCACCTCCTGCGGGCCTTGCAGGCGCGCGCGGTAACCCGGCAGCAGCAACAGGCGTTCGATCACCGGGCCTGCGTTGTCGAGGTCGGCGAGGGTTTCGAACAGCGGCACCACGCGCATCGGGCGCAACACGCCGGATTCCTTGAGCAGCAATTGCACCGCCAGCACATCAGAAGCGGCACCGGCCATGGAGATCACGTAGGAGCCCAGCGAAGCGCCCGGCGCGGCGGCGATTTCCTTGCAGGTGGCGAGCACTTCGGCGGTGTCCGCCGAAGGTTTGAAATGCGCCGGCAGCAACGGCCGACGGTTTTGCAGTTCGCGGGTCAGGAAGCTGATGCGCTGTTCTTCGTCCCACTCTTCGTACTTGCCGAGGCCAAGGTAATCGGTGATTTCGGTCATGGCCGCGCTGTGGCGGGACGAATCCTGACGCACATCGAGGCGCACCAGGAACAGGCCGAAGGTCACGGCCCGGCGCAGGCAATCGAGCAACGGCCCGTCGGCGATCACGCCCATGCCGCACTCGTGCAGCGAGTTGAAACACAGCTCCAGTGGATCGAGCAGGTCGCGGTTGTTGTGCAGCACATCCGCCGGGGCCGGCGTGGTTGCGGTCAGCGACGCATGGGCCCAGTTGCGCGTGGCCCGCAGCCGTTCACGCAATTGCTTGAGCACCGCACGATACGGCTCGGCACTGTCGCCGGCCCGGGCCTTGAGCGCTTCGCTGGCCTGCTGCATCGACAGTTCGGCGGCCAGGTGATCGACGTCACGCAGGTACAGATCCGCCGCCATCCAGCGTGCCAGCAACAGCACTTCGCGGGTCACGGCAGCGGTCACGTTCGGGTTGCCGTCGCGGTCGCCGCCCATCCACGAAGCGAAGCGGATCGGCGCGGCTTCCAGCGGCAAACGCAGACCGGTGGCGGCGAACAGCGCCTGATCGGCCTTGCGCATATGGTTGGGAATCGCCTGCCACAGCGAGTGTTCGATCACCGCAAAACCCCACTTGGCTTCGTCCACCGGAGTCGGGCGGGTGCGACGGATTTCTTCGGTGTGCCAGGCTTCGGCGATCAGGCGTTGCAGGGTGTTGTGGATCTGCTCGCGTTCGGCTGTGGTCAGGTCGCGGTGATCCTGAGCCGCCAGTTGCGCGGCAATCGCGTCGTACTTCTGGATCAGCGTGCGGCGGGCCACTTCGGTCGGGTGCGCGGTGAGTACCAGTTCGATTTCCAGCCGCGCCAGTTGCCGGGCCAGGGATTCGGCGCTGTGCCCTTCGTTGCGCAGGCGGGCGAGCAGTTCCGGCAGCACGCGGGATTCGAACGGCGCGGCCTGGGTCTCTTCGCGGCGGTGGATGAGCTGGTACTGCTCGGCGATGTTCGCCAGGTTGAGAAACTGGTTGAAGGCCCGCGCCACCGGCAGCAGTTCGTCTTCGCTCAATTGATTGAGGCTGGCGCTGAGTTCGGCGTCCATCGAGCCGCGCCGGTCGGCCTTGGCGCCCTTGCGGATCTGCTCGATCTTGTCGAGAAACGCCTCGCCGTACTGGTCACGAATGGTGTTGCCCAGCAGCTCACCGAGCAGGTGAACGTCTTCGCGCAAGCGTGCATCAATATCGGTCATCAGCATCTCTCCAGCAGTAATCGGTGACGGATCGCAAGTGAGTGGATGAACAGAGAGTGCCGCTCTGGGACGCTTCTTACAAGCAGACGACGAAGGGACTTTAAACCTTGAGGGTTGAAGCTAGTCTCAACAGTAAGCCGCACAACGGCTTGCCGCCGGCTGATGCCGGACACTCACCAAGACCTGCCATGAGCAGGTGCGACATGAGGTTTTTATGAAAATCCGTGAACTCGCCCAGCATTGGGAAGAAACCGCCAAGGGTCGCCTGACCGATACCGGCTACACGATTCATCTGGATGTGGAAGCTGCCGCACGGCTGGCGGCAATCGCCGAGATGTACCCCAAACGTCACGCCGAAGAACTGCTCGGCGAGCTGATCGGCGCCGCCCTCGAAGAGTTCGAAGCGAGCCTGCCGTATGTGAAAGGTTCGACCGTGGTCGCCACCGATGAGGAAGGCGATCCGCTGTATGAAGATGTCGGCCCGACGCCACGTTTTCTCGCTCTGTCACGGCGTCATTTGCATGACTTGTCGGCCGCTGCCGGCAAGCAAAAACACTGACACAACAAAAATCAAAATGTGGGAGCGAGCTTGCTCGCGAAAGCGGTCTGTCAGGCACTGTAGTGGTGACTGATCCGTCGCTATCGCGAGCAAGCTCGCTCCCACATTGACTGTGTTCAAACTCAAAATCGTACGTTTTATTACCCCGCGCGTACCACTCTCCCCCGCCAAAGTTCCCGGTTTAGAGCCCTGTCCATTCGGTCAGAATATTTTTTGGCGATGAGCCATCTTTTCTGAACTTTTGAAAAATGCCTTCGGTCGGAACAGGTAACCACGCCTGGAACGAGCGTTTCAAAACGCACTTGCACATGACGGTTGCGGCTCCGCTACCAGGATGGATTTCGAAGCTTCCAAGGAGTTAAACAATGGAGTTGAAGACCATGAAAACCCAAACATCGTTTTCCCACCTGCGCGGTCTGAAACTGGCCGCTCTCGCCATCGGCACCAGCTTCGTGCTGGCCGGTTGCGCCGGCAATCCACCGACCGAGCAGTACGCCGTGACTCAATCGGCGGTCAACAGTGCGGTCAGCGCCGGCGGTACCGAATTCGCCGCCGTCGAGATGAAGCAGGCCCAGGACAAGCTCAAACAAGCCGAAATCGCCATGCACGACAAGAAGTATGACGAGGCTCGCACATTGTCCGAACAAGCCGAGTGGGACGCCCGCGTCGCTGAACGCAAGGCTCAGGCGATGAAAGCCGAACAAGCTGTGAAGGATTCCCAGAAAGGTGTTCAGGAACTGCGTCAGGAAAGTCAGCGCACCGTGCAGTAAGCGCGCATCCCGACCGCAAGGCTGAAACTCTTATCGATAGAAAGGACGAACGATTATGCGTAAACAACTGATGATCCCCGCTCTCCTGGCCGCAAGCGTTGCCCTGGCTGCCTGCTCGACGCCGCCGAACCCGAACCTGGAACAGGCACGCACCAACTACGCCGGCCTGCAAGCCAACCCGCAGGCCAGTAAAGTCGCGGCGCTGGAAACCAAGGATGCCAGTGATTACCTGGACAAGGCCGACAAGGCTTATCTGGACAAGGAAGACCAGCACAAGGTCGACCAACTGGCCTATCTGACCAACCAGCGCGTGGAAGTGGCCAAGCAGACCATCGCCCTGCGTACCGCTGAAAACAACCTGAAGAACGCCGCCGCCCAACGTGCCCAGGCCCGTCTGGATGCTCGCGATCAGCAGATCAAACAGCTGCAGGACAGCCTCAACGCCAAGCAGACCGATCGCGGTACTTTGGTGACCTTCGGTGACGTGCTGTTCGCCACCAACAAGGCCGACCTGAAATCCAGCGGTCTGGTGAACATCAACAAACTGGCGCAATTCCTCCAGGAAAACCCTGATCGCAAAGTGATCGTCGAGGGCTACACCGACAGCACTGGCGCAGCGAACTACAACCAGTCGCTGTCCGAGCGTCGTGCGACTTCGGTGCAGGTTGCACTGATCAAGATGGGCGTCGACCCATCGCGCATCGTCGCCCAGGGTTACGGCAAGGAATACCCGGTCGCGGATAACGGCAGTGTCTCGGGCCGTGCGATGAACCGTCGGGTGGAAGTGACCATTTCCAACGACAATCAGCCAGTCGTGCCGCGCTCCGCCGTGAGCTCGACCGCGCACTGATGTGCTGAGCAACAAATGAAAAGCCCCGCCTGAGTGATCAGGCGGGGCTTTTTTTGACCGGAACTCTGTGGGAGCGAGCTTGCTCGCGATAGCGTCCTTTCAGTCAGCAATTTTTTGACTGGCCCACCGCCATCGCGAGCAAGCTCGCTCCCACATGGAAACTGAATTATTCCTCAAGCTTTTGCGGCGTCTCCTGGCCCATGCAGCGCACAGCCTTTTTCTGGCTGTTGACCAGCACCCCGGTCAGGCCTTTCTGTTCGGTGTCGAACAGCACCAGCACGCCATCGATGCACTGCGCCACTTGCGGCGCCGGGGTCAGGGAGACTTTGTAGTCTTCGCCGGGAATGGTCTTGAGCATGGTGAATTCGTTGAGCAGCAACGCATCCTCGGGCTTGGCGAAGTGCAGGTAGCCGTAGTACCACAGGGCACCGACGGTGCCGAGGATGCTGCAGATGCCGGTGATGATCAGCGGGATGGCGTTACGTTCTTCACTCATTGCGGACTCTCTGGTGGTTCGTCTTCAGAATTCGGGGGTGTCGGATAATTCGGGATCTCGCCGAGGCGGCGCAGGCCGTTGAAGTGTTCGGGATCGTCGAGGTAGCGCAGCATCACCTGACGCCAGACCGGGTCGCCGAAGGTCTGCACATGCCCGCCCCGGGTCAGTTGCAGCACGCGCGGTGGCGGCGCAGCTTGATACAGACGGATGCCGTTGGAAAGGGGCACCAGCGGATCGTCGAGGCTATGGAAGATCAGTTTCGGCACACCGTTGAGCTGCGGCATCGCGTTGATCGCACTGTCGCCGTCCGGCACCAGCCACGACAGCGGCACCTGAAATGGCCAAGTCAGCCATGAGGTGCTGAGGGCGTATTGGCCGACGCTGCGGTAACTGGCGGGCACGCCGTCGAGCACCAGGGCCTTGAGCTGTTTTTGTCTTTCCGGATGTTGCACAAGCCAATGCACCGCCATCGCTCCGCCGAGGCTCTGGCCCAGCAGCACCAGCGGTTTGCCTTTGGCTTCCGGCGCCTTGTCCAGCCAGGCAAACGCGGCATCGATGTCCTGATAGATCGCCGGCAGGCTCGGTTCGCCTTCGGACAAGCCGTAACCACGATAGTCCACCAGCAGCACTTGATAGCCGTTTTTCGGCAACCACCAGCTTCCGCCCAGGTGCATCGGCAGGTTGCCGCCGTTGCCGTGCAAGTGCAGCACCGTGCCCTTGACCTCGACCCCGGGCTTGGCCGGCAGCCACCAGGCGTTCAGCTTGAGGCCGTCGGCGGTGGTCAGGGTGACGGTGCGGTATTCGAGCTTGGCCTTTTCCGGGGTGAACAACTGGCCGGGCTCGGGGTAGAACAGCAACGAGCTGCAACCGCCGAGGGTCAGGAGCAGGCAAAGGATGCCGAGGATTCTCATCCGGTGAAACCTCGCGAAAACAGGGTGGGAATGCATTCCAATGTGGGAGCGAGCTTGCTCGCGAATGCTATCTAACATTCAACTCACGCGTTGCTTGGCACACCGCCTTCGCGAGCAAGCTCGCTCCCACAAAGAACATCATCGAGTTCAAAGGATATTGGAGTAATCCGCCTCGATCCGGTCCAGGCTCAAGTGATTGAGGAAGTTGGAGAAGCACATCCACGCCGACAACGCGTTCATGTCGCGGAACTGGTCCGGCAAGTACTTGGGCGGCACCACCAGGCCCTCGTCCACCAACTGACGCAGGGTTCGCATGTCCTCAAGCGTAGTCTTGCCGCAGAACAGCAACGGGATCTGCTCGAGCTTGCCCTTGCGCACGGCCAACTGAATGTAGTTGTAAACCATGATGAAGCCCTTGAGGTAGGACAAGTCTTTGGTGAATGGCAGACCGGTCGGCGTCGATCCGCGGAAAACCCGACTGGCGTTGCCGTAGCTTTCCGCCATTTCGAAGCCCTGCTCGCGGAAGAACTCGAAGATCTGCAGGAAGTCCGCGCCCTCCTCGACCATGTGAATGGCGCGGGTGCGGTTGGTCAGTTTGCGCAGGCGGCTCGGGTAAGAGGCGAAGGTGATGATTTCCATCAGGATCGCCAGGCCTTCCTGAGTCACGGTCGACGAGGGCGGGCCCTTGGACAGGAAAGTGCAGATCGGCTGGTTAAGACCGTTGAGCGTGGTGCCGACGTGCACCAGGCCTTCGTGGACTTCCAGCGCGCGCACGTCACGGTCGTTGAACATCGCGTCGGTGCGGATCTTGATGTAATCGGCGCCCGCCGCCGCGTCCGCGACGATGCCGTCGGACTCAAACACGCGGATGGTTTCCTCGGCCTCGCCGAACACCTTGTTCAGGCGGGTTTGCAGCAGGTGCACGGCGTCCTTGGCGGTGAGGATCTTCGGTTCGTCCTTCAGGTCGCCACGGCCGTCGATGTTGTTCAGGTAATCCGACATCATCAGGCCGAGGTCGGCCAGGGTCGGGTCACCGGCGTGGAACGCATCGGACGCGGCGCCGTACAGTTCCTGGGAAATCAGGCCGAAATCCTCGGTGCCGCGCGCTTCGAGCATGCGCACCACCATCCGGTATTCCTTGCACATGCGGCGCATGATCTGGCCCACCGGGTTGAACTGGCCGAGCTGGCGGGTGATGTCCCGTTCGATGTTCTGGAACTCCAGCTTCACCTTGCTCGAATCGAAGGACAGCGGCCGGTTGAGGTAGTAGTCGCGATCCACCGCCGGCAATTCCTTGCCCTTGGCCTTGAGGAAACCCTTGCGGATGTTCTCGTCCCACTTGACCGCGTCGAGCACGCGGATCGGCGTCTGCGCCAGCACTATGCGATCGGACAGAATGCGTATCGTCTGCTGGTAATCGTCCACCCGAAACTCCTGTAGAAAACGTGACGAACTGAATTATTTGGCTTTGGCCTGATGCTGATAGCGCGCCGCTTCGACGAAAACGTCGGAATTGGCCGGGTCGTCGAGGTAAGCAAAGACCTTTTCAAGCGGGCTGTCGACCTGCACGCCCTCGCCGTCATCGGTCTGGAAACCCTGGCCGTCGAGGGTCTTCTGGGCGATGGCCTGGTTGATCTGTTCTAGGTCGAGGTAGTAGATCACCAGCTCGCGCTTGTCGGTGATCTCGAAACCGGCGATGGTGAAGTGCCCGCCATATTGCGCCGGCACCTTCGCCGACAGATACCAGCGGTTGCCGTGGCGCGACACCGTGAACGGATAGGCTTCACGCTCGCGGGGTTTGGCTTTGAAGTACGCAACCGCCTGATAGCGGTCGTTGCCCAGACGCGTCAGCTCCAGATTCATCGGCTCGCCCCAGGCATTGGTGCTCGACCATTGGCCGAGCAGGCCCTTGGGCGCCGGTTCACTGGCGGGCAGCGGCTCGCGGAAGGTCACCAGACATCCGCTGAGCAGCAGGAACGACAAGGCGATCAGCACGCCACGCCAGGCTTTCATTCGACACTCCCTAGACCCGAACTCACCAGCGAACCTGTGGGAGCGAGCTTGCTCGCGATGGCGGAGTGTCAGCCAATGAAGACTTTGAATGACAGATCGCAATCGCGAGCAAGCTCGCTCCCACAGGGGATTGCGTTACACCGACGCCAGTACCAGGTGCATATAGCGCGTCAGAATGCCGAGCATGTCCTCTTCGGCCAAAGGCTCGGCGTCGTTGAGCAGGCCCTGATATTCCATCCGTCCGATAATCGCCGTCAACACCTTGGCATCCTGCTGCGGTTCGCGCGAGCCCAATACCTGGAACAACTGGCAGGTGCCCTGCAACAGAATCTGCTGATGGGAACGCACCAGTTCCGCCAGACGCGGGTTAAGCAGTGCTTCCTGACGGAACGCCTGTTCAGCCATCAAATGCTCGCGACGGTTGACCAGTTGCCGATGCACGTAGTCAGCCATCAACCGGGCGATATCGTCGGCCAGTTGCGAGCGCGACTCCGGGCTGCCGTCACCGCTGACCACCATTTCGCGCAGCAGGCCTTCGTTATTGATCCACAGTTTGGCCATGTAGGCCGCACTGCGTTCGACGTACTGGGCGAAGGTATCGGTGAGCAGGTCATCGATGTCCTTGAAGTAATACGTGGTGGCCGACAGTGGCACACCGGCCTCGGCGGCCACCGCCCGGTGACGCACGGCCCGCACGCCGTCGCGCACGACAATGCGCATCGCCGCATCGAGAATGTCCTGCCGACGCTGCTCGCTGCCCTGCCGGCTGGCCTTGCGGCCCTGGTACTGAACACTTTCAGCGACCGCAGTGGCGATTCCCGCTGCACCCTCTTGAGCCATTGCACCGATCACGACAGGCATACCTCTGTTGTTTTCTTCAAAATTAACCATTTGATACGTTTGTACCAGACAGGCAATAAAAAGCCGCCCATTTCAGGCGGCTTTTTTATTGAAACACTTACGCTTGTGGCCGCATGTGCGGGAACAGGATCACGTCGCGGATCGACGGGGAGTTGGTCAGCAGCATCACCAGACGGTCGATGCCGATACCTTCGCCGGCCGTTGGCGGCATGCCGTACTCCAGCGCACGAACGAAGTCGGCGTCGTAGTGCATGGCTTCATCGTCGCCGGCGTCCTTGTCGGCCACCTGCGCCATGAAGCGCTCGGCCTGGTCTTCCGCGTCGTTCAACTCGGAGTAGGCGTTGGCGATTTCACGGCCGCCGATGAACAGCTCGAAGCGGTCGGTGACGTTCGGGTTGTCGTCGTTGCGACGGGCCAGCGGCGACACTTCGAACGGGTACTGGGTAATGAAGTGCGGCTGTTCCAGCTTGTGCTCGACCAGCTCTTCGAAAATCATCACCTGCAGCTTGCCCAGACCTTCGAAGCCCAGCACCTTGGCGCCGGCCTTCTTGGCGATGGCGCGAGCCTTGTCGATGTCGTTCAGGTCATCGGCGGTCAGCTCTGGGTTGTACTTGAGGATCGAGTCGAACACCGACAGGCGCACGAACGGCTCGCCGAAGTGGAACACCTTGTCACCGTACGGCACGTCGGTGCTGCCCAGAACCAGCTGCGCCAGTTCGCGGAACAGCTCTTCGGTCAGGTCCATGTTGTCTTCGTAGTCGGCGTAAGCCTGGTAGAACTCCAACATGGTGAATTCAGGGTTGTGACGAGTCGAAACGCCTTCGTTACGGAAGTTGCGGTTGATCTCGAACACTTTTTCGAAGCCGCCAACCACCAGACGCTTCAGGTACAGCTCTGGCGCGATACGCAGGAACATTTCCATGTCCAGCGCGTTGTGGTGGGTTTCGAACGGCTTGGCTGCAGCGCCGCCAGGAATGGTCTGCAGCATCGGGGTTTCGACTTCGAGGAAGTCGCGCTTCATCAGGAAGCTGCGGATATGCGCGATCACTTGCGAACGGACGCGGAAAGTCTGACGTACGTCTTCGTTGACGATCAGGTCAACGTAGCGCTGACGGTAGCGCTGTTCGGTGTCGGTCAGGCCGTGGTGCTTGTCCGGCAGCGGGCGCAGGGATTTGGTCAGCAGGCGCACGCTGGTCATCTCGACGTACAGGTCGCCCTTGCCGGAACGGGCCAGGGTGCCTTCGGCGGCGATGATGTCGCCCATGTCCCAGGTTTTCACCGCGGCCAGGGTTTCTTCGGACAGGGTCTTGCGGTTGACGTAGACCTGGATGCGACCGGTCATGTCCTGGATCACCATGAACGAGCCACGGTTGAGCATGATGCGACCTGCAACCTTGACCGGGATCGCAGCCTCTGCCAGCTCTTCCTTGGTCTTGTCCGCGTACTGTTTCTGCAGTGCTTCGCAGTAGTTTTCGCGGCGGAAGTCGTTCGGGAAGGCATTGCCCTTGGCGCGCTCGGCAGCAAGCTTTTCCTTGCGCAGGGCGATCAGGGAGTTTTCTTCCTGTTGCAGGGCCTGGTCGAGTTGTTGGTCGCTCATGTCTTTAAATATTCCATCACAGGTTCGTTGCCCCCGGGCCTTTCGGCCCGGGGATCGCCAGCAGGCTGGCTCCTACAGAGATCGAGTTGAATCAGCCGATCCTGTATTGCGTTTCTTACAGGCCCGATTTCAGGCTGGCTTCCAGGTATTCGTCGATGTCGCCGTCGAGCACCTTGTCGCAGTCACTGCGTTCGATGTTGGTACGCAGATCCTTGATCCGCGACGCATCGAGCACGTACGAACGGATCTGGTGACCCCAGCCGATATCCGACTTGGTGTCTTCCAGCGCCTGGGACGCCGCGTTGCGCTTCTGCATTTCCTGCTCGTACAACTTGGCCCGCAGCATTTTCATGGCGGTGTCCTTGTTGGCGTGCTGGGAACGCTCGTTCTGGCAGCTCACCACGGTGTTGGTCGGTACGTGGGTGATACGTACGGCCGAGTCGGTGGTGTTTACGTGCTGACCACCGGCACCGGAGGAACGATAGGTGTCGATCCGCAAGTCTGCCGGGTTGATTTCGATTTCCACCTTGTCGTCGATCTCTGGCGAGACGAAAACCGCGGAGAACGAGGTGTGGCGACGGTTGCCGGAGTCGAACGGGCTCTTGCGCACCAGACGGTGTACGCCGATCTCGGTACGCAGCCAGCCAAAGGCGTATTCGCCCTTGATGTGCACGGTCGCACCCTTGATGCCGGCGACTTCACCGGCCGACAGCTCCATGATGGTCGCGTCGAAACCGCGTTTGTCGGCCCAGCGCAGGTACATACGCAGCAGGATGTTGGCCCAGTCCTGGGCTTCGGTGCCGCCGGAACCGGCCTGGATGTCCAGGTAGGCGTTGTTCGGGTCCATCTCGTGGCTGAACATACGGCGGAATTCGAGCTTGGACAGGGACTCTTCGAGACCTTGAAGGACTTCGACGACGTCGTTGACCGCGCCCTCGTCGTTCTCTTCAACGGCCATGTCCAGCAGCTCGCGGCAATCGGCCAGGCCACCGTTCAGTTCGTCGAGGGTATCGACGATCTGCGCCAGCGCAGCGCGCTCGCGGCCCAGTTCCTGGGCGTATTCAGGTTTGTTCCAGACTGCAGGATCTTCAAGCTCGCGATTGACTTCGATCAGACGCTCATGCTTTTGATCGTAGTCAAAGATACCCCCGAATAGTTTCGGAGCGCTCGGACAGGTCCTTGATGGTGTTCAGGATCGGGTTGATTTCCATGACGGGCAGCACTCGTTGGCGAACTTTTGAAAGCCGGCGAGTATAACGTAATCACGCTGTCACGGCAGCCCGTCTGGCGGCTCTTGAGGCGAATGAACCCAATGGTTCATTCGATCCCCACCTGATTGCGCCCGTTGTTCTTGGCCAGGTACAGGCCACGGTCCGCCGCCGAGATCAGCAACCGGCAGTCGCTGCCCGACTCCGGCACCATGGTCGCCAGGCCGATGCTGATGGTCAGGCTTGAGCCTTCGGCCGGGGCATTGTGCGGAATCTTCAGCGCCGCGACCGTCTGGCGCAGCTTCTCCGCCACCAGTCGCGCCCCGCCCGGCGAGGTGTTAGGCAGCACCAGCGCGAACTCTTCCCCGCCATAACGCGCCGGCAGATCGGACGGCCGGGCACTGGACTCGCGGATTGCCGTGGCGACCTTGCGCAACGCTTCGTCGCCTTCGACGTGGCCGAAGGTGTCGTTGTAGGACTTGAAGTAATCGACGTCGATCATCAGCAACGACAACTGGCTCTGGTCACGCAACGAGCGGCGCCATTCCAGCTCCAGGTATTCGTCGAAGTGCCGGCGATTGGACAGACCGGTCAGGCCATCGGAGTTCATCAGCCGCTGCAGGACTAGGTTGGTGTCGAGCAATTGCTGCTGGCTGACCCGCAAGGCGCGGTAGGCCGCGTCCCGTTGCAGCAACGTCATGTAGGAGCGCGAGTGATAGCGGATACGCGCCACCAGCTCGATGTTGTCCGGCAGTTTCACCAGATAATCGTTGGCACCGGCGGAGAACGCCGCGCTCTTGATCAGCGGGTCTTCCTTGGTCGAGAGGACGATGATCGGAATGTCCTTGGTCGCCGGATGATTACGGTATTCGCGCACCAGGCTCAGGCCGTCGAGGCCGGGCATCACCAGATCCTGCAGAATCACCGTCGGCTTGATCCGTACCGCATGGGCCACGGCCTGATGCGGATCGGAACAGAAGTGGAAGTCGATGTTCTCTTCGTTCGACAGCCCACGGCGCACGGCTTCGCCGATCATCGCCTGATCGTCCACCAACAACACCATGGCGGCGTTCTCGTCGGTTTTGATGTCATCGATCTGTAAGTCATTCATGGGCGGTCACCTGAGTGCTGCGGGGGCCAGGATTGCGGAGGAACGTGTTCATTTGGGGAAAATCTCCAGCAATCGTGGCGCTATCTTTTCCAGTGGACGGATTTCTACGGCCGCGTCGATGGCTGCGGCAGCCTTGGGCATGCCGTACACCGCACTGCTCTGCTGATCCTGCGCGATGGTCAGGTAACCCTGTTGGCGCATGAGCTTAAGCCCTTGAGCCCCGTCGCGTCCCATCCCTGTCAATAAAACCCCTACTGCGTCACCGTTCCAGTAGTTGGCGACGCTTTCGAAAAACACGTCGATCGAGGGGCGGTAGATCTCGTTGACCGGCTCGGCTGTGTAGGCCAGCGTGCCGTTCTTGAGCAAACGAATATGGTGGTTGGTGCCGGCCAGCAGCACCGCGCCGGCCTGCGGCGGTTCGCCTTCGCGGGCCAGACGCACGTCCAGGCCGCTGGCGCTGGCCAGCCATTCGGCCATGCCGGCGGCAAACACCTGGTCGACATGCTGCACCAGCACGATGGCCGCCGAAAAGTGGCGCGGCAGACCTTTGAGCAAGACTTCCAGCGCCGCGGGGCCACCGGCCGAAGAACCGATCGCCACCAGTCGCTGGCGCGAGGCGGTACTGCGTGGTGTCGCAGGCGCGGGACGTGAGCGGGCGGTTTTCTCGCCGATCAGCCAGCCGATGTTGAGGATCTTGCGCAGCAGCGGTGCCGCCGCTTCCTGAGGATTGCCACCGCCGATGGCCGGGGTGTCGACCACATCCAGCGCGCCGTGGCCCATGGCTTCGAACACCCGGTGCACGTTCTGCTGGCGGTCCACGGTGACGATGACGATCGCACACGGGCTCTCGGCCATGATCCGGCGGGTGGCCTCGACGCCATCCATCACCGGCATGATCAGGTCCATCAGGATCAGGTCCGGGGTGTTTTCCGCGCACAGGCGCACTGCTTCGGCGCCGTTGCTGGCGACCCACACCACCTGATGCGCCGGCTCGAAGGCCAGCGCGCGGCGCAGGGCCTCCACCGCCAGAGGCATGTCGTTGACGATTGCGATCTTCATGCCCGCGCTCCTCCGATGAGCTCAACCACCGCGTCGAGCAGGGCGTCGTCATGAAAACTGGCCTTGGCTAGATAATAGTCGGCGCCGGCGTCCAGTCCACGGCGGCGGTCTTCCTCGCGATCCTTGTACGACACCACCATCACCGGCAGCGATTGCAGACGGTTGTCGCGGCGCAGCAGCGAGACCAGCTCGATGCCGTCCATGCGCGGCATGTCGATGTCGGTGATCAGCAGGTCGAAGTCCTCGGAGCGCAGGGCGTTCCAGCCGTCCATGCCGTCCACCGCAACGGCCACGTCGTAGCCGCGATTGAGCAGCAGCTTGCGTTGCAGTTCGCGCACGGTCAGCGAGTCGTCGACCACCAGAATCCGTTTGCGCGCCGCTTCTGCGGCCTGATGGCCGTGACGCGCGATGCGCTCCAGACGCCCGGTGTTGAGCAGTTTGTCCACCGAACGCAGCATGTCTTCGACGTCGACAATCAGCACCACTGAGCCATCGTCGAGCAAGGCCCCGGCGGAAATGTCCTGCACCTTGCCCAGCCGTTCATCCAGCGGCAGCACCACCAACGTGCGCTCGCCGATGAAGCGCTCGACCGCCACGCCATAGATCGCATCGCGCTCGCGGATCACCACGACTTTCAGAGTATCGCCGCTGTTCTGACTGGCAGGACGCTGCAACAACTGACTGGCCGCGACGAGCCCGACATGCCGGCCTTCGTGCCAGAAATGCTGGCGCCCTTCGACCTGCACGATGTCCTCCGGCGCCAGGTCGCACATGCGCTCGATGTGCGCTAGCGGGAAGGCGTAGGCCTCGTCGCCGACTTCCACCACCAGGCTGCGCACCACCGACAGGGTCAGCGGCACTTCCAGATGGAAGCGACTGCCCTCGCCCGCCGTCTGCTCCAGCACCACCGCGCCGCGCAACTGGCGAACCATGTGCTGAACGGCGTCGAGGCCGACACCACGGCCGGACACTTCGGTGACCTTGTCGCGCAGGCTGAAACCCGGCAGGAACAGGAAGGTCAGCAGTTCTTCTTCACTCAATTGCGCGGCGGTTTCCGCTGGCGACAACTGGCGTTCGACGATGCTGCGGCGGACCTTTTCCAGATCCACGCCGTTGCCGTCGTCACTCAGTTCCAGCACCAGCAGACCGGCCTGATGCGAGGCACGCAGACGGATCAGGCCTTCCTCTGACTTGCCTTTGAGCAGGCGTTCCTCCGGGGTCTCGATGCCGTGATCGACCGCGTTGCGCAGCAGGTGCGTCAGCGGTGCTTCGAGCTTTTCCAACACATCGCGGTCGACCTGGGTTTTCTCGCCTTCAATCTCCAGTCGCACCTGTTTGCCGAGGCTGCGACCGAGGTCGCGCACCATCCGCACCTGCCCGGACAGCACATCGGCGAACGGCCGCATGCGGCAGGCCAGCGCGGTGTCGTAGAGCACTTGCGCGCGCTGGCTGGCCTGCCAGGCAAACTCGTCGAGTTCGGCGTTTTTCTCTGCCAGCAATTGCTGGGATTCGGCGAGCAAACGGCGCGCGTCTTCCAGCGCCTCTTGAGCCTCAAGGTTCAGCGCGTGTTCCTTGAGATGAACGTTAAGACTTTCCAGCGCCCGCAGGCCGTTGTTCTGCATGCGCTTGAGGCGCTGCATCGTGGCCAGGTGCGGCTTGAGGCGTTGGGTTTCCACCAGGGATTTGCTCGACAGATCGAGCAGGCTGTTCAGGCGTTCAGCGGTGACCCGCAGCACCCGCTCGCCGCCTTCAGTGGTGCGTTTGCTCTTGCGCGGCGCGGGCTCCGGCTCGGCAACCTCGACGGGGATTTCAACTGGCGCCGGCTCAGCCACCAGCGGTGGCTGAAACTGCAACTCGGCCATCGGTGGCGCACTCGGAGCGGCGGGCACCACGGCCGGTGCCGTCGGGTCGAGCAAACCGCCCATCAACGCCACGTAAGCCTCGATGTCCGCCGGTTGCGGGGCATTGGCCGGGGTGGCGATGCGCATCAGCAAGTCGGTGCCCTGCAACAACGCGTCGATATGTTCCGGGCGCAGGAACAACCGCCCTTCCTGGGCGCTGACCAGACAATCTTCCATCACGTGGGCGACGCTGACGCCGCTGTCGATGCCGACGATCCGCGCCGCGCCTTTCAGCGAGTGCGCCGCACGCATGCACGACTCGAGCTGATCGGCCTGGGTCGGGTTGCGCTCCAGCGCCAGCAGCCCGGCGCTGAGCACCTGGGTCTGGGCTTCGGCTTCGAGGCTGAACAGCTCGAGCAAGGAGGCGTCGCGCATTTGCTCGGGGGTCATGTGAGGCTCCGGGACACGGCGGACAACAGCTGTTCTTCATCCAGCCAACGCAGGCTGCGACCTTTGAAAGGCAGCACGCCTCGGGTGTATTTGGCGCTGGCTTGCGCGCCGGAACGTGAGGCGGCATCGAGGATTCGCTCGTCGATGGCATGAATCCCGTCGACTTCGTCCACCGGCACCACCACCGGCCCGCCCTGGGCCGAGATGATCAGCATGCGTGGCATGATCCGCGCGCCGGTCGCCGGGGCCGCGTTGCTGTCGAGGTCGAGCAGTTCGACCAGCGACAGACACGCCACCAGCGCACCGCGCACGTTCGCCACGCCGAGCAAGGCCCGGGAGCGCTGGTGCGGCAGCGAGTGAATAGCCTGCAACGGTGCGACCTCCACCAGACTGCGCGTGGCCAGGCCGAGCCATTCTTCGCCGAGGCGGAACATCAGCAGCGAACGGGTCTTCAGCTCGGTTTCGACCTGGGTCGCCACCGGATCGCGCTCGTCCTGCTGCAACGCATAGCGGTCGAGCAGGCGCGTGGCGGCGGCGGAATACACCGAGCAATTGCGGCAATGGATGTGCTCGTCCAGCAGCGGACAGGATTTGTCGCCGTGGATGCCGATGCGGTTCCAGCAATCGTCGATGGCCCGGGCGTCTTCGTGGGTGACGTTCAAGGTGTCGGACGGGATCATCGTTTACGCTCACTGTCGGCGGTGCGGTCGCTGCGGGCGGCGCGCTCCTGCAATCGTCTGGCGCCGGCCGTGTCGCCCTGGGCTTGCAGCAACGCGGCCAGGTGCATCAAGGCTTCGGGGTGTTGCGGTTCGAGGTACAGCGCCTTGCGGTAAAAGCCTTGGGCTTCGAGGGCGCTGCCGGCGACATCACTCAGCAGGCCGAGCCAGTAAAACACCTGGGCCACCGGCTCATGACTGCGCAAATACTGTTCACACGCAGCGCGGGCCTCGGCACTTTTGCCTTCGTTGGCCAGCGCGGCGATGTTGGCCAGCAACGTCGCGGCGTCGGGATTGGTGGTTTTAGCCGTCGCGGGCAAAGGCGTCACGCCAGCAAACGGACGGTTGCGCACCGGCGGCGGTGGCGTGCTGCGTACCGGTTGGCGCACAGGTAACGGCACCGGAATCGCGGTCGGCATCGGCAACGGTTCGGGCTGCGGTTCGCTGTGGCGGCTGAAGGCGAAGGACTGCGGAATCCCGATCGAGCGCATGCCCAGCCGCCCGAGCAGACTGCCCTCGGCCGGGCCAATAAACAGCACGCCATCGACATGGGTCAGGCGCTTCAGCACGGCGAATACCTGCTGCTGGGTCGGCTGATCGAAATAGATCAGCAGGTTGCGACAGAACACGAAATCGAACGGCGGCTCGTTGACCAGCAATGACGGATCGAGCACGTTGCCGACCTGCAGGCGCACCTGCTCGCGGACGATTTCATTTACCCGATAGCCCTCGTTCTCGGCGAAAAAATGCCGCTCACGAAAGTCCAGCTCCTGGCCGCGAAACGAGTTCTTGCCGTACAGCGCCCGCCGCGCCTTGTCCACCGACAGGGGGCTGACGTCCATGCCATCGACCTTGAACTGATGGGGCTTGAGACCCGCATCGAGCAAGGCCATGGCAATCGAATAGGGTTCTTCACCGGTGGAGCACGGCAGGCTGAGGATGCGCAGCGCGCGCATGTTGTTCAACTCGGCCAGGCGTTTGCGCGCCAGTTTGCCGAGGGTGGCGAAGGATTCCGGGTAACGGAAAAACCAGGTCTCGGGGACGATCACCGCTTCGATCAGCGCCTGCTGTTCATCTCGCGAGCCTTGCAGGGTCTGCCAGTACTCATCGGCATTCACCGTTTGCGACAGGGTGATGCGCTGGCGCACGGCCCGTTCGATGATCGCCGGGCCGACCGAGGCGACGTCGAGGCCGATGCGTTCCTTGAGGAAGTCGAAGAAGCGCTGGTCGCTGCTCATCGCTGCTCCTCAAGTCGCGCCGGATCCAGCGGCGGTGTCGGAAACAGCAGCGTACGCACCGTCTCGTCCAGCAAGTCGTTGACCCGCACCCACTGCACCAGCCCTTGCGCGTCTTCACGAACCGGGCCGAGGTACGGCGCCTGACGATTGTCGAGGCCGTATGGCTGAAAATCCTCCGGGTTGCAGCGCAGGGTATCGGTGGCCTGTTCGAGGATCAGGCCCAGCCATTGCGAGGGTTGCGAGTCATCCGCGCGGTAATGCACCAGCACCAGTCGCGTGCTGGTGCGCGCTTGCGCAGGATGGCCGAACGTCAGGGCACTGAGGTCGATCACCGGCACCACCGTGCCGCGATAGGCGAACACCCCCGCCACCCAGTGCGGCGCCCGGGCAATCGGCTTCAACGGCAGGCGCGGCAACACTTCAGCCACTTCCGTGGCGCGCAGTGCGTAGCGTTCGCTGCCGATACGAAACAGCAGGAACAACGCCTGCTTCGCCACCTGTGCAGCGCTGCGTTTGGCGGTGATTTCGCTCATCAGACTTTGAATCGCGAAACGCCGCTGCGCAGGCCCACGGCCACCTGGCTCAGTTCGTCGATGGCGAAACTGGCCTGACGCAACGACTCGACCGTCTGGCTGCTGGCATCACCCAGCTGCACCAGCGCGTGGTTGATCTGCTCGGCACCCGTGGCCTGGGCCTGCATGCCTTCATTGACCATCAACACCCGCGGCGCCAGCGCCTGCACTTGATGGATGATCTGCGACAGCTGCTCGCCGACCTGCTGCACTTCGGCCATGCCGCGCCGCACTTCCTCGGAGAACTTGTCCATGCCCATCACCCCGGCGGACACCGCCGACTGGATCTCGCGGACCATCTGTTCAATGTCATAGGTGGCGACAGCAGTCTGATCCGCCAGACGCCGCACTTCGGTAGCGACCACGGCGAAACCGCGACCGTACTCGCCGGCCTTCTCCGCTTCGATCGCGGCGTTCAGGGACAGCAGGTTGGTCTGGTCGGCGACCTTGACGATGGTCACGACCACCTGATTGATGTTGCCGGCCTTCTCGTTGAGGATCGCCAGTTTGGCGTTCACCAGATCCGCCGCGCCCATCACCGAGTGCATGGTGTCTTCCATGCGCGCCAGGCCTTGTTGCCCGGAACCGGCCAGCACCGAGGCCTGATCGGCGGCGGTGGAGACTTCGGTCATGGTGCGTACGAGGTCACGGGAAGTCGCCGCGATCTCGCGGGACGTCGCGCCGATTTCAGTCGTGGTCGCAGCGGTTTCGGTGGCGGTGGCCTGTTGTTGTTTGGAAGTAGCGGCGATCTCGGTCACCGACGTGGTGACCTGCACCGACGAACGCTGGGCCTGGGACACCAGCGCGGTGAGCTCGGTCATCATGTCGTTGAAGCCGGTTTCCACGGCGCCGAACTCGTCCTTGCGGTCGAGGTTCAAGCGGCTGCTGAGGTCACCGGTGCGCATGGTTTCGAGGATTTTCACGATGAGGTTCATCGGTGCCATGATCGCGCGCATCAGCAGCAGGCCGCAGAACCCGGCGGCCAGCACGGCCACCAGCAGCGAAACGAACATGCTGACTTTGGCCGCCGCCACGGCGTCGTCGATGTTGGCCATGGCCTGGTCGGCGACTTTCTTGTTCTCGCCGATGATGTCGTTGAGTTTCATCCGGCCCGAGTACCAGGTCGGTGTCAGTTGTTCATGGAACAGCTTGACGGCTTCGGCTTCGAGATTGCGTTTGTGCAGATCCAGCACGGTGTCCTGAATCTTCATATAGGTATCGTGATACTTCTCGAAGGACGCGAATTCGAGCTTGTCCTCGTCCGTCACGACCGTGTTGCGGTAATTGGTCATCTGCTCCTGAAGACGGGATTCAAAGGCTTTGTAGTCCGCCGCATCTTCGTTGCTGACACCCTGCCCCTCCTTGAGGCCCAGCAGTTCCTGGGTCTGCAGGTAACTGTCGACCCACGCGCCACGAATCATCGAGCTGTAATAGACGCCCGGAATCGCGTCGTCACGGACGCTGTTTTCACTGGCTTCGATCTTCAGCAGCCGCGAATACGAGACGACCACCATCAGCAGCATGATGGCGATAATCACCGCAAAGCTCGCCAAAATGCGTTGGCGCAACGTCCAGTTCTTCACAGTCAGTCCTCGGGGCGGGTCGAAATGCGGGGGAGTATAGCTGAGGGCGGTGTTTCATTTATAAGACGGTTTGCCGCGCTCAAGCCTTCCGGTCATAAAACACGATGGGCTCTGGACTGGGACTTTCCGGTAATCGGCGGCCGAAGTGCCAGTGACGCAATGGCAAAAAGGGGCGATGGATCGGTCATTCTGCATGGAGAGGATCTGAAGAAGGAGTAGCCATGTGCCATGGTGCGCAACTTCTTGCGCACTTGTTTCGCGAAATCGCCACCCGATATCGCTACAGCCCACAAGTACCGTGGCCTGCAGCCAAGTGCGCAACTTCTTGCGCAGTACTGCGCAAGAAGTTGCGCACTTTCGCCTTCAGCGCTGATCAAAAAACGTTCAAACCCGCGAGCCAGAGCGGTGAAGCCCCCGGCTCCCGGGGACGCACCAAAAGTTGGCACGCTCCTTGATAACAGTCAGCCACCCACCGGGCGATTTCGCCTCCCGGGCACCCTAACTTTATCCGCAAGGAGCACCTCCCATGGCAACACC
>NZ_JAOEJU010000015.1 GCF_025447595.1 Pseudomonas koreensis | reverse complement strand
TTGCGCTGTTGAAGGGGCAAAGCGAATATCAGCCGAAGGCCGGTTGAGGGTTTCCCCTCAACCATAGAATCTCCCACGGGTCATGTTTCGGGTCACAGGAAGCGGAGCAGGGCGGCAACGATGGCTTCCGGCGCATCTTCCTGCACCAGATGCCCGGCATTCGGAACCGGATGAAACTGCGATCCGGGAATCATCTTGTGCAACTCGCGCCCGCGTTCGATGGGAATCCACTGATCCTCTTCCCCCCAGAGAATCTGCACCGGACAACGGATCGTCGGGTACAGCGGCTGCGCCTCCAGCGTGTAGCGCTGATCCATCTGCGCGATCTGCCGGTAGAACGCCGCTTGCCCCGGATCGCCCAGCCACGGCTGTACGTAGGGTGCCAGTTCATCATCCGGAATATCCCGGTGAATCGCCCCGCGAATGTAGGTCGGCACGATGGCGCGCTGGATGTAATCCGGCAGGCCGCTGAATGCCGCTTCATGCTGACGCACGTGCTGCACGAACGGCGAACCCCACGGTGTCAGTGCCACCGGGTCGATCAGGGTCAGGCTGCGATAATCCTTGCCGTTGAGCAGGTGCGCGCGCAGCACGGTGGCGCCGCCGAAGTCGTGGGCGACCACGTCCGGGCATTGCAGATTCCAGTGATCGAGCAACTCAGCGAGCAATTCGTTCTGCACCCCGAGGGAGACATCGGCGTCCGGTTGCTCGGATTGGCCGTAGCCCAGTAGGTCGAAGTAATGCACCCGGTGTGTGGCGAAAAAGTGCGGCGCGATGCGGTGCCACACGTAAGACGAGAAGGGCGTGCCGTGCACGAACACCAGCGGCGGGCCATCGCCGCGCACCCCGTGGCGAATCTGTCGTCCGTTGAAATCAAAGACCTGATCCAGCAGCCAGTCCGTCATGGGCCTGTCCTCTTGGCGGTTTCGAGCCAAAAAGCATAGGCGTAAAAAAACAGCCTCGGGGGCTGTTTATTCAAACACTGAGGCGCCTTCTATCCCTGTGGGAGCGAGCTTGCTCGCGAAGGCGCCGTGTCAGGCAACATTTGCTTCACTGGTAAACCGCTTTCGCGAGCAAGCTCGCTCCCACAGGTTTTTTCAGCGACTTCTGGACGGGTTACTCGCCGCGATAGATGCAACCGCTGGTGCAGGTCTCGTGGATGCGGATCGCACTGAGTTCCGGCAGCAGGGGCTTCAATTCATTCCAGATGAATTTGGCCAGCACTTCGCTGGTCGGGTTCTCGAGGCCCGGAATGTCGTTCAGGTAGTTGTGGTCCAGACGCTCGTACAGCGGCTTGAAAATCGCCTTGATCTCGGAGAAGTCACGGATCCAGCCGGTGTGCGGATCGAGGTCGCCGCTCAGGTGAATCGCCACTTTGAACGAGTGACCGTGCAGGCGTCCGCACTTGTGGCCGTCCGGTACGTGGGGCAGGCGGTGGGCGGATTCGAACGTAAATTCCTTGAAGATTTCCACAGTGATTTCAGCTCTGTTCAGATGGCGTTCGCCGCAGCGAATTCGGGCAGGCGGCGAGTTTACCAGCTTGTCCAGGGCTGCGCTGACTAAAGGGTCAGCAAGCGCTCGGCGAGGCGACCATTGGCAGTCAGTTCGAGGAACTCGTCGCCCAGCCGGCGACTCTCGTCCATCGCCGCGCGCCAGTATTTCTGCCGGCTCGGTGCATCACCCATGAAGCGTTTGAAGTCGTTACGGTCGGGGAGTTTGCCGTAGGGCAGGCGCGCCAGGTATTCCTTCGACGGCGCCAGCAAAAGCACGTCTTGCAGGCGCTCGGTCGATGCCTTGCGCCAAGGCAGAGTCTTGTCGAACCAGCCCGGAATCACCCGATCGGTGAAGTGCGGATAGAGCACGATGCCGTCACCGCTGTAGGGCAGGTCGAGGTGATAGTCGAGCAGACCGCCGTCGCGGAACGTGCCGGCACCGGCGCCCGGCAGGTCGCGCACGCCTTCCATGACCATCGGGATCGAACCCGAGGCCAGCAGCGCCTGGCGCAGGTTGCCGGCATCGAGGGCGACGAAGCGCGACGGGAAGTCATTCAGCGCATGCACCGGCGGCGCCAGGCGCGGGTCGTGGATGATCAGCCGTTCGAAGTGCCTCGACAGACGCGCGCGGCCCCGCAGGTTGTCGGCGATCACCGAACCCAGCGCCAGCCCGAGCCGGCCGCGATGGTCGTCCGCCAGCCCGCCGTGGCTTTTGACCACCATGATGTTCAAGCGGTAATGGGCGTTGTCGAGGAGCAAGGCATCGCGGCCGTCGAGCAGGTCATCGAGCATGCGCTGCGAACTGCGGCTGACGTCGCCGATGGTCACGCCTTTGTTGAAGTTTTGCTCGGTGTACAGATGGCCGAGGCGGCGAATGCCTTCGGCGGCGTCCGGCAGGCACGCGCTGGCGAACCGCCAGGAACCCACTGACGCACCGATCAGCGAACGTTCGCGCGGTGCCGCCGGCAACCACTCGCCGAACAGCGCCAGATCCAGCCCCTGAATCCCCAGCGCCTTCGGCCCGCCGGCAGCGCCGGGCAGGGTGCCGACGTCGGCGGCGTTCAGGCCCTGGGCACGAATGCGCGCCATGGCCCGGGGGCCGGCCTTGAGGGTGAGGGAAGGGAACTTGATGTGAATGGCGGTCATACCGGTCTCGATCGTTAGCAAGCGAAAGATTATAAGCACATGTTGCTGTGGCTGCAGGAGCAAACCCAATGATGGCAATTCAGTTTCAGTTAAGTTCGCACCGTTATGGTGCTGGCCGTAGCTACATCAAAAATACGGAGACACCATGAAAACCCTGACTGCCCTGACCCTTGCCTCGATCATCGGCCTCACCGTCAGCACCGTTCACGCCCGCGATCTCGGCCCGGATGAAGCCCTGCGCCTGCGCGACGCTGGTACTATCGTCTCCTTCGAGAAGCTCAACGCCACTGCGTTGGCCAGACACCCGGGTTCGACGATCACCGACACCGAGCTGGAAGAGCAGTACGGCAAGTACATCTACCAGATCGAACTGCGTGATCCGCAGGGGCTGGAATGGGATCTGGAACTGGACGCGGTGAGCGGGCAAGTGCTCAAGGATCATCAGGATACGTAATGAAGGTTAATGTTCGCGCCACGCGCCGTACGGCACTGGCGCTGGTGATGTTTTGCTCGACGGCCATGGCCCGCGACCTGGGTCCCGACGAAGCCCTCAATCTGCGCAAGCAGGGCGTGATCCTGCCGCTGGAGCAAGTGCTGCAGCAGGCGATGGACCGTTATCCCGGCGCGAAACTGCTGGAAGTCGAGCTGGAAGAAAAACACGACGTCTACATTTATGAAGTCGAGTTGCTGACCGTCGAAGGCGTGGCCCGCGAGCTGCACCTGAGGGCCGACACCGGCGAACTCGTGAAAGACAAGGAAGATTGACCGATGCGCTTGCTTCTGGTGGAAGACCACGTACCGCTGGCTGACGAACTGCTCGCCGGCCTGCAACGTCAGGGCTACGCGGTGGACTGGCTGGCGGACGGGCGCGATGCGGTCTATCAGGGCAGCAGCGAGCCTTATGACCTGATCGTCCTCGACCTCGGTCTGCCCGGCGTGCCGGGGCTTGAGGTGCTGGCGCAATGGCGCGCCGGCGGTCTGACGATTCCGGTGCTGATCCTCACCGCCCGCGATTCCTGGGCCGAACGCATCGAAGGCCTGAAGGCCGGTGCCGACGATTACCTGACCAAACCCTTTCACCCGGAAGAACTGTATCTACGCATCCAGTCGCTGCTGCGTCGCTCCAAGGGCCAGGCCAACCAGCCGACGCTGAAGGCCGCCGGGCTGCACCTGGACGAGGGCCGTCAGTGTGTTGTGCGTGACGGCGCCGACATTCAGCTGACCGCTGCCGAATTCCGACTGTTGCGTTACTTCATGCTGCACCCGGAGCAGATTCTTTCCAAAAGCCACCTCGCCGAACACCTCTACGACGGTGAGACCGAGCGCGATTCCAACGTGCTTGAAGTCCACGTCAATCACCTGCGGCGCAAGCTCGGTAAAAGCGTGATCGAAACCCGTCGCGGCCAGGGTTATCTGTTTGGCGGACAGGCTTCGTGAGATCGATCCAGCGCCGTTTGAGTCTGGGGTTGATCAGTGTGCTGTTGGTCGTCGGCGTGCTGCTGGCGCAAACCAGTCTGTGGCTGTTCGAAGCGGGTTTGCAGCGCTATCTCGAGGCCGGGTTGCGTAACGACAGCGAGAGCCTGCTGGTGGCACTGGTTCGAGGCCCTCAGGGCTTGCAACTGGACGAGCGACATTTGTCGCCGGCTTATCTGCGGCCGTTTTCCGGGCATTACTTCCGCATCGACTTCGCGGAAAGCCACTGGCGTTCTCGATCCTTGTGGGATCAGGATTTGCCGCTGCTCGAACGCCCCGGTTTGCACAGCAACCTGCAATTGGGGCCGGATGGCCAGCAGTTGCTGGTGCTGCGTTCGGACTACCGACGACTCGGCCAGTCGATTTCCATCAGTGTGGCCCAGGATTACACGCCGGTGCGCGAGAGCTTCCAGCGCATGCGGCAGATCGGCCTCGGCCTCGGGCTGGCCGGGTTGCTGCTGATTCTGTTGCTGCAACGCCTGACCGTGCGCCGCGCGTTGCGGCCGCTGGAAAAGGCTCGCGAACAGATCGCTCAGTTGCAGCAGGGCCAGCGTTCACAACTCGATGAACAAGTGCCGGCGGAACTGGAACCGCTGGTGGCGCAGATCAACCATTTGCTGGCGCACACCGAAGACAGCCTCAAGCGCTCGCGCAATGCCCTGGGCAATCTCGGGCATGCCCTGAAAACCCCGTTGGCGGTGCTGTTGAGTCTGGCGTCGAGTGAGCGACTCGACGCGCATCCAGAGCTGCGCAAAATTCTCAAGGAACAACTGGAACAGGTTCAGCAACGACTGAATCGCGAGCTCAATCGTGCACGCCTGTCCGGCGATGCGCTGCCGGGGGCGTTGTTCGATTGCGACGCAGAGCTGCCGGGCCTGCTGTCGACGTTGAACATGATCCATGGCGAACATCTGGAACTGAGTTACGTCTCTCCACCCGGCCTGCAATTGCCGTGGGACCGTGAAGACTTGCTGGAGCTGCTCGGCAACCTGCTGGATAACGCCTGCAAGTGGGCGGATGCCGAGGTGCGGCTGAGTGTGGTCGAGACGGCAGAAGGTTTTGTGCTGAGCGTGGAAGATGACGGGCCGGGGATTCCCGAATTGCAGCGTGCTCATGTCTTCAGTCGTGGTACGCGACTGGATGAACAGACCCAGGGGCATGGGTTGGGGCTGGGAATAGTGCGGGATATCGTCGAAGCGTGGGGCGGGGTGTTGGTGTTGGGCGAAAGCGAATGGGGCGGGTTGAAGGTGGAGATTCAACTGCCTCGGCGGTGAGCCTCGGCACACTGAAAGTCTACCCTGTGGGAGCGAGCTTGCTCGCGAAGGTGCATGTCCGTCACTATTTTTGTATCTGACAGATCGCTTTCGCGAGCAAGCTCGCTCCCACAAAAGTTACGGTGGTTTTTAAACCCGGAACTGATCCATCAAACTCTGCTGCTGATTCGCCAGGCTATTGAGCGACTGACTCACCCGCGCCGATTCATTCGCCTGCCCCGACAGCGATTCCGTCACATCACGAATCGTCGCCACGTTGTTGTTGATTTCTTCAGCCACTGCACTCTGTTCTTCAGCGGCGCTGGCGATCTGCAGGTTCATGTCGCTGATCACCGTCACCGCGTCACCGATCTGGCGCAGCGCCGTCACGGCCTGGCCGACCTGTTCGACGCTGCCTTGTGCTTGACGATGGCTGTTGCCCATCGAGCCGACCACGTCCTGAGTGCCGTTCTGCAGTTGCTCGATCACCTGGCGGGTTTCTTCCACCGACTCTTGAGTGCGGCGGGCGAGGTTGCGCACTTCGTCAGCGACCACCGCAAAACCGCGTCCGGCCTCACCAGCACGGGCCGCTTCGATGGCGGCGTTCAGGGCCAGCAGGTTGGTCTGCTCGGCAATGGCGCGGATGGTCTCCAGTACGGTGCCGATCTTCTCGCTGTTGGCAGCCAGGCCTTCGACTTGCACCATCGCTGCGCTCATGTCGGCGGCGAGGGTGTCGATGCTGGCGGTGGTGCGGTCGATCACGGTCAGGCCCTGACGCGTGGCGCGATCGGCATCCTTGGCGGCTTCGGCGGCTTGCGCAGCGCTGCGGGCCACGTCCTGGGCGGTGGCGCTCATTTCGTGGGATGCGGTGGCGACCTGATCGACCTGGCGGTATTGCTGCTCCATGCCGGCGCTGGTCTGGGTGGCGATGGCCGACGACTGGTCGGCGGTGTTACGCGCGTCCTGCACCGAGCGTTTCACCTCGGCGATGATCGGTTGCAGCTTGTCGAGGAAACGGTTGAACCAGCCGGCCAGTTGACCGAGCTCGTCCTTCTTGTCGTAGGCCAGGCGACGGGTCAGGTCGCCTTCACCGCTGGCGATGTCTTCCAGCATATGGGCCACGCCGAGGATCGGTTTGGTCACGCTGCGTGCCATCAGCCACACCAGCAGCAGGCCGATCAGCGCGGCGATTACGCCCAGGCTCAGTTCGATCAGGGTGCCGGAAGTGTTGCTGGCATCCAGTTGTTGCTTGAGCGCTTCGGCGCGGCTCACCAGCACTTTCTCCGGCACATCGAGCAACACGCCCCACGACGGGCCGCCGGGAATCGGCTGGAACGGCGACAGCACTTTCAGCCGCTCGTTGCTGTGCAGGCTGCTGACGGTGTGGCTCGAAGCGAGCAGGCGCAGCAGCTCGGCGCCGCTGGTGGTGTCCACGGCATCCAGACGTTGGCTGAGTTTATTGGCGTCCGGGCTGTAACCGGCGAGCAGGCCGGCGGGGCTGATGATGCTCACGGCGGTCTGGCCGTCGTAGAGCTTTTTGCTGGCGCTCTGGCTGATCGCTTGCAGGCTGTTGAGGTTGATGTCCACCGACAGCGAGGCGATGACTTTGCCGTTGACCATCAGCGGGAACACGATGCTGGTCATCAGCACCTTTTGCCCGTCGATCACATAGAAGTAGGGTTCGATCACGCACGGCTTGAGCGTGGTGCGCGGGCAGGTGAACCAGGCGTTGGCGGCCTGACCGCTGGGGCCGGTGCTGGTGTCGGCCATGTCGCTTTCCGGCAGTGCCATCGAGGTCACTTTGCCCGGTGTTGGCTGCGACCAGTACAGGGCGAAGCGGCCCTTGTCGTTGCTGCCCAGTTCGGCTTGCCCGGCGAACAGTTCATCCTTGCCGTCCAGCGCGTTGGCTTCGAACACCAGCGACAGACCGAGCAGTTCCGGGTTGGCCTGCAGTGCCGATTTCACCTGGCGGGTCATGTCTTCGCGCAGGTCGAAGGCATCGAGGAAGCGCTTCTCGGCCTGTTCGCGCAGGAACAGCACCTGACGCGAGAAACCGTGGCCATATTGATAGGCGTCCATGAATTGCTGACGAATGCCCGCCGCCTGAACTTCACCCTGGGATTCAATGCGGGCCTGGGCCGATTCGGTGAGCATTTCCATGCTCGAAGCTTTTACCAGTTCGGAACTGTGCTCCATGCGATACAGCGAAAGACCCACCAACAGGGTCACGATACCGGCCAGGCAGAGCCCGGCGAGCAGGGTGATTTTCCATTGGATGGAAAGTTGTCTGAGCGACATGGAGGACGTCCTTATTCGATAAATATCTGAGACTTTGCACTGTAACGGCCGCGTTTCGACTTTCTTTATGGCGCAAATGCAATATGGCGAATTGACGCATGTTGTGGCGGATATGCCATCTTCAGCGCTTTGATCATGCAAAGTTACACAGTGCCCCGACCGCTCGCTTTGACACTGCGCCCGCTCTGCGGCACAGTGCGCGCCCTTCTAATAAGACCCTCTATGCAAATCCGCTGGCGACCCTCGTGGCTTGCCGGCCGGACTCATCCTGTCTGGCGGTGAATGGCTTTACCGTCGTGTTTTTGAGGTAGTGAAATGAATGCAGTGATTGCTGCGGTCGGCGTCATGCTGATCCTCAGCCTGTCCCGGGTGCATGTGGTGATCGCGTTGATCGTCGGTGCGCTGGTCGGTGGCCTGACCGGTGGTCTGGGCATCGACGCCACGCTCAAGGCTTTCAACAGTGGCCTGGGTGGCGGGGCGACGGTGGCGTTGTCCTACGCGTTGCTCGGCGCCTTCGCCGTGGCGATTGCCAAGTCCGGTCTGGCCCACGCGCTGGCCGACAAGGCTCTGGCGATGGTCGACCGTCAGCATGCGACTGGTGGTGGCAGCGTCAAATGGATGCTGATCGGCTTGCTGTGGGTGGTGGCGATTGCCTCGCAGAACATCCTGCCGATTCACATCGCGTTCATTCCGCTGCTGGTGCCGCCGCTTTTATATGTACTGACCAAGCTGCAACTGGACCGCCGGTTGATCGCCTGCGTCATGACCTTCGGCCTGATCACGCCGTACATGGTGTTTCCGGTCGGTTTCGGCAACATCTTCCTCAACCAGATCCTGCTGGCCAATGTCAGCAAGGCCGGCGTGGACATCAGCCAGATCAACGTCATGCACGCGATGGCCATTCCGGCGGCGGGCATGGTCTTCGGCCTGTTGCTGGCGGTGTTCTTCAGCTACCGCAAAAAGCGTGTCTATGACCTGGAAAAGATCGAGCAGGTGGAGCAGGTCAGCGTCGCCTACAACCCGATGACGATCGGCATCGCCGGTCTGGCCATTGCGGCGGCGTTCATCATTCAGTTGCTGCTGGATTCGATGATTATCGGCGCGCTGGCCGGGTTCCTGATCTTCTCGGCGTCGGGCATCGTCAAATGGCGTGAGACCGATGACCTGTTCACCGAAGGCATGAAGATGATGGCGATGATCGGCTTCATCATGATCTCCGCCTCGGGCTTTGCCGAAGTACTCAAGGCCACCGGTGAAGTGCGTTCGCTGGTTGAAAGCGCGGCGGCGTGGATCGATCACAGCCAGGCGATTGGCGCGCTGTTGATGTTGCTGGTGGGGTTGATGGTGACCATCGGCATCGGTTCGTCGTTTTCCACAGTGCCGATCCTCGCGGCGATCTTCGTGCCGCTGTGCGTGCAACTGGGCTTCAGCCCGATGGCAATCGTGTGCATCGTCGGCACGGCCGGGGCGCTGGGCGACACCGGTTCGCCGGCCTCGGACTCGACCCTCGGCCCGACCTCCGGCCTGAACGTCGACGGCCAGCATCACCACATCTGGGACACCGTGGTCCCGACCTTCCTGCACTACAACCTGCCGCTGCTGGCGTTTGGCTGGGTGGCCGCGATGGTCCTGTAACACCACAAATCCCCCTGTGGGAGCCAGCCTGCTGGCGATGACGCCGGATCAGTCAGCACATTGGGCGACTGATCCGACGTCATCGCTATCGCCAGCAGGCTGGCTCTCACAAGGTGCGGGTTAATCCGCAGCTCAACTTTTGGTTTCGCGTGCCGTTAACGCCTTTATCCACGCCAATAAAACCAAAAGAGTGAGCCCCCATGCGCCTGAGTCTCAAGGCTAAAGTCCTGTCCCTTGCCGTCCTTCCGGTCTTGCTCTTTGCGCTGGTGATCAGCCTGACCACGCTGTTCATCCTTCAGGAACAGGCGCGCAAGGAAGTCGAACAGACCCGCGAACGCCTGCTCGGTGACGCCAAGGCCACCCTGGCCAGCTACGTCGCCGTGGCCATGACCACCATCAAACCGTTGTACGACGCTGCCGCCCCCGGTGACGCAGAAGCGCGGGCGCAGGTGATCAAGCTGCTGTCGAGCATCAAGTACGGCAAGGACGGCTACTTCTTTGGCTACGACTCCGAGACCGTGCGCCTGTTCAAGGCCAACGACCCCGAAGGCGTGGGCAAAAGCTTCAAGGACAACCGCGACCCGAACGGCGTCTACGTCAACCGAGATCTGGTGAAGGTCGCGAAGGACGGTACCCACTACCTGCAATACAGCTCGCCGTTGCCGGGCAACGCGCAAGTGCTGGTGCCGAAACTCGGTTACACGGAATACCTGGCGAAGTGGGACATGGCGGTCGGTACGTCGGTCAACCTCGACGGCATCGAAGCGCAAGTGGCGGTGGTCGAGGCCAAGGTGCAGGAACGCATGCAGGGCGTGGTGCTGAGCATCGTCGGCGTGGCAGTGGTGGTGCTGCTGGTGATCGCGGCAGCGGGGATGCTGCTGGCCAACACCATTCTGCGACCGTTGACCCTGATGAAAGCCAACCTCGATGACATCGCGGCGGGCGAGGGCGACCTGACTCGGCGCCTGACCATCACCAGCCAGGACGAACTCGGCGAACTGGCCGGCTCGTTCAACCGCTTTGTCGACAAGATCCACGGCCTGGTGCGGCAGATCACCGAGATGACGTCGCAACTGACCGGGCTGGTGACTCAGGTGTCGGATCAGGCCCAGCGCTCCGATCAGGCCATGGAGCGTCAGCGTCACGAAACCGATCAGGTCGCCACCGCGATCAACGAAATGTCCGCCGCCGCTCAGGAAGTTGCCAAGAGCGCACAGAACGCCGCCGTCGCCGCGCAGCAGACCGACGAAGAAGGCCAGACCGCCAAGCGTGTGGTGGCCGGCAGCATCAAGCAGATTCATGCGCTGGTGGACGACATCCGCAGCAGCGGCGTGTCCCTCGACAGCCTGCAACAGGACGTGTCATCGATTGTCGGCGTGCTCGGGGTGATCCGTTCGATTGCCGAGCAGACCAACCTGCTGGCGCTCAACGCTGCAATTGAAGCGGCACGGGCGGGCGAGGCCGGACGCGGGTTTGCGGTGGTGGCGGACGAGGTGCGGGCGCTGGCGTCGCGTACGCAGATCAGCACTCAGGAAATCCAGGGGATGATCGACCGCTTGCAGGCGGGGACGCAGTCGGCGGTTGAAGCGATGCGTCGTTCCAGTGAGGCGGGTGACGGCACGTCGGCCCAGGCCAATCAGGCGGGGGCTTCGCTGGATGCGATGGCGGATCTGATCGCGACCATCAACTCGATGAACGCGCAGATTGCCAGTGCTGCCGAAGAGCAGACGGCGGTGGCGGAAGAGATCAACCGCAGCGTGCATCAGATTGCGGTGGCGGTGGACAACGTGGCGGATGAAACGCAGTTGGGGGCGCAGACTTCGCGGAGTCTGGCGGATCTGGGGCAACGGTTGGGCAAACTGGTTGGCCAGTTCCGGATCTGATGGCGTTGTTGGGACAGACCGTCAGGGTCTGTCCCAATAAGGAACCTCGCCAAAACACTCAACAAAGAAATCAATCACCGTCCGCACCTTCACCGACAACCGGCGACTCCCCGGCCACAGCACCGAAATCTGCTGCGGCTCGACACTGTTCGACACCTGATAATCCCCCAGCACCGGCACCAGCGTGCCCTCACGCACCGCCTCGCCGATCAGCCATGACGGAAACATCACCAGCCCCAGCCCTTGCACAGCGGCCTGAGTCAACGTGTCCGCGTGGTTGCCGGTGATCGGGCCCTTGACTGCATACGGTGTCCACTCGCCCTGACCCTGACGGAAGAACCAGCGCTGCTGGCCGGCCGCGCCCTTGTAGGCCAGACACTGGTGGCGGGCGAGGTCTTCGGGATGCTGCGGCGTGCCGAAACGCTTGAGATACGCCGGGCTGGCCGCGACCTGAAAGCGGTGCGGCGCGAGGATTCGTGCCTGCATGCTTGAGTCGTGCAGCGGGCCGATGCGGAACAGCAGGTCGGCGCCTTCCTGCAGCGGATCGATGTAGTGGTCGGTCTGCTGGATGTCCAGTTGCAGCTTCGGATAGCGCTCGCACAAACGGCCGAGCCATGGCGTCAGGTGGCGCTGGCCGAACACCACCGGGGCGTTGATCCGCACCAGGCCGGTCGGTTCGCTTTGCTGTTCCTGCAAGGCCTGTTCGGCTTCTTCCAGTTGCACCAGCACCAGCCGGGCGTGGTGGCCGAGCATGCGCCCGGCTTCGGTCGGCGTGACCGCGCGGGTGTGACGGTAGAGCAATTGCTGGTTCAGCGCCTGTTCCATCAGCTGGATCTGTCGGGAAATCGAAGAGGGCGCTACGCCCTCGCGGCGGGCGACTTCGGAAAAACTGCCGTGGTCGAGCACCGCCACAAACAGCCTTAGCGCCTTGAATCCCAGTTCGTTGAGCCCGTGCATCGTCGATCCTGCTGTGCGAGTTACGCAAAAGTGTTGTCAGGATGCTCCCATTTATCGCACAGCTGCGCCAGCCGATAATCCGCGCCATCGTTTTCTTCAGAGGTTTTTCAGATGCAGTCGTTTGATGAAGTGAGTGCCGCGCCGGCCCCGGTCGCGCGGCCCGGTTTGCGTTTGTTGCTGTTGCCGCTGGTGATTCTGGCTGGCATGGGGTTGTCGGTGGAGGCGGGGTTGCTGGGGCCGTTGGGTGAGCAGGTCGGGCATTTGTGGGCGACCTTGAGCATTTTCGGGGTGGGCTCGGCGATTTTGTTTTTGCTGTTGCTGTTTGCGGGGCCGCAGAAGGGGCCGGCGCTGACGGATCTGCCGCGCTGGCAGTTGATCGGCGGGTTTCTGGGGCCGATGTATGTGGTGGTATTGACGCTGGCGACGCCGCATATCGGGATTGCGATGACGATGATTGCGATTTTGTCGGGGCAGGTTGGCAAGAGTGTGTTGATTGACCATTTCGGGTGGTTTGGGGCTACGCGCAAGAAGGTCAATGCTGAGCGGTGGCTGGCGTTGGGGTTGATTGTGGCGGCTTTGGTTTTGATTGCGCGGGGGTGAGTGATGAGTCTGGTTATTTTGTTGGCGGTGGTGGTGTTGGCGGGTGCGGTGTTGAGTGTGCAGGCGGCGATCAACGGGCGTCTTGGGGAAACCGTTGGAGTGTTGCGCAGCAGTTTGTTGACGTTTGTCGTCGGCGCTGTTTCTACGGGGTTGTTGATTTTGTTTTTTGAGCCTGCGCAGGCGGTGAGTTTGCTGGAGGTGCCGAAGTGGCAGCTTAGCGGTGCCTTGTTCGGCGTGGTTTATATGATGGTGATGGTGGGGGCGGTGCCTCGGGTGGGGACGGCTGTGGCGACGGTGGCGGTGATTGTCGGGCAGTTGGGGATGGGGATGTTGATTGATAATTTTGGGTGGTTGGGGAATCCGGCTATTGAGTTGTCTTCTAGTCGGGTTTTGGCGATGGGGTGTTTGGGGTTGGCGCTGGTGTTTATGTATCGCAGTAGCGTTCGGCGGGTTGATTGAGTACATATCCGTTGCTGCGGTAACGGCTTCTTGGGGTTCCGCCCTTACGGCGGGTCACCTTTTCCAAACGCCGAAAAGGTAACCCAAAAGGCTTTACCCTGACGTACGGCCCTCGCTGTGGCTCGGGTTCCTTCGTTCCGGGATTGATCCGGGGGCATCGCCTACGGTTTGCTTCGCTGCACCTCCTCTCGATGTGTTTGGCTTCGCCAAACGGTCGCTGCGCTCCCACCCCCGGATCAATCCCTCCACTCAGCCTGCCGACGGGCCTTGCGATCAAAAGCGGTACTCGAGCTAACGCTCATTGTGGTGAGTGGTGGGGGGATGGTTGAGGGGTGAGTGGTTTGGTTGTTGGGTTGTTTTCACCTTCTACACTGGTAGCACGGCTTGTTCTTTCGGCCTCAGACAACCACCACCGAAGGAGTCTGTTCCATGGCAGATAGAAAATGCGATTGTCCTGGATGTCGTTGCACGATCAAGGAGGGTGAGCATTCTTATGTGGCGCACGGGAAGCATTATTGCTGTGAGGCCTGTGCGCATCATCACAAGAGTGGTGAGGAGTGTTCTGGTAAGGGGTGTCAGTGTGCGCATCCCAAGTAACCGGGGGTATTGAATGAGTGGAGCCTAATCAGGCTCCACTTCCAGTTTCAGGCTGTCGTCGTCCAGGCGTTCGGTGTGGCGGACGTTGCCTTGCAGGCGGCGGCCTTCGACTCTGACGTCGACGGTTGTGGCCTGTTCAAGGTCTTCTGGCTGCGGGGCCGGGACTCGCAGAGCGAAGCAGTAGGGATCGTTTTCGACAGGTTCCAGACCAATCAGGCACTCGATGCTTCTGGTGACCCGGCCGGACGCGGTGTCCAGGCTGTAGTCCAGGTGCGCCGGGCTGTTGATGGTTGTCATGTGTGCCCCCCCCCGAAAGTGTCCCCGCCTGCGCCCAAGCTTAGCTCGCCGGTCGCCAGGTGACGTTTTCCACGCCGAATTTTTCTGCCATCGGCTTGCTGGTCTTTTGCACTTTCTCCCGGCCGAAACGCGGGATGCGGCCGACCCCTGCGTCGCAGCTTGCCCAGTGCCACGCCTCGGTGTTGTCCATTTTGTCCGAGCGGATAATGAACGACTTTGGCGCGCCGTGAAGGGTGTAATCAATGACGTACAGTTTTGCGTTGTTCATAAAGCCCATCTTCCTCCCTGTGGTAATAGAAGGATCGCTGGGCTCCCGGAAAATTCACTCGGATTGTCCGACGGTATCTATCAATGGCGAGGTTCCGGTCGGACTGGTTACCATGGCGCTTTCGCCCACCCCGATGAATGTTCGCCATGGCCCTCGCTGCGCCCCCTGATCTGAGTGATACCGATGTGCCGGTGCAGCCGTTGGGGCGGACGTATCCGCGTGGGTTGTTCATCGAGCCGCATGAGCATGTGTGGGGGCAGTTGCTGTATGCGATGAGTGGGGTGATGTGGGTCGAGACCCCGCACGAGGCGTTGGTGGTGCCGCCGCAGCGGGCGGTGTGGTTGCCGCCGGGGGTGCCGCACGGGATTCGGGTGGTGTCGGATTTGCAGATGCGCAATATCTACCTGCGCCCGGCGCTGGCGGCGACGCTGGATCAGACGGTGCAGGTGATTGAGGTTGGCGGTCTGCTGCGTGAGTTGATTGTCGGGCTGGTGGCGCAGGGCGACAGCGGTGATGCCGAGTATTACGAGGCGCTGGTCGGGTTGGCGCTGCTGGAGCTGAAACGCGCAAGGCGTTCGCAGCTGAAGATCCCGTTGCCGGACGATGCCGATCGGCGGTTGATGAGTCTGTGTCAGGCGGTGATGGCTGCGCCGTCGCTGGACATTCCTTTCGAGCAACACGCCGAAAACGCCGGGGCCAGCGTGCGTACGCTTGCACGGTTGTTCAAGGAGGGGCTGGGCATGGGCTTCGCCGAGTGGCGGCGTCAGGTGCAGTTGGCGACGGCGGTGGCGGAGTTGATCCAGGGCGTGCCGGTCAGCGCGATTGCCCGTGAGCTGGGTTATTCGCCGAGCAGTTTCAGCGACATGTTTCGCCGGGAACTGGGTGTGGCGCCTTCGCAGTTCGATACGACCAGTCCCTGACACAACAAAATCATGGGGGAGCGAGCCTGCTCGCGATAGCGTCGGCACACCGAACATTGTGGCGGCAGAAAAATTGCTATCGCGAGCAGGCTCGCTCCCACATTTTTTGTACCAGCCGCAAATCCGGCGTACAGCTCCGAACCCTGTGGAATCGGTACCCTTCAGTGATTTGGCCGAAATTCAGAAGTCCTTGGCCGGTGCCGGTCGCAGCCTTTCCCTAGACTTTGCCCATTCCCTTTTTGTGGCGGAGTGATCCCATGAATTACCTGATTTCACTGGGCGTCGGTCTGGGTGTCGGCCTGCTGTATGGCGCGCTGGATGTCCGTTCTCCGGCGCCGCCGACCATCGCGCTGGTGGGCCTGCTGGGCATGCTGGCGGGCGAGCAGTTGTGGCCGATGGGCCGGCAACTGGTCAGTGGCTGGCTGTCCTGAATCCTGTCTTTTTCCTTCGGTGGAGATTTCCATGAAAGCACTGCAATTCGATAAAACCGGCGACCTGTCGTCCCTGCGCTTCGTCGAGGTGCCGACGCCGGTGCCGGGCGCTGACGAGGTGCTGGTGCAGATCAAGGCGGCGGGCCTGAATCCCAGCGACGTGAAGAACGTGCTCGGGCGTTTTCCGTACACCACGCTGCCACGTATTCCCGGTCGGGACTTTGCCGGTGTCGTGGTCGAAGGGCCGCAGGCGTTGATCGGCCAGGAGGTCTGGGGCACCGGGCGGGAGCTGGGGTTCTTCGCCGATGGCTCCCACGCGCAGTTCGTCAAACTGCCGGCCAATGGCGTGGCGCACAAGCCTTCGCATTTGAGTTTCACTCAGGCCGCCAGCCTCGGCGTGCCTTACACCACGGCGTGGGATGCGCTGGAGCGCAGTCTGGTCAGTGCCGAAACCCGTTTGCTGGTGATTGGCGGCGGGGCGGTGGCGACGGCGGCACTGGCGCTGGCCAAGGTGCGTGGCGCGCAGCTGCTGGCGGCGGCGCGGCGGCCGGAGCAGGTCAAGGATTTGCAGGCGCAGGGTTATCAGACGATCCAGCTGGATAAACCCGAGGATCTGGGTGCGCAGGTCAACGCGGTGTATCGCGGCGGCGCCGATGTGATTTTCGACACCACCGGTTTCTGGCTGCCGGCCTCGGTGGCGGCGCTGGCAACCTTCGGGCGGATCGCGATCATCGCTGCGCCGGTCGATGGGCATGTGCAGTTGCCGGCGCTGGCCCTGTATCGCAAGGGCGGTTCGGTGGTGGGCATCAACTCGTTGCTGTATGGCGTTGAAGCCTGCGCGGCGATGCTGGAACAGTTCGGCCGGTTCTTCGACGAAGACCTGCTGCCAGTGCCGCAAGGGCTGGTGGAAGCGCCGCTGGCCGAAGGGCTGGCGCGGTATGCCGATGTGAATCAGGGCAGTGGCGACAAGGTCATCCTGATTCCTTGATGTAAAACGACAAGGGCTCGCAGCCAATGGCTGCGAGCCCTTGCGCTTTAGAATTGATACCCGACCCCCGCGTAATACCCCCAGCCATTGGAACGCGCACGGAAATTACCGTCGCCAAAATTCAGCTCGCTGCCGTCCTCCCAGTTGCCGCCGTTGTGGAAATAACGGCCGACCAGGGTGAAGCGCAAGTGGGTGAACGAGTACAGCAGGACGTTGGTCGCCACCGTGGCATTGGCGGTGCGCGCCGGGTTGTCCTTGTGGATGTCCGAGCCGAAGTCGAAGTTGGTGAAGCCGATGTAGGTCAGCGAGGCACCGTTGCTGAATTTGTCGATCGGTACGATGTACTTGAGCTGCGCGCGGTAGCCGTCCCACGAATATTCGTTGCTGGCGCCATAGTTTTCCCACTGATAGCGCCCGTACAGGTTGGCCGACAGATTGACCCGAGAATGGGTGTCGATGTCGGTGCCGAAACCGCTGTACAGCGTGTTGGCGCGGTTCTCCTTGCGGCTGCCGTGGTCGTAGATCCAGTCGAACGCCACGTACCATTCCTTGAACGGTCCGATGGCCAGGCTGCGGCCGGCGAGGTAGTCGATGGAGATGCGCGGTTCGTGCTCCATGAACACCGGTGAGCCGTGGTCCCATACGCCTTTGTCATGGCTGTTGCCGATGTTGAAGATCTTCGGGATGTCGATGTAGCCGTACAGCTCGAACGGGCCCTTGCGTCCGAAATACTCGTATTCGAGGTAGATGTCGTCGGCCGGTTGCGGGCCGAAACTGATGTCCTTGCTGCCGATCAGAGTCAGGTCCTGGTTGTACCAGTCCGACAGGTACGCGCCTTTTTTCGGCGGGCTGGCTTCGGGGCTGAGGGTTTCGCCCTGGGCGGATTCTTCGGCAAGGGCAGGCTGTGCGAGAGCGGTCTGACTGAGAACTCCAGTAACGCCGGCCAATAGAAGGGAAACAGCAAACGAGCGCCCGCTGCAGCGGTAACGGCAGGAAAAAGCGTGCATTCAAAGTCCTTTTTGCAGATCGAGGCCCGAAATACCGAGGCCTGTACGGTTTTGTTACGAAAACGTCGGTAACAGTGTTGCGCAAACGTTTGCACAAGCCATACCAGATCTCTCAACACAATGAAAAATCTCTTGTTTTGCTGCCTTTTCTGACAGAACGGTCATTAATCGGCGGGTGGATAGCCCGGCAGGAGCACACATCGGTGGCAGTGAGATTTTTGACAACCGCCATGGGCCGGATCACCGCGTGCAATAACGCAAAAATGCCCTGTCATTTGGCTGAAAACCCCGATACAGAAGCCTCTAGCACCAAAGTATTAATGCCATTTGACCGATGCCCTATCGCAGGGCATCAACTAGCGTGTGTCAGGAATGACACGGTTTGTAATGACCGTCGCGCTCTTGATTCGCGTGTGGAATAAGCACCGCGTACGCACGCTGCTCAAGGATGATTTTCGCCACGACAAGGAGTATCCCGTGGAAGCAAGGTTTGGTGTCGCCCTCGTTTCACGTTTTTCCCCACTGTCCCTTGCTGTGCATCTGAGTGTCGCCGGACTGCTGTTCGGTGGTGTCAGCGAGCAGGCGTTCGCCACCTGCTCGGCGGCGGGCTCCACGATTACCTGTTCGGGCGTCCCGACCCTGCCGCTGTTTCTCAATGACTACAGCAGTGCCACCAGCGGCCTGACGGTCAACGTCACCAACGGGGCGCAGATGAACGCCACCCTCGGCGGCAAGGTCATCAACCTGACCGGGGCCAACATCAACCTGAACAACTCCGGCACCCTCGACCCGGCCTTGCTCGGCCTGGTCTCGATCCTCAGTGGCGGTGCGTTCATCGGCACCGGCGCGACCAGCACGATCAGCATCGCCAACAACACCACCGGGCTCATTCGCGGCACCGGCATGTTGCTCGGCCTCAACCTGACCAGCATCGACGGCCTGGGGATTGGCGTGAACAACTCGGTGTCGGGCACTACGACCATCACCAACGACGGCACCATCACCTCCACCGGATTGTCAGTGGGCGGGATCACCCTTGCGGATACGCCCGTGGTCGGGGTGTATGGCGGTTCGCAAGTCAACATGACCAACAGTGCCAGCGGCACGATCAACGGCCGGATGGCGTTCGAGACGTCGGTGGCGGGCAACACTTTCACTAACGCCGGTAACATCACCGGCGGCTTGTCGATGGGGGCAGGCAGCACCAACACCTTCTACGCAATCACCGGTTCCAGCGTTAACCTCGGTGACGGTGTGCAAATCTCCGTCGGCCTCGGGGGGCTGATCGGCATCAACCTGACCTTCGCCCCGACCGGTACGATCGATGGCGGCGCGGCCGGCACCAACACGCTGATCCTGCAAAACCCGATCGGCCTCGGCGGCGGCACCACCGGGACCGGCACGGCGTCCAGCGCGACGTACGTCAACTTCAACAACCTGACCCTCAACAGCGGCACCTGGACCTTGCAGGGCCCGTTGGTCAGTGGTGCGACCACCCTCAATGGCGGTGTCGCGCAGTTCAACGACAACGCAGCGTTCGGCAGCGGTGTG
Organism: Pseudomonas koreensis; assembly: GCF_025447595.1. Lineage (GTDB taxonomy): Bacteria > Pseudomonadota > Gammaproteobacteria > Pseudomonadales > Pseudomonadaceae > Aquipseudomonas > Aquipseudomonas koreensis_H. The sequence goes on along the minus strand of NZ_JAOEJU010000015.1, from coordinate 135,000 downwards.
CTGACGTCCAACGGCGGGATTCTCCAGGCCAGTAATGCCGGGTTGACGCTGGCCAATCAGATCAACCTGGGCGCCAGTGGTCTGACTCTGCAGGGCATCAACGGCATGACCCTCAACGGGGTGATTTCCGGTAGCGGCGGTCTGACCAAGATCGGCAGTGGCCAGATCAACCTCAACGGCATCAACACCTACACTGGCAACACCGTGCTCAACGGTGGTGTGACGCTGGTCGGCAACAATCAGGCGTTCAGCACCGGCGGCATCACCGTTGGCGGCTCTTCGAGCATCTCGGCGACGGCGCCGATTTCGCTGGCTAACGCGATCACGCTCAACAGCACCCTGACCGCGACCGGCACTGGAGCATTGACGTTGGGCGGGGTGATCAGCGGCGCCGCCAACCTGACCAAAACCGGCAGCGGCAGCCTGACCCTCAACGGCATCAACACCTACACCGGGATCACCAGCCTCAGCGCCGGGACCTTGCGCGTCGGCAACAACAACGCACTGGGCACCGGGGTACTCAACACCAGCAACGGCACCAGCCTCGACAGCACCGGCAACGTGACCCTGGCCAACAACGTCGGCATCACCGGTGCGTTGAACGTGCTCGGCAGCAATGCGCTGACCCTGGCCGGCATCGTGTCCGGCACCGGTGCGATCACCAAAAGCGGCAGCGCCAGCCTGACCCTGACCGGCAACAACACCAATAGCGGCACTACCGCGCTCAACGGCGGCACTTTGCTCGTCGGCAGCAACACCGCCCTCGGCACGGGCGCCTTGAACGCAGCGGCCGGCACAACACTGGATGCGACCACTGCCGTGACCCTGGCCAACGCGGTGGCGCTGGCAGGCGGGCTGACCATCGGCGGCACCCAGGCGCTGGGCCTGAGCGGCGTCATCAGCGGCGCCGGCAGCCTGCTCAAGGGCGGTACCGCGAACCTGACCCTCAGCGGCAACAACACCTTCTCCGGCGGCACCGCGCTGAACAGCGGGACGCTGATTGTCGGCTCCAACACCGCGCTGGGTACCGGCGCACTGACCACGGCGGCGGGCACCACACTCGACGCGAGCACCACCGTGGCGCTGGGTAACGCCGTCGCCCTCGGCGGCAACCTCAACGTCGCCGGAAACGCCAACCTGACCCTCGGCGGCGTAGTCAGCGGCAGCGGCGGGCTGACCAAGAATGGCGCGGCCAACCTGATTCTCAACGGCGCCAACACTTTCAGCGGTGGCACTACGTTGAACGCCGGCACCCTGACCGTCGGCAACGCCGCCGCACTGGGCAGCGGCGCCCTGACTGTCGCCAGCGCCGCGACCCTCGACAGCAACACCTCGGTCATCCTCAACAACAACGTCGCGCTCAACGGCAACCTGTCCATCGGCGGCAGCAACGGCATGATTCTGGGCGGTGTGCTCAGCGGCGCCAGTCAATTGATCAAGAACGGCACCGCCAACCTGACCCTCAACGGCGCCAACACCTTCACCGGCGGCACTGCGCTCAACGCAGGCAGCCTGACCGTCGGCAACGGCGCGGCACTCGGCACCGGCACGCTGACCGTGGGCGGGGCGGGCGCAACGCTCAACAGCAGCGCCAACGTGACGCTGAACAACGCGATTGCCCTCAACTCCAACCTCACCGCCGGCGGCGCCAACCCGCTGACCCTCGGCGGCGTGATCAGTGGCGGCAGCAACCTGATCAAGACCGGCTCCTCGACCCTGACCCTGACCGGCAACAACACCTACACCGGCTCTACGTCGCTGAACGCAGGGACCCTGGTCGTCGGCTCCAACACCGCCCTCGGCACTGGCATCCTCAACGCCGGCAACAACACCACGCTGGACGCCAGCACCGCGACCAGCCTGGCCAACAACGTCAACCTCGGTGGTAACGTGACCATTGGCGGCAGCAATGCGCTGACGCTCTCGGGGGTGGTCTCCGGGGTCGGCGGCCTGACCAAAAGCGGCCCGGCCGATCTGATCCTCAACGGCGCCAACACCTACTTCGGCAACACCGCGCTGAACGTCGGCAAGCTGATTGTCGGCAGCAATACCGCGCTGGGCAGCGGCGCATTGAACGCAGCGGCGGGCACCACGCTGGATACCAACACCGCCGTCACGCTGGGCAACCAGGTCAACCTCGCCGGTGCGATGAACATCGGTGGCAGCGCCGATCTGTCCCTCACCGGTACTGTGGCCGGCGCCGGCAGCCTGGTGAAAAACGGCGCGGCCAATCTGAATTTGAATGGCACCAACACCTACGTCGGCGGCACCACCCTGAACGCCGGTACGGTGACCGTCGGCAACAGCTCGGCCCTTGGCACCGGCGCCTTGACCGTCGGCGGTGCGGCAACCCTCGACAGCAGTTCGCCGCTGGTCAGTCTGGCTAACGCCGTCGTGCTCAATGCAGCGCTGAGCGTCGGCGGCACGCAAAATCTGGCCCTCAACGGTGTACTCAGCGGTACCGGGCAACTGGTCAAGAACGGCAGCGCCAACCTGACCGTCAACGGCAACAACACCTTCAGTGGTGGCACCACCCTGAACGCCGGCACCCTGACCATCGGTTCGTCCGGCTCACTGGGTAGCGGTGGCTTGACCGTCGGTGGCGCGGCGACGCTGGACAACAGCAGCGCCCTCAACCTTGCTAACAACATCACCCTCGATGCCGGGCTGACCCTGGCCGGTAACAACGCTCTGGTCCTCAGCGGCGTGATCGACGGCGCCGGCAGCCTGACCAAAACCGGCCTGGAAGACGTGGCCCTCAGTGGCACCAACACTTTCACCGGCGCGCTGAACATTGCCGCCGGTAGCGTCACCACCCTGAGCAGCGGGGCGCTGGGCAACACATCTGGCGCCAACGTCAGCGCTGGCGCCAGTCTCAATCTGGGCAGCAATGCCAGCCTCAACGGGCTGGGTGGCAGCGGCAGCGTGCAGATCGGCGGCGGCAACACATTGACCGTGGGCGGAGTCAGCAGCAACAGCACCTTCGACGGTGACCTCAGCGGCAACGGCGGCCTGACCAAGGTCGGCACCGGCACCCTGAACCTGACCGGGATCAACGGCATCGTCGGCAACACCGCCGTCAACGGCGGCACCCTGAACCTCAGCGGTTCGCTGGCCAGTGCCCAGGTCAACGTCAATACCGGCGCGAGCGTAACCGGCAGCGGTTCGATTCTCGGAACCCTCAACGTCAACAACGGCGGCCACCTGGCGTTGTCCTCGGGCACCACCCTGTCGGCCGCGTCACTGGTTCTGTCCGCCAACAGCAATATCGATGCGAACCTCGCGACGCCATCGACCACGTCGCTGATGGACATCGGCGGCAACCTGACCCTCGACGGTAACCTCAATGTCACCGATGCCGGCGGCTTCGGCGTGGGTGTCTATCGGCTGTTCAACTACATCGGCGCGCTGACCGACAATGGCCTGACCGTGGCCGGTGTACCGGTGGGATACGGCCTCGGCGACATCCTCGTGCAGACGCTGGGTAACCAGGTGAATCTGGTGGTGTCGGCACCGAACACCAACCTGCGTTTCTGGGACGGCAGTCAGACGATCGCCAACGGCACCGTGGATGGTGGCACCGGCACATGGACTGCCGGCGGCACCAACTGGACCAATTCCAGCGGTACGGTGAATCAGACCTGGGCCGGCGACTTCGCGGTGTTCCAGGGCACGGCCGGTACGGTGTCGGTCAACGGCACGCAACTGTTCACCGGGATGCAATTCCTCACCGATGGCTACAACGTGGTCAACGGCACGTCGGGTCTGCTGACTGCCGTCAACGGCACTGGCGGCACTACGGCGATGCGGGTCGATCCGGGCGTGACCGCCACGGTCGGCGTGAACATCGACGGCAGCGGCATCCTCAACAAACTCGACGCCGGCACCCTGGTACTCAACGGCGCCAACAGCTACACCGGCGGCACGCAACTGGACGGCGGCACCTTGGTGGTCGGCAGCAATACCGCGTTGGGCACTGGCGCATTGATCGCCAACGCCGGCACGCAACTCGACAGCAACACCGCCGTGACCCTGGCCAATGCCACCACACTCAACGGCAACCTGACCATCCTCGGCAGCAATGCGCTGACCCTCAACGGTGTCATTTCCGGTACCGGCGGCTTGATCAAGAACGGTTCGGCCAGCCTGACCCTCGGCGGCAACAACGCCTTCCTCGGGCCGGTGGCATTGAACGCGGGTGGACTGGTTCTGGCGTCGAACAGCGCGCTGGGGTCGGCCACCCTGAACGCCGCGAACGGCACCACCCTGAATGCCAGCGGCGCTTTCACGGCGAGTAATGCGATCAACCTGGCGGGCAACCTCGGCATCGTCGGCAGCAACGATCTGACACTCGGCGGAGCCATCAATGGTGCCGGCAGCCTGACCAAGAATGGCGCGGCCAACCTGATCCTGAGCGGGGCCAACAACTTCCTCGGTGGCATCACCCTCAACGCCGGCTCCCTGACCGCCGGCAGCAACGGCGCACTCGGTCTGGGCAACCTGACCGTGGCCGGTGCCTCGGCGCTGGACAGCAACACCTCGGTGTCGCTGGGTAACAACGTGGTGCTCAACGCCAACCTGACCAATACCGGTAGCAGTGATGTAGCGCTCAGCGGCGTGGTCAGCGGCTCCGGCGGCCTGATCAAGAACGGCGCCTCCAACCTGACCCTCAACGGCATCAACACCTACAGCGGCGGCACCACGCTGAACGCCGGCACCGTGACCCTCGGCACCTCGGCGGGCCTGGGCTCCGGCGCGGTGACTGTGGCAGGCGCTTCGACCCTCGACACCACGGCGCCGCTGGTGCTGGCCAACAACCTCAACGTCAATGCCAACCTGAGCGTGGCCGGCAACAACAACCTGACCCTCGGTGGCGTGATCGCCGGGGCGGGCACCCTGACCAAGAACGGTCTGGCCGACCTGACGCTGACCGGCAACAACACCTTCAGCGGCACTTTCGATGTGCAGTCCGGCAGCCTGACCACGCTGGGTAACTCGGCACTGGGCAGCAACGCCGGGGTCAATCTCGGCGCTGCGGCGACTCTCAATCTCGGCGGCTCCGGCAGCCTCGCCAGCTTGACCGGCAGCGGCACCGCACTGATCGGCGGCGGCAACACGCTGAGCATCGGCGGCAACAACGCCAGCAGCCTTTTCGACGGCGTGCTCACCGGTACCGGCGAACTGAGCAAACTCGGCACCGGCATGCTGACCCTGACCGGCCTCAACAGCCTGACCGGCAACACCACGGTCAACGCCGGTACCTTGAATGTCAGCGGCTCGCTGGACAGCGCCAGTGTGCTGGTCAACAGCGGCGGCACCCTGACCGGCGGCGGCTCGCTCGGCGGGGCGGTGACCGTGGCGGATGGCGGTCATCTGGCCGGCGCTACCGGCAGTACGCTTTCGGTGAACTCGCTGGTGTTCAACGCCAACTCCAACTTCGACGTCGGCCTCGGCACACCGGTGTCCGGTGGCGGTAACGCGCTGGTCAACGTCGGCGGCAACCTGACGCTCGACGGCACGCTCAATGTCAGTGACATCGGCGGTTTCGGCAGCGGCGTGTACCGATTGATCAACTACACCGGCGGCCTGACCGACAACGGCATGCTGATCGGCACCGTGCCGGGCAGCGTCACGCCGGGCGACCTGACCCTGCAAACCGCACTGGCCAACCAGATCAACCTGCTGGTCACTGCACCGGGCGTTACCGTGCAGTTCTGGGACGGCAACCAACTCGTCGCCAACGGTTCGGTGGATGGCGGCAGCGGCACCTGGGGCACCGGCACCACCAACTGGACCGACGTCAACGGCACCACCAATCAGGCCTGGACCAACAGCTTCGCAGTGTTCCAGGGCACGGCGGGCACCGTCACGGTGAACGGCGCGCAAACCATCACCGGCATGCAATTCGTCACTGATGGCTACAGCCTGCAGAACGGTACGGCCGGTTCGCTGAATCTGGTCAACGGGGCGCTGGGCAACGCGACCGTGCGGGTCGATCCGAACGTCACCGCCACCGTGGGCGTGGCGCTCAACGGCGCCGGCACACTGGGCAAATATGACACCGGCACCCTGGTGCTCAACGCGGCCAACGGCTACACCGGCGGCACCGCGCTTAACGGCGGCAAGATCGTGGTCGGCAACAACGCGGCCCTCGGCACTGGTGTGTTGACCGCCGCCAACGGCACGGCGCTGGACAGCAACACAGCGGTCAGCCTGGCCAACGCCGTGGTGCTCAACGGCGGACTCACCGTCGCCGGCTCCAACGCACTGACCCTCGGCGGTGTGGTCAGCGGCAGCGGCAGTCTGATCAAGACCGGCGCATCGAGCCTGACCCTCAACGGCAGCAACACCTACAGCGGCGGTACTCAGCTGTCTGGCGGCTCGCTGATCCTGGGCAACAACAGCGCGATCAGCAGCGGCGCTCTCAGCGTGCTGGGCAACGGCACCCTCGACAGCAGCTCTGCGCTGCAACTGGCTAACGCCATCAACCTGGGTGCGCAACTGACCCTGGCCGGCAACCAGAACACTACGCTGATCGGCGCGATCACCGGCAGCGGCAGTCTGGTGAAAAACGGCAGCGGTGATCTCGTCCTCAGTGGCGCCAACACCTACAGCGGCGGCACGACGCTGAACGGCGGCAGCACCCGTGGCGACACCAGCAGCCTGCAAGGCGCCATCGTCAACAACGCGACGCTGACCTTCGAGCAGAACAGCGACGGCAGCTACACCGGCAACCTGACGGGCGCCGGCACCCTGAACAAAACCGGCAACGGCGCCTTGCTGCTGACCGGCAACAACACCTTCACCGGCAACACCGCCGTGCAGGCCGGTTCGCTGAACGTCAACGGTGTGCTCAACAGTGCCAACGTCAACGTTGCCAGCGGCGCGAAGATCGGCGGTAGCGGCGTATTCGCAGGCGCCGTGCAATTGGCCAACGGTGCGACGCTGACCGGGGGCGGAACCGCAACGCCATTGTCGGTCGGTTCGCTGGCGTTGTCCTCGGGCACCAACCTGGACTTCTCCCTCGGCTCGGCCGCCAGCTCCACAACCGTGGTCAACGTCGCCGGCAACCTGACCCTCGACGGCACGCTGAACATCAGCAACGCCGGCGGCTTCGGCACCGGGGTCTATCAACTGTTCAGCTACGGCGGCAGCCTGACCAACAACGGTCTGGTCTACGGCAGCCTGCCGGTTCCGGCGGCCAACCTGACCCTGCAAACCGCGCTGGCCAATCAGGTCAACCTGCTGGTGCAGAACACGCCGGGTGAAGTGCAGTTCTGGAACGGCGGCACCACTAATCCTGACGGCAGCATCGGTGGCGGTAGCGGTGTATGGGGGCCGGGCACCAACTGGACCGATCCGAGCGGTACCCAGGCACTGGCGTCGAACGGTCAGTTCGCCGTGTTCGGCGGGCAGAGCGGGACGGTCACCGTGCAAGGCAATCAAAACTTCACCGGTCTGCAGTTCCTCACTAACGGTTACAGCCTGGTTCCGGGCGCTGGCGGTACGCTGACACCGGTCAACGGGCCTGGCGGCAGTCTGGCACCGGTGCGGGTGAATGCCGGCGGCAGTGCGGAAATCTCCGTACCGCTGGTAGGCAGTGGCGGCATCGAGAAGCTCGATTCCGGCACTCTGATCCTCAGCGGCGCCAACACCTACAGCGGCGGGACCACGGTCAGCGGCGGTACGCTGATCGGTAATACCCTCAGCCTGCAAGGCAACATCCTCAACAACGCCTCGCTGGTGTTCCAGCAGAATGCCAATGGTCAGTTCAACGGTGTGCTCAGTGGCACCGGTGCCTTGGCCAAACGGGGTGCCGGAACCCTGCTGTTGACCGGCGATCAGCCGTTCAGCGGTACCGTTGCTGTCGATCAAGGCGTGTTGCAAGTCGGCAACCGTGCGGCACGCGGTTCGCTCGGCGGGCAGGTCACCGTGGCCAATGGCGCCGGGTTGAGCGGTAATGGCAGTGTCGGTTCGGTGGTCAACCACGGGGTGGTTTCTTCTGGTGCCGAGGCGGGCACGCTGAGCGTGGCAGGCAACCTGACCAACGCCGCTGACGGCGTGCTGGCCCTGACGGTGAGTTCGCCAACTGCCACGCCACTGGCGGTCGGCGGCACAGCTACTCTCGGTGGCGGCTTACAGGTCAACAGCCTCGCGCCGTTCACCGGCAACACCGTGTATTCGCTGATCACTGCCGGCGGTGGCGTAGTCGGCACCTTCAGCGCCGCCGATCTGCCGCAGTATGCGTTCCTCGACTCGGCGCTGGTGTATGACGCCAATGCCGTGAACCTGGTCGTCAGCCGCAACAACAACTCGTTCGTTGATGTTGCAGCCACCCGCAACCAGCGCAGCGCGGCCTCGGCGTTGATGCGCAACGGTGTGGCAGGCGCAGCGTTGCAGAATGAAATCGTCAATCTCAGCGTGGCCGGTGCGCGCAATGCCTTCGACAGTCTGTCCGGGGAAATCCATGCCAGCACCGCCAGCGCCATCCTCGAGGATTCGCGCTACGTGCGGGACGCGGTCAACGACCGGATGCGCCAGCCTTCATGCAGCGCCCCTGACGATTCACGCCGCGCCCTTGCGCCAAGCGACAATCAGCTGAGCAGCAACGGCTGCCACGGCGAAATGGTCGGCTGGGCCCGCGCCCTTGGCGCATGGGGCGAGTCGGACGGCGACAGCAACAGTGCGAAGCTGGATCGCAACCTGAGCGGTTTCATGCTCGGCACCGACAAGCAGATCGACGATCAATGGCGTGTGGGCATGGCCGCCGGTTATACCCGTAGCGATCTGGATGCCCATGATCGTCGCTCGGATGCCACGGTCGAGAGCTACCACTTGGCGGCGTACCTCAACTCTCAATTCGATGCCTTGGCGGTGCGCCTCGGCGCGGCGTACAGCTGGCACGATATCGAGACCAAACGCGACGTCAGCGTCGGCGCCTACAACGACCGGCTGAAGGCCAACTACGATGCGCGCAGCGCCCAGGTGTTCGGTGAAGTCGGGTATGCCATCGAAGCGGCCGGGATTGCCCTGGAACCGTTCGCCGGTCTGGCATACGTCAACTACGATAGCGACAAGGCCAAGGAGAAAGGTGGAGTAGGGCGCTTGCGGGCGGAGTCTGATCAGGACATTACCTTTTCGACCCTGGGCGTGCGCGCCGGCAAGGTCATCACCCTGGACAACGGCGGGCAATTCACCCCGCGCGCGGCCCTCGGCTGGCGGCATGCCTTCGGCGACACCAAACCTGACGCCGACCTGACCTTCATCGACGGCGGCGCCTCGTTCAGCACCCAGGGCGTGCCGATTGCCAAGGACAGTGCGGTGGTCGAAGCGGGCGTGGACTTCCAGATCAGCCCGACCGGCAAACTCGGTATCGGCTATTCGGGGCAGCTGTCAAACGAGAGCAACGACCATGCGATGACCATCAGCTTCAGCCTCGGGTTCTGATTCAGGAGCGAAGCACTTCAGCCGCCCGCAAGGGCGGTTTTTTTTTGCCGGGAAACGATTACTTGCCCTTCAGTTGAACCTTGAGTTCGATTTCTACACGACGATCCACCGCCAGGCATTCTTTCTGCTCGGGCATGCTCAGGTTTCGGGGGCAGTTTGATTTGGGAGCTAATGAACCTTGTCCGAGTCGTTTAACCTGTGATTCAGGCAAGTCTGCAAAAAGATCCTTGATTTCTGCATACACGCTATCCGCCCGGCGCATTGAAAGTGCAAGATTGGAGTCACCTGCTTTCATGACGGGGACTCTGTCAGTGTGGCCGGAAATGTTGGCCGAAAGGATTTTCAGATTGTCTGCTTCCAGTTTGCGTTTTGTTTCTTTGGTGAACTCTGCGAGTTGCTTTTTGCCGTGGTCGCTTATTGTGTCTTCGTAGATATCAAATAACGTATCAGTGTTTACCGTCAAACAGGTTTTGAAACTGTTTTTTTTGTCGGTTGGTGTCAAAACTTTGAGGCCGTTACGATCCAGCTCGATTTTTGCCTTGGGTTTCCAGTCGCCTTTTTCATAGGCGAGTAACTGGACTAGGCTGCGTTCACCCAGGCCGTGCCAAAGAACATTGAAGTGGTGAACGATGTTGGTTTGATTGCCGTCTTTCAAGCAACCATAAATCGAGAGATTGAATTCCTTCGCGACATCGCTCACGACTTTCTGGTTTTCATCATTCAACGCAAGTGAAACATTTTTTTGCTGTATTCCGATCAACCCAAAACTGCTGTCGATGATTTTCCCAAAAACGGGAAGTGCAAGCGTTGGAACGACAAATATGGAAAATAAAATCATCGTCCAACGCAGGCGCGTTTGGTTGCGTTTGCTCTCTTCATCCAGATCGGGTGAGTCTTTTTTCCATTGAAAGATGGAACTGTGCAAAAGAAATCCGCTGATAAGAGGGGCTATCGATGCTTCGGCACTGCCCAGTTCAAAAGCTATATAAAGCAGAAAGCACAAAAATATAATGCATGCCAATCCGTCGGTGAGGCGTGAGCTTTTATCAGTCCAGGCAGAATGGCCGAAGAAGAACGCCATGAATCCGAATAATAGCCAGGCTGAGTACAGTAAGCCGAAACCCAGCGCGATAAATATGAAAACCAGGCTGTCCGCTATGTTTAGTCCAGTTGGGAAAAAATTTATAGAGAAGGCGCAATAACCCCAGCTGGCAAAAATGCCCAGCGCGATGATTATTTTTACAGCGAATGAACCTTGCTTGTTAATCAAATCTGTCAGCTCGGACACGATTGTGGCCTGTACATGTTGGTAGGGGACATCGTCGAAGCGGTCTTCGCCGGCTATTGCGGGATGGGTGTGATCCAGCGCGACCCGGAACAGGTAGAGGAATTGTTCCGGGTCGTGCTGCGGAGGTTCACGTCGTCAAGCTGCTTTCCAGATCAAGTAATAGCCGATCGTTATCTTCCATCACCTTTGCCAGACAGTGATCGAGATTGTGATTGACACCTGCCAGTTCTCGATCGCGGTTAACACCTAACAGATCCAACTTATCCACCAGGTAAACAACAAACGTACTGGCCAGCCCTGTCAGGGCACCCACAATTACTGCTGAAAGAATCGCTCCCAACGCACCTAGCCCAGGAATCGTGAGCATCTGTTTTTCGATGATTTCTTCCAGTGCGACCCCGGCAATGATCACACCGCCTGCGCAGGTAATCTTGATCGCCTCGTGGGCGGCCTCACGTAGCGTGAGCCCTTTCGGGGGCAGCAGCAGCGTTTTGAGTGCCTTGAGCAGCGACATGAAGCCTTCACGAAACATGCGCACTGCACGTTTGCCGGTGGTCACAAAGACGTTGATCAGAGTGGTCACCAGATTCGCCAGAACGCCGGCCACAAAGCCTCCACCGCCTGCCGCCAAGGCTGCTTGCCATTGATTTGCGACTCGCTTCGCAACGCGTTCCAGGCGTGCCCGCAACTCAGGCACCAACGACTCGTGAGATCGGCCATTGCGATACAGATCCATCAGTTCGTCGAAGGTTGCACTGAAAAACTCGATCAGCATCACGCCAAAGGCTTGCTGGAAGGCCATCTTGCCGCCTTCCTTCAGACTGGTTTTGGCGAGGTCGGATTTAAATTTTTCGCTCTTGTAATAAGCGTCATTGAGCTTCTTTTCATACGCCTCGCGCGCTGCTTTGTCCTTGGCCAGGAGCAGGTCGGGGTTTTGTGCGATGGCCTCTTGTTGCTTGAGTAAGCGCAGACGATTTTCGTCCTTGGTCGTCATCTCCTGTTTGTCGGACAAGCGCTGTATTTCTTCCTGGCGGCTCTTGGTGTTCTTTTGCAGCTCTTCGACGAATTGAGTGGCGTTTTTTTTGCCCTTTGACTGGTTCAATGCTTTTTTGGTCGGGTTCAGATTCGAGTCTGCATTCGCCAGTGTTGGCGCATCCACGCCCGCCAGTACGCGCCCACGATCGGTATGAATCACATTCGCCGAAATGGTGTGATCGAGGTTGCGCGGATCCAGGTTCTTGTTCTGACTGAAAGTTTCGTTGGTGTAAGCGTCCTTCAGTACGCCGGAGTCCTGGTCGAGGGTATCTTTAGCGTTTTTTGCGATGTAAGCCTTGTGCCCATGGAACTTGGCCGAATCGTACGCGGGCAGATCTGTATATTTTTTTGCTGCAGCATCGGTCGCATACACCTCGTTTCTGGCGTTATTGATGGTGTCGACGTTACCCCCTTTTTTGTCGTAAACCGCCAGCACTCGACCGAGTCCGAAAGGTACTGCGATGGCCTGTAACACTTCCCGTTTGCTGTCGCCGATCAACTGGTCGAATCGTTGCTGGCTGAAAGCATCGGAGTACGCTTTGAGCACCGCATCCGATTCATCGTCAGACACGTGCAGATCCACCGTAAAGTCAGCTTCAGTGAAACCTTTCTCCAACAGGACGGGGTTGATAGTGATGTCACTCAATTGTCGAGCGAGATCGGCCTCAGGCAATTCAACCAGTCGGGGGCCTTTGCCAATTGCCGCTTGCTGGCGCTGCCGGGCTTTGAAACGTTCAATTCGATCCGTCATGGTATTTCTCCTGTCAAGCGGCGGCAGACAACTGTGCCCATCCCGAGCGAAACGCCTTTTGCGGCAGGTTCAATTCGCCATTCAGTGTCGTGACGAAATCTATGATCTCTTCAAATAATGGCTGCGCTTCGGGTCCGACTTTTCGTGCGCGAATGAAAGCTTCTTTGAGCGTGGGAGGGTTGAGGGACAGCAGATTGATTGCACTTTGTACTTTGGCTGGCAGGAACCCGCCGCCCATTCCCATCAGGAATTCGTCGATCTGCTGTTTATCTTCCTTGCTGGCCACCCCGGAGCATGCTGCGCTCGCCTGGGCGACTGCTTGCATGGCAATCAGCATTTTGAAGTAGGCTTCGTGGCTATCGATGCAGGCCTTGGCTTTTGCCAATGCCTCGGTGAAGCGTTTTTCCCGAACTTCACTTTTGGCTTTCTGGCGCATTTCCCCACGGGTTTCCGCGTTTTTTTCCTTACGCTCTTCCAGTTCTTTTTTGGCATTCCAGTAGGTTGCCATTGACGTGCCGAATTCGGCCACGTAGTCGCGGGAACTGTCGTAACCGCTGGTTATGGTTTCACGCGTGAAGTCGTAGGCATCGCCAAGCACATCACCCACTTTATCTGCCGCGTCCACCACGGACTCAACGGCCGAGGTGTACGCATCAGCCACAACATCGGCAGCGCTGGAAGCGGTTTCGACAGTGGAGTTGTAGGCATCGGATACAGCATCACCGACCTTTTCGGCCGCTTCAGTCACAACGTCCGCAGCATCGGAAATCGTTTCGACAGTGGCGTCATACAGATTGCCGACTTTATCTCCGACACTCTCCGCGGCTTCTGCCACCGTCTCGCGCGTCGCATCAAATGCCCGGCTTACAGCGCTGGTGATGGAAGAGAAAATGTTGATCGCGTAGACGTCTTCGGCCTGAGGGGTAACAGGTTCGCGCAGCCAGCTGTCGATAACCCATTCTTGCGTGGAGCTGCAGACGCGAAATTTCATAAGTAATCCCTGACTTTTTTGACAATGACGGGATTCTCCCTGGTTGAAAGGTGATGTCAATATGCCTTCAGTTATCTTAGGACGGATTGACACCGTAGTCCCGATTGGCTCTCTGCTAGTATTCGCGTCATTCCCTGCCAGGAGACTGCCCCCATGACCGAGCCCATCCGTCTGACCCAGTACAGCCACGGCGCCGGCTGCGGCTGCAAGATATCGCCCAAGGTGCTGGAGGTGATTCTGGCCGGCAGCGGGGCGCAGAATCTTGATCCGAAACTGTGGGTCGGCAACGCTTCGCGCGATGACGCGGCGGTGTATGCAATCGATGCCGAGCGCGGCGTGGTCTCGACCACCGATTTTTTCATGCCGATTGTCGATGACCCGTTCGATTTCGGCCGGATTGCCGCGACCAATGCCATCAGCGATATCTACGCGATGGGCGGCGATCCGTTGATGGCGATTGCGATCCTCGGTTGGCCGGTGAATGTGCTGGCGCCGGAAGTGGCGCGGGACGTGATCCGCGGCGGGCGATCGGTGTGCGATGAAGCGGGGATTCCATTGGCCGGCGGGCATTCGATCGATGCACCGGAACCGATTTTCGGTCTGGCCGTCACGGGGCTGGTGGAAAAGCGCTTCATGAAACGCAACGACACCGCCACGGCTGGTTGCCTGCTGTACCTGACCAAGCCGTTGGGCATCGGCATCCTCACCACAGCGGAAAAGAAGGGCAAGCTGCGCCACGCCGACATCGGCCTGGCCCGGGACTGGATGTGTACGCTGAACAAGCCCGGCAGCCGTTTCGGCAAACTGGCCGGGGTCACCGCGATGACCGATGTCACCGGTTTCGGGCTGCTCGGGCATCTGGTGGAAATGGCCGACGGCAGTCATCTGACGGCGCGCATTTTTTATGATCGGGTGCCACGTCTGGAGAGCGTCGAGTATTACCTTGAACAGGGCTGCGTGCCGGGTGGCACGCTGCGCAATTTCGACAGTTATTCGAGCCGCGTCGGGCGGGTACAGGAATTGCACAAGCGAGTGCTGTGCGACCCGCAGACCAGTGGCGGTCTGCTGGTGGCCGTAACTCCTGAAGGCAATGCCGAATTTCTCGCGGTCGCTGCCGAACTGGGTCTGACACTGGAGCCCATCGGTGAACTGCTGGAGCGACAGAGCACCGCCGTCGAGGTGATTTGATGTCCGTCGACTTCACCGATTACCGCGACATCTTCCTCGACGACCGGCCGCTGATGGACGCCCGTGCGCCGGTCGAATTTCACAAGGGCGCGTTTCCCGGTGTGGTCAATCTGCCGCTGATGAACGACATCGAGCGTCAGCGGATCGGTACTTGTTACAAGCACCACGGACAGCAAGCCGCCATCGAATTGGGCCATCAATTGGTGTCCGGGGCGGTCAAGGCCGAACGTATTCAGGCCTGGGCGGATTTTGCCCGGGCGCATCCCGAGGGTTATCTGTATTGCTTTCGTGGTGGCCTGCGTTCGCAGATCGTGCAGCAGTGGCTCAAGGACGAAGCCGGCATTGACTACCCCCGGATCGGCGGCGGTTACAAGGCGATGCGCGGTTTTCTGATCGACACCCTTGAACAGGCAACGGCCCAGTGTGATTTCGTGTTGCTGGGCGGTATGACCGGCACCGGCAAGACCGAGGTGCTGGTGCAACTGCGCAACAGTGTGGATCTGGAAGGTCATGCCAATCACCGTGGTTCCAGTTTCGGCAAACGTGCCACCGGTCAGCCGTCGAACATCGATTTCGAGAACCGGCTGGCCATCGACTTTCTGAGAAAACGTGCCGCCGGCATCGATCAGTTTGTGCTGGAGGATGAGAGCCGGGTGGTCGGCAGTTGTGCCTTGCCGCTGTCGTTGTATCAGTGCATGCAGCAATTGCCGATGGTCTGGCTGGAGGACAGTTTTGAAAACCGTGTCGAGCGGATCCTGCGTGATTATGTGGTGGATTTGTCCGCCGAGTTCAGCGCCGTGCATGGGGACGAAGGCTTTGCGCTGTTTTCCGAGCGACTGCTGGCCAGCCTGGACAATGTGCAGAAGCGCCTGGGCGGCGAGCGGCATCGGCGGATGTTGCTCCTGATGGAAGAGGCGCTGGCGGAGCAGGGGCGCAGCGGTGCGGTGGATTTGCACCGCGCGTGGATCGAAGGTTTGCTGCGCGAGTACTACGACCCGATGTATGTGTTCCAGCGCGAGAAGAAGGGCGGGCGGATCGAGTTTGCGGGGGAGCGGCAGGCGGTTATCGAGTACTTGCGTGAGCGGGTGAAGCAGCAAAATTGATGGTGCTTCTGCCGGCCTCATCGCGGGCAAGCCCGCTCCCACAGGTATTGCGGATGTACATAATATTCGTGCAGCGCCCTAAACCCTGTGGGAGCGGGCTTGCCCGCGATGGGGCCGTCCCAGACGAAGGATGACTCACGTCGGACAGCTTTCCTGACCGTTATCCAGCCCCTGTTTGTAGCTGTGGCTCTGCAGGCTGGCCTTGCCGTTGTGCCAGGTCAGGGTCAGCACATACAGCGAGTCGTAATCGCTGGATTCCCAATCTTCGGTGATCTTCTGCTTCCCGCCCACCGCATTGCCGGCAACCTTGTTGATCAATTCAGGAAGGTAGCCGTGTGACCACGCCGTGTAGATGGTCGAGTTGTGATACTTGTCGTCGGTCAACTCCCGGGCCAGATCGCTGGTGTCGTTGGCCGAGAATTCGATGTTCACCGGCAGGCCGAGCTTGATCGCGGCGGGGCTGATGGTCATCAACGGCCGGATGTAGCTGTAGGAGTTGTCCAGTTCGCCTTCCTCGACATTGCGCGTCGGGTTGGCGGCGAACACATAGTCGGCCTTGCCGAATTTTTCCGGCAGCAGGGTCGACAGGTCGATGGCCCGGTTCAGGCCCTGGCAGTTGAGCTGGCCGAGACCACCGGCCGGTTTCTCCGCGTGGCGCAGGAATACCAGGGTCTGGGTGCCGTCCACTGGCTGCGCACGGCTTTCGCTGGACTCCAGCGACAGGAACAGCGCGCTGACCGCCAGCAGGGTGGGCAGGGCCACATACGCGCGATGTTTGAAACGTTTGGCGACTTTCATCAAGTTCGTCATGGGATATAAGGTTCTTCAGTCTGTACGGTTAAGGCTGACAAACCTCTGCACCGGTGCATGGGCGCCGGTTGTTTTCCCTGTCATCAATGGCTTGCTTGGAGCCCCCTGAGGCCCGTTTGGTTCGATCCTTTCAAGTGCGCCGCACTTTAACGTTCAATCTGAGCGGTTGGAGGGGAGGTTAACCACAGGATGTTGCGGATTTAAGTAAGCCTGCGGAGGGCGGCGTAAAGAACCCGAGCCAGAGCGCTGATGGTGGATTATGCTCAGGGCTTTCAATTTGTGACTGGATGCTACACATGACTGATCTGTCCGCGTTCCCGATCACCCAGAAATGGCCGGCGCAGTACCCTGACTGGATTCAGCTCTATTCCCTGCCGACCCCCAACGGCGTCAAGGTCTCGATCATGCTGGAAGAGATTGGTCTGCCTTACGAGCCGCACCGCGTGGGCTTCGACACCAATGACCAGATGTCTCCGGAATTCCTGTCGCTGAACCCGAACAACAAGATCCCGGCGATCCTCGACCCTCACGGCCCCGAGGACAAACCGCTGCCGTTGTTCGAATCCGGCGCGATCCTGATCTACCTCGCCGACAAGAGCGGCCAGTTGCTGGCCCAGGAAGGCGCGCTGCGCTACGAAACCATCCAGTGGCTGATGTTCCAGATGGGCGGTATCGGCCCGATGTTCGGCCAGCTCGGTTTCTTCAACAAGTTCGCTGGCAAGGATTACGAAGACAAGCGTCCCCGTGACCGCTATGTCGAAGAAAGCCGCCGCCTGCTCAGCGTCCTGAACACCCGCCTGGAAGGGCGCGACTGGATCATGGGCGAGCGCTACACCATCGCCGACATCGCCACGTTCCCGTGGGTGCGCAACCTGATTGGCTTCTACGAGGCGGGCGATCTGGTCGGCATCAACAACTTCCCGAACGTCACTCGGGTGCTGGAGCGCTTCCTGGCGCGGCCGGCCGTTGTGCGCGGCCTGACCATCCCGTCCTGACGCCACAAATAACCCTGTGGGAGCGAGCTTGCTCGCGAAGGCGTCGTGTCAGTCAACACATCTTTTTCTGATACACCTCCTTCGCGAGCAGGCTCGCTCCCACAGGAATAGTGATGACGCCCGCAGATTATTGCGTCCTGGGTAATGCACTGTTGATTGATCCAGGTTTGTACCCCGTCCCCCGCAAGGCATAAGCTTCGCCCCCTACGACTTTCGTCTCATCCGCTGTTTTCAGGAAAGGCCCCATGTCCAGTCAGTTCCCCGAAGCACGTCCACGCCGTCTGCGCCGCAATGCGAGCCTGCGCAGCCTGTTCCAGGAAACCGAGTTTTCCCTCAACGATCTGGTGCTGCCGATCTTCGTCGAAGAAGAGATCGACGACTTCGTGCCGATCAAGAGCATGCCGGGCGTGATGCGTATTCCCGAGCGCAAACTGGCCGGCGAGATCGAGCGTTACGCCCGTGCCGGGATCAAGTCGGTGATGACGTTTGGCGTGTCCCATCACCTGGACGCCAACGGCAGCGACACCTGGCGCGAAAACGGGCTGGTGTCGCGCATGTCGCGGATCGCCAAGGACGCCGTGCCGGAAATGATCGTGATGTCCGACACCTGCTTTTGCGAGTACACCGATCACGGCCATTGCGGCGTGATGCACAACCATGAAGTCGACAACGACCAGACCCTGATAAACCTCGGCAAACAAGCGGTGGCGGCGGCGCGTGCCGGTGCCGACGTGATCGCGCCGTCGGCAGCGATGGACGGCCAGGTGCGGGCGATTCGCCGGGCGCTGGACGATGCCGGCTTCACGCAGATTCCGATCATGGCCTACTCGACCAAATTCGCCTCGGCGCTCTACGGCCCGTTCCGCGAGGCCGGTGGCAGCGCGCTGAAAGGTGATCGCAAAAGCTATCAGATGAACCCGATGAACCGCCGCGAAGCCCTGCGCGAATCATTGCTCGACGAGCAGGAAGGCGCCGATGCGCTGATGGTCAAACCGGCCGGCGCGTACCTGGACATCATCCGCGACATCCGCGAAGCCTCGACCCTGCCGCTGGCGGCGTATCAGGTCAGCGGCGAGTACGCGATGATCAAGTTCGGCGCCCAGGCCGGGGCCATCGACGAAGATCGCGTGGTGCGCGAAAGCCTCGGTGCGATCAAGCGCGCGGGTGCGGATCTGATCTTCACCTACTTTGCGATGGACCTGGCCCTGGCGGGGATCTAAGCAAAACCGCGAAACCCAATGTGGGAGCGAGCCTGCTCGCGATATCGGCGTATCAGACAACACTGCATTGACTGACAGACCGCTATCGCGAGCAAGCTCGCTCCCACATTAGTTTGTGGTGTTTTTGAGTCAGGTGAAAAACGGCCGGATCCCGTGGTCACGGAAGTACCGCTCGATCACCTTCGGATCCGCGCTGTTGTCGGCAATCGCCACGTAAGTATCGGGGCGCAACAGGTAAAAGCCGTTGCGCCCCAGTCCTGCCGTTTCAAACGCCGGACGCCAGTCGAACACGTGCAGCGGCAAGTGATGTTCATTGCACCAGGCGATCATCTCGTCGCTGGTGTCGCCGTACACATGCACCTGCCAGCACGGATGACGTAACGGCTCGTAATTATCCCCCTCGCCATCATGGGCCCACGGCAAGCGGTCGCCGCCGTGGACGTGCCCGGCCACGCCTTCGCTCAGCGCCATGCCCCGATAGTTGACGGTGATTTGCGAGACGGTGCGAAACAGGAATTCGCGGCTGGTCTCGAATGAAGCCATTTTCGGAATCAGGAATGGCGCCAGCCGCGTGCGCAACAGGTCGGCCATACGGCCTTCGGCGGTGACGAAGCTGAAGACCTTGTCGGTGGTCGACACCAGTCGCCGGGCAAAGGCGATGCGTTCGGTTTCGTAGCTGTCGAGCAGTCTGGGTGTGGCAGCGCCGCCAAGCACTGCCGCGAGTTTCCATGCCAGATTGATCGCATCGCCGATGCCGGTGTTCATGCCCTGACCGCCGGCCGGGCTGTGCACGTGCGCCGCATCGCCGAGCAGAAACGCCCGGCCCTGGCGAAAGTGATCCGCCACCCGGTGATGCACGCGGTAGGTGGAGAACCAGTTGACGTCCTCGATGTGCACGTTCAGATGTTCGATGGCGCGGTTGCTGACATCGGAAAACTCGAGGGTTTCGGCGCGGTCCGCACGTTCGTCACGTACGGTGCCGATCAGACGCGCACGACCTTCGCCGGCCAGCGGGAACACCGCCAGAAAGTCCGCTTCATCCAGGTCCAGATGCAATTCACCGTTGAGCGCCGGGCCGCTGGCCTGCACATCCGCGACATAGAAAATCTGCTGATAGGTGCCACCGGGAAAACCGGTGTCGAGGGTTTTGCGCACGACCGAGCGGGCGCCGTCACACCCGGCCAGATAACAGGCCTGACAGATTTCCTGCTCGCCATCCGGCAGGCGCAAATGCGCGGTGAGGCCGTCGCCGTTTTCGGTGAAACTCTCAAGCGTCGTGTTGCGCTCGACGGTTACGTCGTAGTCTTCGAGGCGGTCGATCAACAGCCGCTCGTGTTCGTCCTGCGGGTACATTTCCAGAAAGGCATAGGGCGTCAGGCCTTCGCCGATCCGGTTCAGCGGCAGTTGCGCCACGGGTTTGCCCTTGACCCAGAAATTCGCCGCCGCCACCCGGTGACCGTTGCGTACCACCGCGTCGGCCAGATCCAGTTGCCGGTACAGCTCAAGGGTGCGCGCCTGTACCGCCAGCGCCCGTGAAGTGGTGCCGGGGGCGGAGGTCTTGTCGATGATGCGCACGCGTACGCCCAGTTTGCTCAGCCACAGGGCCAGCACCAGTCCGGTGGGGCCTGCGCCGATGATCAGAACATCACTGCGGTTCATGGTCTGTCCTCCTTCGCGTGTCCTGACCTGAGGCTTGCTACTGAGTGTGCAGCAGCAAGTATGGATCAGACGACGAGGGCGGCCAGTCGGCCTGCCAAACGGGGCGATGGAACAGCGCCGCCAGCCCGCAGTCCTATCCTGCACCCTGCGATTGAGCGTAGGGTTAACCCGGCTCAACGGACTGGATGAAGCGTTATGCACACCCCTCGATTATTCGTCAGCCTCGCCGCGCTGCTGGTACTGGCCGGTTGCGCCGGTCAACGCAGCGAAGAACCGGCGCCGCGCCCGCCCGCCGAGGTCAAGGCGCAGATCGTGCGCCTGCTGCCGGCCAAAACCGCCGACCGCCAGGGCTGGGCCACTGACATCTACGCCGCGTTCGCCGCCCAGGGCATCAGCCCGACCACGCAAAACCTGTGTTCGGTGCTGGCCGTCGCCGAGCAGGAATCCACCTTCCAGGTCGATCCGCCGGTGCCCGGCCTGGGCAAGATCGCCCGTGACGAAATCGACCGCCGCGCCGCCAAGGTGCATATCCCGAGCCTGTTGGTCAGCGGCGCCTTGCAGGTGCGTTCGCCCAACGGCAAGACCTACAGCGAACGCCTGAGCGCCGCCCGCAGCGAAAGGGAATTGAGCGCGATTTTCGACGACTTTATCGGCTCGGTGCCGATGGGCCGCACGCTGTTCAGCGGTTTCAACCCGGTGCACACCGGCGGGCCAATGCAGGTCAGCATCGAGTTCGCCGAGAAACACGCCAAGGACTATCCGTACCCGGTGGACGGGACGATTCGCCATGAAGTGTTCACACGTCGTGGCGGCATGTATTTCGGCATCGCCCATTTGCTGGGTTATCCGGTGAGTTATCGCGAGCCGCTGTACCGTTTTGCCGACTTCAACGCCGGCTGGTACGCCAGTCGCAATGCGGCGTTTCAGAACGCGGTCAGCCGTGCGTCGGGGATTCCGCTGGCGCTGGATGGCGACCTGATCCGCCCGGGCGCGATCATGCCGGGCAGCACGGAACTGGCGGTGCGCACCCTCGGCAAATCGCTGGGCATGCGCAATCCGGTGATCCGCGATCAACTGGAGAAGGGCGATAGCCTGGCCTTCGAGGAAACCAAACTGTATCAACGGGTTTTCGAACTGGCGGAGCGTGCGGAAGGCAAGTCACTGCCCCGTGCGGTGTTGCCGGGCATCGTGCTGCAGAGCCCGAAGATCACCCGCAAACTGACCACGGCGTGGTTTGCCAAACGGGTCGACGAGCGCTATCGGCGCTGCATGGCCAAGGGCTGAGGACGATCAAAAGGCAATAAAAAAACCCGGCTGACGGGAGCCGGGTTTTTTCTGGGTTGTTGCGGTCAAGCCATTCATTCAGGCAACGCGGCGTTCGATCAGACGATCCGAGCCACCTTCAGCGACGCGACGTTCAATCAGACGATCCGAGCCACCTTCAGCAACGCGGCGTTCGATCAGGCGATCCGAACCACCTTCAGCAACGCGACGTTCGATCAGACGATCCGAACCGCCTTCGGCAACGCGACGTTCGATCAGACGATCCGAACCACCTTCGGCAACGCGACGTTCGATCAGACGATCCGAACCACCTTCGGCGATCATGGTGTGGGCCGGTTTGGCGGCAAATGCGTTGAAGGCCAGAACCGAAAGGGCAATGCTGAGGATGACTTGGCGTTTCATGATTTTTGCTCCGGGGGTGTTGTTTGTTTGGTATGGAGCCGATGTTACGCCCGGGATTTTTTAAGAGAACTTCATTGACGTGATGGTGAACATCGACGCCGATGATGGTTTGTCACAGCACCTTCACTGCGCGGCCAATCGCCTGGATCGGCCCGGTGGGTTTGCCGATCGGCGAGCCGGTGGCGCCTTCCAGCGTCAGCTCGAACAACTGGTTCGGTTGCAGCGGCGGCAGCTTGTCCAGCGGGATCGACAGCGCCTGGCCCGGTTTGACCAGCCCCAGCGACACCGGACCCTGCCAGCCGTCGGCCTTGGTCCAGAACTCCAGAGCCTTGTCGGCCGGCACCTCGACCACGCCCAGCGGAATCAACTGAATCTCCCGTGGGCTGCTGGCCTGGATCACCCAGCCCGGCGCCTTGTCCTGCGGGGCGACCAGCACCACCAGAAAGCTCGGTTTCGGTGTGGTTTGGGTCAACAGGATCGAACCCAGCAACAGAGTCGCGGCCAGCCCGGCAGCGCTCAATCCGCGCCACAGCGACAGACGGTTCCACCAGGAAATCTCGGGCGCCACTTTATGGGTGAGTTGCCCGACACTGCGTTCGATGCGTTGCCACAGCTGCGACGAGGGCTGATGCGCCGGGGCGAGGTCGGTCAGTTCCAGCAGACGCCGCTCCCAGGCATCCACCGCCGCTTGCAGCTCGGGCTCGTTGGGCAAGCGCCGTTGCACTTCGGCGCGCGCTTCGGCCGAGAGGGTGCCGAGCACGTATTCGCTGGCCAGTTCATCGCGTTCCTGCGCCGATTCGGTGGTCATCCCATGCACTCCCGCAACGCATTGAGGCTGCGTTTGATCCAGGCTTTGACGGTGCCCAGCGGCGTGTCGAGGCGTTGGGCGATCTGCGCGTGGCTGTAACCGTCGACGTAGGCGTGAAGGATGCAGCGGCGGCGTTGCGGTTCCAGTTGATGCAGGCAGCGATGGATGCGGGTCGATTGCGCCAGGGTGTCGAAGTCGTCATCAATCGCGGGTGATTCGTTGCTGTCGTTCAACGGCGTTTCCCGGTCGTGATTGCGCAGCGCATTCAGCGCCAGATGCCGGGTCACGCTGAACATCCAGCCCCTGGCCGAACCGCGCGCCGGATCGAACCCCGCCGCACCGGCCCAGATCTTGATGAATGCATCGTGAACGATGTCTTCGGCCAGCGCCGTATCACGCACCAGACGGCGGGCCACACCGAGCAGGCGCGGACTTTCCTGCACATACAATTCGCGCAGGGCCCCGCGCTCGCCGCGGGCACAGGCGGCGAGGCGGGCTTCGTAATCGAACGCGGTTTCGGGCAATGGCATGTCCTGCAATCTAGCAAACCTCACCAAAACATCCAGGCAACACCGCGATCCGCATGGGAGGGAGCTTGATCCGGGTGGCGATCCGACGAAAGCGTTACCTCATTGAAGTTGATGCTGACTGACGTGACGCCTCGCGAGCAGGCTCGCTCCCACGGGCCGGGTTCAGTTCGCCGCCCAGAAAATGTAGTCGGCCTGGTACTTCACCACTTCCTGTTTGCCCTTGTTCGCCGCCGTGCATTCGCTGCCCGGCGCCACGCCGCCCTTGAGCGCGACGCGCTGGATGTAGCTCACGCCGCTCATGGCGCCTTTGCCCTCGGCGGGGTTGGCCTTGACCAGTTGATAGGGCAGGTTGCCGGGGCTCGACGGCGCTACGGCCAGTTGCGTGCCGGTGACTTTCGAACCGTCCTGCGCCTGCCAGGTGGCGGGCGGGCCGAAGTAGGTGCCGACCTGTTTGCCGCTGCGATCGTTGAGCACCGCTTTCGGGCCGACGAACACCCACTCGGTCTGGCCGGCGACATTGGCCTTGTCCCGGCATTCGTAGGTGATCTCGCCGACCCCGGTGGTTTCCATCGCGATCTTGTGGCCGTCCGGCACCTTGATCGCGTCGGGATAACTGCTTTGGGCAAAGCTCGTCGAGGCGACGGCGAGCAAACCGGTGAGGCCGATCAGTTGGGTGATGTTCATCAGTGCTTCTCCGAAAAGGGTAAACGGCTGACAGCCGAAAGAGGGCTGTTACAGGGACTACCCGTGACGGAGGCGTTTGGATGCAGTGGCCGGAAAATAAACTTCAAGCCCCACCGATTTCCCCCTGTGGGAGCGAGCTTGCTCGCGAATACGGTGTGTCAGCCACATAAAATGCTGACTGATCCGACGCCTTCGTCGGATCGCCGCCCGGAGCAAGCTCGCTCCCACAGGGATCTTTGTCAGGTTTCAGGCCGGAGGCTTTCAGGAGTTCCTGGGTATACGCATGCTGCGGCGCCGCAAAAATCTGGCGCGACGCTCCCTGTTCCACCACCTTGCCGTCCTTGATCACCATCAAATCGTGCGCCAGCGCATGCACCACCGCCAGGTCATGGCTGATGAACAGGTACGTCAGCCCATGGCGGATCTGCAACTGCCGGAGCAATTCCACCACCTGTTTCTGTACCGTGCGATCCAGCGCCGAGGTCGGCTCGTCGAGCAGAATCAGCGCTGGTTCCAGCACCAGCGCCCGGGCGATGGAAATGCGCTGGCGCTGGCCGCCGGAGAACTCGTGGGGATAACGATGGCGGCTCTGCGGGTCGAGGCCGACTTCCTCCAGTACGCGGATCACCGCTGCCTCACGCTCCTCGGCCGTGCCGATGCTGTGGGTCAGCAGGCCTTCGGCGATGATCTGTTGCACCGACATCCGTGGGCTGAGGCTGCCGAACGGGTCCTGGAACACCACCTGGATCTGCCGGCGCAACGGGCGCATCAAGCGCTGATTGAGCAGGGTCAGTTGCTTGTTGCCGAAGCGAATATCGCCCTCGGATTCCACCAGCCGCAGAATCGCCTGGCCCAGCGTCGACTTGCCCGAGCCGGACTCGCCGACAATCCCCAGGGTCTTGCCCCGTTGCAGACGAAAACTCACGCCGTCCACGGCCTTGATGTACTCCTGGGTGCGGCTGAACAACGCCTTGGGCAGCGGGAACCAGACTTTCAGATCATCCACCTCCAGCAGGTTGTGATCGTAGCGACTCGGCACCGGCGCGCCAGTCGGTTCCGCCTCGATCAGCAGGCGGCTGTAAGCATGCTGCGGTGCGCGGAACAGCGTTGCGCAATCGGCCTGTTCGACGATTTCCCCGTGGCGCATCACGCACACCCGTTGGGCGATGCGCCGCACCAGATTGAGGTCGTGACTGATCAGCAGCAGCGACATGCCGAGGCGTTGCTGCAACTCGATCAGCAGTTCGAGAATTTTCTGCTGCACGGTCACGTCGAGCGCTGTGGTCGGTTCGTCGGCAATCAGCAATTCCGGTTCGTTGGCCAGCGCCATGGCGATCATCACCCGTTGCCGCTGGCCGCCGGAGAGCTGGTGCGGATAGGCCTTCAAGCGCTGCAACGGTTGGCGAATGCCCACCAGTTCCAACAACTCCAGCGTGCGCTGGCGCGCGGCACGGCCCTTGAGCCCCTTGTGGATCTCGAGCACTTCGCTGATCTGTTTTTCCACCGTGTGCAGCGGGTTCAGCGAGGTCATCGGCTCCTGGAAAATCATCGCGATGCGATTGCCGCGCAAGCCGCGCATCTGCTGCTCGCTGGCGTGCAGCAAGTCCACGCCGTTGTAGCGGATGCTGCCCGTGCTGCTGACGGTCTTGGCCGGCAGTAAGCGCAGGATCGAATGGGCCGTCACCGACTTGCCCGAGCCGGACTCGCCGACCAGTGCCAGGCACTCGCCACGGCGGATGTCGAGATTTACGCCGTGCACCACTTCGTGCCCGGCGAAGGCGACGCGCAGGTCGCGGATTTCAATCAGGTTGTCGGTCATTTCAGCTCCGGGGATCAGGATCGCGGATCGAACGCGTCACGGCAAGCTTCGCCGATAAACACCAGCAGGGACAGAATCAGCGCCAAGGCAAAAAACGCCGTCAGCCCCAGCCACGGCGCTTGCAGATTGCGCTTGGCCTGGCCGATCAGTTCACCCAGCGACGCGGTGCCGGCGGGCATGCCGAAGCCGAGAAAATCCAGCGCGGTGAGGGTGGCGATGGCGCCGGTCAGAATGAACGGCAGGTAGGTCAGGGTGGAGGTCATGGCGTTGGGCAGAATGTGCCGGCGCATCAGCTCGCTGTCCGTCAGGCCCAGGGCCCGCGCGGCCTTGACGTATTCCAGGCTGCGCCCGCGCAGGAACTCGGCGCGCACCACGTCCACCAGTGCCAGCCAGGAAAACAGCGCCATGATCCCCAGCAGCCACCAGAAACTCGGCGAGACGAACCCCGACAAAATGATCAGCAGGTACAGCACCGGCAGCCCCGACCAGATCTCCAGCACCCGTTGCCCGAGCAAGTCGACCCAGCCGCCGTAATAACCCTGCAACGCTCCGGCGACGATGCCGACCAGCGCACTGACGGCAGTGAGGATCAGCGCGAACAGAATCGAAATCCGCGTGCCAAAAATCACCCGCGCCAACACGTCCCGCGCCTGATCATCGGTGCCCAGCCAGTTGCTGGAGGACGGCGGGCTTGGCGCCGGTTCCGTGAGGTCGTAATTGACCGTGTCGTAGCTGAACGGGATCGGCGGAAACAGCATCCAGCCGCCCTGATCCTCGATCAGTTTGTGTACGTAACTGCTGGCGTAATCCGGCTGGAACGGCAGTTCGCCGCCGAAATCGGTTTCCTGATAATCGCTGAGGATCGGAAAGTAGAAGGCGTCGTGGTAGCGGATCACCAGCGGCTTGTCGTTGGCGATCAGTTCGCCGCCGAGGCAGATCAGGCACAACCCGATGAACAGCCACAGCGACCAGCGCCCGCGACGGTTGGCCTTGAATTGCGCGATACGCCGCCGGCCCAGAGGGGAGAGTGTGAACATCAGGCAGTCCTCGCCGAGAAGTCGATGCGCGGGTCGAGCAGGGTGTAGCAGAGGTCGCCGATCAGCTTGATCAACAGGCCGAACAGGGTGAACAGAAACAGCGTGCCAAACACCACCGGGTAGTCCCGCGACACCGCCGCTTCGTAGCTCATGCGCCCGAGGCCATCGAGGTTGAAGATGGTTTCGATCAGCAGCGAGCCGGCGAAAAACACCTCGATCAACGCCGACGGCACACCGGCCACCACCAGCAGCATCGCGTTGCGAAACACATGGCCGTAGAGCACACGTCTTTCGGTCAGCCCCTTGGCGCGCGCGGTGATCACGTACTGGCGGCTGATCTCGTTGAGGAAGCTGTTCTTGGTCAGGATCGTCAACGTCGCAAAACCGCCGATCACCAGCGCTGTCACCGGCAACACCAGGTGCCAGAGGTAGTCGCCGACCTTGCCCCACAGGCTCAGGCTGTCGAAGTTGTCGGAGACAAGACCTTGCACCGGAAACCAGTTGACGTAGCTGCCCCCGGCGAACACCACGATCAACAGGATCGCGAACAGAAACGCCGGCATCGCATAACCGACGATGATCGCCGTGCTGCTCCAGACATCGAATGCGCTGCCGTTTTTGATTGCCTTGCGAATGCCCAGCGGGATCGAGATCAGGTAGGTGATCAGCGTGGCCCAGAGACCGAGGGACAGCGACACTGGCAGCTTCTGCACGATCAGGTCGGTGACCTTGGCACCGCGAAAGAAACTGCTGCCCAGATCCAGTTGCGCGTAGTTCTTGAGCATCAGCCACAGGCGTTCGTGCATCGGCTTGTCGAAACCGTAGTGGTGCTTGATATCTTCGATCAGCGCCGGGTCCAGGCCACGGCTGCTGCGCCCGGCACCGCCGATCGCGGTGACCTCGCTGGCGCCGCCCATGCTGTGCCCGCCGAAGCCTTGCAGGCGGGCGATGGCCTGTTCCACTGGGCCGCCGGGCGCGGCCTGCACGATGACGAAGTTGACCACCAGAATGCACAGCAGCGTCGGGATGATCAGCAACAGACGTCGACTCAGATAACGCCACATGTCACTGGCCCCCCGCGAGTTGGTGCAGGGCACTCATTTGCTGATTGGTCAGCGGCTTGGTCGAGACCTCCCACCAGGTGTCGAGGCCTTCGCTGTAGATCGGCTGCACCGGCGGCCTGCCGAAACGGTTCTGATACACCGTCGGCGTGCCTTTGGAGTAGTAGTTGGGAATCATGTAGTCACCCCATTGCAGCACCCGATCGAGGGCGCGGGCGTAACGCACCATGGCGTCGCGGGTATTGGCCTGGACCAGGCCGTCGATCAGCCGGTCCACGGCCGGGTCGGCCAGCACCATCGAATTGGAGCTGCCGACCTGGGTCGCGCTTTGTGAGGCATACAGGCTGTATAGCTCGCGGCCCGGCGAGACGATCGGATCTCCGCTGCGGGGGAAGCTGGTGACGATCATGTCGTAGTCCCGGGCGTTGAGCCGGTTGATGTACTGCGCCGAATCGATGCGCCGCAGATTCAGGGTGATGCCGATCTGCGCCAGGGTGCGCTTGTACGGCAGCAGCATGCGGTCGAAGCCACCCTGGCCGTCGAGGAAGGTAAATTCGAATGGCTCGCCGGCGGCGTTCACCAGCCGGTTGTTTTTCGGCGTCCACCCGGCTTCGGCCAACAGCTTCAGGGCTTGCAACTGCTTGTCGCGGATGTAGCCGCTGCCATCGGTTTTCGGCGCTTGATAGACCCGACTGAAAACTTCGTCCGGAATCTGTCCGCGCAGCGGTTCGAGGATCGCCAGCTCCCCGGCGTCGGGCAGCGCGGTGGCGGCCATTTCACTCTTAGGCCAGTAGCTGTTCTGGCGCACGTAGAAGCCGCGCATCATCTGCTTGTTGGTCCACTCGAAATCCCACAGCAGGCTCAGCGCCTGACGCACGCGGCGATCCTTGAACAACGGGTTCTGCAGGTTGAACACAAAACCCTGGGCGCTGGTCGGTTTGTCCGGGGCGAGAATCGCTTGTTGCAGGCGACCGTCGCGCAGGGCCGGGCTGTCGTAGCCGACCACGTAGCCGGACGAGGAAAACTCGCGGTTGTAGTCGAACGCGCCAGCTTGCAGCAGTTGTCGGGCGACGTCGGTGTCGCCGTAGAAGTTCACGGTCAGGCTGTCGAAGTTGTACAGCCCGCGACTGACCGGCAGGTCCTTGCCCCACCAGTGCGGATCGCGCTGGAAACCGATGCTGCGCCCGGCGTCGACCTTGCTCACCCGGTACGGGCCACTGCCCAGCGGAGGTTCGAAGCCGCCGCCGTTGGCGAAGTCGCGGGTTTTCCACCAGTGCTCGGGCACCGGTCGCAGCGACGCCAGATCCAGCGCCAGGGTGCGGTTGAGGTTGTTCTTGAAGGTGAAGCGAATCTGTCGCGGGCCTTCGATCAGCACGTCCTGTACATCGGCGTATTGCTGGCGATAACTCAGGCTGCCCTTGGTCATCAACAGTTCGAAGGTGTAGCGCACGTCCTCGGCAGTGATCGGTGTGCCGTCGGCGAAGCGCGCCTCGGGATTCAGTTTGAAACGCACCCACAGACCGCCGGGATCGCGCTCCATGGATTGCGCCACCAGACCGTAGACGGTGTAGGGCTCGTCCAGCGAGCGGAACGCCAGCGGTGAATACACCCAGTCGTTGACCTGCACCACGGAAATGCCCTGATCAGCATACGGGGTGATGTAGTTGTACTGACCGATCTCCATCGAAGCGCGGCTGAGCGAGCCGCCCTTCGGGGCGTCGGGATTGACGAAGTCGAAGTGCTGGAAACCGGCGGGGTATTTCGGCGCCTCGCCGTACACCGTCATCGCGTAGCTGCCGCCGGCCAGCGCAGATGCCCCGTTGCACAGCAGCGCGCTGCCGAGCAGCAGGCCGGCCATGTTGCGCAAAAAGCTCATGAGATCACCCCTGAAAATCTTTGAAAGAACCCGAGCCCCCTGTGGGAGCGAGCTTGCTCGCGAAGGCGTCTTGTCAGCCGACATCTCTCTCGCTGCTCCACCGCTATCGCGAGCAAGCTCCCTCCCACAGAGGGGAGGGGTTTTATTTCGGGTTAGAAGTGGTACGTCATGCGCGCAAACAGCGTGCGGCCCAACGGGTCGGTGTAGCGCGGGTCATAACCGCTCTGGAAGTTGTAGGCCTGGTTGGAGAACGGCGGATCGCGGTCGAACAGGTTCTTCACCCCGGCATCCACGTCCAGCACTTTGTCGAAGGTGTAGCCGGCCGACAGGTCCCACACCGAATACGACGCGACCCGCGCGTTGGTCTCGCGGTCGTAGTCGTTGTAGCCGGTGGTGAAGCGGTTGGTCAGCGCCGCGCGGGCTGCGCCGAAGGTCCAGGAACCGGTCAGGTTGTGTTTCCAGCGGGCAATCACCCCGTCACCCTTGAAGTCGCCGACCTTGTCGGTGAACGGTCCCTTGATGGTGCTCTGGAAGTCGTACTCGTCGACATAGGTGCCTTGCAGACCCAGACCGAACTGACCGTACGGCGTGTTCGGGAAGCGATAGTCCAGCGACACATCGACGCCATTGGTTTCGACGATGCCGAGGTTGGCGTTGCCGGTGACGATGTAATTGAGCGTGCCGTCGGCGTTGCGCACGAAGCGGTCAGGGTAGCTGCCGGCCTGATCGAACACGGTGGATTCCGGGAACGGCTGGATCTGGTTGGAGATGTGAATCCACCAGAAATCCAGGCCCACGGACAGATTGCTGACCGGCTGATAGACGAAGCCCAGCGTCACGTTGCGGGCTTTCTCCGGGGCCAGGTCTTCGTTGCCGCCGATCTGGTTGAGGAACTGCTGACCGCAATCGCGCCCGCCGTTGCCGCCCGGTTGCACCACGCCGCCGGTACACAGCACCGGATCGTTGTAGTAGCCCTGGGTGTAGGTGATGCTGCGCGGCGAATACAACTCATACAGCGACGGCGCGCGGAAGCCTTCGCTGTAGGCGCCGCGCACCACCAGCTCCTTGAGCGGCTGATAACGGAACGAATATTTCGGGTTGGTGGTGCTGCCGAAGTCGCTGTATTTGTCGTGACGCACGGCGGCGGACAGTTCCAGGCTGTCGAGCACCGGCACGTTGATTTCCGCGTAGGCGGCTTTCACGCTGCGGTCGCCCTCGACACTGCCGGCCGGGTCGATGCCCAGGCTCTGGATGTCGCCGGCGAAGGCTTCGAAATCCTGGTGGAATTTCTCTTTGCGGTACTCGCCGCCCAGCGCCAGACCCGATGGGCCGGCACCGAACCAGTCACCGATCTCGCGGCTGATCCGCCCGTCGAAACCGGCGACCCGACCGACCGCCGTGGAGTAGGCGCCGTGGTAAGCGGCCTGATCGATGTATTGCTGACCGGCGCTGGTCTGCGGCCCGAACGGGTTGAGCAAGCCGCTGGCCAGACCGTCGATCATCGCCTGATCGCTGACGTAGCCGCTGGTGACGCTGGAGACGATCTTGTTCTGGTTGTACGAGGCGCCGACGTTGTAGTCCCAGCCGCCCACCAGACCGTCGAAGCTCAGCAAAAAGCGCTGGCTGGTGTTCTGGTCTTTCGATTCGCGCGGGCCGGCGGCGGTTTCGCGCCAGTTCACGTCCACCGGTTGCGTCGGGTCGAGGGCGAAGCCGGTGGGCGCCGGGGTGATGCCGTTGCCGGGGTAGTAGGGCGAGGACGAATCCAGGCTCAGGCCGGTCAATGGTGCAGGTCCCACGGCGGTGGCGTTGTTGTTGCGCGACCAGAAGTATTCAAGATTGACGTTGTGGTCGTCGGCCAGTTTGCCGGTGGTCTTGCCGAAGAACGAAGTCTTCTCGGTTTGCGGCACCAGGTCGATGTATTCGCGAGTGCTGAAGCGGCAGAGGCCGTCGCGGGCCACCAGGTTGGGGCCGTTGCAATTGCTGTTGGCCAGCGGGTTTGTGGCGTTGCCGTTCTGGCTGTAGTTGCCGGGGAACGCGGTGCCGGAGGTCTGGTCCAGGCCACGGCCGGGCACGTAGTCGCGGGCGAAGGAGCGGTCGTTGGCGTCGAGGTTCTGCTGCTTGTTGTAGTTGAACACACCGAGCACGTTGAAACGGTCCTGCTCCAGGTCGCCGTAACCCCAACTGGCGCTCATGTCCTTGGTCGCACCGCCGCCGCTGTGCGTCGGGGTTTCGCCACCGAGGGTGAGCTGGCCGTCGGTCATGGATTTCTTGGTGATGAAGTTGATCACGCCGCCGATGGCGTCGGTGCCGTACAGGGCCGAGGCGCCGTCGCGCAGCACTTCCACGCGCTCGATTGCGGCAAACGGGATCATGTTCAGATCCACCGCGCCGCCGGCCGAGTTGGTGCCCGACAGGGCGTTGTTCGCCAGTCGGCGACCATTGAGCAGCACCAGCGTCTTGTTCGCGCCGATGCCGCGCATGTCGGCGAACGAGGCGCCGCCGGTGGCCGCGCCGACCGAGCCTGCGCTGTTGTTGATCGACTGGCTGCCGGTGATGCGCTGCACCAGTTCGGCGGTGGTGGTCACGCCTTGTTTGCGCAGCTCGTCGGCCTTGAGCACGGTGATCGGCACCGCCGTTTCCGCGTCGACCCGACGGATCGCCGAACCGGTCACTTCGACCCGTTGCAGTTGCGTGGTCGGCGCGACCACCGCAGCAGCGGCCGGGACGTTGTTGTCGTCCTCGGCGGCCTGAACCCCGGCGCCCATCCCCATGGCCACCAGGTACAACGGAACGAAACGGTGGCGGGAAATCGTCGCCACCAAGGGTTTGAGCGTGAAGCGTGGAGTGTTCATCAGCATGGTTGTTTCCGACTTTGTTAGACGTTTATCGAAATGGCCTTGTGAGCCCTCTTTGCACGGAGCACGGTGGTGCCGCGCCGCGAAAACCACTTTCTTCAAGCAAGCCGATCCCCTCCGAAGACGCGCTGCGTTTTTTCGGTCGGCCGATTGCGACGGGATTCAACGAACGGTGTCGGGCGCGTCCCTCACTGCGTGCCCGGCACCGCCGTCAGCGGGTGGTCATCACCGATATTTTGGTGATGCCCGAGCGCTCGATGGACGCCATGGCTTTGGCAACCTGGCCGTAATTAACGGCGGAGTCGGCCTGCAGCTGCACGCGCACGTCGGCGTCCTTGGCCTTGACCTCCTTGAGGCTGGCCTCCAGTGATTCCGGCGCCAGCTCGGTCTTGGCCAGGAAGAACTTGCCGTCCTGGTCGACGCTGACCACCACCGGGTCTTTCTTTTCGGCGGGAGCGACGGCGTCGGTTTTTGGCAGGTTGACCTTGATCGCGTTGGTCATCAGCGGCGCGGTGACGATGAACACCACCAGCAGCACGAGCATCACGTCCACCAGCGGCGTGACGTTCATTTCGCTGAGCACTTCATCGCTGTCTTGAGTGGAAAAGGACATCAGCTGGCCTCCCGCACGGCGGCCGTGGATTTGGCGATGGCCTGACGGCTGATGGAAAACGCGCTGCGCGAGGCGAGGGCGTCGAAGTCGTGGGCGAAGTCATCCATGTCCGCCGAGGCCAGCTTCAGGCGCCGCAGGAAGAAGTTGTAAATCAGCACCGCCGGCACTGCGACGGCAATGCCCACGCCGGTGGCGATCAGCGCATGGCCGATGGGCCCGGCCACGGTTTCCAGGCTGGCCGAACCGCTGGCGCCGATGCTTTGCAGGGCTTCCATGATTCCCCACACGGTGCCGAACAAACCAATGAACGGCGCGGTGCTGCCGATGCTGGCGAGGATCGCCTGGCCGTTCTCCAGCGAGCGACGTTCCTTCTGGATCTGCTGGCGCAGGTTGCGTTCCAGTCGATCGGAACGGTTGATGGTGTGCGCCAGTTGCTGGGTGGTGCGAGGGGATTCTTCCACCAGCAAGGCTTCGAAACCGCTGCTGGCGATCCGCGCCAGCGAGCCCGGATACTGGCTGGCGTGTTCGGCGGCGGTCAGCAAGTCCGGCGCACCCCAGAAGGCTTTGCTGAATTGCTTGTTCTGGGTTTTCTGGCGCAGGTATTGCGCCGACTTGACCAGCAGGATCGCCCAGCTGACCACGGAAAACAGCACCAGCCCCCAGAGCACGCCGGGGACAATCATCGAAGACAAAGAATCGTTCATGGCTACACCTCGCTTGCGTTAATCGGTTGTGAGTTCGGTTGTCGCGCCGTCATTGCGGCAATTTGAAATCGATGGTCTGGGTGGCGAAGCCGTCGATCGGTGTGTCGCCGCGTTTGGCCGGAATAAACTTCCAGGCCTTCACCGCCGCAACCGCCGCGTCATCCAGTTGCGGCTTGCCGCTGGATTTGGTCACTGTCACCGAGCCTGCGCGACCGTTGGCCAGCACCTGAATCCGCAGCACCACGCTGCCTTCCCAGTTGCGCCGCAGGGCCAGCGACGGGTATTCCGGCGGCGGGTTGCCGAGGCTGGCGAGACCGGAAATCGCCGCCGACTCTTTCTCCGGGCCCGGTGCCGCCGCAGGTGCCGGTGGCGCGCTCGGGGTGGCCGGAGCGGCAGGCGCGGCCGGTTGCGCAGGGGCGGGCGGCGCTTTCGGCGGCTCGAGCTTTTTCACCGGTTTGGGTTTCTCGACCGGTTTAGGCTTTTCGATCGGCTTGGGTTTCTCCACCGGTTTGGGCGGCGGCTTGACCGCGTCCTCGTCTTCCACCGGTTGTTCCGGTTCGGGCGGTGGCGGCGGTGGGGGCGGCGGCTCCGGTGTCGGCGGGGCCGGAGGTGTCGGGCTGGTCAGCTCGACGGTCATTTCCGGAATTTCCGGTGGCGTGGGCAGCGGCTCGGCCCGCGCCTGTTGGAAAAACCACCAGGCGCCGCCGTGTATCAGCGCCGACACCGCCACCAGCAACAGCATCTGCCGTTTGTTCAGGCCGCCGGGCTGCGAAGTGTTGGCCTTGTAGACGGGCCGGCCCGCCACCGACGCAAGCGCTGCGTTCGGTACTGGCCCCGGCGGCGTTCTGTGCTTTACCGCATCGTTCATTAAAGCTCCCTCGGGTGGATGAAGGGCAATAAGGTGCCGTTCGAACAACACAGCGTTGTTCGAGTGAGTGGTCGCAACTTTCATACGGGTGTGCAGAAGCCGATAGTTGAACTATCTATTGAACAGGGCTTGTGCAGCTTATGGCTTCAGTAATGTCGACTTCGATGGTTCATTGATCCGGTCCGTGGCTGTTCTTTTATAGGAGAGCCCGCCATCGAGTGGCGCTGTCTCATTCTTGATACATAGCAACCGCTGTGCCAAATGATGACAAATTGTGTAGCGGAGATTGCTCGGGTGATACCGGTGTCGCATTTATATAAGTTTCGTTAACTGTGCAGCTTTTCATCGCGCATAGCTTCCCGGCAGCCTCTTTGGAAGGGCTTTTTTCAAGTCGAGACAACTCCGACTCGGTATCGCGCTGTTCAGCGAAATAGAGCGGCTGATCTCGTGTCGGCCAAGGCGCGTGATGGTGCGTGGCGGACTGATTTGGTGCGGTTCAATGTTTTAGCGGGTCACAGGCGGTGTTCCTTGTTTTTGTCAAAGTAAAGTCGGTCGTTGCAAGTCGCTGAAGTTGTAACTGCAAGAGCGATTTTGGTGCGTTTGCGAAGTTATGTTCGGTCAGCAAAAGTTGTAGGTATGTGCTGTGCTGAAGTTATTGTCGAACAATTAGTTTGCAATGTTCATTAATGCAGCGCGCACGCAATGACTTCTTGCGTGCTATTTAAAAAATAAATAGTGCAGGCGTTCAGGTAATAAAAGGAGTGCACGGACTGTTCGCAGGACGAACACGGCGCAGGTACAGGGGCACGGAGAGAAGAGTGTGGCGCAGCAGATGAAGATTCACGCGGTGAACTCCTTGTTGCCAGCTCGGATACGCGAACTTTTGGTTCGGTATCGCACCTTACAAGAACGCGGATAGCGTTCGCTGATTGCTCTTGGTGCGGGATGGGCACCGCCAGCGCTGTTTTGCGAGATCAGGGATTCGCAAGCTGCCGATGAATGCGCAATCCGTGCCAAATTCGATACAACAGCTATAAATAGGGCCAGGCAGGATGCCTTTCGCAGTGGAGGAGGGGATATGTATCAGCTCTACGGACATCGCAATTCAGGGGCCGCGGCCATCGAGGCGGCGCTGGAGCTGTGCCAGGTGGCTTACCGCTTCATCGATATCGAGGCCAGCGCGGAAGCGGCGCAGGAGCTGGCGCGGCTCAATCCGCTCAAACAGATCCCGACCCTGCAACTACCGGACGGCAGTGCAATCACCGAAAGTGCGGCGATCCTGATTCATCTGGGGCTGAGCTTCCCCCAATCCGGTCTGTTGCCTGCCAAGGGGGCTGACCGGGATCAGGCGATTCGCGGGCTGGTGTACATCGTCAGCAATTGTTACGCGGCCATCGGTGTCATCGATTACCCCGAGCGCTGGCTGGTGATGCCGGACGAGGCCTCGCGGCAGAATCTGATGGCGGGTGCGCGGGAGCGACTGCACTGGACTTGGGAGGTGTTTGCCGACCAGTTCTCCGCCGAGCTGTATCTGGACGATGAAACGCCGGGGGCGCTGGATGTGCTGGCAGCGGTCGTCACGCGCTGGGCCGGTGCCCGCGAACACCTGCGCCAGGCCCGCCCCGGTTTCCATGCGTGGCTGCAACGCATCGACCGACACCCGGTGCTGGCGCCGGTCTTTGCGCGGCATTGGCCTGCCTGAACAAAAAACTGTGGGAGCGAGCTTGCTCGCGATGGCGGTCTGTCAGGCAGATACTTTTTACCTGATACACCGCTATCGCGAGCAAGCTCGCTCCCACAGGGGGGCGTGTGAAGTCTGGGACTATTCCCCGCGAATGTACTGCTCCAGCTGTTTGATCAGCTCGGCCTGTTCGGCAATCGCTTCCTTGACCAAGTCGCCGATCGACAGCAGGCCGATCAGTTTGCCGTTCTCCACCACGGGCAAGTGACGCAGGCGTTTGTCGGACATGATGCCCAGGCAGGTGTCGACCGTCTGGTGGGTGTCCACCGTGATCACGTTCGCCACCATGATGTCGCGTACCGGCGTGCCCACCGAGGAGCGCCCATGCAGCACCAGTTTGCGCGCGTAATCGCGCTCGCTGATGATGCCCACCACTTTGTCGTCTTCCACCACGAGCAAGGCGCCGACGTTCTTCTCGGCCATTTTCATCAGCGCTTCGAGCACCATGTGATCGGGCTTGATCTGGTGCACTTCCTGATTTTTCTGATCTTTGAGCTTGAGCAGCTGGGCGACGGTTTTCATGGCGGTTACTCAGGTGTTGTCGTTGTTCTCCAAGCATCGTAGACGCAGGCGCACAGAGCAAGGCCGCAAAACGGCAGATAACACGCAAAAAACGTCATTTGACGGGGTTTTTCATGGCGAGGGCTTTGTCACGGGTTACGGCAATGCCGCGTAGAATGCCCGTCTGAATCAATTCTTG
This sequence comes from Pseudomonas koreensis, assembly GCF_025447595.1. Lineage (GTDB taxonomy): Bacteria > Pseudomonadota > Gammaproteobacteria > Pseudomonadales > Pseudomonadaceae > Aquipseudomonas > Aquipseudomonas koreensis_H. Next base: position 97,531 of record NZ_JAOEJU010000015.1, on the reverse strand, counting down.
AGGTCGCAGTGGTGGATTTACAGCAGGGCTTCGTTCTGACCCGGCATTGGCGCGACACCCCGGCCGGCACCGAAGTCGAGTTCTGGCTGGCGACCGACGCCGGGCCGCGCCGCGTGCGCCTGCCGCATCAGCCGTCGGTGGCGTTCATCCCGGCGGCACAGCGCGAGCAGGCCGAGCGGGTGCTGGCGGACGAAAAGAACGTCGAACTGCGCCCCCTGGCTTTGCAGGATTTCGAGCATCGCCCGGTGCTCGGCCTGTATTGCCAGCAACACGGTCAGTTGATGCGCCTGGAAACCGCGCTCAACCGTCACAGTGTCGATGTCTTCGAAGCCGATGTGCGACCGCCTGAGCGCTATCTGATGGAGCGTTTCATCACCGCGCCGGTGTGGTTCAGCGGCACGTCTGATGCCGATGGTTTGCTGCTCGACGCTCACCTCAAGCCTGCGCCCGACTATCGTCCGCAACTGCGACTGGTCTCGCTGGACATCGAAACCACCGAGCAGGGCGAGTTGTATTCCATCGCTTTGGAAGGCTGCGGCGAGCGCCAGGTGTACATGCTTGGCGCGCCGAACGGTGATGACAGCATCGTCGATTTCGACCTCGAGTACTGCGAATCGCGCACCCTGATTTTGAAGAAGCTCAACGACTGGTTCGCCCGCCACGACCCTGACGCGATCATCGGCTGGAACCTCGTGCAGTTCGATTTGCGCATCCTCCACGAACACGCCCGACGCCTCGGCGTGCCGCTCAAGCTCGGGCGCGGCGGCGAGGAAATGCAGTGGCGCGAACACGGCAGCCGCGATCATTACTTCGCGGCAGCGGCAGGAAGGCTGATTATCGATGGCATCGAATCCCTGCGTTCGGCGACCTGGAGCTTTCCTTCGTTCAGTCTGGAGAACGTCGCCCAGACGTTGCTCGGCGAAGGTAAGTCGATCGACAACCCCTACCAGCGCATGGACGAGATCAACCGAATGTTCGCCGAGGACAAACCGGCACTGGCCAAGTACAACCTCAAGGACTGTGAGCTGGTCACGCGGATTTTCGCCAAGACCGAGCTGCTGAAGTTTTTGCTGGAGCGCGCCAGCGTCACCGGCCTGCCGGCGGATCGCAGCGGCGGCTCGGTGGCGGCATTCACTCATTTGTACATGCCGCTGATGCACCGTCAGGGTTTTGTGGCGCCGAACCTTGGCACCAATCCCCCGCAGGCCAGTCCCGGCGGATTTGTCATGGACTCGCAACCGGGGTTGTACGAATCGGTGCTGGTGCTCGATTACAAGAGTCTTTATCCATCGATCATTCGCACATTTCTGATTGACCCGGTGGGGTTGATCGAAGGCTTGCAGCATCCTGACGACAGCGATTCGGTGCCGGGTTTTCGCGGCGCTCGTTTCTCTCGCACCCGGCATTGCCTGCCGTCCATCGTCGCCCGGGTCGCCGAGGGCCGGGAGACCGCCAAGCGCGAACACAACGCGCCCTTGTCCCAGGCGTTGAAGATCATCATGAACGCCTTTTACGGTGTGCTCGGTTCCAGCGGTTGCCGGTTTTTCGATACGCGGCTGGCATCATCGATCACCTTGCGCGGCCACGAAATCATGTTGCGCACCCGGCAGTTGATCGAGGCTCAGGGGCATGCGGTGATTTATGGCGACACCGACTCGACGTTCGTCTGGCTGCGTCGCCCCCACGGTCAGGAAGAAGCGGCGACCATCGGCCGGGCGCTGGTGCAGCACGTCAACGACTGGTGGCGCGAGCATGTGCGCGAGCAGTTCGGGCTGGAAAGCGCCCTCGAATTGCAGTTCGAAACCCACTACAAACGCTTCCTGATGCCGACCATTCGTGGCGCGGAAGAGGGCAGCAAAAAGCGCTACGCAGGCCTGGTGACCCGCGCCGACGGCAGCGAAGAAATGATCTACAAAGGCCTGGAAACCGTGCGCACCGACTGGTCGCTGCTGGCCCGGCAATTCCAGCAGGAACTGTACGAGCGGATTTTCCAGCGCAAGCCGTATCAGGATTATGTGCGCGCGTACGTGCGCAAGACCCTGGCCGGCGAGTTCGACGAGCGACTGGTCTACCGCAAGCGTCTGCGCCGCACCCTCGACGACTATGAACGCAACGTGCCGCCCCACGTGCGCGCCGCACGGCTGGCCGACGATTACAACGCGCAGCACGGTCGCCCGCGCCAGTACCAAAGCGGCGGCTGGATCAGCTACGTCATCACCCTGGCCGGGCCCGAGCCGCTGGAAGTGCGCCGCGCGGCCATCGACTACGACCACTACATCACCCGCCAGCTGCAACCGGTGGCGGATGCGATTCTGCCGTTTGTCGACGACGATTTCTCAACCCTGATCGGGGGGCAACTGGGCCTGTTTTGAATCCAGCAGCTGCAGGGTCCATTCGTCCTGAATGCCGTGGAAGTAACGCTCCAGCGCCTGATGCCAGAGGCTGTCGTCGTCAGCGAACTGGGCGAACAGGGTCATCGATGAGTGGAATTTCAGGTCGTCCGGATGGCCGAAAATCTCGGCAATCGAACGTTGCTGTACGTTCAGCACCAGCTGCGTACACGTGCGCAGTCGGGCGCCGAGCAGCTCATGGGCCAGATAGGCCTTGGCCTCACCGGCCGAGCTGATTGCGAACCGCCGCGACATCTCGCTGCCGCCGAGCCCGGCGAACTGCGGGAACACGAACCACATCCAGTGGCTGCGCTTGCGGCCCTCGCCGAGCTCGCGCTGGACCCGTTCGAACACCGGGTCCTGGGCGAGCACGAAGCGTTGCAGGTTGAATGGATCGTCCTGATCAGTGCTTCTCATGGCGAAGCCCTCTGTCAGTCGGCGGTGGCTCAGACCATGGCCAGCCGCTGCTTGCGTTGTGGCGCGTGAAACGCCTGGTCCAGCGCCGCCAGATCCCCGGCTTCGAGTTGCAGCTGCGCCGCTTGTGCATTGAGCTGCACGTGTTCCGGGCGCACGGCCTTGGGAATCGCAATCACCCCATCCTGACGCAGAATCCACGCCAGCGAAACCTGTGCCGGGGTCACGCCGTGACGAGCGGCAATCTGTTTCAGCACCGGCTCGGCAAGCATCGCGCCGCCCTGGCCGATCGGGCAGTACGCCATCAGCGGCATACGCTGTTGCTGGCACCACGGCAGCAGGTCGAATTCGATGCCGCGCTCTTCCAGGTTGTACAGCACCTGATTGGTCGCGCAGGCCGAATTCGACAGTTCCTCAAGATCGTCGACATCGAAGTTCGACACGCCCCAGCGACCGATCTTGCCGTCCTCGCGCAGACGCTCGAAGGCTTCGACGGTTTCTTCCAGCGGATACTGGCCGCGCCAATGCAGCAGATAGAGGTCGATGTAATCGGTGTCGAGCCGGCGCAGACTGCGCTCGCAAGCCTGGGGAATGCCTTTGCGGCTGGCGTTGTGCGGGTAAACCTTGCTGACCAGGAATACTTGATCGCGCAGGCCGGCAATGGCTTCGCCAACCACTGTTTCGGCACCGCCCTCGGCGTACATTTCGGCGGTGTCGATCAGGGGCATGCCCAATTCGATGCCGCTGCGCAGGGCTGCGACTTCACGCTTGTGCGCCGAGCGGTCTTCGCCCATGCGCCAGGTGCCCTGGCCAATCACCGGAACCTGCACGCCAGCCAATTCGAGGGTACGCATTCAAACCTCCTTTCTGAAACGGTCGATACCTTGAGTGGGCAGCAGGATAGCCCACGGGTTCCGTCCGGTTCCAGAAAGGAGGCGAGGGTCGCTACTTCGCGGAAAACTTCAACACCACGCTCTGGGTGTAGGTCTGGCCGGGATCGAGGCGAGTGCTCGGGAAGTTCGGCTGGTTCGGCGAGTCCGGGTAGTGCTGGGTCTCCAGGGTGAACGCGCCCCAGTGCGGATAGACTTTGCCACCCTTGCCCTTGACCGTGCCGTCGAGGAAGTTGCTGGTGTAGAACTGCACGCCCGGTTCGTTGGTGAACAGTTGCAAGTGGCGACCGGATTGCGGGTCGCTGACTTCGGCGGCGAGTTTGCTCGCGTCCCCTTTGGTGTCCAGCGCCCAGTTGAAATCGAAGCCGCCGTGTTTTTCTTCGGCGAATTTCAATTGCGGGTGATCGGCCTTGATGTGCTGGCCGATGGCGGTGGGTTTGGTGAAGTCCATTGGTGCGCCGGCCACGGGGGCCAGTTCGCCGGTCGGGATCAGCTTGGCGGTGACCGGGGTGTAATGGCTGGCGTGAAGGGTGGCGACTTGCTTGAGGATGTCGCCATTGCCGGCGCCGGCGAGGTTGAAGTAGCTGTGGTTGGTCAGGTTGAGCACCGTCGGTTTGTCGGTGCTGGCCTTGTAGTCGATGCGCAGCTCGTTGGAGTCGGTGAGTCGGTAGGTCACTTCGGTGGTGAGGTTGCCGGGGAAACCCATCTCGCCATCCGCCGACAAATACGTCAGGGTCACGCCGACCGAATCCTGGTCCTTGGTTTCCTTCGCTTTCCAGACCTTTTTGTCGAAGCCCTGAGTGCCGCCGTGCAAGGCGTTGGTCTTGTCGTTCTGCGGCACTTGATAGCGTTTGCCGTCGAGCTCGAAGGCGCCATCGGCCAGGCGATTGCCGAAGCGGCCGATGGTCGCGCCGAAGTACGCGGTGCCTTTCTGGTAACCCTGCACATCGTCGAAGCCGAGGACGATGTCGTCGAGCTTGCCGTGTTTGTCCGGGACGTGCAGCGCCTGCAAGGTCGCACCGTAGGTGATGACCGTGGCCTGCATGCCGTGGCTGTTGCGCAGGATGTATTGCTCGACGGGCGTGCCGTCATTGGTTTTGCCGAAGGCTTTGTGCTCGCTGGACAGGCCGGCGGCCTGGGCGGAGAGAGTGGCGATCATCAGGGACAGTCCGAGGCCGCAAAGTGAGTGTCGGGATTGAAGCATGGTTGACCTTCCTTTTTGTTGTTGTTTTAAAAATCTCTAAATAGTCATGCTAATTAATGTTTGAGTGAAGATTTATAGCGGATGAAACGGTTAATGCAAAAATAAAGTCGGACTAAATTCATTGGGCAGCGTGCGCCGAAGGTCGGGAATCCACGCCGGCACTGCACTTTTGCGAAATCCCCGGCTCTATCCATGGCCAGGGTGCGGTGACTTCCGCCGCACAGGAACGTGTCCGTCAAAGAATTCATGCCGAGAGTTTTGCACCCCATCGCTGCATTCATTCATCGCCCATGCCTGCTGCTGGCCTGCCTGTCGACGCTGTTGCTCGGCGGTTGCAGCCATCAGGACGGCGACAATTTCATCACTCAGATGCGCGAGGGCCGGCCTCAGGAGTTTCTCCAGACCAGCGTCGATCGCATGGCCACGCTGGCGATGCGTGACAACCTCGACAGCCTCTATCGACTGATGGGCAAGTTGTATTTGCGTAACCCGGACGAGCTACGCAAATCCGGCTTCCTCGATATCAGAACCGCCGTCAAACAGGTGCGGCTAGCCATCGAACAACAGCAACCGTTGCCCACCCTCGGCGGCAAGAAGGATCTTGCAGCGCTGAGCTATGCCATGAGCCCTGAATTCCTCGGCGACCGGGTCGGCGCGTTTATCTATGCGATCGGCAGCATGTTGGTCACCGCCCACGGCAATCGCACCGAGTTCTACATGACCGATGCGATCAACCCGACCTTCGTCAACAACGCCGCGCGCAACATCGAGAAAGCCACGTGGATCCTCGCCCAGCGGCAGAACAAGGAAGGCCAGCCGCTGCTGTTTTCCAACGAGATTTCCGAGGAGGGCAGCAACCTGAGCTTCGCCACGGAGTTCGGCAAAGTCGTGGCGCGTCTGGATCTGCTGACCCAGATGCTCGACGAGCGCTATCGGCGCATCGGCCTGAATTACGCCCAGAGCCTGCTGTTTTTGAATTTTTTGCCCGTGCAGTGAGCCAGGTCGGTTAGAGTGGCGGACGATGAGATTTGTATACAATCCGCCGTCCGATTTGACTCAAAGGGAGCTGCACCCGTCATGACCGACCCCGCAAGCGCCGAATACACCCGCCTGGAACGTGCCACTCGCACGGAAAAACTGCCTTACGCTGCGCTGCTGGCGTTTGCCATGACCGGCTTCATTGCCATCCTCACCGAGACCCTGCCGGCCGGTTTGTTGCCGCAGATCGGCACCGGCCTGAACGTCAGCGAAGTATTGGCCGGGCAACTGGTGACGCTGTATGCGCTGGGCTCGATTGTCGCGGCGATTCCGCTGACGGTCGCCACCCGAGGCTGGGGGCGCAAGCGGGTGTTGTTGATGACGGTCGGCGGGTTTCTGCTGTTCAACACCATCACCACGTTCTCCAGTCATTACGGACTGACCCTGACGTCGCGGTTTCTGGCCGGAATGGCAGCGGGGCTTTCGTGGGGGATCATGGCCGGTTACGCGCGCGGGATCGTGCCGGTGCATCAGCAGGGCCGGGCGCTGGCGATTGCCATGCTCGGCACTCCGGTGGCGCTGTCGCTGGGCACGCCGGCCGGTACCTGGCTGGGCAATGTGATCGGCTGGCGCGCCTCGTTCGGGATCATGTCGGCACTGGCGCTGGTACTGGCGGCGTGGATCGTTATCGCGGTGCCGGATCGTCCGGGCCAGGCCCACGCCGAACGGTTGCCGTTGATGCAGTCGCTGCGTCTGCCCGGCGTGCGCCCCGTGCTGTTTGTGGTGCTGACGTGGATGCTCGGCCACAACATTCTCTACACCTACATCGCGCCGTTTCTGACGCAGGCCGGTCTTGGCGAGCGGGTCGATCTGGTGTTACTGGTCTTCGGTCTTTTTTCGTTGCTGGGGATCTGGATCATCGGTCTGTTGGTGGATCGCTGGCTGCGCGGGCTGGCGCTGATCAGTCTCGCAGTGTTTGCCGTGACCGCACTGGTGCTGGCACTGGTCGCGCCGTCGCCTTGGCTGATTTATGCGTGCATGGCGGTGTGGGGCCTGTCGTTCGGCGGCTCGGCGACGTTGCTGCTCACCGCCGCAGCGGACTCCGCCGGGGAACACGTGGATGTGGTGCAGGCGATGCTCACCACTTCATGGAACGTGGCGATTGCCGGCGGCGGATTGTTTGGCGGCTTGCTGCTGGGCCGGGCAGGGGCGATGTCGTTTCCGTGGGCGTTGCTGATCCTGTCGCTGATCGCACTCGCCACGGTCTGGATCAACAGCACCCACAGTTTCAAACCGGGCCGGCGACAGCACTGACACTTAAAATTGCATAACGATAGATCCGATCGATATAGGTCGTTATAAGAAAACTGGTTATGCTGCGGGCCGGATTTTTCCTGTGGTTTGTCTGGACGTCTTAATGGAATTGGCAAATTTCGGCCTGGTGATTGCCGGGCTGGTCGTGGGGTTCATCGTTGGCATGACCGGTGTCGGCGGCGGTTCGTTGATGACGCCGATCCTGCTGTGGTTCGGCATCAATCCGGCCACGGCGGTGGGCACGGATTTGCTGTACGCGGCCATCACCAAATCCAGCGGCGTGCTGGTCCACAGGAAGAACAAGAACATCGACTGGGCGATCACTGGCTGGCTGACCCTGGGCAGTGTTCCGGCGGTGGCGATGACCTTGTGGTTCCTCAGCACCCTGCACACCGCGCCGGACGCGATGAACGCCATCATCAAGCAGGCGCTGGGCTTCGTACTGTTCGCCACGGCGCTGGCGATTCTGTTCAAGAAACGCCTGCTGGAGTTCGCCCACAAACGGGCCGGCGGCAACTACAACCCCAGCGGCGCGCGCCTGAATGTCATGACCGTGATCACCGGTCTGATCCTCGGCACCATGGTTGCCCTGACCTCCATCGGCGCCGGCGCCCTCGGCACCGTCGCGCTGTTCATCCTCTACCCGCTGCTGCCGACTCGCCGTCTGGTCGGCACCGAAATCGCCCACGCCGTACCACTGACCCTGGTCGCCGGCCTCGGCCACGCGAGCATGGGCAACATGGACTGGGGCGTGCTGGGCTTTCTGCTGGTCGGCTCGTTGCCGGGCATCTGGCTCGGCAGTCACCTGACCGGTCGGGTCTCCGATGAACTGCTGCGCCCGTGCCTGGCAACGATGCTGGTGTTGATCGGTTACAAGCTGGCGTTCTGATCGAGCGCCCGCTTCATCACGGTTACCGGCAAACCGTCGTATTCCGTTTCCTCCAGCACCTCCCAACCCAGCCGCGCATACAGCGATTGCGCGGCATCGGTGTACAGGTACAACTGCGGCACACCCAGTGCGGCAGCTTCCTCTACGATGCGGTTGACCAGTTGCGAGGCGATCCCGCGGCCACGCTGTTCGGCCTTCACGTAGACCCCGGCCAGCCACGGCGTCAATTGCGGGCGCGTGTCCATGTCGCTGTCGATCAGCAGCGCACCGCCGAGCAGTTTTCCGTCTTCGATCGCCACCACCACGCTGGGGATCGCGCCTTTACCGCAGGCAGCGCGCATACGTTCGGTGCGGCTGGCGAGGGTGTCTTCAGGGCTGTACTGGCCCCATTCCTTGAAGTTGAGTTCGGCCAGTTCCTCGATCAGTTGCGGGTGATGGCAGAGATAGTCGATGTGCATGCGCGTTGAACTCCATTTCATAGGCAGAGCTGTCACCCTAATGCGGTCATAAAAGGTAATCAAATGCGCGACATGATCGCGCCCAACCGGTTGCGCAAAATCGGTGCTGACCTAAGCTTTGGGCAAGGCGAAACACTTTTGCCGGGCACCCCCCGGAACAATCGCCGCGATGCGCAATCATTAGAGCGTGGATATCAAAAGGAGATGCGCATGCTCATCAGGTCACTGACCCTGACACTCTTGCTGGCGATTGCCGGCCCCCTGTTCGCCGCCGACGGCGATTCCCCTCTGGACGTCGACAAGGGCATTAACCGCCCGGTGATCGTGATCGCTTCCAGTACGGTCGATTCTTATTGGGTCAGCCTGAAAAAAGCGCTGGACGACCCGGCCAACAAACAAGGCATCGCCGACCGCAAGATCAAGGTTTACACCATCCTGAGCATGAGCGGTCAGGTCGATGGCAAAAGCCTGGAGCAGCAGCAAACCATGGCGCTGCTGCGCTCGCTGAAGCTGGGCGCCGGGGCGTATCCGAAGGTCTTTCTGGTGGGCAAGGATGGCGAGACCAAACTGACGGCTTCGGGGGATGAAGCGGCGGCGGTCGATTTGAAGAAAATCTTCGACACTATTGATGCGCTGCCGGCCGCCGAGAAAGAGACCACCTCCACCGTGGTTACTGCCCCGGCCGCTGCAGAACCGGCGCCGGCCAAGGGCGCGAAAGGGACTAAGCCGGCCAAGCCAACCAAACCGGCCAAGCCGCCGGAAATGCCGGATGATTGATGTTCTGATTCAGGGGTGATCAGAAAAGAAAAAACGGGCGACCTGAGAAGGTCGCCCGTTTTTTATGGCGTGATTACCGGGTCAATTCACCCAGAATCCTGTGCGCAATCTTCACCCGTTCTCCATTTGGATAGTTGCGGTTCGCCAGAATCACGATCCCGACTTTCTTCGATGGCACGAACGCGACATACGCGCCGTAGCCAGCGGTGGAGCCAGTCTTGTTCAGCAGCACGTTCGCCGGTTCAGGCTGTGGCGGATTCAGCCATTTGACCTTGTGCGGTTCCATGGCCATTGGCGTCGAGTTGCCGTCCAGCAGGCGGTCGAGGCTGATCGGGTAGGTGTAGCGTTCCCAGCCCAGGCCCTGGGTCATGTCGCCGACGGTGTAGTAACCGGTGTGGGTGAGGGCGATGGCTTTTTGCAGAGGTGTTTCGAGTTTGGCGGTGTCGAGGTTGGTCTGGACGTATTGCAGCAGGTCGGCGGCGCTGGTTTTCACGCCGTAGGCTTCGGAGTCGAGGGCGCCGGGGCTGACGCGAACCGGTTTGTTGTTCTTGTCGTAGCCCTGGGCGTAGAGCTTCTCTTCAGAGGCCGGCACTGACAGGAAGGTGTGCTTGAGCCCGAGTTTCGGCAGCAGAGTTTCAGTCATGACCTGATTGAACGGTTGGCCGAGGCTTTTCGCCGCAAGGTAGCCGAACAGGCCGATGCTCGGGTTGGAGTACAGGCGCTGGCTGCCGGCCGGATAAGTCGGTTTCCACCGTTGGTAATAGCCGAGCATCTTGTCGGAAGAATCCGCGGTATCCGGGAATTGCAGCGGCAGGCCACCGGCGCTGTAGGTGCCCAGTTGCAGCAGACTGATGTGGTCAAAAGCGCTGCCTTTGAGTTCGGGCCAGTGCTGGCTGGCCTTGTCGGAGAATTCCAGTTTGTCGCTGGCCTGGGCGTAGGCGGCGAGGGTCGCGGTGAAGGTTTTGCTCACCGAGCCGATTTCGAACAGGGTGTTTTCGCTCACCGCTTGCCCGGTGCTCTTGTCGGCGACACCGTAGTTAAAATAATGCGTCTTGCCATCGACTGTCACGGCCACGGCCAGACCCGCGATGTCCTGTTGCTGCATGACCGGGGTCACGGTGGTCTTGACCAGCGCCTGCAACTGATCGTCGGTTTGCGGGGCGGCCAGGCAGGTGGCGGCGCTGAAGAAAAGTCCGAAAGCGCTGAAGGACGTGAGTTTGTTCAGGTTGATCGAAGACATGCTTGAACCACTCTCCATGAGTGTTGATGGTGTTATCCCGCTACACTGCGAGCGTTTTTTCATCGGGTTGCTGATCAGCGCCGCAAATCTAGGCACTCCGACGGTATTCGACAAACGATGAAAACTCGGACGAGCCATTAGAAAAATTTGGGACCTGGCATGATTCGACCTCAATTGCCCTTGAATGCATTGCGCGCCTTTGAAGCTTCTGCGCGCCACCTGAGCTTCACCCGTGCGGCCGTGGAGTTGTGCGTGACCCAGGCGGCCGTCAGCCATCAGGTCAAAAGCCTCGAGGCGCAACTCGGCGTGATCCTGTTCAAACGCTTGCCCCGTGGGCTGATGCTGACCGGCGAGGGCGAAACCCTGCTGCCGGTGCTGACCACCTCGTTCGATCATATCGCGCAGATGCTCGAGCGTCTGGCGGGCGGGCAATATCGGGAAATGCTCACGGTCGGCGCGGTGGGCACCTTCGCCGTGGGCTGGTTGTTGCCGAGGCTGGCGGACTTTCAGGCGAAACATCCGCTCATAGATTTGCGGCTGTCGACCAACAACAATCGGGTGGACGTCGCCGCCGAAGGGCTGGATTACGCGATCCGGTTTGGCGCCGGGGCGTGGCACGGCATCGAGGCGACCCGTTTGCTGGAGGCGCCGTTGTCGGTGCTTTGCGTGCCGGAAATCGCCCGGCAATTGCATAAGCCGGGGGATCTTTTGCAGCAGCGTTTGTTGCGTTCCTATCGCACCGATGAGTGGCCGGAATGGTTTCATGCGGCGGGGCTGGCGACCCATGCCGCGCCGCCCCAGAGCATCGTGTTCGACTCGTCGCTGGCGATGATGGAGGCGGCGTTGCAGGGCGGCGGGGTGGCGTTGGCGCCGCCATTGATGTTTGCCCGGCAACTGGCGGCGGACCTGATCCGCCAACCCTTTGCCATCGAAATCACCACCGGCAGCTATTGGCTGACGCGGTTGCAGTCACGGCCGGAGACGTCGGCGATGGCGGCGTTCAAACACTGGTTGCTGGAAATTTCAGGCTAGTGAAAGTCCTTGTGGGAGCGAGCTTGCTCGCGAAGACGGCCTCAAATTCGAAAAAATTATCGACTGACACTCCGCCATCGCGAGCAAGCTCGCTCCCACAGGAAATTGCGTTGAATCCGGGTCAGCGCACCAGGCAAGGACGCTTGTTATCGAACGTCCAGCCCGGAATCAGAAACTGCATTGCCACGCTGTCATCCCGCGCGCCGAGACCCATGCCTTTATAGAGTTCGTGGGCTTTGGCCACCTGGTCCATGTCCAGTTCCACACCCAGCCCCGGTTTCTTCGGCACCTGCACGCAGCCGTCGACGATTTGCAGCGGCGCCTTGGTCAGGCGCTGGCCGTCCTGCCAGATCCAGTGGGTGTCGATGGCGGTGATGTCGCCCGGCGCGGCGGCCGCGACGTGGGTGAACATCGCCAGGGAAATGTCGAAGTGGTTGTTGGAGTGCGAGCCCCAGGTCAGGCCCCATTCATGACACATCTGCGCCACCCGCACCGAACCCTGCATGGTCCAGAAATGCGGGTCGGCCAACGGGATGTCCACCGACTGCAACTGAATCGCGTGGCCCATTTCGCGCCAGTCGGTGGCGATCATGTTGGTGGCGGTTTTCAGCCCGGTGGCGCGGCGGAATTCGGCCATCACTTCACGTCCCGAATAACCGTTTTCCGCACCGCACGGGTCTTCAGCGTAGGCCAGCACATGATGCTGGTCGCGGCACAGACGGATCGCTTCTTTCAATGACCACGCGCCGTTCGGATCGAGGGTGATGCGGGCGTCAGGGAAGCGTTCCGCCAGTGCGGTCACCGCTTCGATTTCGGCATCGCCGCTGAGCACGCCGCCCTTGAGCTTGAAGTCCTTGAAGCCGTAACGCGCATGGGCAGCCTCGGCGAGACGCACCACGGCGTCGGCGGTCATGGCTGTCTCGTGACGCACGCGGAACCAGTCGTTGTCGGCATCCGGTTCGCTGCGGTAGGCGAGGTCGGTCTCCCGGCGATCGCCCACGTAGAACAGATAACCGAGCATATTCACTTCATCGCGCTGCTGACCTTCACCGAGCAATGCGGCCACCGGCACGTCGAGATGCTGGCCGAGCAGGTCGAGCAGGGCTGCTTCCAGGCCGGTGACCGCGTGGATGGTGATGCGCAGGTCGAAGGTTTGCAGGCCACGGCCGCCGGCATCGCGGTCAGCGAAGGTCTGGCGCACCTGGTTGAGGATCTTCTGATACGTGCCGATCGGGCTGCCGACCACCAGGCTGCGGGCGTCTTCGAGCGTCTGGCGGATGCGGTCGCCGCCGGGCACTTCACCGACGCCGGTGTGGCCGGCGTTGTCCTTGAGGATGACGATGTTGCGGGTGAAAAACGGCCCGTGGGCGCCGCTCAGGTTGAGCAGCATGCCGTCGTGGCCGGCCACCGGGATGACTTGCATCTCGGTGATGATCGGGGCTTTGGCGATGTCGTGTGCGGTCATTTGGCGTTGTCCTTTCAAACAGATTCAGGCGTGTTTCGGCGCGGCATCGGCCACGGCGACGTCAGGTGCGGATTTGGGTGTCATGCGGGCGGCGAACACGATGATCGCGGCGATGATCGAGGTCGCGGCCAGACCATAGAGGCCGCCCTGGATCGAACCGGTGTGTTGTTCCAGCAGGCCGAAGGTGGTGGGGGCGACGAAGCCGCCGAGGTTGCCCACCGAGTTGATCAGCGCGATGACGGCAGCGGCGATCCGTGCATCGAGGTAGGCCTGCGGAATCGGCCAGAACAGCGACGACGCGGATTTGAAACCCAGTGCGGCAAAGCAGATCGCGACGAAGGCAAAAATCGGCCCACCGGTGGTGGACATGAACATCCCCGCAGCGGCGATCAGCAATGCAGTGGCCACCCACGCCTGCTGGTGTTTCCACTTCGCCGAGAACGAGGCGAATGCGTACATGCCGATGATCGACAGCAGCCACGGAATCGAGTTGAAGAGGCCGACCTGGAAGTCGCTCATCTCGCCCATTTTCTTGATGATGCTCGGCAGCCAGAACGTCGCCGCGTAGATGGTCAATTGAATGAAGAAGTAGATCAGGCAGAACAGGATGATCTGGCGATCCTTGAGCAGTTTGCCCAGCGACGGCCGGATCGGGGTCGCGGCTTCGCGGGCTTTCTGTTCATCGTCGATGGCCTTGACCAGCGCGTCCTGCTCGGCGCGGGTCAGCCATTTCGCATCGTGGGGCTTGGCGTCGAGCCAGAACCACACAAATACGCACAGGCCAACCGAGAACATTCCCTCAATGAAATACATCCACTGCCAGCCGTGCATGCCCAGACCTTCGATCTGCAACAGCAGGCCGGACAACGGGCCGGAAATCAGCGAGGCCACGGCCGAACCGCTGAGGAAGATCGCAATCGCCTTGCCGCGCTCGGCTCCCGGCAACCAACGAGTGAAGTAGTAGATCACCCCGGGAAAGAACCCGGCCTCGGCCACGCCGAGCAGAAATCGCAGGATGTAAAAGTGGGTTTCGTTCTGGATGAACGCCATGCCGGCGGCTACCAGACCCCAGGTGAGCATGATGCGGGTCAGCCAGATTCGCGCGCCGACCTTTTGCAGCAACATGTTGGAAGGGACTTCGAACAGCGCGTAACCGATGAAGAACAGTCCGGCACCGAAACCGTAGGCCGCGGCACCGATGCCGAGGTCGTGTTCCATGTGGGTGCGGACGAAGCCGATGTTCACCCGGTCAATGTAATTGACGATGAACATGATGACGAACAGCGGCAGGACGTGGCGTTTGACTTTGGCAATGGCGGAGGACAGCACGGAATCGGCGCCCTCGTTCATCCCGGCAATGGATGATTTCACTTGGTTTTCTCCCACTCGTTATTTTTATGCGGGGTGTGTCTGGTGTTGCGTTGTTGATAGACATCATACAACTAGATTTTTTTGTCCTACAAGCGGGAGTGCTCAATCAAATTTGACTACGGGAGGCGTTTTTTATGCTTTTTAAGATTTTAAGTGCCGTGTTTGTTGGCTTCTGTAAGCGTTTTATCAGATATGGCAGAGCATTCCATGTCAGTGATCGTGGGGCGATTGTTCGGCGCAGTGGAAGATTTTCTACCTAAAATCGAGTGTTGTCATACAAGTTAGGTTTCAGAATTCATAGGAGCTCATACAAGTCATCGCCGCCAGTGCTACGATCGGCTTGCCCCGATCACCGGAACCGACCATGCAAGAAGACCTCGACGCTCCCGCCCGCAAACGCGCGCACAACCTGGCCCATGACCTGGTGGAAAAACTCACCCAGAGCATCCTGCTCGGCCAGATGTTGCCCGGTGACAAGTTGCCCTCGGAAAACTCGATCGTTCAGGAGCACGGGGTCAGCCGAACCGTGGTGCGCGAGGCGATTTCCAAATTGCAGGCGTCAGGGCTGGTGGAGACGCGGCACGGCATCGGCACCTTCGTGATAGAGCGCGCGCCGGAGCAGGGATTGCGACTGAATGTCGACACCGCGCTGGGCGTGCGCAGCATTCTCGAATTGCGCATGGGCCTGGAGACTCAAGCGGCTGCACTGGCGGCGCAGCGCCGTACCGAGCAACAGTTGGCGCAGATGCGTCAGGCGCTGGACGACTATCAGCGTCTATTGGCCAACAACGACAGTTGCGTCGAAGCCGACCGGCGCTTCCACCTGTTGATTGCCGAAGCCACCGGCAATGTCTGCTTCACCGAAATCATGCAGCACCTGGGCAGCGCGATGATTCCGCGCACCCGGGTCAATGCTGCCGAACGCGGGGCGGTGGATTTGAGCAAGCTCGGGCAACTGGCGAATCTTGAGCATGAGGCGATCCTCAACGCGATCAAGCGTCAGGACCCGGACGCGGCGCGTGCGGCGATGTGGCTGCACCTGACCAACAGTCGTGACCGCTTTTCAGCAGGCGGCGCGTAACGCCGCCGCGACTCAAGTCTCAATGGCCCGCACCATCGCCGGCCGTTCCAGATTCAACGCCAGCACGCTGATCAACACCACTGCCGATCCAACCAGCACCATCAGCGTCGGTCGTTCACCCAATCCCACCGAAGCAATCCCCATCGCAGTCGGCGGAATCAGGTACAGCGTCATCGTCGCCCGGCTCAGGTCCACGTGCTTGAGCACGAACGCCCATGCCAGATAGGCGAGTGCGCTGGGGAACACACCCAGACCCAGCACCGCCCATTGCACCCGCAGCGGCGCACTGGCCACGCTGTCGGCCAGTCCCGGCAAGTAGATCAACAGCAACAGCGTGCCGGACCACACCGTGTAGCACACCAGCGTCAGTCCGTCGTAGCGCCGGGCGTGGTGTTTTTGCAGAGCGAAGTAAACGCTCCACGAAACGGCGGCCAGCAGAATCAGCAAACCGTGGGCGTCGATGCTGCCGAGGCCGCGATCGCCGCTGACCACGATCACCACGCCAACGAATCCCAGCAGCACACAACCCCAGCGCCAGAGGCTGACCCGATCCTTGAACAGAAACCGCGCCAGCAACGTGCTGAACAGCGGTGTCGATTGCGCCAGCACACTCGACGCGCCGGCGCTGACACTTTGTTGGCCGATGTTCAGCACGACGTGATGCAGGCTGACGGCAAAGAAGCCCAAGGCAAGCAACAGCGGCAAATCCTGCAGGCGCGGCAGATCAATACCCTTGAAGCCTGCAATCACTGCCATGAACAGCGACGCCAGCAGAAATCGCAGCAAGGCCAGATGACCAGGGTCGTAGGCTTGCAGGCCGATGTGGATACCGGTCGGCGAATAGGCCCAGCAGCCGACCACGAAAGCCATGGCCAACAGGATTTTCAAAGGCGAAGTGGAAGGCATGAGCGAGGCACTCTGTGATTGATGTGCCGAGTATCCGGGCGGCCAATCATTCGCCACAACTGACTTATACTGCGCGAACCGTTCACTCAGAGTGATGATTATGGAGCTGGCGCAGATCCGCATGTTCAAGACCGTGGCCGAGGTCGGTAGCATCGCCAAAGCCGCTGAAAAGCTGTTTTGCGTGCCGTCGAACATCACGGCGCGGATCAAATCCCTGGAAGCGGAACTGGGTGTGGCGCTGTTTCTGCGCGAAGGGCGCGGGCTGCGGATCAGTCCGGCGGGGCAGACCTTTCTGGCTTACGCGGAGAAGATTCTGGCGCTGACAGCTGAAGCCAAACGCGCGGTCGATCCTGCCGCCGAGCCGTCCGGGCCGCTGCGCATCGGCGCCATTGAATCTTCGGCGACCGGGCGACTGCCGCGCCTGCTGGCGAAATTTCACAAGCGCTACCCGAACGTGGCGCTCGAATTGACCACCGGCACCTGGGGGCAATTGCTGGACGATACCGTCAGCCATCGACTCGACGGCGCGATCGTTGCGGTGGACGTCGAGCGCTCGCAGCTCAAGCGCACGCCGATGTATCGCGAAGAATTGCTGCTGATTGCATCGACCTCGTTCGGGCCGGTGCGCAACCTCGACGATTTGCAGGACAAAACCGTGTTCATGTGGCCGCAGGGCTGTCCGTATCGCGCTGCGCTGGAGCACTGGTTGTTGCGTCAGGGGCTGGCACTACCGATTGTCAGCCTGGCCAGTTATGGGGCGATTGTCGGTTGCGTGAGTGCCGGCGCTGGTGTGGCGCTGGTGCCCAAAGGCGTATTCGAGCAATACGCCAAAGGCGCGGGGTGTGCGGGTTACGAATTCCCGGAGCTGACGGCCATCGACAACTTGTTCTACTGGCATGAAAACGCCGGGGTGCACCCGGCGCGTGAGGCGTTTGTGGCGATGTTGCGCGAGGAGTTTGTCTGAGTCGGATCAGGCGCCGCTCAAGTCGCGCATCAACAACCCGAAGCGCAGATCCACCGCATCCGGAATCGGTAAGTAAACCGTGTGCCCGTCCCCCGGCGCCACGTCGATGGCTTCGCCTTTCAGGTTCTGCAATTCATGCAGATCAAAATGGAAATTGCCCTTGGGCGTCATCAGTTCCAGGTGATCGCCCAGCGCAAAGCGGTTCTTCACTTTCACCTCGGCCAACCGATCCCGACGTTCGCCGGTCAGTTCGCCCACAAACTGCTGACGCTCCGACACCGAGCTGCCGTTCTGATAGTTCTGGTATTCGTCATGCACATGGCGGCGCAGGAAGCCTTCGGTGTAGCCGCGCTGGGCGAGGGATTCCAGATCGGTCATCAGGCTGCGGTCGAATTCGCGGCCGGCCACCGCGTCGTCAATGGCACGGCGATAGACCTGGGTGGTGCGCGCGCAATAGAAGTGCGATTTGGTCCGGCCTTCAATCTTCAGTGAATGAACGCCCATGCGGGTCAGACGCTCGACGTGCTGCACCGCGCGCAGGTCCTTGGCGTTCATGATGTAGGTGCCGTGCTCGTCTTCGAATGCCGGCATCAGCTCGCCGGGACGGTTGGCTTCCTGCAGCAGGAACACCTGATCGGTCGGTGCACCAAGACCGAGGGTCGGTTGCGGCTCAAAGGTCTGCACGATTTCGCCGAGCTGGTTTTCGCTGGCTTCCTGCGCCGAGTATTTCCAGCGGCAGGCGTTGGTGCAGGTGCCCTGATTGGCGTCGCGTTTGTTCATGTAACCGGAGAGCAGACAGCGACCGGAATAGGCCATGCACAGTGCGCCGTGAACGAACACTTCCAGTTCCATGCCCGGCACTTGCTCGCGGATTTCGCCGATCTCTTCCAGCGACAGTTCACGGGACAGGATTATCCGGCTCAGCCCTTGTTGCTGCCAGAATTCGACGCTTGCCCAGTTCACCGTGTTGGCCTGCACCGACAAGTGAATCGGCATCTGCGGGAAGTGGCGGCGCACCAGCATGATCAGGCCGGGGTCGGACATGATCAGTGCGTCCGGCGCCATTTCGATCACTGGTGCCAGGTCCTTGAGGAAGGTCTTGAGCTTGGCGTTGTGCGGCGCAATGTTGACCACCACGTAGAAGCGCTTGCCCTGGGCCTGGGCTTCACGAATTCCGAGCGCCAGGTTGGCGTGATCGAACTCGTTGTTGCGCACCCGCAGGCTGTAGCGCGGCTGGCCGGCATACACCGCATCGGCCCCGTAGGCGAAGGCGTAACGCATGTTTTTCAGGGTGCCGGCGGGGGCGAGCAGTTCGGGGGTGAAGGAGGTCGTCATGGCGGCGTCGGTCGCAAAAGCGCGGCAGGGTAGAGCAGTTGCGCCGAGGGTTTATTGATCTGGATCTATGCTCCATGAAGAAACAGGGCACTCGCGCGGGCGCAAGCTGACTAAACGAGACGGGCGCGGGTGGCGCCCGACTGACCTGGATCGGACATGAACCAAAAGAGTCTGCAGTTCAAATCCCTCACCGTGCTGCTGTTTCTGGTGACGGTGGCCTTTATCTGGATCCTGCTGCCGTTCTACGGCGCGGTGTTCTGGGCAGTTATTCTCGGCATTCTGTTTGCACCGATGCAACGCCGGTTGCAGCTGAAGTTCGGCTGGCAACGCAACCTGACCTCTTTGTGCACGTTGAGCGTCTGTCTGGTCATCGCGATTTTGCCGGTGATCGTCATTAGCGTGTTGCTGGTGCAGGAAGGTGCAACGGTCTACAACAACATCGAAAGCGGCAAACTCGATATCGCCGCGTATCTGAACCAGTTCAAACACAGCCTCCCGCCTTATTTTCAGCACTTGCTCGATCGTTTCGGTGTGGGCGAACTCGATGCCTTGCGCGAGAAAATCGTCAAGGCTGCGATGCAGGGCAGTCAGGTATTGGCAACGCAGGCTTTCAGTTTCGGCCAGGGTACGTTTGAATTTGTGGTGAGTTTTTTCATCATGCTGTACCTGCTGTTTTTCTTCTTGCGCGACGGCCCCGAGCTGGCGCGTAAAGTGCGCACGGCGGTGCCGCTGGAGGAGCATCACAAGCGTCGTCTACAGCTGAAATTCAACCGGGTGGTGCGCGCGACGGTAAAGGGCAATTTGGTGGTCGCGATCACGCAAGGTGCATTGGGCGGGGCGATATTCTGGTTTCTCGACATTCCCAGCGCGTTGCTCTGGGCGGTGCTGATGGCGTTTCTGTCGCTGTTGCCGGCGGTGGGTGCGGGGATCGTCTGGGCGCCGGTAGCGGTGTACTTCCTGCTCAGCTCCATGATCTGGCAAGGCGTGGTGCTGGGGTTGTTCGGGGTGTTTGTGATCGGGCTGGTCGATAACTTGCTGCGACCGATCCTGGTGGGCAAGGACACCAGGATGCCGGACTACATGATCCTGATATCGACCCTGGGTGGCATGGCGGTGTTCGGTCTGAACGGTTTTGTGATCGGGCCGCTGATCGCGGCGTTGTTCATGTCGAGCTGGGCGCTGTTCGTCGAAACCAGGCCGAAGGTGCAACTCCCTTAGGCATTGAAGGGGGTCTTGCCGATCTGCTGTGACAGTGCCTGGGCGGCGGGCAACGAAGTGAGCGGCCCACTGACCGGTTCGCCGTCGCGCACCAGATACCAGCAGGCGAGCAATCCCAGCTCTCGGAGTTGAGCGGGAACGGCGCTGCCGATTACGGACATGATTTGAACCTGAGCCATGAGAAGTACCTCCATCAATCTATGGAGCTACCTTAAGGACTCGTCCGTTTCAGGGACAATCAACGCTTTCGATAGTGGTCATTGATGCCAGTGAGGGCTGGCTCAATCCACCACTTGATCGAGCATGTGCACGATCTCGTGTTCGTTGAGAAACCCCTTGCGCACCAGGTTTTCCGCCAGCAGCGAGAGAAACTTCGCGGTGCGGTGGCCTTCCAGGTGCTTGAGTTCGGTCAGGGCGTTGTAGACCTTGCTCGAGGTGCATAAACCGACGATGCGGTGCGGATTCTGTGTAGGCATTCAAGTCGTCCTTGTTGTTATCAACCTGTTGTATGCGGACGGATTCAGAGTGCGGTTCCGTCATGACAAATAGATGACCGTTTGTGTTTTGCCCCCGACGGTCGAGTCCATCATGCCGACTTTAACGTTTCGAACTGTCTCCATAGCGACCTTGGCGAGATTTTTTCAGACCTTGGCCGACGGACGGTTGGCTTTCCCGCAGACAATAAAAAGCCCCGCTATCAAGCGGGGCTTCGTTTGCCGGTTACCAGCGCGGGCCACCGTAATAGTGTGGCCGGCCGTAATAACCGCGCGGCGGGCCGTAATAGACCGGGGCCGGTTGGACGTAGACCGGTTGCTGCACATAGACCGGGGCCGGCTGGTAGTAGACCGGTGGCGGCGGTTGCTGCACGTAGACCGGTGCCGGTTGAGCGTAAACAGGCTGTTGGACGTACACCGGCCGATCCTGGTTGATGAGCGCCGAGCCGATGATGGCCGAGCCGACGATCGCACCAAATACCGCCGGGCCCTGCCAGCCACCGCCGTGGGCTTCTGCCTGACCCGTGATCGCGAATGCACCAATCAACAAGGCCACGATGGGGAGTTTACGAATCATGATAATTCCTCGGTTCTTCGACCCGGCGTCCGGGCCTGCAACAGGCTCGGGATGGCGCGGGGATACTTCTAAGACAGCAACATTTTGAAAAACAGCACGGCCGCTAGGTAAATTTTGTGTAAGGTCTGTACCGGTTTGTTTACCGGATTTCCGGCATCGGCTGTGATGCCCGGAACAGACCGACTCATGATCGTTCAGAACCCGATGGGCTGGCTAATCCCGTCCATCCGAAAGTGCATTCGAAGGAGCCTCCCATGCAGATGAACCCCAACAAAGACACCCAATTGTGCATGTCCCTGTCTGGGCGTCCCGGGAATTTCGGTCTGCGTTTTCATAACCATTTGTATGAACAACTGGGCCTGAATTTCTACTACAAGGCATTCAGCAGCCAGGATCTGCCGGGTGCCGTCGGTGGGATCCGCGCGCTGGGGATTCGCGGTTGCGGGGTGTCGATGCCGTTCAAGGAAGCCAGCATTGCGCTGGTCGATGAGCTGGATGCCTCGGCGGCGGCGATCCAGTCGATCAACACCATCGTCAACACCAACGGCCATCTCAAGGCCTACAACACCGATTACATTGCCATCGCTCAGTTGCTGGAAACCCACGCGGTGCCGAAGGACACGACTTTTGCCCTGCGCGGCAGCGGCGGCATGGCCAAGGCTGTGGCCAGTGCCTTGCGCGATGGCGGTTACAAAAACGGTTTGATCATCGCTCGCAACGAGCGCTCCGGCCGTGCGCTGGCGGATTCCCTGGGCTATCGATGGCAGGCGGAACTGGGCGGCGAGCGTCCGCAGATGCTGATCAACGTGACTCCGGTCGGGATGGACGGCGGCCCTGAAGCGGGTCAGCTTTCTTTTGAGGTGGATGTGATCAAGTCTGCCGACACCGTTTTCGATGTGGTGGCGATCCCCTCGGAAACCCCGCTGATTGTGCGCGGCCGAGCAGAAGGTAAAAAGGTGATCACCGGGCTGGAAGTGATCGCGATCCAGGCGCTGGAGCAGTTCGTGCTGTACACCGGCGTGCGGCCGACGGTTGAGCAGTTCGATGCAGCGGTGGCGTTTGCCCGTAGCTAAAAGGCTTGGAGAGGCGGTGCCTGATCGGTCTTTTTCGCGAGCAAGCTCGCTCCCACAGTGGAAATGCATTTCAATGTGGGAGCGAGCTTGCTCGCGAAGGCCGCGACATGGTTTTTGATCCGAACAGTTTGCCTATACTGCCGGATCAGCAAGCACAGACTTGCCCATCACAAAAAACCGAGGTTTGCATGCATCCGCCCATTCTCAACCTGAATGACGTCGAACTCGAACCACTCCCCGAAGCCCTGTCTCCCGAAGGCGAAACCGCCGGGCGCTATCACCAGCGTCTGGCCCGGGTCGGCCAGCAACTGGGTGCACAGAAGCTGGGTTATCGACTTTATGCGCTGCCGCCGGGCATGCGCGGCAGTCCGTTTCACAGTCATCGGGTCAATGAGGAAATGTTCTACGTGGTGGCCGGGGAAGGGGAGGTGCGCTTGGGCGCCGAACGTTTCCCGATCCGCGCCGGCGACGTTATTGCCTGCCCACCGGGCGGCCCGGAAGCGGCGCATCAGATCATCAACACCAGTGCTGCGGAGCTGCGCTATCTGGCAGTCAGCACCCAGCAGCAACCGGAAATCTGCGAGTACCCGGACTCGAACAAATACGCGGTGATGGACAACTTCAGCATCGATGCCGAAGGCAATGCCTCGGGATTTGTCGCGGTAGCGCGGCAAGCGGACGGCGTGGATTACTGGGACGGCGAATAACGCCGCCCCGGTGCGCTTATTCTTCGAGGCGGGCCAGACGCTCTTCCAGCGCAGCAATCCGCGCTTCCAGCTCTTCGATGCGCTCCACTGACACGCCGCTGGCAGCCCCGCGATCACTCGGGTTCTGCCGCGCCGCGATAATCGCCTCGATGTCCGCCGGATCGCCCAGCGCGTGGGTGTAGCGATCTTCGCGCTGGCCGGCCTGACGCGGAATCAACACCGCCAGTTCCCGTGCGATCAGGCGTTCCAGCTGATGCACCACTTGCTCGGCATCTTCGAACTCATGCATGCGACCGCTGCGGGTCAGCAGTTCGTTGACGGTCTGCGGGCCGCGCAGGAACATCAAGCCGGTCAGGATCAATTGCGCCGGCACCAGCTCCAGCGTCTTGTCGACCTTGTGCTCCCAGCGGTCGGCGCGACTGCCCATCACCAGTTTGGCGAACCCGCGGCTTTCGAGGGCGCGCAGGCTCTGGCCGACCTGGCCCTGGGTCAGGTTCATCACCGGTTCCCGGCTGGTTTTCTGGTTGCAGGCCAGCACCAGCGCGTTGAGGGTCAACGGGTAGGTTTCCGGGCTGGTGGCCTGTTTCTCGATCAACGAGCCCAGAATGCGGATTTCCGTGGCGTTGAGCCGTGGTTCGTCGGAGCTGGTTTCAAATTCTGTGGTCATCGCGCGTTCCCTCTGCAGTCGAAGGCGCCTAGCCTAATCCTTGCTGGATAAAAGACAAGCCGCGCCGCCATGCGAGCATGGCTATAATCGCCCCCACGATTCACCCAGCCACCACGTGAGACTGCCATGACCATTTCCCTGTACGCCGCATCCGTCCCGGTTTTCCAACAAATGCTCAACGCCGTGAGCGATGTGCTGAAAAAAGCTGAAGCCCACGCCACCGAGAAAAACATCGACCCGAACGCCTTCCTGCAAGCGCGTCTGTACCCGGACATGTTCCCGCTGGTGCGTCAGGTGCAGATCGCCGTGGACTTCGCCAAAGGCGTGTCCTCGCGTCTGGCCGAAATCGAAATTCCGAAATATGACGACACCGAAACCACCTTCGCCGAGCTGCAAGCGCTGATCGCCAAGGTTCTGGCCTTCATCGGCGAGATCAAGCCAGAGCAGATCAATGGCAAGGAAGGCATCGAGATCGTGACTCGTCCGGGCACTCCGAAAGAGAAGCGCTTCAGTGGTCAGGCTTACCTGCTGAGCTACGGCCTGCCGCAGTTCTTCTTCCACGTCACCACCACCTACGCACTGCTGCGTCATAACGGTGTGGAAGTGGGCAAGCGCGATTACATGGGCGCGTTCTAAACGTTCCGCAACAAAAAGCCCGCCAAGGTTTGCGCCTTGGCGGGCTTTTTGTTGCGCCGGTTTTTTACGCCGGACGCTGGTTTTTTTGCCCTTCGCCCAGGCACGCGGCGGCGGTGAACAGCACGTCGGTGGAGGAATTCAGCGCCGTCTCGGCCGAATCCTGCAGCACGCCGATGATGAAACCGACTGCCACCACCTGCATGGCGATTTCGCTCGGGATGCCGAACAGGCTGCACGCCAGCGGAATCAGCAGCAGCGAGCCACCGGCCACGCCCGACGCACCGCAGGCGCAGATCGCGGCGACGACGCTGAGCAGGATCGCAGTCGGGATGTCCACGGCAATGCCCAGGGTGTGCACGGCCGCGAGGGTCAGCACGGTGATGGTGATCGACGCACCGGCCATGTTGATGGTGGCGCCGAGCGGAATCGATACCGAGTAGGTGTCTTCATGCAGGCCCAGGCGCTTGCTCAATTCCAGGTTGACCGGAATGTTCGCCGCCGAGCTGCGGGTGAAGAACGCGGTGATACCGCTTTCACGCAGGCACTGGAGCGTCAGCGGGTACGGGTTGCGACGCAGCTTCCAGAACACGATCAACGGGTTCATCACCAGCGCGACGAACAGCATGCAACCCAGCAAAACCGCCAGCAGGTGCGCGTAACCGACCAGCGCGCCGAAACCGGAGGTGGCCAGGGTCGAGGCCACCAGACCGAAAATCCCCAGCGGCGCGAAGCGAATCACCACGCGCACGATCAGGGTCACGCCGTTGGACAGGTCGCTGACCACTTCGCGGGTGGTGTCGCCGGCGTGCCGGATCGCCACGCCCATGCCGATGGCCCAGGCCAGAATGCCGATGAAGTTGGCATTCATCAGTGCGCTCACCGGGTTGTCGACCACGCTCAGCAACAGGCTTTGCAGCACTTCACTGATGCCGCCCGGGGCGCTTACCGCGATGTTGTCGGTGGACAGCACCAGATGCGACGGGAACATCATGCTGGCAATCACCGCGACCACGGCAGCGGCGAAGGTGCCCAGCAGATACAGGAACAGGATCGGCCGGATGTGGGTTTCCTGGCCGTGCTTGTGGTTGGCAATCGACGCCATGACCAGCACGAACACCAGGATCGGTGCCACGGCTTTCAGGGCCGAGACGAACACCTTGCCGATGAAGGCCGTGCCTTTGGCCGCCTCCGGCGCGAACAGCGCGAGGGCGATGCCGGCAATCAGGCCGATCAGGATCTGCGTGACCAGGCTGAGGCTTTTAAGACGTTGCAATAGAGAAGGGGATGAAGCGGTCATAACGGCATCTCTGGTTTTTTTATAGGGTGCAAGGTTGCGTGATCCGGGCGATGAATCGGGGGCAGGCCACAGACACGAACCGAAAGGACTGACGCGACAGTCACACCGTTAAACGGGTGGCTGAACAGGGTGTACGTTTTGCAGGGCGCGGACTTTATCACAGCGTCGTCCGGATCCTTCAGACCTGTGACGATCTGCCACCGGATCCCTCTGCAACTTAGACAGGTTTGTGCAAGTCACTCGGGAAACACTCTGTTAAGATTGCGCATCCTTATTTTCAAGTTCTGCCGGCGGGCCCTCGGGTCAGCGCTGGTGTCGTCGTTTTGCTGGAGTTCCTCATGCTGTTGCCCATCCTTCTGTTGTCTGCCGCCGGGTTCACGGTGCTGACCACGGAGTTCGTCATCGTCGGCCTGCTGCCGGCGATTGCTCGCGACCTGGCCGTCACCATCCCGCAGGCCGGGCTGCTGGTGACTCTATTCGCTTTCACCGTGGCGATGTTCGGCCCATTCTTGACCGCATATTTCGCCCGCTTCGAGCGCCGCAAACTGTTCATCACCATCCTGATCATGTTCGGTCTGGCCAATACCGTGGCGGCACTGGCGCCGAACATCTGGGTCATGGCGATTGCCCGGCTGATCCCGGCGCTGGGGCTGCCGGTGTTCTGGGCGCTGGCCAGTGAAACGGCGGTGGACATCGTCGGCCCGGACTTCGCCGGTCGCGCAATCGCCAAGATCGGCTTCGGCATTGTCTGCGCCACCGTGTTCGGGATTCCGGTCGGCACGCTGATTTCCGATGCGTTCGGCTGGCGCAGTGCTTTTGCCATTCTGGCGGTGATCGCGTTCGCCAAGGCGCTGCTGCTGTTTGTCTATCTGCCGAAAACCAGCCTGCACCAGCATCAGGTCAGTTTCGCTTCGCAGTTCAAGATCCTGCGCAGCCCGCTGATGCTCGGCCATGTGCTGCTGTCGATCCTGGTGTTCAGCGGCATGTTCACCGCCTACACCTATCTGGCGGACATCCTTGAGCGTCTGGCCGGCTTCAATGGCACCGTGGTCGGCTGGTGTCTGATGGGCTTTGGCGCGGTCGGTCTGATCGGTAACTCGCTGGGCGGTCGTGCGGTGGATCGCCATCCGCTGATGGCTTCGGTGATGTTCTGCGCGTTCATGATCCCCGGGATGGTGGCGCTGGTGCCGAACATCAACTCGTCGCTGGGTCTGGCGGCGGCGATGGGTATCTGGGGCGTGACCCAGGCGGCGTTATTCCTGGTCAGCCACGTGCGCTTGATGAAGGCAGCTCCTGAGGCGCCGGCCTTCGCCGCGTCGCTGAACATAGCCGGGGCCAACCTCGGGATTGGTCTGGGCGCGATCATTGGCGGTCGAGTGATCGACAGTGCCGGTCTGGGCTTTGTGGGCTTCGCCGCGGCCGGGTTCATTCTGCTGTCGATCTTCCTCGCCATGGTGCTGATGGTGCTCAAGCCGCGCGACGTCTGCGCGCCGGCTTAAAACGCTGTAAACAGCTCGCGTCGGGCACCTTCGGTAATCGCTTTGATGCCGGGGTGCTTGACCTTGCGCTCCACCGAGATCGCGTAGAACGACTCGCTCACCGCATCGGTCTGGCCGATCAACTCGACGCCGTACTGGCGTTTCACCTCATCGGCAATCACGCTCGGGCCGATGAAAATCCCGCTGCCGGACTGGCCGAACGCCTGCATCAAGGCGCTGTCATCGAACTCCCCGACAATCCTCGGCTGAATCTGCTGTTCGGCGAACCAGCGCTGCAAGCGGCTGCGTACTACGGTTTCCGCGCCGGGGATCAACAGCGGCGCACCGTGCAGGCTGCGCGGGAAATCCTGACCGTATTGCGCTGCCAGTTCGGCGGTGGCGAAAAAACTGATTCCGCATTCGCCGAGTTTCTGGCTGTAGCCCTTGATGTCCAGGTGCGAGGGCATCGGGCTGTCGGAGATCACCAGGTCCAGGCGCTGGATCGCCAGATCCGCCAGCAGGCGCTCGAGTTTGTCTTCGCGGCAGGTGATGCGCAGTGGTTCGCTCAACTCCATGGTCGGCGCGATCAGGCGATAGACGATGGATTTGGGCACCACGTCCGCCACGCCGACCCGGAACAGGATCTGCTGTTCATTGGGCTGGGCGCGCAGCATCAGCTCCAGTTCGCCGCCGAGCTGGAACATCTGCTCGGCATAGGGCAGGGCCTGACGCCCGGCTTCGGTGAGCTCAAGCTGGCGGCCGACCCGTTGAAACAACTCGATGCCGTAGGTCTGTTCGAGCAGGGAAATCTGCCCGCTGATGGTCTGCGGCGTCAGGTTCAGTTGCTCGCAGGCGCGCACGATGCTGCCGGTCTTGGCCACCACCCAAAAGTAGTGCAGTTGTCGGTAATTGAGCATGGGGTTCGGTCCGTCAAATACAGTTCGTATAAATCGAAGTATAGCCGCTAAAAATACGAATTTTCCTGAAGTATTTGTCTCCCTAGAATGCCCAGCCATCGACGGCCGGTCTGTACGGCGCTGTCAGTTCTATCGAGGGAAGCATCATGAAACTAAAAACTACGGCGTTACTGATCGCGTCTTTACTGGTATTGGCCGGTTGCGACCAGGCCGAAAAGAGCGCCCAGCAACTGATGGGGCAGGCGGCTGAAGCGGCCAAGCAAGCCATCGACGACACGCACAAGGCTGCCGAAGAGGCCCTCAGCGATGCCACCGGCAATTTGATCAGCAAGAAAGAACCGAAAGACGACGAAGAAAAATCCGAATCGTCCTCCCAGGAAATCTAAACCGTCTTACACAGAGTCAGGACTGACCCATGGAATATCTGTTAGAACTCGCCGCCAGCCCGACCGCCTGGATTGCCTTGGCCACGCTGGTAGTGATGGAAATCGTGCTCGGCATCGATAACCTGATCTTTATCTCGATCCTGACCAACAAACTGCCCGAGCAGTACCGGCAGAAAGCCCGTCGTCTGGGGATCGGCATGGCGCTGATCATGCGTCTGGCCTTGTTGAGCACCATCGCGTTCATCGTTCAGCTGACCGCGCCGGTTATCGAGATCCTCGGCCACGCGTTCTCCTGGAAGGACATGATCCTGATCGCCGGCGGCCTGTTCCTGTTGTGGAAAGCCACCACGGAGATCCATCACAGCATGGACCCGGCACCGGAAGATCCGAAGACCGCTACGTCTAAAGTGACCTTGGGCTTCGCTGCCGCCATCGGGCAGATCCTGATGCTGGACATGGTGTTCTCGATCGACAGCATCATTACGGCGGTCGGCATGACCGAACACTTGCCAATCATGGTGATCGCGGTTGTTGTCTCGGTGCTGGTGATGCTGTTCGCAGCCGACCCGCTGGCCAAGTTCATCAACGACAACCCGACGGTGGTGATGCTGGCTCTGGGCTTCCTGATCATGATCGGTATGACGCTGATCGCCGAAGGCTTCGGCGCCCACGTACCGAAAGGTTATGTGTATGCCGCCATGGCGTTCTCGGCTGCGATTGAAGTGCTGAACATGATGTCGCGCCGCGCCAAGCAGAAGAAACTGACTGCCGAAGCGTAATCGCTGGAAAACCAAAGGCCGCCTGAACTCGCGAGAGTCCAGGCGGCCTTTTTGTTTGTGTCGGTTACGGAAAGTCAGTGCGCGGTGGCGTGACGGGCGTCGTGTTTCTCGATCTTCCTGGTCGGTGCAGGTTGTACCGGGTGGTGATGGCGGCGGGAAATCCGCAACACGCCCCACAGCATGGCGGCGGCAACGGCCAGCCAGCCGGCAATCAGCATTACGATGGTCATGGTCAGGCTCATCTGTGCCTCCTCTTCGCCCTGCGTCGGGCGCTCGCTCTTTGGCTCTTGTCTTAAGTGACAGTCTAGTCGCTGGCGTGTTTCAGGCTATTGACCAAAGGTCGGTGGTGACCAATCAGTTCGCTCTATGCAGCCGATGCATCTGCCGCTTTGGGCTATACCGCAACGTTGTGCCGTCCTATGATCCTCGACCAAGCCGGAACACGATGACCGGTAATTGATCAAGAGAGTGACGATGGTGCAGCTATTTTCCCGGATTCGCACGGCGCTGCTGGTGGCCGGTTGCGTAACAGCATTGGTGGGGTGTGCAGGCAGTGTGGCGCCGGAGGTCAAGCGCCTGCCGGAGCGGGTCGAGCTCAGCGGCACGTTCTATCGCGGCGAGGCCTATCAAAGCGGGCCGCAAGTGCTGGCCAGCCTGCTGTCGCAGCAGGGCATCGTGATCACGCCGGGTTTGCTGGAAAAACCGCTGCACTTGCCGGGCGCCGAGGACAAGTTGCAGCAGAATCTGCAGAGCCTTGCGCGTGAGTACGGGATGGTCGTGTATCCGCTGGACAGCAATCTGCCAGCGCTGCTGACTCAAGTGGCGGCCGGGTATCCGGTGATGGTGCATTTCAGCGAGGGTTCGGCGTTTTGGGCGGAGCCGCGTTACGCGATTCTGTCCGGCTACGATCGTTTGAAGCAGAAGGTGCTGCTGCGTGCCGGGATGAATCGCCGTGAATTGATGAGCTTCAGCTCGTTTGAGTCGGCCCTCGAAAAGTCCGGCGGCTGGGCTGTGTTGATCCAGAAACCGACGCAGATTCCGGCAGCGGTCGATCAACAACGCTGGCTCAAGGCGGCCGACGCACTGGCCCAGGCCGGGCAGGAGCGGGAAGCGGCGCAGGCGAGGAAGGCGCTGGCGGCGCACTGAGGTTCCGTTCGTCGCTTGTCGGGCACCCTCGTGGATCGCGCGTTTCTGAATTGTAGCGTCCGGTATTTTCCGGCCGGTTCAGGAGGCGAACATGGCAATTCCACCTTCACCCAGCGGGCCGCATTCGTCCGAGCACGGCAGTGGTGACGACTTGGGCTTCGATCCGGACTCGCCGGATCTTGAGGACCCGCAAGTCGATCCCGTCGGCCCGGCGAAGGCGCCGAAGGATGTGCGGCCGGGCGAAGATCCCAAGCGTCCGGCCAAGCCTTACGATCCCTTGGCTGATCTCAAGCCTTGAAGCGAGGTGCGTATGAGTACCGATTCGAGTTTCGACGACCACAAACCTGACAGTGTGCCAACCACCCCTGAGCCGGAAGTTGATCCGGTGCTGGATCCGGAGAGCCCTCTGCGCGATCCGTTGGCGCGTCCGGCGGTGGTCACGCCAGAGCATTCGCGCGACCCGAGCGCCGGTGACGGCATTCCCGATGACGACAAGATGCCGTTGCCCAACGACTGAGTGCATAAATGAAAAAGCCCCGACGATTCGGGGCTTTTTCATGGGTGACGGATTACTTGGAGGCTTCGATCACGCCACTTTGGCGACTCTTGAGGTTTTTGTCGGCCTTGTATTGCTGAGCCACCGCTGGAACATTGGCGCTCTTGCCGGTTTCCACCCAGCTGCGGATGCGGCTGGCATCGGCGAAATGGGTGTATTTGCCGAACGCGTCGAGAATCACCAGGGCGACGGGACGGTTGGCCATGCGGGTCACCAGCACCAGGCAGTGGCCGGCCGGGTTGGTGAAACCGGTCTTGGTGATGCGGATATCCCAGTCGGCCTTGTTAACCAGGTGGTCGGTGTTACGGAAACCCAGGGTGTAATTGGGTTTGCGGAACGAGACGGTCTTTTCCTTGGTGGTGGTCAGCTCGATGAGCAGCGGCTGCTTGTGCGCGGCCACCAGCAACTTGCTCAGGTCGCGGGCGGTGGAAACGTTGCGCTCCGACAGGCCGGTGGGCTCCACAAAGTGCGTGCTGGTCATGCCCAGCGCCTTGGCCTTGGCGTTCATCGCTGCGATGAATGCCGCGTAACCGCCCGGGTAGTGGTGAGCCAGACTGGCGGCGGCGCGGTTTTCCGAGGACATCAGGGCAATCAGCAGCATCTCTCGGCGGGGTAGTTCACTTCGCAGTTTGACGCGGGAAAACACGCCTTTCATTTCGGGTGTACGGCTGATGTCGACGTCAATCCATTCGTCCATGTTCTGGTGCGCTTCGACCACTACCAAACCGGTCATCAATTTGCTCACGGACGCGATGGGCACCACCACGTCCGGGTTGCTGGAATAAATGACTTTGTTGGTCTGCAGATCCATCAGCAGGGCGCTGCCGGAGGCAATCTTCAATTGCGAAGCGTCTCGAGGGGCAGCGGTAGTTTCGGCGGCGTTGACCGTTGGCGTGAGGAGCGTGCCTGAAAATGCAAAAACCAGGCTCAGGATGGACAGACGAATATTCACGCGGGCGAACTCATGAAGGTTGGAAATGCCGTTCTTTGTAACGGGCTGTGTCGTAAAAACGACGCATTGTAGGAGTATGGTTGAAGAACTGTCGATGGTTGTCCGCAAGGCATGAAAAAGTCGTGAAAAGCCCTGTAAAAATAGGGGTTTCCGGCGAACGGTAAAGGTTTTTTCGAGGGCATGAAAAACCCCGCACAAGGCGGGGTTCGCGGAGCGTGGAAAACGGGACTCAGGCGTGCAGGGTTTTCGGGCCTGGCATGGGTTTAATGTTGGGCCCAAGGTAAAGCTTTGAGCCTGTATCTCGGATTGCTCGATCCAATTCTCCTCGCGGTAACTTGAATGGTCAGTTGCGTGTAAAGGTGGCCGTTGATGTCATTCGGAGTCGTGATTTCCGTGGGAATCCTTCCGTGAATAATCTCGCCGCTGTTGGTTTTGAATTCAAAGACCCTCTTCTCGGGCAAGACTCCGATAAAGGCCCCGGTGAAGGTCTCATCATCCTCTTTGATGTTGTCTCGGCTTAACCGCGCTTTACTGCGGCGAACTTGCTCAACGTCAGAGAACTGGAATCTGCGGGAGTTCGTCGTTAGCGCACAGGACGCGTCATTTTCAGATAGCTCGTTGAGGAAGTCCGAGACGGCAGCTATCGCTCTATCGGCCAGGCGGGAGACTGGCTCGGACAACTCTTCATCACTTTTGGTCGTGGCCTCAAGCAGCTCGGTGAGAATGTCGATAGCTTGCGATACCGGAGTGGTGCCCTCGATATCAAGCTGCTTGTCCGCAGGTATTTCTTCGAGCTCGAATCCAAAGGATCCGCGAGCTGGACCAGTAATTAAAAGCTGGTTGCTCAGGCGGTTCGGGATGGGGCCCTTGTCTGCCAGTGATCCGGAAACCGACGCTGCAATTGCCGTTATCGCGACGCTGAATGCCCGGGTCGCATTAGTTCCAAATTCGGCTAGCACACCGTGTGTCCCCCAAACAGGAACGCCACGATAAGTCAGTCGAACCTTTGCTGGCCGATAGGCATGCTTGCCGTTGTCGACAAGACAGGCCCGAGCCTGTTCAATTCTTGCCTGAATAGACATGAGGGTGAGTTTGCTTATACCTGGAGCGGCAGCCTGCTTTTCAAGAAAGCTGAGCTCCGCAGCCTTATGAGTGTATTCAGATCTGTTCATGTTCAAGCTCCTGCCGGCGTACCACGAGCAAGCCTTCTGCATCTGCATCGTGAACAGGAGAAAGGTCAATTTTCAAAAAACCTTTCCACTGGCCGGTACGCCGATGTGACCACATGCTGTACCAATAGGTTGTCATGGCAACCAAAGTTTCGGCAGGGTCGCTCAATGACTGGATGTAGAAGTCGATCTTGAACTCTTTCTTGAGATTTGCCCGATCGCCGCCAAGAAGTTTGATTTCGCGATCGTCGAGGCCGTCAAAAAATACATCACCAGCAGGAGTGAAGGTCACCACATCGATATCTCGGGGAGGGCGGTGCTCCAGCATCTCGATGTCCTCAGTAAAGCTGCCGTCCAGCCACTGAAAACCGCAATCGATGCCCATCTTGTGCAGTTCTGCTCTGTGAGCAAGGTATCCGGCCAAAATATCACATCGTTCCGGGCTGGTCGCGAACCGATCTACGACCTGCCCAAGGCTTACCTCATAAGGTGCTCTGATGAGCCCGGCAGGGTCATCCTCGTTAACAGGAGGCAGAACTCCTTCAGCATTCCATTCTGGTATCAAGTCAGCCTCCAAGCATTTCGTTATTCCAAGCTACCCGGCGTGGCAGCGTGATGCTGTCGCGCCGGGTGGGATTGGCTTGGTCAAAAAAGCCAATCCTTCTTCAGATTGGCCACGATACGCCCAGTCATCTCAACATCCTATGATAGAGATGCTTCAGCGTGTTAGCTCAAATGCACCTCGTCTCATAATGCCTGCTGGTCTTGTCGTGGGATTTTTTGATAAGTGTGGAGAGTTTTTCGAGGACATGAAAAACCCCGCACAAGGCGGGGTTCGCGGAGCGTGGAAAACGGGACTCAGGCGTGCAGGGTTTCTGCCGCGTAGAGGGTGTTTTCCAGCAGGCAGGCGCGGGTCATCGGACCGACGCCGCCCGGGACCGGAGTGATCCAGCCGGCACGAGGCAGGGCGGTTTCGTACACAACGTCACCGACCAGTTTGCCGTCGTCCTGACGGTTGATGCCGACGTCGATCACGATCGCGCCTTCTTTGATCCACTCGCCCTTGACCAGGCCCGGCTTGCCGGCGGCCACGACCACCAGATCGGCACGGCCGACGTGACCGGCCAGATCCTTGGTGAAGCGGTGGGTGACGGTCACGGTGCAACCGGCTAGCAACAGTTCCATTGCCATCGGGCGACCGACGATGTTGGACGCGCCGACAACCACGGCGTCCATCCCGTACAGATCGGCACCGGTGCTTTCCAGCAGGGTCATAATGCCCTTCGGGGTGCACGGACGCAGCAGCGGAATGCGCTGGGCCAGACGGCCGACGTTATAAGGATGGAAACCGTCGACGTCCTTGTCCGGGCGGATGCGCTCCAGCAATTTTGAGGCGTCCAGGTGCTCTGGCAGAGGAAGTTGAAGCAGAACGCCGTCGATTGCCGGGTCGTCGTTCAGTCGATCAATCAGATCGGTCAGCGCTTGCTGAGTGGTTTCGGAAGGCAGGTCGTAGGCTTGAGAGAGGAAACCGACCTCTTCACAGTCTTTACGCTTGTGCGAGACATAAACCTGAGAGGCAGGATCGCTGCCGACCAGGATCACCGCGAGGCCGGGAGTGCGCAAGCCTTGCTCGCGACGTTCGGCTACCCGTTGGGCGATCTGCTGGCGCAGGCTGGCGGCGATTGATTTGCCGTCGATTAGTTGTGCAGTCATTGCGCGTGATTAACCATCGAGAGGGGAAAAAAAGAGAACGCATTCTCGCATGTCAAACGGTGAGGGCAAAGGCGCTTGGTCAGCAAATTCCCCTAAGCCCTTTAATTAAATGAATTTTTTTTAAAAAGGATTTGACGACCTTCGGGTCGCTCTATACTATTCGTCGCACTTGTCGGGCACAGCCTAGCACTGGTTAAGAAGGTCGAGCGAAATCAACGTTTTGCGAGACTGGAAAGCACTTAGTTTGTAGTCCTCCAAGGGTACAGCTAACAAGGCGCCCGTAGCTCAGCTGGATAGAGCATCCGCCTTCTAAGCGGATGGTCGCAGGTTCGAGTCCTGCCGGGTGCGCCATTAGGCACATTGGCACAAGTAGCGCGATATGGTGGGCGTAGCTCAGTTGGTAGAGCACGGGATTGTGACTCCCGTTGTCGTGGGTTCGATCCCCATCGTCCACCCCATATTTCGAAAGGCGCCAGATGTAACAGTCTGGCGCCTTTGCTTTAAAAAGCTTCATCCGCGGATGTGGTGGAATTGGTAGACACACTGGATTTAGGTTCCAGCGCCGCGAGGCGTAAGAGTTCGAGTCTCTTCATCCGCACCAATCAAAGCTTCATTCATGCCGTTGGCCGGGTGAAGTCCTACAAAGAAGTTGTTTGGCTTCTTTGGCACGCAATATGGTGGGCGTAGCTCAGTTGGTAGAGCACGGGATTGTGACTCCCGTTGTCGTGGGTTCGATCCCCATCGTCCACCCCATATTCCGAAAGGCGCCAGATTTAACAGTCTGGCGCCTTTTTTGTTTTACGGTTTTTGATTTTGGCGGCCGCAGATTTCGGGTCGCAGGGCAGGGCGCTTCGTCGTATCAATGTTGCTCGATGATGCTGCGCTGTCCGCCAACCTTGCTTTGCGGGGTCGGCTGTCAGGGCGATGATTCAACCGCCTCTATATATAGAAGAGGTTGGTGCAGAGCCCTGGCTTGAATTGGCTGTATTTGCTAACAGGGCGAGGCGCAACCGTTTGTCCCCGTCTTCAATTTGCCTGCTGTTTTTTTACCCGTTTTCAGTAGGGTGACTTCTTGAGTTTGACCTACTAGAATGCTTGCCCTTGATTCTTGGGTCGGAAACGGCCGGCTAACGTCTGTGCAACGAGGAATATCCATGCAAGTTTCTGTTGAAAATACTACTGCTCTTGAGCGCCGCATGAGCATCACCGTGCCGGCTGAGCGCATCGAGACTCAGGTCAACAAGCGTCTGCAGCAGACTGCCCAAAAGGCCAAGATTGCTGGCTTCCGTCCAGGCAAAGTGCCAATGAGTGAAATCAAGCGCCGTTTCGGTGCTGATGCGCGCCAGGAAGCGATCGGCGACGTGATCCAGTCCTCTTTCTACGAAGCTGTGGTTGAGCAGAAGCTGAACCCGGCCGGTTCGCCGTCGATCGAGCCTAAGTCGCTCGAAGCTGGCAAGGACCTGGAATACGTAGCCGTATTCGAAGTGTTCCCTGAGTTCACCGTTGCCGGCTTCGAAGGCATCACCGTCGAGCGCCTGAGCGCTGACGTGGCTGACGCCGATCTGGACAAAATGCTGGACATCCTGCGCAAGCAGAACACTCGTTTTGAAGTGGCCGATCGCGCTGCCCAGAACGAAGACCAGCTGAACATCGATTTCGTTGGCAAGGTTGACGGCGAAGTATTCGCTGGCGGTTCCGCCAAGGGCACTCAGCTGGTACTGGGTTCCGGCCGCATGATCCCTGGCTTCGAAGAGGGCCTGGTCGGCGCTAAAGCCGGCGAAGAGCGCGTTCTGAACCTGACCTTCCCAGAGGACTATCAGAACCTGGACCTGGCTGGTAAAACCGCCGAGTTCACCGTGACTGTAAACACCGTTTCCGAGCCAAAACTGCCTGAGCTGAACGAAGAGTTCTTCGCTCAATTCGGCATCAAGGAAAGCGGCATCGACGGTTTCCGCACCGAAGTTCGCAAGAACATGGAGCGTGAACTGCGTCAGGCGATCAAATCCAAGGTCAAGAATCAGGTAATGGACGGTCTGCTGGCCACCAACCCGATCGAAGTGCCTAAGGCTCTGCTGTCCAACGAAGTTGACCGTCTGCGCGTGCAGGCTGTTCAGCAGTTCGGTGGCAACATCAAGCCTGACCAATTGCCGGCCGAGCTGTTCGAAGAACAAGCCAGGCGTCGCGTTGTACTGGGTCTGATCGTGGCTGAAGTGGTCAAGCAATTCGACCTGAAGCCAGACGAAGCCCGCGTTCGCGAAATGATTCAGGAAATGGCTTCGGCTTACCAAGAGCCTGAGCAGGTCGTGTCCTGGTACTACAAGAACGAGCAGCAACTGAACGAAGTTCGTTCGGTTGTGCTGGAAGAACAAGTTGTGGATACTGTTCTGCAGAAAGCTAGCGTGACCGACAAATCGGTCTCTTACGAAGAAGCGGTCAAGCCGGTAGAAGCTCCAAAAGCCGACTGATTGTTTTTGCGTTAGAAGCACACACCATAAGCCAGCCTTCGAGCTGGCTTATGCGTATTCAAGACATGACTATTTGGGAGTGACTGCAGAGCATGTTCCGTAATTCCTATATTCAGCAGAACTCTGATATCCAGGCCGCCGGCGGCCTGGTCCCGATGGTTGTCGAGCAATCTGCTCGTGGCGAGCGCGCCTATGACATCTACTCGCGTCTTCTTAAAGAACGAGTGATCTTTCTGGTGGGTCCGGTAGAGGACTACATGGCCAACCTGATTTGCGCGCAATTGCTGTTCCTTGAAGCGGAAAACCCGGACAAGGACATCCATCTTTATATCAACTCCCCAGGTGGTTCGGTGACAGCGGGCATGTCGATCTACGACACCATGCAGTTCATCAAGCCGAACGTATCCACGACCTGTATTGGTCAGGCATGCAGCATGGGTGCTTTCCTGCTGACGGCCGGTGCTCCGGGCAAGCGTTTCTGCCTGCCGAACTCCCGTGTGATGATTCACCAGCCACTGGGTGGTTTCCAGGGCCAGGCATCGGATATTGAAATCCATGCCAAGGAAATCCTCTTCATCCGTGAGCGCCTGAACACGCTGATGGCCAAGCACAGCGGGCGTACGCTTGAAGAAATCGAGCGTGATACCAACCGCGACAACTTCATGAGTGCAGAAGCTGCGAAGGAATATGGCTTGATCGATGAAGTGATCAACCAGCGCCCAGCTTAAAAACAAGCAGCTCAAAAAAGGCCTGGTCGGCTGGTCCGATCAGCGGCGGGCTTGAAAAAGCCCGCGTTAGCCTTCATCTTGTGTTGCAAGCCTATCGGATTTGGATCGAACGAATGACTGACACCCGCAACGGCGAGGACAACGGCAAGCTGCTCTATTGCTCCTTCTGTGGCAAAAGCCAGCATGAAGTGCGCAAATTGATTGCCGGCCCCTCGGTCTTTATCTGCGACGAGTGCGTCGACCTGTGCAATGACATCATCCGCGAGGAGGTGCAGGAAGCACAGGCCGAAAGCAGCGCGCATAAATTGCCTTCGCCTAAAGAAATCAGCGGCATCCTTGACCAGTATGTAATTGGTCAGGAACGTGCCAAGAAGGTTCTGGCAGTAGCGGTGTACAACCACTACAAGCGTCTGAACCAGCGTGACAAAAAGGCTGACGACGTCGAACTCGGCAAGAGCAACATCCTGCTGATCGGCCCGACAGGCTCCGGTAAAACCCTGCTGGCCGAAACCCTGGCTCGCTTGCTGAACGTTCCGTTCACCATCGCCGACGCAACCACCCTCACCGAGGCGGGTTATGTGGGTGAAGACGTCGAGAACATCATTCAGAAGCTGTTGCAGAAGTGCGATTACGACGTAGAGAAAGCCCAGATGGGTATTGTCTACATCGACGAAATCGACAAGATTTCGCGCAAGTCCGACAACCCGTCGATCACCCGGGACGTTTCCGGTGAAGGCGTGCAGCAGGCCTTGCTCAAGCTGATCGAAGGCACGGTCGCTTCCGTTCCGCCGCAAGGTGGCCGCAAGCATCCGCAGCAGGAATTCCTTCAGGTTGATACCCGTAACATCCTGTTCATCTGCGGTGGCGCATTCTCCGGTCTGGAGAAGGTCATTCAGAACCGTTCCACCAAGGGTGGCATCGGTTTCAACGCAGAAGTGCGCAGTAAGGAAGAAGGCAAGAAGGTTGGTGAATCCCTGCGTGAAGTCGAGCCTGACGATCTGGTCAAGTTCGGTCTGATCCCGGAATTCGTCGGTCGTCTGCCGGTTCTTGCGACACTGGACGAGCTGGATGAGGCTGCTTTGATGCAGATTCTCACGGAGCCGAAAAATGCCCTGACCAAACAGTATGCCAAGCTGTTCGAGATGGAAGGCGTGGATCTGGAATTCCGTTCCGACGCGCTGAAAGCAGTCGCCAAACGTGCCCTGGAGCGTAAAACCGGTGCCCGTGGCCTGCGTTCGATTCTCGAAGGTGTGCTGCTCGACACGATGTATGAAATCCCCTCGCAGTCCGAGGTGAGCAAAGTCGTGATCGATGAAAGCGTGATCGAAGGCAAGTCCAAGCCACTGTATATCTACGAAAACAGTGAGCCGGCTGCCAAGGCTGCACCGGACGCGTAAGCGCCCGGTCTGCCGGAACAAAGAAGGGGCCTTCGGGCCTCTTTTTTTTTATGTCGTTTTTTACATCCGCTTTGCGCTTGTTTTTTTTCAAGTCAGCCCCCATCTTGGTTTCAAGCTCAATTCCATCTGATTACGGCCATATGGCCGCCGTAGAGGCGAAATCATGAAGACCACCATCGAATTGCCTCTCCTGCCATTGCGTGATGTCGTTGTGTATCCGCACATGGTTATCCCGCTGTTCGTGGGGCGCGAGAAATCCATCGAAGCCCTCGAGGCCGCGATGACGGGCGACAAGCAGATCTTGCTGCTGGCCCAGAGAAATCCGGCTGACGACGATCCCGGTGAAGAGGCTCTCTATCGCGTAGGCACCATTGCCACTGTTCTTCAACTGCTGAAACTGCCGGACGGCACCGTCAAGGTTTTGGTGGAGGGCGAGCAGCGTGGTGCTGTCGAGCGCTTCAGCGAAGTCGATGGCCACTGCCGTGCCGAAGTGTCGTTGATCGACGAAGTCGACGCCGCCGAGCGCGAATCCGAAGTGTTCGTGCGCAGCCTGCTGTCGCAGTTCGAGCAATATGTGCAGCTGGGCAAGAAAGTCCCGGCTGAAGTCCTGTCGTCGCTCAACAGCATCGACGAGCCTGGCCGCCTGGTAGACACCATGGCCGCGCACATGGCGCTGAAGATCGAGCAGAAGCAGGAAATCCTCGAAATCATCGATTTGTCGGCCCGGGTCGAGCACGTTCTGGCCTTGCTGGACGCCGAGATCGACCTGCTGCAAGTCGAAAAACGCATTCGTGGCCGCGTCAAAAAGCAAATGGAGCGCAGCCAGCGCGAGTACTACCTGAATGAGCAGATGAAGGCTATTCAGAAAGAGCTCGGCGACAGCGACGAAGGTCACAACGAAATCGAAGACCTGAAAAAGCGTATTGACGCTGCAGGCCTGCCGAAAGACGCGCTGGCCAAGGCCACTGCGGAGCTGAACAAGCTCAAGCAAATGTCGCCGATGTCCGCCGAAGCCACCGTGGTGCGCTCGTACATCGACTGGCTGGTTCAGGTGCCGTGGAAGGCCCAGAGCAAGGTGCGTCTGGACCTGGCCCGTGCCGAAGACATTCTCGACGCCGATCACTACGGCCTCGAAGAGGTCAAGGAACGCATCCTTGAATACCTCGCCGTGCAGAAACGCGTGAAGAAAATCCGTGGCCCGGTGTTGTGCCTGGTCGGTCCTCCGGGCGTGGGTAAAACCTCGCTGGCCGAGTCGATCGCCCATGCCACCAACCGCAAATTCGTGCGCATGGCCCTCGGTGGCGTGCGTGACGAAGCGGAAATCCGTGGTCACCGTCGGACTTACATCGGTTCGATGCCAGGAAGATTGATTCAAAAGATGACAAAGGTGGGTGTGCGCAACCCGCTGTTCCTGCTCGATGAAATCGACAAAATGGGCAGCGACATGCGTGGCGACCCGGCGTCGGCGTTGCTGGAAGTGCTCGATCCGGAGCAAAACCACAACTTCAACGATCACTATCTGGAAGTCGATTACGACCTCTCTGACGTGATGTTCCTGTGCACCTCGAACTCGATGAACATTCCGCCGGCGCTGCTGGACCGGATGGAAGTCATCCGTCTGCCGGGCTACACCGAGGACGAGAAGATCAACATCGCGGTCAAGTACCTGTCGCCAAAACAGATTACTGCCAACGGTCTGAAGAAGGGCGAGCTGGAGTTCGACGAGGAAGCGATCCGCGACATCATCCGTTACTACACCCGCGAAGCCGGTGTGCGCGGCCTCGAGCGGCAGATTGCCAAGGTCTGCCGCAAGGCGGTCAAAGAGCATGCGCTGGAAAAACGCTTCTCGGTAAAAGTGACAGCTGATCTGCTGGAGCATTTCCTTGGCGTTCGCAAGTTCCGCTACGGTCTGGCCGAGCAGCAGGATCAGATCGGTCAGGTGACCGGCCTGGCCTGGACTCAGGTTGGCGGCGAATTGCTGACCATCGAGGCCGCGGTTGTGCCGGGTAAAGGTCAACTGATCAAGACCGGTTCGCTGGGCGATGTAATGGTCGAATCGATCACTGCGGCCCTGACAGTGGTGCGCAGCCGTGCCAAGAGCCTGGGCATTCCTCTGGACTTCCACGAGAAGCGCGACACCCACATCCACATGCCGGAAGGGGCGACCCCGAAAGACGGCCCGAGCGCCGGTGTGGGCATGTGCACGGCGCTTGTCTCCGCGCTTACGAGCATCCCGGTGCGTGCCGATGTGGCCATGACCGGTGAAATCACCTTGCGTGGTCAAGTGCTCGCCATTGGTGGTCTGAAGGAAAAACTGCTGGCCGCTCACCGTGGCGGAATCAAGACAGTGATTATTCCGGAAGAGAACGTGCGCGATCTGAAGGAGATTCCTGACAATATCAAGCAGGATCTGCAGATCAAACCGGTTAAATGGATTGACGAGGTCCTGCAAATTGCGCTGCAATACGCGCCGGAGCCCTTGCCGGATGTGGCTCCGGAGATAGTTGCCAAGGACGAAAAACGTGAGTCTGACTCTAAGGAAAGAATTAGCACGCATTAATACGCTTTTGCCTGGGGGGCTTCCTTGACAGCTTTTTAGAGCCCTTGTTATAAAGCGGCTCTTAAGTGTCTGTAGGCCATTCAGCACTCGTTTTTGCTTTCACCAAAAAACTTAGAATCATACTCAAATAGATATAAGGGGACTTAGAGTGAACAAGTCGGAACTGATTGATGCTATCGCTGCATCCGCTGATATCCCGAAAGCTGCTGCTGGCCGTGCGCTGGACGCTGTAATCGAATCCGTCACTGGCGCTCTCAAGGCTGGCGACTCCGTTGTTCTGGTGGGCTTCGGTACTTTCTCCGTAACTGATCGTCCAGCTCGCATCGGTCGTAACCCACAGACCGGCAAGACTCTGGAAATCGCGGCAGCCAAAAAGCCAGGTTTCAAAGCCGGTAAAGCCCTGAAAGAAGCTGTCAACTAAGTCAGATTCAGGTTTTTACCCATCCGGGTCGGGGTCATGCCTGACTTGGCAGCGGAGCGGTAGAGCAGGCGGTTGGAATAGCTGCCTGTCACACCGGGATCGAGGGTTCGAGCCCTGTCCGCTCCGCCAGTTACGAGAAGGCGCATCCTCGGATGCGCCTTTCTTCTATCCGGATTCTACCCACGCTCCACGGTTGCCTAATTTTGAAGTTCAACCGTTTCTGGGGGACGCATGCTGCAGAATATCAGGGACAATTCACAAGGCTGGATTGCCAAGACCATTATCGGAGTCATCGTTGCACTGATGGCTCTGACCGGTTTCGACGCCATTTTCCAGGCCACGACTCACAAGAATGAGGCGGCCAAGGTCAACGGTGAAGAAATCAGCCAGAACGAGCTGAGCCAGGCGGTGGATATGCAACGCCGTCAGCTGATGCAACAACTGGGCAAGGACTTCGACGCTTCCTTGCTGGATGAAAAAATGCTGCGCGAATCGGCCCTCAAGGGTCTGATCGATCGCAAGCTGCTGCTGCAAGGTGCAGAACAATCGAAATTCGCTTTCTCCGAAGCGGCCCTGGACCAAGTGATCCTGCAGACGCCTGAATTCCAGGTCGACGGCAAGTTCAGCTCCGACCGTTTCGATCAGGTGATCCGTCAACTGGGCTACAGCCGTATGCAGTTCCGCCAGATGCTGGCTCAGGAAATGCTGATCGGCCAACTGCGCGCCGGTGTGGCGGGCAGCGGTTTCGTGACCGACGCTCAAGTGCTGGCCTTCGCCCGTCTGGAAAAACAGACCCGCGACTTCGCCACGCTGAACCTCAAGGCTGACCCTTCGGTCGTGAAGCTGACCGATGACGAGGTCAAGGCTTACTACGACGAGCACGCCAAGGAATTCATGACCCCGGATCAAGTGGTCATCGATTACTTGGAGCTGAAGAAGGCTTCGTTCTTCGATCAGGTCGCCGTCAAGGACGAAGACCTGCAGGCGGCGTATCAGAAAGAGATCGCCAACCTGTCGGAACAGCGTCGTGCGGCGCACATTCTGATCGAAGTCAACGACAAGACCACCGAAGCTCAGGCCAAGGCCAAGATCGAAGAAGTCCAGGCGCGTCTGGCCAAGGGCGAGAAATTCGAAGCGCTGGCCAAGGAGTTCTCGCAGGATCCGGGTTCGGCCAACAACGGCGGTGACCTTGGTTATGCCGGTCCTGGCGTTTACGACCCAGCCTTCGAGAAAGCCCTGTACTCGCTGAACAAGGATCAGGTTTCCGAGCCGGTTCGCACCGACTTCGGTTTCCACCTGATCAAGCTGCTGGGTGTCGAGGCGCCTGAAGTGCCGACTCTGGCCAGCCTGAAAGACAAGCTGACCCGCGAGCTGAAAACCCAGCAAGTCGAGCAGCGTTTCGTCGAAGCGACCAAGCAACTGGAAGACTCTTCGTTCGAAGCATCCGACCTGGCCCAGCCAGCGCAGGATCTGAAGCTGACCGTGCACACCTCCAAGCCGTTCGGCCGTGAAGGTGGCGAAGGCGTTGCAGCCAACCGTGCTGTAGTAACTGCCGCGTTCAGCACCGAAGTGCTGGAAGAGGGTGCCAACAGCACCGCCATCGAACTGGATCCGGAAACCGTGATCGTGCTGCGCGCGAAGGAGCACCTGAAGCCTGCTCAATTGCCGCTGGAAAGCGTGGCCGCTGCCATTCGCACCCAGTTGACCAAAGAGCACGCCAGCGCTGCTGCCAAGACCAAGGCGGAGCAACTGATCGCCAGTCTGCGTGATGGCAAGACGCCGCTGGACAAGGCGGTTGACGGTCAGAGCTGGAAAGTTACTGAAGCGGCGAACCGCGCTCAGGAAGGCGTTGATCCAGCGGTGCTGCAAGCGCTGTTCCGCATGCCGAAACCGGCCGCCAAGGACAAGCCGACCTTCACCAGCGTGACGCTGGCGGATGGCAGCCTGACCATCGTGCGCCTGAACGGTGTGAACGAAGCAGCGGCTCCGACCGATGAAGAGAAAGCGCAATACCGTCGCTTCCTCGCATCGCGTGTGGGCCAGCAAGACTTCGCGGCGTACCGCAAACAGCTGGAAGCCGAAGCCGACATCAAGCGTTTCTGATGCCTGGCTGAGCCGCAAGACCCGAGCCCCGGATGAAAATCCGGGGCTTTTTTATGCGCGTTATCCGGCGTTCGGAAAACCATGGCTTCGGGCATTGACGGTCGCATATAGGGTCAGCAGCAACAGACCCGCGACAATCCACGGGTAACTCCCGACGCCCAGGTTGTTCAGCAACAGCCCGCCCGCAAGCCCGCCGCCGGCAATGCCGACATTCCACAGGGTCACCAGCATCGATTGCGCGGTATCGGCAGCCTCTTTGGCGGTTTTTGCCAAAGCCGTCTGCAACAGCGAGGGCATCGCGCCGAACGCCAGACCCCAGACGGCGGTGGCGGTGTAGACCACGCCCGGCGAGTCGCGCCACAGACCCAGGGCAATCGCCGACAGCAGGAATAGCGCGGCACTGACCAGAACCAATTGACGCAGCCAGCGATCAATCAGGCTGCCGACGATCCACAGGCTCAGTACCGACGCCAGACCGAATACCAGCAACACCCGGTCGATTTCTGCGCCAAGTC
Source organism: Pseudomonas koreensis (assembly GCF_025447595.1). Taxonomy (GTDB): domain Bacteria; phylum Pseudomonadota; class Gammaproteobacteria; order Pseudomonadales; family Pseudomonadaceae; genus Aquipseudomonas; species Aquipseudomonas koreensis_H. The sequence goes on along the minus strand of NZ_JAOEJU010000015.1, from coordinate 52,869 downwards.
CCGATGGCTCCAGAAATGGCGCGATGTAGGTGTACAGAAGGTTGTGCGCGACGACGTAGGACAGGGTTACAAACAACACGGATCGCACGCCCGGCAAGGTAAACACCTGACGCAGTGGCAGGCGTTTTCCGGCGCGTTCACCGGCGAAATCCGGCACTTGCCAACGCACCCAGATCACCAGCAGCACGGTCAGCCCGGTCATGATCGCAAAGCTCAAGCGCCAACCGACTGCGGTGCCCAACAAGGTGCCGGCCGGAATGCCCAGCGACAGTGCAAGGGGCGCCCCGAGCATGGCCACCGTAATCGCCCGGCCTTGTAGGTGAGGTGCGACCATCCGGCTCGCGTACCCGGCCAGCAAAGCCCACAGCAGCCCGGCGAACACGCCTGCTATCAAGCGCGCAATCAGGGTCAGCCAGTACAGCTCCGACAGCGCAGTGATGCTGTTTGCGATGGCAAACCCACCAATGGCCGACAGCAGGAGCGGGCGCCGACGCCAACCCCGTGTGGCAATGGTGAGCGGAATCGCTGCCAGCATCGAGCCGATGGCGTACAGCGTGACCAGTTGCCCGATCAGTGCCTGAGAGACATCAAGCCCAGCGCTCATCTGTGGCAGCAGGCCGGCGGGCATCGCCTCGGTCAACACGGTGATAAATCCGGCGGTGGCCAGCGCGAGTAGTGCGCCCAGCGGTAATCGTTCTGCGGGCTCGAAGGTGCCGGCGAGGGAGGGGGAAGTGAGTGGCACATCGTTCATGGGCGGGTTTCCATTTTGCCAAAGGAGACGAAGGCCTTAGGGTAGGGCGCTGCACATTCGGGAAAAACAGGTTAGGGTTCCGAACATCTCGGACAAGAATGTCGTGAATCAGGGAGGGATGAATGGACAGCTTGGGCAGTATTTCGGTGTTCGTGCAGGTGGCGGAAACCCGCAGTTTTACTGAGGCGGGCCGCTTGCTCGGAGTGTCTTCTTCAGCGGTGGGCAAGAGCATTGCCCGGCTGGAGGCACGACTCAATGTACGGTTGTTTCACCGCACCACCCGCAGCATCACGCTGACCAGCGAAGGCGCGCTGTTTCTTGAACGCTGCCGCAAGATTCTGGCCGAAGTGGAAGCGGCGGAATTTGAACTGTGCGACGCGGCAGCGGCGCCTCACGGCAAGTTGCGGGTCAGTCTGCCGCAGGTGCATGACCTGGTGATGCCGGTCATGTATGAATTCATGGCGCTGTACCCGCAGATCGAACTGGATCTGGACCTGACGGATCGCATGGTGGATGTGGTTGAAGAGGGTTTCGACGCGGTGATTCGAACGGGTAAACCGCGAGATTCGCGACTGATGGCACGACCGTTGGGCGAGTTTCATATGGTGTTGGTGGCGAGTCCCGCGTACCTGCGCGAGCGCGGCGAGCCGCTGACCCCGGCCGATCTGGCGGAGCACGCCTGCCTGCGCCATACGTTTCACGCGACCGGTAAGCTTGAGCCCTGGCCGCTGAAGCGTGAGGAGGGCGCGCCCGAGCCGACCTTGCCGACACGTCTGGTCAGTACCTCGATCGAAGCCGTGCGGCATGCAGCGCTGGCAGGGCTGGGCATCGCCTGTCTGCCGGACTTCATGATCTTTGAAGCGCAGCAGCAGGGTCGTCTGCAGCGCGTGCTGGATGAGTATCTGGAACACGTCGGACAGTTCTGGGTGTTGTGGCCATCAAGTCGCCATGCAACCGCCAAATTGCGGGTGTTCGTCGATCATTTGTCGGCGCGACTTTTTCCTGTCGCCGATGGTCAGTAGAGTTGTAACTGTTTCAAGACACTAATCCGTGCGCCACTGGGTAACGATCTGTTGCACAATACGCGCCGGACCGTTTTCCCTCAGGATGTTTAATGTTGAATTCTATTCCCGTGCGTTTCATCGGGTTGGCGTTGTTGCTGACCGCCGCTGCCGGCTGTTCCAAGGACAAGCCCATCTACGAGCATGAGAATTTCGACGATTCCGGCACTTTCTCGCGCAATTACCCGGTCACCGATACCGCCAGTTGCGAAGCGGCCCGCCGTGCACTGCTCAGCCAGGGCTACATCATTACCAGCAGCGACCCGAAACTGGTCAGCGGCCACAAGAGTTTCCAGCAGACTGGCGAAACCCACCTGGAGATCAGTTTCAACGTGGTATGCGCCGATGATGGCAGTGCCGGCCACCATGCCACGGTGTTTGCCAACGCCCTGCAGGATCGCTACGCGCTGAAGAAGACCAACAACTCGGCCAGCCTCGGTGTTGGTGTGTTGGGCTCGGTCTCGATGCCGATTGGCTCGTCTGACGATTCGATGGTCAAAGTGGCCAGCGAAACCGTGTCGTCGCAGAAGTTTTACGAGCGCTTCTTCACACTGGTCGAGCTGTTCCTGCCGGCCGATGCGAAGAAAGCCGCACACATCACCGAAAAACCGAAGACCGATCTGGGTGTGCCGGAAGCCAAGGCGGCGCCGGCTCCGCTGGCTCCAGCCACTGCGGCTGAACCGACCCCGGCCCCAGCGCCGGCCGCCGAGCCCGCGGCGGCACCGACGCCAGCGCCTGCAGAAGCGACCCCGGCCAGTTCCGAGCCGGTAGCACCACCGGCCGAAGCCGCGCCGATTACCCCGGCACCGGTTGCCGAGCCTGCGCCGGCGACGGAAACCATCACGCCGCCGGCCAACCCGACAGACATGCCGCCGCCGTCCGAGCCGATTCCGGCCATGCCTGCCTCCGGGCAGTGAACCTGTGGGAGCGAGCCTGCTCGCGATAGCCTCGGCACAATCAATATCAATGTGTCGGGAAGTTCGCTATCGCGAGCAGACTCGCTCCCACAGTGCTATGTGGATGAGTCCTTCTCAAAATATCCCGCGATAAATTCCTGACCGCCTGCTACGTTTATTTCATGAAGGACGCGTTTCATTTTTCCTTCACACGGGCACTTTATGCTCGAGGCACTGGTCATTTGTTCCAGGCCATTTCAAGCAAGCGTCAGGGGGATTACGCAATGGATGACTATCAAGAAGAACTGCTCGAATTCCAGGCTTACGAACTGGATTCACCAGAGCCTGCGGAAGACGCCACCGAGCTGTGAGGCGTCAGCCTGTCTTGCGGTGACTGCGGCGAAATTCGCCCGGTGTCTGGCCGTTCCAGCGCTTGAAGGCGCGCTGAAAAGCTTCGGCTGAGGCAAACCCCAGCAGGTAGGCGATTTCACCGAATGCCAGTTCGGTGTCGCGGATGTAGGTCATCGCCAGATCACGGCGAGTGTCATTGAGGATCGCGCGAAACTGCGTGCCTTCCTCGGCCAGCTTTCGGCGTAACGTCCAGGTCGGCAGCTTCAGGCGTGCCGCCACTTCTTCCAGGTCGGGCTCCCGGCCACCATTGAGTAACGGCCCGAGCAATTGCGTGATGCGTTCACGCAGGCTGCGGGTGCGGGTCAATTGTTCAAGTTCCCGTTCACACAAACCGAGCAAGTGTTTCCAGGTGCTGGGGCAATGCTCCGGGTTGCGCTGGGCCAGGCTGGTGAGGCTCAGGCGCAACTGATTGTGTTCGGCGCCGAACTGGATCGGGCATTCACCGAGCACCGCATAGGCGTCGCGATAATCCGGGCTGTCGAACTCGATCTCGATCCGCTCGGCGCGTAGGGGCTCGGGGCTGACGCTGGACAACTGCTGCAGCCAGCCGGCGATGATCGAATCCACCACAAAGCGGTTGTAGGCGTTGTACGGGCTGATCGAGTAGAAGCGCAGCCACGCACCGCTGGCGTCTTCGTGGAAACTCGACTGACCGCGATAGTTGGAGCCGTACAACGGTTCGAAGCGAGTCAGGCAGCGGGCGGCTTCGCGCACGGTCGGCGCCTGCGCGGCGGTCACGCCGGCCAGCCCGGCCTGACTCAATCGGCTGAGCCGGCCCATGCGCAAGCCCAGTGCCGGATCGCCGGTCAGCTGGATCGCGCCATGCCCCAGGCGCATGTAGCGCGGGATCGACAGGCGCGCCCCGGCCTCGGCCAGTCGTGCGGCATCCAGGCCGTACTGTTCAAGCAATGGCAACGGGTCGACGTCATGGCTGCGCACGGCATCGGCCAGGCTGTGGACAAAGCCCACCGACAGATCCCCGAGGCGCATCGGCAGCGGTCTCATGGTTTACAACCAGAGGTTCAGCAGGCGCGCGCCACGGGCTTCGCTGTCGGCGAATTGCTGGCCGTTGCTGCTGAGGAAACTTTGCCCGGAACTCGGCTTGTCCCAGAACTGCCCGCGCAGAAACACACTCATGCCGGCCATTGCCTTGCTGGACGGCGGTTGCGCCGTCAGGGTCAGTTGGTGCCAGGCCTGGCCTTCACTGACGGCTCCCGGTTTCAGGCTGACCGAGTCCGGCACGCTCAAGCCTTTGTAACCCTTCCACGGTTGATCCCAAACGCCATGACCGACGACAAACGCAGGCACCGCGATCAGTTGTGCGCCTTGTTCGTCGAGTTTGCGGTAGTTGTCCGGATACCAACTGTCGTTGCCGATCAACACGCCGAGGCGTCCGGCCGGGGTATCGACCACATTGATCCGGGAAGCTTCGCGGGTGCCGGATGGCTCGTCCTGATCGAAGATCGGGCGCATCTGCCGCTGTGGCTGACCAAGCGGGGCGCCGTCTCGACCAAACACTACGGTGCTGTTGTACAGCGCGCCACTGCCGGCCTTGAGCCGGCCATCGGTGATGTTCGGTTCAGGCAATACGATCGAGCCGGCCACCAGGGTGATGTGGAATTCCCTGGCCAGGCCACCGAACAGCGCCTGATAGTCCTTGGCCATGTCCCGGGACTTCATGCGCAGGTGCGCGTCATCCAGACGGCTGCTGCCCTTGGCGGTGAGCCAGGCGCGAGCAAATTGCACCGGGTTGCTCGCCGCCAGCCAGTTCATCGCCTCGGCGAGGGTGGCGGCCTGGTACAGCTCGTCTTTTTCGCCGCTGATCATCAGCCAGGTGCCGACATGCTCCGGCAGGATAACCACGGTTTTTTCATTCAAAAGACCCTGATCCTGCGCCTGCTGCAAATAGGCGGCGAGCTTGCGGTGCAGGCGTTCGGGGCTTTGGTAGTCGGTGGGGAACAGCTCGGGCTGGATGCCCAGCAGGTTGCCACGGTCGGCGGGCGTGCCCTGATCGACCGCGAGTTTGATCCGCAGGTCCGACAGGTAATGACCGGCCGGACGGTCAGCCGCCCACATGGCGTAGAAGGTGAGCGCAGCGATGAGCGCCATGGAAAAGGTCAGGTACAGAAGTTTGCGCATGAAATCCAACAACAACCGGGTACAGGGTGTGCGGACAGGGTAGGGCGCCAGCCCCGGCTTGCCAAGGGGCGCTGCGCATTTGGATCAATAACTTGTCAGTTACGGTCATTGAGTGACAGCGATGCGACTCCTAATCTGTCGAACATGACTGACGGGGGACGCAGAGCTCCCGCATTTTCCGTGATCGCTCGCTGTGGAGTTAACGATGACCGCCACTCAATACCCGCACCTGTTGGCCCCGCTGGACCTGGGATTCACCACGTTGCGCAACCGCACCCTGATGGGCTCCATGCACACCGGCCTTGAAGAGAAGCCGGGTGGTTTCGAACGCATGGCGGCGTATTTTGCCGAGCGTGCCCGTGGCGGTGTCGGCCTGATGGTCACCGGCGGTATCGGTCCGAACGACGAGGGCGGCGTGTATTCCGGTGCGGCCAAACTGACCACCGAGGAAGAAGCGCTCAAGCACCGCATCGTCACGCGCGCTGTGCATGATGCGGGCGGCAAGATCTGCATGCAGATCCTCCACGCCGGCCGTTATGCCTACAGCCCGAAACAGGTCGCGCCGAGCGCCATTCAGGCGCCGATCAACCCGTTCAAGCCCAAAGAGCTGGGCGAGGAAGGCATCGAGAAGCAGATCAGCGATTTCGTCACCTGCTCGGTACTGGCCCAGACCGCCGAGTACGACGGTGTGGAAATCATGGGCTCGGAAGGTTATTTCATTAACCAGTTCCTCGCGGCCCACACCAACCATCGCACCGACCGTTGGGGCGGCAGCTACGAAAACCGCATGCGCCTGCCGGTGGAAATCGTTCGCCGGGTGCGTGAAGCGGTGGGCCCGAACTTCATCATCATCTTCCGTCTGTCGATGCTCGATCTGGTCGAGGGCGGTAGCACCTGGGAAGAAATCGTCACCTTGGCCAAAGCCATCGAGCAGGCCGGCGCGACCATCATCAACACCGGTATCGGCTGGCACGAGGCACGGATCCCGACTATCGCCACCAAAGTGCCGCGTGCGGCGTTCAGCAAGGTCACGGCCAAGCTGCGTGGTTCGGTGAATATTCCGTTGATCACCACTAACCGCATCAACACCCCGGAAGTCGCCGAGCAGATTCTCGCCGAAGGCGATGCCGACATGGTTTCGATGGCGCGGCCGTTCCTCGCCGACCCGGACTTCGTCAACAAGGCTGCTGAAGGCCGCGCCGACGAAATCAACACCTGCATCGGTTGCAACCAGGCCTGCCTCGATCACACCTTCGGCGGCAAGCTCACCAGCTGCCTGGTCAACCCGCGTGCCTGCCACGAAACCGAACTCAACTACCTGCCGGTCAAGCAGATCAAGAAGATCGCCGTGGTCGGTGCCGGTCCTGCCGGTCTGTCCGCCGCCACCGTGGCCGCCGAGCGCGGGCATCAGGTGACCTTGTTTGATTCGGCCAGCGAGATCGGTGGGCAGTTCAACGTCGCCAAACGCGTGCCGGGCAAGGAAGAGTTCTACGAAACCCTGCGTTACTTCAAACGCAAACTGCAGACCACCAATGTTGAGGTGTGCCTCAACACCCGCGTTGACGTGGCAAAACTGGTCGAGGGCGGTTACGACGAAGTCATTCTGGCGACCGGTATTGCGCCGCGTCTGCCGGCGATTCCGGGTGTCGAGAACGCCAAAGTGCTGAGTTATCTGGATGTATTGCTCGAGCGCAAACCGGTCGGCAAGCGTGTGGCGGTGATCGGTGCCGGCGGTATCGGTTTCGACGTCTCGGAATTCCTCGTGCATGAAGGCGTGGCCACCAGTCAGGATCGCGCCGCGTTCTGGAAAGAGTGGGGCATCGACACGAATCTGGAAGCCCGTGGTGGCGTGGCCGGGATCAAGGCTGCACCGCACGCACCGGCGCGCGACGTGTTCCTGCTGCAACGCAAGAAGTCCAAGGTCGGCGACGGTCTGGGCAAGACCACCGGCTGGATTCACCGTACCGGTCTGAAGAACAAGCAGGTGCAGATGCTCAACAGCGTCGAATACCTGAAGATCGACGACGAAGGCCTGCACATCCGCATCGGCGAAACAGGCGAGCCGCAAGTGCTGCCGGTGGACAACATCGTCATCTGCGCCGGCCAGGATCCGCTGCGCGAGCTGCACGACGGTCTGGTCGAAGCCGGGCAGAACGTGCACCTGATCGGCGGCGCCGATGTGGCTGCGGAGCTGGATGCAAAACGCGCGATCAATCAGGGTTCGCGTCTGGCCGCCGAGCTGTAACGCGGCAACCAGGTTCAGCGTGCCGATGACCATCGCGAGCAAGCTCGCTCCCACAGGTTTTGCGTCGTTCACAGATGTTGTGAGCTCTGCTGAACCTTGTGGGAGCGAGCTTGCTCGCGATGGCGTCCTCTGAGCGACTAGAATGCTGGCTCTGTCCAGAATGAAAAGTCGCCATGCTTCTTCCCCCCGCTGACTGGCTACCTCAAGCCCCCCTCGAACCGCTTGATCTGGACTGGCTCACTGCCGCCGGAATTGAAGTGGCGATCCTGCGTCTCGACCGCATCGATCCGCTGATCAGCGGCAACAAGTGGTTCAAACTCGTCGAACATCTCAAAGCCGCCGACCGTGCGGGCGCCGAAGGCATCATCAGCCTGGGCGGTGCGCATTCCAATCATCTGCATGCACTGGCGGCTGCTGGCAAACGCCTGGGATTCGCAACGGTCGGGCTGTTGCGCGGGCATCCGCAGGACACGCCGACGGTGAGGGATCTGCAGGATTTCGGCATGCAACTGCACTGGCTCGGGTTTGGCGGTTATCGGGCGCGGCACGAGCCGGGGTTCTGGCAGCCGTGGCTGGCGCAATATCCGACGTTGCATCCGGTGCCCGAAGGTGGCGGCGGGTTGCCGGGTGCGCAGGGTTGCGCGGCATTGAAGGATCAGGTCAGTCAACAACTCGGCAAGCTTGGCTGGGACGACTATCACGGTTGGTGGCTGGCTTGTGGCACGGGCACCACGCTCGCGGGATTGGTTTTGGCGGAAGCAGGACAACATGCGGTGTACGGCGCAATGGCTGTGCCCGACGATCACGGCGTCGCGGCCAATGTCGAGGCAATTGTCGGTGAGGCTGGGCGCTACGAGCTGATCGACGCCAGCCGTGGAGGTTTCGCCAAGGTCGATCCGGCGCTGCTTGAATTCATCGCGCAAACCGGACAGGCCAGCGGCATTCCCCTCGAACCGCTGTACACCGGCAAAGCCTTGCTGGCGCTCAAACAACAGATCGAGACGGGCCGCTTTGCCCGGGGTTCACGCTTGATCTTCATCCACACCGGCGGCTTGCAGGGCCGGCGCGGACTCGACGGTTAACCCTGGCTGCGCTTGGGCATCATCCGCAGCAGCGTGTTATCGCGCACCACGTAATGGTGATAAATCCCCGCCAGCGCATGCAGGCCGATCAGCCAGTAGCCGATGGTGCTGATCAGCACATGCCAGTGCTCGACGTCTTTGGCGAACACCTTGTCTTCACTCACCAGCAACGGCAGGTCGAAACCGTAGAACATCACCTGATGACCTTCGGCGCTGGTGATCAGCCAGCCGAGGATCGGCATGCTGATCATGAAGAGGTACAAGGCCCAATGCATCAAGCGTGCGAGGGCGGTTTGCCATTGTGGCGAGGCCGGGAAGATTTTTGGCGCCGGGCCCAGACTGCGGGTGAACAGGCGAAACCAGACCAGCACAAACACGGTCAGCCCGAGCATGTAATGCACTTCGCGGATCAGCGTGCGACCGCCGCTGCCCTTGGGAAACAGCCCGCGTAATTCCATGCTGGCGTACACCAGTACCAACAGCACCAGCATCAGCCAGTGCAACAGGATCGACACGGTGCTGTAACGGGATTCGGAATTTGTCCACGGCATACGGCGTTCCTCACGGTTCAGGGCTCAAGCGTGCCGTTCTGCGACGGCATGCCTTAACTGTAATCCCCTTTGGCGCGTTTGCCCGTGGCTAAAAAAGCTTTCACTGAGCTGAGTCAGCGATTTGACTGAAAACGCCCATAAAAAACGCCAGTGTCGGGCAGACACTGGCGTTTTTGTTTGCCGCGATGGACGCAATCAGCTGCTTTGCGGCATCTCGCCGTTGGCCAGGCGCTTGTTGATGTCGGCGATCACTTCCGGCAGATCGCTGATGGTGTCGATCATGTAGTGCGGGCGCGAGCCTTCGAACAGCGCGTGAATGCGCTTGCGTTCGCTGGCCAGCGCGTCGCTGCCCAGTGCGCGATAGCCCTCGTAGTCCAGACCCAAGGCGTTGCCGGAGCAAATCAGCGCCACAGTCCACATCCCGGCGCGACGGCCTTCGAGAATGCCCGGTACGGTGTCGTCGATTTTCACGCAGGCGGCGACATCGTCGATGCCCAGCGCAATCACGTTGGCCAGCGCTTGCGCAGGCCATGGGCGGCCGTTCGGCACTTCGTCGGTGGCCACCACGTGGTCGGCGATGTAGCCGTTGGTGGCGGCCAGTGCCACGACCTTGTCCATCACCTGCTTCGGATAACCCGAGCAGGAGCCGATCTTGATCCCTTGCTGGCGCAGGTTGGCAATGGTCTCCAGCGCGCCGGGAATCAGCGCCGAATGCTCGGCGATTTTCTCGATCTGCAGCGGCATGAAGCGGTTGTAGATCGCGGTGACGTCATCGTCGGTCGGGGTGCGGCCGAACACCTTGCGATAGCGCTCGGCAACCTGCGGCTGATCGCACAGGGTACGGATGTGATCCCACTTGCCCATGCCCATCGGGCCACGGGCTTCTTCGATGGAGACCTGGACGTCGAACTCGGCGAAGGCTTCGACGAAGATCTGGGTCGGTGCGAAGGAACCGAAGTCGACCACGGTGCCGGCCCAGTCGAGGATGGCGGCTTGCAGCTGGGTTGGGTTGTTGTAGTTCATGGCAAAAATTCCTGTGATAACACGCAATTCGAAAGTTTGGTGATCTTGTGGGAGCGAGCTTGCTCGCGAAGGCGTCGTGTCAGTTGGCATCTAGGTTGAATGTGTGACCGCATTCGCGAGCAAGCTCGCTCCCACAGTGGGTGGCTTAAATGTCGAGCACTTCCATCTCGCGCAGCACTTCACCCACCGCCGCGACGGCTTCGCGCATCTGCGCCGGGGTGACGTGGCCGATGCAGCCGACGCGGAAGGTTTCGACCTGTGTCAGCTTGCCGGGGTAGAGGATGTAACCCTTGGCCTTGACCCGTTCGTAGAAGTCCTTGAACTGGTAGCGCGGATCTTTCGGTGCGTGGAAGGTCGCGATGATCGGCGCCTGGATCGCGGCGGGCAGGAAACTGCGCAAGCCGAGTTTGCCCATCTCTTCCATCAGCGCCTGGCAGTTGGCGGCATAACGCGCATGCCGGGCCGGAAGGCCGCCTTCTTCGTTGTATTGCAGCAGCGCTTCGTGCAGCGCGGCGACCACGTGGGTCGGCGGGGTGAAGCGCCACTGACCGGTCTTCTTCATGTAGCTGTGCTGGTCGAACAGGTCCATCGCCAACGAATGGGAGTTGCCGGCAGCTGCGGCCAGGGATTCCTTGCGGGCAAACACGAAGCCCATGCCCGGCACGCCTTCCAGGCATTTACCCGATGCGGCGATCAGCGCATCGAACGGGACTTTTTGCGCATCCACCGGCAAGGCGCCGAAGGAACTCATGGCATCGATGATCAGGCGTTTGCCGTGTTGCTCGACGACCTGGGCGATCTCCGGCAGCGGATTGAGGATGCCGGTGCTGGTTTCGCAATGGATCAGCGCGACGTGGGTAATGTCGCTGTTGGCGCGCAGCAGACGGTCGACGTCGGCGGCGGTGGTCGGTTCGTCTTCAGCGGTTTCAAAGGTGCTGAACGAGCGGCCGAGCACTTCGCAGATTTTCGCCAGACGCTTGCCGTAAGCGCCGTTGATCAGCACCAGCACCTTGCCGTCGCGGGGGACGAGGGTGCCGATCGCGGCTTCGACGGCGAAGGTGCCGCTGCCCTGCAAAGGCACGCAGTGATGGCTGTCGGCGCCGTTGAGGATCGCCAGCAGTTGCTCGCACAGGCTTGCGGTCAGTTGATTGAAGCGGTCATCCCATGAACCCCAGTCGACCATCATCGCCTGGCGGGTGCGGGCCGAGGTGGTCAACGGGCCGGGAGTGAGCAGGATGGGTGCGGCAGTACTCATTCGTGTGTCCTCGCGATAGCGCTGTGGGATGAAGCTACGGGGCATACGTTGCAATTCGGCGGATCATCAATCAAATTGTTTGTTGTTATGCCAGCCATCAGTGAGGGTTATCCATGAACCTGTTCCAGCTCCGCGCCTTCGACGCCGTGGCCCGGGAAGGCAGCTTCACCCGTGCCGCCGCGCGGTTGTTCATCAGCCAGCCGGCGGTCACCGGGCACATCAAGGCGCTGGAGGAGCATTACCAGATCACGCTCTTGCGACGGACGGCGCGCCGGGTCGAGCTGACAGAGGAGGGCACCAAACTGGCGGCGATCACCCGGGCGATGTTCGGCATGGCCGAAGAGGCGCAGGCGTTGCTTGAGGCCAATCGGCAGTTGCTGACCGGACGTCTTGAGGTGGCGGCGGACGGCCCGCACATGGTCATGCCGATGCTTGCGAGCCTGCGGGCACGTTATCCGGGGATCACGGTGAATCTGCGATTGGGCAATGCTCAGGAAACGTTGGCAGCGTTGTTGTCCGAGCATGCTGATGTGGCGGTGCTGACCGAAGTCGAATCGCGCAAGGGGCTGCACCTGCAAGCGCTGAGCGAATCGCGGATCTGCGCGCTGGTGCCGGCGGGGCATCCGTGGACGACTCGCAGCGGTGAGGTCAGGCTCAAGGAACTGGATCAGGTGATCATGGTGTTGCGCGAACCGAGTTCGATCACCCGGCGCACGTTTGATCAGGCCTGTGCCCAGGCGTCGGTCAGCCCACGGGTGTTGCTGGAACTGGACAGTCGTGAGGCGGTGACGGAAGCGGTGGCGGCTGAACTGGGGGTTGGGGTGGTGTCGTCGGTGGAGGTCAGCCACGATCCCCGTGTCGTCGCGATTCCCATTGCGGGAGAGGGGCTGGTCAATCGGCACATGATCGGCTGCGTGGAGCGGCGGCGGGAGTTGCGGTTGATTCAGGCGTTTTTCGGATTGGCCCCCAACTGATAACCGTATCGCGGCCATTCGCGAGCAAGCTCGCTCCCACAGGGTTTGTGCACGCCGCGGCTCCAGTGTGGGACCGAGCTTGCTCGGGAAGGGGCCGGAGCTGACTACACAAGGCTTTCGCGGACCATCTCGAGAAACGTCGCCACCACCCGCCGCGAACTCTGCTCACGCAGGCACACCAGCGTTTCGGTCAACCGCCGGGTGCAATCGGTGATCGGTAGCGCGCAGACCCGTGAGTCCGCACCAAACTCCGCCGCCGACACCACGCCCACGCCAATTCCCACCACCACTGCCTCACGCGCCGCTTCCCGGCCTTCGACCTGGATCGCCGGGCGAATACGGAAACCGGCGCGAGCCATTTCTTCTTCCAGGGTCTGGCGGGTCACCGAGCCGTGCTCGCGCAGCACCAGCGGCGTGTCGTCCAGATCCTCCAGACAGATCGACTCGCGCTCGGCCCATGGATGATGGCGTGATACGAACGCCACCATCGGGTCGTTGCGCAATGGCACGCACAACAAACGTTCATCGCTGACATCGCGCCCAAGCAACGCCAGATCAGCCTGATAGTTGAACAGTCGAAACAGCGATTCATCGGTGTTACCGGTTTCGATCTTCACGCTGATCCCCGGATAACGCTCACAGAATCGTGCGATCTGTGGCAGCACATGCACCGGGGCATCCACCGCCAGAATCAGGCTGCCGGTCTGCAAGGCCTGGGATTCCTGCAGCAACTCCTGGGCTTCAGCCTCGACCACGAACAGACGCTGGGTGATTGCCAGCAAGCGCTCGCCGAGATCCGTCAGGCGTACCGATCGCTTGTTGCGATGAAACAGCAACACACCAAAGCGTTCTTCGAGTTTGCGCACCTGGTCGGAAATCGCCGGTTGCGTCAGATAAAGCCGCTCGGCGGCTTTGGTGAAGCTTCCGTGCACGGCCACGGCATGAAAGGCTTTGAGCTGTGCGTGTGAAACCGACATTTCTGACTCCAGTAACAAGCTGAGCTTATGTGTGAAATACGATAAATCGATTTTATTTATTAAACAGTAATTGCTTTGATCGGCTCACGCCAACGCTGACTGCCCGGTCGGGCAGCGACGCTGGCCATGAGCCTGTGCGTGCAACACCAGGACTCATCTGACCGATATCGCCGAAGGGACGGGGTGATATCGCAGTGCTCAACAATAAAAAACACAGGCGTTTACTCATCGATTCTGCCGGCACACTCACACCCTGAGGTCAGAACCACAATGAACAAGCACATCGGCACCCTTGCGCGTTGGCGCATGCAGATTTTTGCAATTACCTGGCTTGCTTACGCCGCGTTCTATTTCACCCGCAAAGCCTTTTCGGTGGCCAAACTGGGCATCGCCGAAGACCCAAGCTTTACCCTCGACAAAATGGCCATGGCCAACCTCGACGCGATTTACCTGGCGGCCTACGCCATCGGCCAGTTCACCTGGGGCATGCTTGCCGACCGTTTTGGCCCACGGGTCGTGGTACTCGGCGGCCTGCTGATTTCCGCTGCTGCGGCGCTGGTGATGGGCAGCTTCGCAACCTTGCCGATCTTCGCCACCTGCATGCTGATTCAAGGCTTGGCGCAGTCCACCGGCTGGTCAGGGCTGTGCAAGAACCTCGGCAGTTTCTTCCCTTCCGAACAGCGCGGTCGAGTGCTCGGGTTGTGGAGTTCCTGTTATGCATTCGGCGGTCTGGTGGCGTCGCCGTTCGCGGGCTGGTGGGCTTACACGCTGATCGGTTCGTGGCACGCGGCGTTCATTTCCAGCGCTGCGGTGGTCGCGGTGGTGGCGGTGTTGTTCTTCATCTTCCAGCGCGACAAACCGGAAGACGTCGGCCTGCCCGCGGTGGAGCCGGAACCGGTCATCAGCGCCGAAGAGGCCGAAGCCAACAGCAAACTCAGTGTCTGGGAACCGCTCAAGGAGATCCTGCGCAACCGCACGGTATTGGTGCTGGGTCTGGCGTATTTCCTGCTGAAACCGGCGCGTTACGCGATTCTGCTGTGGGGCCCGGTGATCGTGTTCGAGCAGATGCCCTCGGTCGGCAAGGTCGGCGCGGCAATCATTCCCACCGCGTTTGAACTGGCCGGGCTGCTGGGCCCGATCATGATCGGCCTGGCCTCGGACAAACTGTTCGGTGCCCGACGCATGCCGGCCTGCGTGTTGAGCCTGCTGGCGCTGACCGTGACCCTCGCGCTGTTCATGGGCGCCTTGCACACCGGCAGCGTGATATTGGTGGTCGCACTGTTGTTCGTGATGGGCCTGACCCTGTACGGCCCGGACTCGATGATCAGCGGCGCGGCCGCCATCGACTTCGGCAAGGCCAAGGCCGGCGCCACGGCGGCGGGATTCGTCAACGGCTGCGGCTCGGTCGGTGCGGTGCTCGGTGGTTTGCTGCCGGGCTACTTCGACTCGGTGACGGTGTTCATCGTGTTCGCCGGTTGCGCGCTGTTCTCGGCGCTGGTGCTGATTCCGCACTGGAACAGCCGCCCGGTCGGCGTCATGGAGCCACGTGCCTACGTACCCAATCGCGCCCTGACCATCAAACCCCTGCGTAACTGAATAAACCCTGCCTCGCGGCCTGCTGCGGCATTCGCGGCAGGCTGTGCCGTGGCCGACTGACTGGAGAATTCCCATGAGACCGTTTTGGCTGGAGCAGGCTCTGCAGCTCGACACGTCCGAACCTTGCCCGCCGCTGCAAGGCGATGTGCGCACCGACGTGTGCATCGTCGGCGGCGGTTACACCGGGTTGTGGACGGCGATCATGCTCAAGCAGCAGAACCCCGAGCTCGACGTGTTGCTGATCGAAGCCGATATCTGCGGCGCCGGCGCCAGTGGGCGCAATGGCGGTTGTGCGCTGTCGTGGTCGGCGAAGTATTTCACCCTTGAGCGGCTGTTCGGCGTCGAGGAAGCGGTGCGGCTGGTCAAGGAATCGGAGCGCAGCATCCACGCCATCGGTGAGTTCTGCGAGCAGTACGGCATCGATGCCGATTACCGGTTGGACGGCACGCTTTACACCGCCACCAACCGCGCACAATGCGGCTCGACCGATGCGGTGATTGCGGCGCTGGAGCGCACCGGCATCAACTCGTTTACCCAGCGGCCGGTCGCCGATGTACAGCGCATGGCCGGTTCGGAAAAACACCTGGAGGGCTGGTTCTCGCCGGCCGCCGCCAGCGTGCAGCCGGGCAAACTGGTGCGCGGCTTGCGCCGGGTAGCGTTACAACTCGGCGTGCGGATTCATGAAGGCACGGCGATGACGGGGCTGGAAGAGGGCCGTCCGGCGCGCCTTCACACGGCGAACGGCCGGGTGACCGCCGACCGCGTGGTGCTGGCGATGAACGCGTGGATGGCCCGTGCTTTCCCGCAGTTCGAGCGCAGCGTGGCGATCGTTTCCAGCGACATGCTGATCACCGAACCGCGTCCGGATCTGTTGCAGGAAATCGGTTTGACCAGCGGCGTCACCGTGCTCGATTCGCGGATTTTCGTGCACTACTACCACAACACCCCGGATGGTCGGATCATGCTCGGCAAGGGCGGCAACACCTTCGCTTACGGCGGGCGGATGCTGCCGGTGTTCGACCAGCCATCGCCCTATACCGGATTGCTCAAGCGCAGCCTCGACGACTTTTTCCCGGCGTTCGCCGATGTGAAAGTCGACGCAACCTGGAACGGTCCCTCGGATCGCTCGGTCACCGGCCTGCCGTTCTTCGGCCAGATGAGTGCCAGCGGCAACGTCTTTTACGGTTTCGGTTATTCCGGCAGCGGTGTCGGGCCGTGCCACATGGGCGGGCAGATTCTCGCTTCGCTGGTGCAAGGCCTCGACAACCCTTGGACGCGCTCGCCGCTGGTCAACGGACCGCTGGGTTACTTTCCACCCGAACCGATCCGTTATCTCGGCTCGCTGATGGTGCGCAACGCCATTCGCCGCAAGGAGCGCGCCGAGGATCACGGTCGGCGGCCCCGGCACCTTGACGTGCGTCTGGCGAAATTCGCAGCGGCGGCGGGCAAGGCCGACAAGGCTTGAGCGTCAGCGCGGCGGGGCGGAGCGATTGAGCAGCCAGTCGAGCAAGAGGTCGTCGTCGGGCTCGGTTTCTTTCGGCTGTGCCGGTCGGGGCTGGCAGGCGTCTAGGCAGAGGATCGGTCGGTCGGGATCGCTGTCGAGAAAACTCACCCAGACCTCGCTGCCGGCGCAGGGAAGATTTTCCCGAGGCAGGCGGCCGGCGGCATGAGGCATGACCACCGGTAACCAAAGTCCTTCACTTGCATTGGCATCAGGGTGGTCAGGCCATAACCGGACGGCGATCCGCCCCTGTTCGTCCACGTGCGCCGGTTGCCCCGGCACGCCGAGTACGTGCGCGGGGTGATACCCGGGAATGCCCGGGCGCGGTTGTTTCGGCGGCGGACGAAACGGAGTCGACCAAGGCAGCGCCGTGAAGTCATTGTGATAACGGCGAACCGTGGGCACAGGTTCAAGAATCGAAGGTTGGCGTCCCTGATGACGCAAGTCTGTGATCAGCCACTGCTCGTTGAAAGTGCTCACCGGGTGCTCCATGACTTGCAACAGGCGCCCGCTGAGCAGCCGCGGGCAATCGCTGCGGCCCTGGATCGAGCGCGACCGGCAGCGTTGACGCTCCAGCAGGCGGCGAGTGCGCTGGGCGACGTGACGTTGCGCAGTCGGTAAAAATCCTTGTGGGGCGACAGCACTTCCCAGCGTGTGATTGGCAGCCTCATGGCCCTCGATCGATTGCCCTCGCTCACGCACGCCGGCGGGCATCTGAGGCAGAACCGCCTCGTGGCGCTGGAACAGGCTGCTGAGGCCGGTTGCCGGCGCATCGATCTGCGTGTTGAAAGGAATCGCTGTCGGTTGCTGCGGCAGGCTCAGGCTGTCATCGGCGAATACCACCACATGGCCGTCCGGTTGATGTTCGAAGTGATAGTGAATGCCTTCCTCCTCGCAAAGCCGGTGCAACAGAGCCAGATCGGTTTCTTCGTACTGAATGCAGAACGGGCGCTGCGGATAGTGGCCGGCGGTCATCTCGATCCGGTAGCTGTGGGCGGGCAGTTGATGTTCGATGAGCAGTTGCTCAAGGATGGCCGGCACGCTCAGTTGCGTGAAGACCCGGCGTACGGGGTGGTGCTCCAGCGCTTGCAGATGCGGCACCAGTACCAGTTGGTAGGCGATCCGGTGCGTTGCGCGGTGTTCACAACTGGCACTTTGGATGATGCCGTGAATCCCGTGGTCATCATCCAGGTGCAAAAAAGCTGCCTGATGCAACAGCGTGCCGGGTGACCAGGCAGGTGCCAGGCCCATGACTTCGATCTCGAACCGATAGGGCTGATTCAGCGCTTCGTGGCCACTGAAGCGCAGGACCGGCAGACTTATCCCGCCTTCGGCCAGGGTCAGCGAAAACGGACTTTCCTTGTCATTGAGCATTTGGGCGGGCTCTGTTCAGGCAATACGGGCCACAGAGGGTACGAAAACGCGACGTTGAATGGACGTGGCAAACCGGTTTTTCAGAATCGCCCTACAAGGCGCGTAGAAGATGTCGATGCGCATCGGAATTTTTGGTCGATTGCCGACTTTAGGCCGTATAAACTTGGCGCCATGCGTCGGCCAATAGATGTCTCGGCGCCACAGATCAAGAGAGTGAGTAATGGGCGCACAGTGGAAGGTTAAACACAAAGAAGCGGCAGCCAACGCCAAGGGCAAGATCTTCGGCAAACTGGTGAAGGAAATCACCATTGCTGCGCGCAACGGTGCCGATACCGCCACCAACGCACACCTGCGTCTGGTGGTCGAACAGGCCAAGAAAGCCTCGATGCCCAAGGAAACCCTGGACCGCGCCATCAAGAAGGGTGCTGGCCTGCTGGGCGAAACCGTTCAGTACCATCGCGTGACCTACGAGGGTTTCGCACCGCACCAGGTGCCGCTGATCGTCGAGTGCGTCACCGACAACATCAACCGCACCGTGGCGGAAATCCGCGTGGCGTTCCGCAAGGGCCAACTGGGTGCTTCCGGTTCCGTTGCCTGGGACTTCAACCATGTCGGCATGATCGAAGCGTCGCCGGACACCCCGGACGCCGATCCGGAAATGGCCGCGATCGAAGCCGGAGCCCAGGATTTCGAGCCGGGCGAAGAGGGCGCGACCCTGTTCCTGACCGACCCGACTGACCTGGACTCGGTGCAGAAAGCCCTGCCGGAGCAAGGCTTCACCGTGCTGTCCGCCAAACTGGGCTACCAGCCGAAGAATCCGGTCAGCGGCCTGAGCGACGAGCAGATGGCTGAAGTCGAGGCGTTCCTCGAAGGCCTGGACAACCATGACGACGTGCAGGACATGTTTGTCGGTCTGGCCGGCTGATTTATCGCGTCGGTAACACCGCCATCGCGAGCAGGCTCGCTCCCACATTTGATCAGTGTTGTCCCCCTTTACAGGGGTGATACAAGTCGATTGTGGGAGCGAGCCTGCTCGCGATTGACCGCGCAGCGGTCAATACGGTTGTAGCACCTCAACGATTTCAGCAAACCCTGGCCGCGCCAGCACCTCCGGCTGACAGCAGCGCTGCTCCAGGGCTTCCAGCGCCTGACGCTGTTCATCGCTCAACCCCGAGTCGATGCGCGCCAGCAGTTCCCCCAGCAAAATCCCGAACGCACGCACTTCGAGGCGTTGCAGCGCGCGTGTTTCAGGCGTGTCCGCCATGGCATGGAACGATGCCGCGCCAAAATCCCCCAGCAGACAATCGCCCCGATCGTTCAACAGAATGTTGTGTCCGTAGAGATCGCCATGGGTGATGCCGTGACGGTGCAGATGCCCGGCGACCGAGGCGATGCCCCGGGCAATGCGCAGGGCAACATCGGCACGGAAGCGGCAATCATCGGCATATACGTCACGTGAGCAGGATGCCAGGCTCGGCAATCCGGCCAGGTTGCGGTAGCTCGGATCGATCAACTGCATCACCAGGCCTTGCTGGCCATCGGGATGCTGGTCGATGCGGCCCTCGACGCGGATCAGGTTCAGGTGCAGACCGGCAGTGATGCACGCGTTCATTTCATGCAGCGGCGAACCGTCGCTGGTCATTTCGCCCTTGTACAACTTGACCGCCACGGGCGTAGCCGGCTGATTCGCAGACTGCCACTGCGCCCGGTAAATGACTCCGGAAGCGCCTTCGCCCAGCCGTTGGTCCAATTGCAGCGCCGACCAGTCGATCAGTGGCGCGGCATCGAGGGCGGCGGCATCGGCTTCGGTTTCCAGCGGATTGCCGGCGTAGGCCAGCCAGGTCAGTCTCGGCAACGTCAGCAGCCATTGCGGCAACTCGGTCAGCTGGTTGGCGGCGATGCGGATCAGCTCCAGCCGATGGCACTGGCTCAGTGACGGCGGCAGGGTGCGCAGGTGATTGCCGGCGAGCATGAGTTTTTGCAACAACGGGCGCTCGCCCAGTTCCGTGGGCAGGGTTTCGATGGCGTTGTCGGTCAGGATCAGCCAGCGCAGATTTGGCGGCAGCGCCGTGCCGGGCACTTGATTGATGCGGTTGGCCTTGAAACCGATCATCGTCAGCGCTTGGCACTGGCCCAGGCACGCCGGCAATTGCGTGAACCGATTGTCGGAGCAGAACAGCACGCGCAGGTGCGTCAGACGGTGCAAGTCATCCGGCAGGCTGCTCAGGGCATTGCCGCTGAGGTTGAGCACTTCCAGCGAGTCGGCCAGGTTGAAAATCTCCGGCGGAAATTCAGTCAGGCCTTCAGCCAGATCCAGCCGGGTGATGCCCGACAGTTCGCCGGCGCGCAGTTGTGCAAGGGTGTGCATGAAAAGGATCGCTATCGAGAAGGCGCAGGGCGCCGGAAATGGGCCGCATGATAACGGCAAATCAGCCCGGTTCGTGCACTTCGCGCAACTGCCCGAGCCGGCTGCGGGTTCGGGCCAGATCGATCGCCTGGCCGCCGAGGCTTTCGTGCAAGGGGCGTTGGCCGAGCAAAGTCAGGTGTTTGTCCTGGTCGTAGAGCACGTCGATCAGGTTGATGAAGCGCTGCTGGGCGGCGATCGAACATTCGCCCAGTTCCGGCAGTTCGTCGATGATCCAGTGGTCGAAGCGTCGACACAGTTCCAGATAATCCATCACGGCCGTGGGCTGTTCGCAGAGGTCGTTGAAGGTGAAACCGACGCGCCGGTCTTCGCACAGCCGAGCTTGCAAATGCCGGCTGCCGACCGCCAAAGGCAACGCTCCGGCGTCGAGCAGCGGCAGGTTCAAGGCCTGGCGCTGTGCCGCAGTAGCCGGCCAGACGTAATGGCCCTGGGTGAACACCTGATGAGCATGTCGGCGTGCCTGGCTGCGGTAATCGTGCGGGCCGCCGACTTCCATCACCTGCATGCGCGCATTGATCAGATCGATCACCGGTTTGAACCGCGCGTGGTACAGCGGGTTGGGCAGCAAGCCTTCGGGCGGGTAGTTGGAGGTCACCAGCAACAGGATTCCGCGCTTGAACAGCGCCTTGAACAGGCGGGTGATGAGCATCGCATCGCCGATGTCATGCACATGAAACTCATCGAAACACAGCACCCGACAGTCCGTCAGCAACGCGTCCAGAGTGACGGCGAGGGCGTCATCGCGGTCGCGGTGCTCGAACATGCCCTGGTGCAATTGGGCGAAGAACCCGTGGAAGTGCAGGCGGCGCTTCTGCTGGATCGGCAGCGCCTGGAAGAATCCGTCGAGCAGCCAGCTCTTGCCGCGTCCGACTGCACCGTGCAAATACAGACTGGGAGGCGTTTGTGCAGCGGGTCCGAACAACTGGCCGGCCTGCTGCGCCATGCGATCGATAACTCGCTGCTGGCTGTGGCTGAGGGTGTAGCCCTGGCCATGAGCCTTGTCCCGGAAATAGTCACGCACCGATTGCGCGCTGGCGGCGCACTGGCCCGCGTTTGTAACGGAGCGTTTGCCGAAGAAATGGCGCAAGGCTGACCAGCGTTGAGTCAGACGCGAACGTTCGGGCGGTCGGGCGGGCACTGCAATCACTCCGTCATCATCGGGCCGGCTCCCCCCGAGCGCGGCGGCGTAGTTTAACCAGGCGGGTAGTTTTGCTTCCACTGCGCTTTATCGTTTTTCCGTAGAGCAATCCGCGGCGTGTACAGGATTTTTCAACACTATAAATCGACGTGTTACCAACCTTTCGAAACAAATCCCGGCGGGTGACTGGATCCAATCGACTGGCGCAATCGGCGTCCGTTGCTAACCTGAAACACTGTAACGACACAGATGCTGTCGCCATCAAGGAACAGGCGGTGAATGCAGGGATGGTCTGGACATTGCTGGGCTGGATCGCGATACCGGTCCACGCCGCCGACCTTCAGGTCGAGGTGCGGGTCGATGTGCAGCGCGGTTGCCAGTTGATCGGCCAGCAACGCGAGGCCGGTATCGAGCAACTGGGCGTGCTCGATTTCGGCACTACAGCGCGGCTCGGCGACCGGGGCGGGCCACTCGGCGCGGCGCTGACGAGTTCGCGTCTGCCACGTCTGGAATGCAACCCGGACACCCCGTACCAGTTGCGCGTCGATGGCGGTCTGCACGGTGGCGTCGGCGAAGTGCGTTATATGGCGGGGGAGGCCGGCAGCAAGCCGATTCCCTATCGCCTCTATCAGGACGCCGCGCGGCGGGTACCGCTGGTGGTGGATGTGCCGGTCAGCGGCCGGGTACCGGACAGCGGCACAGTGGACTTGCCGTTATACGGGCGCATCGAGCGGATGGCCGAAGTGCCACGGGTCAGCCGGTATTCGGATCTGGTGAAGGTGACGGTCACCTGGTGATCGTAGAGTTTTTTCAGCCATTCGGTGGAACCGGGTGGCGCAGGGAAGGGCGTTCATTGACGAGCGCAGTGGTCGAGTGATCCTGAAGGAGTAGGGGCTCAATGATGGGCAGACACGGGCGGGTAATCGCCACAGCCACATTGCTGTTGTTCACCGAGGTCGCGTCGGCGGCGGTCAGTGGGCAGATCCTTGCGCGGCTGACGCTGATTGCCGGCTGCGAAGTGACTAACACCTCTAGCCCCGCCAGCCCGGTGGACGGGCTGGGCTCTCTCGATTTCGGCCAGCAGGGCCCGACCTGGAACGCACCGATCAAGGCCAGCCTCAGCGAATCGGGCAGTGGCCAGCTGAATGTCGCCTGCAACCCCTCGGTCACCGGGTTCACCGTGACCATCGACGGCGGCACCCATGGCGACGGCACCACACGCCGCCTGAGCAACGGGCGCCAGACACTCCCCTACCAGTTGTTTCTCGATGCCTCCGGCAGCCAGAGCTACAGCATCGGTCAACAACACAATTTCGCTGTCACCAGCGGCGCACAGATACCCATCCCGGTATTTGGCTCGGTGGTGGCGAACACCCGTGCGGTACCGGCCGGTGTCTATACCGACACCCTGACGGTGACGCTCGACTGGTAACCCCGTAGAGGACGGACACCATGCGTACGATTGCATCAAGGATAGGTTTGTCGTTGCTCGGCCTGACGCTGGCTTCCAGCGTCAATGCCGCCACCACGGTCACCGGTCAGATCACCTCGAGCCTGATCCTGATCAGCAGTTGCCAGGTCAACGGTTCCGGCGGTTCTACCGGGTTGAACTTCGGTGCGTTGAACTTCGGCACCGCCAACAGCCTGTTCACCACGGCAACCGGGCAGGTGCTGGGCGGCGGGGGCGGGGCGCTGTCGATCCTGTGCTCGGCCGGCACCACCCCGACGGTCAAGGTCCGGGCCGGCGCCCATGACGGGCTCTCGCCGGGCGGTACTCGCGCGCTGTACGACGGGGTCGCCAACTACGTGCCGTACGACCTGTACACCGACGCCGGGCACTCGCAATTACTGGCCATCGACGGGGTGATCAACCTCGCTGCCAGCACCGGTGTGGCGCAGACCGTGAACATCTACGGTCAGGCGGTGGGCAAGGCCGGGCTGCCGGCGGGCACTTACACCGACACGATTTCCGTTGAACTGACGTTCTAGTGCCATGGGCCGGCATGGCTGTGCGGCGCTGCTCCTGCTGTGTGCGGGCAGCTTGCCGCTGCCGTTGGCGGCGGTGACCAGCCAGAGTTTTCAGGTCAGTGCCACGGTGACGCCGGGTTGTCTGGTGGTGGGGGGCGCATCGAACTATGGCGGGCTGAATTTCGGTTCGCGTTCAGCGCTGGCCACCGGCACGGTGCAGGTCGCGTTGACCGGTGGCGTCACGCTGCAATGCACGCCTGGGGTGGCGCTGAACATGACGGTCGATGGCGGCCAGTACAACAGCGGCGGGCGACGCATGCAGATCAGCGGAGGCAGCGCGAAGGTGGCGTATGCGTTGTTTCGCGATGCGGCGTACAGCCAGAGCCTGGGTATCGGCCAGAGTGTGGCGGTGGCCTACAGCGACGCGAACAACATCAGTCTGCCGATCTACGGTCAGGTGCTATTGCCGGGTAATCAGCCCGGGGGGACATACAGCGATGTGTTGCAGGTGCAACTGTCGTGGTGATGTGAAATGACAAGGAGTGGGTTTATGGGGTTTTTCACGTCACGCTATTCGTCCGTGTGTTGCGCCGTGCTGGCGCTGGTCATGTTCGGGACGCTCAAGGCCCAGGCCGCCAGTTCGGTGCTGATCTGGCCGATCGATCCGGTACTGGAGGCCGATCAGCAGGCCAGTGCGCTGTGGCTGGAAAATCGCGGCACGGAAACCGCCAACCTGCAGATCCGCGTGTTCGGCTGGAGTCAGAGCGGTTTCGAAGAGCAATACCGCAATCAACGCGAGGTGATCGGCAGCCCGCCGGTGGCGAAGATCGAGCCGGGTCAGAAGCAACTGGTGCGACTGACCCGTACCAAAGATGTGCCGCCAGGTCAGGAGCTGGCGTACCGGATCATCATCGATGAAATCCCTTCGGCCCAACCGCCCGTCGCCGAAGACGGCAAGACCGCTGCGGCGATCCGCTTCCAGATGCGCTACTCGGTGCCTCTGTTCGCCTATGGCGCTGGGCTGTGGAGCAAGGAAGACAGCGCCCGTCAGCGTGACCCCAAGGGCATCGGTCTGCCGCAACTGAGCTGGCGCACGGTGGCGGTGGAGGGTCGTCCTTATGTGGAAGTGCGCAATCAGGGCGCGGTGCATGCGCGGCTGACCGATGTGGCCGTCACACAGGGCGGTCAAAGCAAACCGCTGGCCGAGGGATTGCTCGGCTACGTATTGCCCGGCGCGGTGATGCGCTGGCCGGCACCGGGACCGGTGGCGGGAGAATTGGCCGGGCGGATCAATGGCGCGGCAAAGGTGCAGAGCATTCCGCCGGCGCGATAGCCGTAGCGAGTCATGTCGAAGTGCTTAGGCTGCGGCACCAGCGGTTTCAGGAGGAATCAGTCCATTGACGGACGTAACACGCTAATGAGTCCGGGATGGGCTCGACGTATTCAGCGTCCGTTGTGGCTCATGACCGGCGCGTGGTGCCTGATGTTCATTCATCCATCCGGGGCCGGCGAACTGCCGCCGCCTCCCAGCGGCATGGAGGCCGTCAGCGATGCACAGTTGTTTCTGGAACTGGTGGTCAACCAGATGAATACCGGCCGGGTGGTGGCGGTGGAGCAGCGCGGCGGGCGCCTGTTCCTGCCGGCCAGCGTATTGCGCGACACCGGCATGAAGCTGCCGGAAGAGGCCGGTGCCGAAGTCGATCTCGACGGCCTGCCGGGCCTGCACAGCGATTACGACAGCGTCAGCCAGCGACTGCTGCTCGACGTGCCACCGGACTGGCTGCCGGAGCAGTTCATCGGCAACCGTGAAGTCTATCCGCGCACCCCGGCGCTGAGCAGTTTCGGCGCGTTGTTCAACTATGACCTGTACCTCAATGACACCGACGACGCCGGCACCTATCTGGCGGCGTGGAACGAGGTGCGGGTGTTCGACAGTTGGGGCACGTTGTCGAACACCGGGCAATATCGCCGCACCTTGTCGGGGGATGCGGCCAGCACGCTGGACAACGGCTATCTGCGTTACGACACCACCTGGCGCTACTCCGATGACGAGCGGATGCTGACCTACGAGGCGGGGGACGTGGTCAGCGGCGCCTTGCCCTGGAGCAGTTCGGTGCGGCTGGGCGGCGTGCAGTTTTCGCGGGATTTTGCAGTGCGCCCGGATCTGGTGACCTATCCGCTGCCGCAGTTCGCCGGGGAAGCGGCGGTGCCGTCCTCGGTGGATCTGTTTATCAACGGCTACAAATCCAGCAGCACCGACCTGCAACCGGGGCCGTACACCCTGACCAATATTCCGTTCATCAACGGCGCGGGTGAGGCGGTGGTAGTCACGACCGATGCGTTGGGCCGGCAGGTGTCGACCACGGTGCCGTTCTATGTCACCAGCAGCCTGTTGCAAAAGGGCCTGAGCGACTTCTCTGTCGCCGCCGGTACGTTGCGCCGGGATTACGGCCTCAAGGATTTCAGCTATGGGCCGGGCGTGACCTCGGGCAGCCTGCGTTATGGCGTCAGCGACACGTTTACCCTGGAGAGTCATGCTGAAGCTGCCGATACCCTGACCCTCGGAGGGTTGGGCGGCAACCTGCGGCTGGGCAACTTCGGGGTCTTCAACAGTGCGATCAGCCAGAGTCGTTTCGACGGCGACGGCGGTCAGCAACTGAGCCTCGGCTATCAATACAGCGGCCAGCGCTACAGCTTTTCCTATCAGCGTCTGCAACGCCGCGACCGTTACGCCGACCTGACCGTGGTCGACAGCCCTTACACCACACTCAGCAAGCGCAGTGAGCAGGCGACCCTGAGCCTCAACCTCGAACGCTGGGGCAGTCTCGGCGTCGGGTATTTCGACATTCGTGCGGCAGACGAGACTCGTACGCGGTTGCTCAACCTGAGCTGGAGCAAACCGCTTTGGCGCAACAGCAGTTTCTACCTGTCGGCCAACCGCGAAATCGGCGACAGCAACTGGGCGGTGCAGGCGCAACTGGTGATTCCGTTCGATCTGCGCGGCAGCCTGGCCATCAGCAGCGAACGCAGCAAGACCGGGCAGACGCAGCAGCGCGTCAACTACAGTCGCGCCGTGCCGTCCGAGGGCGGGGTGGGCTTCAATCTCGGCTACGCCAAGGGCGACGGCGCTGATTACCGCCAGGCCGACGTGACCTGGCGTCTGCAATCGGTGCAATTGCAGGCCGGCGTCTACGGGACGTCCGACGCCGAAACCCGTTGGGCCGATGCCAGCGGTTCGCTGGTGTGGATGGATGATCAAGTGTTCGCCGCCAACCGCATCGACGATGCGTTCGTGGTGGTCAGCACCGATGGCTACGCGGACATTCCGGTGCGTTACGAGAACCAGCAGGTCGGCCAGACCGACCGCAACGGCCACTTGCTGGTGCCGTGGAGCAGCGCCTATTACCGCGGCAAGTACGAAATCGATCCGCTGAACCTGCCGGCCAACGTGCGCAGCCCGAATGTCGAACAGCGTGTCGCCGTACGCCGGGGCAGTGGCTATCTGCTGGAGTTTCCGCTGAGCCGGGTGATCGCCGCGAGCATCGTGCTGGTGGATGCGCAGCAGAAGGAGTTGCCGCTGGGCAGTGGCGTGCTGCACGAACAGAGCGGCACGCGAACGGTGGTCGGTTGGGACGGGCTGGTCTATCTGGAAAATCTTCAGGCGCAGAATTCGCTGTGGGTCACCCTCGCGGACGGCAAGACCTGCCAGGCGCAATTCAGCGTCGATCTGCAGCAGGATGAAGTGCCGTTGATCGGCCCGCTGGTGTGCCAATGATCCGGGTGCGGCTTGCTCTGTGGCTGTTGTTGCTGCTGCCGGGGCTGGCGCAGGCACTGTGTTCGGTGGTCACCACCACACCGGCCGGGTTCGGGAACATCAGTTCGATCGCCGTGCGCACCACCTCGCAACCCAGTTCCACTTTGAATGGAGGCTTGAGTTGCACCGGTTCGCTGCTGTCGCTGTTGACCAACAATGACCATTTCTGGGCCACCGTCACCTCGACCCAAAGCGGTTTGCTCGGGCCCACCGGCGACGTGATCGGTTACACGATCTACGCCAACAACAGCACCAGTTACCCGCTGACGCGCGGCACCGCCTATGACTTCGCCCGCAACGGGATCATCGATGCCTTGGGGTTATTGGGAGGAACCGTACCAAGAACCGTGCCGCTGTATCTGGGAACCACCATCGGCAGCAATGTTGCGGCCGGAGTGTATACCGAGACCCTCAGCATCTTCTGGAACTGGAACTACTGCTCCGGGATCGGCATCGGCGGCATTTGCCTGGGGCGGGACATCAACAGCGGTACCACGACACTGACGGTCAACCTGACGGTGTCCAACGATTGCACCATCACTGCACCAAACATCGCTTTCGGCAGCGCGCCAGTGGTCAGCGCGTTCACCCCGGTAACCGGGCAGACCATCAACCTCGCCTGCACCAAGGGCAGTGCCTACACCGTGGGGCTGAACGACGGGCAGAATGCGCTGAGTGTCGGCGGGCGGCGACGGATGATTTCCGGCAGCAACTATCTGGCTTACGACATTTTCAAGAGCGCCGGGACCACCCGTTGGGGCAGTGTCGGCGCGGCTCGTCGGGCCAGCAGTGATGCCGAGGTCAACCCCGGCAACGGGGTGGGCACCGGCAGCCAGATCTTCAATTACAACGCGAAAATCTACACCGACCAGACCACACCGCCCGCTGGAACCTACCTGGACAATGTGGTGCTGGATGTGGGGTTCTGAAGCGGCTAGAAACTCACGGATTGCTTGAGCATTTTCGCCGCCGGGGTATCGGTTGGGCTGACCATTGCGTAATTGTAGCCCTTGCCGGACCAGTACTCGGCCTGCAGATCCCCGTCCTGGCGGCTGCCCCGGGGCAGGAAGGTATTTTTCGGTCCCGGTGGACGCACGTAGAAACTGACCTTGTGCCCGCTCTGGTCTTCATACATCACCATCGCCGCCGGGCCTTCATCGGTGCTCAGCAAGCGGCCACTGACCGGTGAAAACCCGGCCGCCGTCAGGTCCGGCAGGCGATTGGCCTGAGTGAAATAGCGGTCGAGCCAGCGCTGGATATCGCCGTCGCCATCAACCTTGTAATCCGCCGGCAGAAGCCCTTGCTGGGCGATCAAGCGGTACGCCTGCAAGGCGTCCGTCATCGGTGCCGGGGGATGAAACACGGTCATGTCCCGGGCTTTCCAGCCACCAACACCGCCGAGGCTGACCGCAATCAAAAGCACCGCAGCGCTGGCCCATTGGCGGCGCGACTGGCGTTTGAGGCGCTGGCGAATCAGCGCCGGATCGAGATCCGGATTGGCCGGTTGCTGCAAGGCGCCGCCGAGGGCGGCTCGCAGGTGCTGGGCGTCCTGTTGCCAGGCGCGAACCTGCGCCGCTTCGTCCGGATGGCTGGCGAGCCAGGTTTCCAGCACATGCCGGTCGGCCTCGCTGAGCTGGTGGTCGACGTAGGCGTGCAGGTCACGTTCGTTGGGGGGCAGACTGATCATTTGAGTATCCGCAAGGAAGGGCTGCTGATTTCCCCGTCGCTGAGCTGGCGCAAGGCCTGGCGAGCGCGGGACAGGCGCGACATCACGGTGCCGGTGGGGACGTCGAGAATCTCGGCGACCTCCTTATAAGTCAGGCCTTCCACCGACACCATCAGCAGCAGCGCGCGCTGTTCGGTGGGCAATCGATCGAAAGCCTGCAAGGTCGATCGGGCAATGACGGTACGTTCCACCGAGGGCTCGGCGTCATCGCGGCCGGTGAAGAATTCGAGCATCCGCGCATAACGCCGTGAACGCCGATGCGCATCGAGGAACTGCCGGTACAGGATCGAAAACAGCCAGGCGCGCAGATCGCCGTCGGCACGTTTGTCGCCCCAAGCCGACAGCGCTCGCTCCAGACTGGCCTGTACCAGGTCGTCGGCGCTGCTGCTGTTGCGTGTCAGCGAAAGCGCGAAGCGGCGCAATCTGGGAATCAGATCGCGTAATTGCTCGTCGAGTGTATTCATGACAAGGACATGCTCTGGGCCAGAAGCGCGGTAGTGATAGGAAAGACGCTTCTCGAAACAGCTTATTCCATTCCAGGAGTTGAAAGATTTCATTCCTTTCGACGTAAGAAAGTTCGTCGCGTTCTGTAGTGCGTGTAATGGATTCAAATTTCCCGGCTCAACCCGTCCGACAAGCGCAGCAGCCACCGATGTCGCCAACAGGCAATCGGTGGCCGAAGCGGCTGAAACGATGATTTGAGCAAAAGGGAATTTTGAGATGCATGCAATCGTTATGAATACCCCGGCCACACCGAGTGCCGGACCTGACTCCTGGCGTGCATTCGGCTGCGGCCCGGTGGTCGAGCCTGAGTACTCGTTGATCCACCGTGCGATCGAAGCGCGGGCGGCGACTCATCCGCAGCATGTGGCCGCGCGTTTTCAGGGGCAGATCCTTACCTATGGCGAGTTGAACCGCCAGGCCAACCGGTTGGCCAGATTGTTGTTAAGCCATGGCGTAGCGCCGGGCGATCACGTGGCGCTGTTTGTCGAGCGTTCGATCCCGATGCTGGTGGGCATGTTCGCGACCCTGAAGGTGGGCGCTGCCTATATTCCCCAGCATGTCGGCATCACCCCGGCCACCCAGTTGAGCCACATCATGTCGGTTGCTTCGACGCAGGTGGTGTTGACGCTTTCAACACTGGCTCACGGGATTCCGCTCACGGCCGGACAGCATTGCATTCATCTGGATACGTTCATCGACTCGCCGAGCTTGGCCGCCGATGACGTGAACGTTGGGGAGGAGGTTTCGTCACCGGATGCTCTGTGTTTTGTGTTGTTTACGTCCGGGACGACCGGTCAGCCCAACGGTGTCAGGGTGACTCAACGCAATGTCTGCAACATTCTGCTGACCGGCCCCGGCAATCTTGGCATGGGGCCGGGCATGAACGTCGGGCAGATTCTCAATATCGCCTTCGACATGGCCGCCTGGGAAATCCTCGGTTGTCTGGCCCATGGCGCGACGCTGCTGGTCCGGGGCAAGGACATTGCCGAAACCGCCGAGCAGTGTGACGTGCTGATCGCGACGCCATCGATTCTCGCCACGCTGGATCCGGCGCGCTGCAGCCAGGTGAAGGTCGTGGCCCTGGCCGGCGAACCCTGCCCGCAGCCCCTGGCTGATCGTTGGGCGTCCTTTTGCGATTTCTACAATGCTTGCGGCCCCACAGAAACCACCATCGTCAACACCATGCAGCATTACCGAGGTACGGGGCCGTTGACGATCGGCACGCCAACGCCCAACAACACCGTGTATGTACTGGATGAAACGGGCCAACTGTGCGCGCCGGGTGAGCAGGGCGAAATGTGGGCCGGTGGCGATTGTGTGACGGCCGGGTATCTGGGCAATCCTGCCCTGACTGCCGAACGTTACCGTCTCGATCCGTTTCTGGGACAAGGTCGCCTGATGTTTCGCACCCGTGATCTGGGGCGCTGGACCGCTGACGGCGAACTGGAGCACCTGGGTCGGGTGGACGATCAGGTGAAAGTCCGGGGCTTTCGCGTCGAACTGGACTCGGTGTCAGCCGCGCTGGAGTCTGCACCGGGCTGCGAGCGCGCGGTGACCTTGAAATTCGATAACCGTCATCTGGTCGCTTTCGTCTATCCCGCTTCCACGGACACTGACGTGGCGCGACACCGTTGCGAGGAGCGTCTGGCCTATTACTGCGTGCCTTCGATGATTCTGCCGGTGGACGACATCCCGCTGACCTCAAGGGGCAAGGTCGACAAACGCTTGCTGCTTGAGTGGGCACAGGCGTATCAGACACAGCTCGTTGCCGCCACGCAGGAGGCGGTGCAATGAGTCACGTCGACGACGCTTTTACCCTGCCACCTCGACGGCCGCTCTGGCGGCGTCTGGGAACGCTGCCGCTGTTTTCACATTACAACCGCCTGGTTGCGTTGGTGTTGCTGGCGAACCTCGGGGCTCTGGTGTACGGGATCACCGTCGGACAGTGGTGGTCGGCCTCGGGGATTGCGTTGGAGGCATTGTCGCAGCTGGTGTTGACGAACCTGTCGATGGCGATCCTGATTCGTCAGCAATACCTGATCAATCTGCTGTTCTGGCTGGCGACGCGTGCTCCCACGAGTTGGCCGCTGGCGATTCGTCGTTCGCTGGCCAAGGTCTACCATTTCGGTGGCTTGCACAGTGGCGGGGCGATGGCCGCGATTGTCTGGTTCGTTGCGTTGCTCGGCTCGATGATCTGGCAAAGGACCGAGGGGGCAGGTGGGGTTTCGCTGACGTTGCTGGCCATCAGTTCCGGACTGCTGGGGTTGCTGCTGGCGATGGCGATCATGGCGTTGCCGGGGATCCGTTCACGGTTTCACAACGCTTTCGAACGCACGCACCGGTTTGCCGGTTGGGCGGCGCTCTTGCTGTTCTGGGCCATGACGCTGGTGTTTGCCCGGGACCGAAATCCCTCGGCGGACCTGGCGCAGGTCCTGTTGACGTCCGTATCGTTCTGGATGCTGCCACTCCTGACACTCAGTATTGCGTTGCCTTGGCTGCGCCTGCGCAAGGTGCCGGTGACGCTGGTCAAGCCGTCATCGCATGCGGTGATTGCCCGGTTCGAGCACCACACGCCGTTCGCCGGGTCTGCCACCGCAATCAGTCGCCATCCGCTGTGGGAATGGCACTCGTTTGCCAACATTCCTGCACCGGACGAACACGGTTTTCGCCTGATCATTTCCCGGGCCGGCGACTGGACCGGTGAACTGATCGAGCAGCCGCCGAGCCATGTCTGGGTCAAGGGCATCACCACGGCAGGCGTCGCCCACATCGAAACCCTGTTCAAGTCTGTGGTGTACGTCGCCACCGGCAGTGGCATTGGTCCGGTGCTGCCGCATCTGCTGGCGCGGCAAGTGCCGATCCATCTGATCTGGTCCACCCGCAGCCCGCGCGAGACTTATGGGGATGCGCTGGTGGAGGAAATCCTGCAGGCACAACCCGATGCCCATATCTGGGACACCGACCGCTTGGGCAAACCGGATCTGGTGGCGCTGGCGTATGCCGCCGTTCGAACCCACGGTGCGGAAGCGGTGATCTGTATTTCCAATCAGAGGTTGACCGAACGAGTGGTCGAGGAAATGGAATCTCGGGGTGTTCCGGCCTACGGCGCGATCTGGGATTCCTGACGGCGGATCGGTTTTGTTCCGCTCACGCCATTATTCAAAGAGATTGTGATGAACCTATTGATTGAACGACAGGGCCCGGTGGTACTGATCCGCCTCAACCGCCCGCAGGCGCGTAATGCGCTCGATACACCACTGATGCACGAATTGCTGGAGACCTTGCAACCGCTGGACAGTGATCCGGATGTCGGATGTTTCCTCATCACCGGTACCCGGGATTATTTTGCTGCCGGAGCCGACATCAAGGAGATGTACGAAAAATCCTGCCTGGAAATGATCGAGGAAGACCATTTCGCCGGATGGGATACGTTTGCCGCTCTGCGCACGCCAAAAGTCGCGGCGGTGGCGGGATTCGCGTTCGGTGGCGGGTGCGAATTGGCAATGATGTGCGACGTGATCGTGGCGGCAGAGTCCGCGAGGTTCGCTCTGCCGGAAATCACTTTGGGGGTGATGCCCGGCATGGGTGGCACGCAACGCCTGACCCGGTTGATTGGCCGCGCCAAAGCCATGGACATGATACTGACCGGTCGAACGATGTCCGCACGTGAAGCCGAGCAGGCGGGGTTGGTGTCGCGGGTGACAGACGTCGATCACTTGTTGAAGCAGGCCATGGGCATTGCACAGCGTATCGGCGGGTTTCCCCGCGCCGCGACACGGGCGGCCCGGGAAGCAGTTGACCGGGCGTCCGAGTCGGGATTGCGTGAAGGCATTCTGTTTGAACGACGCTCGTTTCACGGCCTGTTCGCGACACCCGGACAGAAAGAAGGCATGCAGGCGTTTCTGGAAAAACGCGAGCCGCGTTTCGATCAGATATAACCGGCCTCGATTGGACTCCGACGCCACTGCATGAAAGAAACTACAGTTCAGAGGGAATAATCCTACGAGACATGCGTCTCATAGCACCTTTCCCTATGGCCGATGGCCCTGGAGTTCTTCATGGTTGATCGCAGCTCACCGCCCGGCGGGCCTCAACGCCCGCCACTGAGTGCCGCGAGCCTGGTGTTGCGTCTTGGCGGAATCGCCGTGGTGGTCGCAGCCCTGGCCGGGGCGTTTGCCTACGTTCATGGTTCATTTGACCCACAACGCCTGACGCCGAAAGCATTGGTCGATGTGCTGGAAAAGAACAACGGTGTGCATCCCGGCTTTCGCCGCAATCACGCCAAAGGTGTCTGCGTGATCGGACATTTCGAGAGCAGCGGCGAGGCTCGCTCGTATTCTGTCGCGCAAGTGTTCAATGAGCCCCGCACACCGGTGGTCGGGCGCTTTGCGTTGCCGGCCGGCAATCCGTATGCGCCGGACAGCGCCGTACCGATCCGCAGTCTGGCGCTGCGTTTCACTCAGGCCAACGGCCAGCAGTGGCGCACGGGGATGAACAGCATGCCGGTGTTCCCGGTCGGCACGCCCGAGGCGTTCTATCAGTTGCAGCAGGCGCAATCACCGGATCCCGTCACCGGTAAACCGGATCCGACCAAGGTGCCGGCATTTTTTGCCTCGCACCCGGAAGCCGTGCCGTTTCTGACCTGGATAAAAACCGCCAAACCTTCGGCCAGTTACGCGACGGAAACCTACAACAGCGTCAACGCGTTCTATCTGGTGGATGCCAGCGGCAAGAAGCAGGCGGTGCGTTGGAGCATGACGCCTCTGGTCCAGGATGCTGCCGGTGCTACCGCGCCTGAAGGTAGCGATTTCCTTGAAAAAGACCTGGTGCAACGCCTGGCCGAAGGGCCGCTGCGCTTTCAGTTGAACATCACGTTGGCCAACAACGACGATCCGGTAAACGATGCGAGCAAGGCCTGGCCCGCCGGCCGCAAGGTGCTGAACGCCGGCACCCTGGTGCTGGAAAAGACCCAGCCGCAGCTCAGCGGCGAATGCCGTGACATCAACTACGATCCGCTGGTGCTGCCGGCCGGCATTCAGGGTTCCGACGACCCGTTGCTGGCCGCGCGCTCGGCCGGTTACGCCGATTCCTACCTGCGTCGCACCAGCGAAGTCAGCCAACTGCCAACCGGCAAAAAGGAGGCTCGCCCATGAGCACGCAACCGACTCATTTCAATCCGCTGGCCCGCTTGCTGCACTGGCTGATGGCGTTGATGATCATCGCGATGTTGTTCATCGGTGCCGGCATGGTGACCTCGGTGTCGGCGCGGCATGAATGGCTGATCAATCTGCACAAACCGTTGGGCATCGCGATACTCGCTTTGGTGATCGTGCGCATTCTGGTGCGACTGGGCACGCGTCAGCCGCCGCTGCCGGCGGATCTACCGGGCTGGCAGGTGATGGCGGCCAAGGCTTCTCATCTGTTGTTGTATGCGCTGATGCTGGTGTTGCCGCTGCTGGGCTGGGCGATGATCAGCGCGGCGGGGGATCCGGTGATGCTCGGCACGTCCTTGCAATTGCCGTCGATCGTGCCGGCGGATGCGCAGGTGTTTGCGTTGCTGCGCAAGGCTCACGGGTATCTGGCGTATCTGTTGTTCCTGACCGTGCTGCTGCACCTGGCGGCGGCGCTGTTCCATGGCTGGGTGCGCCGCGACGAAGTGCTCGACAGCATGCTGCGGGGACGCAATCGCGGTTGATCGTGTGTCAGTCCGACGTGGCGAGGGCGCAAGCAGCCTCGCCACGTTTTTGTATGGCCAGCGTTCGCCACCAGTACAGCAACGCGGCCATGTTGATTGCTGCACCCAGCCAGCACACGCCCGACCATCCTGCCCAGGCATACATGGCCGTCGAGGCGATTGAGCCCAAGGCGCTGCCAATGGAGTAAAACAGCATGTAGCCGGCGGTCAGTCGGCTCTGCGCCTCCGGGCGGACGCTGTAGATCATGCTCTGGCTGGTGACGTGCACGGCCTGCAAGCCCAGATCCAGGGTGATGACGCCAAGCAGCAGTGCCCATAACGAAGTTTGGGTAAGTGCGATTGGCAGCCACGAGCCCAGCATCAGCAGCAGCGACAGGCCGCTGACCCATTGCCCCAATCCTCGATCCGCCAGATGTCCGGCTCTGGCGGCGGCCAGTGCGCCTGCCGCGCCGGCAAGTCCGAACAATCCGATTTCACTGTGGGAAAGCGACAGCGACGGGGCGGCCAGCGGCAACACCATCGGCGTCCACAGCACCATGGCGCTGGCGAAGGTGAGCAGGGCGAGGATCGCTCGTTGGCGCAGCACCGGCTCCTCACGGAACAGAGTGAACACTGAAGCGATCAGTGCCACGTAGCGCGTGGTCGGTCGTGCGTCTTCATCTTTGGGCAACACCCGAAACAGCAGCGCGGCCATCACCAGCGTCAATCCCGCCGACAGCAGATAGATCGAGCGCCAGCCGGCCAGATCGGCCATGCCGCCGGCCACGGTGCGCGCGAGCAGAATGCCAACGACGATGCCGCTGGTGATCACACCGACCACCTTTCCACGTTGCGCCGGGAGCGCGAGGGTTGCTGCGTAGGCGACCAGTACCTGGGTGACCACGGCAAGCAGGCCGGTCAGGGTGACGCCGATCAGCAGCCAGGCGCTGTTCGAGGCCAGAGCAATCATCAGCAAGGCTGCGGCGGACAACAGCGTTTGGGTGACGATCAGTCGGCGGCGGTTGAGCAGGTCGCCGAGTGGCACGAGCAATAACAGACCGATGCCGTAACCGACCTGGGTCAGCGTCATGACGATGCCGATGCTGCCCGGCGACAGGCCGAAGGCGTCGGCCATCGCATCCAGCAGCGGCTGGGCGTAATACACGTTACCCACCGCGAGGCCGCAAGCGATGGCGAAAAGCAGTACGACACCTTGATCGAGTGTTGCGGTGTTCATGTCCCGGATCCTTTCAGGTTTCAAGTTGAAACTTGATTGGCGGTAAGTAATCCGGTTTTGATTTGCAACCTGATTGGATAAAAGTCGGTGCAAAAAAAGATCGCAGACAGGCTGCGATCTTTCGTGAAGCGAAAATCCGAGGGGATTAGCGCAGGGTGTCGACCATGTCCGCGATGGTGGTCAGCACGTCTTTGCCCAGTTGCTTCGAGCGCTTGCCCGACCAGCCGGTGAGCGGGTTCGGCGCGTCATCGTGATCCTTGAACGGCATTTCCAGGGTCAGCGACAGGCAGTCGAATTTCTGGCCGACGCTGTTGCAGGCCAGGGTCATGTTTGCCTGGCCCGGTTCGTCGCGGGTATAGCCGTACTTGGTCTGGAAGTCTTTGGTGGTGTGCTTCAGGTGGCTGCGGAAGTGCTCTTCGAGCTTCTCCAGGCGCGGGGTGTAGCCCGGATTGCCTTCGCAGCCTGCGGTGAACACGTGGGGAATTTCTTCGTCGCCGTGTACGTCGAGGAACAGATCGACGCCGTACTTTTCCATCTGCTGTTGTACGAAAAGTACTTCCGGGCTGACTTCGTGACTGGCGTTCTGCCAGGCGCGGTTCAGGTCCTGCCCCATGGCGTTGGTGCGCAGGTGACCGTGGAAGGCACCGTCCGGGTTCATGTTCGGCACGAGATACAGATCGGCGCTGGCCAGCAGCTTGTTCAGTACTGGATCGTCATGATGTTCCAGGCGTTCGATCACGCCTTCCATGAACCACTCGGCCATGTGCTCGCCGGGATGTTGCTGGGCGATGATCCAGATTTTGCGTCGTCCTTCGGCGCCGGTGCCTTTGCGCAGCAGCTGGATGTCGCGGCCTTCGACGCTTTTACCGGTGGCCAGCAATTCGGTGCCGGCCTTGGCCAGCGCTTGCTCGATCAGCCAGTCATGACGGCCACGGCTGTAAGGTTCGAAGTAGGCGAACCAGGCGTGGGTCTGCTCGGCTTCGAGGCAGAAGCGCAGGCTGTCGCCTTCGAATTGAGTCGGAATGCGGAACCAGTTGACGTGATCGTAAGAGGCGACCGCCTGATAGCCCGTCCAGGCCTTGTTATAGGAGGACTGGCTGGCGTTGACCAGGCGGAACCAGTGTTCCTGATGAACATGCAGGCCGCTGGCTTTGAAGTGGAACCACTGGAAATGGGCGCTGCGGGTATCTGGCCGAATTGCCAGAACCGGGTTGAGCGGATTGCTGATGTCGATGACTTGGATGTTGCCGCTGTCGAAGTTGGCGCTGATGTCGAACGAAGATTTGGCCACGGTCATAATCGGTTCCTGAATATGATTTTTATGGCGGCTACTTTACACGCAAGACAGGGGTGAAACCGAGGGAAATTGCGGGTTGTGGCGGGGGGCGTCCTCCATGACGCGGATGCAGCTTAGTGGCTGTGCGATTGATTCTCAAGTGCTAATTGGCATTACTTTGCCCCAATGTGGCCGGGGTCCGCTTGCCAAGCAATATTCTTTTGATATTATCCGCGCCATCGAATTTGCAGCACCCAAAGACTTCATTAGCCTGAAGCCACAAGCCAGAAAACTGGCAAAAAAAAGACCCGGCAAAAAGCCGGGTCAAAAACCGTGATTAGCCTGATGAGGAGATAGTCCAGAAGACCGACCTAAGGTCTCTGGTCCATCGACTGATCTCGCGATCAGCTGCTTGCAATAATAATCATTATCATTTGCAAGTCAAATGTTTTTATCTGCGCGATTGGAAAATTCTTTCCCGTCCGTCCGAACTCCCGTTTTCAGCGAACCGCGCCATCGAGCGAGTGATCAACCATCGCCCGCGCCATGTCCACCATGTGCACGACTGAAAACGCCAGATCCCGACTCACGCCCTGCAAGCCGTCCGCCGCTTTGAACGCCGTCGCTGCTGCACATCGCAGCAGATCGGAGGCATGGACCAGGGATTCTTCGCCACTCAGGTTGTTGTTCACGCCGAAAAAGCGCTCATCCACTTCCGGTTCTGACACGGCTGGTTTCAAGTAATAGTCCAACGCCCGTTGCGCAGCCGCGCACCCTTGCGGGGACGTGAAGGTGGTGTCCATTTGCAGGTCGGGCAGGTCTTTACTGGTGATGTTCATGGTGAAAGGTCACTCCTTGGTCGATTCAAATCCGTGACTCAAGCATAGTACTATCAGTATTTGTGACCAGAATTTAAATACTACAATATGTGTTTTGCCGGCCGCAGGCGTCCACGTATGGTGCCGCACATGGATAAATGGATTGAGTTGGTCAAGGCCAAAATGAGTGAACTCAACGTCACTCAAGTCGAGCTCGGCGAGCGTGTCGGCATGTCTCAGGGCGGTATCGGCCATTGGCTGAACAAGCGCCGCGAGCCCGGCATCACGCAGATGAACCGCGTGCTGAAAGCGCTGGGCATGGAGTATCTCGAAGTCGCAGTGGTGATTCGTGAACCGCAGATCGATGCGGATGACGAAATGCCCCTGGCGCAGAAGTACAACCCTTACTTTCGCTATCCGGTCAGCGAGTGGAATGCGCCGGTCGAGGCCCGCGAGAGCCAGCCAGCGTATTCGAGTGCCAAGGACAAGCGACGTTTCGAACTGACGGATTACCACGCCCGTGGCCCGGCGTTCTGGCTCACCGTGACGGGGAATGCGATGACTGCACCCACGGGGCAGAGCATCGGCGAAGGGATGATGATTCTGGTGGATCCGGCCCAGGAAGCCGAGCCCGGCAAACTGGTGATCGCCCAGTGGCCCGACAGCGACGAGGCGATTTTCCGCAAGCTGATCGAAGAGGGCGGCCAGCGTTACCTGGTACCGCTCAACCCGACCTGGCCGAAAGCCTTGTTGACCGACGAGTGCCGAATTATCGGTGTCGTGGTTCAGGCAACGGCCAAATACTAGTCAGATCGATCCTCGCCAGGCGTAGGATCGATCCACCTTTCACGCTTCTTCCAGTTCGACCAGTGCGCTGCCTTCGCTGACCATTTCGCCTTCCTGGCAATACAGCGCCTTGATAACGCCGGCGTGGGGCGCGCGGATGCTGTGCTCCATCTTCATCGCTTCCAGCACCACCAGTTGCGCACCGGCTTCAACCGATTGCCCGGCCTCCACCAACACTCGAACGATGCTGCCGTTCATCGGCGCCGTCAGACCGCCCTGATGGCTGTGACTGGCTTCGACAGCGCTGATCGGGTCATACGTTTCAACACGTCGCAACTCGCCGTCCCATTGCAGAAACAGAACCTCACCACGACGAATCGCCCTCAGCTGTCGGCGCAGTCCATCGTGCTCGACCACCAGTTGTTCGCCGACCAGTTTTGCATTGCCGTCAGCACCGAGCGTCAACGCCCGATCCTGCCCCTCGCAGCTCAAATGCAAAGTGATTTCACGTGGCAGACCCGCACGCAAACCGCTGTGAAGCGCCCAAGGCGAAGCCGGATCATCTGCCCGAGCCGCCCCCGGTAGACTCTGCGCAAAAGCCTGCGCCGCCGCCTCCCAGAACTCATCACTCAGCGCAGCGGGCGTTGGCAGCAACTGTTCCTGATAGCGAGGAATGAACCCGGTATCCAGCTCTGCCGCCGCAAACGCCGGATGGCCAATGATCCGCCGCAGGAAGTTGATGTTGGTCTTCAACCCGCCAATCGCAAACTCATCGAGCATGCTCAGCAGCCGTAACCGCGCCTGCTCACGATCCTCGCCCCAGGCAATCAGCTTGCCGAGCATCGGGTCATAAAACGGCGAAATCTCATCGCCTTCCTCAACGCCACTGTCCACCCGGCGCCCCGGCCCTGCGGCGGATTCGCGATACAGATCCAGACGCCCGGTCGCCGGCAGGAAGTCATTCGACGGATCTTCCGCATACAACCGAACTTCAATCGCATGCCCGTTCAGCGGCACCTGATCCTGAGTGATCGGCAACGCTTCGCCACGGGCGACGCGAATCTGCCAGGCCACCAGATCAAGGCCGGTAATGGCCTCGGTGACCGGGTGTTCGACCTGTAGCCGCGTGTTCATTTCCATGAAGAAGAACTCGCCGCGAGCATCCAGCAAAAACTCCACCGTGCCAGCGCCGACGTAACCGATGGCCTGCGCCGAACGCACAGCCGCTTCGCCCATCGCCCGACGCAGTTCCGGACTCAGGCCCGGTGCCGGCGCTTCCTCGACAACCTTCTGGTGCCGACGCTGGATCGAGCAGTCGCGCTCGTTCAAATACAGGCAATTGCCATGCTGATCGGCAAACACCTGGATTTCCACGTGGCGCGGCTTCAGCAGGTACTTCTCCACCAGCATCCGCGAATCGCCAAACGACGACTGCGCTTCACGCTGGGCCGAGGCCAACGCCTCAGCCAACTGGCTGACGCCTTCAACAACCTTCATGCCCTTGCCACCACCGCCGGCCGTGGCCTTGAGCAGCACCGGATAACCGATTCGCTCGCACGCGTCACGGAAGGTGTCCAGATCCTGGGCTTCGCCGTGATAACCCGGCACCAGCGGCACGCCGGCAGTTTCCATCAATGCCTTGGCGGCGGATTTGCTGCCCATCGCGTCGATGGCCGAAGCGGGCGGGCCGAGGAAAATCAGGCCGGCGGCTTCAATGGCGCGCGCAAAACCTGCGTTCTCCGACAGAAAGCCATAACCCGGATGAATCGCCTGAGCGCCACTGGCCTTGGCCGCTGCGATCAGCTTGTCGATTTGTAAATAGCTGCCGGCCGCTTTGCTGCCGCCCAGATCGACGCGGATATCCGCTTCACGACTGTGCCGCGCTTCGCGGTCGGTGGCGCTGTGCACAGCAACGGTGGTCATGCCCAGCGCCTTGGCGGTACGCATGACCCGGCACGCGATTTCGCCACGGTTGGCCACCAGCAGGGTGGTGAGAACAGGTGCGCTCATCAACGCGGCTCCTTGGTGGTGGTTGCGGCTTGCCAGCTCGGTGGACGCTTCTGCAAAAAGGCCCGCAGACCTTCCTGGCCTTCCGGGCTGACGCGGATGCGGGCGATGGCGTTTTCGGTGTAGCGGCGCAGGGCCGGGGTCAGCGCACCGTTGCCGACTTCACGCAGCAGATCCTTGCTGGCGCGCATGGCGGCTGGGCTGTTGAGCAGCAGGTTGTCGATCCATTGTTCGACTTTCTGTTCAAGCTCGGTTGCCGGATAGCTTTCCGACAACAAACCGATTTCCCGCGCCCGCTGCCCGCCGAAACGTTCGGCCGTCAGCGCATAACGCCGCGCCGCGCGCTCGCCGATGGCTTGCACCACGAACGGGCTGATCACCGCTGGCGCCAGGCCAATGCGCACTTCCGACAGGCAGAACTGCGCGTCATCGGCGCCAATCGCCATGTCGCAGCAACTGATCAGACCCAGCGCGCCGCCGAACGCCGCGCCTTGCACCACGGCCACGGTCGGAATTTTCAGTT
This sequence comes from Pseudomonas koreensis, assembly GCF_025447595.1. GTDB lineage: Bacteria > Pseudomonadota > Gammaproteobacteria > Pseudomonadales > Pseudomonadaceae > Aquipseudomonas > Aquipseudomonas koreensis_H. Next base: position 11,137 of record NZ_JAOEJU010000015.1, on the reverse strand, counting down.
TGGCGAGGTTGTACATCAGCTCCGCCAGTTCCCGGGCGTCGTCGAGGTTGGTGTGGTAATCGAGTTCGGCCGATTGCTGCATCCAGGCAAGATCGGCGCCGGCGCTGAAGTGCTTGCCGCGTCCGCGTACCAGCAAAAAGCGCAGGCTGGCATCGCTGGCGACCCTGTCCAGCGCCAGGATCAGTTCGCGGATCATCTCGGCGTTGAACGCGTTGTTCTTTTCTTCGCGGCTGAGCCACAGGGTCGCGAAACCCCGTGGATCGCTCTGCAATTCGAGGGTGTTGAAGTCGCTCATGAGGTTCTCCCGATCACATCCGGAACACGCCGAAGCGGCTCGGTTCGATAGGCGCGTTCAACGACGCGGACAAGGCCAGGGCCAGTACATCGCGGGTCTGCGCCGGGTCGATGACGCCGTCGTCCCACAGCCGTGCGCTGGAATAGTAGGGGTGACCCTGCTCTTCGTACTGGTCGAGAATCGGTTGTTTGATTTCGCGTTCCTGCTCGGCACTGAACGCCTGACCACTGCGTTCGGCCTGCTCGCGCTTGACCTGGACCAGTACGCCGGCCGCCTGCTCGGCGCCCATCACGCCGATCCGCGCGTTCGGCCACATCCACAGAAAGCGCGGATCGTAGGCCCGCCCGCACATGCCGTAGTTACCGGCACCGAAGCTCCCACCGATGATCACGGTGAATTTCGGCACCTTGGCGCACGCCACGGCGGTCACCAGTTTCGCGCCGTGTTTGGCGATGCCGCCGGCCTCGTATTTCTGACCGACCATGAAGCCGGTGATGTTCTGCAGGAACAGCAGCGGGATGCCGCGCTGGCAGGCCAGTTCGATGAAGTGCGCACCTTTTTGTGCAGCTTCGGCGAACAGGATGCCGTTGTTGGCGAGGATCGCGATCGGGTAGCCGTGCAGATGGGCGAAACCGCACACCAGCGTGGTGCCGAACAAGGCTTTGAATTCATCGAACACCGAACCGTCGACCAGTCGCGCAATCACTTCGCGCACATCGAACGGCTGCTTGGCGTCTGCCGAAACTACACCGTACAACTCATCGCTGGCGTACAGCGGAGCAATCGGCGTGCGCTGCTGCACTTCGCCGAGCTTGCGCCAGTTGAGGTTGGCGACGCTGCGGCGGGCGAGGGCGAGGGCGTGCTCGTCGCTTTCGGCGTAATGGTCGGCGACCCCGGAAGTCTTGCAGTGCACATCGGCCCCACCGAGGTCTTCGGCGCTGACCACTTCACCGGTCGCGGCTTTCACCAGCGGCGGGCCAGCGAGGAAAATCGTTGCCTGATTACGCACCATGATTGCTTCGTCAGCCATCGCCGGCACGTAAGCGCCGCCGGCAGTGCAGGAACCCATGACCACGGCAATCTGCGGAATGCCCATGGCGCTCATGTTCGCCTGGTTGAAGAAGATTCGCCCGAAGTGCTCGCGATCCGGGAACACTTCATCCTGACGCGGCAGGTTGGCGCCGCCCGAGTCCACCAGATAAATGCACGGCAGGCGATTTTGCTGGGCGATCGTCTGGGCGCGCAGGTGTTTCTTCACGGTCAGCGGGTAGTACGAGCCACCTTTCACCGTCGCATCGTTGGCGACGATCATGCACTCGACGCCTTCCACACGGCCGATCCCGGCAATCACGCCAGCGGCCGGCACGTCTTCGCCATAAACGGCGTGGGCAGCCAACTGGCTGATTTCCAGAAACGGCGAGCCCGGATCTAGCAAGCGGTTGATCCGCTCACGCGGCAGCAGTTTGCCGCGCGAGGTGTGACGTTCCTGAGCTTTCGCGCCGCCGCCCTGGGCCACTTGGGTTAGCAGGGTGTGCAGGGCGTCGACTTGTTCGAGCATCGCCGCGCTGTTGGCGGCGAACTCCGCTGAACGGGGGTTGAGCTGGGTATGCAGGATAGCCATGGACAGCTCCGTTTAGCGGGTTTCGTTGAACAGTTCGCGACCGATCAGCATGCGACGGATCTCACTGGTGCCGGCGCCGATTTCGTACAGCTTGGCGTCACGCAGCAGACGGCCGGCCGGGAATTCGTTGATGTAACCATTGCCGCCGAGAATCTGGATCGCGTCCAGGGCCATTTGCGTGGCGCGTTCGGCGGTGTAGAGGATCACGCCGGCGGCGTCCTTGCGCGTGGTTTCGTTGCGCTCGCAGGCCTGGGCCACGGCGTAGAGGTAGGCACGGCTGGCGTTGAGCTGGGTGTACATGTCGGCGACTTTGCCCTGGATCAGCTGGAATTCGCCGATGCTCTGGCCGAACTGCTTGCGGTCGTGGATGTACGGCACGATCAGGTCCATGCACGACTGCATGATCCCGGTCGGGCCACCGGACAGCACGACGCGCTCGTAATCGAGGCCGCTCATCAGCACTTTCACGCCGCCGTTGAGTACGCCGAGGATGTTTTCTTCCGGCACTTCGACGTCATCGAAGAACAGCTCGCAGGTGTTGGAGCCGCGCATGCCGAGCTTGTCGAACTTGTTGCTGCGGCTGAAGCCTTTCCAGTCACGCTCGACGATGAATGCGGTGATGCCGTGCGGGCCTTTTTCCAGGTCGGTCTTGGCGTATATCACGTAGGTGTTGGCGTCTGGGCCGTTGGTGATCCAGGTTTTGCTGCCGTTGAGCACGAAACGGTCGCCGCGTTTATCAGCGCGCAGTTTCATCGAAACCACATCGGAACCGGCGTTCGGCTCGCTCATCGCCAAAGCGCCGACGTGTTCGCCGCTGATCAGCTTCGGCAGGTATTTGGATTTCTGTTCGTGGTTGCCGTTGCGGTTGATCTGGTTCACGCAGAGATTGGAGTGGGCGCCGTAGGACAACGCCACGGAAGCCGAGCCACGGCTGATTTCTTCCATCGCCACGACGTGCGCCAGGTAACCCAGGCCAGCGCCGCCGTACTCTTCCGGGACGGTGATGCCGAGCAGGCCCATGTCACCGAACTTGCGCCACAGATCGGCCGGGAACAGGTTGTCGCTGTCGATCTGCGCGGCACGCGGGGCGATCTCCTTGGCGACGAAGGACTGAACCTGATCGCGCAGCATGTCGATGGTTTCACCGAGGGCAAAGTTCAGGGATGGGTAGCTCATGGGTCACCTTTTGGCTTTTTTGTAGGGTGGGGAGAAGGGCGTTTCAGTTCTCACCTTTACGTTAACGTAAGCCTGTGACGAATGGCTGTCAATCACCCTTTACGTTAACGTCAACTTGAGCGAGAGTAGAGCCAGTTCTGAATGGTCGGAGCTGCTGTAGCTCCGTTCCAACACCCACTAATAAAGACAATAGGGGTCGTCATGGATCAACCCAGTGCAAACCCGCAGCGCAGCTATACCCGTGGTTCCCAGGACAAAGCCTTGCTGGCGATGACCATCGGGCAGAAGTTCGACGAGACCGTCGCGCAGTACCCGGACTGCGAGGCGCTGGTGGTGCGTCATCAGCAGCTGCGTTACACCTGGCGGCAACTGGCCGACGCGGTGGACGTGCATGCCAGAGCGCTGCTGGCGTTGGGTTTGCAGGCCGGTGACCGGCTCGGCATCTGGGCGCCGAACTGCGCGCAATGGTGCATCACACAGTTCGCCACCGCGAAGATCGGCGTGATCCTGGTCAACATCAACCCGGCCTACCGCAGCTCCGAACTCGAATACGTACTCAAGCAATCCGGTTGCCAATGGCTGGTTTGCGCCGGCGCCTTCAAATCTTCGAACTATCACGGCATGTTGCAAGGCTTGCTGCCGGAACTGGCCGAGCAATCCATCGGCGAACTGCGCAGTGAGCGTCTGCCCGAGCTGCGCGGGTTGATCAGCCTTGATCCCCAGCCGCCTTCGGGTTTTCTCCCGTGGTCGCAACTGGCAGATCTGGCCGCCAGTGTCTCTCCAGAACAATTGCGTGAACGCAGCGACAGCCTGCACTTCGATCAGCCGGTCAACATCCAGTACACCTCCGGCACCACCGGTTTCCCCAAGGGCGCGACCCTCAGTCATTACAACATCCTCAACAACGGTTACATGGTCGGCGAAAGCCTCGGCCTGACCGCCGCCGATCGCCTGGTGATCCCGGTGCCGCTGTACCACTGCTTCGGCATGGTCATGGGCAACCTGGGCTGCATTACCCACGGCAGCACCATGATTTATCCCAACGATGCCTTCGATCCGCTGCTGACCCTGAGCACCGTCGCCGAAGAAAAGGCCACCGCGCTGTACGGCGTGCCGACCATGTTCATCGCCATGCTCGATCAGCCTCAGCGTGCCGAGTTCGATCTGTCGACCCTGCGCACCGGAATCATGGCCGGCGCCACCTGCCCGATCGAAGTGATGCGCCGGGTCATCAACGAAATGCACATGAGCGAAGTGCAGATCGCCTACGGCATGACCGAAACCAGCCCCGTGTCCCTGCAGACCGGGCCATCCGACGAACTGGAACTGCGCGTCACCACCGTCGGCCGCACCCAGCCGCAACTCGAAAGCAAGATCATCGACGAGGCCGGCAATCCGGTGCCACGCGGCACCATCGGCGAACTGTGCACCCGTGGCTACAGCGTGATGCTCGGCTACTGGAACAACCCGAATGCCACCGCCGAGGCAATCGACGCGGCCGGCTGGATGCACACCGGCGACCTGGCGAGCATGAACGACGAGGGTTACGTGTGCATCGCCGGCCGTAACAAGGACATGATTATCCGTGGCGGCGAAAACATTTACCCGCGTGAACTGGAAGAGTTCTTCTTCACCCACCTGGCGGTGGCGGACGTGCAGGTGATCGGCATTCCGTGCTCGCGTTACGGCGAGGAAATCGTCGCCTGGATCAAATTCCATCCCGGCCACAGCGCCACCGAACAAGAACTGCAAGCGTGGTGCAAGGAGCGCATCGCCCACTTCAAGACGCCGCGTTACTTTAAATTCGTCGAGGAGTTTCCGATGACGGTGACGGGCAAGATCCAGAAATTCCGGATGCGCGAGATCAGTATCGAGGAGTTGCGAGAAAAGCAGGCCTGACACTTCCCCTGTGGGAGCGAGCCTGCTCGCGAAAGCGGATTAGCATTCAGAAGATCGGCTGACTGAATCACCGCATCGCGAGCAGGCTCGCTCCCACAGGGGCTCAGCGGTGGAAACTCAAATCACAGACAGCACAAAGGGGAGCCGAAGCTCCCCTTTAATTTTGTCGTCGCGTGCTCTTTTTTATTATTGAGGGGCGGTCTGTTGTTGTTTTTGGCAACCGTGGCCCTTTACCGCTGTTTTTGGCGACCCCCATCCGGGGTCAAGAGCAAACGTATTTTTTTGAGCGCTGATCTGCTTTCTCGTCTAGCGATCCAACCGATTCGGGAGCTACCTGAAGGTAGTTTTATTGTTCTCTGCCCGGTTGCGGGTCATTCCGAGGAATACCCTGAAAAGCACACCTTCTCCAAAAAAATCTGTTAGCTGCGTCTCTGCCGTGTTGTTTTTGTTATGTCAGAGTCGGTACGTCTTATTTTTATTGGTTTGCTGCTTTTTATTCTTGTTATGCCATAGAGATAGCAGAAGCCGTGCCAACTTTTCAAAACCCTTGTAAATCAAGGGTTTGAGATTTTTGAAGGATTTTTCCTTCAGGCAAAACCAGACAATTTGTTTCCGTGTTACTCGCTTGTGCCCACGTTTCGCGCTCGGCGGTAACACCATCCCCTCACTGTGCGCTGCGAGCCTTGGCCACGCGCGAACCGGTCGGGCGACCCAGCACGGCGCTGATCTGCTGGCCGGCGGCAATCAAGGCGTCGAGGTCGATACCGGTCTCGATGCCCAGGCCGTTGAGCAGGTACACCACGTCTTCGGTGGCGACGTTACCGCTGGCGCCCTTGGCGTACGGGCAGCCGCCGAGGCCGGCGATCGAGCTGTCGAACACCGCGATGCCTTCCAGCAGGCTGGCGTAGATATTGGCCATGGCCTGGCCGTAGGTGTCGTGGAAGTGGCCGGCGAGTTTCTCTCGCGGCACCTGCTTCGGGACCACTTCGAACAGCCGGCGAGTGGCGCCAGCGGTGCCGGTGCCGATGGTGTCACCCAGCGACACTTCGTAGCAGCCCATCGCGTACAGCTCGCGGGCCACCATGGCCACTTGTTCCGGGGCGACCTCGCCTTCGTAAGGGCAGCCCAGCACGCAGGACACGTAACCGCGCACGGTAACGCCGTGCTGTTTCGCCGATTCCATGATCGGCGCGAACCGCGCCAGGCTTTCGCTGATCGAGCAATTGATGTTGCGTTGCGAAAACGCTTCGGACGCAGCGGCAAACACCGCGACTTCCTTGACCCCGGCTGCCAGCGCATCTTCAAAGCCGCGCAGGTTCGGTGCCAATGCGCCATAGGTCACGCCGGGCTTGCGCTGGATCTGCGCGAACACCTCGGCGGAGCCAGCCATCTGCGGCACCCATTTGGGCGAAACGAAACTGCCGACTTCTATATAGCCGAGGCCGGCGGCGCTCAGCGCGTCGACCAGTTGCACCTTGTCGGCGACGCTGATGGGCTGGGCTTCGTTCTGCAGGCCGTCACGCGGGCCGACTTCGATCAGGCGTACTTGGGAGGGGAGGGACATGGGCTGAACCTGCTCATTATCTGACTGTATCGAGAACCCTGTGGGAGCGAGCTTGCTCGCGATGGCGTTGGGTCAGTCAACATCAATACTGGATGTTCCGGCCTCATCGCGAGCAAGCTCGCTCCCACAGGAGTTGAATTGTGGCTGTTACTGCGCGACTTGCTGACTCTTGAGCGTCTGCTCCAGCGCCTGCACGCAGCGCTCTTCAGCGGTATCCAGCTCCAGCTTCATCTGTTCGATGTCCAGCAGTTGCTGTTCAAGCTGTTCACGACGCTCGCTGATTTTCGCCAGCATGCTGTTGAGTTGTTTGGTGTTACCGCTGGACGGGTCGTAGAGCTCGATCAGCTCGCGACACTCAGCCAGGGAAAAACCGATGCGCTTGCCCCGCAGGATCAGCTTCAGGCTGACCTTGTCGCGTGGCGAATAGATGCGTTCCTGGCCTCGGCGCTCGGGGCTGAGCAGGCCTTGTTCTTCATAGAAGCGGATCGCCCGGGTGGTGATGTCCAGCTCGCGGGCGAGGTCGGAAATGCTGTAGGTCTGGCTGCTCATGAAAGCGCTCGAAGAAGGGTCTTGGCGCTAAGCTAATGGCAGGTTGACGTTTACGTCAAGTGGCGGGCGCCTGCAGCTTGTCGAGCTTCTTCTCGTGGGCTGTCACTTGCTGGCACAGCTCGATCATCTGCTCGCGCATCCAGCGGTTGGCCGGGTCCTGATCGGTGCTTTCGTGCCAGTACAAATGGGTTTCCACGGGTGGCACATCGTTGACCGGCAGATTGAACGCATGCAGGTCATGGCGACGGGCAAAACGCTCCGGCACGGTCATCACCATGTCGGTCTGCTGCAACACCTGGGACGCCATCAGATAGTGCTGTGAGCGCAGGGCGATCTTGCGCTGGATGCCCATTTTGCCCAGCGCCAGATCGACATGGCCCAGGCCACTGCGGCGGCTGGAAATATGAATGTGGGTCAGCGACAGGTAATCGTCGAGGGTGAATTTTTCCTTGGTCGCCAGCGGATGGCCCTTGCGCATCGCACAGACGTAACGGTCTTCCATCAGCTTGACGTGGCGCACCTGCGGGTCGGTGTTGAGCGGCGCATCCACGGCAAAGTCGAGGCGCCCGGCGGCGAGTTCCTTGGTGGTTTCCCGGCGTTTGGACAGAAAGCTCTCGATGATCACCGTCGGCGCCAGACGACGCAGGCGCTGGAACAGCGGGGGCAGAATCACCGCTTCGGTCAGGTCGGTCATGCTGATGCGGTAGGTCTTGACCGCTTGCGAAGGGTTGAAAATGCGGCTTTCCTGAACCGATACCCGCAGCAGCGACAGCGCGTTGCGCACCGGGCCGATGATGTTCTGCGCCATGGGCGTCGGCACCATGCCCTGGGCCGTGCGTACGAAGAGCGGGTCGTTGAAGGTCTCGCGCAACCGCGCCAATGCGTTGGACACCGCCGGCTGGGTAATGCCGACAATCTGCCCGGCGCGGGTCAGGTTGGCTTCGGTGTAGATCGCGTCGAAGACGATGAAAAGGTTGAGGTCGACCTTGCTCAGATTCATTACGCGGCTCTCTTCTTATAGGTGGATGGCACGGGTCAGGGCGGCCAGGAAAATCAACCAATCATATATCGGTGATGAATGTTTATACACGCCGAGAATAGGCTAGGTAAATTATCAACGCTGTTCTAGCATCGATTGCATGACTTAAACAACCTGCCGAAAAAAGGTAATTGCTCATGGATTTCGCTTATTCGCCCAAGGTGCAAGAACTGCGTGAGCGCGTGACCGCGTTCATGGACACTTACGTTTACCCGGCCGAAGCCGTGTTCGAACGGCAGGTTGCCGAGGGCGACCGCTGGCAGCCGACGGCGATCATGGAAGAACTCAAGGCCAAGGCGAAAGCCGAAGGGCTGTGGAATTTGTTTCTGCCTGAGTCAGAGCTGGGCGCCGGCCTGACCAACCTCGAATACGCACCATTGGCTGAAATCATGGGCCGTTCGCTGCTGGGTCCCGAGCCGTTCAACTGCTCGGCACCGGACACCGGCAACATGGAAGTGCTGGTGCGTTACGCCAACGAAGAGCAGAAACAACGCTGGCTCGAGCCGCTGCTGCGCGGCGAGATCCGCTCGGCGTTCGCCATGACCGAGCCTGACGTCGCGTCCTCCGATGCCACCAACATGGCCGCCCGTGCCGTGCGCGATGGCGACGAGTGGGTCATCAACGGCAAGAAATGGTGGACCTCCGGCGCCTGCGATCCGCGCTGCAAGATCCTGATCTTCATGGGCCTGAGCAACCCCGACGCCCCGCGCCACGCCCAGCACTCGATGATTCTGGTGCCGGTCGACACCCCCGGTGTGAAGATAGTCCGTCCGCTGCCGGTGTTCGGTTACGACGACGCACCTCACGGTCACGCCGAAGTGCTGTTCGACAACGTGCGGGTGCCGTACGAAAACGTCCTGCTCGGTGAAGGACGCGGCTTCGAAATCGCTCAAGGGCGCCTCGGCCCGGGCCGGATTCACCACTGCATGCGTTCGATCGGCATGGCCGAGCGCGCGCTGGAACTGATGTGCAAACGTTCGGTAAGCCGCACTGCGTTCGGCAAACCGCTGGCACGTCTGGGCGGTAACGTCGACAAGATCGCCGACTCGCGGATGGAAATCGACATGGCGCGCCTGCTGACCCTGAAGGCGGCGTACATGATGGACACCGTGGGTAACAAGGTCGCCAAGAGCGAGATTGCGCAGATCAAGGTCGTGGCACCGAACGTCGCGTTGCGGGTGATCGACCGGGCGATCCAGATTCATGGCGGGGCAGGGGTGTCGAACGATTTCCCGCTGGCCTACATGTACGCCATGCAACGCACCCTGCGCCTGGCCGACGGCCCGGACGAAGTGCACCGCGCGGCGATCGGCAAGTTCGAGATCGGCAAGTATGTGCCGAAGGAAATGCTGCGTAGTGGTCATTAAGACCGCAGCGCTTCTATCGCGGGCAAGCCCGCTCCCACAGGGATCTCCGGTGAACGCATTGTCGTGAACACCAGAAACACCTGTGGGAGCGGGCTTGCCCGCGAAGGCGTCAGTGCCTGCAACGCATCAACACCAGATTCAGTAAACCCAAACCTCAACCCGCCGGTTCTTGATCCGGCCTTCATCCCCGCTGTTGGTCGCCACCGGCATCAGCGCGCCAAACCCGCGCACCTCGCGTAACACCACGCCGTTTTTCACCAGCTCCCGACGTACCGCCATCGCCCGCAGTTTCGACAGCAAATCCGCCCGCGCCGGGTCGTCCTTGGCGTCGCCGAATCCCACCAGTGTTACCGCGCGGTCGGTCTTTTCGTGGTGCTTTATATAGTCGAACACCCGGGCCAGATCCTGGCGAGCCTTGTTGTCGAGGCTGGCGCTGCCTTCTTCAAAGCGGAAGTTTACCGTCAGACGCTGGGCGTGGCGGCTGAGGGATTGATAACCCTCGGGCATCAGCGCATTCGGCGTGACGGCGATGGCCTGCACGGTCTGGGCGATAAAACCGTTGGCCGCGACAATCGCCTGGCCCCGACGGCTCTGCGCAAACTCCACCAAGGCCCTGGCCCAGGGATTGTTGCTGTCGGGCGGCAGATAGAAGAACAGCCGCCGCGACAGCGGATAGTCTTCGGTGGCAATCAGGCTGGCCAGCGGCAGCATCGCCTGGGATTGCCCGTCGACAATCGCCACGGCTTTGGCCTGACGCACATAGGGCAGACCGATGAAACCGATGCCCTGCGGGTCGGCACTGACGGCGTCGGACAACTGCTCGCTGGATTCAAACCGTTTCGCGGCGTAGCTCAGCGATTTCCCACGACGGCTGAGGACAAGTTCCTTGAACGTGTCGTAGGTCCCGGACTGATCATCCCGCGCATATAAATGAATCGTCCCACCCTTGCCGCCGACGTCTTCCCACGTCTTCGCCTCGCCGCTGAAGATCCGTGCCAGTTGTTCGGTGTTCAGTTGATTCAGCGGATTGTCGGGATGGAGGATGATCGCCAGGCCATCGATGGCAATGACTTGCTCGGCGTCGGGGCTTTTCAGATCGCCCCGGGCTTGCAGGTTCAGCAGTTCGCTGTCCTTGATCGGGCGCGAGGAGGCGGCCAGATCAGCGCTGGCGTTCTTGAGTGCAGTGAAACCGGTGCTCGAACCGTGGGCGGCGATCTCCACCACGACTCTTTGGCCTTGAGCCGTCAGGCCGACGACCCGTTGCTCGTTAGCGGTGTCCGGGGTTTCGCTGTGGACTTTCAACAGCCCCTGATCTTGCAGCAGGCCTTCAACCAGCGCCGGGCCAAGCGCCGCGCCAATGGTGTTGGAACCCTGGATGCGCAATACCGGGCCGTTCTCGGAAATGGGCAACGCCGCAAACCCAACCTGCAGCCAGGCGCTCAGGAGAAAGACGAACAGAACACGCAGGGTCATGCCGGCACCGATTGCAGCCAAGGGGATTGCCGGGGAGATTAAGTCAAAGACGTTTCTGAAAAATGACAGTGATCCAATGTGGGAGATTCTATGGTTGAGGGGAAACCCTCAACCGGCCTTCGGCTGATATTCGCTTTGCCCCTTCAACAGCGCA
>NZ_JAOEJU010000014.1 GCF_025447595.1 Pseudomonas koreensis | reverse complement strand
GACCCTGGGGGAAACCGCGGGGGATTTGCTGTCGATGACCCTTAACGTCGGCTACGCCATCAGTTCGCTGATCCTGATCAGCGTGTTTGTCCTGACGCTGATCACGCAGTTGATGGCCAAGACCTACAAGCCGCTGCTGTACTGGATCGTGATCCTGTCGACCAGCACCGCCGGCACCACCATGTCCGACTTCATGGACCGCACGCTGGAACTGGGTTACGCCACCGGTTCCATGATCCTGATCGCGATCCTGCTGGCGATTTTCGCGGCATGGCGCCTGAGCGGCGACTCGCTCAACGTCACCAAGGTGCAGAGCTTTCGCGGCGAGATGTTCTACTGGATGGCGATCCTGTTCTCCAACACCCTGGGCACCGCACTCGGCGATTACCTGGCGGACGACTCGGGCCTGGGCTTTGCCGGTGGCGCACTGTTGATCGGCTCGGCGATTGGCGTGGTCGTGCTGCTCAAGTACTTCACGAAGATTTCGTCGGTGGCGCTGTTCTGGGTGGCGTTCGTGCTGACCCGGCCGTTTGGCGCGACGTTGGGCGACTTGATGACCAAGTCCCATGAGAAGGGCGGTCTGGACTTCGGCACCATCGGCTCGTCGGCGGTCCTGGCGGGGATTCTGCTGGTGATGATCGTGGGCGCGTCTTATGCGCAGAAGCGTTATGGCAAGCCGCAGGTTGCCGAGTCGGCATGAGACCGAGGTGACCCCAATCGCGAGCAGGCTCGCTCCCACATTGGATCGGCGTAAATCTGATCCTGTGGGAGCGAGCCTGCTCGCGACGGGGCCATCACAGCCACCATTGCAGTGGCTGAATAAACCCGGTCAGTCAGTGACGATCCGCGAATGTTTCTGGGTGTCTTTCATGGTGATGTACACCAGCAGGGACACCGCGATGCACGCGGTCACGTACCAGTAGTAACCGGTTTCCATGCCGATGCTCTTGAACCACAGCGCGATGTATTCGGCGGTGCCGCCGAAGATCGACACGGTCAGTGCGTACGGCAGGCCGACGCCCAGGGCGCGAATTTCGGTCGGGAACAGCTCGGCCTTCACCACCGCGTTGATCGAGGTGTAGCCGCTGACGATGATCAGTGCTGCCATGATCAGGAAGAACGCGCCCCACCAGGTCTGGATGGTGTGCAGGGTCATCAGGATCGGCACGGTGAAGATCGTCCCGAGCACGCCGAAGGCGATCAGGATCGGACGACGACCGATTTTATCGGACAGGCCACCGATGATCGGTTGCAGACACATGAACAGGAACAGCGTCGCTGCCGAAATGGTGGTGGAGTCGGAAATGCTCATGCCGACGGTGTTCACCAGGTATTTCTGCATGTAGGTGGTGTAGGTGTAGAACGCCAGGGTGCCGCCCATGGTCAGGCCGACCACGGTCAACAATTCCTTCGGATGGCGCATCAAGGTGCGCATGGCGCTTTCCTTGGACTTTTCTTTCTTCACGAAGGATTCGGTTTCCTCCATGCCGCGACGCAGGTACAGCGCAACCACTGCACACAGCGCGCCGATCGCGAACGGAATGCGCCAGCCCCAGGCGTACAGTTGCTCGGTGGTGAGCATCTGTTGCAGCACGATCAATACGCCCAGCGCGATGAGCTGGCCGGAAATCAGGGTCACGTACTGGAAGCTGGAGAAGAAGCCACGACGTTCCTTGGTCGCCATCTCCGACAGGTAAGTGGCGGAGGTGCCGTATTCGCCGCCGACCGACAGGCCTTGCAGCAGACGGGCGAAGACCAGCAGGATCGGCGCGCCGATGCCGATGGTTTCGTAGTTCGGGCTGAGGGCGATCAGCAGGGAGCCAAAGCACATCAGGTACACCGAAGCCATCAGTGCCTTTTTACGTCCGACCTTGTCGGCGTACAGGCCCATCAGCCAGCCACCGATCGGACGCATCAGAAAGCCCACGGCGAAGATCGCGGCGGTGTTCATCAACTGGGCGGTGGTGGAGCCGGCGGGGAAGAAGGTCTTGGCAAAGTACAGCGAGAAGGCGGCGTAGACGTACCAGTCGTACCACTCGACCATGTTGCCGACGGAACCGCTGAAGATCGACTTGATGCGACTGGCGGTGGTTCGTTCTTTGGCCGGCACGGCAGCCGACCCAAGAGGCAGGGCGTTGGAGTTATCCATTGAAGGATCCTTCGTTTAATTGTTTTTGTGGAGCGCGTCGAAACGCAGCCTGCGGGGGCTATAGCAGGAGCTGTGCCAACGGGGGGAGGGCCGGTTTAGAGGGGGTGGGGAAGTTTATTGAGCGGAAATCCGCTCATGTATGGGTTGTATTGAGCGGAAAATTGCTCACCCCCGACGGATAGATCATTGTCGTCTGTGCCGGCCTCTTCGCGGGCAAGCCCGCTCCCACAGGTTTTTTTGTGAACACAGAATATGTGAACACTACCGACCACTGTGGGAGCGGGCTTGCCCGCGAAGAGGCCCGATCAGGCACTGCAAAAATCAACTGCCCTGCACAAACATCTCGCGAGTCAAACCATGCCGCTGCATCTTTTCATTAAACGTGCGCCTCGGCAGTTGCAGTTCCTCAAGTACGGCTTTCACATCCCCCTTGTGCCGGGTCAACGCCGCACGCAAACACTGCGCCTCAAACGCTTCCTGCTGCGCCGCCAGCGACTGCCCCGGATCAATCCCCTGCACCGGTTCATCCAGCCCCAGCACCTGCCGCTCGGCGACGTTCGCCAGCTCCCGCACATTACCCGGCCAGTCATGACTCAGCAGGTGGCTCAACTGCGCGCCACTGAGCGGCGGGAACGTGCGGCCCAAGCGCTGGGCGGCGCTCTGGGCGAAGGATTCGAACAACAACGGAATGTCTTCCCGACGCTCACGCAGCGGTGGCAATCGAAGTTCCGCGACGTTCAGGCGATACGCCAGGTCCTCGCGAAAACGCCCGGCCCGCGCTTCATCCAGCAAGTCGGGTTTGGTCGCCGCGACAATCCGCAAGTCCACCCGAATGCTCTGGTTCGACCCCAGCCGTTCCAGCTTCTGCTCCTGCAACACGCGCAGCAGTTTCACCTGCTGGGCCAGCGGCATGCTTTCGATCTCATCGAGAAACAGCGTGCCGCCATCGGCGTATTCCAGCTTGCCGATGCGCTTGCCGGAGGCCCCGGTGAACGCACCGCTCTCATGCCCGAACAACTCGGCTTCGAACAATTGCTCAGGGATCGCCGCGCAGTTCAGCGCCACGAACGGCTTGTCGGCGCGCGGGCCGAAGTCGTGCAGGCAGCGGGCGACCAGTTCCTTGCCGCTGCCGGTCTCGCCACGGATCAGCACGTTGACCGGCAGCGTCGCCAGATCCAGCACCTGCCGGCGCAAAGTCTGCAAGCCACGGGACACACCGAGCAGCGTCGCATCCAGTCTGGCGCGGTTGTCGGCCTGTTCGTGCAGGGCGCGGTTTTCCAGCACCAGCCGACGCTTGTCCAGCGCCCGGCGCAGGCTGCCGAGCAGGGTCTCGGGGCTGAAGGGTTTTTCCAGAAAGTCGTAGGCACCGTCGCGCATCGCTTCGACCGCCATCGGCACATCGCCGTGGCCGGTGAGCAGAATCACCGGCAGGTCGGCATCCCGGCGCTGCACTTCGGCCAGCAGTTCAAGACCACTGAGCCCGGGCATGCGCACGTCGCTGAGAATCACCCCGGCAAAATGCTTCGGTAGCGCCGCCAGGCATTCTTCGGCGCGGCTGAACAACTGCACTTCGAACCCGGACAGGCTCAACCATTGCTCGACGGCACTGCGAATACTGCTTTCGTCATCGACCACCATCACCGAGTTGAGCATCAGATATGTGCCTCCAGATCGATCGGCAAGGTCAGGCTGAACACCGCGCCGTTGTCACCATTCTCGGCGCACAGGCGTCCTCCGGATTCATGAATGATGGCGAACGAAACCGCCAGCCCCAGGCCCAGCCCGTCACCCACCGGTTTGGTGGTGAAGAACGGATCGAACACCTGACCCAGATGTTCTTCGGCGATGCCGCCGCCGTTGTCGATGACGCTCAGGCGCCACAGTTGCTCGTCGACTTCCAGTCGGATTTCCAGACGCTTGCATGGCCTGCCCTGCATCGCATCGAGGGCATTGCGCAGCAGGTTGATCAACACCTGCTCCAGGCGGATCGCATCGCCGCGCACCCACGCCGGACGGGTCAGGTGCAGCACCAGACTGACCTGTTCATCGCGCAGACGCGCATCGAGCAATTGCAGGGCCTGATCGACCACCGTCGCCAGATCCAGCCGTTCGCGCAAGCCGCTGGGGCTCTTGCGGGCGAAGGTTTTCAGGTGGCCGGTGAGGGCGGCCATGCGCGTGAGCATGTCATCCACCGGTTTGAGCGCCTTGTAGGCGTCATCGACCCGGCCGTGATCGAGCAGCAGCCTCAGAGTTGCAAGCTGCATGCGCTGGGCGGTCAGCGGCTGATTGATTTCGTGGGCCAGCGCGGCGGACATCTGTCCCAGTGCCGCCAGTTTTGCCGACTGCACCAGACCGTCCTGAGCAGTGCGCAAGTCGCGGGTACGTTCTTCGACCAGTTGCTCAAGCTCCTCGCGGCTGCGCTGGCGCATCTTCGCCAGACGCCAGCGCTGGTTGAGGAACAGCAACAGGAACACCAGCGCCAGCCACACCCCGGCAGCAGCGAGGCCGGCATTGCGCTGGTCTTCGAAGGACACTTGCGGGCGCCGCAGCAGATGCAGCGTCCAGCCTTCGGCGGTCAACGGCAGCGATTCCCATAAGTAATCACCCGTGCCTTGCGGGCCTTCGACGCGGCGCAGATCACTGTTGTCGTCGAAACTGCGCAGCGCCAGATGCGTCAGCGGCACCAGCGATTGTTTGTCGTATTGGCGGGTGGCCTTGATCTCGCGGTAATCGGCCGGGCTCAGCGGGTGCAGCAGGCGATAGCGCCAGCCGGGCTGGTTGGCGATGAAGATGATCCCGCGTGCATCGCTGACCAGCAGGGTGTCATTGCCCTGGCTCCATTCGCGTTCGAGTTCCGGGAATTCGAGCTTGACCACCATCGCCCCCAGGAACTCACCGTTGTCGCCGAGCACCGCGCTGGACAGGAAGTAACCGGGAATCCCGCTGGTCACACCGACTGCGTAGAAACGCCCGGTGCCCTGGGTGCGGGTCTGGCTGAAGTACGGGCGAAAGCCATAGTTGTGGCCGACGTAACTGCTGGGCAGACGCCAGTTGCTGGCCGCCACCGCAAGGCCGGTGTGGTCGAGCAGTTCAAGGGTCGAGGATTGTGCGGCGCCGTTGATCTTTTCCAGCTTCAGATTCAGCGCAGCCTGCTGTTCGGCATCCACGGGACCTGCCAGCGCGGCACGCAATTGCGGGTCCAGCGCGAGTACGGCGGGCAGTGCGCGGTAGCGATCGATCAAGGTATGCAGCGAATTGGCGTAGAGCGCCAGTTGCTGGTTGGCCCGGGCGGCGTCTTCCACCAGCGCCTGTCGTTCGGCGTGACGGATCGCAAGCGTTGCAGCAAGGGCGGCACCGGCGATGATCAGCAGGGTGTACAACGACAGACGCAGGGTACGGGAAGTCGGCAGCATGCTGTGGCAAACGGATGGCAGGACGGGCGGGCACGATACCATGCAGATGTGTAGGCGGGGCTCCCGTTCATAGGCGCTATGAGAATGCGGTACTTTTTGCCGATACCGATCACTGGAGGCATCGACAATTGCGCACGAAAAAAACCGCTCTGCATATAGATGTTTGGTTGTACGGATTTTATACACTCAAAAAAAAACGGCCGGCTCTCCATTTGGATGAGCCGGCCGTTTTATATGGCAAATAGCTTACTGTACTTCCACCGCCAGGCTTTCGCTGATCTTCTGTTGCCAGATCGCAGGACCGGTGATGTGAACCGATTCACCTTTGCTGTCCACCGCTACGGTGACCGGCATGTCCTTGACCTCGAACTCGTAGATCGCTTCCATGCCCAGCTCGGCAAACGCCAGGACCTTGGATTTCTTGATCGCTTGCGCCACCAGGTAAGCGGCACCGCCGACGGCCATCAGATACACAGCCTTGTTGTCCTTGATCGCGTCGATGGCGGTAGGGCCGCGCTCGGACTTGCCGATCATGCCCAAAAGGCCGGTCTGTTCGAGGATCTGACGGGTGAACTTGTCCATCCGCGTGGCGGTGGTCGGGCCCGCCGGGCCAACCACTTCGTCACCGACCGGATCAACCGGGCCGACGTAGTAGATGAAGCGACCTTTCAGGTCTACCGGCAGGGTTTCGCCCTTGTTCAGCATCTCGACCATGCGCTTGTGTGCGGCGTCGCGACCGGTGAGCATCTTGCCATTGAGCAGGACGGTTTCGCCCGGCTTCCAGCTCTGCACGTCTTCCGGGGTCAGGGTGTCGAGGTTGACGCGACGGGCCGACGGGCCGGCTTCCCAGACGATTTCCGGGTAGGCGTCCAGCGGTGGTGCTTCCAGCGAGGCGGGGCCGGAACCGTCGAGCACGAAGTGCGCGTGGCGGGTAGCGGCGCAGTTCGGGATCATGCACACCGGCAGCGAGGCGGCGTGAGTCGGGTAATCCATGATCTTCACGTCGAGCACGGTGGTCAGGCCACCGAGGCCCTGGGCGCCGATGCCCAGCTGGTTGACCTTCTCGAACAGCTCCAGACGCATTTCTTCGATGCGGTTCTGTGGGCCACGAGCCTTGAGCTCGTGAATGTCGATGAATTCCATCAACACTTCCTTGGCCATCACAGCGGCTTTCTCGGCGGTGCCGCCGATGCCGATGCCCAGCATGCCCGGTGGGCACCAGCCGGCGCCCATGGTCGGAACGGTCTTCAGTACCCAGTCAACGATCGAGTCGGACGGGTTGAGCATGGCCATTTTCGACTTGTTCTCGGAACCGCCGCCCTTGGCCGCCACGTCCACTTCCACGGTGTTACCCGGAACGATGGAGTAGTGGATGACCGCCGGGGTGTTGTCCTTGGTGTTTTTACGCGCACCGGCCGGGTCGGCCAGGATCGAAGCACGCAGGACGTTTTCCGGCAGGTTGTAGGCGCGGCGTACGCCTTCGTTGATCATGTCGTCCAGGCTCATGGTCGCGCCGTCCCAACGCACGTCCATGCCCACACGCACGAACACGGTCACGATGCCGGTGTCCTGGCAGATCGGCCGGTGGCCGGTGGCGCACATGCGCGAGTTGATCAGGATCTGCGCCATCGAGTCACGGGCCGCTGGCGATTCTTCGCGCAGGTAGGCTTCGTGCATCGCCTGGATGAAGTCCACGGGGTGGTAATAGGAAATGAACTGCAGGGCGTCGGCAACGCTCTGAATCAGGTCGTCTTGCTTGATCACGGTCATGAGTCGCGCTCCTCTAAAAGACGGGAACATTCAATAAGGTGCCTGCGGCTTGGGTGCATCGGTCGGTCGCAGACACCTTTCAAGGCACGCCGGGGCTGCTGGCGCGACGCTAAAAAGGCGCGGCAGTATACCGCGCCTCGGTGGCGGGCACATCTGCCGGGAGTCATTCGTTGGTCGCATGGTTGCAGGTTTTTGACGCCAAATACCCGGCCCGAAAATCAATGGTCATTTATCGACCGGGCCACTAAAGTGGCAGCCGGTCTGTAGAGTAGGACACTCGGTCAGCCTCTTATCGCACGGTGAGTCAACGATTGACCCATAACGCCATTCAACGTCTTTTGCTCAAACGCTTTGCCCTCGCTGCAGCCACCTATGGATTGGCTTTGCTGCTGCTGTGGCTGGCGTATTTCACCGGTCACTACGACGATTCGCTGACCGGCGTCGCCGTCGGCAGCGCGCTGGTGGTGATCAGCCAGGCAGCTTTGTTCGCCCTGTTTTTTTCCGGCCTGAACCTGCGTTTCGCCGATCCGAGCCTGACCGAGGCCCAGGTATTGCTCGGTCTTGGCTGGCAGACGTGGCTGATCGCGCATCTGGATGAGGCGCGGGGCGAGTTCCTGGTCTTTTACGTGCTGATCCTGCTGTTCGGTCTGTTCCATTTGTCGCGCCGGGCGTTTGTGCGCTGCGCGATGCTGGTGTTCTTCAGTTTCTGCGCCATCACGCTGTGGGATGGCTACCATTTCCAGCTACCTGACCCGGCGCTGGCCGCGCTGCAGGTGTGCATCCTGCTGATCGTGCTGGTGTGGCTGGTGATCTATGCACGGTTTGTCCAGACCTCGCGGCAACGCATGCGCCAGCGCCGGTTCGCCTTGCAGGCGCATCAGGACACCCTGCGCGGGATGATGCGCCAGCTCGAAGACCTGGTGGCCACCGATGAGCTGACCGGGCTGTTCAACCGCCGGCATTTCCTGCGCCTGGCCACCCGCGAGCTGAATGCGATGGAGGCCGACGTGGTGCACGGTCTGGCGCTGATCGACCTCGACCATTTCAAACGTATCAATGATCTGCATGGCCACGCTGCTGGCGATCAGGTGCTGCAAGCCTTCGCCGGTGTTGCCGGAGCCTGTCTGCGCGACGGCGACGTGCTGGCGCGTTATGGTGGTGAAGAATTCGTGGTGCTGCTGCCCGATTGCAACGCCGAGCGTCTGACCGCCTGTTGCGAGCGGCTGCGCATCGCCTTTACCGACGTCGAACTGGTGGGCCTGAACGTGAAAAACCTGAGCCTGTCAGCGGGCATGACCCTGCTGGAACTGGGCGATGATCTGGACGACGCCTTGCAGCGCGCCGATCAGGCGCTGTACCGGGCCAAGCGCGACGGACGTAATCGTTGCGCGGCTGCGTGGGAGAACGTCGATGCCTGAACTGCGGGTCGGTGAACGACAGTGGTCGGTGGCGGCGGGCAGCAACCTGCTCGATGCCCTCAATCAGAACGGTGTGGCGGTGCCTTACAGCTGTCGTGCCGGCAGTTGCCACGCGTGTCTGGTGCAGTGCGTGCAAGGCTTGCCTGCTGACAGTCGTCCTGACGCCTTGAGCGCCGAACAGCGTGAGCAGGGCTGGCGACTGGCGTGCCAGTGTCAGGTGATCGAAGACTTGCAGGTGCACACCTTCGACCCCGTCACCGACGGTCGTCCGGCGGTGGTCGAGGCGCTGGACTGGCTCGGTGCCGATGTCTTGCGCTTGCGTCTGACACCCCAGCGGCCGTTGCGCTACAGCGCCGGCCAGCATCTGGTGCTGTGGGCAGGCCACATTGCGCGTCCGTATTCGCTGGCGAGCCTGCCGGAAGAAGACCGCTTTCTTGAATTCCACCTTGATTGTCGCCAGCCCGGCGAATTCAGCGATGCCGCGCGCCGCTTGCAGATCGGCGACCCGATCCGCCTCGGCGAACTGCGCGGCGGTGCGTTGCATTACGACCCGGACTGGCACGACCGGCCGTTGTGGCTGCTCGCTGCCGGCACCGGGCTCGGCCCGTTGTTCGGCGTATTGCGTGAGGCCTTGCGTCACGATCATCGGGGCGCCATCCGCGTCATTCACCTCGCCCATGCAGCCGACGGGCATTACCTGGCCAAACCCCTTGAAGCACTGGCCGCACAGCGGGAGAACCTCAGCGTCGAGCGGTGGACGGCGGCCGAGTTGCCGGGCGCTTTGGCGCAACTGCGGCTTGTTTCCCGACAAACCCTGGCCTTAGTCTGCGGCTCGAGTGCCAGCGTCGACGCGTTTGCCAAGCGTCTGTTCCTGGCCGGACTGCCGCGCAATCAACTGCTGGCCGATGTCTTCCTGAGCCGTGGTTGAGCGCTGAATTCTCAGACGCGAGACCTGCCATGCCCGAAGCCATCCTGCTGCACCGCGAACGCGGTTTGCTGACCCTGCGCCTCAACCGCCCGGACAAGAAAAACGCCCTGACCCGCGCCATGTACAGCCAGTTGGCCGACGCGCTGAAACAGGCCGACAGCGACCCCGAAATCAACGCCGTGCTGATCACCGGCAGCGCCGAGTGCTTTACCGCCGGCAACGACATCGCCGACTTCATCCAGCAACCACCGAGCGACCTCGACAGCCCGGTGTTTCACTTCATGCTCGAGCTGCTCGAATGCCGCAAACCGGTGATCGCCGCCGTGGCCGGGGCGGCGGTGGGGATCGGCACGACGCTGTTGCTGCATTGCGATCTGGTTTATGTGGCGCGGGATGCGCGATTGCGCATGCCTTTCGTCAATCTTGGTTTGTGTCCGGAGTTCGGTTCCAGCCTGATCCTGCCGCGTTTGCTCGGGCAGGCCAAAGCGTCGGAACTGTTGTTGCTCGGTGAAGGTTTTACCGGTGAGCAGGCGGCGCAATGGGGCATCGCGACCGAGTCCTTAAGCAGTGGCGAAGCCGCGTTGGCCAAGGCGCGGGAGATGGCGCTGAGGTTTGATGAACTGCCGGCCGAGGCGGTGCGCATCAGCAAACAGTTGATGCGGGCGCCGGATCGCGAGTTGATTCGCAAGGTGATCGAAGAGGAGGGCGCGCTGTTTACTCAGCGGCTGCGCTCGCCCGAGGCTTTGGCGGCGTTGACCGGGTTCATCAAACGCCATTGAGATGTTCATTGCCTGACGCGGCGCCATCGCCAGCAGGCTGGCTCCCACGTTGGGATTGCGCACTCCTGTGGGAGTCAGCCTGCTGGCGATAGGGTTGGCTCAGACAACACTTCTTCTGGATCAAAAAGCAAAAAGCCCCGCCATTCACATGGCGGGGCTTTTCGTTTTCAGCAACCGGTCACTCAGACCTGCGGGTCGCCCACGTGCAGGATCTTCATGCCGTTGGTGCCGCCGGTGGTGTGGTAGCTGTCGCCCTTGGTCAGGATGACCCAGTCGCCTTTCTCGACCACGCCGCGCTTGACCAGCTCGTCGATGGCTTTCTGGCTGACTTCGTTCGGGGCCAGCGAAGCCGGGTCGAACGGTACGGTGTACACGCCACGGAACATTGCCGCGCGGGCCTGGGCTTCGCGGTGCGGGGTGAACGCATAGATCGGCACCGACGAACGGATACGCGACATGATCAGCGGGGTGTAACCGCTCTCGGTCAGCGCGATGATCGCTTTCACGCCCGGGAAGTGGTTGGCGGTGTACATGGTCGCCAGCGCAATGCTCTCGTCGCAGCGGCTGAATTCCTTGCCGATGCGGTGGCTGGAGGTCTTGCCGGTCGGGTGCTTCTCGGCACCGACGCAGATGCGCGCCATCGCCTGCACGGCTTCCAGCGGGTACTGGCCGGCAGCGGATTCGGCGGACAACATCACGGCGTCGGTGTAGTCGAGCACGGCGTTGGCCACGTCGGACACTTCGGCGCGGGTCGGCATCGGGTTCTGGATCATCGACTCCATCATCTGGGTCGCCACGATCACCGCCTTGTTGTGGCGGCGTGCGTGCAGAATGATTTTCTTCTGGATGCCCACAAGCTCGGCGTCGCCGATTTCCACGCCCAGGTCACCACGGGCAACCATCACGGCGTCGGACGCCTGGATCAGACCGTCGAGGGTTTCGTCGTCGGCCACGGCTTCGGCGCGTTCGATCTTCGCTACCAGCCAGGCGGTGCCGCCAGCTTCGTCGCGCAGTTGACGGGCGTAGTTCATGTCGGCGGCGTCACGCGGGAAGGACACGGCGAGGTAGTCGACTTCCATTTCAGCGGCGAGCTTAATGTCGGCCTTGTCTTTATCGGTCAGGGCCGGTGCGGTCAGGCCGCCACCGCGACGGTTGATGCCTTTGTGGTCGGACAGCGGGCCGCCGATGGTCACCACGCAGTTCAGTTCGGTGGCGGTGGCGGTTTCAACGCGCATCACCACGCGGCCGTCGTCGAGCAGCAGCTCGTCGCCCACGCCGCAGTCCTTGACCAGGTCCGGGTAGTCGATGCCGACCACTTGCTGGTTGCCTTCGGTCAGCGGATGGCTGGTGGAGAAGGTGAACTTGTCACCGATCTTCAGCTCGATGCGCTTGTTGGCGAATTTGGCGATACGGATTTTCGGGCCTTGCAGGTCGCCCAGCAGGGCGACGAAGCGGCCGTGCTTGGCAGCGAGGTCACGCACCAGCTTCGCGCGAGCCTTGTGCTCGTCGGGGGTGCCATGGGAGAAGTTCAGACGGGCGACGTCCAGGCCAGCCAGAATCAGCTGTTCGAGAACTTCCGGCGAGTTACTGGCCGGGCCAAGGGTAGCGACGATTTTGGTACGACGGACGGACATGCAAAGACTCCTCAGGTTCAAGCGCTCGCAGAGGCTACTACGCTCTTTGGGTGTAGTCATTGTTCGTTTGCACTACTTATTGTTTTCTTTATTGAACGCGACAATCGGAGCAAAGGGCTCTGAAGATTTCTCGCCAGAGGTCGATAATGATCACAAGACAGGAGAATACCCCATGCGATTCGTGCCCATTGCCGCCCTTGCCCTCAGCGTCCTCGCTGCTTCGGGCTGCACCCGTTGGTCGATGAACCATCATCTGAACAACGCCTACAGCGCCTATGACCGGGGCAATTGCGAGCAAGTGATGCTCGAACTGTCCAAGGTCGAACGCGCCAGCCGTGCCCGCCCTTACGTGTGGCCGGAAGTGTCGATGATGCGCGGCCAGTGCCTCGAGCGGCAGAAAATGTTCGTCGATGCGGCGCAGACCTATCAGTTCATCATCGCCTCGTACCCCAACAGCGAATACGCCTACCGCGCCCGCGCGCGTCTGGAGACCCTGCAGAGCCTGGGCCACTATCCGACCCGCAGTGCAGCGGCCGTGGTACGACCAACCCGCTTCTGATGGCAGTTGTCATACAAAAGCTGGCTGGCTGTATAACGTGGGCTATAGTCCAATGACACCGCTGTAGATAACCCTTGCAGCGGCGCAACACCTGCGACTGGCATGAGCAGTACGTGGCGAGCGCCACACCGGAAGCGGGGAGAGCGGGCCTGACGGACAGGTTCGTTCCGAAGCACAGTGCGGCCCGAACACCGGGCCTTGCATGGCGATACGCTCATGTTTACCGACCGTCGAATCGAACGGCATCAGCTGCCGTATTTTCTGCGTGTGTTCAACAGCGTCACCGATAAACCCATCGGCTTTCTGGGCAACGTTTCCGAAGACGGGCTGATGCTTATCAGCCAGTTGCCGATGATGATCGGTGCCGAGTTCAAATTGCGTCTGAAGATTCCGGTGGGCGATGGCTGTCAGCAAGTGATCGACCTCACCGCGTGCTGCCTGTGGTGCCACGAAGACGCGACCCCCCGACACTACGACGCCGGCTTCAGCTTGTACCGGACGCCGCCCGAGTATGGGCAACTGGTTGAGGCGCTGAAGCAGTACTTCAGCTTTCAGCCGTTGCCGGCCTCGGCCTGAAAACCAAAAGAGCCACAACCTGCCGAAGGTTGTGGCCCTTTTTCTTACTCGTTTATCGCAATCGCCCGTTCGTTATCCAGTGTCTTCTCCACCAGCAACAATCCCAATTCACTCAACTGATAGATCGCCATCGCCAGATGCCGCGGCTTGTCGTCCAGGCTGTCGGCCAGATCCAGCAACAGAATGCTGACCGAGGAAAAGGTCTCGTAGGTCTGGATGGCGATCGCTTCGGGGTTGATCTCAGGATCGACCTTAAACATCTGCATGCCACGATCCACGGAGTTGCGTGATTTTTCAGCTTTGGGGTTGAGGTAGAAGTCGAGGGCCCGATGGGCCGCGTCGTGGAGCTTTTTTGAATCGACGGAGGTGTAGGGGGAGACAGGATCGGTTTGATCAGTCTTGTCAGTTGGATCAATATCCGAAGGCGGATTTGGTGTAGCTTTGAACATACCTAACTTCCTAATAAGCTGGGCTGTTACCGCTTCGCGACTAAACGAGGGGGTGGCAGCTGTAAGCAGGTTAGTCGACCGGGGAAGTAGGCTTTTCCGGCGTGCCCGGGGGCACCCTGCTCACAGCCACCATCGAGTGCAGGGATAGGGAATACCCGACTGGACGATGCGTTTGCAAACCTATCTTACCTCGGGCGACTAAACCCGGCCGCTGATTGGCAGCGACGGGGATCAAGTTACGGGGCAACGCCAAGGTGCACAAGCCAGCGGATTCGCGCTTACATGTAGGCAAAAGCGTCACGTGTTGTAGCCTCAATTCCACCGTTTTTTTGTTGTCCACAAAAAGTGAGAGAGCAACAGTTTTGCATCTCTTTTGAAGGTTTTTACACGTGGGGCAGAGCTAGTGTAGTCGTAGGCAAAGGGAGTTTTCTTGAGAACCGAGCTGTAAGGAAACCCCCAGTTAATTATTGTTTTTAGAGGACACGAACCGTAGAAGAAATAAATCGAAAGATCTTGGAGACATAGGTGAAGGTCCGAAAGCTTTAGCTGGGACGTTTTCCTTTCAGCTTGGCCAAACCTTGATTGATGAAGCCAGCGTTTTCTCCAATTGTAGAAAGTGCTTCTCGGGCGTTGTTTCCGGTATCCACCATTCCCTGTGCTTCGACCTGGAGTACTAATTCCATCAGAGCGGCTTCCAAGCCGAGTTGATTCTGATACATCCTTTCCAACACGTCTGATAGAGAGTATTGAACGGCCATTCTTAGGCTCCTTTTTGCAAAAAAAACAAGCATAGCAGTGGCATCTGCGAGTGTTAGTTGGCTAGCGATTTCTACTCAACTGGTGAGATGCATCAGCTTGTGATGCTCCTAGTGTGAACTGAGCCAGCTTATTGTTTAGAGCTTTTGATTTTCGTAGTTTTAATCTGGCCCTCCCATGTGAATTTCACAATGTGTTAGCAGAGTGCTCCAGATTTTTTCCAGCTCAGATATCGCGAAATTACGTCTGTACTCAATTCGCTTGGGGGGACATCTATCACTTGCACTCCTTGGGCATTCAATTTTTCATGGAGCACCGATCGGGCGTTCAGGTAATCCACTGTTGCGCAGTATTCAAGCGCTTGCTCAATCGTTTGCACCTGCGAATGCCGTCTATCTTCAAGCGTGCTTTCACGCAGGCTGGCCACGAGTACTCGATGCTGTTGGCTTAGTTGTCTGACGGCGTGCAGCAATTCCTCATCATCCTTATCCCGCACATTCGTCACCAGCACCACCAGCGCCCGACGCTTCTGTCTGGCCAGTAACTGATTCACCGCCGCCGGATAATCCGCCGAACGCATCGTGCTTTCCAGATCATAAACACCGTTGAGCAACACCTTGAGTTGCCCCGCACCTTTGACCGGTGCAATAAACCTCGGCTGATCGCTGGTGAAGGTGGACAAACCCACCGCATCCCCTTGGCGCAGCGCCACATAACTCAACAGCAGACACGCATTCAACGCATGATCGAAATGCGACAGCTCTCCATCCTGACTGCGCATCTGCCGCCCGCAATCGAGCATGAAAATGATCTGCTCGTCGCGCTCGTCTTCGTACTCCTTGGCAATCGGTGTGCGGTGCCGGGCGGTGGCTTTCCAGTCGATCTGGCGCAGGCTGTCGCCTTCGCGAAATTCCCGCAGTTGATGGAATTCCATCCCCTGCCCACGGCGTTGGCGCTGGCGTACGCCGAGCTGGCTGAGCCAGTTGTCGACCGCCAGTAACTGGCCGCCGTAGAGGCGGGCGAAGTCGGGGTAGACGCGGGTGTGGTCGGTGATGTTCAGCAGGCGTTTGTCTGACCACAGGCCTAAGGGGCTGGGCAGGTTTATCTCGCAGCGCTCGAAGATAAAGTGGCCGCGTTTGAGCGGACGCAGGCGATAGCCGATCAGGCTGCGCTGGCCGGGTTGTAGTTCGGTGTCGAGCGGCAGGTTTTCGAAGCTCAGGCCATCGGGTACGTGGTCGAAGAGTTGAATGGTCAGTGGCTGCTCGAAATCGTGTTCGACTTCCAGCCGGACTTCACCCCAGCGACCGAGGGCCAGGCTGCCGGGCATTTGCCGACGTACGCGGGGCGAGGGCAGGCGCTTGAGGCGCAGCGCGTCCAGCAGGCTCAGTGCAAACAACGCCAGCAACAATCCCCAGTTTATCGACAACAGGCTCGACGGCACTTCGACGTCCAGCGCCTGCAACGCGCCCAGCATAATGCCGATGGCCAGCAGGATCGCCAGCCAGATCAACAGCAGGCGCGAGGGTTTCACAGGCGCGGCGCCGGTACTTGGTCGAGCAGTTGCTGAAGGACTTGATCGACTTGCAGCCCTTCGATGTCCAGCTCCGGCGCAAGGCGTACGCGATGGCGCAACACCGCCAGTGCGCAGCCCTTTATGTCGTCGGGAATCACGAATTCGCCGCCGCGCAACAGGGCCCGGGCGCGGGCGCAACGCACCAGTGCAATGGAGGCACGTGGCCCGGCGCCGAGTGTCAGCCCCGGCCATGTGCGGGTGCTGCGGGCCAGACGCACGGCGTAATCGAGGACTTGATCGTCCAGCGGCAGATCACTGGCGATGCGTTGCAGGGCTTGCACGTCCTTGGCCTGCAACACGGTGCGCAGTGGCTGCACGTCGAGCATGTCGGCGCGGGTCGAGCGGCTGACCTGACGCACCATGTCCAGCTCCTGCTCGGCGTCGGGGTAATCCATGCGCACCTTGAGCATGAAGCGGTCGAGCTCGGCTTCGGGCAGCGGGTAAGTGCCTTCCTGTTCGATTGGGTTTTGCGTGGCGAGCACCATGAACGGCTGGGCAATCGGTAAGGCCCGGCCTTCGAGGGTGACCTGACGTTCCTGCATCGCTTCGAGCAGGGCGGCTTGAGTCTTGGCCGGGGCGCGGTTGATCTCGTCGGCCAGCAGCAGATTGGTGAACAACGGGCCTTTGCGCAGTTTGAATTGCTCGGTTTGCAGGTCGTACACCGCGTGGCCGGTGACGTCGCTGGGCATCAGGTCCGGGGTGAACTGGATGCGCGCGAACTCGCCGCCGAAGCACTTCGCCAGGGCGCGCACCAACAAGGTTTTGCCGAGGCCGGGAACACCTTCGAGCAGCACATGGCCGCCGGCGATCAGCGCGGTCAGTACGTCGTCGATCACCGGGTTCTGGCCGATCAACGCCTTCTGCAATTCACCGCGTACCGCTTGGGCCAACTGACTGGCTCGGTGACGTTGCTGGGCCGCGTGGCTGGGCGAGCCGGGTTCGGTGTGTTCGGTCATAGCGAGTTCCTCAAGGCTTGCAGGTGGGCGACCTGACGGCAGAATTCGGCGCTGGACATGCGCCGCTTCGGTGCCGGGCTCAGGGCCTGGCTGATGGCACGGGTCGGCTGGCGGGTCAGGCGTGACAGGGCCAACCATTGTTCGGCGACGTTCAACTGGTCGAAACCGGGGTGACGATGGCGGGCGCGGCGCAGGACGTCCTGCTGCAAGGCTTGCAGCAAGGTCTGTTGACCGTTGTGACGCAGGATGAAATCGGCGCTGGCGCGCAGGTGTTCCATCAACTGTCGACGACCGCTTGGGGCAGGTGCCTGCACCGGGCCGTGACGCACGCCGACATGCCACAACCACAGGCCGATCAACGCCAGCAGGGCGACGATGGCCTGCGGGAAGTAGCGCCAGAGCAAGGTCAGCAGACCGTCGTGTTCAGTGTTGTACAGCAGCGTCACGGCGGTGTCAGCGCTGAGGTACCAGAGCAGCCACGCGTTGTCGTGTTGCGCAATGGCCGGGGTTTTCCACAGATCGGCATCGGTGACCACGGTGATCGTGCCGAGGCCGAAAGCCAGTTGCATCATGTGCGTGGCTTTCGCGCTGTTGGCCCAGGCCTGGGCGAGGTTTTTCGGGTCGTCGAGGTGGAACGCGGTGTCGAACCCGGCGTAGGCGGGGGCGTCTTCGTCTTCCAGATAGAGCTTGGTCAGATTGGGGTATGGATCTTCGGCGGCATCCGGTGGCGTTCCCTTTAGATCCTTGGTGAAGGATTGATGCAGTTGCACGCGGTCGAGCAGCAGGTCGTTGCTCTGGCCGGTCTTTTCATCCCAGATCGATTCGGCGACGAACACCAGCCGTCCGCCGGCCCGGGCCCAGTTCAACACCTGATCGACCTGACGCGGGGTCATTTTCGAGCGGTCGTTGAACAGCAGCAGCGTGTGTCGGCGGGGGTCGATCTCGGGCAGCACGGCGAGACTCTCGGCATGACTGACGTCTATCCCGCGACCCCGTAGAAACATCTCCGCCGCCAGATAAGGATTGGCTTGCGCGGCGGGGGAAGGGCCGTGATCGACCTCGGTCTGGTAAGGCGTGGCCTTGAGATACAGATAAGTGCCCAGCGCACCGAGCAGGGCGACGATCAACGCGCCAGCCAGCCACAGCGCGCGCCGGTTCAACGGGCGGCTCCATGGCCGAACAGGGACCGCCAGCCATCACACAATTCCTGTTGCAGACGCGCCGCCGGTACGCGGTGCCCATAGGCCATGTTCTGCCAGTGGCTGGTGAGATGACGGCTATAAGTGAGCAGATCCGGACGCTGCAACTGTTCGATCCGGGCCAGCACTTCGTTTTCGGTGTCGGCGGGTTTCAGCGTCAGATTGAAGTCGTGCAGCAGATGACTGAGCAGCGCCCGGTAAAGCAGGCCCAATGCCGCGCGCGGCTCGGTGTGCCAGAGTTGTTCTGCATGGCTGGCGATGTCATCGGGCAGGCTTTCCTTTTGCAGGTCCAGACCGAAAGCCTGCTGCGGCAAGGGCCTTTTGATCCGTTCAGGCAAGCGCGGACGGCGGCCGACGAACGCTTGCAGAAAATCCCGATAGCGCCAGAACAGCCAGCCTAGCCCGGCAATCACCGCGCTCCACAGTACGATTTCGATCGCCTTGGCCAGGCCGTCGAAATGCCGACCGTCCAGCCATTCGAGCAGGGTTTTCAACCATTGGGGGGCTTCGCCTTCCCTGGATTTTTCGGCAGCTGCGGGATCTTCGCCGAAGCGATAACGGGTGACGGTTTCCTTGTTCTTGAACGGCGGCTGTTCGAGCAAGGCCTTGATGCTGTCGTGTGATGCCTGACTGGTCAGTGGCTGATTCATAAGTCGGGGCGCATCCGGAGCAGTTGCGGGGTCGGCAGCCCAGGCCGAGGGGACTCCCGGCAGCAGCAGGAAGACCACCAGCAGCAAACCGAGCGCGCTGCTGTTCAAACGCTGACGCAAGCGGCGGAACACCAGTTCGATGTCCCAGGCTTCGAGGACGGTGCGACGATTCAGATACAGGCTGAATCCACAGGCGACATACACCGGTTCCCAGATCACCAGAATCAGCGCATAGAACGCATTGGTCAGATGCTCCAGCCAGCGCCATTCGTAGTCGGCCGCGAAGATCAGGCTTTGCCAGTCCCAGTCGGTTTCAATCTGTTGCGGCAGGAGTAAATAGAACAGCACCATCAGGCCGATCCACAGCGCCGTTTCCAGATGCACGCCGATGATCGTCAGCCACTGCGCGGCGCCGGCATTGCGTTGCAACAACACCTGCAAACGCTGCTGGCGGGCCGCGCCGTCGAGACCTTCGAGTTGCAGCACTGGCAGCAGGAAGCTGCGACTCAAGCTGAAGCGGCGCCAGGTCAGACTGGCGATGAGTTGTGGCTTGAGCAGGCGCGGCCATTGGCGCAATGCCTGTTTCAGCGTGGGTGTTTCGCCGAACAGCGCTTTGGACAGGATGTACAGCGGCAAGCGTTCGTACGCCGGTTTCAGCCACCAGAAGATGAACACCGCGAGCGACGGCGAATCCCACAACAACAGGCTGAGGACCGCGAATAGCGGCAGGGTGACGATGGCCCAACTGGTCATCAACAGACGCCGGTGCTGCTGGCTCATGCGCACGCCCAGGTCCATGGCTTCCCAGGTGCTGCGAGGGCGAATCACCACGGTCGCGTCACTCAGGCGCATGGCGGGTCCTTCCGGCAAACAGCAGATACATCGTCACGCAGAGCCAGAGCCCGGCGCCGACCAGGTATTTGGTCTGCGGCGTGACCCCGGTGCGCGACGACCAATAGGCTTCGATAAACGCGGCGATAAACAGGAACAGCATCACGCCGCAGACCAGCAGGATGCTCTGGCGTGCGGCGTGTCTCAAGGCCTCACCGCGTGTCAGGCGTCCCGGCGCGATCAATGCCCAACCCAGTTTCAGCCCCGCCGCGCCGGCCAGGGCGATGGCCGTGAGTTCGAACGCACCGTGCCCGATCACGAAGGACCAGAAGGTCTGGCCGAAGCCGATTTCGCTCAGGTGCCCGGCCACCGTGCCGATGATCAATCCGTTGTAGAGCAGGAAAAACGCACTGCCCACCCCCAACAGCAAACCGCTGGCGAAGGTCTGAAAGGCGATGCCGATGTTGTGCATGATGTAGTAACCGAACATTACCCAGTCTTCGCTGGCGGCGCGTTCGGCCGAACGCCCGAGATGGCCGGCAACCGGGTCGTACATGCCTTGCATCTCGCGGACCTGATCGGCAGGGATCAGGTTGTAGATGAGATCCGGGAACAGATAGACCAGCAAGCCGAAACCCGTCAGGCTGCCGAAAAACAGCAGTGCGGCGGCGAGCACGAAACGCCATTCGGTTCGCACCAGCCGGGGGAAACCGGCGATGACGAAACCCAGCAGGTTGGCGCCAAGCTGGCTGCGATGACGGTAAAGCTGTTGATGGCCGCGCAGCACCAGCTGTTGCAACGAATCAACGAGAAAACTGCTGTAGCCACGTTCCTGCGCCAGCGCCAGATGCTGGCAGAGTCGGCGATAGGCCTTGGGAAATTCGGACACCTGCGAAGTGTCCTTGCCGCGTTCCAGACGTTCGAGGGCGAGCGTGAAACGCTCCCATTCGGCCTTGTGGCGGATTTCGAAAAGGCTTTGCTTCATGTCGGACCCAACAGGCCGCGGGCGATGCCGTTGAGTTCACCGACGGCTTTGGGTGCGCTGATGTGCAGTGGCTGAGCGAGCAGCGCCGCGAGTTCATTGACCCGCGCCGCCGACAGTTCACCCTGGCGTTCGGCGAAGGCGAGCAGGGCGCGTTGTTCAGTCAGTGTCAGCGGGATTGGCGAGCGGCGGGGTTCGGCATCGGGCAATTGCGGGCGCTTGAGCGGGCGTTCGCTGTAGATCACCAGCGTGCCGGCAGCGATGTCGCCGAGGCGTTTGAATGTCGGGTGTTGCAGGCAACTGATCGCCCCGAGGAAATAGCCGAACGGCATCAGGTCGACAAAACGCAGCAGGTTGCGCAGCAGGGAGGCCGACCAGCCGACCGGCGTGCCATCGTCGTGCACCACCCGCAGGCCCA
Organism: Pseudomonas koreensis; assembly: GCF_025447595.1. Taxonomy (GTDB): domain Bacteria; phylum Pseudomonadota; class Gammaproteobacteria; order Pseudomonadales; family Pseudomonadaceae; genus Aquipseudomonas; species Aquipseudomonas koreensis_H. The sequence goes on along the minus strand of NZ_JAOEJU010000014.1, from coordinate 142,094 downwards.
TCCATTGCTTGCCCGGCGAGCGGCCCTGACGCAGCACTTCGAACAACACCATGTACCACCAGCTCACGGCGAACAGCAGCAGCGAGCCCAGACCGATGCCGAGCTTGCCGAGCAGCGCCAGCAGCATGAACAGCAGCCCCATGATCAGCCCGCGCAAACACAGATCAATGGTGAACGCCACGGCACGAACCATCAGGCCGGCGGGACGCAACGGCAGGTCGATGCCCTCCGGCGTTTCGACCTGGTGCCGCGTGTCCAGTGGCGGGGCCAGCGTTGCTTTCCTTGGCGGTGCTGTGGTCTCGAGCATGGGCTACCTGATGTTGCCGGTTCGGGATGCGAGTGAATCCGATGCTAGCAGTCTCTCGGGGGAAAACGACATAACTATGTCATACACAAGGTTCAACCAAATGTGCCTGAATGATGCCGCGCTGGCCGCGAAGGCAGTCGAGCGCCTAGACTTTGCCGATCTTCAGTTCAGGAACCGCCCGTGACTTCCATCTTCTGGTACGACTACGAAACCACCGGGATCAATCCCCGCTGCGACCGCCCGTTGCAGGTGGCCGGGATTCGCACCGACCACGAACTCAACGAAATCGACGCGCCGGTCAATCTCTACTGCCAGCCCAGCGAAGACATCCTGCCGCACCCGGCGGCCTGTGCGATCACCGGCATTACTCCGAGCCGACTCGCCGAACAGGGCTTGAGCGAAGCCGACTTCATGACCCGGGTTCACGCCCAGCTCGCGGCTCCCGGCACCTGCGGCGCGGGTTACAACACCTTGCGCTTCGACGACGAAATGACCCGCTACAGCCTGTACCGCAACTTTTTCGATCCCTATGCCCGTGAATGGCAGGGCGGCAACAGTCGCTGGGACCTGATCGATGTGGTGCGCGCCGCCTACGCATTGCGCCCCGATGGCCTGGTCTGGCCGACCGATGATGAGGGCAAGGTGACCCTCAAGCTCGAACGCCTGACCGCCGCCAATGGCATCGATCACGGTAATGCCCACGAAGCCTTGTCGGACGTGCGCGCCACCATCGCCCTGGCCCGTTTGATCCGCGAAAAACAGCCGAAACTGTATGACTGGCTGTTCCAGCTGCGCAGCAAGCAGAAAGTCATGGACCAGATTCGGCTTTTGCAGCCGATGGTCCACATTTCCGGACGCTTCTCGGCGGCACGCAGCTATGTCGGTGTGGTGCTGCCGCTGGCCTGGCATCCGCGCAACAAGAACGCGTTGATCGTCTGCGATCTGCACCTGGACCCGCAGGGACTGCTCGATCTGGATGCCGGGACGTTGCGTCAGCGCCTGTATACCCGTCGTGACGAGTTGGCCGAAGGCGAGTTGCCGGTGCCGCTCAAGCTTGTTCATATCAACAAGTGCCCGGTGGTGGCGCCCTTGTCGGTGTTGCGTGCTGAAGATCAGCAGCGTCTGGGTCTGGACATGGCGTTGTATCAGGCGCGTGCGTTGCGACTAAGTGACGCACAACAAGTTTGGAAAGATAAAGTCTCGGCGATTTATGCCAACGAAGATTTCACCTCGAGTGAAGATCCCGAACAACAGTTGTACGACGGATTTATCGGTGACCGTGATCGTCGTTTATGTGAGCAAGTGAGGACGACCGATCCTGCACAATTGGCGCGAGAGCAATGGCCGTTCGATGACGAACGTTTGCCTGAATTGTTGTTTCGATATCGAGCACGTAACTTTCCCGATACGTTGAATTTCGAAGAGCAAGAACGCTGGAAAATCTTTTGCCGGCAACGCTTGTCCGAGCCGGAGTGGGGGGCGCCTAATACCTTGCAATCTTTTGCCGAGGCCATGGAGCAATGGCTGCTTAGTGCTACGCCGATGCAGGCCGAGGTGCTGGTTGAATGGCAGAACTATGTCCAGGCATTGCGCAAACGTTTGAATCTTTGAAATCGAACATGTCCGGTATCTTGAATGCCGGGCATAAAAAAACGCCAGCTTTCGCTGGCGTTTTTTGTGTCACAGAAGCGCTCTGTGACAAGGGTTGCGGCTTAGCCCAGCAGGGTAGCCCAGCCTTCAACCACGTCACCGCCCCACTTGGCTTTCCACTCTTTCAGAGTTTTGTGGTTGCCACCTTTGGTTTCGATGACTTCGCCGTTGTGCGGGTTTTTGTATTGTTTAACTTTGCGAGCACGTTTGGTGCCGGTAGTTTTGGCTGCGCCGCCACGTGGTGCTTTGGTTTTGGACTCTGGATCCAGCAGCGCGATGATGTCGCGCAGGGATTTGGAGTATTCGCCCATCAGTGTGCGCAGTTTGCCTTCGAACTCCAGCTCGGCTTGCAGTTTGTCGTCTTGCGACAGGTTCTTCAAACGGGCTTGCAGCTCTTTGATAGCTTCTTCGGTGGCACGATATTCGTTGATCAAGGACATGATTACTACCTTATTGGGAGTGCGCGATGGCAGGGGACAGTGTCGCAATAATAGTCAGGCTGTTTCATCAAGTAAACATTTAACCCGGGTTTTATTTGAATAAGTTACGTTGAAAAGCGCTGAATTGAATATTCAGTTAAATAATGTGATGCAGTCTTCACGGATATTCACAGTGACCTGTTGGTACACGGCTGTTGTTGCGTCACCCTTCTGGCGTTTTCCCTGTGTCAAAAATCCTTCGACCAGTCGGGACGTGGCTCTGCGGTCACCAGTACTGCAGTTTTTTCTCGCAGTCGCTAGAATGGCAGCCTTTGCGAAGTTCTGGAGTTTCCCCCCCATGCGCACTTTTCGGTTGGTGATTTCTTGTCCGGACCGGGTTGGCATCGTTGCCAAAGTCAGTAACTTTCTGGCGTCCCATAACGGCTGGATCACCGAAGCGAGCCACCATTCGGATAACCAGATCGGCTGGTTCTTCATGCGTCACGAAATCCGTGCCGATTCCCTGCCTTTCGGTATCGAGGTGCTGCGCGAGAAGTTTGCACCGATCGCCGAAGAGTTCTCGATGGACTGGCGCATCACCGACACCGAGCAGAAAAAGCGCGTGGTGCTGATGGCCAGTCGCGAATCCCACTGCCTGGCGGACCTGCTGCACCGCTGGCACAGCGACGAGCTCGATTGCGAGATTTCCTGCGTGATTTCCAACCATGACGACCTGCGCAGCATGGTCGAATGGCACGGTATTCCTTATTACCACGTCCCGGTGAATCCGCAGGACAAGCAGCCGGCCTTTGACGAAGTATCGCGTCTGGTCAAACAGCACGATGCCGAAGTGGTGGTGCTGGCGCGCTACATGCAGATCCTGCCGCCGGACATGTGCCGCGAATACGCGCACAAGGTCATCAACATTCACCACAGCTTTTTGCCATCGTTTGTTGGCGCCAAGCCGTATCACCAAGCTTCGATGCGCGGCGTGAAGCTGATCGGCGCGACCTGCCACTACGTGACCGAAGAGCTGGATGCCGGCCCGATCATCGAGCAGGACGTGGTTCGCGTCAGCCACAGCGACAGCATCGAAGACATGGTGCGTTTCGGCCGTGACGTCGAGAAGATGGTGCTGGCCCGTGGCCTGCGTTATCACCTGGAAGACCGCGTGCTGGTGCACGGCAACAAGACCGTCGTGTTCTGATCGAAGCTTTGGCGGTTGAAAAAAGAAGGGCCTGGGCGTTCAATCGCCTCAGGCCCTTTTTTTCGCCTTGTTTCAGTACTTGAGGACATGCCCATGAGCGATCCACTGGACAAAGCCACTTCCAAAGCGCCCGCCACGTTAGGCGAAGGCTGTCTGAGTCGCTATGACCCGGATGACCTGAGCCCGGAGGATGGTACGGACTTCCCCGACGCCGCCGCATTGTGGGAGCAACTCAACGAAGACAAACCGGCTGACCCTAAGCCTGCCGCACCTTCATCAGCTTCCTGAGCAGCGGACGTCCGAGCATCAGCAGAAAGATCGGTCCGCCTACCAGCAAATAGAAGTAAAAGGTCATTGCCCGCCAGATCAGGATCGCCGCCGCAGCGGTCGATGCTCCAACCATGGGGGCCAGCAGCGCCGCCGACGTGAGTTCCGCCGCCCCGGCCCCACCCGGCAACAGGCTGAATTGTCCCGCCCCCAGCGAAAGCATCTGAATCAGAAACGTCCAGGCCCACTGCACGTCCGCCTCCAGCCCGCGCAACGCCAGATACAGCACGCTGTAACGCAACGACCAATGCACGCAGGTCAGAGCAAACACAGTAATCAGCGTTTGCCACGGCAATTTCAGTGCGTCAGTGAATGCTGCGAGAAAGTGCAGCAGCTTGCGCGCCCAGCGCAGTCTCGTAGCGGGTTGCACGTTCATGCGCACCAGCAGCCGGCCACTCAGGCGAATCAGCGTTCGGTGATATCGCGCCACCAGCCCACAACTGAACAGACCGCCTGACAGCGATACGGCGCTGACGGTCAGCAGCCACTCCATCCGGTCACTCAGGTGCTGAAACAGCGCGTAAATCAGAATCCCGCTCAGGGCGCAGAGAAAGAACAGCAAGTCGCTCAACTGATCCATCGCAAACACCGCGCTGCCTCGGGCGGGGCGCACGCCGCTGCGGGCCAGTAACGCCATGATCGTCAGCGGGCCGCCGGTGCCACCGGGTGTGGCGCACCAGGCGAATTCGGCAGCCATGACCACGCCGAGGCTTTTCAGCGGTGTGACCTTTTCGCGTTGATCGCCGAGCAACAGGCGCAGGCGCAAGGTATTGATGCCCCAGCACAGCAGAATCATGCCGAACAGGATCGATAGCCAGTGCAGGGGAAACGCTTGCAGTCGGGTCCAGGTGTCACCGCCGCCGAGTACTGCCGGAATCAGAACGGCGGCCAGCAGCCCCATCAGCAACAGAATGCCGCGACTCATGCGCTGTGTCCGTCTCGGCGCAGTCGCGTGATTTCAGCAATATGCACAGTGAACCTCTCCGCTGGTTGATGTCCCGTGTTGACCTTTCATCAGCGTAGATGTTCGGTCGCACTTTCGCGGGGGGGCGGACGGGGAGGTCGTGCCGAGAGGGAAAGATGTCTTCGCGCACTGATCCGCGAAGACATCCGGTAGAGCGGTTTAAATACGGAAGCTGCCGACCAGTTGCTTCAGGCGTGAAGCCTGTTGTTCAAGGTCAGAGCACGCGCGCAAGGTGGCTTGCAGGTTTTCCACGCCTTCCTGGTTCAGCGTATTGATCTCGGTGATGTCGACGTTGATCGACTCGACCACGGCGGTCTGTTCCTCGGTCGCGGTGGCGACCGATTGGTTCATCCCGTCGATTTCGCCGATGCGCTGGGTCACGCTGTTCAGGCGTTCACCGGCGAGGTTGGCGATTTCCACGCTGTCCTGGCTGTGGCGCTGGCTGTCGCTCATAGTGCTGACGGACTCACGGGCACCGACTTGCAGCTCCTCGATCATGGTCTGCACTTGTTGCGCCGACTCCTGAGTACGGTGGGCGAGGTTGCGAACTTCATCAGCCACCACAGCGAAACCACGACCGGCCTCGCCAGCCCGCGCGGCTTCGATGGCCGCGTTGAGTGCCAGCAGGTTGGTCTGCTGGGAGATGCTGGTGATCACTTCCAGGATCTGGCCAATGTTCACGGTTTTGCTGTTCAGCGATTCGATGTTGCTGCTTGATGCGCTGAGCATGCTCGACAGCTGGTTCATTGCCTTGATGCTGCGATCCACCACTTGCTGGCCGTCTTCGGCCAGGCCACGTGCGTCGCTGGCCTGGGTCGAGGCTTGTGCGGCGTTGCGGGCGATTTCCTGGGCGGCGGCGCCGAGCTGGTTGATCGCGGCGGCCACGCTGTTGGTGCGCGAGGCTTGCTGGTCGGAGTTGTACATCGACGAGTTGGATGCCGCGACCACGCGCAGGGCGACTTCGTTGACCTGCCCGGTGGCCGACGACACTTCGCGGATCGAACCGTGAATGCGTTCTACAAAGCGGTTGAACGCTGTGCCGAGCTTGCCGAATTCGTCCTGGTTCTGGATGGTCAGACGCTTGGTCAGATCGCCTTCGCCATCGGCGATGTCTTCCATGGCGCGGGTCATGACGTGCAGCGGCTGGATCAGGAGGCGGATCAGCATGCCGAGCAGGGCGATGATGATCGCCACGGCAATGACCGTCGCCACCACGGCAGAGGTGCGGAACTCGCTGAGCATCGAAAAGGCCTTGTCCTTGTCTACCGACAGGCCGATGTACCAGTTCACCGATGGCAGGCCCTTGATCGGGGCGAAGGTGACGATGCGGGTCTTGCCGTCGACAGTGACCTCACTGAAATCGCTGCTGATGCGCGGGGTGTCCTGCGGATAGGCTTCCTTGAGCGATTTCATCACCAAGGCCTTGTCCGGATGCACCAGAATCTTGCCGTCGGCGCTGACCAGGAAGGCGTAGCCCATGCCGGAGAAGTCCCGGGCGCTGAGGGTGTCGATCAGGGTTTGCAGGCTCAGGTCGCCGCCCACCACGCCCACGCTCTGACCGGCCTTTTTCGAGGCGGTGGCGATGGAAATGATGGTCTGGCCGGTGGCCGCATCGATGTAAGGTTCGGTCAGGGTCGAGGTGCTGCTGCTTTCGGCACCTTTGTACCAGGGACGAACTCGTGGATCGAAGCCGTCCGGCATCTTCGCATCCGGACGGATGGTGAAATGACCAGTGGCATCGCCGAGGTAGGACGCCATGAATGTCGAGGTCAGCGCTTTCTGTTCCAGCAGGCTGGCGACTGCGGCGGGCTCGGGATTGACGGCGATATTCTGTGCTGCGTTCTCGATCAGCAGGATGCGCCCGCTGAGCCAGGTGCGGATGTTGTCGGCTGTGACTTCGCCCATCTCGTTGAGGTAATTGTCCAGGTCTTCGCGGATCGCATTGCGCTGCAACCAGTCGTTGTAAAGCGTGAACGAGGCGAAGGCGGCAATGACGATGAGGGCGGCGGCAAGCAAAATTTTATGGCTGAAGCGTAGATTTTTGTTCATGGCTTGGGGTTCCGCTAAGGTCTTAATGTCCAGGGCGTGCTTTTATAAAGGCGCGCAAAATGGGCAGGGGTGAAAGCACACTGATATTTCCGTCTCTCCTTAGGGAAATCTCAGACCGGACTCGTGATCGGGTCTCTCACTCTTTTCTATCGGCCATGCTCGACAAAGATTAACCATTGGGTGACCAAATGCCTGACTCCTCGCAACTCGTAATCGGCGCCGACCTCGCGGGGCAACCGATCGCCCAGGCGATGCGCCTGGCCAACCGGCACGGACTGGTAGCCGGCGCCACCGGCACCGGCAAGACCGTCACCTTGCAGCGCCTGGCAGAAGCCTTCAGTGACGCCGGAGTCGCGGTGTTCGCTGCCGACGTCAAGGGCGACCTGTGCGGTCTCGGTGCTGCCGGCAATCCCCAGGGCAAGATTGCCGAGCGCATCGCCGGCATGCCATGGCTCAACCACACGCCTCAGGCGTATCCCGTGACCTTGTGGGACATTCACGGTCAGTCCGGTCATCCATTGCGCACCACACTGAGTGAAATGGGTCCGCTGCTGATCGGCGCCTTGCTGGAACTGACCGACAGCCAGCAATCGGCGCTGTACGCAGCGTTCAAGGTTGCTGATCGCGAAGGGCTGTTGCTGCTTGATCTCAAAGACCTGAAAGCGCTGCTCAATCACCTCAAGGACAATCCGCAGTTGCTGGGCGAGGACGCGGCGCTGTTCACCACCGGTTCCAGTCAGGCGCTGTTGCGGCGTCTGGCGACGCTGGAGCAGCAGGGCGCCGAAGCGTTGTTCGGCGAGCCGGCGCTGCAGCTGGAAGACATTCTGCAACCGGCTGCCGATGGTCGCGGACGCATTCATCTGCTCGATGCCAGCCGGCTGGTGCATGAGGCGCCCAAGGTCTACGCCACCTTCCTGCTGTGGTTGCTGGCCGAGCTGTTCGAACAGTTGCCGGAGCGTGGCGATGCCGACAAACCGCTGCTGGCGCTGTTTTTTGACGAGGCGCATTTGTTGTTCGGCGATACGCCCAAGGCGTTGCAGGAACGACTGGAACAAGTGGTGCGGCTGATCCGCTCCAAAGGTGTCGGTGTGTATTTCGTCACCCAGTCGCCGAGTGATCTGCCGGACGATGTGCTGGCGCAACTGGGGCTGCGCATTCAGCACGGCCTGCGTGCGTTTACCGCCAAGGAGCAGAAATCCCTGCGAGCGGTGGCAGATGGGTTCCGGCCAAATCCGGCGTTCGATACGTTAGCGGTGTTGACCGAACTCGGGATCGGTGAGGCGCTGGTGGGTACGCTTGCGGAGAAAGGCACGCCGGAAACGGTCCAGCGGGTGCTGGTGGCGCCGCCGCAATCGCGGATCGGGCCATTGACCGAGACCGAGCGCACGATGCTGATCGCCGGTTCGCCGTTCAAGGGGCGCTATGACAGGCCGATCGACCGTGAATCGGCCTATGAAATCCTGATGGGGCGCAAGGGGCTGGCGCCGGAGGCTGAAGCGGCACCGGGCAAACCGGCGGCCGAAGAGCCGAGTCTGGCGGACAAGGCCGGGGAGTTTCTCGGCACGGCGGCGGGGCAGGCGCTCAAGTCGGCCATGCGCCAGGCGGCGAACTCACTGGGTAAACAGTTGGTGCGCGGCCTGATGGGCTCATTGCTGGGTGGCAGCAAACGCCGATAAAACCTGTAGAGGCGAGCAGGGCTTTGTCAGGATTTGGGTTTTGCGTGCGCCGCCAGTCGTTCCAGCGCTGCCCGCAGGTTTGGATCGCTGATTCCGTCGGCGGTGGCCTGGATGGTTGCCGCCGCATCCACTGACAGGTCGATCGTATGGCCGGCGGCACCGCTCTGGACCGTCGGTGGCTGCACCTTGAACAGAATCCGCGTCAGGCTGGCGAACTCGTCAAACATCTGCAACTGCCGTTGCAGGCGCTTCTGCTGGTAGCGCAGACGCGTGGCCCAATGGCCGTCGGTGACGATCAGCAACAGACTGCCTTCACGCCACGAGGCCACATGACAGTGTTCTCGGGCGGCGGGTTGCAGCTGGCTTTCCAGCAGGCGTTGCAGATGGCCCAGTCGTTGGGCGTGGCCGAGGATGGCTTTGAGCGGCTTGGCTTCACGAAGCAGAACGGCGGGTGCTCTGGCCGTGAGAGGGCGAAATGCCATGATCGAACACCTGAAGTAACAGAGTCGCCATGGTAGCAGAAAGCGTCCAACTCACTCGCCCATTGCTTTTGCCCCTGTTTTGCCCATTAAATCAACGACTGACTTTTGCCATGAACGGCTTGAAGTTGAGCAAAACGCCCCTATTTTAAGTGAGCCCCGTCAAAGCGCAGTGCCAGCATCGTGGAATATCCCCACTTTCCTCACCACCGTTTCCGGGTAGAATGCTCGTTCGCATGCGGCCATGAGGGCTGCACGGGCGACTCACGGGGCCGCCCTCCATCCCTTTAGTGTGGAAGATCCTGCCGATATGTTTGCGCCTTTGTTAAAGAAACTTTTTGGAAGCAAGAACGAGCGTGAAGTCAAACGCATGCTCAAGACGGTGCAGCTCGTCAATGCCTTCGAAGAGAAGATGGTCGCCCTCTCGGACGATCAACTGCGCGCCAAGACCGCAGAGTTCAAGGACCGCATCGCCAAAGGGGAAACCCTCGACAAACTGTTGCCGGAAGCTTTTGCGGTTGCCCGCGAAGCCGGCAAGCGCGTCATGGGTATGCGTCACTTCGATGTCCAGCTGATTGGCGGCATGACCTTGCATGAAGGCCGGATCGCCGAAATGCGTACCGGTGAAGGCAAGACGCTGGTGGGTACACTGGGTGTTTACCTCAACGCACTGTCCGGCAAGGGCGTGCACGTTGTGACGGTGAACGACTACCTGGCCCGCCGTGACGCCAACTGGATGCGCCCGCTGTATGAATTCCTCGGCCTGACCGTCGGCATCGTGACGCCGTTCCAGCCACCGGAAGAGAAACGCGCCGCCTACGCTGCCGACATCACTTACGGCACCAACAACGAATTCGGGTTCGACTACCTGCGCGACAACATGGCGTTCAGCATGGAAGAAAAATTCCAGCGTGAACTCAATTTTGCCGTGATCGACGAAGTCGACTCCATCCTCATCGACGAAGCGCGTACTCCGCTGATCATTTCCGGTCAGGCCGAGGACAGCTCCAAGCTGTACATCGAGATCAACAAGCTGATCCCGAAACTCAAGCTGCACGTCGAAGAAGTCGAAGGCGAAGTCACCCAGGAAGGCCACTACACCGTTGACGAGAAGACCCGTCAGGTCGAACTCAACGAATCCGGTCACCAGTTCATCGAAGATCAGCTGACCAGCATCGGTCTGCTGGCCGAGGGCGAGAGCCTGTACTCGGCGCACAACCTGAGCCTGCTGACTCACGTCTACGCCGGTCTGCGTGCGCACAAGCTGTTCCACCGAAACGTCGAATACATCGTGCAGGACGGTCAGGTTGTACTGGTCGACGAACACACCGGTCGTACCATGCCCGGCCGTCGTCTGTCCGAAGGCTTGCACCAGGCCATCGAAGCCAAGGAAAACCTGAACATCCAGGCCGAGAGCCAGACTCTGGCATCGACCACGTTCCAGAACTACTTCCGTCTGTACGAAAAACTGTCCGGCATGACCGGTACGGCTGACACCGAAGCGTTCGAATTCCATCAGATCTATGGCCTGCCGGTCATCGTGATTCCGACCAACAAGCCGTTGGCCCGTAAGGACTACAACGACCTGGTGTTCCTGACCGCCGAAGAGAAATACGCGGCGATCGTCAACGACATCAAGGAAAGCATGGCTGCCGGCCGTCCGGTGCTGGTGGGTACTGCGACCATCGAAACCTCCGAGCACATGTCCGCATTGCTCGTGAAGGAAGGCATCGAACACAAGGTTCTGAACGCCAAGTTCCACGAAAAAGAAGCTGAAATCATTGCGCAGGCCGGTCGTCCGGGCGCACTGACCATCGCTACCAACATGGCCGGTCGTGGTACCGACATCCTGTTGGGCGGCAACTGGGAAGTTGAAGTCGCGTCGCTGGAAAACCCGACCCCCGAGCAGATTGCCCAGATCAAGGCCGACTGGCAGAAGCGTCACCAGCAAGTGCTGGAGTCCGGCGGTTTGCAGGTGATCGCCTCCGAGCGTCACGAATCCCGTCGTATCGACAACCAGCTGCGTGGCCGTGCCGGCCGTCAGGGCGACGCCGGTTCCAGCCGCTTCTACCTGTCGCTGGAAGACAGCCTGATGCGCATCTTCGCCTCTGACCGGGTGAAGAACTTCATGAAAGCCCTGGGCATGCAGTCCGGTGAAGCGATCGAGCACCGCATGGTGACCAACGCCATCGAAAAGGCACAGCGCAAGGTTGAAGGCCGCAACTTCGACATTCGCAAGCAACTGCTCGAGTTCGACGACGTCAACAACGAACAGCGTAAAGTGATCTATCACATGCGTAACACGTTGCTGGCTGCGGACAACATCGGCGAGACCATTGCCGACTTCCGTCAGGACGTACTGAACGCCACCGTCAGCGCACACATTCCGCCACAATCGCTGCCAGAGCAGTGGGACGTGGCCGGTCTGGAAGCGTCGATTGCCAGCGACTTCGGCGTGAAACTGCCGATCCAGCAATGGCTCGACGAAGACGATCACCTGTACGAAGAAACCCTGCGCGAGAAGCTGATGAACGAGCTGATCGCAGCCTACAACGAAAAAGAAGACCAGGCTGGCGCCGAGGCTCTGCGTTCGTTCGAGAAGCAGATTGTGCTGCGCGTTCTGGACGACCTGTGGAAAGACCACCTGTCGACCATGGACCACCTGCGTCACGGCATCCACCTGCGTGGTTATGCGCAGAAGAACCCGAAGCAGGAATACAAGCGCGAGTCCTTCACGCTGTTCTCCGAGCTGCTGGATTCGATCAAGCGCGACTCGATCCGTGTGCTGTCGCACGTTCAGGTTCGCCGCGAAGATCCGGCCGAAGAAGAGCAACGCCTGCGCCAGGAAGCCGAAGCGCTGGCCGCCCGCATGCAATTCGAACACGCCGAGGCTCCTGGCCTGGAAGCGCAACCGGAACTGGTCGGTGAAGAGGTCGATGTGGCCCTTGCCACCGCCCCGGTTCGCAACGAGCAGAAGCTGGGCCGCAACGAACTGTGCTACTGCGGTTCGGGCAAGAAATTCAAGCATTGCCACGGGCAGATCCAGTAAACCCCGATTCAATCGCTGAAATACCCGCGCCGCGACCGGCACCAGCCGTCGCGGCGTTTTGCCATTTACACCACCGTCACTACGCTTGGCGGTGCTGACATCATTGAGTAAGGAGCGCATTCATGGCTGTTGGTCTTGGTCCTTTGCCAACGTTGCACCCGGTTGCCGGTTTTGAACTCGGTATCGCTTCGGCCGGCATCAAGCGCCCGGGGCGCAAGGATGTCGTCGTGATGCGTTGCGCCGAAGGTTCTACCGTGGCGGGCGTGTTCACGTTGAACGCTTTCTGTGCAGCGCCGGTGATCCTGGCCAAGAAGCGCGTGCAGAACCCGGTGCGCTACCTGCTGACCAACACCGGTAATGCCAACGCCGGTACCGGCGAACCGGGCCTGGCCGCCGCCGAGCGCACCACCGCAAAACTGGCCGAGTTGACCGGCGTCGATGCCAGCCAGATCCTGCCGTACTCCACCGGCGTGATCGGCGAGCCGCTGCCGGTCGAGAAGATCGAAGGTGCCTTGCAGGCCGCGCTGGACGACCTGTCGGAAAACAACTGGGAAGCCGCCGCCACCGGCATCATGACCACCGACACGCTGCCAAAAGGCGCGAGCCGCCAGTTCCAGCATGACGGCGTGACCATCACCGTCACCGGCATCAGCAAAGGCGCGGGCATGATCCGTCCGAACATGGCGACCATGCTCGGTTACATCGCCACCGACGCCAAGGTCTCCCGCGACGTGCTGCAGAACCTGATGCTGGACGGCGCCAACAAGTCGTTCAACCGCATCACCATCGACGGCGACACGTCGACCAACGACTGCTGCATGCTGATTGCCACCGGCAAGGCTGCACTGCCGGAAATCACCCGCGCAGAAGGCGAGTTGTTCGCCAAGCTGAAACAGGCCGTGTTCGAGGTGTGCATGGACGTGGCCCAGGCCATCGTGCGTGACGGCGAAGGCGCGACCAAGTTCGTGACCGTTGAAGTCAACGGCGGCGGCAATCACCAGGAATGTCTGGACGTCGGCTACACCGTGGCCCACTCGCCGCTGATCAAGACTGCACTGTTCGCCTCCGACCCGAACTGGGGCCGCATCCTCGCCGCTGTCGGCCGTGCCGGCGTGCCGGATCTGGACGTAAGCAAGATCGACGTGTTCCTCGGCGAAGTGTGCATTGCCAGCCGTGGCGCCCGTGCTGCTACCTACACCGAAGCCCAGGGCTCGGCGGTGATGCAGCAGGAAGAAATCACCATCCGTATCGAACTGGGTCGCGGCGATTGCAGCGAAACCATCTGGACCACCGACCTGTCCCACGAGTACGTGAAGATCAACGCCGAATACCGCACATGATCTGAAACAGGGAGTGGGCGACTGGCCTCTTCGCGGGCAAGCCCGCTCCCACAGGATTCGACGGTGTACACAAGCTTTGTGCCCGACAACAATCACTGTGGGAGCGGGCTTGCCCGCGAAGACGGTAGATCAGACGCTACGAGTCTGAAACTGATTCTCTGACGAAAAGGCACCTCAATCATGAGCCTTCACCTGATCATCGGCGACAAACTGCTTTCCTCCTGGTCCCTGCGCGCGGCGCTGGCGCTTGAATTGACCGGTGCGCCCTACACCGAAGAACTGGTCAAACTCGGCAAGCCCGACACCCGCGAGCGGCTGCTGGCGCATTCGCCGACCGCCAAGGTGCCGCTGCTGAAAACCGCCCGGGGCACCATCGCCGATTCTCTGGCGATTGCCGAATACCTGGCTGAACAGTTTCCTTCCGAGCAGCTCTGGCCGACGGATATTGCGGCCCGTGCTCAGGCTCGATCCGCCTGCGCGCAGATGCACAGCGGTTTCTTCGCGATGCGCAATCACATGCCGTTCAACCTGAGCCACGACGCGCCGCTCAACCCGGTGCCGCCGGAAGTGAAGGTGGATGTCGAGCGCATGCTCGCGCTGTGGGCCGAATGCCGTGCCGTGGCCACCGAGTCAGGGCCGTTCCTGTTTGGTCGGGTGTCGCTGGCCGATGCGTTCTTCGCCCCGATTGCCGTGCGCTTGCGCACCTATCAGGTGAAGCTGCCGGCCGAAGATGAAGCCTATGTTGAAACCGTCTACCAATGGCCGGCCTTCAAAGCCTGGCAAAAGGCTGGACTGGAGGAATTGCAGTCGTGAAACGTGTACACGTCGCCGCCGCCGTCATTCGTGACGGCAGCGGCAAGATTCTGATCGCCCGCCGTGCCGATACCCAGCATCAGGGCGGCCTCTGGGAATTTCCCGGTGGCAAGGTCGAAGCCGACGAGTCGGTGCAAACCGCGCTGGCCCGCGAGCTGCACGAAGAGTTGGGCATTGTCGTCGGCGCCGCCCGGCCGCTGATCAAGGTACGTCATGATTATCCGGACAAGCAGGTGTTGCTGGATGTCTGGGAAGTCTCGAGTTTCACCGGCGAACCCCATGGCGCCGAAGGCCAGCCCTTGGCGTGGGTATCAGCCAAGGAACTGACGGATTACGAATTCCCGGCAGCCAACCAGCCGATCGTGGCGGCGGCGCGTCTGCCCGCTGAATACCTGATCACTCCTGAAGACCTGGAAACCCCGGCGTTGCTGCGCGGCATCCAGAAGGCGATTGCCGGTGGGATCAAGCTGATTCAGCTGCGTGCGCCCAATGGTTACGATCCGAAATACCGCGACCTCGCGGTGGACGCGGTCGGCCTGTGCGCCGGCAAGGCGCAGCTGATGATCAAGGGGCCGTTCGAGTGGCTGGGCGATTTCCCGTCCGCCGGTTGGCACATCACCTCGGCGCAGTTGCGCAAGTACGCGGCAGCGGGTCGTCCGCTACCGGCGGAACGCTGGTTGGCGGCGTCCTGCCACAACGCTGAAGAACTGGCACTGGCCGAGCAGATGGGTGTGGATTTCGTCACCCTGTCGCCGGTGCAGCCAACCCTCACTCATCCGGATGCGCAACCGCTGGGTTGGGAGCAGGCTTCGACGCTGATCGAAGGTTTCAGCAAACCGGTGTTTCTGTTGGGCGGTGTCGGCCCGGCGGAGCGCGAAAAAGCGTGGGATGCCGGAGCTCAGGGTGTGGCGGGGATTCGGGCGTTCTGGCCAGAAGCTTGATTTAGCATTGATGCATCTGGCCCCTTCGCGAGCAGGCTCGCTCCCACATTTGATTGCATTCCAACTATAGGAATACATTTCCCTGTGGGAGCGAGCCTGCTCGCGAAGGCGTCCTGACAGTCGCTAGTGATCTGAAGGTTTCGCCGCCGGTTGCCACAGAATCTCGGCAATGCCCTGACGCCGGGCGATCAGTCTGGCCGCCACAAACAACAGATCCGACAAGCGATTGATGTAAGCCAGGCCAACCCCGGCCAATGGTTCGATCGCATTCAAATGCTGACAGCGACGTTCGGCACTGCGCGCCAGGCTGCGGCAAACATGCGCTTGGGCAATCAGCATCGAACCGCCCGGCAGAATGAAGTTCTCCAACGGCCCCAATTCTTCGTTCCACACATCGATGGCGGCTTCCAGCCGTTCGATTTCCGCTGTGTTCAGTGCCTGATATTCCGGCATCGCCAGTTCACCGCCAAGGTCGAACAGCCGGTGTTGGCAGGGTGCCAACACGTCGATCAATTCATCAAGCCCAGGGCAGGTTTCGCGTTCGGCAATCAGTCCGGCCAGCAGTACGCCGACCTGGCTGTTCAGCGTATCGACTTCGCCGATAGCCTCAATGCGCGGATGGTCCTTCGGTACCCGGCGGCCGTCGCCCAGCCCGGTTTCGCCCCTGTCGCCGGTGCGGGTGTAGATCTTCGACAAGCGAAAGCCCATGGTTTACCTCGATAGCTGGTGGGTTTCTGGTGAAATGGGTGCGGGTTGCGCCAGCGGCAGGCGCAGGGTGAAGCAGGTGCCTTGACCCGGCGCCGACTGCACTTCCATCTGCCCTTTGTGGTTGTTGGTAATGATGAAGTACGACACCGACAGCCCGAGCCCCGTGCCCTGACCGATTTCCTTGGTGGTGAAAAACGGCTCGAAGGTGCGCTTGCGCACGTTCTCGCTCATGCCGATGCCGTTGTCTTCGACCTGGATTTCAGCCCACGGCGGATTGAGTCGGGTGCGCAGGATGATCCGTCCCGGTTCACTGTCGTCTTCACGCTGATGAATGGCCTGCGCGGCGTTTTTCAGCAGGTTGAGCAATACCTGCTCAAGCTCGTTTGCGGTGCCCGGCACGGGGCCCAGCGCCGGGTCAAACTGACGGACAATAGCCTGTCCCTTGAAATCGAAACCGATGGCCAGGTCGAAGTCGTTGCCGGCGATTTCCACCGCTTGATCGATCAGTGCCGGCAGGTCGCACGGCGCCATCTGGCGGTTGCTGCGTCGACTGAAACTGAGCATGTGGGTGACGATTTTCGCCGCCCGGGCACCGGCCTGCTGGATGCCGTCGAGCAGTTGCGGGACTTCCCGCCCTTGCAGGTAGCGGTTCACGGTATCGAGTTCGATGCCCAGTTGCTCGGCCTGCTCCAGGTTTTTTGGCAGATCCGTCGACAGCCGCCGACGAATGTTCTGCACGTTGTGCAGGATCGCCCCGAGCGGGTTGTTGATCTCGTGGGCCATGCCGGCGGCGAGGCCACCGACCGAGAGCATTTTTTCCGACTGCACCATCATTTCTTCCAGGGACAGGCGCTGGGTGATGTCGTCGATCCGGATGACCACGCCGCGCCCGGATCCGCCCATCAACGGATAGAACGTCAGGGCGTAATGCTTGGGCTCATCATCCTTGAACCAGGTCACGCGTTCGATTTTCGCCACGGTATGCTGTTCAACGGTCTGCTTGAGTTGGGGCAGAAACGGCTTGAGCGGTTCAAACGCGAGGAAGATCGGCTGGTTCAGCGCTTCGTCCAGCCGTGTGCCGGAAAGCGCGCTGGCCTCCTGGTTCCATTGCGTGACGTAGAGCTGTTCGTCGAGGGCGATCAGCGCTGAGGGCATGGAGTCGATGATGCTGTTGAGGTAGTTCTGGAAGCCGGTGAGTTTCTTCTCGATCTTGCTGCGCACCTGGACTTCCAGTTCCAGCTTGCGGTTGGTGTGGCGGGTTTCTTCCGCCAGACCCTGCGCCTGATCGTAGGCTGCCTGGGAATCGTCACGGGCGCGTTTGAGTTGCTGCTCCCGAGCCTCGATGCGCGACAGCATGGTGTTGAACGCTTCGGCGAGGCTACCGATTTCGTCATGATTGCCCCGGGAGGCACGCAGGGCGTAGTTTTCTTCGCGGGTCACCTGGCGGGACAGTTCTTCGAGTTGATGGATCGGCCGGGTAATGAGGCGCTTGATCTGCCGGGCGATGACCAGCCAGAGCAGCACACTGAAAATCAGGATCCCCAGACTCGCTGTGAGTGTGCCGGTATAGAAGGCCACTGGCAGCTCGCTGCTGGCCACTAAAAGCAAGTGGCCCGGTGCAGTGCCGGGGCGGGGCAGGGTGATCAGTTGGTTGCTGCGAAATTCGGTCAGTTGCCAGGCTTCGATGTGCCGATAGCGTTCCGGCAAGTTGAGTTTGTCGCCGTGTTGCAGCTGCGCCAGACGTTCGCCTTTGCCGTCATACAACGCGGCGGCACGCAGTGGCGAATAGCTGTTGAGTTCCTTGAGCAAGCGTTCGGCGCTTTGCGGCGACTCCAGGGCTTCGGCCACCAGGCTCGGGTTCGAGACCAGTCTTCCGATGGTCTGCAACGCCTGGGGCGCCATGCTTTCCTGGGAAATGTAGTAGGCGGCGCTGATGAAGGTCAGGTTGGCGACCAGTAACACAGTAGTCAACAGCACCAGCAGGGCGGCCAGCAGTTTCTGGCCGACCGGCAGGTTTTCAAGACGCTGGCGCAATGGCATCAGGTTTATCGCAGCAAAGGAACAAGTGGCCAGCGTAGCCGCTGCTCAGTCGACGGGCAATCCGAGACTGTGCAGATGAGCGGTCAGGCGCTGCTGCAATTGCTTCAGATGCGGCAGGCTCAACTGATGACGCTCGGCTACCTTGCAGGCATGGCCGAGCAGATAGCTGATTTCGGTGCGGCGTTTATTGGCTACATCCTGATACATCGACGAGAAGTTTGCCGACGTGGCCTGGATCACCCGTTCGACTTCCTGTTGCAGGTTGTCCGCCGCTGCCGGTTGCCCGCAGCGTTCGAGCAGTTCGGTCAGTTCGCCGCACAGCGTCGCGACTTCGCAGTGATGTTGCTGGAGGCCACCGTTGCGGCAGGCGTGCAGCACCGTCAGTGGATTGATCGCACAGTTGAGCGCCAGTTTGCGCCACAGGCGGGTGAGGATATCGGCGCTCCATTCATGGGGAATCTTTGCTGCCTCAAGATCGTCCAGCCAGATCGGTGCCACCGGATGACCGGCATCACCCAGCCAGGTGTAACCATGGCCGGCAAACACCACGCGCCAGTCGCCATCGCGAAACGCGCCCTCGGTGCTGGAGGCGCTGATGCAGCGGGCTTGCGGGACCCGCGCGGCGACCGCTTCCTGGCTGCCGAGACCGTTCTGCAAAAGAATCAGTTCGGCGTCCGGTGCCAGACGATGAGCAAGTGCGGCCACGGCCGTTTCGGCGTCGTAGGCCTTGCAGGCCACCAGCAGGCGACGGATGGGGCCGGGACTGTCCGGCGTTTCACCGGGGATCGCGTAACGGCTGGCTACGCCTTGTTCGACGAGAGTCAGGCCGCCCGCCGTTGCATAGTCGTGCAGGCGGTCGATGTCGCGCAGGATCAGCCGGACCGGCAATCCCGCCCGTGCCAGACGCGTGGCCCAGAGCGTGCCAAGGCTGCCCGCTCCCAGAACGTGCCAGGGGGTGGACATCAGTTTTTCACTCGGTAAGGTACAGGCATGCAAGGCTCGCCGTGTCGGTGGGAAAAGACCCGTTATAATGAGCCCGATTTTAACCGCAAGCCAAGCGCGCCGCGTCCTGTACGAGCGCGCCTTTTTATTGGAGATATTACATGCCGTCGTTCGACGTGGTATCCGAACTGGACAAACACGAACTCACCAACGCGGTCGAGAACGCCGTGAAGGAACTCGATCGTCGTTATGACCTGAAAGGCAAGGGCAGCTTCGAATTCAAGGAAAAGGACCTGACCGTCCACCTGACCGCTGAAGCCGATTTCCAGCTGGAAGCGATGATCGAGATTCTCAAGCTGGCCCTGGTCAAGCGCAAGATCGACGTGCAGTGCCTTGAAGTCAAAGACTCCTTCGCCTCGGGCAAGCTGATGAAGCAGGATGCCGTCCTCAAGGAAGGCATCGACAAGGAACTGGCGAAGAAGATCGTCGGCCACATCAAGGAAGCCAAGCTCAAGGTACAGGCCGCCATTCAGGGCGAGCAGGTGCGTGTGACCGGCAAGAAGCGTGACGACCTGCAGGAAGCCATCGCGGCCCTGCGTGCCAAGGAATTCGGCATGCCACTGCAGTTCAACAACTTCCGCGACTAAGCTTCCCGGTCGGGAACCTCTCGGCGTTTAAAGCGTCCGAGGCCCAAGCAACGGCAGAAACGATTGAGCCCTTTACGGCCCGGTCTTTCTGCCGCTGGTTTTTTACAGCCCGGGAAGCCGGTAATCAGGAGATAAAAGATGGATTTGAATGCTGAGGTAGACAACCTGGTCAAGGCATCCCAGGCGTGGATTCCGATGATCATGGAATACGGCAGCCGTGTGCTACTGGCGGTGATCACCCTGGCCATCGGCTGGTGGCTGATCAACAAGGTCACGCAAAAGCTCGGCGGCCTGCTGGCCCTGCGCAATGCCGACCTGGCCCTGCAAGGTTTCATCAGCAGCTTGGCCAACATCATTCTCAAGGTGCTGCTGATTGTCAGCGTGGCGTCGATGATCGGCGTCGAGACCACTTCGTTCGTCGCGGCGATCGGTGCGGCCGGCCTGGCCATCGGTCTGGCATTGCAGGGCAGCCTGGCGAACTTCGCCGGCGGCGTGCTGATTCTGCTGTTCCGTCCGTTCCGTATCGGTGACTGGATCGAAGCCCAGGGTGTGGCGGGTACCGTCGACAGCATCCAGATCTTCCACACCGTGCTGCGCACCGGCGACAACAAGACCATCATCGTGCCGAACGGGAACCTGTCGAACGGCATCATCACCAACACCAACCGTCAGCCAACCCGCAAGGTTGTGTTCGACGTGGGTGTGGATTACGAAGCCGATCTGCAAAAGGCCCGTCAGGTGCTGCTGGATCTGGCCAAGGATGATCGTGTGTTGCAGGATCCGGCCCCACAGGCTGTCATTTCGACACTGGGCGACAGTTCGATCACTGTTTCCCTGCGTGTGTGGGTTAAAACTGCGGATTACTGGGATGTGATGTTCATGTTTAACGAACAATCCCGTGATCGTTTAAAAACAGCCGGCATTGATATCCCGTTTCCGCAACGAGTGATTCGTGTGGTTCAGGAATCGGCAGTGTAATGATAGGTTGCTAATTAATTGCCTGACTTATCGGTCAGGCATTTATTACAAGTGACAGGCAATAAAAAAGGCCCATCCGAAGATGGGCCTTTTTGTTTTGTTACCGCAACTAACTCGGTGCGATTACAAAAGCGACAGCGGGTAGTCGACGATCAGACGGAACTCTTTGGTATCGCCTTCACCTTCGTCGGCGTTAGCAAAGTGCCAGGCTTGACGAATACGGAAGGACAGGTCTTTGGCCGGGCCAGACTGAACTACGTATTTGGCTTCGAAGTTGGTTTCGTTGTGTTTGCCATCTTCGCCATACAGGCCAGCGTAGGCGCTGCCTGCTGGAGTGTGGGTGCCGTCGATGTCCCAGCCTTTAACGTAGCGGGTCATGAAGCTCAGACCTGGAACGCCGTACTCGGCCATTTTGATGTCGTAACGGATCTGGGCAGACTTCTCGCCTGGGGCGTTGAAGTCAGAGTACTGGATGGAGTTGGCGAGGAAGATCGAGTCGCCGCCACGGTTGTTCTTGCCCACGCCGATGTAGTCGAACGGAGTGTCACCGTTGACCTTCTGGAAGGCCAGGGTGATGGTGTGCGCTTTCAGGAACGAGAGAGCGGTGGCCAGGGAGAACGCGGTGTTGCTGATGTCACCGGCTTTCGCGCTACCGGTGTCGGTGGTGCGATAGATGTTGAAGTCGGTGTTCAGCGAAGTGTCACCACCAAATGGAGTGGTGAGGTTCACGTTGGCGTAGTACTGGTTCCAGATGTCTTCCAGTTTGGCGCCGTAGAGCGATGCGCTCAGGTTTTCGGTGATGCCGTATTTGCCACCGAAGTAGTCGATGGTGTTGGCTTCAACGCCAGCGTAGGTCGCGTACAGGCCGCCTTCACGGGCGTTGCGGTCCTGGCTGGTTGCCGAGTAGAAGTGACCGGCTTCGAGGTCAAGGTCTTTGATCTCGCTGCTCTGCAGTTGGAAACCGCTGGCAGTTTGCGGAAGGATACGGGAGCCGCCGACAGCGAACACCGGAGCGGTGCTAGGCTGCATGTCACCGACTTTCAGCTCGGTTTTCGATACGCGGAACTTGATGGCAGCGCCGGCTTTGCCTTGGCTGTCGTCAGGGTCGCGGGAACCGTTTGCATTGAACTCGTTGCTGCGGCTCATGTTGCCGGAGCCGCTGGTGCCGGCACCGCCGTCCAGTTTGATGGCCAGGTAGCCGAACGCATCAACGCCGACACCAACAGTACCTTGGGTGTAACCGGAGCTGAAGTTGCCCCAGATACCCTGGGTCCAGTCTTTTACGTCACGGGCGCCGTCTTTGTTGTCACGGTTGAAGTAATAGTTGCGAATCAGCAAATCAGCTTTCGCGTCTTCAACGAAGCCTTTGGCTTCTGCCTGGTCACTTACGAACGGTGCGGCCGTAGCCATCTGAGTACTGGCGGCTGCTGCAACTGCCAGTGCGATCATGCTCCACTTCATCACGCGCATCGTGATTTGCTCCTTTGGTTTTAGAAGAGTACTGCCGTCCCACCTGTTTTATTATCTGGGCGGCTCTTTCTTTTTGTGTCGGCGCAAACTTATATCACGCCGACCATGTTGGCGATACTTGCGTATACAACCTTTCGGCTTCTTTACGAGCGTGTCGCAATCAGCTTGCTAGGTGTCGCAAATTTACAGTCCGAATGCAATGGGACTGACAACTTCAGCACTGTTTTACAGGGCTTGAGCATCGGTAAAAAAGAGTCCCTTGGCAAAACGCTTGAATCTCCATCGGGCAACCCTGCCACTGTTTTTATGGGGCTCAAGGCATCCACTTCTTGTGGTGCGCTTATAGTCCATATGGGTATGAATGCAACAAGCGTGCACAAACCGCTGAATTATTCCGGTTTTTTTAAGGGCGCTCGTCTGATGCTGTAAAAACCTCATAAAACCGGGGGGTTCGAGGGCCTTTCAATCAGGCTTGACGCCATCCTTCGCATGGTGTTGCTCCCTGAAAGTCGCAGCGCGACAACCAAAAACGTTACCGGTTCACCCCTTGGGTGAGTATTCGGCGGATGCCCGACGCACTGAGCGTAGACGCACTGTGCGGTTTTGGTGCAAAAAAATTCAAAGGCTGTACTGAATTCATACAGTTGGGTCGCTGGATGAGCGTAAACACTGAGGTGTGGGCGGGTCATTTTGCTCGGTTCATTCGTATTCCCGGTTCCGTCCTGGTGCGCGCGAGTCCTGAATGTCACATTCCGGGGCGTGGAGGAATTCTTGCGGCAACGCTGTTCGCCGTGAAGGTCACTCCAATCACAGGTATGCTGCCGTCCAGTCGCTTGGCGCACTGCTTTCACAGCAGGGCGCTAAGCTGAAAACAGGTCCATTCGCCGGGAGTGCGCGCAGTGTTTGCTTTAGATTCACGACTTCAACAGGACACGCTGACCATCGGCGATTTCCCGCTTTGCCGACTTCTGTTGTCCAACGACGCCAACTACCCGTGGTTCATCCTGGTGCCACGCCGCGACGATATCAGCGAGTTGTTTCAGTTGGATGTCGCCGACCAGCAGCGCTTGTGGCAGGAAACCACCGCCCTGGCCGAGGTGCTCAAGGATTCGTTCGACGCCGACAAGATGAATGTGGCGACCCTGGGTAACGTGGTCAGTCAGATGCATATGCATGTGATCGTGCGTAAGCGGGACGATGCCGCCTGGCCGGCGCCGGTCTGGGGTAAGCACCCCGCCAAGCCTTACAGTGCCGAACAAGTGGCCGCGATCCGCGAGCGCCTGCGTCTGGTGCTGGACGAAGACTTCACCTTTCTGGAGGGCTGAGTCATGAGTCTCGAACAACGTGTTACCGAGCTGGAAAGCCGCCTGGCGTTTCAGGACGACACCATTCAGGCATTGAATGACGTGCTGGTGGAACAGCAGCGAGTGGTCGAACGTCTGCAATTGCAGATGGCGGCCGTACTCAAGCGCCAGGAAGAGATGGTGGGGCAGATCGGGTCCTTTGAAGAAGATGCGCCACCGCCACACTACTGAAATGTGTGTGGGCATGCTCCCGTGCTCCCATTAAAAAACCGCGAACAGCCAGGCTGTTCGCGGTTTTTTTTATTGCGGGAGGCGTGAATCAGCGACGCGGCAGGGCGGCGATCACGTCTTCGGCCTGCAGGCCTTTGTCACGGTTCATCACCGAGAACTCCACGCGCTGGCCTTCGACCAGAACGCGGTGGCCTTCGCCGCGGATGGCGCGAAAGTGCACGAAAATATCATCGCCGGAGTCCCGGGAGATAAAGCCGAAGCCCTTGGAGGTGTTGAACCACTTGACGGTGCCGGTATCGCGGTTGCTCATGTCATAGTTTTGCGCGGCGGCAGCCGGTGAAGCTTTATAGAAGCTGACGGCCAGGTGCAAAACCACGGCAACCAGTGCAATCACCAGGCTGAACAGCACGGCTGGCTGGCCGGCGATGACAGGCATCGGCGCGATCAGGGTCAGGGTTTGCAGGACGACGGTCAGCACCAGCAGGGCGCTCACCAGATTTTGCAGATGCTGGCGCGGACCTTTGTTCCAGTAGGGGATGACTGGCGCAAGGATCAGGTTCAGCAGGCCGAAAAAGGCCAGGTAAAGTGCATCGGGTTGTTGCAGGTAAGGTACCGCTTCGGACTTCAGGCTGGGTATGAAGGACAGCAGCAAAGCTGCTGCGCCCATTAGCAGGTGGACGATTTTCAACATTTTTATTGACTCACGTTATGACGGCTCACAAGGAAGAGCTGAAGGCGCACGGTTCGCTTCGAAACAATAAAGAGGCGTTGGACACGTACCCGGCATCAGCCTATGCGCAGGCCCGGAAAACGGGGCGTAGCGACACACTGCCTATTTAACAGCAAAGCCTGCGGCTACTCAAATCACGCCGGCCAGCGGCAGGCACCGGACGATTTGTCGCGTCTATCGGGTTCATACGGGGGCTGCGGGGCAGGGGTGGCCTTGCTACAGTGGAACGACACCTGCTGGATGAATTCAATCGCCGTTAGGGGGTAAGCATGGCTATCGATATCGGTATCAGTGAAGAAGACCGCAAATCCATCGTTGAAGGGCTGTCACGTCTGCTGTCGGACACCTACGTGCTGTATCTGAAGACCCACAATTTTCACTGGAACGTCACCGGTCCGATGTTCCGGACCCTGCATCTGATGTTCGAGGAACAATATAACGAGCTCGCACTGGCGGTGGATTCGATCGCCGAGCGCATCCGGGCGCTGGGTTTTCCGGCGCCAGGCGCGTATGCGACTTACGCCCGGCTGTCCTCCATTAAAGAAGAGGAGGGCGTACCAAGTGCCGAGGACATGATCAAACAGCTGGTCGAGGGCCAGGAGGCGGTCACCCGCACAGCGCGGGGTATTTTCCCTCTGCTGGATAAAGTCAGTGATGAGCCGACGGCTGATCTGTTGACCCAGCGCATGCAGGTACATGAAAAAACCGCGTGGATGTTGCGGGCGCTGCTGGAGGCCTGATAACGGGAGCCGCACGACGCCTGGGTCGTGCGCCACTCTTTTTTCTGGCACGCCCTTTCGCGGTTGCTGTAAGCGAGGGGCGCAGCCGCCGTTCCAGAAATCCTCCTTTACGCGTTGGCTTATCCTACGAGGATGGTCAAAAAGTCATCTGGATATACCTTTGCGCCTGCGCTTTTAATGAGGTCACAGGACGTTGCCTTGATAGCAGGCGCAGAAATGACAAAGGAGTGTCAACGATATGGAAGGTGTAGACAGGCGAAGTGACTTCGCTGTGGGTTCGCAACAAGACAGGTTCGTTGGAACGCTGCTCGAGGGGTTCGACATCGGGTTGATCCGGCCATTGTCCCGTTCGGTGCGTCTGAACGGATTCGCGACCTGTATGCGGCTGGAACAGGTTTACTGGAACATTCTTGGCCGGATGGCCGAGGATCATTGTTGTTCGGTTGGCACATTGCTGTCCCGTGTTGATCGCGAGATACACCTGCGCCATGGCGGAGTGAAAAACTTCAGCGGTCTGGTTCGGGTCGTGTGCGTGGTGCACGGTTTGCGGGATTCTTCTGCGATGAATGCCGGGGGGTGTCACTGACCGGCGGTCTGTGCAGTCTTCCGGCTGCACAGGCCGCATTTAATGGATATAATCCCGCTCTTTCGCCGCACAGCCCTGCGTGTGCTGGCAATCTGATTGCCGAGACAACCCCATGCCGATGTACGATTACCAATGTGCTTCCTGTGGTCATCAGTTGGAAGCCATTCAAAAGATCAGCGACGCACCACTGGTCGATTGCCCTGCCTGCCAGGCGCCGGAACTCAAGAAGCAGCTGTCCATGCCGGGCTTTCGCCTGAGCGGCAGCGGCTGGTACGAAACCGATTTCAAGACCGGCGCGAAGAAGAATCTGGCCGGTGGCGACAAATCTGACTAGGGTTCAGGCCCAGGTCGAACGACACGCGTGAGATTCCGCGTTGCTTGATGGCGACGGGATCTCCACCGAATTTCGAATTACGAGAAGCGAACCACTACCATGATGCGCAGCCATTATTGCGGCCAACTGAACGAAAGCCTGGAAGGCCAGGAAATTACCCTTTGCGGATGGGTTCACCGTCGTCGCGACCACGGCGGGGTGATTTTCCTCGATATCCGTGATCGTGACGGTCTGGCCCAGGTAGTGTTCGATCCGGATCGCGCCGAGAGCTTCGCCGCCGCCGACCGTGTACGCAGCGAATACGTCGTGAAGATCACCGGCAAGGTGCGTCTGCGTCCCGCCGGTGCCACCAACGCCAACATGGCGTCGGGCATGATCGAAGTGCTGGGCTACGAACTGGAAGTGCTGAACGAATCGGAAACCCCGCCGTTCCCGCTGAACGAGTTCTCCGACGTCGGCGAAGAAACCCGTCTGCGCTATCGCTTCCTGGACCTGCGTCGTCCGGAAATGGCCGAGAAGCTGCGTCTGCGTTCGCGCATGACCACCAGCATCCGCCGCTACCTCGACGAGAACGGCTTCCTCGACGTCGAAACGCCGATCCTGACCCGCGCCACTCCGGAAGGCGCGCGCGACTACCTCGTACCGAGCCGTACCCACGCCGGTTCGTTCTTCGCACTGCCGCAATCGCCACAGCTGTTCAAGCAACTGCTGATGGTTGCCGGCTTCGACCGTTACTACCAGATCGCCAAGTGCTTCCGCGACGAAGACCTGCGTGCCGACCGTCAGCCTGAGTTCACTCAGATCGACATCGAGACCAGCTTCCTCGACGAAAAAGACATCATGGGCCTGACCGAAGGCATGATCCGCAACCTGTTCAAGGAAGTGCTGGATCTGGAATTCGGCGAGTTCCCGCACATGACCTTCGAAGAAGCCATGCGCCGTTACGGTTCCGACAAACCAGACCTGCGTAACCCGCTGGAACTGGTCGACGTGGCCGATCAGCTGAAAGAAGTTGATTTCAAGGTCTTCAGCGGCCCTGCCAACGATCCGAAATGCCGTATCGCTGCGCTGCGTGTTCCAGGCGGGGCGAGCATGCCGCGCAAGCAGATCGACGACTACACCAAGTTCGTCGGCATCTACGGTGCCAAGGGCCTGGCGTACATCAAGGTCAACGAGCGCGCTGCCGGTGTTGACGGTCTGCAATCGCCGATCGTGAAAAACATTCCCGAAGCCAACCTGAACGTGATCCTCGATCGCGTTGGTGCAGTTGACGGCGACATCGTGTTCTTCGGCGCCGACAAGGCCAAGATCGTCAGCGAAGCCCTGGGCGCGCTGCGTATCAAGCTCGGTCACGACCTGAAGCTGCTGACCTGCGAATGGGCTCCGATGTGGGTTGTTGACTTCCCGATGTTCGAAGAGAACGACGACGGCAGCTTCTCGGCTCTGCACCACCCGTTCACCGCACCGAAGTGCTCGCCGGAAGAGCTGGAGGCCAACCCGGCCGGCGCTCTGTCCCGTGCCTACGACATGGTGCTGAACGGCACCGAGCTGGGTGGCGGTTCGATCCGTATCCACCGTAAAGAGATGCAACAGGCGGTGTTCCGTCTGCTGGGCATCAATGAAGCGGAACAGGAAGAGAAGTTCGGCTTCCTGCTCGACGCCCTGAAATACGGCGCGCCGCCGCACGGTGGTCTGGCCTTCGGTCTGGACCGCCTGGTGATGCTGATGACCGGTGCCCAGTCGATCCGTGAAGTGATCGCCTTCCCGAAAACCCAGAGTGCTGCCGACGTGATGACGCAGGCGCCGGGTGTGGTGGATGCGAAGGCATTGCGCGAATTGCACATTCGTTTGCGCGAAACGCCAAAGGCCGAGTAAGACGGGCCTGAAGGCGCATCTTCGGATGCGCCTTTTTTCTTTCTGCAGTGATTGAAGACAAGATTTTTTTGCTGGCCGATGCGAATGCATGGCGGGCATTGTTCAAGAGAATTCGGAGCGAGTTATGGCAGGTCATTCCAAGTGGGCGAACATCAAGCACCGCAAAGAACGCCAGGATGCCAAGAGAGGCAAGATCTTCACCAAGTGGATCCGCGAACTGACCGTGGCGGCCCGTCAGGGCGGCGGTGATCCGGGCTCCAACCCGCGTCTGCGTCTGGCACTGGACAAGGCGCTGGGCGCCAACATGAGTCGGGACATCATCGACCGTGCCGTGGCTCGTGGCGCCGGTGCGACTGAAGCCGACAACGTTGAAGAACTGACCTACGAAGGTTACGGCCCGGGCGGCGTGGCGGTGATGGTCGAGTGCATGACCGACAACCGCAACCGTACCGCAGCGGCCGTGCGCCACGCGTTCAGCAAGTGTGGCGGCAACCTCGGTACCGACGGCTCGGTAGCCTATCTGTTCGAACGCAAGGGACAGATCAGCTTTGCGCCAGGCGTCGATGAAGACGCACTGACGGAAGCGGCGCTGGAAGCCGATGCCGACGACGTGGTCAGTCACGAAGACGGCTCGATCGACGTGTTCACCTCGTTCACCAGTTTCTACGCGGTACGCAATGCCCTGGAGGCCGCTGGTTTCAAGGGCGATGACGCGGAAATCGTCATGCAGCCGACCACCAGCGCCGAACTGGATCTGGAGGGTGCGGAGAAGGTGCTCAAGCTGATCGACATGCTGGAAGACCTGGACGATGTGCAGAACGTCTACTCCAACGCTGACATTCCGGAAGACGTGGCCGCTCAGCTCGGTTAAGAGCGACTACGATTCAATGTGGGAGATTCCGTGTTTGAGGCTTCCCCTCAAGCACGGAATCTCCCACATTTGTTTTTGTGTTTTTTCGAACCAGCAGGCTTATGACTTTAATTCTTGGTATCGACCCCGGTTCGCGCATTACCGGTTACGGCGTGGTACGCGATACCGGGCGCGGCTGCGTCTACGTGGCTTCGGGCTGCATCCGCACCGGTGCCGGCGAGCTGCATGAGCGGTTGCAGATCGTCTATCGCGGCGTGCGGGAAATCATCCAGACCTACGGCCCGGTCACCATGGGCATCGAAAAGGTGTTCATGGCGAAAAACGCCGATTCGGCGCTCAAGCTCGGGCAGGCCCGGGGGGCCGCTATCGTTGCCGGCGCCGAAGAAAGCCTGGAGATTGCCGAGTACACGGCCACCCAGGTCAAGCAGGCCGTGGTGGGAACCGGTGCGGCCAATAAGGAGCAGGTGCAGATGATGGTCATGCATATGCTCAAGCTGACCAGCAAACCGCAAATCGACGCATCGGATGCCCTGGCGATTGCCATTTGTCACGCCCACACACGCTCCAGTCTGTTGCCGCACGGCTTGGGAACGGCACGCAGTCGTGGCGGGCGCCTGCGTCTCTGATAGCATCAGCAGTCAATTTCACGGAATGTGGATTTCGCGCCTGGGTCGTCGGCCGTAAATCCATGTTTTGTCGGTCGCCAGCCCACGGCTGGCCAACGCTCAAGGATCTGAAACGTGATTGGACGCTTGCGCGGCACTCTGGCTGAGAAACAGCCGCCGCACCTGATTCTGGATGTAAACGGCCTCGGGTATGAGCTGGAAGTGCCCATGACCACCCTTTATCGTCTGCCGTCGGTCGGTGAACCGCTGACCCTGCACACCCATTTGGTCGTACGTGAAGACGCGCAGTTACTCTATGGTTTTGCCGGCAAGCGTGAGCGAGACTTTTTTCGCGAGTTGATCCGTCTCAATGGTGTGGGGCCGAAACTGGCCCTGGCCTTGATGTCGAGTCTGGAAGTCGACGAACTGATTCGCTGCGTGCAATCCCAGGACACCTCGGCGCTGACCAAGGTGCCGGGTGTGGGCAAGAAAACTGCCGAGCGCCTGCTGGTCGAACTCAAGGATCGCTTCAAGGCCTGGGAAACCTCGCCGGCCATGTTCGCCCTGGTACCAAACCAGCCGGACGGCCCGGCGCCGGTCAACACCGCCGAGAACGATGCGGTCAGCGCGCTGATTTCCCTGGGCTACAAGCCACAGGAAGCGAGCAAGGCAATTTCCGCGATCAAAGAGAAAGGCCTGAGCAGCGAAGACATGATTCGACGCGCCCTGAAGGGAATGATTTAAGTGATTGAAGCTGATCGTCTGATCGCCGCCACGCACAGTCCGCGTGAGCGCGAAGAAGTCCAGGATCGGGCGATACGTCCCGTCAGCCTGGCCGAATACATCGGCCAGCCGACCGTTCGCGAGCAGATGGAACTATTTATCCAGGCCGCCCGTGGCCGTAGCGAATCCCTCGACCACACCCTGATCTTCGGTCCGCCGGGGCTGGGTAAAACCACGCTGGCGAATATCATCGCCCAGGAAATGGGTGTGTCGATCAAGAGCACTTCCGGTCCGGTGCTGGAACGTCCGGGGGATCTGGCGGCGCTGTTGACCAATCTTGAGCCGCACGATGTGCTGTTTATCGATGAAATCCATCGTCTGTCGCCAATCGTGGAAGAAGTGCTGTACCCGGCGATGGAAGATTTCCAGCTCGATATCATGATCGGTGAGGGGCCGGCGGCGCGTTCGATCAAGCTCGATTTGCCGCCGTTCACGCTGGTTGGCGCTACTACGCGGGCTGGCATGCTGACCAACCCGTTGCGCGACCGTTTCGGTATCGTCCAGCGTCTCGAGTTCTACAGCACTGCTGATCTGGCGACGATCGTCAGCCGCTCGGCCAATATTCTGGGCCTGCCGCTCGATCCGGAAGGCTCTTTCGAGATCGCCCGCCGCGCCCGGGGCACGCCGCGGATCGCCAACCGGCTATTGCGCCGGGTGCGGGACTTTGCCGAAGTCCGGGCCAAGGGGCACATCACCAAATCCGTTGCCGACCTGGCGCTGAATCTGCTGGATGTCGACGAGCATGGTTTCGATCATCAGGACCGACGTCTGCTGTTGACCATGATCGAGAAGTTCGATGGCGGCCCGGTGGGCATCGACAGTCTGGCGGCGGCGATCAGCGAAGAACGCCACACCATTGAAGACGTGCTCGAGCCGTACCTGATTCAGCAGGGTTACATCATGCGGACACCGCGGGGCAGGGTGGTTACCCGCCACGCTTACCTGCATTTTGGTTTAAACATTCCGACACGAATGGGCGAGATGCCCGTGGTAGACGAGTTTCTCGATGCCGTGGACGATTGATACACATTTTTTGGCGATTTATTCAGCATTTGTACTGTCTCAGGACGGTACTTTTGCGGTAAAGCCTTTGAACAATGAAAAACAGTTGCCTGGCCGGATTGGCAACCCGAGGAGTAAGCACTAGAGTATGCGCGCGCAAAACGGGCTTGAGCCGTTCGCACATCGTTGTCGCGTTTATTACGAGGACACCGATGCGGGCGGCATCGTGTATTACGTTAATTACCTCAAGTTTATGGAACGGGCTCGAACCGAGCGGCTCCGGGAGCTGGGCTTTGCCCAGTCGGCGCTGGCAGGGGAGGACCTGTTGTTCGTCGTGCATTCCAGCGAAGCGCGTTATCACGCGCCGGCGCGACTGGACGACGAGCTTCTGGTAAGCGCTGATGTAATCGAATTGAACCGTGCCAGCCTGCGCTTTCGACAGCAGGTCAGGCGGGCAACGGATAATGTGCTGCTCTGCGAAGGGCAGTTTCTGGTGGCCTGTGTGCGCACTAACAGTTTGAAACCCCGGGCCCTTCCCGAAGACCTGCGTGCGGCCTTTGCCGACGCGGTCGGCACGGGTACACACTCAAAGCAGGAGATAAAGCGTGGAAGCTAACGTCGTCGACCATTCCTCCATGTGGAGCCTGGTCAGCAATGCCAGCATCGTGGTGCAGTTGGTAATGTTGACCCTGGTAGCCGCATCGGTGACCTCATGGATCATGATCTTTCAGCGCAGCAACCTGCTGCGCGCCGGTCGACGTGCCCTGGAGAGCTTCGAGGAGCGCTTCTGGTCGGGTATCGACCTGTCCAAACTCTACCGTCAGGCCGGCAGCAACCCGGACCCGGATTCGGGTGTCGAGCAGATCTTCCGTGCCGGCTTCAAGGAGTTCTCCCGTCTGCGTCAGCAGCCAGGCGTCGACCCTGAAGCGGTGATGGAAGGTGTGGCCCGTGCCATGCGCGTCGCCATCTCCCGCGAAGAAGAAAAGCTCGAGCAGAGCCTGCCGTTCCTCGCCACCGTAGGTTCCGTCAGCCCGTACATCGGTCTGTTCGGTACCGTCTGGGGGATCATGAACTCCTTTCGTGGTCTGGCCAGCGCTCAACAAGCAACCCTGGCTACCGTGGCACCGGGTATCGCCGAAGCCCTGATCGCCACTGCGATCGGTCTGTTCGCCGCGATCCCGGCCGTTATCGCTTACAACCGTTTCTCTGCCCGCAGCGAAACCTTGCTGAGCCGCTACTACACCTTCGCCGATGAATTCCAGGCGATCCTGCACCGCAAAGTGCACACCAGCGAAGAATAAGCAGGTATTTCCCGATGGCTTTAATCACTCGAGCCCGACACAAGCGCAAGCCGGTCGCCGAGATGAACGTAGTGCCTTACATCGACGTGATGCTGGTGCTGCTGGTCATCTTCATGGTGACTGCGCCGATGCTCAATCAGGGCGTGAAAGTGGATCTGCCCAAGGTTTCCAGCGAAGCCTTGCCGCAGGACAACAACACCCAGGTGCTGACCATTTCGATCAAGTCGGACAAGACCTACTACTGGAACCTTGGCAGCGAAGTCGACACCGAGAAGCAGCAGGACCGGGCCATGACCCTGCCACAGATGACCGACGCGGTGACCAAGATCATTCGCGCCGGCACTGAAGGCGGCAAACGTACCCAGGTCTTCATCCGTGGCGACAAGTCCGTCGATTATGGCTCCGTCATGGGCGCCATGGGCGGGTTGCAGAAAGCCGGGGTCGGTAACGTTGGCTTGATCACCGAGGCGCCCTGATGCAGCAACAGCGAGAGCCGTCCGCCTCGGAAAGCTACTTCTGGCCTAGTGTCTGGGCGATTGGCTTGCACGTGCTGGTGTTCGGCATGCTGTTCGTCAGTTTCGCCCTGACCCCGGAGCTGCCGCCGGCCAAGCCGATTGTCCAGGCGACCCTGTACCAGCTGAAATCGAAAAGTCAGGCAACCACCCAGACCAATCAGAAGATTGCGGGTGAGGCGAAGAAATCCGCCGCGCGCCAGACCGAAGTCGAGCAGATGGAGCAGAAAAAGGTCGAGCAGGAAGCGGTGAAGGCTGCGGAACAAAAGAAAGAAGAAGCGGCTCAAAAGGCCGAGGAAGCCAAGAAGGCCGATGAGGCGAAGAAAGCGGACGAGGCGAAGAAGGCTGATGAAGCCAAGAAAGCCGACGACGCGAAGAAAGCCGCCGAAGCCAAGAAGGCAGAAGAGAAACAATTGGCTGATATAGCCAAGAAGAAAGCCGAAGAAGAAGCCAAGAAGGCTGCTGAAGAAGAGGCCAAGAAAGCGGCCGCTGAAGAAGCCAAGAAGAAGATCGTCGAAGACGCGAAGAAGAAAGCCGCCGAAGACGCCAAGAAGAAAGCTGAAGCTGAAGAGGCGAAGAAGAAAGTCGCCGAAGACGCGAAGAAGAAAGCTGCTGCCGATGCTGCGAAGAAGAAAGCGCAGGACGCGGCACGTAAATCCGCCGAAGACAAAAAGGCTCAGGCCCTGGCAGATTTGCTTTCCGACACGCCGCAGCGCCAGCAGGCCTTGGCCGATGAGCAGGGCGATGAAGTCGCGGGCAGTTTCGATGACCTGATTCGTGCGCGGGCAGCGGAAGGCTGGGCACGTCCACCTTCGGCACGCAAAGGCATGACGGTTGTACTGCAGATCGGCATGTTGCCGGACGGTACGGTGACTTCGGTCAGCGTGGCCAAGTCCAGTGGCGACGGTCCGTTCGATGCGTCGGCAGTGGCAGCGGTCAAGAATATTGGACGTTTGACGGAAATGCAGGGAATGAAGCCGAGCGATTTCGCTCCGTATCGTTCATTCAAGATGACATTCACACCTGAGGATCTAGCCTTGTGAGAAACCTTCTTCGAGGAATGCTGGTCGTGATCTGCTGCATGGCAGGGATCGCGATGGCGGATGAAAAGAACATTCTGGTCACCAGCGGCAGCGATCGGGCGACTCCGATTGCCGTCGTACCGTTCGGTTTCCAGGGCGGTGCCGTCCTGCCGGATGACATGGCTGAAATCATTGGTAATGATTTGCGCAACTCGGGCTATTACTCGCCGATTCCAAAGCAAAACATGATCAGCCAGCCAAGCCAGCCGAGCGAAATCATCTTCCGTGACTGGAAGGCGGTGGGCGCGCAATACATGATGGTCGGCAGCATCGTGCCGGCCGGTGGCCGTCTGCAGGTGCAGTGGGCTCTGTTCAACGTCGCCACCGAACAAAAAGTGGCTGACGGCAGTGTGTCCGGTACCACCGAACAGCTGCGCGACATGGCGCACTACATCTCCGATCAGTCGTTCGAAAAACTGACCGGCATTAAAGGTGCATTCTCGACTCGCCTGCTGTACGTCACAGCCGAGCGTTTCTCCGAGAAGAACACCCGTTACACCCTGCAGCGTTCGGACTATGACGGCGCCCGCGCCGTGACCCTGCTGCAATCGCGCGAGCCGATCCTGTCGCCGCGTTTTGCACCGGACGGCAAGCGTATCGCCTACGTGTCGTTCGAACAGAAGCGTCCGCGCATCTTCATGCAGAACATCGACACCGGTCGCCGCGAGCAGATCACCAACTTCGAAGGCCTGAACGGCGCGCCAGCCTGGTCGCCGGACGGCAATCGCCTGGCGTTCGTGCTGTCGAAAGACGGTAACCCGGACATCTACGTGATGAACCTCGGTTCGCGTCAGATCACCCGCGTGACCGCAGGCCCAGGCATCAACACCGAACCGTACTGGGGCAAGGATGGTTCGACCATCTACTTCACCTCCGACCGTGGCGGCAAGCCGCAGATCTACAAGACCAGTGCCGGTGGCGGCGGTGCCGAGCGTGTGACGTTCGTGGGCAACTACAACGCCAACCCCAAGCTTTCGGCGGATGAAAAGACCCTGGTGATGATCCATCGTCAGGACGGTTTCACCAATTTCAAAGTGGCGGCCCAGGATTTGCAGCGCGGAAGTGTAAAAATCCTCACTGATAGCACTCTGGACGAGTCGCCTACTGTTGCGCCCAACGGCACCATGGTAATCTACGCCACCCGCCAGCAGGGCCGGGGAGTCTTGATGCTCGTGTCCATTAATGGACGCGTGAGGCTCCCGCTTCCTACCGCTCAAGGCGAAGTCAGAGAACCGTCCTGGTCCCCTTACCTGAACTGACGCGGCGCTT
Source organism: Pseudomonas koreensis (assembly GCF_025447595.1). Classification (GTDB taxonomy): domain Bacteria; phylum Pseudomonadota; class Gammaproteobacteria; order Pseudomonadales; family Pseudomonadaceae; genus Aquipseudomonas; species Aquipseudomonas koreensis_H. The sequence continues at coordinate 106,863 of NZ_JAOEJU010000014.1, read as the reverse complement.
TACGTTTTACTTAACACACTGGGGTTCATTAGGAGTTTCACGATGGAAATGCTGAAGTTTGGTAAATTTGCTGCGCTGGCTCTGGCCATGGCTGTAGCTGTAGGTTGCTCGTCCAAAGGCGGCGACAACGCCGGAGAAGGCGCTGTTGATCCAAACGCTGGTTACGGCGCAAACACTGGTGCAGTTGACGGTTCCCTGAGCGAAGAAGCTGCTCTGCGCGCAATCACCACCTTCTACTTCGAATACGACAGCTCGGACCTGAAGCCAGAAGCCATGCGCGCTCTGGACGTTCACGCCAAAGACCTGAAAGCAAACGGCGCTCGCGTTGTTCTGGAAGGCAACACCGACGAACGTGGTACTCGTGAGTACAACATGGCACTGGGCGAGCGTCGTGCGAAAGCCGTTCAGCGCTACCTGGTACTGCAAGGTGTTTCCCCAGCTCAGCTGGAACTGGTTTCCTACGGCGAAGAGCGTCCAGTTGCTACCGGCAACGACGAGCAGTCCTGGGCTCAAAACCGTCGCGTCGAACTGCGTAAGTAATTCGATATGCGAACGTGCCGTCGTGCTGTAACTGTTCTGGCTCTCAGCCTCGCGCCGCTTGCGGCGTGGGCTGCGGTTCCTGTGGTCGATGACAACTCCGGTTATAACAATAGCGGGAGCAGTTATCCGCCTGCAGGTTACGGTACGAACGGCGCCTATGCCGGGGGAGCGGCTTCGGCCCCTGCCTCGGCACAAGGCATGCTGTTCAACCAACTGCAACAAATGCAGGATCAGCTGTCGCGCCAGCAAGGCGTGATCGAGGAACTGCAGAACCAAGTTTCGCGCATGAAGCAGGAATCCCTGGAGCGATACCAGGATCTTGATCGGCGCATAGGATCCGGCGTTGCACCTGCCGCGACTCCCGAGAATTCTCCTGCCGGTGGCGATGCAAGTGCTGCTGCCGGTGCCGCCGCTGGAGCCGGTGCCGCTGCTGCCGCCCAGGCACCTGCCTCCGGTGGCGAACCAGCTGATCCGGCCAAGGAAAAGCTGTATTACGATGCCGCTTTCGACCTGATCAAGGCCAAGGATTTCGACAAGGCCAGCCAGGCGTTTGCCGCTTTCCTGCGTAAATACCCGAACAGCCAATACGCGGGCAACGCCCAGTACTGGCTGGGTGAAGTGAACCTGGCCAAAGGCGATCTGCAAGGTGCAGGTCAGGCTTTCGCCAAGGTTTCGCAGCTGTATCCCAAGCACGCCAAAGTGCCGGATTCGCTGTACAAGCTGGCTGACGTAGAGCGCCGCCTCGGTCATACCGACAAGGTCAAAGGCATTCTGCAGCAGGTGGTGGCCCAGTATCCGGGCACGTCCGCCGCTCAGTTGGCCCAGCGTGATCTGCAACGCATGTAACAGCTTTGACCCGTTTGGAAGAAACCCGCGCTTGTCGCGGGTTTTTTCGTTAGAATTCACGCCCTTTTATGAAACACGCTTCTGGTGATCTACGCGTTGGCGGGGTTGCCTGAAGTGCCTGACGGAGGCGGACAGCCTGTTTAGCTGTTACGCCCGTGGCGACTATGCAAGACACATTGAGAATCACCGAAGTTTTCTACTCGTTGCAGGGGGAAACGCGGACTGCCGGGCTGCCCACTGTTTTTGTGCGCCTGACCGGTTGCCCATTGCGTTGCCAATACTGCGACAGCGCCTACGCGTTCAGCGGTGGCACTATCCGTACCCTCGACGACATCCTTGAGCAAGTGGCCGGCTTTCGCCCGCGCTATGTCTGTGTCACGGGCGGTGAGCCGTTGGCACAGCCCAATGCCATTCCTTTGCTCAAGCAGTTGTGCGATGCGGGCTACGAAGTCTCGCTGGAAACCAGCGGCGCCCTCGACATCTCGGCGGTCGATCCGCGGGTCAGTCGGGTGGTCGACCTGAAGACGCCTGACTCGAAAGAAGCCCATCGCAACCGTTACGAGAACATCGAACTGCTGACGCCCAACGATCAGGTGAAGTTTGTTATCTGCTCGCGGGAGGACTATGACTGGGCGGTATCGAAGCTGATCCAGTACGGTCTCGAGCGACGTGCAGGTGAAGTGCTGTTTTCCCCAAGTCACCACGACCTGAACGCTCGGGATCTGGCGGATTGGGTGGTGGCGGATAACCTGCCAGTGCGCCTGCAACTGCAGCTGCATAAATATCTATGGAATGATGAGCCGGGGCGCTGAGATGACTGAACAACTGAACACTAGCCAGAAACGTGCGGTAATCCTGCTGTCGGGTGGTCTGGACTCGGCCACTGTCGTGGCGATGGCCCGCGCTGAAGGTTACGCCTGCTACACCATGAGTTTCGATTACGGTCAGCGTTCCCACGCCGAGCTGCATGCCGCTGCTCGTGTTGCCCGCGACCTGGGTGTGGTCGAGCACAAGGTGATTGGCCTGAACCTGAACGGCATGGGCGGTTCGGCCCTGACCGACACCAGCATCGATATTCCGGAAGAGCTGGGCGAGGGCATTCCGGTGACTTACGTACCGGCGCGCAACACGGTTTTCCTGTCGCTGGCTCTCGGCTGGGCAGAAGTGCTCGGCGCCCGTGACATCTTTATCGGCGTCAACGCAGTGGATTACTCCGGTTATCCGGATTGCCGTCCAGAGTTCATCGAGTCGTTCGAGCGCATGGCCAACCTGGCAACCAAGGCTGGCGTCGAAGGCAACGGTTTCCGCATCCAGGCACCGCTGCAGAACCTGAGCAAGGCGCAGATCGTCCAGGCGGGGGTGAAGCTTGGCGTTGATTACGGGCTGACCGTTTCCTGCTATCAGGCGGACGATGATGGCCGTGCTTGCGGCAAATGCGACAGCTGCCGACTGCGTGCAGAAGGCTTCGCGGCGGCCGGAATCAGCGACCCGACACCTTATTTTTGATTATTTTCAAATTAGGTGTTGAATAGTCCTTAAAAATCAGTATTATACGCGCCACCACACAGCGGGTCGTTAGCTCAGTTGGTAGAGCAGTTGGCTTTTAACCAATTGGTCGTAGGTTCGAATCCCACACGACCCACCATATTTGGCGGTTTAGAAAATCCGGAAGGCCCACGAAAGTGAGGATTTCCGGGTTTTTTTTTGCCTGCGGTTCGGGCATCCCTCCCTTCGCTTCTTCCCGCCGTGACGCAGGTCAGAATCATCTTTTGTATCAACGGGATATTCTGTAGCCTTGCGCAGCTTCAATGCTGTCCGTGCCTGATAATACTCACTCTCCCGGCGGTACCCTCAAGCGGTCCGGAGCCGGGTGTATACTCGACTTTCGCGCGAATGCGCCTGCAGGTCTTGCGAACATGACGCAGATTTCCGAACGCCTTCTGGTACAAGCCCACCTCGACGCCAAGCAGCCCAAGCCGCTGACGGCCGAGGAAGAGGCTTACTACCGTTCCGCCATCGCCGCCGAGCTCAAGGCTCAGGACGCGGTGCTGGTTGCTCACTTTTATTGCGATCCGATCATCCAGGCCCTTGCCGAAGAAACCGGCGGTTGCGTTTCCGACTCCCTGGAAATGGCCCGCTTCGGCAATGCCCATCCGGCCAAGACCGTGGTGGTCGCCGGCGTGAAATTCATGGGCGAGACCGCGAAGATTCTCAACCCTGAAAAGCGCGTGCTGATGCCGACCCTGGAAGCGACCTGCTCGCTGGATCTGGGTTGCCCGGTGGATGAGTTCTCGGCGTTCTGCGATCAGCATCCGGAACGCACGGTGGTGGTGTATGCGAACACCTCGGCTGCCGTCAAAGCCCGGGCCGACTGGGTGGTGACCTCCAGCTGCGCACTGGAAATCGTCGAAAGCCTGATGGACAACGGTGAGACCATTATCTGGGGCCCGGACAAACACCTGGGCACCTACATCCAGCGCCAGACCGGCGCCGACATGCTGCTGTGGGACGGTGCCTGCATCGTCCATGAAGAATTCAAGTCCAAGCAGCTGGAAGACATGAAAGCGCTGTACCCGGACGCGGCCATTCTGGTGCACCCGGAGTCACCAACGTCGGTGATCGAGCTGGCGGACGCCGTCGGTTCCACCAGTCAGCTGATTGCCGCCGCGCAATCGCTGCCGAACAAGACCCTGATCGTCGCCACTGATCGCGGCATTTTCTACAAGATGCAGCAGCTGTGCCCGGACAAGGTCTTCATCGAGGCGCCAACCGCCGGTAACGGCGCGGCATGCCGCAGTTGCGCACATTGCCCGTGGATGGCCATGAATACCCTTGAACGCACGCTCAAGTGCCTGAAGGAGGGCTCGAACGAGATCTTCGTCGACCCGGCTCTCATTCCTCAGGCGATTCGCCCGCTCAAGCGCATGCTCGATTTCACTCAGGCCGCGCGCATGAAACTGGCCGGCAACGCTTAAGGTCTTTCAGAAACAACACAAAACCTGTGGGAGCGAGCTTGCTCGCGAAAGGCGTGTATCAGTCACCATTGAAATCGACTGACATGACGCCTTCGCGAGCAAGCTCGCTCCCACATTGGTTTGTGGTGTCCGGAAATTATTTGGCTTTCTTCGGGATTCGCACGAGCTGTGTGTCGGAGTAGATGTCATGCCAAGCGCGTTTCTGTTTGTCGAACAGCGACCAGAAGAAACCAATGCCCAGGCAAAGCCACGACGCAATCGACACCATGAACCGCAGCAACGCCTGCCACAGGCTGATCGCAGTGCCATCGACGTTCTGCACGCGAATGCCCCAGACCTGCATGCCCAGGGTCTGCCCGGCGTGGGTCCAGAACTTGGCGAAGAAGCCAAACAGCACCAACAGCAGCACCGTGGAGTACAGCGGATCGCCATCCAGTTGCCCGGCGTCGGTCAGAACCCGCAAGCGCTCCTCGCCGATGATCGCGGCCTGGATCATCTTGTAGACGCCACCCGTCACGATCAGCAGGGCAGTGCACAGCAGAAAGTCATAGAACATCGCTGCCAGACGACGGCCCAGGCCGACGGTGGGGAAGTCGCCCTGGGGAGTGAGCAGGTGTTTCGACATGGCAGCCTCTGGATGGAAAGTGAAGCGCCATTTTACGGATTTGCGCCCACAAAAAAGCCCCTGATATCAATATCAGGGGCTTTTTCGTTACAGAAAATCAGGCTTCTGCGATGACTTCATCAGCTTGCATGCCTTTCTGGCCTTGCACAGCAACGAAGGTCACTTTCTGGCCTTCTTTCAGGCTCTTGAAGCCGTTGCCCTGAATGGCGCGGAAATGCACGAACAGATCCGGACCGCTTTCTGGAGTGATAAAACCAAAACCTTTCTCGTCGTTAAACCACTTGACGGTGCCGCTCTGACGTGTGGACATTTCTTATTTCCTTTGACGCAAAAATTGATGACAGTCTCTTTCTCATGAAAGAGTACTGGGGCTGGTTGCAGGAGAGTAAGAAGACGTCGAACGGGATGTAGCTAACTTGTAGGCTACTGCCCAGGTCACGATTCCAAGCTGACCCATGCAAACACAGTGGACAAACTCTACGCCAACTACGGGAGGAAAAACAAGCCCCGTGAAGACCCCGGTTTTCCTGCGCTTGCTGGCACTTAGTCGGTCCACTAGTCGGGCTTATTCGATTGGCTTGTTCAATTGTTTTCGAACGTTATAAGCCAAGTTCATATTCGAATCGAGTGTAAACAGAGTGCACTGTTTTATGGCGATTGCGTTACACATTAGTGCACACATAACGCAATCGCGTTACTTATAGAAACAGTCAATCAACCGCGATAGTAGCGTTGTGGAACAAATGGCATTTTGCTTACAAGCAATGGCACCTTTTTCCCACGAACAATCGCCCAGACTGGCGTGTCGAGTGCGACGTAGGCACTGTCCAGGTAACCCATGGCCAGCGGGCCGCCCAGAGTCGGACCGAAACCGCCGCTGCACACGCTGCCGATGATCTCGCCCGCTTCGTTGACGATCTCTGCACCTTCACGGACCGGCGTGCGCTCTTGCGGCAGGAGGCCGACGCGTTTGCGCTGAACACCGTTCTGCTGTTGAGCGAAGACTTGTTCCGCCCCCGGGAAACCACCGGCACGCGCACCGTCGGCACGCCTAGGCTTGGAGATTGCCCACAGCAGGCTGGCTTCGATCGGGGTGGTCTCGGTGTTCATGTCGTGGCCGTACAGGCACAGGCCGGCTTCCAGGCGCAGCGAGTCACGGGCACCGAGGCCGATGGCGGCCACTTCCGGTTCGGCCAGCAAAGCGCGGGCGAGTTTTTCCGCGTCGGCTGCCGGAACCGAGATTTCGAAACCGTCTTCACCGGTGTAGCCCGAACGGCTGACAAAGCAGTCGACGCCCAGCAGCTTCACGCGGGTGAATTGCATGAAGGTCATCTTCGCCACTTCCGGCGCCAGGCGTGCCAGCACGGTCACGGCGGCCGGGCCTTGCAAGGCGAGCAGGGCGCGTGCTTCGAAAAGCTCGGTAATGGTGCATTGATCGCCGATGTGTTTTTGCAGATGCGCCAGGTCCTGGTCCTTGCACGCGGCGTTGACCACCAGGAACAGCTCGTCATTGCCGAGGTTGGCGACCATCAGGTCATCAAGGATGCCGCCGGTTTCGTTGGTGAACATCGCATAGCGCTGCATGCCCACCGGCAGGTCGATGATGTCCACCGGCACCAGGGTTTCCAGGGCTTTGGCAGCATTGGCGCCGGTCAGGCGGATCTGGCCCATGTGCGAGACATCGAACAGCCCGGCCTGCTCACGGGTGTGCTGGTGTTCTTTCATCACGCCCAGCGGGTATTGCACCGGCATGTCGTAGCCGGCGAACGGCACCATGCGGGCGCCGAGTTCGATGTGCAGAGCGTGCAGCGGGGTTTTCGACAGTTGTTCGGTGGACATGCGTGACTCCTTGATTCACACCAACCCTCTCCCGGAGGGAGAGGGGGCCAGTTTTGTGTTCTCTCCCAAGGGGAGAGCGAGTTTATGGCGCGATCAGCACTCGATAATGTTGACCGCCAGACCGCCACGGGCGGTCTCCTTGTATTTGCTTTTCATGTCGGCGCCGGTCTGGCGCATGGTGCGGATGACCTTGTCGAGGGAGACGAAGTGCTGCCCGTCTCCGCGCATGGCCATGCGCACGGCATTGATCGCCTTGACCGAGCCCATGGCGTTGCGCTCGATGCACGGCACCTGAACCAGCCCGCCAATCGGGTCGCAGGTCAGGCCCAGGTTGTGTTCCATGCCGATTTCAGCGGCGTTTTCCACTTGCTGCACGCTGCCGCCGAGGACTTCGCACAACGCGCCGGCCGCCATCGAACAGGCCACGCCGACCTCGCCCTGACAGCCGACTTCGGCGCCGGAGATCGAGGCGTTTTCCTTGTACAGAATGCCGATGGCCGCGGCGGTGAGCAGGAAGCGGACCACGCCGTCATCGTTCGCGCCGGGAATGAAGCGCATGTAGTAATGCAGCACCGCAGGGATGATCCCCGCCGCGCCATTGGTCGGTGCCGTGACCACGCGCCCGCCGTTGGCGTTTTCTTCGTTGACGGCCAGAGCGTAGAGGTTGACCCAGTCCAGCACCGACAGCGGATCGCGCAGTGACGATTCCGGGTTCTTGCACAGTTGCCGGTGCAACGCCGCTGCCCGCCGCTTGACCTTCAGGCCACCTGGCAGAATGCCTTCGTTGCGACAGCCGGCGGCCACGCAGTCCTGCATCACTTGCCAGATTTTCAGCAGGCCGGCGCGGGTTTCCGCTTCCGGGCGCCAGGCGCTTTCGTTGGTCAGCATCACCTGGCTGATCGACAGACCATAGGTGGCGCAGTGACCGAGCAAGTCCTTGGCACTCTTGAACGGGAAGGTCAGCGGGGTGGCGTCTTCGACAATGCGGTCGGCTCCGGCCGCATCTTCGTCAACCACAAAGCCACCGCCGACCGAGTAATACTCGCGGCTGCGGATCTGCAATCCCGCCGCATCGAAGGCGCGGAAGATCATGCCGTTGGGGTGATAGGCCAAGGGCTTGCGGATCATGGCCAGGTGTTCTTTCTCGTTGAACGCAATGCTGTGTTCGCCGAGCAGGTTCAAACGCCCGTTGCCACGAATCTCCGCGAGACGGGCGGCGACGGTTTCGGTATCCACGGTGTCCGGGTGTTCACCTTCCAGGCCCAGCAACACGGCCTTGTCGCTGCCGTGGCCCTTGCCGGTGGCGCCGAGGGATCCATACAACTCGACCCTGACGCTGGCGGTGGCCGACAACAGGTTTTCCCGGCGCAGGCCTTCGACGAAGCGCGCAGCAGCGCGCATCGGGCCGACGGTGTGGGAGCTGGAGGGGCCGATGCCAATCTTGAACAGGTCGAACACGCTTAACGACATGAGTTGTTCTCCGGTTTCTTGTTATAGGAATTGGCGGAATATCAGGCTTGATGCATGTCCTTGTGGGAGCGAGCTTGCTCGCGAAAGCGGAGTGTCAGTCACCATCAATGTTGGCTGATCTACCGCTATCGCGAGCAAGCTCGCTCCCACAGGGTTTTGTGGTGTTCTGGAAAAAGGGGCAGGTTTACCTGCCCCTCATTCGTTTAAGCGTAGCTTTCGATCGACGGGCAGGCGCAGACCAGGTTGCGGTCGCCGAACACGTTGTCGACGCGACCGACCGGCGGCCAGTATTTGCCTTCGACCAACGAAGCCACCGGGTACACCGCTTGCTCGCGGCTGTACGGATGAGTCCACTCGCCGACCAGCTCAGCAGCGGTGTGCGGAGCGTTCTTCAGCGGGTTGTCGTCCTTGTCCAGGGTGCCGTTTTCCACCGCGCGGATTTCTTCGCGGATGCGGATCATGGCGTCGCAGAAGCGGTCCAGCTCTTCCTTGGATTCGCTTTCGGTCGGCTCGATCATCAGCGTGCCGGCCACCGGGAACGACATGGTCGGGGCGTGGAAGCCGAAGTCGATCAGGCGCTTGGCGACGTCATCGACGCTGATGCCGCTGCTGTCTTTCAACGGGCGCAGATCGAGGATGCACTCGTGCGCCACCAGACCGTTGCTGCCGGTGTACAGCACTGGGTAGTGCTCTTCCAGGCGACGGGAAATGTAGTTGGCATTGAGGATCGCCAACTGCGAAGCGCGCTTGAGACCTGCGCCGCCCATCATGCGAATGTACATCCAGGTGATCGGCAGAATGCTCGCGCTGCCAAACGGTGCTGCGCAGACCGCACCTTCCTTGCGCTCCATGTGGCCGTGGCCTGGCAGGAACGGGGTCAGGTGCGACTTGACGCCGATCGGGCCGACGCCCGGGCCGCCACCGCCGTGCGGAATGCAGAAGGTTTTGTGCAGGTTCAGGTGCGACACGTCGCCGCCGAACTTGCCCGGTGCGCAGAGGCCGACCATCGCGTTCATGTTGGCGCCGTCGATGTACACCTGGCCGCCGTTGTCGTGAATGATGCCGCAGATCTCGCGGATGCCTTCTTCGAACACGCCGTGGGTCGACGGGTAGGTGATCATCAGCGCCGCGAGGTGTTCGCGGTGCTCGATGGCCTTGGCGCGCAGGTCTTCGATGTCCACGTTGCCACGGGCGTCGCACGCGGTCACGACCACGCGCATGCCGGCCATGTTGGCGGTCGCCGGGTTGGTGCCGTGGGCGGACGACGGGATCAGGCAGATGTCGCGACGGTCTTCGCCACGGCTCTGGTGGTAGGCGCGGATCGCCAGCAGACCTGCGTACTCACCCTGGGAGCCGGCGTTCGGTTGCAGCGAGATCGAGTCGTAACCGGTGGCGGCGCAGAGCATCGCTTCCAGTTCGTCGGTCAGTTGCTGGTAACCGGCGCTTTGCTCGGCCGGGGCGAACGGGTGCAGGGCGCCGAATTCGGCCCAGGTCACCGGAATCATTTCGCTGGCGGCGTTGAGTTTCATGGTGCACGAGCCCAACGGGATCATGGTGCGATCCAGCGCCAGGTCCTTGTCCGCCAGTTTGCGCAGGTAGCGCATCAGCTCGGTTTCCGAGTGATAACGGTTGAACACCGGGTGGCTGAGGATCGGCGACTGGCGAACCAGCGCGGCTGGAATCGTGCTTTGCGCTGCAGCGGCGAGGGCAGCGAAATCCGGCAGGGTCTTGCCGTCGGCGAACAGACTCCACAGGGTTTCGATGTCGGCCTGGGTGGTGGTTTCGTCGACCGACAGACCCAGACGCTGAGCGTCGATCACACGCAGGTTGATCTGTTGGGCGCGAGCCTTGTCATGCAGCGCAGCAGTTTGCGCGCCGGTGGCCAGGGTCAGGGTGTCGAAGAAGCTGGCTTGCTCGACGGTCACGCCCAGTGCGCTCAAGCCCTTGGCCAGGATCGCGGTCAGGTGATGCACGCGGTTGGCGATCTGGGTCAGGCCTTTAGGGCCGTGATACACGGCGTACATGCTGGCGATGTTGGCCAGCAGCACTTGTGCGGTGCAGATGTTCGACGTGGCTTTCTCGCGGCGGATGTGTTGCTCGCGGGTCTGCATCGCCAGACGCAGGGCCGGTTTGCCGAAACGGTCAACCGAAACACCGACCAGACGGCCCGGCATGTCGCGCTTGAACGCATCTTTGGTGGAGAAGTAAGCCGCGTGCGGGCCACCGAAGCCCAGCGGAACGCCGAAACGTTGCGCGCTGCCGATGGCCACGTCCGCACCGAACTCGCCCGGCGGGGTCAGCAGGGTCAGGGCCAGCAGGTCAGCGGCCACGGCCACCAGTGCGTTGGCCGCGTGGAAGCGCTCGGTCAGCTCGCGGTAGTCGAATACATCACCGTTGCTGGCCGGGTATTGCAGCAGCGCGCCGAAGAACGGCGTCACGTCGGTCAGTTCGCGCTCATCGCCCACGACCACGTCAATACCCAGCGGCTCGGCGCGGGTGCGCAGCACGTCGAGGGTTTGCGGGTGGCTGTGGACCGAGGCGAAGAACTGGTGGCTGCCCTTGTTCTTGCTCAGGCGTTTGCAGAAGGTCATGGCTTCGGCAGCGGCGGTGGCTTCGTCGAGCAGGGAAGCGTTGGCGATCGGCAGGCCGGTGAGGTCGCTGATCAGGGTCTGGAAGTTCAACAGCGCTTCGAGACGGCCTTGGGAAATTTCTGGCTGGTACGGGGTGTAAGCGGTGTACCAGGCCGGATTTTCCAGCAGGTTGCGCAGGATCGGCGATGGCGTGTGGCAGTTGTAGTAGCCCTGGCCGATGTAGGTCTTGAACAACTGGTTCTTGCCGGCGATGCCTTTGATCATTGCCAGGGCATCGGCTTCGCTCAGGCCATCATCGAGGCCGAGCACGCTGGTGCCCTTGATGCTTTCCGGGATGACGCTGGCACTCAGGGCTTCGAGTGAGTCGAAGCCGAGGCTGTTGAGCATGGCTTGCTCGTCACCGGCGCGCGGGCCGATGTGACGGGCGATGAACTCGTTGGCGGTGCCGAGATTTACTTGGGTCATGTCAGGTTCCTCAGGCTTCGGCTTGGGCTTTGATCAGGCGGTCGTAAGCGTCCTGATCCAGCAGCTTGGCGACGGCGGAAGCGTCGGCTGGCTTGAAGCGGAAGAACCAGCCTTCACCCAGCGGATCTTCGTTGACCAGTTCAGGGCTGTCTTCCAGGGCCGGGTTGGTGGCCAGGACTTCACCGTCCAGCGGCATGTAAACGCCGCTGGCGGCTTTTACCGATTCCACGGTGGCGGCTTCGGCGCCTTTCTCGTAAGCCTGCAATTCAGGCAGTTGCACGAACACCACGTCGCCCAGGGCGTTCTGCGCGAAAGCGGTGATGCCAACGGTGACAGAACCATCGGCTTCGGCGCGCAGCCATTCGTGATCTTCAGTAAAACGCAACTCGCTCATGGAATCTCCTAGGGGCCAGACTCGTCTGGTGGACGCGGTGGAATACTCGGGCGGCAATGCCCTGATTTTATGAGCGGTTACTTAGCAAGAACGCGGCCAACGTAAAAATATCGTTATTAATCAATGACTTGATTGATTTGTGGGCAGGCGTCATCACGTTGGCTGTAGCGAAATCGCTACAGTGCGAGGCGAAGAAAAAAGCTGAACCGGATCAAAGCCTTGCACAGCGGTGATCGGAGGAGGGTGTAGCGATATCGTTCCGCTGTAGCGCTTTCAGTACAGATGGAGGTCGCTTTTGGGCTCGGACACTCTGGATGGAGAGCCGGCTGGATGGAAAACCCTGTGGGAGCGAGCTTGCTCGCGATGGCGGTGTGACATTGAAAAAACTGTCGACTGACACGCCCTCATCGCGAGCAAGCTCGCTCCCACAGTTTATTCGGGGTTTCGCCTCAGGGTTTGTTGGGGATGCCGTACTTGCGCAGCCGATGGGCAATCGCCGTATGCGAGGTGTGCAGGCGGCTGGCCAGTTGGCGGGTCGAGGGGTAGCTGACGTAGAGCTTTTCCAGCAGCGATTTCTCGAAGGCTTCGACGGCTTCTTCGAGGCTGTCGACGTCGGTGTCGGTCTGGCGTGCCACCGAGGTGCCGGCGATGTCGAGGTCGCCGATGTCCACCAGGCTGCTTTCGCAGATCGCGGCGGCGCGGAAGATCACGTTTTGCAGTTGCCGAACATTGCCTGGCCAGCGATTGCCCAGCAGCGCCGGATAAGTGCCGGGGGCGAGGCGGCAGACCGGGCGCTGGATCTGCGCGCAGGCCTGCTGCATGAAGTAGCGGGCGAGCAGCAGAATGTCCTGGCCGCGTTCGCGCAGTGGCGGTACTTCGACGTTGAGCACGTTGAGGCGGTAGAACAGGTCTTCGCGGAACAGGCCTTCGCTGACCATTTTTTCCAGGTCGCGGTGGGTCGCGCTGAGGATCCGCACGTTGACCTTCACCTCACGATCGCCACCGACCCGGCGGAAGCTGCCGTCGTTGAGAAAGCGCAGCAGTTTGGCCTGCAAGTACGGCGACATCTCGCCGATCTCGTCGAGAAACACCGTGCCCTGGTTGGCCAGTTCCATCAGCCCCGGTTTTCCACCCCGTTGTGCGCCGGTGAAGGCGCCGGGGGCGTAGCCGAACAGCTCGCTCTCGGCGAGGTTCTCCGGCAGGGCCGCGCAGTTCAGTGCCAGGAATGGTGCGCTGTGCCGGGCGCTGATGGCGTGACAGGCGCGGGCCACCAGTTCCTTGCCGGTGCCGGTTTCGCCCTGGATCAACAGCGGCGCATCGAGGGCGGCGACGCGTTGGGCGCGTGCCTTGAGGGTGCGGATCGGCGGCGATTCGCCGAGCAGCGCATCGAAACCTTCGGCGTGATCATGATGCAGCGCCGAGAGCTGTTCGCCGATGCGGTTCGGTTGATACAGGGTGAGCAGGGCGCCGGCGTCGGTGATCGGTGTGGCGTCGAGCAACAGCGTCTGACCGTTGACGGTGATTTCCCGCAGCGGCAAGCGGAAGCCTTGTTCGAGCAGGGTTTCGAGCAGGCCCGGATCGTTGAACAGTTCCGAGACGCTTTCGCCCGCCGGTTCGCGACCATACAAGGCGATCAGCGCCGGGTTGGCCAGCAGCACCTTGCCGGCGCTGTCCAGCGCCAATACCGGGTCGGTCATTGCTGCGAGCAAGGCGTCGAGCTGCAAGTGCCGACGCTGGCCGGGGAGGATGTCGACCACCACCACGGCCTCCACGCCACGCACCCGGAACAACGCATCTTTGAGTTCTTCGAGCACTTGCGGGCTGAGGGTCGGGGCGTCGATGTAGACATTCGGCGGGACCATTTCCACCGCATCCAGATTGAGGTTGCGCCCACCGAGCAGGGCCAGGACTTCCTGGGTGATGCCGACGCGGTCGATGAAGCTGACGTGGATACGCATGGGGCGGTTCTGGGTTCTGGAGTGCGGAGGGGGGCAAGTATGCCTTGGGGCGGGGAAATGGTGAAACCGGACGCGCACTTCCGCTGGATACATACCCATGTGGGAGCGAGCTTGCTCGCGAATGCGGTGTATCAGCATTGAAGATATGGACTGACAGAGCGCTTTCGCGAGCAAGCTCGCTCCCACAGGGGGAATGTGGTGAGTTCGGGTTACTCGAAATGCTCGGGATTGACCGGATCCCCGGATTTCATATTCAGCTGCGTACGTATGTCTTCAAACATCAAATCGTAATGTTTGTGGACCGAGCCTATTTGGCTGTGGCTCTTGGGGATGCCGTATTTTTCGGCAATCTGCGTCACGTTGCGAGCGAAGTTGTAGGCCTCTTCCTTGGGCAGGAAGAAGGGCTCGTTGACCTCTTTGCCCTGGATGGTTCCAACCAGCCGGAATTGTATCCCTTTGCCTTTTTGCGGATCCTGCGACACTTCGTATTCGAGGCGGATGTTGTAGTTGACGTCATCTTGGGTCAACGCATGCCGCTCAATATGCAAATGACCGGGTTCGAACTGGGCCATGGTTTTCTCCTTTCAAGGCATGGGAGAAGGGCAGACCAGAGGTCTGCCCCCGGAGTTTCTTTTTATCGGTAGGTGATCCCCGGCGCGGCCGTGCTGACCCGCGTACCGGCAGTGCCCTGGACGATGGCTTCGATGTCCGCCAGCGAACCGATCACCGCGACTTTGCCAGTATGGCGCGCAAATTCACAGGCTGCCTGCACCTTCGGCCCCATGGAACCGGCGGCGAAGCCCAGACGCTCCAGTTCATCCGGGTGAGCCTGGGCGATGGCTTTCTGGGTTGGCTTGTTGAAGTCGATGTAGGCCGCATTGACGTCGGTGGCGATCACCAAGAGATCGGCTTCCAGTTGTTCAGCGAGCAGCGACGAGCACAGATCCTTGTCGATGACGGCCTCGATGCCTTTGAGATTGCGCTGCTCGTCATACATGGTCGGGATGCCGCCGCCGCCCGCGCAGATCACGATGCTGCCCTTGTCCAGCAGCCACTTGATCGGACGGATTTCGAAGATGCGCTTGGGTTTCGGACTGGCAACCACGCGGCGGTACTTGTCACCGTCGGCCTTGACCACCCAGCCTTTTTCCTTGGCCAGGCGCTCAGCTTCGTCCTTGGCGTAGACCGGGCCGATGAACTTGGTCGGGTCCTTGAAGGCCGGGTCCTTGGGATCGACTTCGACCTGGGTGAGCAGGGTGGCGAACGGGACTTCGAAGTCCAGCAGGTTGCCCAGTTCCTGTTCGATGATGTAGCCGATCATGCCCTCGGTTTCGGCACCGAGTACATCCAGAGGATAGGCTTCATCGGGTTTGTAGGAGAGGCCCTGCAACGACAGCAGGCCGACTTGCGGGCCATTGCCGTGGGCGATGACCAGTTGATTGCCGGGATGGATCTTGGCGATTTGCTCGGTGGCGATGCGGATGTTGGCGCGCTGGTTGTCAGCGGTCATCGGCTCACCACGGCGGAGCAGGGCGTTACCGCCCAGAGCTACGACGATACGCATGGTGCATGTCCTTCTTGTACAGAGGAATGGCAAACGACTCGATCACACTGTCGGTACTGGGCACCTGTGGGAGCGAGCTTGCTCGCGAAAGCGTTGTGTCAGGCAACATCTTTGGCGACTGGCGCGCCGCCTTCGCGAGCAAGCTCGCTCCCACATTGGGTTCCAGGTCCTTCAGTGGGAACGGGGTGGTGGTTACAGATCAGCCAAAGTCGACACCAGAATCGCCTTGATGGTGTGCATGCGGTTTTCCGCTTGCTCGAAGGCGATGCAGGCAGGCGACTCGAACACGTCGTCGGTCACTTCGATGCCGTTTTTCAGGTGCGGATACTGTTCGGCAATCTGTTTGCCGACCTTGGTATCGCTGTTGTGGAACGCCGGCAGGCAGTGCATGAACTTGGTACGCGGGTTGCCGGTGGCTTTCATCAGCTCGGCGTTGACCTGATACGGCAGCAGTTGCTGGATACGCTCGGCCCAGGCTTCAACCGGCTCGCCCATCGATACCCAGACATCGGTGTGGATGAAGTCCACGCCTTTGACGGCGGCTTTCGGATCTTCGGTCAGGGTGATGCGGGCGCCGCTTTCCTCAGCGTATTTCTTGCAGCGGTCCACCAGATCGTCGTGTGGCCACAGGGCTTTCGGCGCGCAGATGCGCACGTCCATACCCAGCTTGGAGCCGACCAGCAGCAGCGAGTTGCCCATGTTGTTGCGCGCGTCGCCCAGGTAGGCGTAGCTGATCTCATGGATCGGCTTGTCGGCGTGCTCACGCATGGTCAGCACGTCGGCGATCATTTGCGTTGGGTGATATTCATCGGTCAGGCCGTTGAACACCGGCACGCCAGCGAACTTGGCCAGTTCTTCGACGATTTCCTGCTTGAAGCCACGGTACTCGATGGCGTCGTACATGCGACCCAGCACGCGGGCTGTGTCTTTCATGCTTTCCTTGTGGCCGATCTGCGAAGAGTTCGGGTCGATGTAGGTGACGTTGGCGCCCTGGTCATAAGCGGCGACTTCGAACGCGCAGCGGGTGCGGGTCGAGGTTTTTTCGAAGATCAGGGCGATGTTGTTGCCCTTCAGATGTTGCTGCTCGGTGCCGGTGTACTTGGCGCGCTTGAGGTCGCGGGACAGGTCGAGCAGGTAACGCAGCTCACGTGGGGTGTGGTGTTCCAGGCTGAGCAGGTTACGGTTGTGGATGTTGAACGCCATGATGATTCTCCTTGGATTCGGTAATCGGCCCGGCCGCGACAGGGTCAGTGCGGCCGGGGAGATGGTCGTTTAGTAGTCGATCGGGTCGCGCACGATCGGGCAGGTCATGCAGTGGCCGCCGCCACGGCCACGGCCCAGTTCGCCGGCGCTGATGGTGATGACCTCGACCCCGGCCTTGCGCAGCAGGGTGTTGGTGTAGGTGTTGCGGTCGTAGCCGATGACCACGCCCGGCTCCACGGCCACCACGTTGTTGCCGTCATCCCATTGCTCGCGTTCGGCGGCGAAGCTGTTGCCGCCGGTTTCGACGACGCGCAGTTTCGGCAGGTTGAGGGCTTTGGCCACGACGTCGAGGAACGTGCCTTCTTCGCGACGGATGTCGATGCCGCCCTGTTTGCTTTCGTCAGGGCGCAGGGTGAAGGCAACGATCTGATTGACCACTTCCGGGAAGATCGTGACGAGGTCGCGGTCGCAGAAGCTGAACACGGTGTCCAAGTGCATCGCGGCGCGGGACTTCGGCAGGCCGGCGACGATGACTTTTTCCACGGCCTTGTTCTTGAACAGGTTCAGCGCCAGTTGGCCGATGGCCTGACGCGACGAGCGCTCGCCCATACCGATCAGCACTACGCCGTTGCCGATCGGCATCACGTCGCCGCCTTCGAGGGTCGAGCTGCCGTGATCCTTGTCCGGGTCGCCGTACCAGATTTCGAAATCGGCGTTGGTGAATTGTGGGTGGAATTTGTAGATGGCGGTGGCCAGCAGGGTTTCCTGACGACGCGCCGGCCAGTACATCGGGTTCAGCGTCACGCCACCGTAGATCCAGCAGGTGGTGTCGCGGGTGAACTGGGTGTTCGGCAACGGCGGCAGAATGAAGCTGGAGTGGCCGAGGAAGTCGCGGAACATCTGGATGGTCTTGCCGCCGAAACTGTCCGGCAGGTCATCGGCGGACACGCCGCCGATCAGGAATTCGGCGATGTGTCGCGGCTCCAGGCTTTTCAGCCAGGATTTGACTTCGTTGATCAGGCCCAGGCCTACCGAGTCGGCGGTGACCTTGCGCTCGAGGATCCAGTCCAGCGCTTCAGGGATGGCGACGATATCGGTCAGCAGGTTGTGCATTTCCAGCACTTCGATCCCGCGCTCACGCATCTTGGTCACGAAGTCGAAGTGGTCGCGCTTGGCCTGGGCGACCCACAGCACGTCGTCGAACAGCAGTTCATCGCAATTGTTCGGGGTCAGCCGCTGATGGGCCAGACCTGGGGAGCAAACCATGACTTTGCGCAGTTTGCCGGCTTCGGAATGGACGCCGTACTTAACTTTTTCCGTGGTCATTTCAGTGATCCTCCAGAGAGAAAACGTTGGGCAATTACAGAGTCAGGAAGCCGTCGTACAGTCCGTAGGCCGCCACGAGGGCACCCACGACCACTGCGGCGAAAATCAGCTTCTCGACGTTGGTGAAAACCGGTTGTTTGAGTTCGAGCTTGGCCTTGGCGAACAGGATCGCGCCGGGGGCGTAGAGCAGGGCCGAGAGCAGCAGGTACTTCACGCCACCGGCGTAGAGCAGCCACACCGCGTAGATCAGGGCGATGGCGCCGATGATCAGGTCCTTGCACCGTTCGGCCGCGAAGCCTTCATAGCTTTCGCCGCGCACCGCCAGCAGCAGGGCGTAGGCCGCCGACCACAGGTATGGCACCAGAATCATCGAAGTGGCGAGGTAGATCAGCGACAGGTAAGTACTGGCCGAGAACAGGGTGATGATCAGGAACAGCTGCACCATCGCGTTGGTCAGCCACAGGGCGTTGACCGGCACATGGTTGACGTTCTCCTTGCGCAGGAACTCCGGCATGGTGTGGTCCTTGGCGGCGGCGAACATGATCTCCGCACACAGCAGCACCCACGACAGCAACGCCCCGAGCAGCGAGATGATCAGACCGACGCTGATCAGCACCGCGCCCCAGTGGCCGACCACGTGCTCAAGCACGGCGGCCATCGACGGGTTCTGCAGTTTGGCCAGTTCCGGCTGAGTCATGATGCCCAGCGACAGCACGTTCACCAGCACCAGGAACAGCAGCACGGTGATGAAACCGATCACGGTCGCCTTGCCGACGTCCGAACGTTTTTCTGCCCGGGCCGAGAAGATGCTCGCGCCTTCGATGCCGATGAACACCCACACGGTGACCAGCATCATGTTGCGCACCTGGTTCATCACGCTGCCCAGATCCGGGTTTTTCACGCCCCAGATGTCGGCGGTGAAGATGTCCAGTTTGAAGGCGAAGATTGCGATCAGCACGAACAGCAGCAGCGGCACGACCTTGGCGACGGTGGTCACCAGGTTGATGAACGCCGCTTCCTTGATCCCGCGCAGTACCAGAAAGTGCACGGCCCACAACAGGACCGAGGCGCCAATCACGGCCGCAACCGTGTTGCCTTCACCGAACACCGGGAAGAAATAGCCGAGGGTACTGAAGAGCAGAACGAAGTAACCGACGTTGCCTAGCCAGGCACTGATCCAGTAGCCCCAGGCGGACGAAAAACCCATGTAGTCGCCAAAACCGGCCTTGGCGTAGGCGTAGACACCGCCGTCCAGGTCAGGCTTGCGATTGGCGAGGGTTTGAAAGACGAAAGCGAGGGTGAGCATGCCGACAGCGGTGATGGCCCAGCCGATCAGTACCGCGCCGACGTCGGCACTGGCGGCCATGTTTTGTGGCAAAGAGAATATCCCGCCACCGATCATTGAACCGACTACCAGTGCAACCAGTGCACCTAGTCGCAGTTTTCCGGGAGCTTCAGACATTGCATGACTCCATTGCAGGAGAGAAGAGTTCACAGCGTAGTTCTGTTGGCTTTTCAAACAGCTGACTTAGATCAGTGCATAGTCACATTCCATTGTTAATGAATGACTTATGAAACGTCTGGAGGCATAAAGCTATTGCCTGGAAGGCCCGTCCTAGAGGCCTTTAGTCCAAAGTGGTTAAGAATGGATCCTATTACTTTCGAATTATCACGCTAGTTGCTTTTCCGGTTTTGGCAAATTTTTCAACGCTGTTTTCAGTACAGAATTGATTTATTAGGATTCGCGCACAAAATTGTCTGAGCGTGCTAGGGCGTTAGCGCCAATGGCTATATATAAAGGGCGAAAGTTGGCGTTATTCAATAAACGTCATTACGCTTTATCCATTTAGTTAAAACCGGTTGCATAACGGTTTCGCGGCATTCGCCGCTCTGGAACTTGGAGACGCTGGAATGTCGCAACCGACGCAAAAGCTGCGCCTTGGCGCACTGATCGCCCTGGTGGTGGGTTCGATGATCGGCGGGGGGATTTTTTCTTTGCCGCAGAACATGGCGGCCCGGGCCGATGCCGGCGCCATCCTGATCGGCTGGGGCATCACGGCGATCGGCATGCTCACTCTGGCCTTCGTGTTCCAGACCCTGGCCAACCGCAAACCGGAACTGGACTCGGGCGTGTATGCCTACGCCAAGGCCGGGTTCGGCGACTACATGGGTTTTTCTTCCGCGTGGGGGTACTGGATCAGCGCCTGGCTGGGTAACGTCGGGTATTTCGTGTTGCTGTTCAGCACCCTCGGTTACTTCTTTCCGGTCTTCGGCCAGGGCAACACGCCGATTGCCATTGGCTGCGCCTCGGTGCTGCTGTGGGCCGTGCACTTTCTGGTGATGCGCGGAATCAAGGAGGCGGCGCTGATCAATCAGTTGACCACCGTGGCCAAGATCATTCCGCTGATCATGTTCGTGGTGATTGCCGCCGTGGCGTTCAAGGCCGACATTTTTACCCGCGACATCTGGGGCCGCAGCAACCCGAATTTCGGTGGGGTGATGGATCAGGTGCGCAACATGATGCTGGTCACCGTGTTCGTGTTCATCGGCATCGAAGGCGCCAGCGTTTACTCGGCGCGGGCTGAGAAGCGCACGGATGTTGGCCGGGCCACGGTGATCGGTTTTCTCGGCGTGCTGGCGTTGCTGGTGCTGGTCAATGTGCTGTCGCTGGGGATCATGAGTCAGCCGGAGCTGGCGACCTTGCAGAACCCGTCGCTGGCGGCGGTGCTGGAACACATTGTCGGGCCATGGGGCGCGCTGCTGATCAGCGTGGGCCTGGCCATTTCGTTGCTCGGTGCGCTGTTGTCGTGGGCACTGTTGTGCGCGGAGATCCTGTTTGCTACCGCCAAGGACAATACGATGCCGGCGTTCCTGAAAAAGGAAAACGCCAACCATGTGCCGGTCAATGCGTTGTGGCTGACTAACGTGATGATCCAGATTTTCCTGCTGATCACGCTGTTTTCAGCCGGAACCTACACCAGCCTGATCTACCTCGCGTCGTCGATGATTCTGGTGCCGTATCTGTGGTCGGCGGCCTACGCCGTATTGCTCAGCGGACGGGGTGAAACTTATGAACATGCTTCCGCCGAACGCACCAAGGATCTGCTGATCGGCGGTATCGCCCTGTGTTATGCGGTCTGGTTGTTGTATGCCGGCGGGGTGAAATACCTGCTGTTGTCGGCGCTGTTGTATGCGCCGGGGGTGATCTTGTTCGCCAAGGCCAAGCATGAGCAGGGCGAGCCGCTGTTCACCACGCTCGAGAAGGGGATTTTCACCTGCGTGATCGCCGGGGCGGGGCTGGCGGCTTATGGGTTGTACAGCGGCGTGTTGTCACTGTGAGATTGCGGCTCGGCTCTCGGGGATCTTACGACTGGCCGGCGATGCTCGGGTTTCTCGCGGCGCGGGCGGTGACGGGGATGGAGACGGTGGTCGATGGTGTGTATTCGCGCAGCATCGGCTTGAACGGGCTTCACGGTACGGTTTCGGTCTGGCCCGGTGATGGTGATGCGCTGGAGGTGGAACTGGATTTCCCGGATCCGTCGGTGTTGCCCGAGATCGTTGCGCGCTTGCGACGGATGTTTGATCTGGATGCGGATCTGCCGACCATGCAGCGGTATCTGGCGGTGGATCCGCTGCTGGCGCCATTGATTGCCGAGCGCCCGGGGTTGCGCGTGCCGGGGACATGGGATGGGTTGGAGCTGGCGTTTCGGGCGGTGCTGGGGCAGCAGATCACCGTGGTTGCGGCGATTCGGCTGGCGGGAAAACTGGTGGCGCAGTACGGCGAGCCTTTGCGTTCTTCGGTGCCGGGGCTGACTCACGTCTTTCCTCAGGCAAAGGTTTTGGCGAACGCTGATCTGGCAGCGCTGGGTATGCCGAAAACTCGCGGTCGCACCCTGTCCGGCGTGGCACAGGCGCTGCTGGATGACCCGCAGCTGTTCGAGTCCGGGACGGCGCGTTTGCTGGCGCTGCACGGGATCGGTGACTGGACGGCGCAGTACATTGCCCTGCGGCAGTTGCGGGATATGGACGGGTTTCCGACCGGGGATGTGGGGTTGCTGCGGGCACTGGAAGTGCTGGAGGGGGAACGGATGACGGCGCGGGAATTGTCTGCCCGCGCTGAAGCCTGGCGGCCGTATCGGGGGTATGCGGCGCAGGTGTTGTGGACATCCTTGAGTCGTGCGGATTGACCCTGATTCTGGTTTGTAAGTTCTGGCCTCTTCGCGAGCAAGCTCGCTCCCACAAGGATTGGCGATCAGTCCAGAAGTGTGGCGCCCCCGATCCACTGTGGGAGCGAGCTTGCTCGCGAAAGCGGTGGAAAGATCACCACTGCGCTCGATGCGACCCCAATTCACTCGCTGGCAAAGACCACTGCAACGGCGTTCCAGCAATAAGAAGCGGTGCATGTAGCCGATGCGCCGGCCCCCATGGTGTGTATTCCATCTTCAAACTCTGATCCTTTGCATCCTCCGGACGCAACGCTTCATCCGTCCCAGTCCCATGCTCAACCAACAACTTCGCCGTCCGCGCCAGCGACAACCGCGTCGATCCACCTCGACCACTGCGTAACCGTTCAGTCAGCAACCGAATCACACTCGCCGCCATCAGATACCCCGTCGCATGATCCAGCGCCTGCACCGGCAACGGCGTCGGCTTGTCCGACTGCTTCCAGCGCTGTCCGGCCTCGGCAATGCCGCTGCTCATTTGCACCAGACTGTCGAAGCCCCGACGGTTCTGCCACGGACCGCTCCAGCCGTAGGCATTCAGGCAGACATCGATCAGCCCCGGCGCCAGTTGCCGGCGACGCTCGACGCCGAAGCCGAGATGTTCAAGGGCGTCGGCGCGATAGCCGTGCAGAAGAATGTCGGCATCCTTGAGCAGACTTTCGAACACTGCGCGATCTGCCGGCTCATGCAGATCCAGTCGCGCACAACGTTTGCCGAGGGTCACTTCCGGCACCACGCCGGGTTCGTTCCAGGTCGGCGGGTCAATGCGCAGGACGTTTGCGCCCAGCCCTGCAAGAAAACGACTTGCAGTCGGGCCGGCCAGTACACGAGTCAGGTCGAGCACCTTGAGCCCGGCCAGCGGTTGCGTCATCGAGCCTTGCCAAGGTTGATGACTTTCTTCTTTCCCGTCACTGAATTGCACCAAGGGTTCGGCATTCACCGCCAACCCTTGCGGATGTTTCTGCCACTGTTCCCAACTACGCATTTCAGCCGCACAACCCTTGGCCTCGACCACCGCTTGCTCCAGATCGGCACTGGCCCATTGCACGACTTTCGCTGCCATCGCCGGGCGGTCGGCACAGGCGCCGAGTACGCTTTCGGCGGCGGAGCGGTGATGCGGGGCGTTGGTGTGCAGGCGGATCCAGCCGTCTCGGGTTGCGTAGTCGCCGGCCACTGGATCCCACAGCGGCGGCACTTTCCAGCCGATCGGCCGCAGTGAAGTGGCGAACCAGAACGACGCAAGACGCCGGTCGACTTCTACAGTGGGCAAGTCGCCGGTTTGCTGCTGAAGAAGTTCAGCGACGGCTTGTCCGGCAGCGGCAATGCTCGCGCAGGCAAGGTCGGTGACGGCAAACGCCGAAGGCAAGGCGCCCTCGCCGGTGAACGGAATCGGCGTGCGGCACAAGCCGAGCGCGGCTTGAATGGACGTGAGCAGATCAGTCATCGAAGGCCCTCCGGAAGAGGGCCTGATCATAGTGCAAAAGAATATCGAGTTAGATGAAAACCCTAATCTCCCTGGTCAACACAAATCCCTGTGGGAGCTTGCCTGCAAGCGATAGCGGCAGTGTCTGCCGACAGATGTATCGACTGATCCACCGACATCGCTTGCAGGCAAGCTCCCACAAGGGATGACAGTGATGTTCTAGACGCGGAACTGATCCATCAATTTCATCTGCTGGCTGGCGAGGGCGTTGAGCTGGCTGCTGATCGCCGCCGATTCGGTGGCCTGTTCGGTCAGGGTTTCGGTGACGGTACGGATCGCCGAGACGTTGCGGTTGACCTCTTCGGCGACGGCGCTTTGCTGTTCGGCGGCGCTGGCGATCTGCAGGTTCATGTCGCTGATCACGGTGACCGCGTCGCTGATCTTGCCGAGGGCGTCCACGGCCTGGCGGATCTGCCCGGCGTTGTTGTGGGCCTGGGTCTGGCTCGAATGCATGGTCGCGACCACACCACGGGTGCCGGTCTGAATGCGCTCGATCACCACGCGGATTTCTTCCACCGAATCCTGGGTGCGCTTGGCGAGGTTACGGACTTCGTCGGCCACCACCGCAAAACCACGACCGCTTTCACCGGCACGGGCTGCTTCGATCGCAGCGTTCAGTGCCAGCAGGTTGGTCTGTTCGGCGATGCTGCGGATCACTTCCAGCACCGAACCGATCTGCTCGCTGTTGACCGCCAGCTCTTCGACCTCGGTCACCGCTTTGCTGACTTCGTCGGCCAGTTGATTGATGTCGCGGGTGCTGCGCTCGATGATCGACATCCCGTCCTTGGCCGACTGGTCGGCGCCTTTCGCCGCGTTGGCCGCATTCGAGGCGCTGTTGGCGACGTCGTGGGCGGTGGCGCTCATTTCGTTGGAGGCGGTCGCCACCTGATCGATCTCGCGGAACTGCACCTGCATGCCTTCGCTGGTCTGGCGGGCGATTTCCGACGACTGATCGGCGGTGCCACGGGCTTCGGTGATGCTCTGTTTGATCTGGGCGATGGTCGGTTGCAGCTTGTCGAGGAAGCGGTTGAACCAGTTCACCAGTTCACCCAGTTCATCTTTCTTGGTGTAGTTCAGGCGCTGGGTCAGGTCGCCTTCGCCGCTGGCGATGTTCTTCAGCATTTCGGCGACGCTGTTGATCGGACGGGTCACGCCGGAGGCGGTGAGCCAGATCAGCACCAGGCCGATCAGACCGGCGATCACTGCAACGGCGAGGGCGGTAATCGTGCCGGTTTCCTGAGCATCGTCGAGTACCGCTTGCAGCTTGACCGAGTCGGCCAGCAGCACTTGTTTCGGCAGGTCGATGACAACGCCCCAGGCCCGGGAATTGCCGATCGGATCGACCGGGTACACGGCGCGGATCAGGTCGCCCTGTTCCAAAATCTTCGGCGTGCCGGCGCTCAGCAGTTGCAGGATGTCCTTGCCTTCGGCGCCGAGGGTTTCAGCGATGCCTTTGCCGACCTTGGTCGCGTCGGTGCTGTAGGCACCCAACACGCCGCTGCCGGAGACAATCAGCATGTGCCCTGCACCGTTGAACAGTTCGCGCTGGGAACCCACGGCCGCCGCTTGCAGCGCATCGAGAGCGATGTCGATACCGACCACGCCGATGGCCTTGCCGTCCACCAGCAGCGGCACGGAAATGGTGGTCATGAGCATTTCCTTGCCGCCCACGGTATCGGCGTAAGGATCGAGCAGGCAGGTGCGCTTGTTGTCGCGAGGGCAGGTGTACCAACTGTTATAGGGCGTGCCGCTGAGGCTGAGGGTGGTCTTGGTCATGTCTTCTTCGACCATGATCGTGTTCAGCGCAGAACCGGCGGCGCGGCTCCAGTAAGTCGCGAAACGCCCGGCTTCGTTAGACTGGCGAGCAGCGTCGTTGACGAACTCGCTGTCCTTGCCGTCGAGGCCGTTGGGCTCGAACGCCAGCCAGATACCGAGCACTTTTTCGTTGCGCTCGAACGCGGTTTTCAGACTCAGGTTCAACTCTTCACGCAAGGCGCCGGCGTCCAGCGAACGCTTCGCAGCCATCACCCGCATGTCCTTGATCTGGTCGGCCAGCGCGGTGATCACCAGCAGGCTTTCGCCGAAGGTTTTCTGCACCCGCACCGCCTGTTCGGCGGCCTTGGCCTGCAACAGGTCCTGCACACTGGCGGTGAGCATCTTGCTGCTGGAAGTGCTGACCAGTTCGTCGTTCTGGTTGGTCTGGTAGATATTGATGCCGACGATCAGCGCAACCACGCCGAGCAGGCACAGGCCGGACAGCAGGACGATTTTCAGGCGAATGGACAGAGAGTCGAACATGGGACGTTCTCGCGAATGAATGAACTGTTGGCTACGGGGCAGGGAGGTGCCCGGTTCGCCAAATCCATTCAGCGCCATTCAATGCTCATCGGCGCGGGGCGAGGGCGCATGAGCGGCATGCCGACGAACGGTCATGGCTAAACGTTTGCGCGGGTAAAAGCCCTGAAAACAAGGGAAAAATCAGGAAATCTTCGGCAACGCTTCCGGTCGTGACCAGATCCACAGGTTGCCCATCGTCATCCCTGCAATCGCCAGATAGATCGGCCAGCCGTGATCGAGCATCACCAGCATCAGCGTGGCGCACAGCAGCATGCTGACGGTGGCGCTGACCTTGGCCTTGCGGGCGATGATCTTGCCGTTGCGCCAGTTGCTCAGGATCGGGCCGAACAGCCGATGGTTTTCCAGCCAGGCACTCAGGCGCGGCGAGCTGCGGGTCGCGGCCCAGGCAGCGAGCAGGATGAATTCGGTGGTCGGCAGGCCGGGCACGACGATGGCGATCAGGCCGATGCCGAGGCTGACATAGGCGAGCAGGCCGAACAGCAGGCGGGCGAGTCGGGAGGAGGCGGGTTGGGGCATGGGCTCGGGGGAATGCGTGAGGCGAAATGGCAATCTTACAGACTTGTGCAGTTCCCTGTGGGAGCGAGCTTGCTCGCGAAAGCGGTACGTCAGTCAACGATGATGTTGAATCTGACGGCCTCTTCGCGAGCAAGCTCGCTCCCACAATGGGCGGTCGGTGTCGCTTCAGGCCGGCTCGGCTTCTGTGGCGTAAGCCTGTTCCAGCAGCACGGTGAAGCGGTTGAATGCATCGATCGCGCCTTGCTCCACTTCGGCTTCTTCTTCAGCACTGAACTGCAGCGAATCGAGGGTGCGCACAAAGCTCTTCCAGCCTTCGGCGCGACCACCTTCAGGCTCGCCCAGGTGACGCGCGCCGAAGGTTTCGCTCAGGTCCAGCGCGACAGCACGTTTGATCAGAAACGCAGCGCCGAGCTTGGAGCCTTCAGAAACGAAGATCCAGCCCAGGGCGCGGGCCTTGCTCGGGTTTTTCACGGCGCCGGCGACTGGCGCAGGCACTTCGGTGTCCAGGTCAGCAAGGTCGGCTTTGGCCGCTTCGGCGCGGCAGCGGGCCGGCAGGTCAGGGACGATGGCGGTCAGTTCGGCATCGTTGTACAGCGACACCAGTTCCGACTGGAACAGGTACTGCGCGACCACGAAACGGGCGAAGTTGGCGCGGGTCTCGAACGGCGCGTGAGCCTTGACCAGTGCATCGAGCTTGCTGTGCGGCTCGTGGGTGATCTGGTTCAGGCGTTGTGAACGCAGGGCTTTTTCCG
This sequence comes from Pseudomonas koreensis, assembly GCF_025447595.1. Classification (GTDB taxonomy): domain Bacteria; phylum Pseudomonadota; class Gammaproteobacteria; order Pseudomonadales; family Pseudomonadaceae; genus Aquipseudomonas; species Aquipseudomonas koreensis_H. Next base: position 79,735 of record NZ_JAOEJU010000014.1, on the reverse strand, counting down.
GGGTGCTCATGAGATGTCCTTGAAAAGAAGAGGCGCTTGATAACGAGACGTACGGGCAAGCGCCGGACAGTAAAAAAACCTCAGGGCGCGACGATGCACACGCGCCGTGAGGTCATCCGGATCAGATATCCCAGACCAGATTGATCGCGAAGTTGCGACCCGGCTGGGTCAGGCGATCGAGGTTGGCCGGGCTCAGCACGGCGGCTTCGCCGACGCTGTCGTAACCGCGCACGTCATCCCACAGCCAGTACTTCTTGTCGGTCAGGTTGTAGATGCCGCCGCTGACAGTGACGTCGTCGGTGACTTTGTAGAACCCGGTCAGATCGAGAATGCCGAAGCCCGGCGACTTGAACTGGCTGCTGACGCCGTCCGGCGACTTGAAGTTGCTGTCGTCGACGCGATCCTTCTTCTTGACCACGGTCCAGCTCAGCAGGCCGCCGTAGTTGTCCTGGTCGTAACCGAGGCCGAACACGCCGGTCAGCGGGTTGACGCTGTTGAGCGGCTCGCCGGTGTCGTTGTTGCGACCGTAGGCGTAGGCAATCGAGCCCTGGGTGTACAGGCCTTGCGGCGCGCCGAACGAGTCCAGGTTCAGACGACCTTTGACTTCCGCACCCTTGATGGTGGCGTGCTTGATGTTGTTGGTCTGGAACGTCAGCTCGCTGTAGCCCGGGGTGACGGCGTCTTCGTTGATGAAGTCGCGGTACTTGTTATAGAACACTGCCACGTCGAACGAGCCTTGCTCGAAGTTGCCGCGCAGGCCGGTTTCATAGCTTTTGCTCTTTTCCGGTTCCAGATCGGGATTTGGCGCCACGTTGTAGCCGGTGGTGCTGTTCTCGAAGCGACCGTACAGCGCTTTCGCGGTCGGGGTGCGGAAGCCTTCGGCGTACTGACCGTACCAGGTGTAGTTTTCGGTCAGGGCGTAGGTCAGGCCGAATTTGGGCGAGACTTTATGCCAGGTCTTGTTCTCGTCGCTGACCGTGCCTTGGCCGTCGGCGGCCACGGTGTTGAGGAATTCCTGGGTGATGTGCGGCTTGAGCTGGGTGTAGTCGTAGCGCAGGCCCGGCAGGAAGGTCCAGTTGTTCCAGCTGATCTGATCCTGGGCGAACAGGCTGTAGGTGTTGATGGTCGGGTCCGGGAAGTCGCTGGACTTCTTCAGCACGTCGGTCGCGCTGGTGGCGCCGATGGCGGTGCAGCCGCGACCGACCGCCAGGCACTTGCCGTCGCCGCTGCGCGAGCCGGTGACTTCCTGCTGCTTGATCGTGGTGCCGTAAGTCAGGACGTGATCGGTGGCGCCGATGGTGAAAGCCTTGTCCAGTTGCGCATCGAAGACCCACTGTTTTTCTTCGTAGATGGTGTCGCGGGTACGCAGCACTTTACGGGTGATCGGGTAGTAGAACTCTTCGGTGCTCTGGTCGGTCTTGGCCGTCTGGTGGTTGAGGCTCCACTTCACGTTGTCCGCCAGCAGGCTGTCGAGCTCGAAGCTGTGCTCCAGGCCGAAACGCTCGCGGGTGATGGTGTCGTTGCCGGTACGCCACTGGTACATGCCGCCGGGCAGCACGCTGTCCGGGATGGTCGGTGCGCCGTTGAAGTACGGGCCGCCGTAGGCGCTTTTCTGATCGGTGTCGCGATCATCCTTGTACTTTTCGTAGGTCAGGCCCAGGCGCGAACCTTCGTTGTAGTTCCAGCCGATCTTGGCCAGCACGTTGGTGGCTTTCACGTCTTCCGGGTTGGCAGCGGTGCGCTCAAGGCCGGTGCCGTTGTTGCTGCCGTAGGAGTCTGTTTCATGACCGTCGCGCTGGCTGTAGTGCAGCAAACCGTCGAACTGGTCGGCGCGACCGGCGACGGTGGCGGATTTCAGCCAGCTCTCGTCGGCGGAGCTGTAGCCGGTTTTCAGGCGGGCGCCGACGTCTTTGCCGGGCTTGATAATGTCGTCCGGGTCGAGGGTGTAGTAGCTGACCGCGCCACCGATGGCGTTGCTGCCGTACAGCACCGAGGCCGGGCCGCGAAGGATTTCGACACGTTTGACGATTTCCGGGTCAACGTAGTTGCGTTGAGTCTTGGCGTACGGGCCGTTGAAGAAACCGTCCGGCACTTCGACGCCGTCGACCTGAGTCAGAATCCGGTCGCCGTCGATGCCGCGAATGTTGTAGCCGCTGATCCCGCCGCGCTGGCCGGCGCCGCCGACGGATACGCCTGGCTCGTAGCGCACCAGATCCTTGATGGTGTTGACGTTGTTGCGATCCAGATCCTGACGGGTCTGCACGGTGACGGTGGCCGGCACGCTGTTGATCGACTGTTCCTGGCGGGTGGCGCTGATGGTCACCTGATCAAGATTGAGTGCGCCGCTGCTGGCGCGTTTTTCCAGCACGACGTTGTTGTTGCTCAGTTTGCGGAAGCTCAGGTTGGTCCCCACCAACAGGCGCTCCAGGGCTTTTTCCGGTGGCAGCGAACCGCGCACGCCCGGCGACGAAACGTCTTGACCCAGTTGCGCCGGCAAACCGACCTGCCAGCCCGTGACAGCGGTGAACGCATTGAGCGCCGACACCAGCGGCTGCTGGCCGATGGCGAACGAGTAGTCGCCCATGTTGCGCGTCGGCTGTTCGGTGGCGGCCATCAGCGGCGCAGTGCCGGCCATCAGGATGGCGGCGGTCAGCAGCGACAGCACGCGGGAAGGGGAAGAAGTCTGGCGGGTAAGGCGAGAGGACATCGATAGCGCTCCGTGTCGCACGAATCTTTATAGGTGCTGATTGATATCGCGAGATGCGAATCAATTGCATTGGCTATAACGAGACGAACGACCTTTGGCTATCGAGTAAAAATAATTCTCATTTAGTTCAAAATCACCAGCGCCGGGAATTCCTGAAGCTTGGCCGAGGTGATGTGAGCGAGCGAACGCACCACGTCCAGCGGCTGGTCGAGACGGTAATTGCCGGTGACGGCCACATCGGCCAACTGCTCGTTGGTGTTGATGATGAAACCCGGATAGTAGCGGCGCAGTTCCGCCAACACCTGGTTCAGCGGGCAGTTTTCGAAGATCAGCCGACCCTGCACCCAGGCCAGATCGGTGGCGGCGTCGACCTTGGCCGGACGGTCGAAACCATTCGGGCCGATGCGGATGCTTTCCCCGGCGGACAGCCGCACCCGCGCATCGTCGCGGGTTGCACGCAGGTCGACATCACCACGCTGCACCCGCACCTGCGCCACGCCGTCCAGATAACGCACGGCGAATGCGGTGTCGCGCACGCTGGCTTTCACCGGACCAGCATCGATTTCCAGCGGCTGGCTACGGCTGGCCGGGATCTCGAAAAACGCTTCGCCCTGATACAACCGTGCGACTCGCTGCTGATCGTTGATGGTGCTGGAGAACGCGGAATTGGTGTTGAGCAGGACTTTCGAGCCGTCCTCAAGCTGCAAGCGCTGGCGTTCGCCGACCACGGTCAGGTGATCGGCCTGCAGACGCATCGGCAGGTTGCTGAAACTGAACAGCCCGAGCAGCAGCACGGCGGCGGTGGCCAGCGGTTTCCAGTGCGGACGCAGGCGTGTGAGGGCGGTGACTTTCTTCGGTTTGGCGGCGAGGTTCTGCGCGCACTGGGCGATCTGCGGGCCATCCCAGATCGCCTGGGCCTTGGCGAACGCCTCGGCATTCAACGGATCGGCCGCCAGCCAGGCATGGAATTGCCGGGTCTGCTCCTCGTCCGGACTGCCGAGCACGATGAGCCAGTCCAGAGCCTGGTCCATTGCGCTTGCGGCGTCCTGCGCCGATGAAGGCGAAGGGGGGCGGTGGGTGTCCGTCACGGTGTTTCCTCGGCAGTGTCTGTGCACGGCTGTTTTTTTAGTGAAGCGTAAAAGTCGGGCAAGGGTAACAAAGCCCGATGATCAGTGCAGTCGATCCTGATACTTACAGAAAAGCCCTACAGCATCAGTCGCCATTCAAGCGTTCGGCGACACCGATGCAAATGGTCATGATCAGTTTGAGTTCTTTCTGAACCGTGCTGAGGGAGACGCTGAGTTCTTCAGCGATTTCCTGGTAGCTGTGCCCGTGCAGGCGGCTGAGGATGAAGATTTGCTGTTGGCGGGGGCTGAGTTCACCGAGGCTCACGTTCAGGCGCTCCAGCAATTGTTCGGCGTGGGCGGCGTCTTCGGCGCTGCTGGCGGGGGCGGCGACGCTGTGCACCACGTCCTGCGGGACATCGTCGACCATGGTGCGTGAATGAATCTTGCGCGCACGCAAATGGTCCAGCGCCAGATTGCGCGCGGTCTGGAAGACAAAGGGTTCAAGGTGATCGATGGCCCGTTCGCTCAGCGCCCGGGTGACGCGCAGGTAGGTTTCCTGCAGCAGGTCTTCGGCGGTGCTGTGGTTGTTGACCATCCGTTCCAGGGTCCGCAGCAGCGATGTGCGCTGGGCGAGGAAGACGTGATTGAAGTGTGATTGACTCACGGGGGAACCTGATCCATTTCGAGCGAATGATAATGCTTATCATCTAGTCGAGTGGTCAAGCCCTGATTTCAAATTGAAATCGAAAACCTGTGGGAGCGAGCCTGCTCGCGAATACGATGTGTCGTTCAACATTGATGCTGGCTGATACACCGCTTTCGCGAGCAGGCTCGCTCCCACAGGGATTGCGGTTTTATTCCGCGTTGCACAGCGCCAGGCAGTTATCCAGCATGCGGTTGGAGAAGCCCCACTCGTTGTCGTACCAGGCCAGCACTTTCAGCAGTTTACCGCTGGATTTGGTGTGGTTGGCGTCGAAGATCGACGACAGCGGGTTGTGATTGAAGTCGCTCGATACCAGCGGCAGGGTGTTGTAGCCGAGGATCTTCGAATGCTGGCTCGCGGCTTTCATCAGTGCATTCACTTCATCGGCCGACGCTTCGCGCTTCAACTGCACGGTCAGGTCCACCAGCGACACATTGATCACCGGCACGCGCACGGCCATGCCGGTCAGTTTGCCGGCCAGTTCCGGCAGCACCAGGCCTACGGCTTCAGCGGCGCCGGTCTTGCTCGGGATCATGTTCTGGGTGGCGGAGCGGGCGCGGTACGGATCAGTGTGATAGACGTCGGTCAGGTTCTGGTCGTTGGTGTAGGCGTGAATCGTGGTCATCAGACCGCTTTCGATGCCCAGTTCGCGGTGCAGCACCTGGGCCACCGGGGCCAGGCAGTTGGTGGTGCACGAAGCGTTGGAAATGATCTGGTGCGACTGGCGCAGGATGTCGTGGTTCACACCATAAACGACGGTGGCATCGGCGCCTTTGGCCGGGGCCGAGATAATCACTTTGCGTGCGCCGGCGGTAATATGCGCAGCGGCTTTGGCCCGGTCGGTGAACAGACCGGTGCATTCGAACACCACATCAATCTTTTCCGCGGCCCATGGCAGGTCGGCCGGGTTGCGGATGGCGCTGACCGAAATGCGGTCGCCGTTGACGGTCAGGCTCTCGTTGTCATGAGCCACTTCGGCGTCGAATGTGCCATGAACGGTGTCGTACTTGAGCAGATGCGCATTGATCGCGCTGTCGCCCAGATCGTTGATGGCGACGATCTGCAAATCCTGACGATAGCCTTGGGTATACAGTGCGCGCAGGACATTACGGCCGATGCGGCCAAAACCATTGATTGCGATTCGAAGAGTCATTGAACAGCGCCGCCGTCGTTTTGTTGTTGGAATTACAAGATTATTCGCATAAAAATAGAAAACAAGCCTTTTTAGTGGCAATATTTTGTTTTATCTACAACGAGTGACCTGAATCAACTGGTCCGAATGATCAAGAAAACCGCCCGTCATCCCATGCGTGCGGGCTCTTTGATCAGCATAGACAATCAGGTCGCCACATCCGTTAGCCTGGAGTTCTACACATGCATCCCCGCGTTCTTGAGGTCACCGAACGGCTTATCGCCCGCAGCCGCGCCACGCGTCAGGCTTACCTTGCGCTGATTCGCGGCGCTGCAACTGACGGGCCGATGCGCGGCAAACTGCAATGCGCCAACTTCGCCCACGGCGTGGCCGGGTGTGGCAGCGAAGACAAGCACAGCCTGCGGATGATGAACTCGGCGAACATCGCGATTGTTTCGTCATATAACGACATGCTCTCGGCGCACCAGCCGTACGAAGTCTTCCCGGAACAGATCAAGAACGCCCTGCGCGAAATCGGCTCGGTCGGCCAGTTCGCCGGCGGTACGCCTGCGATGTGCGACGGCGTGACCCAGGGCGAGCCGGGTATGGAACTGAGCCTGCCGAGCCGCGAAGTGATCGCGATGTCGACGGCGGTGGCGCTGTCCCACAACATGTTCGACGGCGCGCTGATGCTCGGCATCTGCGACAAGATCGTGCCCGGCCTGATGATGGGCTCGCTGCGTTTCGGTCACCTGCCGACGATTTTCGTGCCGGGCGGGCCGATGGTCTCGGGGATTTCCAACAAGGAAAAAGCCGACGTGCGGCAGAAGTACGCCGAAGGCAAGGCGACCCGCGAAGAGCTGCTGGAATCGGAAATGAAGTCCTACCACAGCCCCGGCACTTGCACTTTCTACGGCACCGCCAACACCAACCAGTTGCTGATGGAAGTCATGGGCCTGCACTTGCCGGGCGCCTCTTTCGTCAACCCGAACACGCCGCTGCGTGAAGCCCTGACCCGCGAAGCTGCGCATCAGGTCACCCGCCTGACCAAACAGAACGGCAACTTCCTGCCGATCGGCGAAATCGTCGACGAGAAGGCCCTGGTCAATTCGATCGTCGCGCTGCACGCCACCGGCGGTTCGACCAACCACACCCTGCACATGCCGGCCATCGCCATGGCGGCGGGCATTCAACTGACCTGGCAGGACATGGCCGACCTCTCCGAAGTCGTGCCGACCCTGAGCCACGTCTATCCGAACGGCAAGGCTGACATCAACCACTTCCAGGCGGCGGGCGGCATGTCGTTCCTGATCCGCGAACTGCTCGAAGCCGGCCTGCTGCACGAAGACGTCAACACTGTGCTCGGCCACGGCCTGAGTCAGTACACCAAAGAGCCGTTCCTCGATAACGGCAAACTGGTGTGGCGCGAAGGCCCGACCGAAAGCCTCGACGAAAACATCCTGCGTCCGGTGGCTCGCGCGTTCTCGGCAGAGGGCGGCTTGCGCGTGATGGAGGGCAACCTCGGTCGTGGCGTGATGAAAGTGTCCGCCGTGGCGCTGGAAAACCAGATCGTCGAAGCGCCGGCCATGGTGTTCCAGGATCAGCAGGATCTGGCGGACGCTTTCAAGGCCGGTCTGCTGGAGAAGGACTTTGTCGCGGTGATGCGCTTCCAGGGCCCGCGTTCCAACGGCATGCCGGAGCTGCACAAGATGACGCCGTTCCTCGGCGTGCTGCAGGATCGTGGCTTCAAAGTGGCGCTGGTGACGGACGGGCGCATGTCCGGCGCGTCGGGGAAAATCCCGGCGGCGATTCACGTCAGCCCCGAGGCTTATGTCGGCGGCGCTTTGGCGCGCGTGCAAGAGGGCGATATCATCCGCGTCGATGGCGTCAAAGGCACTTTGGAACTCAAGGTGGACGCCGCCGAATTCGCAGCGCGCGAACCTGCCAAAGGCCTGTTGGGCAACAACATCGGCAGCGGACGCGAACTGTTTGGCTTCATGCGTTTGGCCTTCAGCTCGGCGGAGCAGGGCGCCAGCGCCTTCACTTCTGCCCTGGAGACGCTTAATTGAAACTGGCTTTGGTCGGTGACATCGGAGGCACCAACGCGCGGTTTGCGTTGTGGAAAGATCAGCAGCTCGAATCGGTTCAGGTGCTGGCCACGGCCGACCATGCCAGCCCGGAGGAGGCGATCAGCCTCTACCTGAGCGGGCTCGGTCTGGCGCCGGGCGCCATCGGTTCGGTGTGCCTGTCGGTGGCGGGGCCGGTGAGCGGCGATGAATTCAAGTTCACCAACAACCACTGGCGCCTGAGCCGCAAGGCGTTCTGCCAGACCTTGCAAGTCGAGCAGTTGTTGCTGGTCAATGATTTCTCGGCCATGGCCCTGGGCATGACCCGTTTGCAGCCCGGCGAGTTTCGCGTGGTCTGCGAAGGCACGCCGGAGCCATTGCGCCCGGCGGTGGTGATCGGCCCGGGCACAGGTCTGGGCGTAGGCACGTTGCTCGATCTCGGTGAAGGGCGGTTTGCCGCGTTGCCGGGAGAGGGCGGTCATGTCGATCTGCCGCTGAGCAGTCCGCGTGAAACCCAATTGTGGCAACACATCTACAACGAGATCGGCCACGTCAGCGCGGAAACCGCGTTGAGCGGCGGTGGCTTGCCGCGGGTCTACCGGGCGATCTGCGCGGTGGATGGTCATGAACCCAAGCTCGACACGCCGGAAGCGATCACTGCGGCAGGACTTGCAGGCGACCCGATTGCCCTGGAAGTGCTGGAGCAGTTCTGCTGCTGGCTCGGTCGCGTGGCCGGCAACAACGTGCTGACCACTGGCGGCCGTGGCGGGGTGTACATCGTGGGTGGCGTGATTCCGCGTTTTGCCGATTTCTTCCTCGAAAGCGGTTTCGCCCGTAGCTTCGCCGACAAGGGCTGCATGAGCGATTACTTCAAGGGGATTCCGGTGTGGCTGGTGACGGCGCCGTACTCGGGCCTTGTCGGTGCAGGAGTGGCGCTCGAACAATCCGGTAAATGATCATTCCCACGCCGAGCGTGGGAACCCTCGACACATCAGGCATAATCCGCCCAATTCCAACAACAAGGATGCCTTCGAAGTGAGCTCAGTCAACAAGTCGATTTTGTTGGTCGATGACGACCAGGAGATACGCGAGTTGCTGGAAACCTACCTGACCCGCGCGGGTTTTCAGGTACGGGCCACGGCGGATGGCGCCGGTTTTCGTCAGGCGCTGAACGAGGCGCCGAGCGATCTGGTGATCCTTGATGTGATGCTGCCCGATGAAGACGGCTTCAGCCTGTGCCGCTGGGTGCGCCAGCATCCGCGCCAGGCCCAGGTGCCGATCATCATGCTCACCGCCAGTTCCGACGAAGCCGATCGGGTGATCGGTCTGGAGCTGGGCGCCGACGATTACCTCGGCAAACCTTTCAGCCCCCGCGAACTGCAAGCCCGGATCAAGGCTCTGCTGCGCCGCGCCCAATTCGGCCAGGAACGCAGCGGCAGTGAAGTGCTGGCGTTCGATGAATGGCGGCTGGACATGGTCAGCCATCGACTGTTTCACACTGACGGCGAGGAAGTGATTCTGTCCGGCGCCGACTTCGCCCTGCTGAAACTGTTCCTTGATCACCCTCAGCAAATCCTCGACCGCGACACCATCGGCAACGCCACCCGTGGCCGCGACCTGATGCCCCTCGATCGCATCGTCGACATGGCCGTCAGCCGTTTGCGCCAGCGTCTGCGTGACACCGAAAAGCCGCCACGGCTGATCCGCACCGTGCGCGGCAGCGGCTACCAGCTGGCAGCCAATGTGGTTGCCGGCAATGGTCACTGAGTTCCTGCGCACCGGCGCGCGCAAAGTGCCTATGCCGCGTTCGCTGCTCGGGCGGATGCTGCTGCTGACGTTGCTCGCGGTGTTGTTCGCCCAGACCCTGTCCAGCGTGATCTGGGTGTCCCAATTGCGCGCGACCCAGCTCGAAGGTCTGGTCACCAGCGCCCGCAGCCTCGCCCATTCGATGACCGCCAGCGTCAGTTACTTCCGCTCGTTGCCGGTGGCCTATCGGCCGCTGGTGCTCGACCAATTGCGCAGCATGGGCGGCACGCGTTTTGTGGTGACGCTGAATGACAAGCCGCTGGGCATGGAAGTGCTGCCGGTGACACCGCGCAAGGCGGCAGTGTTGAAAGCGGTGGATGAAGTGCTGCGTCAGTCGCTGGGCCAGGACACCGACATTCTGGTGACCTTCGTCAGTCCCGATGACTTACGGATCTTCAACGCCGGGTTGAAGCTCGATGAGCTGCCACGTTCCTGGGCGCATTACGCCTTGACCCTGGAACCGGTGAATCCACCGGTGCTGGTGACCCAGATTCAGTTGGCGCCGGGTGAATGGCTGTACATCGCCTCGCTGCTGCCCGAGCCCTACACCAGTCTTGAAGAACAAGGCCTTCCGACTCAGCAGGTGTGGTTCATCGTCTTCACCAGCGGTTTTCTGTTGTTGTTCATCGGCCTGCTGGTGCACTGGCAGAGCCGGCCGCTCAAGCGTCTGGCGCGGGCCGCGCGGGACTTGTCACTGGGCGCCGACGTCGAGCCGGTGGCCGAGGGTGGCGGCAGCGAAGTGGTCGAAGTGGGCCGCGCGTTCAACACCATGCGCGAGCGGATCAGCCGTTACCTGACCGAGCGCAGCCAGCTGTTCAGCGCGATTTCCCATGACCTGCGTACACCGATCACTCGCTTGCGACTGCGGGTCGAACTGCTGGAAGACGAAACGCTGCAGACCAAGTTCGGCCGCGATCTGGACGAGCTGGAGCTGTTGGTCAAGGGCGCTCTGCAATGCGTGAAGGACACCGACATTCACGAGAACATCGAGCCGGTCGATCTCAACCATGTGCTCGACTGCCTGGTGGAACCGTATCTGGCGCCCAACGGCAACGGTCGCGTGACCCAGCAGGGGCGGGCGCTGGCCGCGTATCCGGGCAAGCCATTAGCGCTCAAGCGCTGCATTGGCAACCTGATCGACAACGCGTTGAAGTACGGGCAGAACGCGCACTTGCACATCGATGACGACGACAGCGCGTTTGTGCTGCATGTCGACGATGAAGGGCCGGGTGTGCCGGAGCAGCGGTTGGAGCAGGTGTTTGAGCCGCATTTTCGCTTGGCGGGGCAGCAGCAGGGGTATGGGCTTGGTTTGGGGATCGCCCGCAACATTGCTCATAGTCATGGAGGGGAAGTGACGTTGCAGAACCTTCGTGAGGGTGGGTTGCGCGTGACCCTGCAGTTGCCGCGTTCGGCGGATTGATCTGAATGTCACCGGTCGGTGACAAAACCCGCCCCCTTCGTTACAAGCCCCTCCCGGCCCGTTGTTTAGACTGCCCGCAGTCATAACAACAAAAAAGGCCACCCATGGATCACTTCAATCCGGGCTTCAGCAGTTGGCTGAGCGCCCCTGCCCACCAGCAATGGCTCGCCGATGAAGGCCTTCGCCTGCTGGCGTTTGCCAAGGCGTCACGGTTGCCTGAAGGCTTCGGCAATCTCGATGAGCGCGGCCAGCTTCAGGCCGGCGCGCAAGCCGAAACCATGAACACCGCGCGCATGACCCACAGCTTCGCCATGGCCCACATTCAGGGCCTGCCTGGATTCGCCGAGCTGGTCGACCACGGCATTGCGGCCCTGCGCGGCCCGTTGCGCGATGCGCTGCACGGCGGCTGGTTCGCTGTCGCCGAACACCGTGACGGCAACACCGGCAAGAACGCCTATCTGCACGCCTTCGTCGCCCTCGCGGCGAGTTCCGCGGTGGTCGCGCAACGCCCTGGTGCGCAGGCGTTGCTGGATGACGCCATCGACATCATCGACACCTATTTCTGGAGCGAAGAAGAGGGCGCCATGCGCGAATTCTTCAATCGCGACTGGCGCGAAGAAGAAGCCTATCGCGGCGCCAACAGCAACATGCACGCCACCGAAGCCTTCCTCGCGCTGGCCGATGTCACCGAAGACCCGCGCTGGCTGGTACGTGCGCAGCGCATCGTCGAGCGGGTGATTCACGGGCACGCCGCCGCCAACGATTACCTGGTGATCGAGCATTTCGACCGCGACTGGCAGCCGCTGCGCGAATACAACCATGACAATCCCGCTGACGGTTTCCGTCCCTACGGCACGACACCGGGCCATGGTTTCGAGTGGGCGCGGCTGTTACTGCACCTCGAAGCAGCGCGGGTCCAGGCCGGCATGCTCACGCCAGGCTGGCTGGCCACTGACGCGCAAAAGCTGTTCGAGAACAACTGCCGGTATGGCTGGGACGTCGATGGTGCGCCGGGCATCGTCTATACCCTCGACTGGAACAACAAAGCCGTCGTACGCCATCGCCTGCACTGGACGCACGCCGAGGCCAGCGCTGCCGCCAGTGCCTTGCTCAAACGCACCGGCGATGTGCAGTACGAAACCTGGTATCGCCTGTTCTGGGAATTTTGCGAAACGCATTTCATCGACCGCTGCGACGGCAGCTGGCACCACGAACTCGATCCGCAAAACCGCCCAAGTGCCGATATCTGGGCGGGTAAACCGGATCTGTATCACGCCTGGCAGGCCGTGCTGATTCCGCGTCTGCCGCTGGCGCCGAGTATGGCCAGTGCTCTGGCACACCTGTCCCGAAGCGTTCCTGTGTAACCATGTGGTGACATTCGCGCGTCCCTTCGTTACCTGCGAGGGAAACGCTCTGTTTAAACTCGTGTGCAGCGCAAGCACCAGACTTGCATGCATAACAACAAGAAAGGTACATCTCAGATGAATGCGATTTCTCGCCTCGCTACTGTCATTTCTGTCGCCTCCCTGTTCCCGCTCGCTGTGCTGCCCCTGAGTGTTTCCGCTGCCGAATCCAAAGGTTCGGTGGAAGTCGTGCATTGGTGGACGTCCGGTGGCGAAAAAGCTGCCGTCGATGTGCTCAAGGCACAAGTCGAGAAAGACGGTTTCACCTGGAAAGACGGCGCTGTCGCCGGCGGTGGCGGTGCGACTGCCATGACCGTGCTGAAAAGCCGCGCGGTAGCTGGCAACCCGCCGGGCGTTGCCCAGATCAAAGGCCCGGACATCCAGGAATGGGCGTCGACCGGCCTGCTCGACACTGACGTCCTGAAAGACGTTTCCAAGTCCGAGAAGTGGGACAGCCTGCTCGACAAGAAAGTCTCCGACACTGTGAAGTTCGAAGGTGATTACGTGGCCGTACCGGTGAACATTCACCGCGTGAACTGGCTGTGGATCAACCCGGAAGTCTTCAAGAAAGCCGGTATCGAAAAAGCCCCGACCACCCTCGAAGAATTCTACGCCGCCGGCGACAAACTGAAAGCTGCGGGCTTCATCCCGCTGGCTCACGGCGGTCAGCCATGGCAGGACAGCACCGTGTTCGAAGCGGTCGTGTTGTCGGTGATGGGCGTTGATGGTTACAAGAAAGCCCTGGTCGACCTGGACAACGCTGCCCTGACCGGCCCGGAAATGGTCAAGGCCCTGACCGAGCTGAAGAAAGTCGCGACCTACATGGACCAGGACGGCAAAGGCCAGGACTGGAACCTGGAAGCGGCCAAGGTCATCAACGGCAAGGCCGGCATGCAGATCATGGGTGACTGGGCCAAGTCCGAATGGACCGCCGCCAAGAAAGTCGCCGGCAAGGACTACGAGTGCGTAGCGTTCCCGGGCACCGACAAGGCGTTCACCTACAACATCGACTCGCTGGCCGTGTTCAAGCAGAAGGACGCGGGCACCGCGGCCGGTCAGCAGGACATCGCCAAAGTCGTGCTGGGTGAAAACTTCCAGAAAGTCTTCAGCATCAACAAGGGCTCGATCCCGGTGCGTAACGACATGCTCGCCGACATGGGCAAGTACGGTTTCGATTCCTGCGCCCAGACCGCTGCCAAGGACTTCCTGGCAGACGCCAAGAACGGTGGCCTGCAACCGAGCATGGCGCACAACATGGCGACTACGCTGGCCGTGCAGGGTGCGTTCTTTGATGTCGTGACCAACTACATCAACGACCCGAAAGCCGACCCGGCCGACGCTGCCAAGAAACTCGGCACCGCCATCAAGGCTGCCAAGTAATGCTTGGCCTGTAGGAACGAGCCTGCTCGCGATAGCGGACTGTCAGCCACCGAAAGTGTGAACTGACACAACGCATTCGCCAGCAGGCTGGCTCCCACAGGGATCGCATCCGTAATTCTTAATCCTTCTACTGGATCTTCCCATGAGTTCTGTTGCTGTGTTCAGCAAGGCCTCGCCGTTCGACGCATTGCAGCGCTGGCTACCGAAACTGGTGCTGGCGCCGAGCATGTTCATCGTTCTGGTGGGCTTCTATGGCTATATCCTCTGGACGTTTGTCCTGTCGTTCACCACGTCGACCTTCCTGCCGAACTACAAGTGGGCAGGCCTGGCGCAATACGCGCGGTTGTTCGACAACGATCGCTGGTGGGTGGCGAGCAAGAACCTGGCCGTGTTCGGCGGCATGTTCATCGGCATCACCCTCGTAATCGGCGTGACACTGGCGATTTTCCTCGACCAGAAAATCCGTCGCGAAGGCTTTATCCGCACCATTTACCTGTACCCGATGGCGCTCTCGATGATCGTCACCGGTACTGCGTGGAAATGGCTGCTCAACCCGGGCATGGGCCTGGACAAATTGCTGCGGGACTGGGGCTGGGAAGGCTTCCGTCTCGACTGGCTGATCGACCCGGATCGCGTGGTGTATTGCCTGGTGATCGCGGCGGTCTGGCAAGCCTCGGGCTTCATCATGGCGATGTTCCTCGCCGGTCTGCGTGGCGTCGATCAATCGATCATCCGTGCCGCCCAGATCGACGGCGCGAGCATGCCGCGCATCTACTGGAAGGTGGTGCTGCCAAGCCTGCGTCCGGTGTTCTTCAGTGCGGTGATGATCCTGGCGCACATCGCGATCAAGAGCTTCGACCTGGTGGCGGCCATGACGGCCGGCGGCCCGGGTTATTCCTCCGATTTGCCGGCGATGTTCATGTACTCGTTCACCTTCAGTCGTGGGCAGATGGGCATGGGCTCGGCCAGTGCAATCCTGATGCTCGGTGCGATCCTCGCGATCATCGTGCCTTACCTGTACTCCGAGCTGAGGACCAAGCGTCATGACTAGTCTCGCCTCCAAACCGGCCATCAGCCTGAGTCGCATCGCGATCTACGCGGTGCTGATCCTCGCGGTCCTGCTGTATCTGGTACCGCTGGTGGTCATGCTGCTGACCAGCTTCAAGACCCCGGAAGACATCTCCACCGGCAACCTGCTGAGCTGGCCGACCGTGGTCAGCGGCATCGGCTGGGTGAAAGCCTGGGCCACCGTTGACGGCTACTTCTGGAACTCGATCAAGATCACCGTTCCGGCCGTGATCATCTCCACCGCCATCGGTGCGTTGAACGGGTATGTGCTGTCGTTCTGGCGCTTCCGCGGTTCGCAGCTGTTCTTCGGTCTGTTGCTGTTCGGCTGCTTCCTGCCGTTCCAGACCGTGCTGCTGCCGGCGTCGTTCACCCTCGGCAAGATGGGCCTGGCGAGCACCACCACGGGCCTGGTGTTCATCCATGTGGTCTACGGCCTGGCGTTCACCACGCTGTTTTTCCGTAACTACTACGTGAGCATTCCGGATGCGCTGATCAAGGCGGCGCGTCTCGATGGTGCGGGGTTCTTCACGATCTTCCGCCAGATCATCCTGCCGATGTCGACGCCGATCATCATGGTCTGCCTGATCTGGCAGTTCACCCAGATCTGGAACGACTTCCTGTTCGGCGTGGTGTTCTCCAGCGGTGATTCGCAACCGATCACGGTGGCGCTGAACAACCTGGTCAACACCAGCACCGGGGCCAAGGAATACAACGTGGATATGGCGGCGGCGATGATCGCCGGGCTGCCGACCCTGCTGGTCTATGTGGTCGCAGGCAAGTATTTCGTGCGCGGGCTGACGGCCGGCGCAGTCAAGGGGTAATCATGGCTACGCTCGAACTTCGCAATGTAAACAAGACCTACGGTGCCGGCCTGCCGGACACCCTGAAGAACATCGAACTGTCGATCAAGGACGGTGAGTTCCTGATTCTCGTCGGGCCTTCGGGCTGCGGCAAGTCGACCCTGATGAACTGCATCGCCGGCCTGGAAACCATCACCGGCGGCGCGATCATGATCGGTGACCAGGACGTCAGCGGCATGAGCCCGAAAGATCGCGACATCGCCATGGTGTTCCAGTCCTACGCGCTGTACCCGACCATGAGCGTGCGCGAGAACATCGAGTTCGGTCTGAAGATCCGCAAGATGAGCCAGTCGGCCATCGACGAAGAAGTCGCCCGCGTGGCCAAGCTGCTGCAGATCGAGCACCTGCTCAATCGCAAGCCGGGCCAGCTCTCCGGCGGTCAGCAACAGCGCGTGGCGATGGGCCGCGCCCTGGCGCGTCGGCCGAAGATTTATCTGTTCGACGAGCCGCTGTCCAACCTCGACGCCAAGCTGCGCGTCGAGATGCGCACCGAAATGAAACTGATGCACCAGCGCCTGAAAACGACCACGGTCTACGTGACCCACGACCAGATCGAAGCAATGACCCTGGGCGACAAAGTGGCGGTGATGAAGGATGGGATCATCCAGCAGTTCGGTACGCCGAAAGAGATCTACAACGACCCGGCCAATCTGTTCGTGGCGAGCTTCATCGGTTCGCCGCCAATGAACTTCATCCCGCTGCGCCTGCAACGCAAGGACGGCCGTCTGGTGGCGCTGCTCGACAGCGGCCAAGCCCGCTGCGAATTGCCGATGGCGATGCAGGACGCCGGTCTCGAAGACCGCGAAGTGATCCTCGGCCTGCGTCCGGAGCAGATTGCGCTGGCGAACGGCGAGGGCAGCGGCCTGCCGAGCATCAAGGCTGAAGTGCAGGTCACCGAACCGACCGGTCCGGACACCCTGGTGTTCGTCAACCTCAACGACACCAAGGTCTGCTGCCGCCTGGCGCCGGACGTGGCGCCGCAGGTGGGCGAAACCCTGACCCTGCAATTCGATCCGTCGAAAGTGCTGCTGTTCGACGCCAAGTCCGGCGAGCGCCTGGGGGTTGCGGGCCTGCCGAAGACCGAGTCGCACAGCGCAAACGTGGCCCAGTTCAAGGGTCGCTGATCAACAAATGCGGGAGCGGGCTCGCCCGTTTCCGCAGGGAGCACGCGGTGCGTGGCCTGTCGCGCGCCGCATCAGATGTAAACCGCGTTAGATAAGAAGAACAGTTAATAACAATAAAACGAGGATGTAGGGATGAAGAAGAACAACAACGCTCAGCGAATCGGCCAGTTGTCAGCGGTTGCGGCAATGATGCTGGCCGGTAGCGTCCACGCAGCTGACGCGTTCAGCTCCGATTCGGAGTGGATGACCGGGGACTGGGGTGGTGAACGTACCAAGCTGATCGAGCAGGGTATCGACATCAAGATGGACTACGTCGGTGAGGTGGGCGGCAACCTTCACGGCGGTTTCAACGACGACAAGACGGCGCGTTACTCCGACCAGTTCGGTCTGGGCGTAGCGCTGGACCTGCAAAAGCTGTGGGGCTGGGACAACACCCAGGCCAAGATCCAGCTGACCAACCGTAATGGCGAAAACATTTCCAACGACCGCGTTGGCGATCCGCGTGCCGGCACTCTGAGCTCCTCGCAGGAAGTCTACGGTCGTGGTCACATGGTGCGTCTGACCCAGTTGTGGATCAAACACCAGTTCTTCGACAACAAACTCGACGTCAAGGCCGGTTACTTCGGTGAAGGCGAAGACTTCAACACCTTCCCGTGCGAGTTCCAGAACCTGGCGTTCTGCGGTTCGCAAGTGGGTAACTGGGCAACCAACATCTGGTACAACTGGCCGGTCAGCCAGGCGGCCATTCGCGTCAAATACAACATCAACGACGAGCTGTATGCGCAGATCGGTGCGTACAACCAGAACCCGTCGCAACTGGAACACGGCAACGGCTTCAAGCTGAGCGGCAGCGGCACCAAAGGCACCGTATTGCCAGTGGAACTGGTCTGGTCGCCTAACCCGAACAGCCTGCCGGGCGAATATCGTGTCGGTTACTACAAGAGCACGGCCGATGCCGACGACGTTCGCGAAGACGTCAACGGTTTCGATGCGGCAACCACCGGTGATGCCTACCGTACCCACAGCAGCAAGCACGGTTACTGGTTCGTTGCACAGCAACAGCTCACCAGCCACAACGGTGACAAGAGCCGTGGTCTGAGCATCGCTGCCAACGCCACGTTCCACGACAAGGACACTAACTTCATCGACAACTACCAGTCCGTGATGTTTGTGTACAAAGGTCTGTTCGATGCACGTCCGAAGGATGACTTCGGTATCGGTGCTGCACGCATTCACGTCAACAATGACGTGAAGAAAAACGCCGAACTGCTCAACGTCTCCAACGGTGTTTCGGACTACGACAATCCGGTGTTCTCGCCGATTCGTGAAACCGAATACAACTACGAGATCAACTACGGCTTCCACGTGACCAACTGGCTGACCGTGCGCCCGAACCTGCAATACATCACTCATCCGGGCGGTGTGGATGAAGTGGATAACGCTTTGGTCGCTGGCCTGAAAATTCAGTCTACGTTCTGACGCGTCTGCGATAAGCTCCTCTCTATGTGCGCATATTTGCGGACAGCCCAGGCTGTCCGCTTTTTTTTGGAAAGGGGTGTCGCAGCCCATGAAAGTTGATTCTGGAACCGTGGCCCATGCATGAGCATCCGCTGCAACGCTTCTTCAAATCCCTGCGCGAACGACCGGTGTTCGCCTGGGAGCGCTATCAGATGCGCGATGTGCTGGTGATCGATCATCCGCTGTGTCAGGCGGTGTTCAGTCGTCAGGGTGCGCAGTTGCTGCACTTTCAGCCACGCGGGCAAAAACCGTGGTTGTGGTGCGCGGCGAAGTGGCCGCATGTCGGCGCGATTCGCGGCGGCGTGCCGGTGTGCTGGCCGTGGTATGGCCGCCACCCGAGCGAAAACGCGTGGCCGTCCCATGGCTGGGCGCGACTGCTGGACTGGAAACTGCTCGACAGCAGCACCGGCGATGACGGCGTGCGCCTGCATTGGCAATTGCAGTTGTGCGACTGGCAGGTGGACCTGCACGCGCACCTGGGCGAACGCATGGAATTGCGCCTGAGCACCGAGCATCAGGACGACATGCCGTGTCAGTTGAGCCAGGCTTTGCACGCTTACTGGCGTATTGGTGATGTGAGTGAGATAGCGCTGTCTGGGCTCGAAGGGGCGCAGGGTTACGACCAGTTGAACCGTGAGGTTTGCCAGCAGGAAGGCGAGTTGCGGGTTGATGGTGGCTGTCAGCGAGTGTTCCAGCACGACGGTGAATTGCAGCTCAAGGATCACGCCTGGCAGCGCGAGTTGTGCATCGATACCGGTGACAGTGCGGACACCGTGGTGTGGCACCCGGGGGCGCGGCCGTTGCTGGGCGTGACTTGGGATGAGATCTCGGAATTTGTCTGTGTCGAAGCGGCGGCGGGCGGGACCGACAGTCTGCATCTGGCGCCGGGGGAGAAGGCGCATTTGAGTTTGCAGGCATGGGCTGGCGCTTAGATCTTTGATGAAGCTTGCGGCCCCATCGCGAGCAGGCTCGCTCCCACAGGGAAATACATTCCAAATGTGGGAGCGAGCCTGCTCGCGAAGAGGGTGGATCAGTCAGCCGGGATTCAGGATCAATTGAACTCGTCACCCACCGGATACCGGCTCGCATTCAAACTCTCTTTGATCTTGCGCAGATGCGGCTGGAAATCGACTCCACGACGCAAGGTCATGCCGGTCGCCAGCACATCCAGCACGGTCAACTGAATGATCCGCGAGGTCATCGGCATGTAGATGTCGGTGTCTTCCGGCAGTGGAATGTTCAGGCTCAGCGTACTGGCCTTGGCCAGCGGCGAATTCTCTGCTGTCAGGCCGAGTACCGAAGCGCCGTTCTCCCGGGCGATGCGCGCCACTTCCACCAGTTCGCGGGTGCGGCCGGTGTAGGAAATGATCACGAACAGCTCGCCGGTGTGCGCCACCGAAGCAATCATCCGTTGCATCAGCACATCGGCATGGGCAGTGACCGCCAGGTTGAAGCGGAAGAACTTGTGCTGCGCATCCAGCGCCACCGGAGCCGAAGCCCCGAGGCCGAAGAAGTGGATCTGCCGGGCCTGGATCAACAGGTCGACGGCGCGGCTGATCAGGTTCGGGTCCAGCGCCTGGCAAGCGCTGTCCAGCGACGCGATCGCACTGCCGAAAATCTTCTGCGTGTAAGCCTCGGGATTGTCGTCGGCTTCTACTGCGCGGCTGACATACGCCGCACCGCTGGCCAGGCTCTGGGCCAGTTGCAGCTTGAGTTCGGGGTAGCCGCTGACGCCGAACGAACGGCAGAAACGGTTGACCGTCGGTTCACTGACCGACGCCGCCTGGGCGAGGGCGGCGATGCTGAAGCGGGTGGCCTGCTGTGGGTTGAGCAGGATCACTTCGGCGACTTTGCGTTCGGCCTTGTTCAGCTCTTCAAGGCGACTCTGGATCTGTTCCAGTAAATTTCGCACGCGGTCCATAAGAATTCCTAGATTCACCGGCGCCGATAAGCGCGCGGCTATGCAAATTGGGCCTTTGATGTGGCCCGTGACGGTGGCCTATCCTACTGATGGCTCCGACCGACCACCACTCGGAATCTGTATTTTGCGAAAATGTTGTGGTTATTACTACATTTTCCCTTGAGTGATGCCTTGAAAAAAGGTATTTGTAGCTTAACTTGATAAAAGAACAAACATCATGCCTTCGATTACGGTTGAACCGTGCACCTTCGCCTTGTTCGGCGCCTTGGGCGATCTGGCCCTGCGCAAGCTGTTTCCTGCCCTTTATCACCTTGACGGCGCCGGCCTGCTGCACGAGGACACGCGCATTATCGCACTGGCCCGTGAGGCGGGCACCGAGCAGCAGCACCTGGCGTTCATCGCCGCCGAGCTGCGCCGTTACGTGGGTAAAGAGCTGGACGAGGCGGTGGCCGAGCGCTTTCTGGCACGCCTGACCTACCTGCACGTCGACTTCCTCAAGGCTGAAGATTATGTGGCGCTGGCCGAACTGGCCGGCAGCACGCAACGCATGATTGCCTACTTCGCCACTCCGGCGGCGGTGTACGGTGCGATCTGCGAGAACCTGGCGAAAGTCGGTCTGGCGGAAAATACCCGCGTGGTGCTGGAAAAACCGATCGGCTCCGACCTGGAATCCTCGCGCAAGGTCAACGACGCCGTGGCGCAGTTCTTCCCGGAGAACCGCACCTACCGCATCGACCACTACCTGGGCAAAGAAACCGTCCAGAACCTGATCGCCCTGCGTTTCGCCAACAGCCTGTTCGAAACCCAGTGGAACCAGAACTACATCTCCCACGTGGAAATCACCGTGGCCGAGAAGGTCGGTATCGAAGGCCGTTGGGGTTACTTCGACAAGGCCGGTCAGCTGCGGGACATGATTCAGAACCACCTGCTGCAACTGCTCTGCCTGATCGCCATGGACCCGCCGGCCGACCTGTCCGCCGACAGCATCCGCGACGAGAAGGTCAAGGTGCTCAAGGCTCTGGCGCCGATCAGTCCGGAAGGCCTGACCACGCAAGTGGTGCGCGGCCAGTACATCGCCGGGCACAGCGAAGGCAAATCCGTGCCGGGCTACCTTGAAGAGCCGAATTCCAACGCCCAGAGCGACACCGAAACCTTCGTCGCCCTGCGTGCCGACATCCGCAACTGGCGCTGGGCCGGCGTGCCGTTCTACCTGCGCACCGGCAAGCGCATGCCGCAGAAACTGTCGCAGATCGTCATCCACTTCAAGGAACCGTCGCACTACATTTTCGCCCCCGAGCAGCGCCTGCAGATCAGCAACAAACTGATCATCCGCCTGCAACCGGACGAAGGCATTTCCTTGCGCGTGATGACCAAGGAGCAAGGCCTGGACAAGGGCATGCAACTGCGCAGCGGCCCGCTGCAACTGAATTTTTCCGACACCTGGCGCAGCGCTCGGATCCCCGATGCCTACGAGCGGTTGTTGCTGGAAGTGATGAACGGCAATCAGAACCTGTTTGTCCGTAAAGATGAAATCGAAGCCGCGTGGAAATGGTGTGACCAGTTGATCGCCGGGTGGAAAAAATCCGGTGACGCGCCCAAGCCGTATGCGGCCGGGTCGTGGGGGCCGATGAGCTCCATTGCATTGATCACGCGGGACGGGAGGTCGTGGTATGGCGATATCTGATGTGAAACTGCCCGAGGGCGTGAATGCCCACGAATTCAAGAGCCCGGTGCTGCTCGCCGAGGGCCTGGCGCTGAATGTCGCCAAACAGTTGAGCGAAGCACTGGCAGCGCGCGGCAACGCCGTGCTGGTGGTGTCCGGCGGTCGCAGTCCGGTGGCGTTTTTCCAGCACCTGGCCAAGCAGGAACTGGACTGGTCGAAGGTCGTCGTGACCCTCGCCGACGAACGCTGGGTGCCGGTCGAACACGCCGACAGCAACGCCGGTCTGCTCAAGCAGTACCTGCTCAAGGGGCCGGCGGCGAAGGCACAGTTCCTCAGCCTTTACAGCGCGGCGGCCAACGTCGAGCAGGCTGCGGAGCAGGCCGATCGTTTGCTCGCCGAGTTGCCGCCCATCGACGTGCTGGTACTGGGCATGGGCGATGACGGCCACACCGCGTCGCTGTTCCCGGACAGCCCGAACCTGGCCGAAGCCCTGCAAGCCGACGGCACCCGTCGCTGCTGGCCGATGCTCGCGCCAAGCGTGCCGCGTCAGCGCCTGACCATGAGTCGCGCCCTGCTGGCCTCGGCCCGGCACAAGATACTGTCGATTTCCGGTCAGTCGAAACTGACCACCCTGAATGCCGCACTGGCATCCAACGACGTCGCCGCCATGCCGGTTCGCGCGTTTCTGCAACCTACGTTAGAGATTTACTGGTGCCCATGAGCCAAGGAACAGCCGCTATGACAACCCCATCCCCGACCGTTTCCATGGCGGACAAAGTTGCCCTGATCGACAGCCTCTGCGCCAAGGCGCGGATCCTGCCGGTGATCACCATCGCCCGTGAACAGGACGTGCTGCCGCTGGCCGACGCCCTGGCCGCCGGTGGTCTGACCGCGCTGGAAGTGACCCTGCGTTCGCAGTTCGGCCTCAAGGCGATCCAGATCCTGCGCGAACAGCGCCCGGAACTGGTGACCGGTGCTGGCACCGTGCTCGACCGCAACATGCTGGCCGCGGCCGAAGCGGCCGGTTCGCAATTCATCGTCACCCCGGGCATCACTCGTGACCTGCTGGAAGCCAGCGTTGAGAGCCCGATCCCGCTGCTGCCGGGCATCAGCAATGCCTCCGGCATCATGGAAGGCTATGGCCTGGGTTATCGCCGCTTCAAGCTGTTCCCGGCTGAAGTCAGCGGTGGTGTGGCGGCAATCAAGGCACTCGGCGGCCCGTTCGGCGAAGTGAAGTTCTGCCCGACCGGCGGGGTCGGCCCTGCCAACATCAAGAGCTACATGGCGCTGAAAAACGTCATGTGCGTGGGCGGTAGCTGGATGCTTGATCCTGAGTGGATCAAGAACGGCGACTGGGCCCGCATTCAGGAATGCACCGCCGAAGCGTTGGCGCTGCTGGACTGATCTTTACCCGACACTTCGTTGTGTGTTCTACGGCTTTACGGTGCGCTTGGTCGGTGCACCGTTTTTTTTGTCTGAAGAAAAAGTGAAGCGGGACATCGCGCGATACACAGTTACCGCACGACGGTGGGGCCGTGACGTTAACCTGCGTTCATCTTATGGAAGAGAGAACGTGTCATGGATAACCAGTCTTCAACTTCATCGGTGTATCAGTTGGCCCCCGAGCAAGTCGCCGGGCCTTACTTTCGTAATCCGAAACTGCTGCGCCGCAACATCAGCGAAGGCACCGATGGGTTGCCTTTGCTGCTACGCCTGACCATCGTCGATGCCATGACGGCCGAGCCGGTCAGCGGTGCGCTGGTGGACATCTGGCATTGCAACGCGCGTGGCGCCTATTCGGGCTGGAGTCGGATCAATCCGGATCTGGAAGTCGACGTCGAGGACATCGGTTCGATCCCGCGCACCGACGATGACACCTATCTGCGCGGCGGCCAGTTCAGCGACCACAAGGGCAGGGTCCGCTTCACCACGATCTATCCGGGTTTTTACGCGGGACGCGCGCTGCACATTCATGTGGCGGTGCGCATCGTCTCAGGCAACGAGTACCTTGAGGAACGTAATGTGGCGTGGGTCGGGCAGCTGTATTTCCCGGAGGTCGTTTCCCGTGGCGTGCTTAATGCCAAGGCCTATCGCGGGCGCGGCTCGCTGCCGCTGTGCAACGCCCAGGACAGCTATTACACCGATATGGGCGGAGACGCTTCGACCTTGACTGTCTGGCCGATCGGTCGCGAATCCCACGAAGACGGTTACTTCGGTCACCTCACGATCGGCATCGACACCTTTGCGGTGTCGTCGCAGATCAAGCCCGAGGACTTCGACAAGTACACGGTTTAACGCAGTTCGTTCAGCGCCTGAACCAACTGTTGGATTTCCGCCGCCGTGGTGGTCAGAGACGGCGTGACTCGGATGCACGGCCCGCAGGCTGCGCCGTTGCGCACCACGGTGAACAGGTTGTAGTCGTTGAGCAGGCGTTCGACCATCGCCTGCTGATCGGTATGCCGGGTAAAACGCATCGAGGTAATGCCGCAATACAGACGCGGATCGTCCGGGGTCGTGACTTCGATGCCCGGCAGGTTACGCACGGCGCTGACCCACAGGTTGCGCAGGTAATTCACCCGCGCGCCTTTGGCCGCCGCGCCACCCAGTGAACGGTGTTCCTCGAACACCAAAGGCAGTGTCATCAACGCCGGAATGTTCGGTGTGCTGTAGGGCGTGCGTGAGCGGATATCGCCAGCCGAAAAATGCATCTCGCCCATGTCCGGGTCAATGTCGGCCAGACGCTGCGGAGCAATGTAGAGAAAACCGAGGGTCAGCGGCGAGCCGATCCACTTGTGCAGGTTGTAACCGGCGAAGGCGATGCCCAGTGCTTCCAGGTCGAACTCGATCTGACCAAGGGCATGGGCACCATCAAGGATGATATCGACGCCGTGTTCCTTGGCCAGCGTGGCGATGGCCTGCACCGGCATCACCAGCCCGGTGCGGTGGGTGACGTGAGTCAAGGCCATCAACTTGAGCTTCGGATAGCGGATGAAAGCTTCGCGGTACGTGGCCAGCAGGCTGTCGAAAGTGGCCGGGTGGGCATGCTCGATCTCGATCACCTCGACCCCGCGATGCTTTCCCAGCCAGCGCATGGCGCCCTTGACCGTGTCGTATTCCAGATCGCAGATCAGCACCTGGTCGCCAGGCTGCAGGCGGTTGTAGTTGCGGATCAGCGATTGCAGGCCGGCAGTGGCGTTGTGGGTGAACGCTACGCTTTGCGCGCGTACGCCGATCAGCTCGGCCAGTTGCGCGCGGATGTCGAGGCTGTCGTGCTGTTCGAAACGCTGGCGCACGTAGATCGAGTTGCTGTTGTTGATCAGCTCGATGTTGCGCTGGTACTCCTCGACCACGGTGCGCGACATGCGCCCGAAATAGCCGTTTTCCAGGTTCACTGGGCCGGGGTGGCGGTCGTAACGGTCGGCAAAGGTTTGCCAGAAGGCTTCGTCTCGGGCGCGGCGGGTGTTATCGGGCATGGTCGCCTCGGATCAGTATGACGCCTCAGTGGCGCGGGGCGGGCTTGCCGTGTTTGGCGCGCAACGGTTCGAGCAGTTCCGACAGGCCGTTGTGATCGATTTCCTGCATCAGCGCCAACAGGCCTCCGAGTTCGCCGTGGGGAAAACCTTCCCGAGCGAACCAGTTCAGGTACGGGCCAGGGAGGTCGGCGATGATCCGTCCCTTGTACTTGCCGAAGGGCATTTCGCGGGTGATCAGCAGTTCGAGCTTTTCAGGGTTCATCGTTGGAATCGTCTGGCTTTGAAAACACTTCGGAAAATACAGGCATTCTGCATGCAGGCCAAATGACAGATCATGCAAATAACAGGCATACAGATTCTCGTTGTATTTGTAACTTATTGAAAATTAAAGATTAAATTCTTTGAGAGAAGCTGGCACGACCGCTGCAACACTCCTTGCATCTTTCACCCACGCAAGGAATTGAAAAATGACTGACATGAATAAAGAAGCCATCTCCGTCCTCAACGACCTGATCGAAACCAGCAAGGACGGTCAGGAAGGGTTCAAGACCTGCGCTGAAGACATCAAGCATCCGGAACTGAAAACCCTGTTCGTAACCCGCTCTGCTGACTGCGCCACTGCGGCGGCCGAGTTGCAAGCGGCGGTGCGTTCGATGGGCGGCGATCCGGAAACCTCGACCAGTGTCAGCGGTGATTTGCACCGTCGCTGGGTCGACGTCAAAGCCATGTTCACCGGCAAGGACGAAGAAGCCGTGCTCAACGAAGCCGAGCGCGGTGAAGATCACGCCCTGAAGGCTTACCGTGAAGCGATCGAGAAGATCAACAAGCACAACCTGGTCGGCATTCGTGATCTGGTCGAACGCCAGTACCACGGCGTGCAACGCAATCACGATCAGGTGAAGGCACTGCGTAACCAGGCTCGCGCACGCTCGTAAGCGTTCGAGGCCCACAAAAAAACGCCAGATGGTCTGGCGTTTTTTTGTGTCCGGATTTAACCGAGGACGATCAGCCGATGCTGATGGCCGGCAAGGTCGGCAGGGTAACGGTCTGTTGCTTGCGCGGCGCCAGGATCTCGGCCTCGCCGTCCACCACCAGCTCATCGCGCTGGTTGAACACGCGAGTGGCAATGCGCACACGGAATTTCGGCAGTTTCTCGAGGATTTCCAGGCGCACGGTCAGGGTGTCGCCAATCTTCACCGGCTTCTGGAAACTCATCTGCTGGCCAATATAGATAGTGCCCGGCCCAGGCAGCTCGCAAGCCACTGCCGCACTGATCAGCGCGCCGCTGAACATGCCGTGGGCGATGCGTTCCTTGAACATGCTGGCAGCGGCGAACTCGGCGTCCAGGTGTACCGGGTTGTGGTCACCGGACATCGCGGCGAACAGCTGAATGTCGCGTTCCTCGACAGTCTTGCTGTAGCTCGCGGTCTGGCCCACTTCGAGGGCTTCGTAAGGGATGTTGGTAACCTGGGTCATGGGTCTGAATTCCTGTGACGGATGAAATGAATCCACAAAAAATTATTCGCTGCGGTGCGGCCGGCGATGGCTCAGGGCCTGGTCGATCCAGGCCAGTACATCGGCGGTCACTTCGTCGCGGTTGCTCTCGTTGAACAATTCGTGCCGCGCCTGCGGGTAGATCTTGAGTTGCAGGTTCTGGCTGCCGGCCGCGCGCAAGGCGTTGGCCAGATCAGTCAGACGCTTGCCTTCGCTCACCGGATCACATTCGCCGCCGATCACCAGCAGCGGCAGGCCCGGATCGATCTGGGCGAGATTGGACGCTTTGCTGATTTGCTGCAACCCGCCGAGCAGGTCGATCCACAGTTGATTGGTGCAGCGAAAGCCACACAGCGGGTCGGTGGCGTACTTGTCGACCTCGGCCGGGTCGCGACTCAGCCAGTCGAACGCGGTGCGCGCCGGTTTGAATTTATTGTTGAACGAGCCGAACGACAGCCATTCGATCAGTGCGCTGCGGCCTTTGGCGCCCTGGCGCAGCTTTTCGAAACGGGCGATCTGCCGGGCCGCTCGGTACAGCGCAACCGGCTGGAAATTCGAGCCGCTGAGAATCGCACCATGCAGGCTGGCGCTGTGATGCAGTAAATAAGCCTGGGCAATGTAACTGCCCATGCTGTGCCCGAGCAGCACGATCGGCACCCTCGGATGACGCTGGCCCAGGAACTGGTTGAGGCTCGCGATATCGCCAACCACCTTGCACCAGCCATCGTCATCGGCGAAATGCCCGAGCGTCCCATGATCGGCAGTTTTGCCATGGCCGCGCTGATCGGGTGCGTACACACCGTAGCCTTCGGCGCAGAACGCTTCTGCCAGTCGTGCGTAACGGGCGCTGTGTTCCGCCATGCCGTGGGCCAGCAGAATCACCGCCTTCAGCGGCGCGTTCGGCAGCCACTGGTTGACGAAGAGGCGGCTGCGGTCACTCGCGTCCAGCCAGAAGGTGTCGTGGATCATGGCGATTCCTTTTGCGGCCTGTTTTTGCTCAAGCGTCTTGCAGAGGTTGCATTGTATAGCGCGTCCGATCTGCTCACGCCACGGCAGGAAGATTCACACGATCAATGACGACCTTGCCCATATTTGCCTGATTGACCATAGCTGCTAGTGTCCGTGAAGCCCCGCTTTTTGCTCTCGGCTTTTTCAGGGACAGAAAGAAATGACAGCGAAGCGGCCCCGGATCGGCTCAGGTAAAGAGGACAAGAACAATGCAACCTGATTTCTGGAATGACAAACGCCCGGCGGGCGTACCCCTGGACATCGACGCGGGTGAATTCAAGTCGGTGATCGAGGTGTTCGAGCGTTCCTGCAAGAAATTCGCTGATCGCCCGGCGTTCAGCAACATGGGCGTGACCCTGACCTACGCCGAGCTGGAGCGCCAGAGCGCCGCGTTCGCCGGTTATCTGCAAGCCCACACCGATCTGGCACCGGGGGATCGCATCGCGGTGCAGATGCCCAACGTCCTGCATTATCCGATTGCCGTGTTCGGTGCCCTCCGTGCCGGGCTGATCGTGGTCAACACCAACCCGCTGTACACCGCGCGCGAGATGCGTCACCAGTTCAAGGACTCCGGCGCCCGGGCGCTGGTGTACCTGAACATGTTCGGCCAGAAGGTTCAGGAAGTGCTGCCGGACACCGACATTCAATACCTGATCGAAGCGAAGATGGGTGACCTGATGCCCACCGCCAAGGGCTGGCTGGTCAACACCGTGGTCAGCAAAGTGAAGAAAATGGTCCCGGCGTACTCGCTGCCCCAGGCGATTTCCTTCAAAAGCGCGTTGCGCATGGGCCGGGGCCTGGGCATCAAGCCACTGAAGGTCGGTCTGGACGACATCGCTGTCCTGCAATACACCGGCGGCACCACCGGCCTGGCCAAGGGCGCGATGCTCACCCACGGCAATCTGGTTGCCAACATGCAGCAGGTGCGCGCCTGTCTCGGCCAGTTCGGCAGCGACGGCCAGCCGCTGCTGCGCGAAGGTCAGGAAGTGATGATCGCGCCGCTGCCGCTGTACCACATCTATGCCTTCACCGCGAATTGCATGTGCATGATGGTGTCGGGCAACCACAACGTGCTGATCACCAACCCGCGTGACATCGGCGGCTTCATCAAGGAGCTGAAGAACTGGAAGTTCTCGGCGCTGCTGGGGCTCAACACGCTGTTTGTCGCGCTGATGGATCATCCGGACTTCAAGACCCTGGATTTCTCCACCCTCAAGCTCACCAACTCCGGCGGTACTGCGCTGGTCAAGGCCACCGCCGAGCGTTGGGAGCAGATCACCGGTTGCCGGATCACCGAAGGCTATGGCCTGACCGAAACCTCGCCGGTGGCCTGCACCAACCCGTATGGCGAGCTGTCGCGGATCGGCACGGTCGGTCTGCCGGTGCCAGGCACCCGGTTGAAAGTCATCAATGACGATGGCGTCGAGCAGCCTCTGGGCGAGCGCGGTGAGCTGTGCATCAAGGGCCCGCAGATCATGAAGGGCTACTGGCAGAAACCCGAGGCCACGGCCGAGGTGCTGGATGCCGAGGGCTGGTTCAAGTCCGGCGACATCGCGGTGATCGATCCGGACGGGTTCGTGCGTATTGTCGACCGCAAGAAAGACATGATCATCGTCTCCGGTTTCAACGTGTACCCGAATGAAATCGAAGACGTGGTGATGGCTCACCCGAAAGTCGCCAACTGCGCGGTGATCGGCGTGCCGGACGAACGTTCCGGCGAGGCGGTAAAGTTGTTTGTGGTGGCGCGGGAAACCGGCGTGAGCCTGGAAGAGCTGAAGGCCTACTGCAAAGAGAATTTCACGGCGTACAAGGTGCCGAAACACATTGTGCTGCGTGAGTCGTTGCCGATGACGCCTGTCGGGAAAATCCTGCGGAGGGAGTTGCGCGATATCGCATAAATAGACCGCGCTTAGCGCAATCGCGAGCAGGCTCGCTCCCACAGGGTTATCGATGATCCTGTGGGAGCGAGCCTGCTCGCGATTTTTGTTTCAGGACCCCGAAAACCGGGACTTTCAAGGTGTTATAGGATTTTTGCTCTAAAATGACTGCCAGTAGTTCTTGAGTCATGAAAATGACTGTAGGGGCCGCTTTTGGCTCTAGTCGACCCTTGGCAAAGCTGCTACTCTCGGCGCGCTTTGTGACTTCTCGGCCTTGTAAAAAGCCAGACTCACCAATAAACAAACACCAATAATAATCGCATCAAATGCGGTGCTGAATTCGCGTTGCTGAGGAGTGGGCTTCCATGATCGAAGACTTTTGGAAGGATAAGTACCCCGCTGGAATTGCTGCCGACATCAATCCAGACGAGTACCCGAATATTCAGGCAGTGTTGAAGCAATCCTGCCAACGCTTCGCCGACAAACCGGCGTTCAGCAACCTGGGCAAGACCATCACCTACGGTGAACTGTACGAATTGTCCGGTGCGTTTGCCGCTTATCTGCAACAGCATACCGATTTGCAGCCCGGTGATCGAATCGCCGTGCAACTGCCCAATGTGTTGCAGTACCCGGTCGCCGTCTTCGGTGCCATCCGTGCCGGGCTGATCGTGGTCAATACCAACCCGCTGTACACCGCGCGGGAAATGGAACACCAATTCAACGACTCGGGTGCCAAGGCGCTGGTGTGCCTGGCGAACATGGCGCACCTGGCCGAAGCCGTGGTGCCGAAAACCGGCGTCAAACACGTCATCGTCACCGAAGTCGCAGACTTGCTGCCGCCGATCAAGCGCCTGCTGATCAACAGCGTCATCAAGTACGTGAAGAAAATGGTCCCGGCCTATCACCTGCCAAAAGCCGTCAAGTTCAACGACGTGCTGAGCAAGGGCCAGGGTCAGCCGGTTGCCGAAGCCAACCCGGACAGCGGCGATGTCGCAGTGCTGCAATACACCGGCGGCACCACCGGCGTGGCCAAGGGCGCGATGCTCACCCATCGCAACCTTGTCGCCAACATGCTGCAGTGCAAGGCGCTGATGGGCTCCAACCTCAATGAAGGTTGCGAGATCCTGATCACCCCGCTGCCGCTGTATCACATCTATGCGTTCACCTTTCATTGCATGGCGATGATGCTGATCGGCAACCACAACATCCTGATCAGCAACCCGCGCGACCTGCCGGCGATGGTCAAGGAACTGTCGAAGTGGAAGTTCAGCGGTTTCGTCGGCCTCAACACGCTGTTCGTGGCCCTGTGCAACAACGAAGGTTTCCGCAAGCTGGATTTCTCGGCGCTGAAAGTCACCCTGTCCGGCGGCATGGCCCTGCAACTGGCCGCGGCCGAGCGCTGGAAAGCAGTCACCGGTTGCCCGATCTGCGAAGGTTACGGCATGACCGAAACCAGCCCGGTGGCCACGGTCAACCCGATCCAGAACATCCAGATCGGCACCATCGGCATTCCGGTGCCATCGACCCTGTGCAAAGTCATCGACGATGCCGGTGTCGAGCAGCCGCTGGGTGAAATCGGTGAGCTGTGCGTCAAGGGCCCGCAAGTGATGAAGGGTTACTGGCAGCGTCAGGAAGCCACCGACGAGATGCTCGACAGCGAAGGCTGGCTGAAGACCGGTGACATCGCGCTGATCCAGCCGGACGGCTACATGCGCATCGTCGATCGCAAGAAAGACATGATTCTGGTCTCCGGTTTCAACGTGTACCCGAACGAGCTGGAAGACGTGCTGGCGGCCTTGCCGGGCGTGTTGCAGTGCGCGGCCATCGGTATTCCGGACGAAAAATCCGGCGAGGCGATCAAGATCTTCATCGTCGCCAAACCGGGCGTCACGCTGACCAAGGAACAGGTGATGGAGCACATGCGCGCCAACGTCACCGGCTACAAGGTGCCGCGTTCGGTGGAGTTCCGCGATGCGCTGCCGACCACCAACGTCGGCAAGATCCTGCGTCGCGAACTGCGCGACGAAGAGCTGAAGAAGATCAAGGCGAAAAGCGCCGCATAAAACAAAGCCCCGCAGATGCGGGGCTTTTTGTTGGTGCAGGGCTTCAGCGCTTTGATCGTTCCCACGCAGCGTGGGAACGATCAGCGTCGGTCAGCGTAGAAGGTTTACTGGCGGAACGGCGCGAAGTTCACATTGGTGCCCGCCGGGCGCATGTCCTGCAGATACGAGTCCTTGTCGGCGCTCAGTTCCAAGCTCAGGGCTGCTTTGCGCTTGCCTTCGTTGCGGATCACCAGGCCTTCGAGTTTTTCGCGCAGGAACACGGTCGGCACTTTCAGGTGCAGCAGTTCGTCGGTGGCCGGGGTGTGCATCAACAGGTGAATCCACTCGTACTGACCGATCGCCAGGCGCGACACCGGCAAGTCGAACCACCAGATGTTGCGGTTGCGGTTCAGTTCGGCGAAGTGGCAGTTGTTGGTGCCGAGCACGGCACCGCCCAGTTCCTGGTTGCGACGGGCGATGGCCTGCTTTTTATCGAGTTTCATAACATTCCTGCGGGATCGGATCTGTGGCGCATGGCGCCCTTATGGTGGGCATTCTCGGGGGTACGCTCGCAAACATAAAGCCCAACCTGCACGCCGCGACGAAATGAAGCCCCGAAAATAAATGAAACTTGGCGCAAACCGGGCCAGTCAATCATTACGTACTGACTTTCCCCGTTAATGTTCCAAGGAGAATCACCATGGGTAGCACGAGCGATAAAGTGAAAGGCATGGCCAATGAAGCGGTCGGCAACGTCAAGCAAGGTGTCGGCAAGGCCACCGACAACCAGAAGCTGCAAGCCGAAGGCAAACTGCAGGAAAAGAAAGGTGAGGCCCAGCAGGCGGTGGGCAAAGCCAAGGATGCGATCAAGAAAGGCGTCGACAAGGCTTGATCGAGCCTTGAACGAAACAGCGAACCGGCCATCCAAGGATGGCCGTTTCTGTATCCTGTTCACATCAAGTCACGGATCCCAGTGTTTCAAAGTCGCCAGGTAAGCTACTTTGATGAGAGAAAAACGGCCCCTGAGTCGCCACGACTTCAACCTGTTTTGCGGCGAAAGGAGACGCGAATGATTTTCCCCGACATGAAAGGTCTGCCCCTGCACCGGGTCATCGTGCGCACCGTCACCGAGTTCATGGAAGACGAGATGTCGACCTATGCCTCGGCACTGGCCTACCAGATGCTGTTCTCGCTGTTCCCGTTCATCCTGTTCCTGATTGCCCTGATCGGCTTCCTGCACCTGCCGGACTTCTTCTCCTGGCTGCGCCTGCAATCTGAGCTGGTCCTGCCGCCCCAGGCGCTGGAGCAGGTCAACCCGGTGATCGATCAACTGCAGCAATCCAAGGGCGGCCTGCTTTCGGTGGGTATCGTCATTGCCTTGTACACCGCGTCCGCCGGCGTGCGCCTGATGATGAGCGCGATGAACGCCGCCTATGACGTGGTTGAGGGGCGGCCCATCTGGAAGCGCTTCCCGCTATCGATTTTCTATACCGTCGGCATCGCCGGCATGTTGCTGGCCGCCGCCGCACTGATGGTGCTGGGGCCGCAGGTGATGGGCTGGATCGCTGGCCAGGTCGGGCTGGAGGACTTCATTGTTACGGTGTGGACGATCGCCCGCTGGCCGGTGATCGTGATCCTGATGATGGTTGCCGTGGCTGTGATCTACTACGTGATGCCAGACGTGAAACAGGAGTTTCGCTTCATCACGCCGGGCTCGGTGCTGGCGGTGGTGGTGTGGATCATCGCGTCTCTGGGCTTCGCGTTCTACGTCAAGACATTCGCCAACTACAACGCCATGTATGGCAGCATCGGTGCGATCATCGTGCTGTTGCTGTATTTCTACATTTCCGCCGCCGTGTTGTTGCTCGGTGCGGAGATGAATGCGGTGATCGAACACATGTCCAGCGAGGGCAAGGATCCGGGCGAGAAAGTCCCCGGCGAACTCGATGAACATCCCAAACAACACGTTTCCGGCCTCGGGCGCGATCACTCGCTCAAACCGGACACTGACGAAGCCTGATCATGATCCGTGAAATCCTGAAGATGGGCGATGAACGCCTGCTGCGCATCGCCCCGCCAGTACCCGACGAAATGCTCGACAGCCCGGAACTGTGGCAACTGATCGACGACATGTTCCAGACCATGGAAAGCGTCGGCGGTGTTGGCCTGGCCGCGCCGCAGATCGGTGTCGACCTGCAACTGGTGATCTTCGGTTTCGAGCACAGCGAGCGTTACCCGGACGCCGAAGCCGTGCCGCAGACGATCCTGATCAATCCGTTGATCACGCCGCTCAGTCCGCTGATGGAAGAGGGTTTTGAAGGTTGCCTGTCGGTGCCCGGCCTGCGTGGCGCGGTGGATCGTTACCAGCAGATCCGTTACGAAGGCGTCGACCCCAAGGGCGAGCCGATTGTGCGCATGGCCTCGGGGTTCCATGCACGGGTGGTGCAGCATGAATGCGATCACCTGATCGGGCGCCTGTACCCGTCGCGCATTACCGATTTCAGCAAGTTCGGTTTCACCGAAGTGATGTTTCCGGACCTCGATCCCAACACTGACGACTGAACCTGTGGGAGCGAGCTTGCTCCGGGCGGCGTTCCGACGATAGCGGAATGTCAGTCAATTTATTCGCAGCTGATGGACCGCATTCGCGAGCAAGCTCGCTCCCACAGGGGGATCACCGGCTTTCAAAAAGCTCCATGGCAATCATCGGCTTGCTCCGCGCATAACGGCTCAAGCGCTCGGCCATGGCCTGGGGCAGGGTGGGGTTGAAAGTGAAGCCGCGTCGTTCGTAGAAACCACGCAAGTCCGGATGGCAGAACAGCCACACCGGCGCCTCGACGCCCTTCACCGCTTCGGCGATCAACTGCGCGGCAATGCCTTGCTCGCGGCAGGCCGGATCGACAAACAACCCGGTCAACCAATGCCCGCCAGACACCGGCCGCAGACACAGCGCCGCCACGATTTCCTCCCGCCGTGCCACCCACAATTGCGCCTCGCGCACCGCTTTCATCGACGATTGATGCTGGCGGTAGAACTTGTTCATCAAGGGCCAGGACAGGTCGTCGAGCTGGCTGTAACGGATGTCGGTCATGAATCGGACTGCCGGTGAAAAAGTCGCGGATTATAAAACAACGTGCCCGCCGGGATAGGTGTATACCTGATCTCACATTCCCTCTGAGTGGAGTACGCATCATGTCCAAAGGTATGGATGCGAAGAAAGCTGCGAAGAAGAAACCGGCCAAGACCGCCATCGAGAAGCGTCACGAGAAAAGGGCGAAAAAAGTCGACATCTTTGGCCATTGATCACGCCGTTCAGGAGCCCGGATCCGGGCTCCTGTCTTGTCCTTGAAAACAGCCTGCAAAAATAAACTGCAAGAATCTCCGTTGTCGTTGCACAGAAGGAATGGACTCCTTTTCCGAGCAACGCCATGGCCCATTACTTTGACGATCAGCATCGTCAGCAAATCGAAACTCTGCGCCAGCGCTTCACCGCCCGCACCGAGTGGCCGACCTGGCTGCTGCTGATCGGCGTGTACGGCGGCTGGTTCGCGATTGTGCTGGGCAGCGAATGGCTCGGTATCTGGTGGAGCACGCTGCTGCTGATTCCGTTGCTGGTGCTGTGGCTGTCGGTGCAGCACGAACTGCTTCACGGCCATCCGACCCGCTGGACCTTCGTCAACAAATTCCTCGGTTATGCACCGTTCGCCGTGTGGTATCCCTACACGCTCTATCGCGACAGCCATTTGCAGCACCATCGCGATGAAGACCTTACGATTCCCGGTGTCGATCCCGAGAGCCGTTACCTGAGCGCCGAACGCTGGCAGGGCAGTTCGCTGTTTGAGCGCAGCCTGCACTGGCTGAACAAAACCGTATTGGGCCGATTCGTTCTTGGCGCACCGCTGGCGTTGCTGGCGCTGGCCGGCGAAGAACTGCAACGCCTGAAAAACGGCGAGCGCCAGGCCTGGCTGATGTGGCTGACCCACGGCGCGCTGACCGTGCTGATGCTGTTTTTCATCGCCCGCTACAGCGTGTTACCGATCTGGCATTACCTGTTTCTGATCAGCGTCCCGTCGCTGTCGATCGCGATGGTTCGCTCCTACTATGAACACCGGCCGCACACGCAACCGGAGCAGCGCACGGTGCTCAACGAAGCCGGATGGCCGTGGCGCTGGCTGTTCCTGAACCTGAATTTCCATCTGGTGCACCACGATTTGCCGAAGCTTTCGTGGTACGACTTGCCCGAGGCCTACCGCATGCGCCGGGAGCAATGGGTGGCGCGCAGCGGCGGATTTCTGGTGCAAGGTTATGGACAATTGTGGCGCCGGCACGGCATCAAGCCGATCGACAGCCCGCAGCATCCGTTTATTTGAGGCCAGCATGACGTCAGGTTACGCAGAGCTGTTGATGTACATCGCACCCGAGCCGATTCGCGCGGCGAATGAGCAGTGGCTGGCGCGGATCCTCGAACACCTCGGCCGTTCGCGGCTCGATGCCGACGGCTTGTCGTTGCTTGAACTCTGGCGCTCACCTGAGTTGTTGCTGACCCAGACTTGCGGCTATCCACTGATGACCGCTCTACGCGGGCAGGTCAGGATTGTCGGCCGTCCGCGCTACGAATTGCCGGACGCCAGCGCCGGCAATCATTGCAGCCTGATCCTCGCCCGCACCGATGATCGGCGTCGCAATCTGGCGGAGTTCTTCGACAGTCGCGGGGTGATCAACAGCGAAGACTCCAACAGCGGCATGAACCTGTTGCGTCAGCGTCTGGCGCCGTTGCACCGGGACGGCCGGTTTTTCGCTTCGGTCGGCATCAGTGGCGGTCATCGCGAAAGCCTGCGCTGGTTGCGTGAAGACCTTGCCGATCTGGCGGCCATCGACAGCGTGACCTTTGCGTATCTGGCGCAGTACGCCACCGCAGAGGTCAGCGGATTGAGGGTGGTGGCGCGCAGTGCGTTCAGCCCGACCTTACCCTTCATCACTGCGGCCAGCACGACGGACCAGCAGATCGAACACCTGCGCCGGGCCATGAACCGCAGCCTTCAAGACTTGCCCGAGGTGGCCCGCATCCTCGGCTTGTCCGAAGTGCTGCCCGCCAGCGAAAGCGATTACCTCGTTCTGCTGGATTACCAGCGCGAGGCCGAGGAACTGGGTTATGTCCGCTTGCGCTAGCGACTTCTTGTAATTCACTAATGGAATATAAAAATTCTTTTTAAGTATTTTTAACGCATAAGGCACCTTGCTAGGATCGCGCCACCGGACGACCGGACATTCAGCGACCCTTTACCAAGGAGCCCCCATGTCCGGCGCCGACTCATCCCATTGCAATCATGTGAACACGTTGTTTCGCGACCATTACCAGTGGTTGTGCACACGTCTGCGTCGGCAATCGAATGATGCGGCCACCGCCGAAGACATTGCCGCCGAAACCTTCGCGCAACTGCTCGAAGCGCCGGGGCTGACCGCCATTCGCGAACCCCGCGCGTTGCTCACCACCATCGCCCAACGCCTGCTGTATGAGCGCTGGCGGCGGGGCGATCTGGAGCGTCGGCATCTGCATCAATTGCAACAGGGCGACCTCGATCACGCGCCGTCTCCCGAAGAACTCGCCGACCTGTCGCAGAGCCTCAAGCAACTGGACCGGACGCTCCAGCGCCTGCCGGGCAAGGTGCGCTCGACCTTTCTGCTGGCCCGCATCGACGGCCTGACCTACCCGCAAATCGCTGCCGAACTGGGCATCTCCCAGCGTTCGGTGAGCAT
Organism: Pseudomonas koreensis; assembly: GCF_025447595.1. GTDB lineage: Bacteria > Pseudomonadota > Gammaproteobacteria > Pseudomonadales > Pseudomonadaceae > Aquipseudomonas > Aquipseudomonas koreensis_H. Next base: position 42,246 of record NZ_JAOEJU010000014.1, on the reverse strand, counting down.
GTACATGACCCGCTCCCAGGCCCTTTGCAACCGCCACAGCGCCAACCAAACCCTGATTTCCTCCCAGAACAAGAGGTCCGCATGAGATCGATCAAAACCCTGCTCGGCAGTTCGCTGCTGGCCCTGACCCTGACTGCCGGGCATGTTGTCGCCTCGGAAACAAAAGCGCCGATCCACTTCGGCGACATCACCTGGGAAAGCGGCAGTTTCATCACCGAAGTGCTGCGTCTGATCGTCGAAAAAGGCTACGGCTACCCGACCGATACGCTGCCGGGCAGCACCGTCAGCCTCGAAGCGGCGCTGGCGAAAAACGATATTCAAGTGATCGGCGAAGAGTGGGCCGGGCGCAGTCCGGCGTGGGTCAAGGCTGCCGCCGAGGGCAAGGTGTTCGGCCTCGGCGACACCGTGAAGGGCGCCACCGAAGGCTGGTGGGTGCCGGAATACGTGATCAAGGGCGACCCGGAGCGCGGGATCAAACCGCTGGCGCCGGAGCTTAAATCTGTGGCCGACCTGCCGCGCTACAAGGACGTGTTCAAGGACCCGGAAGACCCGAGCCGTGGGCGTTTCCTCAACAGCCCGACCGGCTGGACTTCGGAAATCGTCAACAGCCAGAAGCTCAAGGCCTATGCGCTGAACGACAGCTTCGTCAACTTCCGCACCGGCTCCGGCGCGGCGCTGGATGCCGAGGTGGCGTCGTCGATCAAGCGCGGCAAACCGGTGCTGTTCTACTACTGGTCGCCGACGCCGCTGCTCGGTCGCTTCAAACTGGTGAAGCTGGAAGAGCCGCCGTTCGATGCCGAAGCCTGGAAAACCCTGGCCGATGCCAACAATCCCAATCCGAAAGGCACGCGCTCGATGCCGGCGAGCCTGGCGATTGGTGTGTCGGCGCCGTTCAAGGCGCAGTACCCGGAGTTGGTGACGTTCTTTGAGAAAGTCGATTTGCCGATTGATCTGCTGAACCAGACCCTGGCCGGGATGAGCGAGAAGCGCCAGCAACCACGTCAGGTGGCCGAAGCGTTTCTGCGCGATCAACCGCAAGTGTGGAGTCCCTGGGTGCCGGGAGAGGTGGCGAACAAGGTGAGCGGCAGTCTGTAATTATTCCTGATATTCCTGTAGCGGCTGTTACTCCGTCTTCGCGAGCAGGCTCGCTCCCACAGGTGTTGCGCCACTTTGAATATTGCGCAGGACCCTGTGGGAGCGAGCCTGCTCGCGAAAGCGATAGATCAAACAAGCCGAATTCGCTGAACCGTTTCTCGTCCGCTTCCTGTCCGAATTCCCTCAGTGCTGGCCGACTAGTGGCCTTGCGCAAGGCCTTGTGCTGTCTATGCTCATTCATAACTAACTATGTCGAACGCGACCCAATGCGCTTCGACCGCTAGCGGTTACCGATTTCAAAGCTGCCAGAGTGCGCAATTCAAGGCACCGACACTTGACCGACAAGGAGCTGTTTTTAAATGGAAGTTCTTCTACACGTTAGGAATGGCCCGCCTGCGGGCTATCAAGAGAAGGATGTCTTGATTAGAGCGTTGCTGCACGGACTCTCCGATTGACCATCGTTTATCACCTGACAACTTCCTCCCCTGGAGGAATGCGTGTGCCTGTTCCATGGAACGTAGTGGTGGATTCTGAAAGACCTGAACTTTCATCAAATCAAAGAACCGCGCGGAAGGTGATAGAAACATGTTCAACCTACATCACAAGGCTGACCTGCAGGAAATCGAGCGCTTCAGTTGTGCATTGACTGAAGCCAATGCGAAGTTGGCGGCGATCAGCCGTTCGATGGCGATGATCGAGTTCACCCCTGACGGCATCGTTCTGGATGCCAATGACAATTTCTGCAAGACCATGGGCTACAGCGCCGAAGAAGTGCGTGGCAAACATCACCGGATCTTTTGTGAAGAAGCGTTCTACCGCAGCGAGGAATACGCCAGGTTGTGGCGTGACCTGGCCCGTGGTGAACCGCTCAGCGGGACATTCCTGCGCTTGAACAAGCGCGGTCAGGAGATCTGGCTCGAAGCCAGTTACATGCCGGTGTATGGCCCGGACAAACAAGTCCGGAGCGTGATCAAAGTGGCTTCGGATATCACGGCGAGGGTGAACAAGGAGCACGAAGAGGAAAGCATGCTGGCCGCGATCGGTCGCTCGATGGCAGTGATCGAATTCACTCCGGAAGGCAATGTGATCAGCGCCAACGAAAACTTCCTTAACACCATGCAGTACTCGCTCAACGAAATCGTCGGCCATCACCACAGTCTGTTCTGTCACCGGGTCGAAGCCGAGTCCGCGCAGTACAAGGCGTTCTGGGCTTCGCTCAATCGCGGCGAATATCACTCGCACCGGTTCGAGCGCAAGAACAAGTCCGGGCAGACGGTTTATCTGGAAGCCTCGTACAACCCGCTGTTCGACGCCAAGGGCCGGTTGTACAAAGTGGTGAAGTTTGCCAGCGATATCACTCACCAGATGACCACCTTGCAGACTGCTGCGGAATCGGCCCACAGCACTTCGGTACAAAACGACGCCTGTGCGCAAAAAGGCTCACAGGTCGTGCAGCAAACGGTGCAGATCATTCAGGACATTTCCCGCGACCTCAACGAAGCGGCGCTGAGCATCGATGCGGTCAGCAAGCAGTCGGACATCATCGGCACCATCGTCCAGACCATTCGCGGGATCGCCGACCAGACCAACCTGCTGGCGCTCAACGCGGCCATCGAAGCGGCGCGGGCGGGTGAGCACGGACGCGGTTTTGCGGTGGTGGCGGACGAAGTGCGTAGCCTCGCGGCGCGGACCAGTCAGGCGACCCTGGAAATTGTCGATGTGGTGCGCAAGAACCATGAGCTGTCATTGAGTGCAGTGTCGAGCATGCAGTCGAGCCTGAGCCGCACCGGGCTCGGGGTGGAACTGGCGAACGAGGCGGGGGACGCGATCCGCGAGATTCAGCAGGGCTCGCGGCATGTGGTGGATGCGATCAGCCAGTTCAACGAGACGTTGCAGTTGAACTGACTTTACGCAACATCCGAAAACTTGTGGGAGCGGGCTTGCCCGCGATGGCGTCAGCACATTCAACATTAGTGTTGATTGGACCACCGCTATCGCGGGCAAGCCCGCTCCCACAGGTGTCAGTGTTTAATCCGATACAAGCGGCAGCAGTCAGAGTGCGGCGAGGAACTTGTCTGCCGACTCGTCGCTGATCTTCGCCGAGTTGGCGTCTTGTTTGTTCTGCTTCTCGGCTTCGGCCAGCTTCATCTTGTCCTGCAGGCGCTCGGCGATTTCTTTGCCGATGGCCAGTTGTTTCTCCGGCGGCATGGCTTTGATGTCGTCCTCGGTCAGGCCCATCTCTTTCAGGATACTGTCGCGCAGACGCTGTTCCGGCGTTTTGCTCATGTAGTCCTTGAACTCGTCCAGGGCCGATGAACCTGAGGATTTGGTCGGCGAAGTGTCGGAGGTTTGCAGGGCGACACGGGTCTTGGCAAAGGCTTCGTCGACGTTGTCGCTGATGCGCGTGGCTTCGCTGACTTGCTGAGTGGCGAGCTGGGTGGCCGACTCTTGCGCCTTGGCGGTGGCTTCAGCGGTTTGCGCCTGGGTCTGGGCTTGCAGGGTTTGCAGCATTGCGCCATGCAACCCGCCTTGCAGGCCGGCAGCGGCGGTGGTGGTTGCATCATCATTCAGGTGCTTGGGCAGATGGATGATTTGCTGTTGTTTTGCACTGACCAACATGATGGGTAAACCTGTAGGTAATGACTGTCAGCCCTACGGCAGCAAATATCGTGCCTTTCTAAGATGTCGTTTGATTTCAGTGACTTGAGTTCAAGCATAACCAGATGAAGCGGTCATCCCTTGCCGGAGGGCGGCAGAGGATGACCGTTGCCTGTCAACGATGGGCAATGTTTTCCAGCGCCAGGTTACGTGTGCGGGGGCCGAAGTAGCCGATGGTCAGCATCACGATCAACATGCTGGCGACGATGAACGCCAATACACCCGGTGTGCCGAAATGATCGAGGAACAAACCGATCAACAGGCTGCTGAACACCGTCGACAATCGACTGAACGAATAGCAGAACCCTACCGCCCGGGCGCGGATATTGGTGGGGAACAGTTCGCTCTGATAGGAGTGATAGCTGAAGCTCAGCCAGGCGTTACAGAAGGTGATCATCACACCGCAGAAGATGAGGCCGAAGGCGCTGGTCTGCAACGCGAACAAGGTGCCGAAGGTCATGGCGCCGAGAGCCGAGCCGACGATCTGCCACTTGTTCTCGAAACGGTTGGCGAATTTCACGAACAGCAGCGGCCCGAGCGGGTAGGCGAGGGTGATGATGAACGCGTACATCAGGCTGTGAGTGACACTCACGCCCTGACCGGAAAGCAGCGCCGGCAACCAGTTGCCGAAGCCGAAGAAACCGATGGCCTGGAAGATGTGGAAGACGATCAGCATCAGTGCGCGGCGGCGGTAGGGCGGTTGCCAGATGTCGGCGAAACGGCCCTTGCCTTCGACGTCGACAGCCACGGCTTCCGGCGCGTCCAGTGGCTGGCGGTGATCTTTCTCGCAGCGCGCCTCGATGTTATCGAGAATCCGGTTCGCCTCATCGAAACGGCCGTGCTGCGCCAACCAGCGAGGCGACTCCGGCAGACGTTTGCGCAGCCACCAGATGAACAGCGCAAACACCGCACTCGCCAGCACCACCCAACGCCAGCCGGACACCCCGAACGGCGCCTGCGGCACCAGCCACCAGGACATCAGTGCCACCGCCGGCACCGACAAAAACTGCACAAAAAACGCGAAAGCGAACGCCGAACTGCGCATGCGTTTGGGCACCAGTTCCGAGAGGTAGGCGTCGATGGTCACCAGCTCGATGCCGAGGCCGATGCCCACCAGGAAACGCATGCAGATGATCCCCAGCGCCGAACTCTGCACGCCCATTAGCACCGTGGCCACGGTGTACCAGACCAGCGCGAAAGTGAAGATCGCGCGCCGTCCAAACCGATCCGCCATCGGGCTCAGCAGGCTCGCGCCGAGAAACAGACCGAGGAACGTCGCCGAGGCGAACGCGGCCTGATCGGAGAAACCGAACACGCCCTGATTGCCGGTGGCGAAGATGCCGTCGCGGATCAGCCCGGGGCTGATATAGGCGGTCTGGAACAGGTCGTAGAGTTCGAAGAAACCACCGATCGACAGCAGCGCCACCAGCCGCCAGATCGTGGCGACTGCCGGGAGGCGGTCGATGCGGGCGGAAATCTCGGCGGCGCGTATCGGGTCGATGCCGTCGCGTTGCGCGGCGGGGGTGTGTGCAGTCATGGGCTGATCCATTTTTTATTGATGGAAAAGCTTAGCCTGCTATCGGAAATCAAGGATTGTTTATATCGGCGGTTGGCACGGGAAAACCGCCGATTTCTTGCAATATCTGCTTACCTATTAACGATTTATGTCGCGGGCTGTGGATCCGGTAATGCCGAGGCCGGAAGGCCGAACACCTTATCGAACAGCCAGTTGAACGCGAAGGTGTAGCAAGGGATGAACACGATCAGTGCCAGATCCAGCAGAAAGGCCTGCACCAGACTGATGTTCATCCACCAGGCGATCAGCGGAATCAGAAACACGATCAGTGTCAGCTGAAAGCCGACGGCGTGGGCGATGCGCCGTTTCACCGTGCGGGTGCGTGACACCTGGCGGCTTTCCCAGCGCTCGAACAGCGAGGTGTAGATGAAATTCCAGGTCACAGCGATGGTGGTGATGATCACCGCCAGCGGGCCGGTGCTGCCGGGCGACGTGCCGGACAACAGGGTCAGGCCGAGGGCCGAGAAGGTCATGCCGATCACTTCATAGAGCGACACATAGACCAGTTTGCGTTTGACGCCTTGCATGGGGAATTGCCTCTTTCTTGCGACTTGTCGCCAGTGGGGCTGGCGAAGGCGACGAAAGATAGCTTCAATGGAGGTGACAGAAAAAGTCAGTAGCTTTCAGTTTTATTGATAGGTGTGCGAAGTGAATTTCAACAGTGAAAGCATCGAGCTGTTTCTCACCGTGATCGAGCGCGGCTCTTTTTCCGCCGCGGCCAGGGCATTGGGCAAAGTCCCGTCGGCGGTGAGCATGGCCATCGGCAATCTGGAGGCGGAACTCGGATATGCGTTGTTCGACCGCAGTCATCGCGAACCCCAGCCCACGGCGATGGCATTGTCGCTGGTGCCCCATGCGCGGCTGATCGCCGATCAGCTCAAGCAATTGCAGGTGCACGCGGTGCAGTTGTCGCTGGGGCTGGAGAGCAAGTTGTCGATCGGCGTGGCGGCGGATATCGATCGCCGACGGTTACTGGCGGCGATCAAGGACCTCAGCGAGCGCCATCCGCTGCTCGACATCGAAGTGCTGACCGCGCCGCAGGATGATGTGCTGGCGATGCTCCACAGCGGCCGGGTCAGCGTGTGCCTGGCGTTCGCCGGGTTGAGCGTGAGCGTGCTGGAGCGGTTTCAGTTTGTCGGCAGTGAACGGATGATCGCCACGCTGGCGGCGGACAGTCCGTTGTTGCAGGGGCAGGATCTGTTTCTCGAGGATCTGGTGCATGTGCGGCAGATCGTCGTCGGCAGTCGCGACTTGCCGATCAGCGAAACCCGGCCGCTGGTGGCCGAGTCCCACTGGCGCACCGACAATTTGGAGACAGCGCTGGAAATGGTCGAGGCAGGGTTGGGCTGGGGCAATTTTCCGCTGTCGGTGGTGCAGCCGTGGCTCGCTAGCGGACGATTGAAACGACTGAATTTCCGCAACATCGAAAACGGTCTGGTGCTGCCGGTGCACGCGGTGTGGCTCAAGAGCCAGCCGCTACAGAAGGGCGCGCTGGCATTGGTTGAAATACTCGGCCGTTGAGCCCGCACCAAGACCCTGTGGGAGCGAGCCTGCTCGCGATTACGGTGTGTCTGTGACAATTGAGCAGCCTGACACGACGCCATCGCGAGCAGGCTCGCTCCCACAGGTTATTGGCGTGCGGGGTCAGGTGCTCTCGCGAATCTTCAGCTCGAACCCCATGTCCTCCACCGGCCGCGCCACGCTGTTGCCGGCCATTAGCGTCAGCATCTGCTCCGCCGCACGCTTGCCGATCGCTTCGCGAGGCGTGTTGATGCTGCTCAGGCGCGGCACCATATGCTCCGACATCGGCAGGTCGTTGAAGCCGAGGATCGCCACTTGCTCGGGGATCCTGATCCCGTTGCGCAGCGCTTCGAGCAGGGCGCCCTGAGCCAGATCGTCGTTGCCGAAGAAGATCGCATCGACATCCGGATGCGCCGCCAGCAGTTGCAGGAACAACTCGCCGCCCAGGCCCACGGACGATGCGCGCGGGGTCAGCACTTCCAGATCCGGGTCGTAGCGACCGGCCTTTTGCAGCGCCTTGCGAAAGCCCTCACCGCGCAGCAGGGTGCGCTGATCGAGCTGCGCACCGATGTACGCCAGACGCTTGCGACCACGGGACAGTAAATGTTCGGCAGCCGTTTCGCCGGCGCTGAGCTGGGAGAAACCGACGCAGTTCACCCCGGCGGCGCTGTCCAGTTCCATCATGTATACGCAGGGAATGTTGCTGGCCTCGATCATCCTTCGCGAACTTTCGGTGCGGTCGAAGCCGGTCAGCAACAAGCCGCGTGGCTGATAGGCCATGTAGTTGCGCAGCAGGTTTTCTTCTTCATCGCGGGAATAGTGGAAGTTGCCGATCAGCACTTCGAAGCCTTTGGGCGTCAGTACCCGATGAATGGCTTCCAGGGTGTCGATAAATAAAAGGTTGGACAGCGACGGCACCAGAACCACCACCGAATGGCTCTGGGCCGAGGCCAGGGCGCGGGCGGCGGGGTTGACCACGTAGTTGAGTTCCAGCGCGGCTTTCTGGACTTTTTCCACCAATTCAGTGGCAACCGTGCTGACCCCTCGCAGGGCGCGGGAGGCGGTAATCGGGCTGACGCCGGCCAGACGGGCGACTTCATTAAGGGTGGGACGGCCGGTGGTGCGGGTGTTTTTATCGTTTTTAGGGGTGGTCATCGGGCGGCTTGCCAAACAAAAATCAAGGCACTAAGGTAGCGCTGTCCTTATGCAGCTGCAAATGCGTAAGCGAGGTCCTGCCTGATCCTCGCTTTTTGGCGTCGGGAACAAACCTGCTGCAACCCAAAAAAACGACAAGAAGGCGTCGGCAACTTCTGCCTGTGCACTAGAGTCATAGCTAGCAAAGGTAGCGCTGTCTGCGCGCTGAGGTGTTACATGAATCATCCCATCACCGCCCTGGTCATCATGGGCGTTGCCGGTTGCGGCAAGACGTGCGTCAGCGAGGCCCTGTGCCAATTGAGCGGCGCCACTGCCATTGAAGGCGATACTTTCCATCCGGCCGCGAACATCGAAAAGATGAGCGCGGGGATCCCCCTGAACGACGAAGACCGTGCCGGCTGGCTCGACAGCCTGTGCGATGAACTGCGTCGCGTCGATGCCCTGGGCGAACGCCCGGTGCTGACCTGCTCGGCCCTCAAGCACATTTATCGCGAACGTCTGCGCAGCGCCTTGCCGGGCCTGGGCTTCGTGTTCCTCGAATTGACGCCGCAAGTGGCCGCCGAACGTGTGTCCCACCGTCCGGGTCACTTCATGCCGGCCACCTTGATCGAAAGCCAGTTCGCCACCCTCGAATCGCCCAAGGGCGAGCCGTTGACCCTGGCCCTGAATGCTTCGATCCACAGCGTTGAAGAACTGGCCTCGCAAGCCCACGTCTGGTGGCAGGCCCATGGCCTGAAACAGGCGGTATGAGCGTGATTGCGAAGATAGCGCTGTCCTTACGGCTTCTGATTAACCCGCTTTAATAACAACAACAAACCAGGAGACACCCCCTCATGTTTGGCATGTCCCATGACGCCTACCTGCTGCTAGATGCAGTGGTCACGGTGATCGGACTCATCGTCCTGATCACCAAATTCAAGATTCACCCCTTCATTGCCCTGACCATCGCTGCCGCGTTCCTCGGCCTGACGTCCGGCATGCCGATCGGCACCATCATCAAGGCGTTCCAGGACGGCTTCGGTGGCGTGCTCGGTTTCGTCGGCATCATCCTGGCGCTGGGCACGATGCTCGGCAAGATGATGGCCGAATCCGGCGGTGCCGATCAGATCGCCCAGACCCTGATTCGTGCGTTCGGCAAGGACAAGGTGCAGTGGGCGATGATGTTCGCCGCGTTCCTGGTGGGCATTCCGCTGTTCTTCGAAATCGGCTTCGTGTTGCTGATTCCGCTGGTGTTCATCGTTGCTCGCCGCACAGGCGTGTCGATCATCAAGATCGGTATCCCGCTGCTCGCCGGCCTGTCCGCCGTGCACGGCCTGGTGCCACCGCACCCGGGCCCGCTGCTGGCCATCGGCGTGTTTGGTGCCGACATCGGCAAGACCATTCTGTACGGTCTGATCGTCGCGCTGCCGACCGCCATCATCGCCGGCCCGATCTTCGGTACGTTCATCGCCAAGCACATTCCCGGTACACCGAATCAGGAACTGGTTGATCAACTGGCCCGTGAGTCGGACTCGCAGGATCTGCCAAGCTTCGGCATCACCCTGGTCACCGTGCTGCTACCGGTGTTCCTGATGCTGCTGAAAACCTTTGCTGACGTGGCGCTGCCGGACGGTCATTTCTTCCGCACCTGGATGGACATGATCGGTCACCCGATCTCGGCACTGCTGCTGGCATTGCTGCTGTCGCTGTACACCTTCGGCTACAAGCAGGGCATCGGTTCTCAGCAGATGCTCAAGTGGCTGGACGCGAGCCTGGCGCCGACTGCCGCGATCATCCTGATCATCGGTGCCGGCGGTGGCTTCAAGCAGATGCTGGTGACCAGTGGTGTGGGTGACGTGATCGGCCACATGGCGGTCAGCGCGCAGATCTCGCCGATCCTGCTGGCGTGGCTGGTGGCGGCGGTGATCCGTATCGCGACCGGTTCGGCCACCGTGGCGACCATTACTGGCGCAGGCATTGTGGTACCGGTGGTCGGGATGATCCCGGGCGTGAACCGTGAGCTGCTGGTGCTGGCCACCGGTGCCGGTTCCCTGATCCTGTCCCACGTCAACGACGCCGGTTTCTGGCTGGTGAAGCAGTACTTCAACATGACCGTGGCCGAGACCTTCAAGACCTGGACCGCGATGGAAACCATCCTGTCGGTGGTGGGTTTGGGCTTTATTCTGTTGTTGTCGCTGTTCGTCTAAGGGGCTCTTCGTTTAAGAAGATGCAGGCACAAAAAAACCGCAGCGATGCGGTTTTTTTGTGGGCGATGACTTTTCACGGAATCCACAAATCTTTGTGGGAGCGAGCTTGCTCGCGATAGCGGTGGTCCAGTCGACATCTTTGTTGCAGTGACGGCCTCATCGCGAGCAAGCTCGCTCCCACAGGTTTTGCGTCAACCGCTTGTTTTCGTGCCCAGGCCATCCGCCCGGAACATCCCGCGAATCCCGCGTACCGCCTGACGAATCCGGTCCTGGTTTTCGATCAATGCGAAGCGCACGTGATCGTCGCCGTACTCACCGAAGCCGACACCCGGCGAGACGCAGACCTTGGCCTCGGCCAGCAGCTTCTTGGCGAACTCCAGCGAGCCGAGGTGCGCGTAGGCGTCGGGAATCTTCGCCCAGACGTACATCGAGGCTTTCGGGTTCTCGACCATCCAGCCCAGTTCATGCAAGCCTTTGACCAGCACGTTGCGGCGCTGGCGATATTGCTCGGCGATGTCGCGCACGCATTGCTGATCGCCTTCCAGCGCAGCAATCGCGGCCACCTGCAGCGGGGTGAACGTGCCGTAATCGTGGTAGCTCTTGATCCGCGCCAGGGCGCTGACCAGTTCCGGGTTGCCGACCATGAAGCCGATGCGCCAGCCCGCCATGTTGTAGCTCTTGGACAGGGTGAAGAACTCCACCGCAATGTCCTTGGCGCCCGGCACCTGCATGATCGACGGGGCCTTCCAGCCGTCGTAGACGATGTCGGCGTAGGCCAGATCGTGCACCACCAGCACGTCGTACTGTTTGGCGAGGGCGATCACCCGCTCGAAGAAATCCAGCTCAACGCACTGCGCGGTGGGGTTGGACGGGAAGCCGAGGATCATCATCTTCGGTTTCGGGATCGAGCCGCGAATCGCCCGTTCCAGCTCGGCGAAGAAATCCACGCCCGGCACCAGCGGTACCGACCGTACCTGGGCGCCGGCAATCACGGCACCGTAGATGTGAATCGGGTAGCTCGGGTTCGGCACCAGCACGGTGTCCCCCTGGTCCAGGGTCGCCAGCATCAGGTGCGCCAGGCCTTCCTTGGAACCGATGGTGACGATGGCTTCGCTTTCCGGGTCGATCTCGACCTCGTAGCGTTCCTTGTACCAGTTGGAAATCGCCCGACGCAGGCGCGGAATGCCCTTGGACGTGGAGTAACCGTGAGTGTCTTCGCGCTGTGCAACCTGCACCAGTTTTTCAACGATGTGCGGCGGCGTGGCGCCGTCGGGGTTGCCCATGCTCAAGTCGATGATGTCTTCGCCACGACGTCGGGCGGCCATCTTCAGCTCGGCAGTGATGTTGAAAACGTAAGGGGGGAGTCGATCTATGCGCGCAAAGCGGCGCGGCGAACCTTGTTCAGCCATTGTTGCCTCGGATAACGTAAGCGCCCGGAACCGTCCGAGCGACGCTGGTCACTGCGGTGACCTGTGGCGGAAGATAAGGGCAGCGATGGCGGACTGTCCAGCCCCTGAGTACAAACAATTTTTCCCAAGGAAATCGGTAGATGGAATTCACCAGCGGCTTCTTGTTGAGCCTTTCGCTGTGCCTGGATATCGGCGTGGCCAACATCGCGATGATCACCCTGGCGATGCAGCGCGGCTATTTTCAGGGCTTCGCGCTGGGCCTCGGCACCTGCGTCGGCGACCTGATCTACGCGGTGCTGGCGCTGGCCGGGATGACCGTTCTGCTGCAATACGAAACCGTGCGCTGGGTGCTGTGGATCGGCGGTTCGGCGCTGTTGATCTACTTCGCGGCGAAGATGATCTATTCGGCGATCCACCACGAGGCGCAATTGGCGGCGACCGCCGAGGTCGGCCAGAACTCCCATCGCAAGGAATTCTTCCGTGGGATCTTTCTCGCCATGTCGTCGCCGAGCGCCATCCTCTGGTTCGCGGCAGTGGGCGGCACGTTGATCGCCCGTTCCGGTGGCGGCGGTCCTGTGAGCTCGGCGCTGTTCCTCGGCGGTTTCTTGTGCGCCGGGCTGTTGTGGTCGGCAGGCCTGTGTTTCGCCGCGAGCCATGGCGGCAAGTTACTGGGCGACAAACTGTTGCGCTATTCCTACATGGCATCTGCAGCGATCTTCTGCTATTTCGCGGTCTACGTGATTGTATCCGGCTATAACGAGTTCGTCGGTTCCGGTGCCGCCGAAGCCCTGCATACGCTGTAAATGTGCGAATCGGGTTTGGCTTCTATACTCCCAGCCGAACCCACTTTTTTCGTTCAAGGAGTCGAGTCATGGATGAGCAAAAACGCGTCGAAGTGGCTGAACCTCGCTTCGAACATGGACACTTCCTGCTGATTGCAGGATTTCGCGATCGTTTCACCCAAGAGACCGTTCAGGACATCCCTGCGCTGTGGGAAAAACTGATCCCGCACATCGGAAATATTCCGGGGCAGAAGGGCGAAGTGACCTACGGCGTTTGCAGCAATTTCGACGGCAACGGCGGCTTCGATTACATGGCCGGAGTCGAAATCCGCAAGCTGGATGACTTCCCGCAGGAAAAATATCCGTGGATCGAAATCCTGCCACGCCAGTACGCGGTGTTCGAACACAAGGGTTCGCTGGATCTTCTGCCGCAGACCATTGAGTACATCTACAAAACCTGGCTGCCGGCCTCCGAATACAAGGGCCTTAACGCCCCGGAGCTGGAACGCTACAGCGCCGATTTCAATCCGAAAACCAATACCGGAAAGCTGGAAATCTGCGTCCCGGTGGAAAAGAAAACCTGATCGGCAACCGGCAGCGCGAACCCGCTTCGCGCTGCCGGTCGAGCCTTACTTGCCCTTGATCCGTCGTGCCCGCAACAGGTCGATGCCCAGGGTAATGAAGCCGAAGAAGCTGATGCCCAACACCATCAACAAACCGATTTCCACGCTGCTCATAAACGGTTCCCTCCTCGGGTGATCAGAGACAGACGTCAGAAATAGACCGTCCCGAATCCGAAGAAAAGCGCTTATACGCAGGTTTTACGCCCCCTGCGCGGATCGATATGAACACCTTATTCCTTTATCCTTGGCGCTCTTGTTTCCACTGATTTCGAGCCGCCATGAACACCGTCATCCGCCACGTCACCGCCGCCGACCTGGACCGCTGCTATGCCATCGAAACCCTCGCTTACGAGGGTGACGAAGCCGCGACCCGCGAGAAGATCGCCACGCGCATTGCCACCTGGCCGGACGGTTTCATCGTCGCCGAGGTGGATGGGCAGGTGGCCGGCTTCATCAACTCCGGCGCGGCGTTTGATGTGCAGATGTCGGACGAGGCGTTCAAGGAACTGATCGGCCACGACCCGGCCGGGCCGAACGTGGTGATCATGTCGGTGGTGGTGCATCCGGACTATCAGGGCCAGGGTCTGGCCAAGTGCTTGCTGGGCGAATTCATCGTGCGCATGCGCGAGCAGGGCAAGGCGACGATTCACCTGATGTGCAAGGAACGGCACATCCCGCTGTACGCCGGATTCGGTTTTGCCTACATCAAACCGTCCGAGTCCGACCACGGCGGGATGGCGTGGCACGAGATGATTCTGACCCTCTGAAGAACACTGCAAATCCCCTGTGGGAGCGGGCTTGCCCGCGAAGGCGTCGTGTCAGTCGATATTTAGTTTGACTGACCCACCGCCTTCGCGAGCAAGCCCGCTCCCACAAGGGAGAATGGTGTTTGCAAGTTTTGGTCAGTACAGCGTGTCGAGCACCCGCGTCGGAGCCTCGCGATCATAGGCCTCGGCATCAAACTGCCCATCATTCAGACGCTTGTGAAACGCGCCCGCCGTCGGCAGCGCCGAGCGTGGCAGGTGGGTTTGCGGATTCCACGCATCCGAACGCACAAACGCTTTCGAGCAATGAAAAAACGCCGCCTCCACCGTCACCAGCAACACCGTGCGCGCTGGTTTGCCATTCACCGCGAAGCTTTCCAGCAACTCGGGATCAGCGCTGATGGTCGCGGTGCCGTTGACCCGCAACGTCTCTCCAATCCCCGGAATGATGAACAGCAGCGACACCCGCGGATCGTGCAGCACGTTGCGCAGGGTATCGATGCGGTTGTTGCCCGGACGATCCGGCAGGGCCAGGGTGCGCTCGTCGATGATCCGCACAAACCCCGGCGCATCGCCACGCGGCGAACCGTCGATGCCGTCGGCGCCGACCGAGCTGACAATCACCAGCGGCGAGACCCGGACCATCGCCTGATAGTCCTCGTTGAGAAAATCGATCTGCTTGCGCACCGCCCGCTCGTGGGGCCGTCCGTAAATGGCTTCCAGTGCTTCGATTGAATCGATCATCGTTGCTCCCTCGACGATTAGAAGAACAGCCCCATGCGCCGCTCGTAACCGATGCGACCCTTGTACGCTTCGCCGCTGTCGACGAAACCGTACTTGGCGTACAGCGCAATCGCGGCGTCGTTGTCGGCGTCCACCGACAGTTCCAGCCCTTTGATTTCCGGCCAGGCTTGACGCGCAACCTCCGGCAACGCCAGCAGGCAGGCCCTGCCGTAACCCTTGCCCTGTGCGCGGTGATCGACCTGCAACGCATGCAGAGTGGCGCTGTGTTGATCGGCCCATTCCGGCAACACCGGCGGGCGCTTGAGCAGCAGGAACGCTACCGGTACTTCCTCGGCCAGCAGCGCAAAACCCTTCACGCCGGGGCCGGGTTTCGACAGCAAGGTATGCAACGCACCGTGGATGTCGCCGGAGAACTTGATCTGCTCGGCGTGGATTTCAATGGCCTCGACCTGTTGGCGTTGGGTGGCGTTCAGGCTTTCGTAAGGCACGAGTCGGGCTGACACGGGAATTTCCTTTTTCCTACAAAGATGAGCCTCGGATTCTAGCGAGTTTGTCTTCTTCGGAAATTTTTTGTTTCGGTTGTCGATCCGGTAAATCGCCGAACGACTAAGGGTGTCTTCACAACAAAAAACCAGGGAGAAACCCCATGAGTACGCAAGCGCAGATTCAAAGCCTGATCGACACCTACCGCGAGGCGGTGATGACCAAGGACGTGGAAAAGGTCATGGCCCTGTACGCCGACGACATCGTTTCCTTCGATGCGATCAAGGCCCTGCAATTCAAGGGCAAACCGGCCTACCGCGCGCACTGGGTGGATTGCATGGAAATGTGCCCCGGCCCGCACATCTTCGAATTCCACGAAATCGCCATCGAGACCGCCGACAACATCGCGTTCGCCCACTGGGTCGCCAACTGCGGCGGCACCAATGAAAAGGGCGAAACCCAGAGTTGCTGGATGCGCGTCACCGCGTGCTACCGGCAGGTTGGCGGGGCGTGGAAGATCGCCCACGAACACTGGTCGGCACCGTTCGACCCGATGAGCGGCGCGACCCTGTTTGATGTGAAACCCTGATCTTCAGCCATAGTTGATCCGTCCGATTCAGGAGAACGCCATGAAGTATTTATGCCTGGTCTACAGCGATGAGCGCCTGCTGCATTCGTCGCCCGACAGCCCGGAAGATGCGGAATGCTGGGCCTACGCCGAGTCGATCCAGGGCAGCGGCCGGATGGTCGCCGCCGAGGCGCTGGAGTCGGTGCAGACCGCCACCACGGTGCGCATGCGCAACGGCAAGCTGTCGATCACCGACGGCCCGTTCGCCGAGACCAAGGAGCAACTGGCCGGTTTCTACCTGATCGACGCGCGGGACCTCAACGAAGCGATTCAGGTCGCCGGCAACATTCCGGCGGCCCGGGTCGGCAGCGTCGAAGTGCGTCCCGTGCGCCAGTTGAATGTCTGAGGTCAGGGCGCGGGTCGAGCAGGTCTATCGCGAAGACTCGCGGCGGATCCTCGCGACCCTGATCCGCCTGCTCGGCGATTTCGACCTCGCCGAAGAAGCCTTGCACGAGGCGTTCTTCGTCGCGGTCGAACGCTGGCAGCGCGACGGCGTGCCGGACAATCCGCGAACCTGGCTGGTATCCACCGGGCGCTTCAAGGCGATCGATGTGTTGCGCCGTCGCGCACGGTTCAAGGCCTCGCAGCCGTTATTGCTGGCGCAGCTGGAAGAACTGGAACAGTCCGAATGGGACGCTGAAGACGTGGAAGACGATCGCCTGCGCCTGATCTTCACCTGCTGCCACCCGGCGCTGGCGGCGGACGCGCAAGTGCCGCTGACCCTGCGTGAAGTCTGCGACCTCACCACCGAAGAAATCGCCCGCGCATTCCTCTCGGCCCCGGCGGCAATTGCCCAGCGCATTGTGCGCGCCAAGGCGAAGATTCGCGACGCGAAAATCCCTTATCAAGTCCCGAGCCTGAGCGAATTGCCCGAGCGCCTCGACAGTGTGTTGCGGGTGATTTATCTGGTGTTCAACGAGGGTTATTCGGCGTCCGGTGGCGCCCAGGTGACCCGCGAAGACCTGACCCGCGAGGCGATCCGTCTCGGGCGGTTGTTGCTGGAGTTGTTGCCGGATCCGGAGGTCATGGGGCTGCTGGCGTTGATGTTGTTGCATGAGTCGCGGCGGTCGGCGCGGTCCACGGCTGATGGAGAACTGATTCTGCTGGATGATCAGGATCGCGGATTGTGGAGTGCCGAGCTGATTGCCGAAGGCTGCGATCTGGTGGAAAAAGCGCTGACCACGGGACGTTTCGGGCCTTACTGCCTGCAGGCAGCGATTGCGGCGGTGCATGCCGAAGCGCCGACGGCAGGGGAGACGGACTGGGAGCAGATCGTCGGGCTGTATGACGTGTTGCTGCGGGCGGTGCCGTCGCCAGTGATCGAGTTGAACCGGGCGGTGGCGGTGGCCAAGCGTGATGGGGCGTTGGCGGGATTGACCTTGATCGAAGGGATTCTGCAGCGCGGGGAGTTGCAGGATTACCACTTGGCGCATTCGGCGCGGGCGGAGTTTTGTCGGCAATTGGGGCGGGTGGAAGAGGCGCGGACAGCGTATTCCCGGGCGCTGGAGTTGACGCGGCAGGAGCCGGAGCGGCGGTTTATCGAGGGGCGGCTTGAAGCACTGGACTGATCCGAAAGGATCGTTGGCAATATTGGCCTCTTCGCGGGCAAGCCCGCTCCCACAATTGGAATGCGATCAAATGTGGGAGCGGGCTTGCCCGCGAAGGGGCCATTAAGGTCTGTAACAATGGATCAGGCTTGCTGGCGCGTAGCAGCCATCACAATCTCCCGAATACAAACCCCCTGCGGCTGCCCATACGCATAGGCAATCGCCGTCGCCACATCCTCGGCACTCAGCACCGTCCCACCCATGTCCTGCTTCCACGCCTGATACCCGGTCTTGATCGCCTCATCCGTGGTATGGCTCAACAACTCGGTCTCCACCGCACCCGGTGCAATCGTGGTCACCCGCACGTTATGCGGCGACAACTCTTCACGCAGATTCTCGGACAACCCGTGCACCGCAAACTTGGTCCCGACATACGCCACATGGTTCGGGAACGTCTTGCGCCCGGCCACCGAGCTGACGTTGATGATCGTGCCGTGCTTGCGCTCGATCATCCCGGCGACCACCGCGTGCACGCCGTTGAGCAGGCCTTTCACGTTGACGTCGAGCATCTGGTCCCACTGCGCCGGGTCCTGTTTGCTCATCTCGCCCAGCAGCATCACCCCGGCGTTGTTGATCAGCGCATCGGCCGGGCCGAACTGCGCTTCCGCCTCGGCCACAGCGGCCAGCAAGGCGGCGCGGTCGGTGATGTCGACGCGGCGGCTGAGGGTGTTCGGCAGGGCCAGTGCTTCAAGGCGTTCGATGCGTCGAGCCAGCAACAGCAGAGGATGGCCGGCAGCGCTCAAGCGGCGGGCGGTGGCTTCGCCGATGCCCGAGCTGGCGCCGGTGATGATGATCAGTGGCTTGCTCATGGTTGAACTCCTGAGATAAGAAAAACAAATAACCAGATTCGTGACGCAGTATATTTAGCCTGCTGGAGGCTGAAAAATGCCTTATTCCTCTGTCTGCTATCGGAATCTCCTATGGATATCCGCCATCTCAAAGCCTTTCTCGCGGTGTTCGAGGAACGCAACATCACCGCTGCCGCGCAACGGCTGTTCATCAGTCAGCCCACGTTGTCGGTGACCATCAAACAGTTGGAAGAAGAACTCGGCGCGACGCTGTTCGTGCGACAGCCCCGTGGTGTGGAAGTCAGCGACGAAGCGCGCTTGCTGTACCCGCAGGCACGACGAATGGTGGCCGAATCCGAGGCGCTGAGCCGGATGTTTCGCGGCCGCGAAAACCGTGCACCGCTGACCCTCGGCATCGAAGGCGACATCGCCGCCAGCCACATCGAGGCCTTTGTGCGCATGGCTCATCAGGCGCTGCCCAATCTGCTGCTGACTCTGGAGGAAGGTTGTCATGGCGACGGTCGATTGGCGGTCGAGGAAATGTGCTGCGAGGACGAACTGTTCCTGCCGCTGTGGGAAGAGCCCTATGTGATGGCGCTGCCTCTCGATCATCCGATGGCCAACGCGCAGGCCGGCTGGGCGCCGATCGAGGACTGGATCACCTGCCCGCAGCATCCGTCTCATCAGCGGCTGATGGCGTTGTATGGACGCTCGCCGGAAGCGGTGGCGGGACATGCCGGTTCATTGCAACAGGCGTTGCACATGGTGGCCGCGGGTGTCGGTGTGGCGATGTTGCCGCAGTCGCTGGTCAGCGGGCATGAACGCATCGTCGTGCGAGCGCTGCACTTGCCGGCGCCGACCCGGCGGGTGGGATTGTGTTACGCGGCGCAGGCGCTGGAGTTGCCGACGATGCGCGGGTTGCACGAGTACTTCCAGCACAATCGGCCGCAGGAAGTCTCGGCGGCATGACTTGACAGAGTTGGAGCGATGGCGGGCAAGTCGGGCTTCTACAGTCTTCTGTGTCTGGCGCGAATTTTTGCTCCAGCAGAGATCCCTGTGGGAGCGAGCTTGCTCGCGATGGCGGCGCCGCTATTCCAGCATTTTGCTGAGCAACCAGCTCCCCGCCGGCCCCGGCGGGTACAGCCGCGACCACAGCGCATCGACGAACACCGGTTTCGGCCAGCCACGCACTTTCAGTTCAACCAGCAAGTCATTGCCGAAACGCTCCACCAGCCAGCGCGGCAACGGTGCCCAGCCGAAGCCTTTTTCGGCCATCTCCAGCAACATCAGATAACTCGGCGCCGACCACACCCGGCCTTTGCCGCGACTGTCATAGGGATTGACGATGGTGGCCAGGCGCAGCTCGCGATGCTGTTCAAGAACCGTTTGATCGATGGATTCCTGAGTCGCCAACGGATGATTGCGGCCGACGAACAGGGCGATTTCAGTGCGCTCGGCGACGGTCGCGGTCGCCAGGTCCGGCGGGTAGTTGTCCTGCATCTCGGCGAATGCCAGATGCGCCCGACCGCGCTGTACCAGTTCGACCAGGTCATCGCACTCGGCGATCAGGCATTCCAATTCCAGATCCGGATAGCGCTGCTCGAACCCCACCAGTGCCGCTTCGAAACGGTCGGACTGATAAGTGTCGGAAATCGCCACCGTGAGTTTCGGCTCGACGCCCTGGGCCAATTGTCGGGCGGTCATTTCCAGACGGCTGGTGGCGGACAGAATCGCTTCGGCCCGTTGCAGCATTACGTGGCCGGCCGGGGTCAGCGTCGGTTTGCGGCTGCTGCGGTCGAACAGGATCAAATCCAGATCGATCTCCAAACTGGCCACCGCCGCGCTCACCGTCGACTGACTGCGCCCGAGTTTGCGCGCTGCCGCTGAAAACGAGCCTTGAGTCGCCGCCTGGACAAACGCCAGCAACACTTCCTGAGAGGCCATGAACTATCGCCTTGATCGATGGTTATTGGTTATGAAGTATCGGTGCGGTGCTGGATCATGGCAACCATCTTCACAGAGGAGTTCGGCCATGACTGCCAACAAATCCATCACTGAACGTATCTTCCAGGCCATCGGTTTCGAATTGCTGGCGATCCTGATCTGTACCCCGTTGCTGGCGTGGATCATGGGCAAACCGCTGGTTGAAATGGGCGCCGTCACGATCGCCATCGCGATGCTGGCCCTGGGCTGGAACGTGGTGTTCAACGGCTTCTTCGACCGTATGCTCAAACGCTGGAACATCGCTCACAACGCCTGGGTGCGGGTTCTGCACGCGCTGCTGTTCGAGGGCGGGTTGATCGTGATGGGCGTGCCGCTGATTGCCTGGTGGTTGTCGGTCAGCCTGTGGCAGGCGTTCCTGCTCGACATCGGCGTGCTGCTGTTCTTCCTGCCGTACACCTACGTCTACCACTGGGGGTATGACGTGGTGCGCGAGCGGCTGGTGATGCGCAGCGTCTGCCAGAGCTGAAACAAAAAATCGCAGCCTGTAAGGGCTGCGATTTTTTTGTCCGGGATTTTGCAGGGTTTAGAGAAACATCCCGCCCGACGCTTCAATCCGCTGACCATTGATCCACTGCGCGCCCGGCGACAGCAACAATGCCAGCGCACCGCCAATGTCATCCGGCTGCCCGGCACGGCCCAGCGCGGTGTTGCTGGCGACCATCGCGTTCAGCGCCGAATTGTCGCGCACCGCGCCGCCGCCGAAGTCGGTTTCGATGGCGCCCGGTGCCAGGATATTCACGGCGATCTGCCGTGCACCCAGCTCCTTGGCCTGATAACGGGTCAGCACTTCCATCGCGCCTTTCATCGCCGCGTAGGCCGCATAACCCGGCAGGGTGAAACGGGCCAGACCGCTGGAAATGTTGATGATCCGCCCGCCATCGTTGATCAGCGGCAACAGTCGTTGAGTCAGGAAGAACGGCCCTTTCAACTGTATGTTCATCAGCAGGTCGAACTGCTCCGGCGTGGTTTCAGCGAAGGAGGCATGCACACCAATCCCGGCGTTGTTGATCAGGAAATCGAAGCGCGGACGATCAAGCTGTTGCAGCGCCTGCTCGACCCGCACGGCGAACTCGGCAAAACCTTCGCTGCGCCCGACATCCAGTTGCAGCATCACGGCTTTGGCGCCGAGCGTTTCCAGTTCCTGCACCAGCGCCTGGGCTTCATCGGCGCGGCTGTTGTAGGTGCCGATGATGTCCACGCCTTGCGCGGCGAGGTGCAGGGCGGCGTTCTTGCCGAGGCCACGGCTGGCACCGGTGATCAATGCGATTTTGCGGTTCATGGGTCTTCCTCGATGGCGGTGACGGTTGATGGGGCAAAGTTTATTTATCCGCCATGAGGTGATAAACAGACTGAAACCGGAATCACTGGTCGGATTGTCCGAACAATTAACGGGTGGCCCATGAACAAACTGGAACTGCTGCGCACCTTCGTCCGGGTCAGTGAATTGTCGAGTTTCACGATGGCGGGAGAGAGTCTGGGGCTGCCGCGCTCGACGGTGTCCGAGCAGGTGCAGGCGCTGGAAAGCCTGCTCGGCACGCGCCTGCTGCAACGCACCACGCGCAAGGTCCAGGCGACTCAGGACGGCCTCGCGCTGTATGAGCGGAGCAAGGATCTGCTGTCGCACATGGACGAAATCGAGAACCTGTTTCGCCAGGACGAAACGTCGCTGACCGGGCGGATTCGGGTCGATATGCCGAACATTCTGTCGCGGCGGCTGATCATGCCGAAGCTGCCGGAATTCATGGCTCGCCATCCGAACCTGGAACTGGAAATCAGCAGCACCGATCGCCGGGTCGACCTGCTCGCCGAAGGTTTCGATTGCGTGGTGCGCATCGGCGCGCAGCCCGATCAGTCGGTGGTGGCGCGGCATCTGGGGGACTTCAGCATGATCAACTGCGCCAGCCCTGCTTATCTGGAGCGCTATGGCGTGCCGCAGACTCTGGAGGATCTGGCGCAGCATCGGCTGGTGCATTACGTCGGTGTGCTGGGTTCGCGTTCGGAGGGGTTTGTCTACGAGCAGGACGGGCAGGTTCACCGCGTGCCGATGGCCGGCGGTGTGACGGTCAACAGCACCGATGCCTACGAATCGGCGTGCCTGGGAGGATTCGGTCTGATCCAGGTGCCGCGCACCGGCATGAACACCTATCTGGACAGCGGCGAGATCGTCACTGTGCTGCCGCAATACACCGCGCCGGCGATGGGCATTTCACTGCTGTACGCGAGGCAGCGGCATCTGCCGTTGCGGGTGCGGGTGTTCATGGACTGGCTGGGGGATTTGATTCGCTCCACCCTTTAAAGGTCTTGAGCGAATCAATGTGGGAGCGAGCTTGCTCGCGATAGCATCGGGACAGTCATCCCAGAGGTGGCTGATACGCTGCCATCGCGAGCAAGCTCGCTCCCACAGGATTGATGGGGTCAGAAGATCTGGGTAAACAGCCAATACAGACTGCCCGACAGCAGAATCGCCGCCGGCAACGTCAGCACCCACGCCATCAGCAGATTGCGGATGGTCTTCATCTGCAAGCCGCCGCCGTTGGCAACCATGGTCCCGGCCACGCCCGAGGACAGCACATGAGTGGTCGACACCGGCAGGCCGAACATGTCGGCGGCGCCGATGGTCAGCATCGCCACGGTTTCAGCCGAAGCGCCTTGGGCGTAGGTCAGGTGGGTTTTGCCGATCTTCTCGCCGACCGTGACCACGATCCGCTTCCAGCCGACCATGGTGCCCAGCCCCAACGCAATCGCCACCGCGATCTTCACCCACAACGGAATGAACCGGGTGGCGTTGTCGATCTGTTGTTTGAACAGTTGCAGCTTGCCGGTGGTGTCGGCGTCGAAGGTGCCGACCTTGTTCTTGTCCATCAGGCGAATGGTTTCGCTGGCCAGGTACATGTCGTTGCGCACGTTGCCCATGGCCTCGGCCGGGACTTTCGCCAGCGAGCCGTAGCCCTTCACTTCTTCACCGATGTGTCCGGTCAGTGAGGCGAGGGCCGGGATCAGTTGCGGCGTGGCTTCCTTGCTGCGCACGTAGTCGGAGAGCACTGCGCGTGGATCGGTCGGTGCCGGCAGTGGCGCACTTTTCACCAGCGCTTGCTGGGTCACCTGGGCGACAGCGGCGAATTGCAGCGACTGTTCTTCCGGCATGGTGCGGTTCAGCGCATAAGCCATCGGTAGGGTGCCGACCAGAATCAGCATGATCAGGCCCATGCCTTTCTGGCCGTCGTTGGAGCCGTGAGCGAACGACACGCCGGTGCAGGTCAGGATCAGCAGACCACGAATCCACCACGGCGGCGGGGTGTTGCCTTCCGGCGCCTTGTACAGCGAACGGTTCTTCACGAACGCGCGCAGCGCCAGCAGCAACAGCGCCGCGCAACCGAAGCCCACCAGCGGCGACAGCAACAGCGCGTAACCGATCTTGGTCGCCTGCGCCCAGTCCACACCGCTGGTGCCGTCGCGGCCGTGCATCAGGGCATTCGCTACGCCGACGCCGATGATCGATCCGATCAGCGTGTGTGATGACGAGGCGGGCAGGCCCAGCCACCAGGTGCCGAGGTTCCACAGGATCGCCGCGATCAGCAGGGCGAAGATCATCGCGAAACCGGCGGACGAGCCGACTTGCAGAATCAGCTCCACCGGCAGCAACGCGATGATGCCGAACGCCACCGCGCCACTCGACAGCAGCACCCCGAGGAAGTTGAAGAAGCCCGACCAGACCACTGCGAAATGCGGCGGCAGCGAATGGGTGTAAATCACCGTCGCCACCGCGTTGGCGGTGTCGTGGAAACCGTTGACGAATTCGAAGCCCAGCGCAATCAACAGCGCCACGCCGAGCAGCAGAAACGGCGTCCAGGTGGTGACCACCGTGCCGAGTTCGTGCATGTCGTGCATCAGGCTGTAGGCGGTGAACAGCAGCCCCATCGCCAGCACCGCGAAAAACACTACGTAGGTGAACGGGCCGGTTTTCTTGTAGAGGGCCGGCCTGCCACTGGCAGCGGGGGCCGGGCTGGCGGTCAGGGAGGGAGTAGCCATGGGAGGACAATCCTGAGCGGGGGAAGGAGTGTCGCCCATGATCGTTGCTAAATATTACAGAGAGGCTGCGACAGATCAGTGTTTGGGGTTTTAGCCGGTCCACTGATCCGAATTCAGTCAGTAACACTGTGGGAGCGAGCTTGCTCGCGATTGCGGTGTGTCAGCAAAGCAGATGTCATCCGGGTGTCCGCATTCGCGAGCAAGCTCGCTCCCACAGGAGATCGGAGTTTAGTAATCCCGCCGCTTGCGAAACGCCCAGCGTCCGGCAATCACGGTGAACGTCGCCACCAGCGCCACCAGAATCCAGAACCCTTCCGGATCGGTAGCCAGCGGCACACCGCCAACGTTCATGCCGAAGAAACCGGCAATGATGTTGATCGGCAGCGCCAGCACCGTCACCACTGTCAGGGTGAACAGCGTGCGGTTGCTCTGTTCGTTGAGGTTGGCGGCGATCTCTTCCTGCAACAGCTTGATCCGCTCACCGAGGGCCGTGAGGTCGTTGATGATCAGCGCGAATTCCTCGGTGGACTTGCGCAACTCCTTCACGTCTTCCTTCTGCAACCACGGCGGCGGCCGGTTGAGCAGGCGCAGCAGCGAGCCCGGCTCCAATGCCAGCAGCCGTTGCAGGCGCACCAGCACTCGTCGGTTGGCACCGAGTTCGGCGCGGTTGGTCGACAGCCGCGAGGAGAGCAATTCGTCCTCGACCTGATCGACGCTCATGCTGGTCTTGCGCACGATCTGGGTCAGCACTTCGCCCTGATCGCGCAGCAGGTGCACCAGCAGTTCCAGCGGCGAACGAAAGCACTCGCCGGACTTCACCGAAGAACGCAACTTGTCCACCGAGTGCAACGGTTGCAGACGCGCACTGACGATCAGTTTGCTGCGCACGCAGACCCACAGCGTCGATACGTCCGAAGAAACCATGCTGCTGAGGTTGAACACCACGTCGTTGACCACTGCCAGCAACGCCGAATCGACATGCTCGATGCGGGTCGAACGCGAGCCTTCGTGCAGCGCTTCGAAAAACTCTTCGGGCAATTGCAGATGACTTTTCATCCAGCGCTCGCACGCGGCGTGGGCCAGGTTCAGGTGCAGCCAGAGAAATTCATCGCCCTCGCTTTCGTCTTGCAGGCAGCGCAGGGCGGTTGCCGAATCCACCTCGCGCCCGCGTTCGCCGGGGCGAAACCGAAAGCCGTAAAGCAGGCCGAACAGGTCAGGATCACGATGACTGATATCGAGGCTGTGGTTCATGAAGGCTCGCTGCGAGGAGGCGTCTGTCGCGGGATTTGCAGATTCACCTGAGCCGCATCATCGCAATGTCACATGACCGTTTTGTGACAGCAAAATGACGTCAAATCAACGCGTTACCGGCGGTCGGATTTTTCTCAAGAAGGGCTCTGGCACGCCGATCACGCATGAGTTAGGTTGCGCGCCTTCGGCCAAGAGCCGAGGTCCGCCGACACGGATGTCCGGCCAAAAAATCACGTCTTGACGGACGTGCCTCATCCCTGTCCCGAGTACCTGCGATGCTGCAAAAATCCCTGAGAGCGCAAATTCTCGCCCTGCTGAGCGGCAGCCTGCTGGCGATGCTGTTGATCGCGCTGGCCTGCTTCCACTTCCTGTCCAACGGCGTGCAGAGTTACAGCCAGTTGATCGCCGGCCCTTTGCACACCTCGCAACTGATCGACGAAGCCAACCTGCAATTCAAGGTGCAGGTTCAGGAGTGGAAAAACGTTCTGCTGCGCGGCAAGCAACCGGCGGATCTGGCCAAGTACTGGGGCCAGTTCGAAGACCGTCAGCGTGATGTGCAGGGCATCCTCGGTGAGCTGGCCAACCAGAAAGGCCTCGAGCCTGCGCTGAAAACCCGCATTGATCGCCTGCGCGAAGAACACCGCCTGCTGGGTGCTGCGTACCAGAAGGGGCGTGATGCCTACGTCTCCGCCGGTGCCGATCCGACTGCGGGCGATGCCGCCGTCAAAGGCGTCGACCGTGCCGCAAGCGACCAGATGAGTGAGCTGGTGGCCGAGCTGCGCAAGCAGGGCACCGAGCAATCGGCACAGATCAGCGCCAGTGCCGATCGCACCGTATGGCTGGGGCTGCTGGTGATGCTCGCGTCCGGTCTGTTGATCGGTTTGCTCAGTCTGTGGCTGGTCAACCGCAACCTGGTCGAGCCGATCCGCAAACTCATCGACTACGTCACCCAGTTGAGCAAGGGGCGGCTGGCCGAGCGCGTGGCCAGTGACCGTCAGGACGAGCTGGGTAACCTGGCGGCCGCCGCCAACACCTTGCGCGATTTCCTCGCCGAAACCTTCAATCATCTGCAACGCAGCGCCAAGGATCTGGACAGCGCCAGCGGCGAGTTGAACGCCATCGCCACGCTGATGGCCGGCGGCACCAACGAGCAGTTCAACCGCACCGATCAGGTGGCCACGGCGATGAACGAAATGTCCGCCACCGCCCAGGAAGTTGCCCGTCATGCGGCTGACGCTGCGCGTGCGGCCGACGATGCCGACCAGTCCGCGCAACAGGGCGAAAAGGTCATGCAGAGCACCATCCACAGCATCACCCAGATGCGTGGCGAAATCGCCAACACCGCCACGGTCATCCGTCGCCTGGAAGCTGACAGCGGCCGCATCGGCAAGGTGCTGGAAGTGATTCGCGGAATTGCCGAGCAGACCAACCTGCTGGCGCTCAACGCCGCCATCGAAGCGGCCCGCGCCGGTGAAGCCGGGCGTGGTTTTGCCGTGGTTGCCGACGAAGTTCGCAACCTCGCGCAGCGTACGGCGGAGTCGATCATCGAGATCAACCAGATCATCCACAGTGTGCAGACCGGTGCGGTGGACGCGGCCCAGGCCATCGACAGCGGCCAGACCCGCAGCGATGAAAGCGTCGAGCAAGTGACCCAGGCCGGCGCGATGCTTGAGCGCATCACCCATGCGGTGGAGGCAATTCGCGACATGAACCGTCAGATCGCCACGGCGGCTGAAGAGCAGACCTCGGTCGCCGAAGACATCTCGCGCAACCTGACCGAGATCACCTCGATCGCCAGCACCAACCTCGACAACGTGCAGCGCACCGAAAGTGCCAGCCAGAACCTGCACGGCCTGTCCGGCCAACTGAACGACGTCACTGCTCGCCTGAGCGTCTGACCGGCCAGTGACTGTGTACCGGTTCGGTTACCGAGTCGGTACACAGTCGATCTCAATTCGTGCAGACCGCCGCCGATGCCCGGTTATCTATAACCGGCATTGGAGATTTCCCATGGTCAGCATCACGTCTGTTTCGATCAATCAGACCGTCAGCACTCCCACCAGTAAAACCTCGATTGCCGACTCGGGCGACGACACCTCAACCACAGCAGCGGCCAGCACCGGTGTGAAGGCCGACACCAGCCAAGTCGGGGCGGGCGGTGGAGCGGCGCCAGCGGGGGACAGCAGTTCCAGCAGCGATGAATCGGATACCGTGAAAGAACTGCGCAAGCAGATTGCCGAACTGCAGAAGCAATTGCAGGAAGAGCAACAGGCGCTTCAAGCGGCTCAGGCCAAAAAGGAAAGTGATCAAGCCAAGATGACCGAAGTCGCCGCCGCGCAAGCTCAGGTCACCAGCACCTCGGCGTCGTTGCAAACGGCGTCGGCGGCGTTGTTGCAGGCGTTGCAGGATTCGGACAGCAGTACTTCCGGTTCGCTGGTCAGCACCTCAGTCTGAACTCACACATAAAAAATGTGGGAGCGAGCTTGCTCGCGATGGCGGTGGTTCAGTCAACCTCTTGGTTGGCCGACCGGACGCCTTCGCGAGCAAGCTCGCTCCCACAGGGAGAGTTGGGTCAATCAAGTGTCTTGCTTGTTGCTCAGCACTTTGCCGGTAGTGGCGTCGAAGTCCACATCGAACTCTTTGCCATCAGCAGTTTTCAGTTCAACTTCGTACTCATAACCGTTGAAGTGGTTATCCAGATCGGTGTCGGTGATGGTCGCGCCCGGGTGCAGTTTCAGCGCTTGTTCGTTCATCGACTCCAACGACTTGATCTTTCCTTCCTTGACCAGTTGCGGGATCTGGTCAACGCGAACGTCAGCCTGGGCCAGGCCAGCGGTGAGGGTCAGGGCGGCAGCGGTAAACAGGGCAGTCAGGGTTTTCATCGGTTATTCCTTTGGGTGATTCGTTTAAGTGAGTTCAGGTTAATCACCGCAACTTAATTCACCCTTAAAACGCCAGACGCGGTTTGCGTCGTTTGTTCAATTGCGGTTTTGCGCCAACTTTCATGCTCAGCCTTCGATTAATGGAGGTGGACATGAAACGCATCTTTTCGGGGCTGTATGCGCCGTTGTTCTGGGTTGGATTTATTGGCAGCGCAATAGGGTTGGCGGGGTATTCGTTGCTGTGGTTGTTGCCGCTTTTCGTTTTAGCGCTGGCGGTCTCGTTCGCCGCCGAATGGCTGCTGCCTTATGAGGTGAACTGGAACCGCCCCGCCGGTGACCGTCGTCGCGACATCCTGCACGCGCTGATCAACGAAGCGCTGAATGCCGTCGGCCTGCTGGCATTGCCGGGGCTGGTGGCGCTGCTGGCGATTGACGGGGCGTGGCCGTCGAACTGGCCGTTGTGGCTGCAAGTGCTGCTGGCGATTTTCATCGCCGATGCGGGCGTGAGCCTGATGCATTACGCCAGCCATCGCGTGCCGTGGATGTGGCGGTTGCACGCGATTCATCACAGTGTCGAGCGGCTGTACGGGTTCAACGGTTTAATGAAGCATCCGCTGCATCAACTGCTGGAGGCGACGGCGGGGCTGTTGCCGTTGCTGGTGTTGGGCATTCCGTCCGAAGTGGCGGTGTTGCTGGCATTCGCCATTGCGATCCAGCTGTTGCTGCAGCATTCGAACGTCGACATGTGTATTGGCCCGTTGCGCTGGATCTTCGCCTGGGCACCGCTGCACCGGTTCCATCACATGAAGTACGGGCGCGCTGGTGACGTCAATTTCGGGCTGTTCTTCACGTTGTGGGACTGGCTGTTGGGCACTGGGTTTTACACCGAGGATTACCGGATCGGCGAGGGCGATCTGGGCATCGGCAGTCGTCCGGATTTTCCTCGTGATTACGTGGCGCAGTTGCTCGATCCGTTCGAACCGGCAGCGCTGGGCAAGGAACCGAAAGCGCCGGAGGGCTTGCGGCGTTGAGTCAGTCCAGCAGGCGCAATTCGATGCGCTGCAATGCCTGACGCGCCGTCACGCCGAAGAGTTTTTTCAGGCTGCGGGAGAAGTGCGCCGAGTCGGCAAAGCCGGCGGCGTGTGCGGCATCGGTCACCGGGCTGCCCGCCAGAATCGCAGCCATCGCCAGTCGTAACCGGCGCCACAGCACTAGCCGCCGAACCGGCAAACCGACCTGACTGACGAACAACCGCTGCAACTGGCTCAGCGACACATGGGCGGAATCGGCCACGGCGCTGGCGGCGACCTTGCTCGACAGTGATGCGTCGACGGTCGCGAGGGCCCGTTCGATTCTCGGGTCATTCAGAGGACGACGCGGGCATTGGCCTATGGCGAGATCCAGCGCCGGCAGCGACCACTCGATGTCTAACAGCGCATCGCGCAATGTCTCGGCATCAAACCGCAAGGGTTCGGCATAAATGGTGAACACAGGATCCTGCGCCTCGACAATCGCATGCCTGGTCTGCGAGGCAATCAGCAGGCGGGAAGTGGTGACGGGTTTGTCCTCGACCAGCACAGTCACCGGGCGGTCAGGGGCAAGAATCAGTTGGTGCGCATAGTGGGAGTGGGGCGCAGTGCGCCCCGACATCCCGTGGATCAGGCCATGGTCGTGCCCCAGCCAGAGGCGGCCTGTCCACGGGGTGTCCGGTTGCATCAGAAGCCGTTGTTCTTCAACACCTGATCCACACTGGCGGCGGCCGGGCGTTTGTAGAATTTCAGCAGTTCGCTGGCGCGGTTGGTGAAGATGCCGTCGACACCAGCGGCCATGACTTTCTCGAAGTCCACCGGCTCATCCACGGTGTAGACGTGCACCAGCAGACCCTTGTCGTGGGTGTACTTGTTCATCCAAGGCTGCACCAGATCCGAATAGCTCTGATCGCCGCCGTGGGTCAGCTTCGCCGAAGGGCCGGTGCCGATCGCACCCTGTGCCTTGGCGTAGTCGATCCACTGCTTGAACTCGGCTTCGGATTTCGGCTCCTGCTTGCCGTAGAACGCGTTCTTGTCCTTCTCGCCGGATTCGGCAAAGGTCACTTTGGATTTCGGCTCGATGCCGCCTTCGCCCACCCACAGCAACAGAATTTTCGGTACCTGCGGCATTTCCTTTTGCAGCATTTCCAGGCTGCTCTTCTCGAAGGTCTGCAGGATCACCTTGCCGTTGCTCTCGCCGACGCTGGCGACGTTTTTAGCCGGTTTGGCGCCAGCCGGGATCAGCCAGCCGCGGGCCTGGAGTTTTTCCTTCAGGTCATGCTCGATCCCCGGGAACAGCTTCGGCTCCTTGGTTTCGATGTACAGGCCCGGCTTGTGCTGCGGGCTGGCCTGGGCGATGTCGATGATTTCGTCGAGGGTCAGAATCTTCAGACCGACGTAGGACGGACGCGCGCGATCCGGGTACTTGGCGTTGTACCAGCTGCCGGCGTCGAGGGTTTTCAGTTCGGCCATGGTGAAGGCATTGGCCGGGCTGTCCTTGCGCTCCGGGAACTTGGTGGCGACGTCGGTGGTGCGCTGCAGGTTGTCGTCGTGCAGGGCGAACAGCACGCCGTCCTTGCTGCGCTGCAAGTCCATTTCCAGGTAATCGGCGCCCAGGTCACGCGCCAGTTTGTAGGAGGCGGCGGTGGATTCCGGGGCATCGAAGGACGCGCCACGGTGGGCGATCACCGCCGGGTGCGGAATGCCCTCGGAGGCAGCGAGCGCAACAGGGGTTGGCTGGCTGGCAGCGTGAGCCTGACCGAGGCCGAGCATCAGGCTCAGCAGCAGTGCGCTTTTGGTAAACGTGGCGGGCATGTCGAGGTCCTTTCGCAGGTATTTTCGAAGATGTACCTTTTAGCAACTCAAACGAAAACGTGCTATCGCGAGACCGACATAAACGTACTGAAAGCGAAAATTTCCGCACTTTTGTGCGTTTGTTTGCAGTACGCTTGGCCACGGCAACCGCCCCGGCAGAGGGCGTGCCACTCATTGCCCTGCGTGTAGACCATCGATCCTTTCGTGAGGTTTACCATGCGCATCACATCGCAACTCATCTGCCAGGCCGCCGACGACCTCAAAGGCTTCGTCGGCCTCAACCGCAAGACCGGCCAGTACATCGTGCGCTTCAGTGAGGATTCGTTCGGCATGGACGTGGCCGATGACGGCATCATTCCGTGCAGCGAATTCGTCTGGGCACCGACCACCGAACAGACCATGACCCTCAAGCGCGAACTGATCCAGTTGCTGCTGGACCAGAACATCGATGACCGGATCAACATTACCGAGCCGTTGCGCGTTTATATGAATAAACGGGAAGTGCCGGAGATTGAGGCGGTGCGTAGTCTGGTGAAGGGCTGAGGTTCTGCTGTGACTGTTCCGGCCTCTTCGCGGGCAAGCCCGCTCCCACAGGTACCGCGTGATCTTGAGAACAACGCACTACCTGTGGGAGCGAGCTTGCTCGCGATGAGGCCAGTGAGCACACCTCAATACTCACTGACCGAACCGATACTCCCGCTCAACCCGACACACCCGCGTCTGAAACGCCGAATACCACTCGGCCCGCCCACGCGCCTGGATCACCCGGTGCTCCGGATGCTCACGCCAGGCGAGAATCGCCGCCTCACTCTCCCAGTACGAAACCGTAATCCCCACCCCGTCCGCCCCCCGGATCGAATCGATGCCCAGAAAACCCGGTTGCTTGGTCACCAATTGCATCATGCGCTCGGAGGCCTCGGCATAGCCGTTGTCGCCCTCGGTGCGGGTCGACGTGAAGATCACGGCGAAACACTCAGTGTTCGGTTTCATCGAGATTGCTCCGAGCAGGCTTCAACAAATGCCCGCACCAGCGGCGGCAATTGCCCCTTGAGCGCCGCGCGTTCCGGCTGGAACAGCGTGGCGACAAAGAACACATGGTTTTTCAGCTCGATGGCGCGCAGATCGCCTGCCGAATCGTGACCCACGGCGTGTAGTTCATGGGTCAGCAACTCCCGTTCGAATTGCGGATTCACACCGTAGCGGCAGCGGTAGCCTTCGTGAGTCTCCGACGTTTCGTACGCCTTGGCGATCAACGAACCGGGCACCAGATGAATGCTGTCCACCGCTTCCACCAATGAACACGTCAGTGGCGAGAGCACCGCGCGACTGGAGTCGGGCGAAGTTTCGCCATGTTCGGCGTCGGCCCAACCCAGCACGTTGCGGGAGAACTCCAGCACCGCATGCTGAAAACCGCCGCAGGTGCCGAGGAAAGGGCGCTGCTGCTCGCGGGCAAAGCGGATGGCCCGCAGGGCACCGTCTTCGCTTTTATAGGGGCTGGCCGGCACACACCAGAAACCGTCGAATGTTTGCAGCGGCGTCTCGGGCAGGATTCGGTCGGTGGCCAACCATTCGAATTCGACCGGACGGCGAAGGTGTTCCGCCGCCAGTCCGAGGGCAACCGGGATGGCCTGGTGGGCGGTGACTTGCGGATCGAAATCACCGATCAGGGCGATGCGCAGGGCTCTGGATTCCATGAGTACTCGCTGTGCTTGTTGAGGGATGACGCTCACTATAGATTGGCGTTCACGCACTCTAAATTGGCGTTTGCCCAAGTGATCAATGCAGCCATGCAATATCGACTCGACTTTCCGGATCTGGCCCTGATCCTCGCTTTGGTGCGCGGCGGCTCTCTGGCCCGGGCGGCGCAGCTGTTGAAGGTCGATGTGTCGACGGTGTTTCGCGCCGTACGCCGACTGGAAGCGTCACTCGGTCAGCAACTGTTCGAAAAAAGCCGCGCCGGTTATTTGCCCACCAGCCTTGCACAGACCCTTGCTGAGCAGGCAGAACGTGCCGAGCAGGCACTGGAAGCGGCGCGAGTCGGAGTGGAGCAGGGCGGGGAAGTGGTCAGCGGCACGGTGCGTCTGACTTGTACCGACTCGGTGCTGCAAGGTCTGCTGCTGCCGGCGCTGGCGCAGTTCATGCCGAACTATCCGGCGCTGACCATCGAGCTGAGCACCTCCAACGACTTCGCCAACCTCAGCCGCCGCGATGCCGACATCGCCCTGCGCCTGACACGTACACCGCCGGAGCATTTGGTCGGACGGGAGCTGGCGAAGATTTCCTACCGGGTTTGCGCCAGTGCGGGTTATCTGAAAAAGGTCGACGCTTCAGATTTGTCCTCGCTGACCTGGATAGCCCCGGACGACTTTCTGCCCGATCACCCGACCGTCGCCTGGCGCCGCCAGCAGTTGCCGGGTGTGACGCCGAGTTATCGCTGCAACAGCATGCTGTCCGTGACGGAGCTGGTGCGTGCGGGGCTGGGCGTGGCGGCGTTGCCGTGATCGCGTTTAACCCGGTGCCCGGTCATTGGCGAACATGCTCACGGCATCTACCGCTTCGCTGGCGCCGTCGCGGATCTGCAAAATCACCGTGCCGGCCTGATCCGCCAGTTCGACGCCCTGCGCCGCGCGTCCACGGGTGCCTTCCATGCTCTTGATCGCCTGACGGGTTTCACTCTGGATCAGGCCGATCATGTTGGAAATCTCTGCCGTCGAACCGCTGGTGCGCGCCGCCAGCTGTCGCACTTCATCGGCTACCACGGCAAAGCCACGACCCTGCTCGCCGGCACGGGCGGCTTCGATGGCAGCGTTAAGGGCCAGCAGATTGGTCTGATCGGCAATCGAGCGGATGGTGTTGACGATGGCGGTGATCTGTTCGGAGCGTTCGCCCAGTTGCGCGATCAAGGTCGAGGATTCGGCAATGTCGTCGGCGATGTCGCGCATTTCACTGGCCGCTTGTTGAATCACTTGCGTGCCTTGCTCGGCGACTTTTCGGGTGGACACCGAGATGTGATAAGCGGCGCTCGCGCTGCGTGCATCCTGCTCGTGTTGCTCGACGCGGGCGGTGACGTCCGAGGCGAACTTCACCACTTTGCACAAGCGGTCGGCGGCATCGTAGACCGGGTTGTAGTTGGCTTCGAGCCAAACCGTTTGGCCGCGTTTATCAACGCGCTCGAACTGACCCTGGAACAACTCACCCTGATTCAACCGCCGCCAGAAGTCCTGGTAAGCACTGCTGTTGACCAGTTCCGCCGTGCAGAACAGTCGGTGATGTTTGCCCTTGAGTTCAGCAAGGGTGTAACCCATGCGCGTCAGAAAGTTCTGATTGGCGGTGAGAATGCTGCCGTCCAGGTCGAATTCGATTACTGCCATGGCCCGGTCGATGGCCTGCAACTTGGCGTTGGCTTCGCTTTCCTGTTGCACCTTGGCAGTGACGTCCATGGCGTACTTGACCACTTTCACCACGCGGCCCGAGGCGTCCTTGATCGGGTTGTAACTGGCTTCAAGCCATATAGGCCGGCCCTGGGCGTCGATGCGTTCAAAGGTGCCGGACTGGAACTGACCGCTTTTGAGTCTCGACCACAGCTCGGTGTACTGGCTGCTACGGGCAATCTCGGGCGGGCAGAAACGGCGATGGGGCTGCCCAATCACCTGTTCGGCGGTGTAACCCATGGTCTTCAGGAAATTGTCGTTGGCGCGCAGCACCACGGCGTCGAGATCGAATTCGATCACCGCCATCGAGCGGTCGATGGCTTCGAGCAAGCCGGCTTGTTGGGTGAGGGTCTGCTGTAGATTGTCGAGGGCGGGTTTATTGCGATTGAAGAACATGTTGGCTGCACTCTGGAATAGGGCTGGAAGCTTGAAGGTGTCCCTGTTCCCGCACTGGCAGGCCGATATCGCTGACAGCAGTGTGCCAGCATCCAGCTGACGGAGTCGTTTATACAAAACTTCATAAACTTGTACAAGGAGGCGATTGTTTCGCCATTTTGTACAAGTTTTTGTCAGGCGCTGGAGCGGTTCAACGCTACGCTGATTGTGTTACGTCCTGTGTGTTTGGCGGTGTACAACGCCTTGTCGGAGTCGTCGAACCAGGCGAGGGCATCTGGGTAGGACGCTTGATAGCGCGCCAGTCCGATACTCAGGCTGACCCGCAATTCGGGAACGTCGGAATGACGGTACTGATCCAGCGCCTGGCGCAGTTGCTCCATCAATGCTTCGGCCTTGTTCAACGGCAGGTTGAGCAGGATTGCGCAGAATTCATCGCCGCCGTATCGCCCGGCCAACTCGCTGTCATCCAGCACCTTTTTCAGTTCGCGGCTCAGACACTGCAACACGGCGTCGCCGACAATATGTCCGTAACTGTCGTTGATCGACTTGAAGTGATCGATGTCGATCAGCGCGAGAATGGCGTATGAATTGTGCTGGCGGCACTGCTGGAACTTGAGGTGCAGCAGGTCTTTCCAGGCACCGTGGTTGAGCAGGCCAGTCAGGCTGTCGGTGCGACTCAGTGCACTCAAGGTGCGTTTGTGTTCGGCGAGTTTGATCGCCAGCCGGTAACAGACCATGCCCAGCGCCAGCGGGTAAAGGGTCAGCATCGGCAGGCAGGCCCAGACCTGAGTCTGCGTGGCCGTCAGGGTGAAATGGACCCCGAACACCGACCAGCCCAGCAACACGCCGATCACCTGGGCGAGGGCGCCGAGGAGGAACAGACGCTGACCGCCGGCGGCCACGTTGTTCATGGTCATCATCGACAGGATGGTCACGGTGGTCAGTGGATTGAACTGGAAACACGCCGTCCAGAATCCGCCGCACATCGAGTCATACAACAGGTTGCGGCGTTCGGCGTGATAGGGGAAGGCTGATCGGGTCGACCATTGATAGGCCACGTGCGGCCAGAAAAAACCGTTGAACAGCAACAGCGCCCAGAGCCAGCCCGGCATGTTCAACGGATACAGCGCGGCACCGACACTGAAGAAACCGACGCCCAATCCGATGGCCCGTGGCAAGTAAATGCGCCTGGCGAATGACAAGCCTTTGCCGCGTTGGTTTTCCATGATGTTCTGCGCCAGATTCATTCTGAAACACTTTGCAGTGTAATTCTTCAGAGCGACCGTTCATCGGTCAATGACAGACATTGTCATTTATTCCAGCGGGAAAATTCAGTGTCCTTGTGAGCCATTTACCGTGGCGCAGGCCTTGTCTAGAGCTGATAGCAGGCCAGGAACATGTCGAGCGCAGAATCGACCACGGCATTTTGCGTAGTGCTGTCGAGGGAGGGTTGGCCCATGGAAATCTGTGGCCAGAAGGCAAACGTCTTCAACAGCCCCTGCACCTGATGCGCGGCGAACTCAGGATCGACCGGTTTCAACCGACCGTCCGCCTGAGCCGCGCGAATCCACATGGTCACGCTTTCCTCACGTTCGCCCATGCGCGCCACCATGTTCTGCGCGCGCTCCGGCGAGTGGATCGCGGCCGCAATGGCGACGCGGGCCAGATTCATGAAATTGTCGTCCGCCATCATCTGCAGTTTGGCCAGCAGCATTGCTCGCAATTGATCGCGCAAGGGCTGGTCTGGCTGATACGACACGGCTTGCTCGGTGCTGATCCGTGCCCACAACTGGTTGAGAATTTCGGCGAACAGCTCTTCCTTGCTCGGAAAATGGTTGTACACCGTGCGCTTCGATACCCCGGCGGTGGCCGCGATCTTGTCCATGCTGGTGACCTCGAAACCGTTGGCACGGAATTCGGAAATGGCCGCCAGGATGATGGCTTCGCGTTTGCGGTCGGTGAGGCGCGTTGGAGCTGTCATAAATTCGATTCGGCAGAAAAAGGATGAAATTACACTCGGCAGTTTACTTGCCATCCGGATTGATGCAACCTAGAAACTACACCGATGAGTGTAATGTTGCCTTAATCGGTGAATCCTAAAACCAGATGTCCGGCTGATGCGTGCGTGCTTTGGCCCTTTATCGTCCCACCGTGGAAAACCGTGAATTTCGCGGTTTTTCTGGAGTCATTCAGTCATGGCCAAATCGATTTCCTCTGCGGTTATTCAATCCCCCGAAGCCTCGCGACAGTCAGAAGGGACGTTTCGCAACCACGCGCCAGTGCAGCGCGAAGGTCTGCGCAAGATGCTGCGGATCATGTGGAACATGATTTTCCACAAGCCGCGCAACACCCGGCCGGCGGCGGCCATTCCGGTGCAGCCGTTGACCCGCGCGGACCTGATCGCGGCGCCCAACCATAGCGTCTATCGCCTCGGTCACTCAACCTTGCTGCTCAAACTGCAAGACAAGTTCTGGATCACCGACCCGGTGTTCGCCGAGCGAGCCTCGCCGGTGCAATGGGCCGGTCCGAAACGCTTTCACCAGCCACCGATCAGCATCGATGAATTGCCGCCGATCGAAGCGGTGATCCTGTCGCACAACCACTACGACCACCTCGACTACGAAGCAGTGTTGAAACTGGCGGACAAGGTCAACGTATTCCTTACCCCGCTGGGCGTCGGCGATACCTTGGTCAAATGGGGTATCGATGCCGCCAAGATTCGCCAGTTCGACTGGTGGCAGGGCACCGAAGTCGCCGGCATCCGCTTCATCGCCACCCCGTCGCAGCACTTCTCCGGGCGGGGCCTGTTCGATGGAAACCAGACCCTGTGGGCTTCGTGGGTGATCATCGATGGCGACACGCGGATTTTCTTCAGCGGTGACAGCGGCTATTTCGACGGTTTTAAACGTATCGGCGAACAATACGGCCCGTTCGATCTGACGCTGATGGAAACCGGTGCCTACAACGTCGAATGGCCCCACGTGCACATGCAACCGGAAGAAACCCTGCAAGCCCACATCGACCTCAAGGGGCGCTGGCTGTTCCCGATCCACAACGGCACGTTCGACCTGGCGATGCATGCCTGGCATGAGCCGTTCGACCGCATTCTTGCGCTGGCCTGGGAGCGCAGTGTTTCCATTACCACGCCGCAAATGGGCGAGGCGTTCAACCTGATGCAACCGCAACGTGGGGACGCGTGGTGGTTGGAAATGGAACAAGAGATGTCAGAAAAAGGGCGCGTTGTTTGTAGCGGCTACAAGGCTGGGTGAGTTTTCCTACCAGAACAGGTTCTTGTTGCTGACAGCCGTTTCCTGCGGCTTCGGTAGGCTTGGTCGCGAGTGAAATGACTCACTCGTGATTGGCTTAAACAAGGACTAGAAAATGAAAATCCGCTTTAAACGCAGCGCGAACACGCTGGCGCAGGCCATCCTGCTTTCGCTGACCAGCAGCGCCTCTTTCGCGGCGCCCTCCAGTGCAACACTTGAATACGCCAGCGCCAGCGAGCTGAGTGCAATGATGGTCAGCAACGAACTGACCTCGGTCGCACTGGTTCAACACCTCATCACACGCATTGCCGATCTGGACAAGCAAGGCCCGACGCTTAACGCGATCCTCGAAATGAACCCCCAGGCTCTCGACATCGCGACCGCGATGGATGAAGAGCGTGCGCAAGGCAAACTCCGTGGTCCGCTGCATGGCATTCCTGTTCTGTTGAAGGACAACTTCGATACTGCCGACAGCATGCAAACCAGTGCCGGCTCGCTGGCCATGGTCGGGGAGCCGGCGGCTCACGATGCATTTTTGGTTAAACAACTGCGCGATTCCGGTGCCATCCTGCTGGGCAAGGCCAACATGAGTGAGTGGGCGGGTGTCCGGGACATGAGCCTGCCACTCGGCTGGAGCGGACGAGGCGGCCAAGGGAAAAATCCTCATGTCCTGAGCGAAACGGTCTGCGGTTCCAGTTCCGGCCCCGCAGCGGCAGTTGCCGTAGGGTTTGCACCGCTGGCCATGGGTACTGAAACCAATGGATCTATTACTTGCCCGGCTTCGGCCAATGGCGTGGTTGGCGTCAAACCGTCACTGGGGCTGTTCAGCCGTTCCGGGATCGTGCCCATCACCCGCCTGCAAGATACTCCGGGCACCCTGACCCGAACCGTTCGGGACGCGGCTCTGCTGTTCAACATCCTGCAAGGAATCGATGCTTCGGACAGTGCGACCGCCGATGCCCCCACGGGAATCGATTACACGGCACTGCTCACCAATGAAGCCCTGCTGGGCAAACGGATTGGTTATCCGACGGCGTACGTAGGCCCCAACGGTAGAGTGTTGACCCCGAGTCTGGAGATGCTCACCGCCATGGCTACTTTGGAGGAGCAAGGCGCTACGCTCGTCCCCCTGACCGTTCGTTTTCCCGACATCGGTGGCTACTTCGATGGTCTGATGGGCGGGATGAAGCATGAACTCCCCGAATATCTGGCCGGCCGCCAGGGCTTGCCAATCGATTCATTGCAGGCGCTGATCGACTTTAACCAAGCCAATCCCGGGGAGGAGCAGTATGGTCAGCAGATGCTTGAGGCCATCAACGCGTCTGCGCTTTCCCATCAGGAGGCAAGCGCGCTGATTACAACCATCAGCCAGAACTTCAAGGAAGCCATTGATGAGCAGGTGCGTGAGCACAATCTGGATGCCCTGTTCGCCGAGTCGGATGGCTTTTCCCAGTTCTCCGCTGCCACCGCAGGCTACCCGGCAATCACCTTGCCCTCGGGCATGAACGATGACGACACGCCGACCTCCGTGTTCTTTTACGGCCAGCAGCGGAGCGAACCACAGTTGTTTGCCATGGCATACAGCTACGAACAGGCTTCGATGGAATTGCGTCATCCAGGGTTCAAGGAGTAATCAGGTCACGAAGGCTCCCTTGCAAAGAGCAGTGGAGCCTTCGAACTCAATCCACAGCAGCAACCACACTCCGGCAACCCTATGCGGTGAATTACTCGACCATTGCCAATTCACCGCGTATTTCTACAGAGCCCGACTCCCTCATATTCCCCCCACGCCCCGGCGCAAACCCCGGAAAGAACACCAGCCCCTGCGCCTCAAACCGATAGGTCAACGCCAGCCGCACCTCATCCGCCACGTCCTGTTGCGCTTCGAACCGCTGAATGTCGTCTACTGAAACTTTGGCCTCTCGCGACAACTGTTCAATGCTCCAGCCCAACATCCCTCGGGCCTGGGCGCAATGCGTCGGGGTGAACTGGAAGAGGGCGATACGTTCGAGGATGAGGTTCATCGCTGAAGAGGCCATTGTGTGCTCCGGGCTCGAGAGTGCTGATGGAAAATGCACTGTGTTTTTGTACAGTTGTTTTCGGCCGCGATCAAACGCATTTTTTGATTTGCCCTAGTTCGCCGCCTCCAACCAGACGGACGGTGCCTGACCGAGGATCCGACGGAACATCGTCGAGAACGCCGCCGGACTGTCATAGCCGAAATCCAGGGCAATCCGCGTCACCGCTTCACCCGCCGCCAGTCGTGCCAGCGCCAATACCACGCAGGCGCGCTGGCGCCATTGACTGAAACTCAGGCCGGTCTGCTGACGAAACAGTCTGTTGAAGGTGCGTAAGCTTACGTGTAGCTGATCGGCCCAATGCTGGGGGGATTGGTGGGCATTCGGCTGATGCAGAAAGGTCTGACACAGTTCGAGCAGTCTTCCGTCAGATGGCAGCGGGATATGCAACGGCAACGGTGCGCTGCGCACCAATTCATGCAGCAACAGATCGATCAGCACGCCGTCACGCCCGGTCAGGTCATAAGTCAGCGGCAGCTCCACGGCTTCCATCAGCAAGTGCCGCATCAACGGCGACACACTGATCACCTGACAACGCTCACCCAGATCCACCGCCCCCGGCTCGATATACAAACTGCGAGTGCTGACCCCCAGCATCAACACCTCATGCGCCACCCCCGGCGGAATCCACACTGCCCGCTGCGGCGGCACCACCCAGTTGCCATCATGCGTGCTGACCTGCATCACCCCGGTCGCGCCGTACAACAATTGCGCCCGCCGATGCGTATGACGTGGCAACAGATAGCCGTGGGAATAATCCGTACCGATCGCCACCACCGGGCGCGGCGTGTCATCCAGCAGATTGATCGAAACATTGCGCATCGAGCGGCACCCGGCAATTGGCGTAAACGCAAACATTATTGACTGACTTGCTGAAGCAGGCCAAGCGCCGCCGCTCTATCGTCGACCGCTCCCAAACAACGGACGACGCACCATGTTCTACCTCCTGCTGACACTCTTCGGCTGC
Organism: Pseudomonas koreensis; assembly: GCF_025447595.1. Lineage (GTDB taxonomy): Bacteria > Pseudomonadota > Gammaproteobacteria > Pseudomonadales > Pseudomonadaceae > Aquipseudomonas > Aquipseudomonas koreensis_H. The sequence goes on along the minus strand of NZ_JAOEJU010000014.1, from coordinate 1,080 downwards.
CTGACCGGCGTCACCGCCGTGCTCTTCGGATTCGGCGGCGGCTTCGTCGTCGTGCCGCTGCTGTACCGCATGCTCACCGCCAGCCACGGCGCCGACGACCCGATCAGCCAATCCTCGATGCATATCGCCGTCGCCACCTCGACCTGCGTGATGATCGTCAACGCCCTGGTCGCCACCGACAAACATCGCCGCGCCGGCAACCTTATCCGTGCTTACCTGTGGCCCTTGGGCGGGTTCATCGGATTAGGCGCGGTCGTTGGCGCAATCGCAGCGGTGTGGGTCAGCGGCGAAGTCATCCGTTATGCCTTCATCGCCTACCTCGGCGTGACGATTGTCGATTGCCTGCTGCGACGCGGATTTCTTACGCAGTCCGAAGGCGTCATCCCACGTCGATTGGGAACACTGGAAACGTCTGGCGGCGGTGTAGGCATTGGCGCCATCGCAACCTTTCTCGGTGTAGGAGGAAGCGTCATGACCGTGCCGTTGTTACGGCGTTGCGGGTTGAGCATGTCCCAAGCCACATCCATGGCCAACCCGTTGAGTGTGCCGGTGGCGCTGGCGGGGACGCTGACGTACATGCTGATGGCGGGGTTCAGCGAGACTGAACTCGGGCCATGGTTTATCGGGTATGTGGATCTGCTGGCGTTTGCGGTGCTGACGCTGGGCTCGATGCTGGGGATTCGACTGGCCACGCCGTGGATCGGGCGGATACCGGATCGGGTGCATGCGTGGGTCTATATTGGATTGTTGTCGGTAGTTCTGCTGATTATCTCAATGAAGTAATCAGTTACCCGGTCTCACTTGAATATGGGAGAGGTGAGGTTCATGTCGATTTCCGAAAGTGACTGGAAAAAGTACAAAGAATTACGAAAACTTGCTTTGGACCGTTTTTGCCAAGGTGTTTTGGCTGAGACCAGAACCGTTGCTCAAAACGGTGCTCTCTCGGCTCACGCTCGTTATCTGACGCTCTATCGACTTATACGAAGTCGAGACAAGGATATGGCGATGACCTTTGATGGACTGAGCCGCAAAGATGCATGGCTGTCGTTGAGGCTGATGGTTGCGCACAACCTGCTGACC
>NZ_JAOEJU010000013.1 GCF_025447595.1 Pseudomonas koreensis | reverse complement strand
TCCCCGTGACCGCCTGTTGCGGATCACCAAGGAAGAGGCGCAGTTGTCGAAGCAGGAAACCAGCAAGATGCTGGTGCGCGGCCTCGCCCACGAGATCAAGAATCCACTGGGTGGCATCCGCGGTGCCGCGCAACTGCTGGCCCGGGAACTGCCGGAAGACAGCCTGCGCGATTACACCAACGTGATCATCGAAGAGGCTGACCGCCTGCGCAATCTGGTCGACCGCATGCTCGGTTCGAACAAACTGCCGTCGCTGGCCCTGTGCAACGTCCACGAAGTGCTGGAGCGCGTCTGCCAACTGGTCGAGGCCGAGAGCCAGGGCTGCATCACGCTGGTGCGCGATTACGACCCGAGCATTCCCGACGTTCTGATCGACCGCGAACAAATGATTCAGGCGGTGCTGAACATCGTCCGCAACGCGATGCAGGCCATCAGCAGCCAGAACGAACTGCGTCTGGGCCGCATCACCCTGCGTTCCCGAACGATGCGCCAGTTCACCATTGGCCACGTCCGCCATCGCCTGGTGACCAAGATCGAGATCATCGACAACGGCCCGGGCATTCCGGCGGAACTCCAGGAAACCATCTTCTTTCCCATGGTCAGCGGCCGTCCGGACGGTACCGGGCTGGGCCTGGCCATCACCCAGAACATCATCAGCCAGCACCAGGGCCTGATCGAGTGTGACAGCCATCCAGGCCACACCACGTTTTCGATCTTTCTGCCACTGGAACAAGGAGCCACATCGACATGAGCCGTAGTGAAACCGTGTGGATCGTCGATGACGACCGTTCTATCCGTTGGGTTCTGGAAAAAGCCCTGCAACAGGAAGGCATGACCACCCAGAGCTTCGACAGTGCCGATGGCGTGATGAGCCGCCTCGCGCGCCAGCAGCCGGACGTGATCATCTCCGATATCCGCATGCCCGGCGCCAGCGGCCTGGACCTGCTGGCGCGGATCCGCGAGCAGCACCCGCGGCTGCCGGTGATCATCATGACCGCTCACTCCGATCTGGACAGCGCTGTCGCCTCCTATCAGGGCGGCGCGTTCGAGTATCTGCCCAAGCCGTTCGACGTTGACGAAGCGGTATCGCTGGTCAAGCGCGCCAACCAGCATGCCCAGGAACAACAGGGCCTGGAAGTCGCTCCGACCCTGACCCGCACTCCGGAAATCATCGGCGAAGCCCCGGCGATGCAGGAAGTGTTTCGCGCCATCGGGCGGCTGAGCCACTCCAACATCACCGTGCTGATCAACGGCGAATCCGGCACTGGTAAAGAACTGGTGGCTCACGCGCTGCACCGCCACAGCCCGCGCGCGGCCTCGCCGTTCATCGCGCTGAACATGGCGGCGATTCCGAAAGACCTGATGGAATCCGAGCTGTTCGGCCACGAGAAAGGCGCCTTCACCGGCGCGGCCAACCTGCGTCGCGGGCGTTTCGAACAAGCCGACGGCGGCACGCTGTTCCTCGATGAAATCGGCGACATGCCGGCAGACACCCAGACCCGACTGCTGCGGGTGCTGGCCGATGGCGAGTTCTATCGCGTTGGCGGGCATGTGCCGGTCAAGGTCGATGTGCGGATCATCGCCGCGACGCACCAGAATCTGGAAACCCTGGTTCACGCCGGCAAATTCCGTGAGGACTTGTTCCACCGCCTCAACGTGATCCGCATCCACATCCCGCGCCTGTCGGACCGTCGCGAAGACATCCCGACCCTGGCCAAGCACTTCCTCAGCCGCGCCGCGCAAGAACTGGCGGTCGAGCCGAAGCTGCTGAAAAGCGAGACCGAGGAATACCTGAAAAACCTGCCGTGGCCGGGCAACGTGCGCCAGCTGGAAAACACCTGCCGCTGGATCACCGTGATGGCGTCCGGGCGTGAGGTACACATCAGCGACCTGCCGCCGGAACTGCTGAGCCTGCCGCAGGACTCGGCGCCCGTGACCAACTGGGAACAGGCGCTGCGCCAGTGGGCCGATCAGGCCCTGGCTCGCGGTCAGTCGAGCCTGCTCGACAGCGCGGTGCCGGCGTTCGAGCGGATCATGATCGAGACCGCGTTGAAGCATACCGCCGGGCGTCGTCGCGACGCTGCCGTACTGCTGGGATGGGGCCGGAACACCTTGACTCGCAAGATCAAGGAACTCGGCATGAAGGTCGATGGCGGGGATGATGACGAGGGCGATGAAGGCTGAGATTCAGCGCCAGCCTGCACCGCCGCAAGGCACCGTGACCCTTAATCGGGCACGGTCACTGGCTCAGGTTTGCACTGTGAACCGCTGAAAATCCCGTCCTGTGAAAAGACGAAGGCCCCGTATTACGGGGCCTTCGTCATTGTGTCGGGCTTTTTTGTTTCAAAACGAGAAAACCTGGCACGCCCCCTGCAATAACTCCAGCAGGTGATTCGATTCACCCACCCTTTCGGGGGCCTTGGTACAGGCAGGCCGGGGATTCCCCTCTTTACACCGGACTCAGCGAGTCCACCCTTTTGGGGCCCTTGATACAGGCAGGTCAGGGGTTCCTTCTTTACACCGGCTCAGAACGCGATGCGATGAGCCCGCCCGTTTCGGGAACCTTGGTACAGGCAGGCCGGGGATTCCCTCTTTTATTGCTCCCGGAGATGGATCTCCAGCCGCCAGCGGTCATCGACCGCCTGGCCGGCCCAGTCGCCCTGCAGCGGCCGCGCTGCCACGAGCGTCAGCAACAATCCCCCATCACTCAACCGCGTCCGCCAGTTCACGTCCTTGCCGTTGAACTTGAGCTGGCCTTTCTGCGCCTTGCCTTCGGCTTCGAACAACAACGCGATGCTGCCATCGACGATCTCGCCGTGCAGCTTCGGCTCGTTGTTGAACCAGACTGCCAGACCGCCATCGATCACCTCGACGTGCTGCAAAACGCTTGGATCAGGCGTGGTCAAACGGCCGATCATCATCCCGACCATCACACCGACGATCGCCAGCGATGCCATCACTCGCGGGAATAGTTTCGAACGCGGATCCGCTTGCGGCGTAGAATGCGCGTCATCTTTACCTTCGGAGCCGTGCATGTTTCACGTCATCCTTTTTCAACCGGAAATTCCGCCGAACACCGGCAACGTTATCAGGCTGTGCGCCAACAGCGGCTGCCACCTGCATCTGATCGAACCGCTGGGCTTCGAGATGGACGACAAGCGCCTGCGCCGCGCCGGTCTCGACTACCACGAGTATGCCACTTTGCAGCGCCATGCCGACCTCGCCAGCTGCCTGGAAAGCCTCGGCCATCCACGCCTGTTCGCGTTCACCACCAAGGGTTCGCGGCCGTTTCACGATGCCGCGTTCGTCCCGGGTGATGCGTTCATCTTCGGCCCGGAAAGCCGTGGCCTGCCGCCGGAAGTGCTCGATGCCCTGCCCGGCGAACAACGCCTGCGCCTGCCGATGCGCGAAGGCTGCCGCAGCCTGAACCTGTCGAACACCGTGGCAGTCGCCGTGTACGAAGCGTGGCGGCAGAACGGCTTTAAATAACACCCAAAACAACTGTGGGAGCGAGCTTGCTCGCGATAGCGGTGTGTCAGACGACATCAATGTCACCTGACCCTCCGTAATCGCGAGCAAGCTCGCTCCCACATTGGGTGTTGCAAAACGCTTACTGAACGGTCGGGGTCTCGCCGGATTCCTGCATGCGCTGCAGCTCTTGCGCGTACAGGGCGTCGAAGTTCACCGGGGCCAGCATCAGGGCCGGGAACGAACCACGGGTCACCAGGCTGTCCAGGGTTTCGCGAGCGTACGGGAACAGGATGTTCGGGCAGAAAGCACCCAGAGTGTGGCTCATCGAAGCCGCGTCCAGGTTCTTGATCAGGAAGATACCGGCCTGTTGCACTTCAGCGATGAAGGCGACTTCTTCACCGTTTTTCACGGTGACGGACAGGGTCAGCACGACTTCGTAGAAATCACCTTCCAGGGCTTTCTGGCGGGTGTTCAGATCCAGAGCGACCGCCGGATCCCACTGCTGGCGGAAGATCGCCGGGCTTTTCGGGGCTTCGAAGGACAGGTCGCGTACGTAGATGCGCTGCAAGGAGAATTGCGGTGCGGTTTCTTCTTCGCTGGCTGCAGTGTTCTGTTGGTCAGTCATCTCAGATCCTTTCTGATCTCGGGTCTTTTAGGGTTCTTGGTGTTCGGTAGAGCGTGCAGCAGTTCAGGCCTTGAGCAGCGCGTCGAGCTTGCCGGCGCGCTCCAGGGCATACAAATCATCACATCCGCCGATGTGCTTTTCGCCGATCCAGATCTGCGGCACGGACGTGCGTCCGGCCTTCTGGGCCATGGCGGCGCGCACCTGCGGTTTGCCATCGACCTTGATCTCTTCGAAGGCCACGCCTTTGTTCGCGAGCAGGTACTTGGCGCGCGAGCAGTAAGGGCAGTAATCGCTGGAGTAGACGATGACGGCGCTCATATCACTTCACCAACGGCAGGTTGTCGCCTTTCCAGCTGGAAATCCCGCCGGACAGCTTGGCGGCGGTGAAGCCGGCCTTCATCAGCTCGCGGGCGTGGGTGCCGGCAGTCTGGCCCAGGGCGTCGACCAGAATGATGGTCTTGGCCTTGTGTTTTTCCAGCTCACCGATGCGGGCGGCCAGTTTGTCCTGGGGAATGTTCACCGCGCCAACGATGTGACCGGCGGCGTAGTCCTTGCTCGGACGGATGTCCACCACCACGCCGGCTTCCTTGTTGACCAGTGCGGTCAGCTCGCCCGTGCTCAGGCTTTTACCGCCGCCCTGCACCGTATGCGCCAGCAGCAAAGCCAGCAATACGACGAAGATACCGACAAGAATGTAGTGGTTAGTGGCAAATTCAATCAGGTGAGCAACCATCGAAGGAGGTTCCAGGGCGTTAAAATGTCGGCCAGTATACACAGCCACTATGGTCGGCCAAACCCCGTCCGGCGGTGACGCCGCCGGAACTTCGCTTTAAACTCCAACTCCCTTTTCCATCGCCCTCTTCTTATTAGCCACGAGTGGATTCCATGACTACCACGCCTAAACCTTTGGTCCTGATGATTCTCGACGGCTTCGGTCACAGCGACAGCCCCGAATCCAACGCCGTCTATGCGGCCAAGAAGCCTGTGCTGGATCGCCTGTGGGCCACCGTGCCGAACGGCTTGATCTCGGGCAGCGGCATGGACGTCGGTCTGCCGGACGGCCAGATGGGCAACTCCGAAGTCGGCCACATGAACCTCGGCGCCGGCCGCGTGGTGTATCAGGACTTCACGCGCGTGACCAAAGCGATCCGCGACGGCGAGTTCTTCGAGAACCCGACCATCTGCGCCGCCGTGGACAAGGCCGTGGCCGCCGGCAAGGCCGTGCATTTCATGGGTCTGCTGTCGGACGGCGGCGTTCACAGCCACCAGGATCACCTGATCGCCATGGCCGAACTGGCCTTCAAGCGCGGCGCCGAAAAAATCTACCTGCACGCCTTCCTCGACGGCCGCGACACGCCGCCGAAAAGCGCTGCCTCGTCGATCGAACTGCTCGACGCGACCTTCCAGGCGCTCGGCAAGGGCCGCATCGCCAGCCTGATCGGCCGCTACTACGCCATGGATCGCGACAACCGTTGGGATCGCGTGTCCCAGGCCTACAACCTGATCGTCGATGGCAATGGCGAATTCAACGCTGCCACCGCCCAGGAAGGTCTGGAAGCCGCTTACGCCCGTGGCGAGAGCGACGAATTCGTCAAAGCCACCAGCATCGGTGAGCCGGTAAAAGTCGAAGACGGCGACGCCTTGGTGTTCATGAACTTCCGCGCCGACCGCGCACGCGAGCTGAGCCGCGTGTTTGTCGAAGACGGCTTCAAGGAATTCGAGCGCGCACGCCAGCCAAAAGTGCAGTACGTGGGCCTGACCCAATACGCCGCCAGCATCCCGGCTCCCGCCGCTTTCGCGCCGGGCAGCCTGGAAAACGTGCTCGGCGACTATTTGGCGAAAAACGGCAAGACCCAGCTGCGAATCGCCGAAACCGAGAAATACGCCCACGTAACCTTCTTCTTCTCCGGCGGTCGTGAAGAACCGTTCCCGGGCGAAGAACGCATCCTGATCCCGTCGCCGAAAGTCGCCACCTATGACTTGCAGCCGGAAATGAGCGCGCCGGAAGTCACCGACCGCATCGTCGAGGCCATCGAGAATCAGCGCTACGACGTGATTGTGGTCAACTACGCCAACGGCGACATGGTCGGCCATAGCGGCGTGTTCGAAGCCGCAGTGAAAGCCGTGGAATGCCTGGACACCTGCGTAGGTCGCATCGTCGAAGCCCTGGAAAAAGTCGGCGGCGAAGCGCTGATCACCGCCGACCACGGCAACGTCGAGCAGATGGCCGACGAATCCACAGGGCAAGCGCACACTGCGCACACCACCGAGCCGGTGCCGTTCATCTATGTCGGCAAGCGTGATCTGAAAGTCCGCGAAGGCGGCGTGCTGGCGGATGTGGCGCCGACCATGCTGAAACTGCTGGGCCTGGAAAAACCGGCGGAAATGACCGGCACTTCGATTCTGGTGTAATCCGCCCGTAAAAACGCCTCAAACCCTGTGGGAGCGAGCCTGCTCGCGATAGCAATCTGACAGCCAACAACTATGTTGAATGCTCAGACGCCATCGCGAGCAAGCTCGCTCCCACAGTGGTTTATAGGGTTTTCGAAATGGAATTCGGCCTGTCGCTCGCCCCAGTTATCACACAGTCCCAATTGGGCGTTTTTTTTGCCGCGTCGGGCGGGCATACTAGGCCGTCCCTTACCCTGGTGCCGCCCGCCTCTATGCTTCGCGTCCTGATCGCCCTCGCTCTGACATGCCTGCTCCAACCGGCCTTCGCGGATGAGCGCGCGCAAACCCAACAGCAACTGGACGCCACGCGCCAGGACATCGCCGAGCTGAAAAAACTGCTGGGCAAGCTCCAGGAAGAAAAATCCGGCGTGCAAAAGGAGCTCAAGGGCACCGAAACCGAGATGGGCAAGCTCGAGAAGCAGGTCGAAGCCTTGCAGAAAGAGCTGAAGAAGAGCGAATCCGAGCTGCAGCGGCTCGATGCGGAGAAAAAAAAACTCCAGAGCGCGCGCACTGAACAGCAGCGACTGATCGCCATCCAGGCCCGCGCCGCCTACCAGAACGGTCGCCAGGAATACCTCAAGCTGCTGCTCAACCAGCAGAATCCCGAGAAATTCGCCCGCACCCTCACCTATTACGACTACCTGAGCCAGGCTCGCCTGGAGCAGCTGAAAAGCTTCAACGAAACCCTGCGCCAACTGGCCAATGTCGAAAAGGACATCGGCTTGCAGCAGGCGCAATTGCTGGTGCAGCAAAGCGATCTCGACACTCAGCGCGAAGCGCTCGACAAGGTCCGCAAGGAGCGCCAGCAGGCCCTTGCCAAACTGAACGACGACGTGAAGGCCCGGGACCAGAAGCTGGCCGCCCGCGAGCAGGATCAGGCAGACCTGTCTAAAGTCCTTAAAACCATTGAAGAAACCCTGGCCCGTCAGGCTCGTGAGGCAGAAGAAGCGCGGCAGAAAGAGCTCATCGCCCAGCAGGAAGCCGAAAAAAAGCGCTTGCGTGAGGCCGAGGCGGAAAACACCGACGCCCCACGCAAACCGGTCAGATCGACACCCGGGGCCCTGGTATCCAGCGGCGGCGAGACCTTCGGTGGCCCTTTTGCGTCAAGTCGGGGAAAACTTCCATGGCCGGTTGATGGTCGACTGCTGGCACGCTTCGGCGAAACCCGTGGCGACGATGCCCGCACCAAGTGGGACGGCGTGATGATCAGCGCCTCTGCCGGCAGCCAGGTGCATGCCGTACACGGTGGGCGCGTGGTGTTTGCAGACTGGCTACGCGGTGCAGGACTACTGGTGATCCTTGACCACGGCAACGGTTTTCTGAGTCTTTACGGCCACAATCAGACGCTGCTCAAATCGGCGGGTGACGTGGTTAAAGCCGGTGAGTCCATCTCCACTGTCGGCAACAGTGGCGGCCAGGACACACCAGCACTGTATTTCGCAATTCGTCAGCAGGGTCACCCGAGTGATCCGGCGCAATGGTGCCGCGCGCAAGGATAGGCGTGAGTTACCTACATTAGGAGTTCGTTCGACATGCTGCATTTGTCCCGTCTTAGCTCGCTGGCCCTGACGATCGCCCTGGTGATCGGTGCGCCTCTGGCGTTCGCCGCTCAACCGGCTCCGGCCGTTGCTCCGGCAGGTACTGCCGCGACCAGCAAAGCCCCGTTGCCGCTGGAAGAGTTGCGCACCTTCGCCGAGGTCATGGACCGGATCAAGGCCGCGTATGTCGAGCCGGTGGACGACAAGACCCTGCTGGAAAACGCGATCAAGGGCATGCTCAGCAACCTCGATCCGCACTCTGCCTACCTCGGCCCGGAAGATTTCACCGAGCTGCAGGAAAGTACCAGCGGTGAGTTCGGCGGTCTTGGCATCGAAGTCGGCTCGGAAGACGGCTTCATCAAGGTCGTTTCGCCAATCGACGACACCCCGGCGTCGAAGGCCGGCATTCAGGCCGGTGACTTCATCGTCAAGATCAACGGCCAGCCGACCCGCGGCCAGAGCATGACCGAAGCCGTGGACAAGATGCGCGGCAAGATCGGCCAGAAAATCACCCTGACCCTGGTGCGCGACGGCGGCACGCCATTCGACGTAACCCTGGCCCGCGCGGTAATCCAGGTGAAGAGCGTCAAGGCGCAACTGCTGGAATCAGGTTATGGTCTGATCCGCATCACCCAGTTCCAGGTCAAGACCGGCGAGGAGGTCTCCAAGGCCCTGGCCAAGCTGCGCAAGGACAACGGCAAGAAGCTCAACGGCATCATCCTCGACCTGCGCAATAACCCGGGTGGCGTGCTGCAAGCGGCGGTGGAAGTGGTCGACCACTTCATCACCAAAGGCCTGATCGTCTACACCAAGGGCCGGATCGCCAACTCCGAATTGCGCTTCAATGCAACCGGCAAGGACGAGAGCGAAGCGGTGCCGATGGTGGTGCTGATCAACGGTGGCAGTGCCTCGGCCTCGGAAATCGTTGCCGGCGCCCTGCAGGATCAGAAACGCGCCGTGGTCATGGGCACCACCAGTTTCGGCAAGGGCTCGGTGCAGACCGTGCTGCCGCTGAACAATGACCGCGCGCTGAAGATCACCACTGCACTGTACTTCACCCCGAACGGTCGTTCGATCCAGGCCCAGGGCATCGTCCCGGACATCGAAGTACGCAGGGCCAAGATCACCAATGAGGCGGACAGCGATTACTTCAAGGAAGCCGATCTGCAAGGCCACCTGGGCAACGGCAACGGCGGCGCGGACAAGCCAACCGGTTCTGGCGGCAAGGCCAAGGCGATGCCGCAGGATGACGATTACCAACTGGCCCAGGCCCTGAGCCTGCTCAAAGGCCTGAGCATCACGTCCGGCCGTTGAGGATGTCTTGGCGTTTCCTCTTCGTCCTGCTGTGCTGTCTGGCGGGTGCTGCTCACGCAGAACCTGCCAGACCAACTCCTCAAAAAGCCTACCTGACGCTGATCATCGACGACCTGGGGCAGAACTTGCCACGGGATCGCCGCGTGCTCGCCCTGCCCGGGCCAGTCACTACGGCAATCATGCCCGACACCCCGCACGCCACCGAATTTGCCCGCGAAGCCCATCGCGCCGGCAAGATCGTGATCTTGCACATGCCGATGGACCCGGCCACCGGCCCGTTCGCTTGGCATCCCGAACTGCCCATCGAAGAACTCGAGAAACGCCTGAACGCTGCGTTCAAAATGGTCCCCTACACCGCCGGCATCAACAACCACATGGGCAGTCGCATGACCGCACAACCCGTGGCGATGGCGTGGTTGATGGGCGAGTTACAGCGCCGCCACAAGTTCTTCGTCGATAGCCGCACCAGCGCCCAGACTGTCGCTGCGCAACAGGCGCAGAAGGTCGATCTGGCGAGTGTTTCGCGGGATGTATTTCTCGATGACGAACGCACCGAGGCGGCGATCTTCACTCAGCTACAGACCGCAATCAGCCTGGCCCGCAAGCAGGGTTCAGCCGTGATGATCGGCCATCCTTACCCGCAGACTCTGGCGGTGCTGGAACGGGAATTGCCGAAGCTGAAAGCCCAGGGCATCGAGTGGATCGACATCAAACAGATGATCAGCGTGCGCAGCAATCGCGCCACGACTGCCCATGGTAAAGACGGTATCTACCGATAAATGCCCGGATACAACCCAAACATATAGTTACTGCCTGATGACTGGCCCGAGTCTGGATAGTCAGCCCTGCAAATGTTCGCGACTCCGAGAGTCGCCTTTCATATTTCAGGACTGACCATGACTACCGAGAACAGCCACAACTTGCCTGCCGGGCAAATGGAATCGATAAAGTTCGGCAATCTGCTGATCAATTTCACCAGCGAATTTCACCGGATCTGGGACAGCCGGGGCTCCGGCTCCTCGGTTGGAAGCTTTTGGCGCCCGACCCCCGCCCCTGACTTGTTGCCGGGCTACTTCCCGCTGGGGGATCTGGCTGTGGCCGGGTACGACAACGTCAACGCAAACAGGATCGTGGCCGTCGTCTGCGAAGGCGAGCCACAGGGCGAGGATGCCACCCGGAGCAAGGCTCTCAGCCCGCCCACGGACTATGAAAAAGTCTGGAGAGACGCCAACTCCGGTGCGGCGGCCGACTGCACGGTATGGCGCCCGATTCCTCCTGTCGGTTACGTGGCCATGGGGCTTGTCTGCTCCAATGGTCGCGACAAGCCACTGCTCAATACCATTCGTTGCGTCCGGGAAGATCTGGTCATCGCCACAAGTGTCAGCGATTTGATCTGGAGCGACAAAGGCAGCGGCGCCAGACAGAATTTCAGCGCCTGGAACATCGCCCCTCCGCAGGCAGCCCCGGGTGAGATCCACTTTTCAGCAGGGACATTTTTCGGCGTCCAGAGCCACTCCAGACCCCAGACATCCGTCGCCTATGCGTTGCGCATGCAGATCCCACGACAGTCGATGCCAGCCCCCGAGGCTCCGAAACTGTCGGGCTATGGAGCCCCCCCGGAACTGGAACCGGCCAAGGTCACCGAAACCGTGCGAATTCCATGGTTCGCAGTGAGCGATCACCTGCATCCGGGCGAGCAATTGCGCACATCCCCGTTCTACCGTCTGGAACGTTCGGATCAATACGTACTTGTGGGGCATGGCCACAACACCAGCGACTTGCCACGGCCTTTCAGGTGGAAAGCCGTTCGCGCTCAGAGCTCGCAGATGCAGCAGATTTTCAGTCGCCTCACCTCTATCGAGGTGACGACGCCCTGGTCCGAGAGGTCGTCCAGCGCAACCCGGCCCATCAGGTTTTCGGCACAGCTGTACAAGGACTTCACTTACTCCGAGGCATCAGTCAGCGGGTGGGATGATTCTCGCCCAACGGACATCGTCGCAATGGCCGCAAAAAACAAGGCCGTGGCGGTCTATCAGATACAGAGTCTCTACACACTGAAGCGCGCGGATGGCACTCAAGTCGCCGTCAGCATCGGATACACGGACGACGAAAGTCTTTACCTGACCGAGTACCCGCCAGAAGTCGATAGTGCGCTGACCTTTACTCCACAACTGGCGACAGAACCGTCGCCGGGCGAAAGCCCGTCAGTCAGCGAAAGCGACGATCCCCCGAGTGCCGGTCAGCCAATCACAGACGATACGATCGTTACAAATACCGGCCCATGATTTCGTCGACCACGCCGTCCTTGCGCATCTGATCCAGTGCTGCCTGCAACTTGGCGACCGCCTCATCGGACACGTCCTTGTTCAAGGCCAGATATAGCTCTGCACTGTTGAAGCGCAACACTGTTTTCAACCCGCTCACGCCATCCTGCCGCGCCAGATAACGGCCGGCAGGATCGCCGGTGGCCCACAGGTCAATCTGGCCGCTGACAAGTTTTTTGGCGTTGTCCTGATCGCGCAGCACCACCACCGGCTTCAGACCCTGCTTGGTCAACGTTTCGGCAATCGCATCGCCCTTGTAGGCGCCGATCTTGTACTTGCGCGCGTCGTTCAGGGTTTCGAGGGTGATCTTGCTGTCGGCCTTGGCCAGCATGACCCAGTCGTCCGGGCCGATCGGGCCGACCCACTTGAAGAGCTTTTCGCGATCCGGCAGCCGCGCCATGACGAACGCACCGTAACCGGGATTCTCCAGCGCCAGCTTGTAGACCCGCTCCCATGGGAAGCGCAGGGTCAGGCTGTAAGTGATGCCGGCACGCTTGAACATCTCGCGCACGATGTCCGTGGCGATGCCGTTGATGTTTTCGTCCTGGGCGAAATTCTTGCCGTTCTTCGCCATGTTGTATGGCGGAAAGTTTTCGGTGAGGAGCACCAGATCGGTGTCGGGACTTTCTTCGGCGTGACCTGTGTTGATCAACAACACAGAGGCACTGGCGAGGGCGAGAAGCAGGCGTTTGATCATGTCGGGCTACCGAAATCCATGGCGTGCCCAAGAGTGCCTTGGGTACGCCATGCTGTCCACTGGCCTGTATGGATGTTTAACGCATTACAATGCCGCGGTGCGCCATGTAGGCCTTGGCTTCCTGAACCGTGTATTCGCCGAAGTGGAAAATACTCGCCGCCAATACTGCGCTGGCGTGGCCTTCAAGAATGCCGTCGGCCAGATGCTGCAGGTTGCCGACGCCGCCGGAAGCGATCACCGGAATCCCCAGTGCATCGCTGATGGCGCGGGTCACGCCGAGGTCGAAGCCGTTTTTCATGCCGTCCTGATCCATGCTGGTCAGGAGGATTTCACCGGCACCGAGGCCTTCCATTTTTTTCGCCCACTCGACCGCGTCGAGGCCGGTCGGTTTGCGACCGCCGTGGGTGAAGATTTCCCAGCGCGGAGTTTCGCCCGGCCCGGAGACCTTCTTCGCGTCGATGGCGACGACGATGCATTGCGAGCCGAAGTGCTGAGCCGCTTCGCCGACGAATTCCGGGTTGAACACAGCAGCGGTGTTGATCGACACCTTATCCGCACCGGCGTTGAGCAGATTGCGAATGTCCTGCACGGTCCGCACGCCACCGCCGACGGTCAGCGGGATGAACACCTGGCTGGCCATGCGCTCGACGGTGTGCAGCGTGGTGTCACGGCCATCGACGCTGGCGGTGATGTCGAGAAAGGTAATCTCGTCGGCACCCTGCTCGTCGTAGCGACGGGCGATTTCCACCGGGTCGCCGGCGTCACGGATGTTCTCGAACTTCACACCTTTGACGACCCGGCCGTTATCCACGTCCAGGCAAGGGATGATGCGTTTGGCCAGCGCCATGGTCAGTCCTCAGCCTTGGTACGAGTCGCAGAAAGCTTGCGCTTCGGCGACGTCGAGAGTGCCTTCGTAGATCGCCCGGCCGGTGATGGCGCCGATGATGCCCGGTGCCTTGGCGTCGAGCAGCGACTTGATGTCACCCAGGTTGTGAATGCCGCCGGAAGCGATCACCGGGATCTTGGTGGCAGCAGCGAGCGCAGCGGTGAACGGTACGTTGCAGCCCTGCATCATGCCGTCTTTGGCGATGTCGGTATAAACGATCGAGGACACGCCGTCGGCTTCGAACTGCTTGGCCAGGTCGATGACCTGCACGGTGCTGATTTCAGCCCAGCCATCGGTGGCGACAAAAGCGTCCTTGGCATCGAGGCCGACGATGATCTTGCCCGGAAACGCGCGGCAGGCTTCAGCAACGAACGCCGGATCCTTCACCGCTTTGGTGCCGATGATCACGTAGCTGACGCCCGCCTTGACGTAGTGCTCGATGGTTTCCAGCGAACGGATGCCGCCGCCGATCTGGATCGGCAGGGTCGGGTAGCGCTTGGCGATCGCGGTCACCACTTCGCCGTTGACCGGCTGGCCTTCGAAAGCGCCGTTCAGGTCGACCAGATGCAGACGGCGGCAACCGCCCTCCACCCACTTGGCAGCCATGCTCACCGGGTCATCGGAGAACACTGTGGAATCTTCCATGCGGCCCTGGCGCAGACGTACGCAGGCACCGTCTTTAAGATCGATAGCGGGAATAATCAGCATCTGGCAAACCTTCAAATTTGAATGTTCAGCTTGGCTCGGAAATCAGTTTTTCTCGAGCGCCCACAGGTCGCTTTCGATGCTTTCAAACCGCTCCTTGAGGTGGGTCTGCACATCGAAAATCGCCCTGTTGTAATAGTGCGGAGCAATTTCGCGGGTAAACAGCTCAAGAATTTCCGCCGCCTCGAACGAACCCAGATCCAGTTCGAAACGATCCTCCATGAACCGCTGAATCTTGCGGTTGGCCTCGCTCTCCTGCTCGGGAGTGAGGGTCAGGATCGGCGGTTTGGATTTCTTGACGGCCATTTACCAGCGACCGTCCCACGCCGCGAAGTTCTGCAGCAATTGCAGGCCATGGGTATGGCTCTTCTCCGGGTGGAACTGCACGGCGAAACGCGAACCTTCGGCCAGCGCCGCGGCGAAATCGACGCCGTAATGACCGCTGCCAACCACCTGACGCGGATTACCGGCGGCGATGTAGTAGCTGTGCACGAAGTAGAAACGCGCCAGGTCCGGAATGTTGTGCCACAGCGGGTGATCCACCGCCTGCTTCACTTCGTTCCAGCCCATGTGCGGGACTTTCAGGTGCTCGCCGTCTTCATGCAGGTCTTTGCCGAAGAACTTCACCGCGCCCGGGAACAGGCCGATGCAGTCGACGCCGTCGTTCTCTTCGCTGCTGTCGAGCAAGGCTTGCATGCCGACGCAGATGCCGAGGAACGGACGATCCTGACTCACTTCACGCACCAGCGAATCGAAACCGAGGCGGCGGATCTCCGCCATGCAATCGCGAATCGCGCCAACACCCGGAAACACCACACGGTCAGCTTCACGGATCACTGCCGCATCGCTGGTGATCAGCACCTTGCCCGCACCGACGTGCTCGAGGGCCTTGGCCACCGAGTGCAGGTTGCCCATGCCGTAATCGATAACTGCAACCGTCTGCATTACAGGACGCCTTTGGTCGAAGGCATCTGGCCGGCCATGCGGTCATCCAGCTCGACGGCCATGCGCAGCGCGCGGCCGAAAGCCTTGAACACCGTTTCGATCTGGTGGTGAGTGTTGGTACCGCGCAGGTTGTCGATATGCAGGCTGACCAGTGCGTGGTTGACGAAACCCTGGAAGAATTCCTGGAACAGGTCGACGTCGAAGCCGCCAACGGTGGCGCGGGTGTACGGCACGTGCATCTGCAGGCCAGGACGGCCGGAGAAGTCGATCACCACGCGCGACAGCGCTTCATCGAGCGGCACGTAGGCGTGGCCGTAGCGACGGATGCCTTTCTTGTCGCCAATGGCTTGCGCGAAGGCCTGGCCGAGGGTGATACCGACGTCTTCCACCGTATGGTGGTCGTCGATATGCAGATCGCCCTTGCATTCGATATCCAGGTCGATCAACCCGTGACGGGCGATCTGATCCAGCATGTGCTCAAGAAAAGGAACACCGATATTGAATCGGGCCTTTCCGGTGCCATCAAGGTTGATCGAGGCTTTGATCTGGGTTTCCAGAGTGTCGCGCTCGACAGACGCCTTACGTTCGGCCATCACCAGCTCCGCAAAATCATTGGGCGAAAAAGGCAGCCATTATAGGGGCGCGGGGCCGAAACAGAAACACGAGAGGTGAGATGGCTGACGGATAGAACGCCCGGCTGTCGCGGGTAGACATGTCCATACAAGCCAAAAAAGCGGAAATTTGGAAACTTGAAGAGATCCCTGTGGGAGCGGGCTTGCCCGCGAAGAGGCCGGCACACACAACATCAATGCTGTCTGACCTGGCGCCTTCGCGGGCAAGCCCGCTCCCACAGGGATTAATGTTTTCCCTGGCTGACCTGAAAGCTTCAGATCAGCCAGGATCTACACCTTAGTGAAACAATACCGCCGTCTTCTGCAGGGTCACCCACACACCCCACGCCAACGGAATCCCCACCACCAGCCACGCAGCGATCGCCAATGGCTTGCTGCCTGGCGCGGCTTTCCACTCCAGCACGGTGCTGGCGTCAGCACCCTTGTCGTGGCCCAGCGCCTGTTCGGCAGCCAGTTCGGCGTCGGTCATGAAGTACTTGTCCGCGACCGGGCGCACCAGCAGGTTGCACAGGAAACCCAGCACCAGCAGGCCGGCGAGGATGTACAGGGTGATGTCGTAAGCGGCGGCGCGTTCAACGCCGATGCTCAGCTGATATTCACGCAGGTAATTCACCAGCACCGGACCCAGCACGCCAGCGGCAGCCCAGGCAGTCAGCAGACGACCGTGGATCGCGCCCACCATCTGCGTACCGAACAGGTCGGCCAGATACGCCGGAACGGTCGCGAAACCACCGCCGTACATCGACAGGATGATGCAGAACGCCGCCACGAACAGCGCAACGTTGCCCAGGTGACCGAGGTTCGGGATCAGTGCGTACAGCGCGAAACCAAGCGCGAAGAACACGAAGTAAGTGTTCTTGCGGCCCAGGTAGTCCGAGAACGACGCCCAGAAGAAACGGCCGCCGATGTTGAACAGGCTCAGCAGACCGGTGAAACCGGCCGCAATCGCAGCGATGGAAGCCAGTTGACCGGCGTCCAGCTGACCGAACGGCAGATCGTTGCCCAGCAGCTTGCCGCCGAACACTTCCTGCAACAGTGGCGAAGCCATGCCGAGGATGCCGATACCGGCAGACACGTTCAGGCACAGCACCAGCCACACCAGACGGAATTGCGGGGTTTTCCACGCCACATTCACGTGCACGTGACGGTGGGTGATCATCGCGTTCGACGCTTTCTTCGCCGGAGCGGTCCAGCCTTCAGGCTTCCAGCCGGTTGGCGGTACGCGGTAGGCCAAGGCGCCACCGATCATGAACACGAAGTAGATCGCGGCCATGGCCACGAAGCTCTGCCACACGCCCACGCCAGCCGGCGAAGCGAAATGGCTCATCAGAGCGGTTGCCAGCGGAGCGCCAACCATCGCGCCACCGCCGAAACCCATGATCGCCATGCCGGTCGCCATGCCTCGCTTGTCCGGGAACCACTTGATCAGGGTCGACACCGGCGAGATGTAGCCCAGGCCCAGACCGATACCGCCGATCACGCCGGAGCCGATCCACATCAGCCAGATCTGGTGGGTATAGATCCCCAGCGCAGAAATCAGCAGACCGCCGCACCAGCACAGTGCCGATACAACGCCGGCCTTGCGTGGGCCTGCGTGTTCGAGCCAGCCACCCCAGATCGCTGCCGAGCAGCCGAGGAAGATGAAGAACAGGGTGTAGATCCAGCCCAGCATGGAGATCGGCCAGTCGCATTGCGACGAGAAGACTTGTGCGATGAAGCTCATGTCCGGTGCGCAAGCCACCGGAGCGGTCACGCCCAGCGCCTTGGACAGCGGCAACCAGAACACCGAGAAACCGTAGGCCATGCCGATGCACAGGTGAATGGCCAGAGCGGCCGGTGGAACCAGCCAGCGGTTGAAACCGGGTTTGGCGATGATGCGTTCCTTGGACAGGAACCCGGGCTGATCGGCTTTGAAGCCGTCCGCCGTAATGGTCGTGCTCATGTGTATCCCCCAATTATTAGAATGGTTCGCCAGCCACTGCTCACCCCGGCCTTATGCACGCAGGCATGACCTTTTTTTGCGGGTGAAGCTCCTTGAAAGCGCGACGTTAAGTCGCAGATGGGCAGACGAACGGGCGAAGGTTACCACTTGCACGTGACAGAAAAACCAAACTGATATCACCTTTTTTAAGACATCTGATCTCATGGTGCCGGGGAACCCCGATCGCGGTCGTTGTCGAAGCGCTGTACATCGCGGTTCAGCGGGCTGCGCGGGACGCCGCAACAGCGAGAGTTGATGCAGCGCTATACTCCCCGGCTAAATTACGAATTCGACTACTTACAAGGACTCGCCCATGAAAGCGTTCGGCAAAATCCTGGGTCTGGTACTTCTCGGGCTGTTGCTGATCATTGTGGCGGCGGGCTTCGCCCTGACCCACCTGTTTGATCCCAACGACTACAAAGACGAGATCCGCCAGATTGCCCGCGACAAGGCCCACATCGAGCTGACGCTCAATGGCGACATCGGCTGGAGCCTGTTCCCGTGGCTCGGCCTGGAACTGCACGAGGCCAGCGTCGCGACTCTGGCCAAGCCTGCCGAACCGTTCGCCGACCTGCAGATGCTCGGTCTGTCCGTGCGCGTGCTGCCACTGCTGCGCCGCGAAGTGCAGATGAGCGACGTGCGCGTCGAAGGCCTGAACCTGCGCCTGAACCGTGACAAGAACGGGCATGGCAACTGGGAAGACATCGGCAAGGTGCCGCCCAAGGCCGGCAGCGCCCCGGCGCCGACCACCACAGCCGAAACCGCCCCCGAGGCCACCCCGCAACCTGAAAAACCGGCCCAGCCGATCCGCCTCGACATCGACAGCCTGACCGTCAACAACGCCCGCGTGGAATACAACGACGAGCTGACCGGCAAGCAATTCAGCGCCGAAAGCATCCAGTTGAGCACCGGAGCGGTTCACGATTCGACCAACATTCCGGTCAAGGCCACCGCGTTCCTCGGCACCAACCAGCCAGTGCTGCGAGTGCGCACCGAGCTCAACGGCGAGTTGCGTTTCGAGCGCGCCCTGCAACGCTACAAGTTCGAAGACCTGAAGCTTTCCGGCGAAGTTGCCGGCGATCCGCTGCAAGGCAAGACCGTGACCTTCGCCGCCCAAGGCCAACTGCTGCTGGACAAGGCCGCCAACGTCGCCGAATGGACTGGCATCAAACTCTCGGTCAACCAACTGCGCGCCTTGGGCGAGCTGAAAGCCAACGACCTGGACAAGACGCCACAGATCACCGGCGGGATTTCCATCGCCCAGTTCGACCTGGCGAAATTCGTCGACAGCATCGGCCAGACCTTGCCGGCCATGGCCGAAGGCAGCCTGAGCAAGGTTGAACTGGTCAGCCGTGTCGCCGCGACGCCGACCAGCGTTTCGCTGGACAACATCAACCTGAAACTCGACGACAGCAGCTTCAGCGGCCGCATCGCCGTCGAAGACTTCGCCAAGCAATCGCTGCGGGCGGTCCTCAAGGCCGACACCTTCAACGTCGACCGTTACCTGCCGCCGAAATCGGAAAAAGCCAACAACGCCACGCAGGTCCGCCAGGCCGAAGTCGCCAGCACCGAGGCCGATGCCATGGCCGGTGCCGGCAGCACACCGCTGCCGGAAAAACCGAGCAAAAGCGCCTGGAGCACCGAGCGCCTGTTCCCTGTCGAGCGCCTGAGCAAGCTCGACGTCAACGCTGACCTGACCTTCGGCCAACTGACCCTCGACAAGCTGCCAATCCAGAACGCCGCACTGAAAGCCACCGGCCAGGGCGGCCTGCTGACCCTTGAGAACCTGCGCGGCGAGCTGTACAACGGCGACTTCGAAGCCAAGGGCACGCTGGATGTGCGCCAGACGGCGCCAGTGCTGAACCTGCAAACCCGGATCAACCGGGTGCCGGTTGAGAAAATCCTCGAAAGCCAGGGCAAGAATCCACCGGTCAAAGGTCTGGTCAATCTCACCAGCAAAGTCACCGGCAGCGGCAACAGCCAGCAGGCACTGATCGAAACCCTCAACGGCAATGCCAGTTTCGTGATCAACAACGGCGTGCTGCTTAACGCCAACCTTGAGCAACAACTGTGCAAGGGCATCGCCACCCTCAACCGCAAATCCCTGAGCGGCGAGCCGCGCGGCAAGGACACGCCGTTCCAGGAACTCAAGGGCAACCTGACCTTCCGCAACGGCGTAGCCAGCAACCCGGACCTGAAAGTGCGCATCCCCGGCATGAGCGTCAACGGTGACGGCGATATCGACCTCAAAGTGCTGGGCATGGACTATCGCGTTGGCATCATCGTCGAAGGCGACACCAGCGCCATGCCGGATCCGGCCTGCCAGGTCGGTGACAAATTCGTCGGCATCGAATGGCCGCTGCGTTGCCGTGGCCCACTGGAGCTGGGTGCCAAGGCCTGCCGCGTGGACAACGAGCGCATGGGCCAGGTCGCGACCAAACTCGCTGGCGACAAGATCAGCGAGAAAATCGACGAGAAACTGGGCGACAAAGTCAGCCCGGAACTGAAAAACGCATTGAAGGGGCTGTTCAAGCGATGAGAGCGGAGCAGTTTTCCACGGCGGTGCTGGAATGGTTCGACCGCCACGGCCGCCATGATTTGCCCTGGCAACAGAACATCAACCCGTATCGGGTGTGGGTGTCCGAGATCATGTTGCAGCAGACACAGGTCAGCACCGTGCTCAATTACTTCGACCGCTTCATGGCCGCACTACCAACGGTCGAAGCCCTGGCCGAAGCGCCGGAGGACGAAGTGCTGCACCTGTGGACCGGTCTCGGTTACTACACCCGCGCGCGCAATCTGCAGAAAACCGCGAAGATCGTCGTCAGCCAGTACGGTGGCGAGTTTCCGCGCGATGTCGAGAAGCTCACCGAGCTGCCGGGTATCGGTCTGTCCACTGCCGGAGCGATCGCCAGCATCAGCATGGGCCTGCGCGCGCCGATCCTCGACGGCAACGTCAAACGGGTGCTGGCACGTTTTACCGCGCAAGAGGGTTACCCCGGCGAGCCGAAGGTCGCCAAGCAGCTCTGGGCCAACGCCGAGCGTTTCACGCCGCAGGATCGGGTCAACGCCTACACCCAGGCGATGATGGATCTGGGCGCCACGCTCTGCACCCGCAGCAAGCCGAGCTGTTTGCTGTGTCCGCTGGAAAAGGGCTGCGAAGCGCACATGCTTGGCCTGGAGACGCGTTACCCGATCCCCAAGCCGCGCAAGGCCATCCCGCAGAAACGCACGCTGATGCCACTGCTGGCCAACGAGGACGGCGCGATTCTGCTTTATCGCCGCCCGTCCAGCGGATTGTGGGGCGGTTTGTGGAGCCTGCCGGAACTCGACGACCTCGACGACCTGCAACACCTCGCCGCGCAGCACTCGCTGGAACTGGGCGAGCTGCAGGCGCTGCCGAGCCTTGTCCACACCTTCAGCCACTTTCAGCTGTCCATCGAACCCTGGCTGGTTCAGGTGCAGGAAGCCGGCGGTCACGTGGCCGAGGCCGACTGGCTCTGGTATAACCTCGCCACCCCGCCGCGCCTGGGCCTCGCCGCCCCGGTCAAGACCTTGCTCGAACGCGCGGCCGCCGTCTTGAATGCAGGAGAGTCGACATGACCCGCACCGTAATGTGCCGCAAGTACAAAGAACAACTCGAAGGTCTGGAGCGCCCACCGTACCCGGGCGCCAAGGGCCAGGACATTTTCGAACACGTCTCGGCCAAGGCCTGGGCCGACTGGCAGAAACACCAGACCCTGCTGATCAACGAAAAACGCCTGAACATGATGAACGCCGAAGACCGCAAATTTCTTCAGGGCGAAATGGACAAGTACTTCTCCGGCGAGGAATACGCTCAAGCCGAAGGCTACGTGCCGCCAGCGGAATAACTCCCGAAAAACGGGGGCCGGATCGTAAGCGACGGAATTAATTTAAGAAATTTTAAAAAAGTCGTTGACGTAAATCCGAAAAACCCTTTTAATGCGCCCCGTTGCCCAGATAGCTCAGTCGGTAGAGCAGGGGATTGAAAATCCCCGTGTCGGCGGTTCGATTCCGTCTCTGGGCACCAAATACCGAAAACCCTGAATCGCAAGATTCAGGGTTTTTTTATGCCTGCGATTTGGTGAGCTGCAGTTCTATAGCGCTGCGCTCACTGCCAATCCCCCTGCTGCTCCCCTCTCAACACATCACGATCATCTGTCGCGCCCTGAAGGGATGCAGACTGAATTCCACAGGCATCGGTGATCGATAAATCTCAAAATCCTTCAAATAGACCGGAACGCTCCGTAGGCCTCAGCGGAAATGGCCGACATACATTCATCCCGGGATTGAACAGAATCGCGCCCTGAGTTGCTAGCCAAAACCAGATACACGACAGGGACGTATCCGATGATCGACGCCATCAACCCCAACATCGCAATCGCTGAGCCTTGCATCGGACGAGAAACAAAAATTTTCAACTTTGAAAGGCAGCAATCAAACCTGCTTCAGAAACTCACGATGGAACTGGCCAGTATTGGCGGACCACAGGCGCCAGGAGCCTGCCTCATCGCCTCTTCGGCAGCTATTGAGTTGAAATCTTCATTTTCCGAGCATCAATGCGCACTTCTTGATGCGTACTCTGACTGCCTGCATTCCGTACTGATCTTCGAAGGCCTACAAAAGATTGTCGACTCAGGCCCACCTGATGAACTGCCCGATCTCGCGTCCATGGAAAGTCGCCATGACGTGCTCTGCCTCGCTGCACGCAACCAAATACTTTTGAAACTGGTTGATAACACTGCGTTCGCCTATGACATGGACAACGATGGAAAACTGGTTCGACTGGTAGCCAACTTCAAGGGTGGCGGGCTTACAACAATTGAGGGCGAGCCCGAATACAAAGAACTGAGCTCACACTCTGGCCTTGCACTTGGGCCGCACACCGAGGCGCCATACTGGTGCGCCATTAATGCAAAAAATGGCCATTCGCCTTCGCCGTCCTCACTCATACTTTCCGCCCTATGGAACCCTTCCCGTGAATCCACACGCGTCATTCCACTACCTCCCGTTTTAGAAAGGGTCGGCATAACCAATTGCCTTGCGCTGACCACAAACAACTTTCAGTTCACGCGTAGCGACTCGTTTGTCAGTGGCAAAGGAGAGGACGGGAGTAACGTCTCCATCCTTGAGTTTGACGACCGAGCAGGTTTCGCAGCGCGGTTCAATTCTTATCGTTTCTCGACAAGCAGTAACGTCTCGCCAATCGTAAAAAAGGCGTACTCCGCTCTATGCCAGGCGGTGAGTGAGTCGACTACGACAGATTATGTGCTGACTCAGGAGTCGGCCATGGTCATCAACAACGCCCGAGCGCTGCACTGTCGAGATGTCATCAAGGACAACAGACGTGTGCTGGTGCGCATTTTCGGACTTTCCAAATTTGCCTCTCCAATTGTCATTTCAGAGGATCCATTACTGCTACAGGGATGATTTCCACACACAGACCGCTGAGCATCTCGCGATCCAACAATAAATAAATCATGAAAAGGGGAAGCAATGTCCTGGGACATAATCGGCACGTTGGCACTTGTTGCTTTTTGTGCTGGATTCTTTGATGCGATTGCCGGCGGCGGCGGTTTGATTACGTTACCTGCCCTGTTTCTCGCCGGTGTCGACCCGATCAGCGCGATTGCCACAAACAAGTTCCAGGCCGCCTCAGCCACTATTTCGGCAACCGCGACCTTTGCCCGCAAAGGAATGATTGAATGGCGCGAAGGACGCTTTCTGGTTATTTGCGCGTTTCTGGGTGGAGCCAGCGGTGCGCTGTTGGTCAGTTCCATCGACAAGCGTTATCTGGAAGTGTGCGTGCCCATCATGCTTATTCTGGTGGCGATTTACTTTGCACTCTCGCCGAAACTGGCCAATGAGGATCGACGCAAGAGAATCGGCATTCTGCTGTTCTCCTTCACTGTTGCGCCGATCCTGGGCTTCTACGACGGCATCTTTGGTCCCGGCGTAGGCTCGTTCTTTATCGTCGGTTTCGTTCTGCTCTGTGGACTTGGAATGATGCGGGCAATGAGCTTCACCAAACTGGCCAACGCCTCCTGCAATCTGGGTTCGCTGTCAGTCTTCATCACCAAAGGCGTGATCATCTGGCCGATCGCGATTGCCATGGCTCTGGCGGCCTTCCTTGGCGCGCAATTGGGTGCAAGAGCCGCCGTCCGGGTCGGCCCGCGCTTGATCAAACCCATGTTGATCGTGGTCTGCTGCGCACTGGCGATCAAACTTCTGAGCGATGAGACCAATCCACTGCGAGTTGCAGTCATTCACACTCTGGCGGCCTTGTGATCAACCGGTTGGTGCTGACTGGCGCATCCATACTTCGATCCCGGTTACAGTTCGACGCGGCGCCAACCGGCACGGTGATCGGGCACAGACTTAGTTGCTACGCTGATAGCCTTGGCTATCGGCGCCTCGATCTACTGCTAAGCCCCCCATGCACACGCCGAAACGCCAGCGCCGCACAGAGAAAACCTAAAGTGTATTGATGTAATCGACAGGAAGCAGAACGGTGTCCAAAGCTGCATCCACTGGCAGCGATACGACGGTAATGACCGGACAGACAATCATCATGTAACAAATTATCGCTGCCGGCATGCCATCACTACCCCCGCCACGCACGCCCAGCAGATGAAGGTTGCCATCAACCCCCCGGTAATACCGGGCGTCAGACAAACCGTCATTCAAACGCCCGATAAACGTTCCGCAGCCAGCCAACAAAAATACAAGACCCACTACGCAGCCCATCCGCAAAATCCGTTTCAAGCCAACGCTTCCTTGGTTCACAAAGTATGAGGCGCAGGATTGTACCCGCGCCTTGTTTCACGATTACACCCATCTCTACCCTGCGTCATTCCAGTGGAACACCAGATTGCGCGCAGCACCGCCGCCAATTTCAGCCGCATCCCGGCGTGTTTCACCATTGCGGGTCGCGACGACCGTGTATTTGCCGGGCGGCAACTGCACGTACACCAATGGCCCGGTTTGATTCAGCTTCAGCACGGTTTGGCCGGGAGCCTTCTGAATCATTACGTCGACATCGGCGGTGTACTGGTTTTGCATGCCGACGGCGAACGTCATGTGCAGGTTGTAGCCCGCGGATTGCTGAATGGCTTTCGACTCATCTTCGCCAATACCGCCGGCCAGATAGCGAACACCGTTTTGCTCCTGCTGCTGAACCTGCACAGCGGAGCTGTCGATCGGCTCCAGATTCGCAGCCTGAGCCATGAGCGGGAACAGCAGCACCGCAGCAGCGGCGACGGGCAGTACGAGTAATAGAATGCGTTTCATGAGAATGACTCCCGGGCTCTCGCAGAACCCAATCGTTATTCCTTTTTGATTTCGCGTAACAAGCCCTGTTTTAGATTGATTGGGAGTTGCACGGGGTACGAAAAGGACTACACGCCGCACTCCTCGATCGCTACCTTCGTCGGCCTGATCCTGCACACCCCGTTCACCCTTCCTTCCGCCTTACCAGACCCGGCCGGCATCGCCAACCTGTGAGCTACCGGCATGCTCTTGCTTCTGTTCCCCCTGAGCCGGAAGACCTGATGAGCCAACTAGAACCTGCTGACACGCAAGACCCAAAACTCGATTCGCTGCTGGGCGATCTTGGTGAGCTCATACGTGAGGCGCGGCAGAAAGTGCTGCGAACGGTCGATACGATTCAAGTCCAGACCTGCTGGCAGATCGGGCGACATATTGTCGAATTCGAGCAACAGGGTGCCCGGCGTGCAGGGTACGGAAAACAGCTTCTGGCAACGCTGGCGAAGGAGCTGACTGCAGACTTTGGGAAAGGCTTTGATTCTTCCAACCTTCGCTATATGCGCTTGTTTTATCAGGCATTTCCAATTCGTGACGCACTGCGTCACGAATTGAGCTGGACCCACTACCGCAAGCTATTGGGGATAGAAAGCCAGCCTGCCCGGCAGTGGTACATGAACGAAGCCGCTACGCAAAACTGGTCAAGCCGCGCCCTCGATCGCCAGATCAATACGCTCTACTACGAACGTATGTTGATGAGCCGAGACAAAACCGACGTCTACGCAGAGGCAGCGACCAACATTGCCGCGATGAAAAGCGATCCCCGGGAATTCATCCGCGACCCCGTCCTTTTGGAGTTTCTCGGCCTGCCATCACCGGGCAAGCTTCAGGAATCCGAACTGGAGCAAGCCTTGATCGACCAGCTCCAGGGATTTCTCCTTGAGCTGGGCAAGGGCTTCGCTTTTGTCGGTCGTCAGCAACGCATAAGCGCTGGCGACGATGATTTTTACATTGACCTGGTGTTCTACAACTACCTGCTCAAATGCTTCGTCATCCTGGATCTGAAGCGCGGCAAACTCAGCGCCCGGGACGTGGGCCAGATGGACATGTACATCCGCATGTACGATGACCTCAAACGCAGCGAAGGCGACGGGCCAACGGTGGGGATCATCCTCTGCGCACAACAAAATGAATCGGTGGCGCGTTACACGATCCTCAAGGGCAATGAACAACTGTTTGCCAGTAGCTACAAACTGGTGCTACCGAGCGAAGAAGAGTTACGAGCGGAGTTGAACCGTGAACACACGCTGCTGGAAGAACGCTTGAGCGATCAGACGGCTGATTGACTGCCGACGGATTGTTCACCGAGCCGGCGGGGACTATCGTTGGCAGCTACTCCGCGAAGGTCGAGAACCATGGGTTTTCAAGAGACGCACGCACTGGAAGAGGCTCGGAACAGAGCTGCACTCGCAAGCGATGTTCAGGACGGACCCTTTCAGGAACCCGCCGCCGACGGCTATCTGCTCGGCGGTTTCACCTGGCGTCACGCCTCACCGGATCAACAACGCCCGGTGGTGATCATCAACGCCGCCACGTCCGTGCGCTGCCGCCACTACTCGCGCTTCGCGGCGTATCTGTTCGCCAACGGGTTCGACGTGATCATTTACGACTACCGGGGTATTGGTGAATCGCGGCCGAAGTCGATGAGACATCTGCAGGCTTCGTGGACGGATTGGGGTGCGCTGGATTTCGAGGCGATGCTCAAACGTGCGCAGCGAGAGTTTCCCGGCCAGCCGATCGATGTAGTCGGGCACAGCTTCGGTGGCTGCGCAGCAGGTCTGGGGGCGTCCGGAAAGATAATCCGAAGACTGGTGACGGTCGGCGCGCAATTCGCTTACTGGCGCGATTACGCGCCCGAGCACCGCTGGCGGATGTTCGGCAAATGGCACCTGCTGATGCCGCTGGTCACGCTGTTCTGTGGCTACTTTCCGGGCAAACGGCTTGGCTGGCTGGAAGACACGCCCGCCGGCGTGGTTCGCGACTGGAGCACGCCTGCCGCGCGTTATGAGCGGCGCCCGAGCGGTAGAACCATGACTGACTTGCCCTTCGCCAACGTCCGGGCCAAAGCCCTGGCAATCAGCATCAGTGACGATCCCTACGGCACGATTCCTGCCATCGAACGCCTGCTCGCTTACTTCCACAACGCGCAAAAGACCCACCTGCGAATCGAACCGCAGGACATCGGTGAACAGCAAGTCGGACATTTCGCCTTTTTTCGCAGCGCATACCAAGCCACACTATGGCCCATCGCTCTGACCTGGCTGCAGACTGGCGAATTGGCCTCCGACACACCGGGGCGCAAAATCCCACGCAGCCAAGCCCTTTAACGCACCACGGAACACACACCATGGCTTCCGCCAACAAGCAGCAAAAACGCGCCGCCCGGGCCAAGACCAAGGCCAAGCAGAACCGTACCAAACGTGCGGAAGTACCGGTCGAGCTGGATCCGAACGACGACCGCATCGATTTCGAGTCGGTGGACCTGACCGAACTGTTCAAGAAAATGATCGACGCCGAAAAGATCAGCCAGCAGGCCATGTGCACCGCGTTCCTTGAAGACCCGCTGCTGGAGCTGGTATACGAGCAGGAAGGCGAAGAAGGTGCGATGGACTTCATCCTCGCCGCGCTGATCGAGTACCGCCAGTGGTCCACCGAGACCGACGAGGCCGGCGCTCTGGCGTGGATCGAATCGCCGGATTTCCAGAAAGACTATGTGGCCGCGTCCGACGCGATCGCCGCACAAACCCAACAGAAAAACTGAGTTCCCATGGCATCCCTGAACAAACAGCAGAAACGCGCCAAACGCGCCAAGGCCAAAGCCAAGCAGATCAATATCCACGGCAGAAAACCCGTCGCACTGGACGATGACCTGGGTGAAATCGGCGAACCGATCCCGGAATACACCCTGGCGATGTTCAGCAAGATGCGCGACGCCGAAGCCGTCAGCCGCAACGAAATGCTGCTGACACTGCTCCGCGAGCTGGCGTTCATCATCGTCGATCATCCTGAACTGCTGGACATGGAAAACGCCGAGAACAAAGGCATGGCCGCCACTCACCTGGCCGCCGACATGCTGATCGATTACCGCATGTGGGCCGATGGCATGGATCGCGAGACCGCCCAGGCCTGGTTGAGCGAACCGGAGTTCATCAGCGATTTCGGGATTGCGCTGGACACCTACGGTCAGTCGGTGGAAGCGCAGGAAGAGAAGAGCGAATAAACCGCCCGCAGTAACAAAAACGGCCGCTTGTCATCACTGACAGCGGCCGTTTTGCGTTACGCGTTGCGAATCAGTTCAGGACCGCTGCGCCACGTTTTTCCAGATTGCGGCGGCGGGCCACCAGCAGACCGGCAGCGACCACCAGCAGGCTGAGCAGCCCGGTCGCGAGGATTTCCACGCGGTGGGCGTCCTGGAACAGCATGATGGTCAGGGCCGCCACGATGAATACGATCACCGCGTAGGTCAGGCCCGGGAACAGCCACATGCTGAAGACGATCTTCTCGCCGCGAGCCATGCGCTGTTTACGCATGCGCAGTTGCGAAATCGCGATCACCAGGTACACCAGCAACGCGATGGCGCCGGAGCTGGCCAGCAGGAACTCGAACACCGCAGCCGGGGCCACGTAGTTGGCGAAGGTGCACAGGAACGCCGCGCCGGTAGACAGCATCACCGCCCAGTAAGGGGTGCCGCTCTTGTTGGTGCGGGTCGACATGGCCGGAGCATCGCCACGCTTGCCGAGGGAGAACAGCATGCGCGAAGAGGTGTACAGCGCCGAGTTAAGGCAGCTGGTCACAGCAACCAGAACCACGATATCAACGATCATCTTGGCATTCGGGATGCCCATGCGCTCAAGCACGGTCTGGTAGGAGCCAAGGCTGGCCAGAACAGGGTCGTTCCATGGCACCAGAGCCACAACGATGAAGATCGAAACGAGGTAGAACAAACCGATCCGCCAGATCACCGAGTTGGTGGCCTTGGAGATCTGCTTGCCAGGGTTCTTCGATTCGGCGGCCGCGATGGTCACGATCTCGGTCCCCATGAAGGAGAACATGGTAGTCAGGATCGCGCCCAGTACCGCACCCATGCCGTTCGGCAGGAAGCCCTGAGTGTCGAAGATGTGCGAAACGCCGCTGACCTGGCTGTTCGGCAGGAAGCCGAAAATGGCCGCAACGCCAAGAATGATGAAGCCAATGATCGCCACGACCTTAAGCAGGGCGAACCAGAATTCGAACTCACCGTAGTTTTTCACGCTGAACAGGTTGGTCACGGTCAGCAGCATGGTGATGATCAGAGCGAAAGCCCAGATTTCCACACTCGGGAACCAGGCGTGCAGGATGGTTGCGGCGGCGTTGGCTTCCAGCGGAATCACCAGGACCCAGAACCACCAGTACAGCCAGCCGATGGTGAAACCGGCCCAGTGACCGATAGCGCGGTCGGCGTAAGTCGAGAACGAGCCGGTGTCAGGCGAGGCCACAGCCATTTCGCCGAGCATGCGCATGACCAGCACAACCAGCGCGCCAGCAGCGGCGTAAGCCAGCAGAACAGCGGGACCGGCGGCGGCGATGGCGTGGCCGGAGCCTACGAACAGACCTGCACCGATCACCCCGGCGATCGACAGCATGGTCACATGACGCGGTTTGAGCCCCTGTTCGAGGCCATTGGAGCTTTGGGTACTGCTCATTGAAACTACCTTTGCGAGGAAAGCGATTGCGTCCGGCCCGTCTGGCGTTCCTTCTCGTAAAAAGAATCCAACGGGGCGTTCCAGATTCTGCACGCAATAATTGCGCCAAAATGTTTCAAACTCTTCTGGCTCGCGGTTTTCAGCGCGACCGGACAGTCATCGCAAGTCATTGAGAATAATGGCCTTTCGCCAAAGCGTTACCCTGCGACCCACTTTTTAAACGAATCAGCGCACCAGAAACACACTGAAAAAGTACGGGATGCACAATAAAAGGGCGAATGAGGAGCGTTCGGCCGGTTAGCGCTTCCAACACCCCGCCAAAGGTGGCAACATCGCGCCTTTTTTTACGCGACACCCACGGGATTCCACGTTCAAACACCCGTTCGGTTGTTGATGGGGCGACAGTCTGCTGCGCCGATGCGACAACCTGCCACACGCCATCCGTTTACCGCTCGTAGCGCTGTTGGCTGCCATTGAAACGCTATGCTAGCTTGGCCGCCTCGCCAGGAAGGCCAACCAACAGCAGGAGCGCAACATATATGAGGAACGCACATGGCTGAGGCCACGCCCGCGCTTGAAATCCGCAACTTGCACAAACGCTACGGACAGCTTGAGGTGCTCAAAGGCATCTCGCTGACCGCCCGCGACGGCGATGTGATCTCGATCCTGGGTTCCTCCGGTTCCGGCAAGTCCACGTTCCTGCGTTGCATCAACCTGTTGGAAAACCCGCATCAGGGCCAGATCCTGGTGGCCGGGGAAGAACTCAAGCTCAAGGCCGCCAAGAATGGCGAACTGGTTGCCGCCGACGGCAAGCAGATCAACCGCCTGCGCTCCGAGATTGGTTTTGTGTTTCAAAACTTTAATCTGTGGCCGCACATGAGCGTGCTCGACAACATCATCGAAGCCCCGCGCCGCGTGCTCGGCCAGAGCAAGGCCGAAGCCATCGAAGTGGCCGAAGCGCTGCTGGCCAAGGTCGGCATCGCCGACAAGCGCCACGCCTACCCGGCGCAACTATCCGGCGGCCAGCAACAGCGCGCGGCGATTGCCCGTACGCTGGCGATGCAGCCCAAGGTGATCCTGTTCGACGAGCCCACCTCCGCCCTTGACCCGGAAATGGTCCAGGAAGTACTTAATGTCATCCGCGCATTGGCCGAAGAAGGCCGCACCATGCTGCTCGTGACCCATGAAATGGGCTTCGCCCGTCAGGTCTCCAGCGAAGTGGTGTTCCTCCACCAGGGCCTGGTAGAAGAGCAAGGATCGCCACAGCAGGTGTTCGAAAACCCGCTTTCGGCGCGCTGCAAACAATTCATGTCCAGCAACCGCTAACGGAGCTACCCGCATGCAGAACTACAAAAAGGTCTTCCTGGCCGCCGCCGTCACCCTCGCATTCAGCGCCGGTGCCATGGCCGAGACCCTGAAGATGGGCATCGAAGCGGCTTACCCGCCGTTCAACAACAAAGACGCCAGCGGTAACGTCGTCGGCTTCGACAAAGACATCGGCGACGCTCTGTGCGCCAAGATGAAAGTTGAATGCTCCGTCGTCACCTCGGACTGGGACGGCATCATCCCGGCCCTCAACGCCAAAAAGTTCGACTTCCTGATCTCCTCGATGTCGATCACCGACGAGCGCAAGCAAGCGGTGGACTTCACCGACCCGTACTACTCCAACAAGCTGCAATTCATCGCGCCGAAAAACGTCGACTTCAAGACCGACAAGGCTGCGCTGAAAGGCAAGATCATTGGCGCACAACGTGCGACCCTGGCCGGCACCTTCCTGGAAGACAACTTCGGTGACGACATCACCGTCAAGCTGTACGACACCCAGGAAAACGCCTACCTCGACCTGACTTCCGGTCGCCTGGACGGCATCCTCGCCGACAAATACGTCAACTACGAGTGGCTGAAAAGCGACGCCGGCAAAGCCTACGAATTCAAGGGCGACCCGGTGGAAGAAAGCGACAAGATCGGTATCGCTGTACGCAAAGGCGACCCGATCCGCGAGAAGCTGAACGCCGCGCTGAAGGAAATCGTTGCCGACGGTACCTACAAGAAGATCAACGACAAGTACTTCCCGTTCAGCATCTACTGATCCTGACCTGCCGGATCGGTGCCGTTACATGACGGCGCCGATCCCCGGCCTTGCCTGCCGCGATTTGAAAAGAAATCCATGATTATCGACCTCTACGGATTCGGCCCGGCGCTCTTCGCCGGCGCGCTGATGACCGTCAAACTGGCACTCTCGGCCCTGTGCCTGGGGCTGGTGCTCGGTCTGCTCGGCGCCTTGGCCAAGACTTCCCCGTACAAGCCGCTGCAATGGCTTGGCGGAACCTATTCGACCCTGGTGCGCGGTGTCCCGGAATTGCTCTGGGTGCTGTTGATCTACTTCGGTACGGTCAACGCGATGCGCGCGCTCGGTGAGTTCCTCGGCAATCCCGAGCTGGAACTCAGCGCCTTCGCCGCCGGCGTCATCGCGCTGGGCCTGTGCTTCGGCGCCTACGCCACGGAAGTGTTTCGTGGCGCCATCCTCGCCATTCCCAAAGGCCACCGTGAGGCCGGCGTGGCCCTGGGCCTGTCGAAATGGCGGATCTTCACCAGACTGATCATGCCGCAAATGTGGCGTATCGCCCTGCCCGGCCTGGGCAACCTGTTCATGATCCTGATGAAAGACACCGCGCTGGTGTCGGTCATCGGCCTGGAAGAAATCATGCGCCACGCACAGATCGGCGTAACCGTGTCCAAGCAGCCATTCACCTTCTATATGGTGGCGGCGCTCATGTACCTGTGCCTGACTGTACTGGCGATGATCGGCATGCACCTGCTGGAAAAACGCGCCGCACGCGGCTTCGCGAGGAGCGCTCAATGAATTGGGAAGTCATCATCAAATGGCTGCCGAAACTGGCCCAGGGCGCGACGCTGACCCTGGAACTGGTGGCCATCGCCGTGATCGCCGGTTTGCTGCTGGCGATTCCGCTGGGCATCGCCCGCTCTTCGAAGCTGTGGTACGTGCGCGCTTTGCCCTACGCCTACATCTTCTTTTTCCGTGGCACGCCGTTGCTGGTTCAGCTGTTCCTGGTCTACTACGGCCTGGCGCAGTTCGATGCGGTGCGTAACAGCTCGATGTGGCCATACCTGCGCGATCCGTTCTGGTGTGCCACAGCAACCATGACCCTGCACACGGCGGCGTACATCGCCGAGATCCTGCGCGGAGCGATCCAGGCGATTCCGCCGGGTGAGATCGAAGCGGCGCGGGCATTGGGCATGTCCCGGCCGAAAGCGCTGTTCTACATCATCCTGCCGCGTGCCGCGCGCATCGGCCTGCCGGCCTACAGCAACGAAGTGATCCTGATGCTCAAGGCCAGCGCCCTGGCCAGCACCGTGACCTTGCTGGAACTGACCGGCATGGCGCGCACGATCATTGCCCGCACTTACCTGCCGGTGGAGATCTTCTTCGCTGCCGGTGTGTTCTATCTGGTGATGGCCTACGTGCTGGTTCGCGGCTTCAAGCTGCTGGAACGCTGGCTGCGCGTCGATGCGTGCCAAGGGCGCTGATTCTTCCGACGTGCTGACGGGCGAGAATCTACTCGCCCGCTTCACGGCACTGAATACATTTCTCACAGCCCATCAGGCGCTGTGGAAACCCCGCCCGTTCACTCATCTGCAACTGCCATGGGAAGCGTCCTACCCGGAACTGGCCTCGTGGCTACGCGGGCGGTCGCTGGAGGATGCGGAAAACGCCCACAACCAACCTGCAGAACTCTTGGATACGCCGGAGCCGTTTGCTTCATTGGCGGCATTGTCGCTTGAGTTGAGTTCGGTCGGTGAGCTGCCTGCAAATTCGCTGGAAGCCGCCGGGCATCGTCTTAATGTCGATGTGCCGGGGCGCAAATGGCAGCAGATCGAAGCCTTCGCCAGCCGCTTGTCGTTTGCCTCGCAACCGAAGCACTGGCTGGATTGGTGTTCGGGCAAAGGGCATTTGGGTCGGCGTCTGCTCGGCGCTGATCAGCAACTCACCTGTCTGGAATATGACCCGGCGCTGGTTGCGAGCGGTCAGGCGTTGAGTCAGCGTCATCACCTGCATGCGCTGCATGTCGAGCAGGATGTGCTCGCCGGGAACACCGCTTTATTGCTGAGCGCCGAACACACGCCTGTTGCCCTGCACGCTTGTGGCGATCTGCATGTGCGGCTGATGCAACTTGCCTCCGCCGCTGGCTGCCGACAATTGGCGATTGCACCGTGCTGCTACAACCGGATCAGTCGCACTGAGTATCAGGCGTTGTCCTCCGCAGGATCGCGATCTGACCTACAGCTCTCGCTGGAAGATCTTTCACTGCCAATGAGCGAAACCGTCACCGCTGGTGCCCGCGTCCGACGTCAGCGTGACACCTCCATGGCCCGGCGACTGGCCTTCGACTTCCTGCAACGGCAAGTGCGCGGCGTCGACGAATACTTGCCAACGCCTTCTCTACCCAGCGCCTGGCTGGACAAACCGTTCGCCGATTACTGCTGCGACCTGGCAGCGTTGAAAGAGTTATCCACAATCGGCTCGCCAGATTGGGTAGCACTGGAGGCCGCCGGTTGGCAGCGATTGGCCGAAGTTCGTAACCTGGAACTGCTGCGCGGACTGTTCCGACGCCCGCTGGAGCTTTGGCTGAATCTGGATCGGGCACTTTTCCTCACCGAACAGGGATACGTCGTACGTCTCGGCACCTTCTGCGAGGCGCCGCTCACACCGCGCAATTTCCTGTTGCTGGCCGAACGCGTTTAATCTTTCACAGCCTGTGGATAACTCTGTTGATGGATTTATCGTGGATCCAATATCCACGGCTGTTTCAGGCCATTAACAGCACTGGTCATTTTTTGTTCACATAAATAAAAAACCGGCAAAACAGGGATTTGCGACTCAAATGAGAACCCGTCCACAAAAACCTGCCTAAGCCCGCCCTCTTCAAAGCCTGTTGTGCATAAGCCCTCGACCAAAAGGACATAACCGCCGAATCGCGGACGCCGGCAGCGGGCAATTGCGCCTGCCATCCGCCCTTGCTATACAGACTCACACCGTGCCGGCAGCGACGCACGTACAAGAAGAATCTGACCGACAGGGAGTGACCGTGACGTTCATCTCTTACGCACAGAATTTCGAAGACATACGCCTGTGGCGCGCCCTCAAGTTCTTCGAAAACGGCTTCTACATCGATGTCGGCGCCAACGACCCGATCCACGACTCGGTGACCAAGGCGTTCTATGATCGCGGCTGGAGCGGCATCAACGTCGAGCCGATGCAAAACTTCCACGACGCCCTGCGCCAACAACGCCCGCGCGACACGACGCTGCAATGCATCGCCAGTGATGAGCCCGGCGAAGTGACCTTCTACGGCATTCCCGGCACCGGCTTGTCCACCGCCGACCCCGTCACCGCCCAGGAACGCCGCGACCTAGGCCTTGACGTGCGCAGCCTCACCGTCAAGGCCCGAACCCTGACCTCAATCTGCGAAGAACACGCCACCGGCCGCGAAATCCACTTCCTGAAAATCGACGTCGAAGGCCACGAAGAAACCGTGCTGCGCGGCATGGACTTCAGCCGCTTCCGCCCGTGGATCATCCTCATCGAAACCCCGTTCGAGCGCGACCACACCTGGGAACACCTGATCACCGACGCCGGCTACACCAACGTCTGCTTCGACGGCCTCAACAGCTACTTCCTCGCCGACGAACACCTGAACCTCAAGCCCGCCTTCGAAATGCCGCCCTGCCAGCTCGACAACTTCCAGCTGTGCCTCGGCCACCCCTTCGCCCACCCCGTCAGCCCCAGCGAAGCCGACGCCCTGGCGCAAATCAGCGCCGCCACACAACGCGCCGAACACGCCGAAGCCCAACTGCGCGCCCTCCAGAACAACCGCGCCTGGCGAGCCCTTCAGAAACTGCGCAGCGTCCTGCGCCGAGCCTGATCGAAGCCCGCGCAAAAATAGTCTGAATTCAGGGGTTTACAGAAGCAACCGAGCCGCTATAATCGTCGCCCACACGCCGGTATAGCTCAGATGGTAGAGCAACTGACTTGTAATCAGTAGGTCCCGGGTTCGATTCCTGGTGCCGGCACCATACAAAACGAAGCCCCTGCAGAAATGCAGGGGCTTTGTTGTTTCTGGGGTTTGGAGAATGCTCTTGCCGCAATGGGAGAGATTTGTACGCCGAACATCATCACTGCGCGCTCGCTCCTCAGTCGAAGCGCAACGTGGGCAGTGATTGAAAAATAGATCTGTAACCTTTTCTGTGCGCAGTAACACTTAGAAGCCATCTTTGAAGAAAGGCCCTGTTTAGGCTTTCTTCCTCACATCGACATACATTTAAAGCGGGTCAGACATCTGGCCCCTTCTGCAAGCTCGCAGGACCAAACGTACCGGTTATTTTCCAGACGGTAGATTGGTGCTCTTCAAATTTTCCTCCCAGATCCAACCCAGTCCCCTTAATGGTGGCCTTAAAACCAGCATTCAACCCGTAGTCATCAGAATACGTGAGTGAAAGATTGAAGTTCTTCAGCCCGTTGGTTACGCGAGCGGTAGCAACAGCCTGCCAAAGAGCTTCATGAGGATACCAAGTCAAATTCTCCGGAATTGACGGGCTGTTATGCCCTTCCAGTTTTGCATCAAATAGAACCGCAGAGCTCTCCAACCCCTTTTTGCCAGCACCTAACGAAGCAGAGTCTTGAGATGGGACTGCTATTCCCAGGCCAGCAGAAAAGTCTTGGTCCCAGCCGACGACATGTTCAACCATGATTTCATTCGCTCCTAAGCTCGATAGGAGAGTTACAACTTCCGCGAATTTATGCTCAAACGCCTGACGGTGAAACGAGCTTGCCGTGTAGTAAACCGAAGGATTTGCAGGGTGCTGGGCGTAAACAACATTTTCTCGGGGATGTCCGGGCGGGAATATGAGTTTCAGCTTCTTAGTTTCGGTATTGCTTAAAGTAGTGAGGTCAGCGCCTTTATCGAGCGCCTCCATGATCGTCTTTATCAGTTCTACAGCTTGTTTACCTAGAGTGATAGCGAAGGGTTCCGTATACAAAGAGAAGACGGATTTTGCGATTTTTGTTGCGAAGCTTTCTTCAGAAGCTGAGGGTGCTGTCTGCGCTTTGCGCATAGCTTCAGCGGTTTTATCGGGGACCACTACAATCAATCTGTGTCCAATTTCATAGCTATCATCCATGAGGATTCAAAACTCCAGGCAGGTAGAGGGTTGTTGTCAGAGGCTACTTGGTTCGGAACGTTACTCCAACTGCTTTGGCTAGGTTGCCGGTAGCGAGCCAGGATTGCTTACCGATTTTCTGACCAATCGAGCTCGCATCGACGCTGTAGACTCTGGGGCTCATTCGTTCTGGTTTTTCTAGCGAATCAATGCGCGTGCGGAAGGAAATAACGGGGGCGGCTCGCCCACCCAAGAGATACAACGTACATCTACCCTGGCCAATCTGAGCGCGACTGTGCCAAATTTTGCCATATCGAATGACTCGATCTCGTGCTCTTGGAGAAAATCATGGAAAGGAAAACGTTGGAATTTGCGTTTCGCGGCATCTGGGCGAGATTTAAAAACTCCAACCAAGATAAGGTAAATCTGGTAGAGATTGAAAGCTGGGCAAAGGCGAAAGGTTTAGCTGTCTCCGGAGTTGTACGCGAAGATGTGGGGCGGTTTTGCAAAACCGATTGTGTGGTAATTCATACTGAGCACGGAAGCGCATGTTTTCCTGTGACCACAGAAGCGAACCGAGAAAATTGGACCAAGCGGGACGAATCTTATTCAAAGACGGCAGCAATCTGGGAAAAACTCGAGTGGTTCTCGCCTTTCTGGATCTGTAGAAAAGACGTAACAACAATACTTAATGACTGCGAGCATCGAACCGCCGAAGACGCGATAAAGCTGTTCAACTATCATACTTCCACCATCTACACGCTCTCTTTCGAAGCTGTCTGCATAGAGCAAATAATGGTTGGGGCGCCTTGCCTCGCTGATATCCGCCCTCTGGCCAGAGAGGCTTATTTGGCGTTCTACGCCGGTTACAAATCGGCAAGCATAGCGGCGCTCATCCCGGCCATTGAAGGCGCTATTACAAAAATACTTCCCAAGGAAACCCAATCCCTAAGCACCATGGAAAGAGTGAATAAAACCGTTGCGCGAGCCATCAGTAATGCTGCCGAGCTTCACTTTGAAGGGATGTGGGCTCCCAGTCACTACAAAACCACTGAATATCTATTCGACATGGACGAGATGGTCTTTGCATTTGAAACATTCAGGCGTTGGTTGCAAGATTCTTTTTACAAAAACACAGACCAATACAAAGGCGCGGCCCGTTTAAACAGACATCTTTTTGCACATGGGCTTTCACCCGAATGGCAACAGGCAAATTTGTCTCGATTGATTGTTGCCATATCTACTGTGGGTGTAATCCAGTCGTGGTATCAACAAGATAATTCAGCTCCACTTCTCTTCCCGGCGGCGAACAAAGACAGCGAACTTTTATGGCACCAGGCGATTCTTCATGGATCTGCTCAAATGGTTATAAAACTCATGGGCGAGAAGCGTTATCACGAGAACGGAAGATTGGTCCCTGTCGTGCCAACCGATGACGGAGCGCCCCTTCGAAAGGCGCTGCTTATGAAGGATTGTATCGACGATTTAGTACGACCTCTAAGAAACGCTGGATGGGCAGTGGAGTTTACTGATGATACAAGTGACCTCTATGTAAAAGTATTGGCGAAAAGTAAAGAAGGCGTACTGAACGTGGCCCTGCTGTACAGCTGTGGCAGCGATAATTCTTTGTACAAGGCGCTGGAGAAAGATTGTGATGCGATTTTGTATAGGGGTGCTCCATATCTACAAGAGCAATTTGCCAGAGGTGTGAAGATACATGTTGGGCCTGTTGCAGGATGGCAGCCACCACCCGCGATCAATTATGGAAAGGAAGGTCCTGGTGGCGCTTCTCTTTAAGCCGATACCAAGGCTGGCATCCACCACTTGAATCGCTCAGATGTGGGTACCTCGGCGGCAAACACCACCGCTGCGATTGGCGTATCGCGCAAAAAGTTTTCACACAGCCCTTCACACAATGTTTTCACGCACTTGGAGTGCGCGAAAGCTCCGTGGGAGCGAGCTGTGTACGTTGGAAACAGCCTAGCACCCAAGATCGGTACGCGCCCGGTGATGCTTTCCAGTAGCAAGCTCTCTGAGGTTCACACCAATGATGCGCAAGCGCCAACACTAGAGCCAGAAAGTCGCTCGCGGTTCCGATAACGCCGGGTGGATACTAGGGAAAGGCGATAGGGATGCGCCTATTTTGTGAAACCCTACATTAATAATGGCCGAACACCCAGATCTGAGCCATATTTCAGTCAGCCATCAGGAGGACAGCAATGACCGCGGAAATAGCTATCATGAGCCGAACTGCTGTAGTGCTGGCTGCCGACAGCGCCACGACTGTCACATCATGGAAGGATGGACAGCAAGAAAAGCGCTATTTCAAGGGAGCGAATAAGCTTTTTGAATTAAGCAGAGTCGGGCCGGTAGGACTAATGATATATGGGTCCGCAGATCTTCACGGGGTGCCTTGGGAGCTGCCCATCAAAGCTTACCGAGAGTCTCTTGGGCACGACCAATACGATAAGCTTGAAACTTATCCTCAACGTTTTTTTGAGTTCGTTGAAAAAGAAGAAAAATTCTTTTCGGAAGAGGCAAAATCAAAAACTTTGTTCGACCTAGTCGCAGCCGCCCTATACCGGTTACAGATGCGAATAGCAAACCATGCTGGCGTGGAACAAATTGACGATCTCTCTGGCAAATCAGATCAAGAAATAGAGAGTGCGCTGCAAGGGTGCGAACTTGATATCGATGCTTTGCCTCTGCCTTCACTGCTTAGAGAAGCAGACATAGCTAATGCCTATGCGAGCACCGCTCCTCAGTTATCGCCGGTGGCCACGTCCTCAATATTTTTGTTCATGCAATCCAACTCTAGGGGCTACTTGATCACAAGGTTCCTTGAGGCCTTGGCAAAGCTTGCTGTCAAAGAGTTCTTCTTGTACGCCGACAAGACAGGTGTGGTAAGGAAGAGTATTTCCCTGTTCTCGAGACGTTTGACTGTTACGGCTTTTTGGGAGATAGGCTGATTCTGAACCGGCAGGCCCCAACCATCATGGATGCCAACTGTCCGGCTGTCATCCAGCCGTTTGCCACTACTCACATGATTGATACATTTCGGATGGGGATCTCGCCAGATGTGTTCAATACGCTCAATACGTCGACAATTCAGGCTTTTGATGAGCTGAGTGACAAGATTATTGCAGAGATTGGTACAGTGGCTACGCTCGACCCAGCACGGAAGGCGCAGATCATCGATGAGGTGAACAGCGCTCATTCAGACCGATGGCATCAACACGTCCGGAATCAGCATATATTTCCACTGTCAACCATTGTACATTTGCTGCCGCTTCCAGAGATGGCAGGTCTAGCCAAAAGTCTGATCGAGCTGGAGTCGCTTAAAGAACGCGTTACCCGACCGTCAGAGTCGGTATCGGGACCAATTGACGTTGCGGTCATAAGCAAGCACGACGGATTTGTGTGGATCGACAGAAAACACTATTTCCGACCAGAACTGAACCATCGTTTTTTCAACCGAGCAGAGTGACGGAGCGCAAAAAATGAATATCCCTTTCGCTAACCTTCAATCGCAGCACCAAAGTGATTCTGCTTTGGATGCCCTCAGGTTGCCAAACCAGCGCGTACAGCCCATTCGTCAAAACGACGAAGCGGATATTTATGCACAAATGGTTAAGAAACTGAACGACAAGCCAAGCGTAAAAGAAATCCTATTGGCTTACTCGCACGGCTAGTGCTTTTTCTAAAAGAATCAAGAAAGCCCTCACCTAGTGATAGGTGGGGGCTTTTGCTTTTCTAAAAGTCCAATATTTTATAAAGACACCAGAGGATCGCTCTCGCGAACAGCGGTTAACTCCATTCACCTACAAAAAAGCCTTTACGACTTAAGAATCGGAGGCACACAACAACCCTTATTTCGTTAGGTAGCCTGGCGAAAACACTTTGCGAATCTCCAGCCTTACCCCTAAATCAGCTGTGGAGAACAGCTCTTCCAATCCACTCGTCCTCCTTGCGGCCGTCATTTGCAGTACAGAGTCCAACAAGTCTTTCTGAAACCGCTCCAGCTCATCGGCCATCGCAATCTCATCATTCAATTACAGTTCTCCAACGCTCAGTTGGTGAACCTACGCAGCCTCAATCGAAAGCAATATCCGGCGCCCAAGCTGCTTCAACGCTCGCTCCACATTCTCAATTTTGGAGTGATGCAGGAAATCGACTAATCGATCTAACTGAGGCCGTTGAACACCCAAACGGCGTGCCAACTCCGCTTTGCTCTTCCCAGATTCCAGAAGCGTATTCCACAGCGCAACCTTCGAGGCAGTCAGCGTAGGCAAACGCAAAACAGTGTCACTTTCTTGCTCTCCTGCATCACCTGTCGGAATGAACCGGCGATCATCAACGTATATCGACAAGGCTGTTTCCATCGCATCAATGGCGCCGTCGAGCGCTTCCTCGAGGGTGTCGCCCGCCGCATGCATCTCTGGAATTTCTGCGCAGGACAACCAGACATTGCCCGGCTCTTCGTGGACTTCCAAAGCATATTCGAACATCACGCTTCCTCTCATGGGTCCAACCGCATGCCGAAATTCGATGTTGCTCTCGCGCATCACTCGCCGCTTCGGTAGAGCGACCGTGCAACATATTTGTTACCCATGCAACATAAGTGTTGCATGCGAGTATGTCGGCCTCCCCGCCACCACCTGGCCACGATTGCGCTCCCCCCTCCCCCACGCTACCGTCAAACCCATCGCTGCCAATTCAGCGACCGGGCCTGAGAACCCGCGTAAGATGCAGGCGCACCAGCGCCCCAACCCACGTTTGCCGGCGTTTTTTTGTGCCTGCATTTCCGTGCAATGGCGGCTGTGCGTGGGAGGTCTTCGGGCCTGCCGGGTTCCTGTATCTCCGGTTTCTCAGCCTGCGCATAGCTGCCACCCTTTCGCCTGAGAACGAATTGGCAGCCCTCATTTGATACAGGGAGTTTCACAAATGATTAGCATCAATTCGTTCGAAGTTCGCCCTTTCCACCTTCCAGCAAACGGTAGGTGAAGCCATGACCAATCCCCACGATCTGAAAACCCTCGGCCTCACCCATTTCTCCTTCCAGTCCAACCACGCCCTCTTCCGCACCAACTCCGGCGTCCCGGTCGTCACCGCCCTCTCACACGCCTCGCATCTACTCCACATTTCCAAACTGCTCACGTCAGATACTTCTGCCGCCAACGATCCAGAACTCCACGCCTGCGCCTCGCAATATTTGCAGGAGTTGAGCAAGGCGCTGGTCGATAACGCGGTCAAAGTGCTGAGCCCAGATCCATAAGCTGTCGTCCACAAAAAAGCCCTCGCATCGCTGCAAGGGCTTTGTATTACCGCATCAATCAGTGCCCAGCGCTCTGCCCGCCATCCACATGCAGAATCTCCCCCGTCACAAAGTTCGCGTTATCGAGATACACCACCGCCTGCGCAATATCGTCGATCTCACCCATGTGCCCAA
Source organism: Pseudomonas koreensis (assembly GCF_025447595.1). Lineage (GTDB taxonomy): Bacteria > Pseudomonadota > Gammaproteobacteria > Pseudomonadales > Pseudomonadaceae > Aquipseudomonas > Aquipseudomonas koreensis_H. Next base: position 123,613 of record NZ_JAOEJU010000013.1, on the reverse strand, counting down.
CCGGATGCAGTGCACCCAGTGCCGCGTGGGTTTCCTCGCCGTGCATCGGCGTTTTGATGATGCCCGGCGATACCGCGTTCACCCGGATTCCGCGTTTGGCGTATTCGATGGCCAGGGATTTGGTGGCGGCGTTGAGGCCGCCCTTGGTCAGCGAAGCGAGGACCGAGGGCACGCCGTCGATGGCGTGGTCGACCAGGCTGGTGGTGATGTTGACCACGTGGCCCTTGCCCTGTTTTTCCATCTCGGCGATGGCCAGTTGGGTGATGTAGAAGAAGCCGTTGAGATTGACCGACAGCACCGCCGCGTAGTCTTCCGGGGTGTAGGCGGTGAACGGTTTGGCGACGAAGATGCCGGCGTTGTTGACCAGGGTGTCGATGCGACCGAAGCGTGCCACGCCTTCGCTGATTACGCGCAGTGCGGTAGCAGGGTCGCCGATGTCGCCGGCAATGGTCAGGATCTGCGGGTCGTTCGACGGTTTGATCGAGCGCGAGGTGGCGACGATGTTGTAGCCCAGCTCACGGAAGGCCTTGACCATGCCTTCGCCCAAACCTTGGGAAGCACCGGTGATAACGACGGTTTTTTTCGAGTTGCTCATGATGAAATCCTCAATCAATAAATAAATAGGTGTTGAATCAGGCGCTAGCCACTTGTTTCAGCATTTGTTCGTAGTACTCAACCGATTGCGAACCGGACACGAGGTGCTTGCCGTTCAGGATCAGCGCGGGCACCGAGTTGACCCCGTGCTGCCGGTAGAACGCCTGCAGTTGCCGCACTTCGCTGGCGAACTCGTCGTTGGCCAGCACCTTGCGGGCCCTCGCCGCATCCAGTCCCGCTTCGGTCGCCAGACGGATCAGCGTCGGGTGATCGTTCGGGTTGTCGCCGTCGCGGAAGTAAGCGCGCAGCAGGATCTTTTTCAGCGCGACTTGCCGCCCTTCCTGTGCTGCCCACATCAGCAATCGATGGGCATCGAAGGTGTTGTGAAAATGCGTGCGTTTCTCCAGGTCGAACTCGAAACCGATGGCCTTGCCACGTTCGATCTGCATCTTCTTGCCGGCGGCGACGTCTTCGGCGGTGCGGCCGTATTTGCGCATCAGGTGCTGCCCGGCCGGTTCGCCTTCGGCGGGCATGTCCGGGTTGAGTTCGAAGGGCTTGTAGGTCAGCTCTACCGAAACCTCACCGGCCAGATTGCCGATCGCCTGCTCCAGCGCCGTCGCCCCGAGTGCGCACCAGGGACACACTACGTCGGAGACGAAATCGATGGTCACGGTCGGGGTCATGACTGGCCCCGTTCCGCCAGTTGTCGGCGGTATTCGGTGGTGGTGATGCCGGCGTAGCCCCAGTTATCGGTGTCGACTTCTTCGATCACGATGTGGGTCAGGTCGGGGCGCTTGTTGAGGACGCGTTCCAGGGTTTCAGTGATTTCGGCGATCACCTGAGCTTTCTGCTCACGGGTAACACCGTCGCGGGTGATGCGTACGCTGACAAATGGCATGACGACTACTCCAGTGACCTGCCCTCGGGATGATGGTCAGGTGTTGGAGCTCAATGTAGGCGTGTGCCGGGAGGGGAAAAAGTAGGGGTGGGGTACTTCATTTGTGAGGTGGTGTAATGAATTGATACACCTATGTCTCTACCGCTTACCCATTGAAGTCGTAGGTTGACACATCAGATTCAGTGGCCGAGAATCGGCCCCAAGAGCGCGAAACCGACTGCCATCAGGTGGCGATAGTCGGCGTTAGGAACCCCGTTGATGACCTGAAAATCAGCGTTCGGGTGAGACCTCTTCTCCCCTGCTTGAGGGAGCACAATATCAAGCAACTTTTTCGTGAAGGGCAGTCTGTTAAGGCTGCCCTTTTTGTTTGGGCCATCGGTAACGTTGGAACAGCAGCTCTCCATGCCGATGCTTGTTCAGTCCCTTTTTGTCACAGTTCATGAAGTTCCAGAGTACGTTGCCGTGATCGATATGGATCACGACCAGCATCTGGTATTTCGTGTTGTAGACACCGATGTATGTCAGTCGGAAAGAGTCGTCATCGTAGGAAATCTTCCAGATCTCTAACGGCTTTTTCAGGGTGTCTTGCGCGAAGTCTGTGAAGCGCTCCCGAGCATTCGGGCGTTTTTCCACAATGTGCAACAAGTGCTCGCGCCTCACCAGAACAGGGCAAATGGGTGTCTCAATCACTGTTGAATTGAGGCCGTCATGAAGTCCCAAGCCTTTGGCAACTTGCTCCCATGCAGCCTCCAGACTCTCGGCACCCGGACGTTCTCTGATCGCAGAAGTCAGTAACTCGGGATCAATGTCCCGAATGTCCGGTAAACCAAGATCCTTCCAGTTCTTTTGTTCAGGTAACGCCCTGCTCCCAGGCACACTCATTGGCATCCTCTCGCTAGCTTCGCGGATGCCGGCATTGCCTGGATATCCAATGGCCTCGGACTGAAAAAGTCCCGAAATTAACTGCCTGATATTTCAGCCACTTGTGCTGCGGTAATAAATCAGTCCGTTCTTGTCTTTCAATAGGAGGCTTCCGGCATCAACGCTGAACAGCGCGAGAGGGCTGTACGAAATTGTCCCAGCCGCTGTAACCCGACCGCACAAAAAAGTGCCCGGCTCCTTCGAGTCGGGCACTTTTTTTGACCCCAATCACCCCCACGTCACCAAAAACCCCGATCCTGTGTCAGCCTCCAGCCATCGGCGGGGACATCAATTCGCTACTAATTGCGCGACAACTATGCTCAGGTACAGGAATATAGCCAGCAAATGGCGCCGTTCAGGCCGTCACGTACACAACAATACCCAGCCCACTTCAGAGGGCATTACCCATGGATAGCAGAACCTTACGCAACCTCATGCGCATCGTGCAGACCGGCTCCTTGTCGGCCGCAGCCGAGCATTCGTGCCTGACTGTGCAGGCCTTGGCCGCACAGTTGAACAAGGTCGAAGAGCAGTTCGGTTTCCGCTTGTTTCGCCGTTCCAACAAAGGGCTGACGCTGACGCCGCAAGGCACGGAGCTGACGCCTTATATGGACAGAGTGCTGATTGCCACGCGGCAGATGGAAGAGAAAGTCGAAGCGTTGAAGGTGCCGGGACAGCGCACGTTGAAAGTGGCGTTGAACACCACGCTTGCGCCGGACTTCAACCGGCGAATGATCGGACGCCTGATCGAGGTGTTTCCCGATTACCAGATGGAATTCAGCTACGCCGAGTCGATGGAAAACCTCAGCAAGCTGAAGAACGAGGACTTCGACCTTGCGGTGTTGATCGGCCCGCAGCGTCCGGGTTTGCCAAGCATTGTCCTGCCTGAAGTGCAGGTGCAGGTGGTCGGCGCTCACTGTGGTCAGGAGAACGATCCACTGACGTTGCTTGGTAACAAGTTTCAGGTGCGTCCCGCAGAAGATTGTCCGTATTCCCACAGCTTTTTGCGTTTTCTCGACGCGGGGCTGGGTAATCACGAAAACAGCCAACGGACGATTTACTCCTGCAGCGAAACGCTGACCCTGTCGCTCATCACCCAGATGGACGCGGTCGGCATGGTCTCCCGCGAGGCCGCGCAGAAGAACGGCCTGACGATTTTCCCCGGGTTTGAGGATTTCCTCGAAGTACGCCTGGCGGTGAACAATCCGGATCTGTCCGGCCAGGCGTTGAACGACGTGGTCGATCTGCCGCTACATGAACGAGCCGAGCGCAATGTACGCAGCCGTCCCAACCGCCACACTGAGAAAGAGGTTTTTGCTGAAATACGCACATAACAGCGTCGGAATCGCTGCATAGAATTCCGGGCGATCGAGCTGTATGTGCTGATCCTTGATCAACAAGGGTGTCAGGCTGATCGCAGCGACGATCGCCACCGGCAGGTATTCCAGCGCCCGAGCGACGAAGGGCGGCCAGTGCTCGGTATTGACCTGCAACGGCAAGGCCCGTGGCAGGAAGGTCACGGCCATCATCAGCGCGACCACCAGAATCAGGAACGTTTGGTCAGGCATACACCCACTCCGCAGCCCACAAACGTGGCAATGAAAACGTTGAATGGCGAGCTGCCCACCAGACTCAGTGCGCCCATGCAGACGACTGCGGCCATAGCGGCGATGAGTTTGTTGCGGGTGTTGCACAGCGAGACCAGCACGTAGAGCATCATCGCGGTCAGTGCGTAGTCGAGCTGGTATTTGATCAGGTGCGAGGCGTATTGCGCGCACAGGGCGCCGAGCAATCCGCCGATCACCCAGGAGGTGTGGCAGAACAGGTTGAAGCCGATCAGATATCGAATGTTCACCGGCGCACCAGTGCCCAGTTTGACGCTGTGGAAGGCGAACGATTCGTCGGTCAGGCCGCCGGCGTAACACCAGCGCTCCATGCGGCTCAGGCCCAGCGCCCGCAGGGCCTTCGCCATGTAGACCGACATCAGCATGTGCCGCGCATTGATCAGAAACGTGGTCAGCACGATGGTAGTCAGCGACGCCCCGCTGCTGATCAGCGCCAGCGCCGCGAATTGCGAAGCCCCGGCATACACGAACAGACACATGGCCACCGGCAGCCACAGCGGCAGCCCGGCGTTGACCGCCATCAGCCCGAACACGAACGACACGGTGAAGTAACCGGCCACGACCGGGCTGGCTTCGGCAAAGGTGCGCGATGGCTGACGGTCGACCATCAGCGGCGCACTGCCGGATGTTTCATTCATAGATCCCTCTCAAATGTCCGCTCGCCGTGAGGTTCGCAAAAACCCTGGGCCGTCCAGAAACGCTTGCCCGCGAGGTTAGCATCGTCGACGAACAGAAACATCCGCAGTACACCGACTCGCTTCATATCGGCCGACGCCGCTTCCACCAGCCGTTGGCCCACACCTTGGCTGCGATAGCGCAGGCTGACCGCCAGATGGTTGATGGTGCCGCGACTGCCCAGCATGCCCCCCAGCACCGCGCCGACGATTTCGCCTTCGACATCGAAGGCGAGATAGGCCGTGGTGGTTTTCTGGATCAGTACGCCCCGCAGGCATTTGGCGTCCTGCCATTCGCAGAACGACACTTCGTCGAACTGGCGGAAGAAACGCTCCATGCGCTGCGCGTCCTTGGCCGTCGCGCGCCGCAGCACCACCGGCGTCGAACACTCGAGGCCGTCTACTTGGGTGATCTGATTAGCAAACAATGTCGAAAGCGGTCCCGGGCCGCGAGAAAGAAATCGCCAGGATCTGCCGGTACGCCATGGCGTGAGAGTGAGTGTTGCGAGCCGGTGTCACGTAGTGGCGCATGTCGCGGTCGAGGAAGTAAGTGGTGTCGAGGATTTCCTGGTAGGTGGTCGACGCCAGTTGATGCTCGTGGATGTCGTACAGACGACTCTCCGCACCCTCGACATTATTGCGGCCCCAGAAGTGCACGCCGCTGAACGGATAACCGTCGCAGTGAATCCCTTCCGGGGTGATTTCCAGTTGTTTGCCGGGCTTGATCTCGATGCGGATCTGATGGATCTGGCACTGCCAGATTTCATCGTGCAGCTCTTCCGGCAGAACGCTTTTGTACACTTCAAAATCGGTGTCGATCAGGCTGCGCATCACCGGCGAGCTGATGACTTCGTCCGAGAAGTCCTGGAAGTGACGCACCACGCCGCCCACATAGCTGTTGTTGGCCTTGGACTGCACGTACGCGCGATGTTCCAGCTGCTTCAGTTCGCGAGTCTTGGGGTTGTATTCAAAGTCGCTGTAACGACGGTAACGCATGCCGGCTTCGGCCTGACCGTAGTAACTGTCAGGCTCCATGTTTTCCCAACTTTTGGTCAGTCTGACGAAGTCGGCGAAATGACCGTAGAGATTGAAGTCAGCACCCTGCACATTGGCGTACTTGTCGCGCCGTAGCGATTCGCCCACTTCTCTGGTTAAAACGATCATTACCAAATTCTCCGCTGCATTGAGCGGCCTAATCTATTAGGTGGAGAATTTGCGTCCATGAGAAAGAATTTCAGGCATTTAAAGCCCTGTTTGAAACGCGATTTGAAACGGCTTGAAAGTGCATTTCAAATGACAAAAACACGGGTTTTTATGCTGTTTTTTCAAAAAGCGTCAAAAAAAAACCCCGAACAAGTCGGGGTTTTTCTGTCGCGCTTTGCGGGTTCAACCGATCATCAGAAGATGTTGATCGGGTAATCCACGAAAACACGCAGCTCGTTACCGCTGACGTTGTATTCGCTGGATTTCTGCGAAACACGCAGGATCGAGCTGCGCAGCTTGATGCTCAGGTCTTTGGCCGGGCCACTTTGCACGACGTACTTGAACTGGTTGAAGTATTCGCGCTCGGTACCGCCAGTGCTGGTGGAGGTGGTGATGTTATCACCACGCACATACGCAAAGTTGTAGCTCAGACCCGGTACGCCGAACGCCGTGAAGTCCAGACCGTAACCCAGCTGCCAGCTGCGCTCGTCTTCCGCGTTGAAGTCGGACCAGTAGGAGTTGGCCAGGTAGATGGTATTGCCACCGTCACCCACGCGACCCTGACCTTTCTGGTAACCGCCGTAGGCGTAACCCAGGTTGCTGTCGCCAGTGGAGCGCTGGTGCGCCACGGTGAACGAGTGCGGGCCGGTGGCGAAGGTTGCTGCCAGGCTCCAGATCTTGTTGTCATCGCCGGTCACACCGTTTTCGCGGACGTAGGAGTTGTCCAGCTTGGTGCGGTAACCGTTGAAGTCCAGGGTCAGGGACTGATCCTTGTCGATCGGGAACACGTAGTTGGCGTTCACGTATTGCTTCTTCAGCACGTCTTCGACGTCGGAAGCGTACAGCGCAGCCTTGAACTGTTCGGTGAACTGGTAGCTACCGCCCAACACGTTGATCGACTTCAGACCACCGCTGTCACGACCTTCAGCGCTCTTGCGCGATTCGGCGGTGAAACGACCGGCATCCAGTTGCAGACCTTTGATTTCTTTGGAGGTGATCAAGGTACCGGTGTAGCTTTCCGGCAGCAGACGCACGTTGTCGTAACTCAGCACCGGCAGGGCCGGCATCTGGTCGCCGTAGGTCAGCACGGTGTTGGACAGACGGAATTTCACCGCTGCGCCGCCCTTCGACAGATCGTCAGCCGCGTTGCCGCTGTCACCCTGTTTGAAGAAGTCGATACCGCCGGCGCCGCTGCGGCCCTTGCCGCCGTCCAGACGCAGTGCATACAGACCGAACGCATCCACACCTACACCGACGGTGCCCTGGGTGAAACCGGACGAGAACGTACCGATGGCCGCCTGGCCCCACTCGGCCTTGTCCTGGTTGCCATCTTTGTAGTCACGATTGATATAGGCATTGCGCAGCAGCACTTTCAGACTGCTGTCTTCAACAAAACCCTTGGACTCGGACTGGTCGCTAGCCATTGCCTGAGTGGCGCTCAACATCCCCAGTGCGATCAAACTGATTCGCTTGTTCAACATTTTGTTTTCCTTATTACGGGTTGAAACGCGCTGTGTCGAACGGCTGAAACGGCGCTTGGTGCACTCTTTTATTCACCCCGAAACAAAAAGACCCGCTCAAGACAATGTCATGGCGGGCCTGCTCCTGATTTTGTGTCATGGCGGTTAGCCACAGGCGTTGGGCCGAATCGTAGCCGCGCCCTCAACAATGTGTCAATTTCAAGAATCGTCTTTAAATAGGCGAAAAACGTCTAAAAAAAGTAAATTTTGCGATGGCTTCGTGCACGGAATTGCTCTCCATCAGGGATTTTGATGCTGGATCACGCGCAACCGTCGAGGCCACAGACTGGCAGGGTTTCAGTCCTTGGCGCAGGTGTAATTGACTCACTTAACCATTGGGCGAAGGCTTGTGGCTTGCCCAGCCACGGCCCGATATCAACCAGTGTGAACTGACCGTCTCGCTCCAGTGCGAAAGTTGGAAAACCCTGCCCACCGAGTTTGGCCAACAGGGCGCGGCTGTTCTTTATGTGTTGTTCGGTGTCGACGGACTGCATGGCATTCAAGAACATCTCGGCGTTGTAGCCCTGCTCCACCGCGTATTCCACAAGCACACTTTCGTCGGCAATTCGCCGCCCCTCGACATAGTGCGCAGTTTGCAAACGGCCAAGTAGCTCCAGGCCACGACCATCGATTTTTTCCGCTGCCATCACAGCTGCAATCGGTGGTGCCGAATCAAACACCGCCGAGTGATCGCGCAACAGGCCTTCGAAATAAGCTTCGCCGAATGGCTGACCGGTGTATTCGGCAATGCGCCGGTCATGAGGCATCACGTAATTGCGCAGTTGCGGCGAAACGCTTTGGCGGTTCGCACCGGTCATCATGCCGCCGGCGTGGGCGATCACCGGCAGCACGTGCTGTGCGGCCTGCACCAGGGGTTTGGCGCCATAGCACCAGCCGCACAGCGGGTCGTAGATGTAATGAAGCGTCATTGGAAAGCTCCGGTCAGAAGGTGGGAAAAATGATGTCGGCACATTAGTCCCTCAGTCGTTGTGGAAAAACGCCGGAATGGCTTTCAGTCTGTTTCGGCAATCGGTCAAATGCGCTTTTTGTCCGCTACAACACAAACCTGAAATAAATTGACACAATCAAACAACGGAACCTTTCAGGAATAATTAACGGAAGTAAATGCAAAGCATTACCATTCGCGCGCTCGAATTCTTCTACCCTTTCGGATGCGCTTTTCAATGCCTGCCCCGTTCCGCCTTACGCCCGTCACGCTTGGGCTTTCTGCCTTTTTGTCCTCCGGTTTTGCTTACTCCGCGACCGAACTGCCCGCCACCTCGATCAGCGCCGAAACCCAGGCCGACGACCCGCGCGTGAAGGTCAGCAACACCGCGACCCGCACCTCAACCCCCGTTCGTTACGTGCCGCAGGCGATCGATTCGGTCAAGACCGCCAACGTCGCGGATTACGGCACCAATGACATCGAAGATGCCCTGAGCGGAATTCCCAACGTCAGCGGCGGTGGCGACACGCGCTTCGACAGCCTGCGCATCCGTGGCTTCGACGCCAGCAACGACTTCTATCTGGACGGCATCCGCGACGACAGCCAGTACAAGCGCGATCTGCACAACATCGAACGCGTCGAAGTGCTCAAGGGCCCCGCCGCAGTGCTGTACGGCCGTGGCAGCCAGGGCGGGATCGTCAACCGCGTCAGCAAGGCACCCGAATTCGGCCGCCGCTCGACCATCGAAGCCCAAGGAGGCAGCGAAGACCTGCGCAGCCTGTACGCCGACCTCAGCACCGACCCGAGCGACAACATCAGCCTGCGCCTGAACATGGGCAACATGGACGAGAACAGCTTCCGCGAGGGCGTCAGCGGCAACCGCCAGCTGTTCGCACCGTCGATGAGCTGGCAGCTCACGCCTGACCTGAACTGGCTGGTGCAATACGAATACAGCCGCTACAACCGCACGCCGGATCGCGGTATTCCCGGGGTCGGTGGACGTCCGGCAGATGTCGGCCGGGACACGACCTACGGCAACGATCACGATTTCATCGACGACAAGACGCAGTCCCTGCGCTCGAAGCTGAGCTATGAAATCAACGATAACTGGCAACTGCGCCACACGCTCGGTGTGTTCAAGCTCGACAGCGATTTCGACAACACCTACCTCACCGGTTACACCCCGGCGACAAAGAAGGTCACCCGCCAGCACTGGCAACAGGACCTGACCACCCGCAACGTGTTCAACAACGTTGAGCTGGAAGGCGGATTCGAAACCTTCGGTCTCGAGCACCGCTTGCTGACCGGCCTCGAAACCGGCAGCCAGCGCCGCGACCCGACGCTGTACAACGCGGCCACCGGCCGTGGTACTCAACCGGTACCGTCGCTGGATCTGTACAACCCCAACCGCGACCTGCGCCACACCGGGCGCATGCAGGTGTCGAGCAGCAGCCACACAGAAGTCGAAAGCCGCGCGGTCTACGTTCAGGATCAACTGCGCCTGAACGATCAATGGCAATTGCTGGCCGGCCTGCGCTACGACACCTTCGACATCGAGTCGACCAACAAACTGCGCAACATCTCCGAAGACCGTGACAGCCACAGCACCAGCCCGCGTTTCGGCGTGGTCTGGACGCCGCTGCAGAACCACTCGTTCTACGCTTCGTGGACCAAGACGTTTTCGCCAGTGGGCGGCGGTCTGATCGGCATCACCCCGGGCGCGGCCGGCAATACCAATGACCTGAGCCCGGAGCTGACCAAGCAGAAAGAAATCGGCGTCAAGAGCGACTGGCTCGACGATCGCCTGAGCACCACCCTCGCCGTCTATGAGCTGGAACTCTACAACCGTCGCACCACCGATCCGAACGACCCGACCCTGACCGTGCTCAGCGGCCTGCAACGCTCGCGCGGGATCGAGCTGACAGGTACCGGCAAGATCGTCGGCAACTGGTACGTGCGCGGCGGCGTCGGTGTGCAGGACGCGACCATCGAGAAGGACAACAACGGTCTGGAAGGCAAACGCGTGAACAACGTGGCCAAGCGCAACGGCAGTCTTTTCCTGACCTGGAAACCGGAAATGGGCTGGTACGCCGAAACCGGCCTGACCCTGGTCGGCCAGCGTTATGCCGACAACGCCAACACCACCGTGCTGCCGGGCTACGGCCGTTGGGACGCACTGGTCGGCTACCGCCACAAAGACTGGGACCTGCGTGGCGCCCTGAACAACATCACCGACCGCGAGTATTACTCGTCGGCCACCAGCGCATTCCAGATCCAGCCAGGCGCACCGCGCAGCCTGGTGGTCACCGGCACCTACAGCTTCTGATATAGCGCCCATAAAAAAAGCGCTGCCATCCGGGCAGCGCTTTCTACAATCCTTGTTTGTTCTTCTTATCCTTCCATCACATCCCAAAGTGCATCCAGTTCGGCCTCGCTGAACAGGCCAGCGGGGTAACGCTCGATCATCATCCGGCGCGGATCAGGTTCCCTGATCTGACGCGTTCCATTGGATTTCAACCAGTGCGCGACAATCTGGAGCGACTCACTATTAACAGCCATGGGATGCAACGTCCGCTCGCTGATTACGTTCACTTCGGCGTTCATTTCAGCGCTCTCTCCCCGTTCGTGAGCGGCTAAGTTATCCAAGGTTTATGACAGAACTGTTGAAGTTCTCCCCCCTCCCTAGTGCGCCATGACCGATACAAGAGCTATGCCAACGTAATGAAATTGTCGACCAGCGGACATAAAGAAACCCGCAGTCCTGACGGGCTGCGGGTTTCGCTTCAAGCGTGGGCAACAAATGACTGCCCGGTCGTTTTTTCAATCAACTCAAGCTGTTACATCCGCACTCACTCTTTGTGCGGCGCGGGTTGCTGCTGGGTAAGGCAGTGAATATTGCCGCCCCCCAGTAACAGTTCGCGGCCCGGGACCATTACCACTTCATGTTGCGGGAACAGGTTCTGCAGGATCTCGCGCGCCGGGGCATCCATCGGGTCGTCAAAGCTCGGCGCGATGATGCCGCCGTTGACGATCAGGAAGTTCACATATGAACCGGCCAGACGCACGCTCGGGTTGCGTTCCTGTGTGCCGTCCACCGGATCCACGCCTGCGCATTCCTCTTCGGTGGCAAACAGCGGCCCCGGAATCGGCATCTTGTGCACCGTGAACGGGCGGCCCTTGGCGTCGGTGCTGCTTTCCAGCACTTTCATCGCTGCCTGGCAGCGCGGGTAGTTCGGATCCTGCGGATCGTCGGTCCACGCCAGCAGCACTTCGCCCGGACGCACGTAGCAGCAGAAGTTATCCACATGGCCGTCGGTTTCGTCGTTGAACAGGCCATCCGGCAGCCAGATGATCTTGTCCACGGACAGGTTTTCGCTGAGCACCGCTTCGATTTCTTCGCGACCCAGGTGCGGGTTGCGATTGCGGTTGAGCAGGCATTCTTCGGTGGTGATCAGCGTGCCTTCGCCGTCGACGTGAATCGAGCCGCCTTCCAGCACGAAGCCTTCGGTGCGGTAGCGCGGGCTGCGCTCGATTTCGAGGATCTTGCCGCCGACCTGGGAATCGCGGTTCCACGGCGAATACAGACCGCCATCAAAACCGCCCCAGGCGTTGAAGTCCCAGTTCACACCGCGCACTTCGCCGGTGTTGTTGATCACGAACGTCGGGCCGCTATCGCGGACCCAGGCGTCATCGCTGGACATCTCGACCACGCGGATATTCGGCACGTCGAGGCGAGCACGGGCGTTTTCGTACTGGCCGGCGGAGACCGCCACGGTTACCGGTTCGAAACGCGCAATGGCTTTGGCCACGGCGGCGTGAGCAGCCTGTGCTGGCTTGCCGCCCAGACGCCAGTTGTCCGGACGCTCGGGCCAGATCATCCAGGTCTGGGTTTGCGGTGCCCATTCGGCCGGCATGTAGAAGCCATCGGCGCGTGGTGTGCTTTTCAATGTGGTCATGTCGATCAGACTCCAGGGAACCGTCGAGGTTTTTTCAACACGCCGTACAGGGTTGGACGACGGACTATGGCGACTTTATAAACGATAAATATCGGCTTTAGAAGCCATAAATAAAATACGACCCCAATTTAACCCGAAAAATACCGATACAAATCGGTATTTTTCGCTTCCGCATGGCCTCAGAGCCCTTCTTCCAGCACCTTCGCCAGCATGTCGACGAAGAAATCCACGCTCTGACGCGAGGTGACCATCGGCGGCTTGATCTTCAGGACGTTCAGATAATCGCCGGTCGGCTGCATGAAAATCCCCAGTTCCCGCAGGCGATCACACAACAGCGTGGTTTCCTCGGTCGCCGGTTCCAGGGTTTCCCGATTGCGGATCAGCTCGACCCCCAGATAGAACCCCGAACCGTGTACCGCGCCGACCAACGGATATTGATCGATCAACGCCTCCAGCCGGGCTTTGAAGTGGGCGCCGACCACCTGGGCGTTTTCCCAGAGTTTTTCTTCTTCCATCACATCCAGCACTGCCATGCCGATCTGGCAACTCACCGGACTGCCGCCGGCGGACGAGAAGAAATAACCTTCGGCTTCCAGCGCCTCGGCGATTTCCCGGCGGGTGATCACCGCGCCCAGCGGCTGACCGTTGCCCATGCCTTTGGCCATGGTGATGATGTCCGGCACCACGCCTTGCTCTTCGAAACCCCAGAAGAAGTGACCCATGCGCCCGTAACCGACCTGCACCTCGTCGGCGATACACACACCGCCACGGGCACGCACCCGTTCATAAACTTTTTTCAGGTAACCCGGCGGCAGCGAGATCCCGCCCGCGTTGCCGTAGACCGGCTCGCAGATGAACCCGGCCAGTTGCCGCTTCTGCTCATCGATCTTCGCCAGATGATGTTCGACGCTGCGCACATAATCCGGCGCCGAATCCGGGCCGCGAAATTCGCCGCGATAGGTGTTGGGCGCGGTCACCGCGTGTACCCAGTCCGGGCGACTGCTCAGGGCCTGCGGGTTATCGGCAATCGAGGTCGAGACCGCGTCCGCGCCGACCGTCCAGCCGTGATAAGCCTCCAGCACGCTGATCATGTCGCGTCCACCACTGGCGGCCCACGCCAGGCGGATCGCCAGATCGTTAGCCTCGCTACCACTGTTAACCAGAAACACCCGATCCATGCCCTCCGGTGCCAGTTTCAGCAATCGCTCGGAAAACTCGGCAACAGCCGCATAGTTGAACCGCGAGTTGGTGTTGAGCAGCGACCACTGCCGGCTCGCCACCGCCGCCATGCGAGGGTGACCGTGACCGAGCACCGCGACGTTGTTGAGCATGTCGAGGTAGGAGCGGCCCTGCATGTCGATCAGGTGATTGCGCCAGCCGCGTTCGACGCGCGGCGGGTCGACGTAATAGTGCTTCTGGGTGCGGGCAAAACTAGCGTCGCGGCGGGCCAGCAGGGTTGCTGCGTCCAGCTCCGGCTCGGCGTCGCAGGCCAGGCCCAGCAGTGCTGCCGGCGAGGGGCACAACGCCTGCCACGCCCCCGCGCGGGTCGGCGTGCAGAACAGCGGCGCTTCAAGCTGTGCGCCGCGAGTCATTTGCACGGTCAACGGACCATCCACCGAACCCAGCACCTGACCTTTCACCAGCGCCGTGCCGCCGTGCAACGAAGGTTTCACGCCCCACAGACGCAGGCTTAGTTGCGGGCCGTCGAGTCGCAGCGCGCCGTCGGCCGACAGTTGAAGTACGCCAGCAAACGGCGCTTCCACCGTCGAACCCTGAGGTACATGCAATTCAACGTGTAGCGGGAATGTCTCTGGCTCATCGGCGCTGTCGGGCAGGGTGCGCGACAACCGGTATTGCCCGTATCGACTGGCCGACAGACCGTGGATAGCGGCGGCCTCGCTCAACAGACGCTGATCAATGCCAGGCTGCTCCCAGTTGCCCGCCTCGAAGTGCGCGCTCAACACACCCAGATCGATCAACGCGAATTCGCGCCCGACCAGATCGGGCAATAACGGCGCGAAGCCTTCACTGTCGAAGGTCGGTAATGTCTGGCCGAGCGCCGTGAAAATCGCCGCCTCCATCAATGCCAGCGGTACCGAAGTGGCGACCCGGAAGATCTCCCATTCGTGGGTCAGGTTGTCGCGGCTGTAGGTATTGCCCGGATCGATGCTGACCTGTTGCTCGCCACTGAGCACCAGCACCGCTGCCCGCGCCACAATCAGCGGCCACAGCGCCAGCAATTCTTCGTGTTGCAGAGGATTGACCGCGTGATAGGCCTGCACTGCCGGCAGGATCACGAATGGATCGCCGGCGGCGTGATGCAGCAGTGCGGCGCAGGTAACCGACAGATCGGTGATGCGCCAGGTGCGAACCAGATCGCCGAAGTCGATGACGCCCTGCAATTCCCAGTGCCGCCGGGCATCACGCTGCCAGACCACGTTGTCGTCGGTGATGTCCATGTGGATTGCCTGCACCGGCAGCTTTTCCAGCAGCGGCTGCAAACGAAGCCTGGCCTGTTCGGCAGCCTCGGCGATCAACGCGCGCTGGCGTTCGTCGTCGATCACTGGCAGAAGATGTTCGATCAGTGCACTGGCGTGGCGCGCGTCCCATTGCAGCGTGCGCTCGAGACCCGGATGGTCGAAGCCGGCCAGGGCCAGATCCATTTCGCCGCAGAGCCGGCCAAATCCGGCGACGACTTCATGGCCAAGATGATCGAGCGCCGTCAGCGGCTGGCCCTCGATGTAATCGAGCAGCCGCACATGCACCGATTCTCCACCGACGTCCAGGGTCAGCAGGTCAGCGCCGTTAGTGGCCGTCATCACACGAGGAACCTTAACGGCACCCTTCTCGGCCAGATATTTCAGGCCCGCATGCTGGGCCTGCAGCTCTACCAGCGAATAGTCACCCCGGCAGATCTTCAGCACGAATCGCCCACGTTCGCTGTCGATTCGGTAATTGAGGTCCTGCTGACTGCCCAAGGCCTGCAATGTGCCGCTCAACCCGTATTGCTGCGCCAGCAGATGCCGGGCCTGCTCCACCGAAACCTGAGGGCTGGGCAAGCTGGCGCGATGAATCAACGTGGCGAACGACATGGAACGACCCCTGAAATTTTATTAGGCGCCTATATCGCCATTGCTTCAGGCGATAAGCAACCCCCCGACCATCCGCCCCCGACCTGCTGCGAGGCGGGCGATTTGCATGCGCCCCTCGCACCGATCGGCACTTTGCGCAAGAATGTCGCCCATTCACACCTGCCACTGGAATATCCCCATGAATGTAATCCCCACTGACCTGCCTGGTGTCCTGATCATCGAACCCAAGGTTTTCGGTGACGAGCGCGGGTTCTTTTACGAAAGCTTTAATGCCAAGGCCTTTCAGGACGTAACCGGCCTCGACACGCAATTTGTCCAGGACAACCATTCGCGCTCGCAGAAAGGCGTGCTGCGCGGTCTGCACTATCAGCTGGAAAATACCCAGGGCAAACTGGTTCGTGTCACCGTGGGTGAAGTGCTTGATGTGGCAGTGGACATCCGTCGCAGTTCGCCGCATTTCGGCAAATGGGTCGCCGTACGTCTTTCCGCCGACAACCATCGCCAACTGTGGGTTCCGGAAGGCTTCGCCCACGGTTTTGTGGTACTGAGCGAGTTCGCCGAATTCCTCTACAAGACCACCGACTATTACAACCCGTCTTCCGAGCGCAGCATTCGCTGGGACGATCCGGACCTGGGCATCGACTGGCAACTGGACGAAGCGCCGAAACTGTCGGCCAAGGATCAGGTGGGCGCCCTCCTGAAGGACGCCGAAGTCTTTTCCTGAAGTCCTGTGTGAAACTTCAGCGCCGCTGCATGCCCGGCAACGGGTGCGCAGACTGCAACGGCAAGCCTAGGCATAATGCGCCTGTACCCACAGGCGCCCGATGTTTATGACTCCGACCCTCCCCCGTCGCCCCCGCTGGCGAAGTCTTGCCTTGCTGGCCCTGTGTCTGGCCCCGCTGTTGTGGCCGCTGGAGCATCTGGCCGAGCGCTACTACCGCAATGAGCTGGCCGGTCAAAACCGCCAGACGCTCGACCTCTACGTCGCCAACCTGCTGGGCACCTTGCATCGCTACGAAGTGTTACCACAGATTCTCGGCGACCTGCCGGCCCTGCGTGCGGTCGTCGGCGCGCCGGACGACGGTGTCACCCAGGGCAGTGCCAACCGCCTGTTGAAGAACATTGCTTCCCAGACCGGAGCCGAAGTCATGTACCTGATGGACACCACCGGCCGCACGCTGGCGGCGTCGAACTGGGACAAACACGACAGTTTCGTCGGGCGCAATTTTTCGTTCCGACCGTACTTCAGTGAAGCCATGGCCGGGCGCCTGGGCCGCTTCTTCGGCCTGGGCACCACGTCCGCCAAGCGTGGCTATTTCTTCGCTGCAGCGGTGCGCAACGGCGAGAAAATCATTGGCGTGTTGGTGGTCAAGGTTGACCTCGACCATACCGAGAGCCTGTGGGGCAAAACGCCGGAGCAACTGCTGGTGACCGACCACAATGGCGTGGTCATCCTGACCTCGCGCCCGGAATGGCGCTTCCGTTCAACCCGCAAGCTGAGCGACGACGAACGTGCGGCGATCACCGCGATCCAGCCCTACCCGACCCGCGAGCCACGGCCCTTGAACCTGAGCCCGACCGCGTGGCTGCCGCAGACCCAGGACATCGCGGAAACCGGCTGGAGCGTCAGCATTCTTGCCCCGCGCACGCTGATCGACCGACCGGTACGCACAGTGGTGGCGATCGGCAGCGCCACGTTGCTGGTAGTGATGCTGTTGCTGGGCCTGATGATGCAGCGCCGTCGCCATTATCTGGAACGGATCGCTTTCGAGGCCAAGGCCCGACGAGAGCTCGAAGGCCGGGTTGCCGAACGCACCAGCGATCTGGAGGGACTCAACCGTCGTCTGAAACAGGAAGTGCTGGAGCGCGAACAGGCACAGCAGGAACTGGTCCGGGCCCAGGACGATCTGGTCCAGGCCGGCAAGTTGTCGGCGCTGGGGACGATGTCGGCGAGCATCAGTCACGAACTCAATCAGCCACTGGCGGCGATCCGCAGCTACGCCGAGAACGCCGAGGTGCTGCTTGACCATGAGCGTACCGAAGACGCCCGAGGCAACCTCAAGCTGATCAGCGAGCTGACCGGACGCATGGCTTCGATCATCGCTCACCTTCGCGCTTTCGCCCGCCGGGATCGCCATGCCCCGGAAAGCGTCGCGCTGCAACCGGCACTGGACGATGCATTGGCGTTGCTGGCCAAACGTCGCCGCAGCATGGACGTCGAACTGATCCGCGACCTGCCGGCCGCCACCCTGTGGGTCGAGGCCGGTGAGACTCGTCTGCGCCAGGTGCTGGGCAACCTGCTCGCCAACGCCCTCGACGCTCTCACCGAAAAAGGCCCGCCGCGCAAATTGTGGCTGAGTGCCGAATCCACCGACGAAGGCGTCAACCTGTACATTCGCGACAATGGCCCGGGTTTCTGCATGGAAGCCCTGGGCCGTGCCAGCGAACCCTTCTACACCACCAAGACCCGAACTCAGGGTCTCGGTCTGGGGTTGGCCATTTGCGAAACCCTGATGCGCGCCTTCGGCGGTGAACTGTCGTTCGCCAACCACAAGCAAGGTGGCGCCTTGATCACCCTGCGGCTGCGCGCCGGCGCGCCCGGGGTCAGCCTGCAACCGCCCGAGGATCGAAGCGCATGACCATCGACAACCGCATTCAGGTAGTGCTGATCGACGACGATCCGCACCTGCGTCAGGCCCTCGGCCAGACCCTGGATCTGGCCGGCCTGAAGATTCTTCCGCTGTCCGAAGCCAAGGGACTGGCTGCACAACTGGAGCGCGACTGGCCCGGTGTGGTGGTCAGCGACATCCGCATGCCCGGCATGGATGGCCTGGAACTGCTGAGCGAACTGCACGCCCAGGATCCGGAACTGCCAGTGCTGCTGATCACCGGCCACGGCGACGTGCCACTGGCCGTGCAGGCCATGCGCGCCGGCGCCTACGACTTTCTGGAAAAACCCTTCGCCAGCGACGCCCTGCTCGACAGCGTGCGCCGCGCCTTGGCCCTGCGGCGTCTGGTTCTGGACAACCGCAGCCTGCGCATGGCCCTGAGTGATCGCAATGAACTGAGCGCGCGGCTGGTCGGTCAGTCCGCGCCGATGTCGCGCCTGCGCGAGCAGATCGGCGCACTGGCGGCGACAAAAGCCGACGTGCTGATCCTCGGCGAAACCGGTGCCGGCAAGGAAGTCGTCGCCCGCGCCCTGCACGATCTGTCTAGCCGGCGCAACGGCCCGTTCGTGGCCATCAACGCCGGAGCGCTGGCCGAGTCGGTGGTCGAAAGCGAACTGTTCGGTCATGAACCCGGCGCCTTCACCGGCGCGCAAAAACGCCGGATCGGCAAGTTCGAATTCGCCAATGGCGGCACGCTGTTCCTCGATGAAATCGAGAGTATGAGCATGGATGTGCAGGTCAAACTGCTGCGCATGTTGCAGGAGCGCGTGGTCGAGCGTCTGGGCGGCAATCAGTTGATCCCGCTGGACATTCGCGTCATCGCCGCCACCAAGGAAGACCTGCGCCAGGCCGCCGATCAGGGCCGCTTCCGGGCCGACCTGTATTACCGCCTCAATGTGGCGCCGCTGCGCATTCCACCGTTGCGAGAACGAGGTGAAGACGCCTTGATGCTGTTCCAGCATTACGCCGACGAAGCCAGTGCCCGCCATGGTCTGCCACCGCACGAACTGCAGCCGGCGCAACGGGCGTTGCTGCTGCGGCATTCATGGCCGGGCAACGTGCGGGAATTGCAGAACGCGGCGGAGCGTTTTGCCCTTGGCCTGGAGCTGGCGCTGGACAACACTCAGCCTGACGGCAGCAGCGCGGCCATCGAGATCACCAGCGGTGGCCTCAGTGAACAGGTGGAGAATTTCGAAAAGTCATTGATCGCCGCCGAACTGGCCCGATCGCACAGCTCGGTACGCAGTCTCGCCGAAGCCCTGGGCATTCCGCGCAAGACGCTACACGACAAACTGCGCAAGCACGGTCTGAATTTCGCCGACAGCAGCAGCCATGGAGACGAATCCGAATGAATCGCGACAGTCGCCATCTCGAATCCGTCCTCCATCACGACATCCCTCTGACCCGGGACATGGGCCTCAAAGTCCTCGAATGGCAGGACCAGCAACTGCGCCTGCACTTGCCGCTGGAAGCCAACGTCAATCACAAGAGCACCATGTTTGGCGGGAGCCTGTATTGCGGCGCGGTATTGGCCGGTTGGGGCTTGCTGCATTTGCGCTTGGAGGAAGAAGGCATCAAGGACGGGCACATCGTGATTCAGGAAGGACAGATCAGTTATCCGTTGCCGGTAACCGGCGATGCCAACGCCATCTGCGCGTCGCCAAGCCCGGCGGTGTGGAAGAAGTTTCTGACGATGTATCAACGCTACGGGCGAGCGCGATTGACGTTGCACACGCGAGTCGTCAATGCGGGGAGCGATGAAGATGCGGTGACCTTCAGCGGGCAGTATGTCCTGCACCGCTGAGGGCTGAGCGTTCCCGAGTCAGGGAGCGCGCTTACGAACGGGCCAGCTCCAGCAGCTTCGCTCGCCACGCGGCTTTCGCCGGTAACGCCAGGAAGAATCCGTTCAACAACGATTCTCGCGGCGGATAGCAGAAGGCTTCGCCGCTCAAGTCCAGCACCTCGCCACCCGCACCTTCCAGAACGCCCTGCGCTGCCGCCGTATCCCACTGGGACGTCGGCGCCAGTCGCGGATAGCAGTCCGCCGCGCCTTCGGCCACCAGACAGAACTTCAGCGAACTGCCGATATTGGCCAGTTGCAACTCGCCCAGGCTTGCGCTCAAACCGGCCAGCAGGCGCTCCTGCTCCGGGCTCGAATGGCGGCGACTGGCGACCACGGTGAACGCTTCCCCAGGTCCGGGTACGTCACGAGCCTGAATCGCCACTGGCGTGCCGCCCTTGTCGCCGCGCCAGGCACCGAGTCCGGTACCGCCAACGTAGAAACGCCCATTGGTCGGCATCGATACCACGCCAAAGACCACCCGGCCATTTTCGATCAAGGCAATGTTGACGGTGAACTCTTCGCTGCCGCTGATGAACTCCTTGGTGCCATCCAGCGGATCCACCAGCCACCAGCGCTGCCAGCCGGCACGCACGCTTTGCGGGATGTCGGCATCCTCTTCGGACAACACCGGGATGCCCGGATCCAGGGCGGTCAGGCCGGCTACGATCACATGGTGCGCAGCGATGTCTGCAGCGGTCACCGGCGAATCATCGGATTTGGCGGTCACCGCCACATCGGCGCGCCAGAACGGCAGAATCGCCTCGCCAGCACGCAACGCCAGTTCAACCACCGGCGCCATCAACGGATGGGGAAAATTCATAGACATCTCACTCATGACTGGAAAAAGCCGCGCTGGGTCAGCAGGTCGCGGGCCAGGTACAACGCCGCCAAGGCACGACCTTCGGAAAATTGCGGATTTTGCGCCAATGAAGAGAGATCCCTCAGGTTGACCTTGTCCACCCGCATCGGCTCCGGCTCGTCGCCTTCCAGTCGCTCTTCATACAGATCGCTGGCGAGCACCACCTGGATTTTCTGGCTCATGTAGCCAGGGGACAGCGACAGCTCGGTCAGGTGTTCCAGTTGCCGGGCGCCGAAGCCCGCCTCTTCCTTGAGCTCACGCTCGGCTGCCGCCAGCACATCCTCGCCCGGTTCGATCAAACCTTTGGGCAGGGACAATTCGTACTCGTCGGTACCACCACAGTATTCCTCGACCAGCACCGCATGTTCGGCATCAAGCATGGCCACAATCATCACCGCGCCGTAACCGGCGCCCTTGCCGACCAACCGCTCGTAAGTGCGTTCCACGCCGTTGGAGAAACGCAGCTTCAGCTCTTCGACGCAGAACAGCCGGCTGGTGGCGACGATCTCGCGGGCAAGTACGGTGGGTTTCTGGCGCATGCAAAGCTCCTTGGCGTGAACGCGCTACTATAACGCGGCTTTTCCGATTGTTTGCGTCGGATATCTTTTTACCGTTCGAGACGTTGCCATGCCTTCATTACCGTGGTCCGACATCGATACCGTTCTGCTGGACATGGACGGCACGTTGCTCGACCTGCACTTTGACAACCATTTCTGGCTGGAACACCTGCCACAACGCTACGCCGAACTGCATGGCGTGAGCCGGGCCATGGCGGAAATGGAATTGCAGCCGTTGTTCGAGCGACATGCCGGTCAACTCCAGTGGTATTGCCTGGATTTCTGGAGCGCAGAACTGAAGCTGTCGGTACGTGAGCTGAAAATGGAGACTGCGCACCTGATTGCCCTGCGCCCGGATGCCGATACCTTTCTGTCCGCGATCAAACGCGCCGGCAAGCGCGTCGTGATGATCACCAATGCGCATCGCGACTCGCTGTCGCTGAAACTGGAACGGGTTGAAATGGCACCCTATTTCGAGCGGCTTATCAGCTCACACGATTATGGCTTTCCCAAGGAGAACCCGCAGTTTTGGGACGCGTTGCAGGCCGACATCGGCTTTGACCCGGCACGCAGTCTGTTCATCGACGACACCTTGCCGATCCTGCGCAGCGCACGGGACTTTGGTGTAGCGCATCTGTTGGCGGTGAAGGAGCCGGACAGTCGCAAGGGGCCGAAGGATACCGGAGAGTTTGCGGCGGTCGAGGATTATCGGGATTTGATTGCGGGCCTGTAAACCACATCGTGCCCATCGCGAGCAGGCTCGCTCCCACAATTGAAATGCATTCCAACGTGGGAGCGAGCCTGCTCGCGATAGCGGTATCTGCGGTTACTCAGGGATACGCAGCGTCTGCCCCGGATAGATCTTGTCCGGATGAGACAACAGCGGCTTGTTGGCCTCGAAGATCTTGTTGTACTGGTTGGCATTGCCATACACAGCCAGGGAAATCGCGCTGAGGGTGTCGCCCTTTTTCACCACCACAAAACGTGCAGCGGCCACCACCGGCCCGGTCACGGTGATCTGGTCATCGACGCTGCCGACACCGGCGATGTTGCCCACCGCCAGCAGAATCTTCTCTTTCTCTTCCTGGCTCGCCACCTCGCCGGTGACCGTCACCTTGTCACCGTCCACGGTCGCCTGGACATTCGGGTTACCCAACCCGACCTTGCTGATGTGCTCCTTCAACTGGTCGCTGGCATTGGCGTTGCCGGGGGTCAGCAGGTCGAGCAGTTTCTCACCAGCCTCTTTTACAAAGCTCAAAAGACTCATCGCGCACACTCCTTGATTTAAGTTCCAGACGCCCAAGCCTAGACCACGCCGGACAAACCCGGTTCCGGCCCGACCAATGACCCTGCCCTCGTACAAGCGGTAGAATCGCCCAACCTTGCCAGCGCCCCGGAGCGAAGATGGACATCAAGCAGCTGAAATTCCTCATCGCCCTCGACGAAACCCGCCATTTCGGCCAGGCCGCAGCACGCTGCCATATCACCCAGCCAACCCTGTCCATGCGTCTGCGCAGCCTTGAAGAAGAACTGGATCTGCCGCTGGTCAATCGTGGTCAGCGATTCGAAGGATTCACGGCACCCGGCGAGAGAGTGCTGGCCTGGGCCCGCACGGTGCTGGCGGCTTACGATGGCTTGCAGGCCGAAGCCGCAGCTTGTCGCGGCAATCTGATCGGCACACTGCGGCTGGGGGTGGTGCCGCTGTCGAGTTTCGACGCATTGCCCCTGATGCAGCGTCTGCATGCCGAACACCCGAACCTGCGGTTTGAGCTGTCATCGCTGAGTTCGGAGCAGGTGCTGGAGCAACTGGCGAACAATCGTATCGACATCGGCGTGTCTTACCTGGAACGCCTCGACAGTGAACGATTCGAATCCCTGGCCTTCAGCGAAACCCGGATGGGCCTGCTCTATGACCAGCGTTTCTTCAACTTCAGCGAGGCCCCCCTGAGCTGGGAGTCGTTGATCGAATTGCCGCTCGGCATGCTCACCAGCGGCATGCACTTTCGTCAGTCCATCGACCACAACTTCCATAGCCGAGGCCTGACGCCACAGCCATTGCTGCAAACCGATGCCGTCCACCAATTGTTGCAAGCCGTGCACGGCGGTCTTTGCTGCGCCGTGATGCCATTGGACGGCGGTCTGGAAAACCTCACCGATCACTTGCGCCTGCAACCTATCGAAAGCGCTCAGACGCTCGCCCGGCTGGGCCTGATCATGCGCCGCGGTGCACCACGATCAGCGCTGGCCGAGGCCTGTTTCGCGCTCTATCAAAAATCACCAGCCGACTCTTGATCGACAGCATCTATCGAGAGATCGAAACTAGCGATTAGACGCGACAGTTTGCCGCGCCTAGTCTTAACGTTGATCAATCCGTTGGTGATGCCATGAACGCCAAGCGCCCGGCCTGCGCGGCGCCCGCTCTCGAAACGCCCGCGCCTGCCGCCAGTCAGACTTACAGTTACAGCGATCTTCCCCTCGCGGAATCGGCAAGCACCGCGCTGGCCGAAGAAGTCGCGCTGGCGATTGCCTACAACGGTATCAGCCAGGCCGTCATGCTGGTCACGCCGACCGACCTTGAAGACTTCATCGTCGGTTTCAGCCTCGGCAGCGGCATTATCGAAGACGCCTCGGACATCTATGACCTGCAACTGACCGGTTCGGGCTCGGCGCAATACGCACAAGTCACCATCGCCAACCGCGCCTTCTGGAACCTCAAGCAACAGCGTCGGCAACTGGCCGGCACCAGCGGATGCGGCTTGTGCGGCGTGGAAGCGGTGGAGCAGGCGTTGCCTGATCTCAAGGTCCTGCCCGGCGCTCCTTTGCCGCCCATCGAATGGCTCGACGGCCTGCGTCAGCGCATCGGCGCGTTCCAGCCATTGGGCCAGCATTGCGGCGCAGTGCACGCGGCGGTGTTCATGAACGCCAGCGGTGAATTGCTGCTGGGCCGTGAAGACATCGGCCGGCACAACGCCCTCGACAAACTGATCGGCGGCCTGATCCGGCAAAAGATATCCACAGCCGGCGGCCTGGCGATTGTCACCAGCCGTTGCAGTCTCGAATTGATCCAGAAAGTTTTGCGGGCCGGGATTCAGACCCTGGTCAGCCTGTCCGCGCCCACCGGCCTCGCCGTGCAATGGGCCCGACGCCACAACCTCAATCTCATCCACCTGCCGCAGAAAAACGCGCCGCGGGTGTATAGCCCAGAAATGGAGAAACACCCGTGAGCCAACATCATCAAGCCGACCAGAAACCCGTCCCGCGCTACAAGCCTTACAAGGGCGCAGCTGGCGGCTGGGGCGCCCTGATCAGCGTGGCCCAGGCCTGGCTGACCAGTGACAACGCGCTGAAAAACCTGCGCATGATGCTCAAGACCAACCAGAACGGTGGCTTCGACTGCCCTGGCTGCGCCTGGGGCGATTCGCCGGAAAGCGGCATGGTCAAGTTCTGCGAGAACGGCGCCAAGGCGGTGAACTGGGAAGCGACCAAACGTCGGGTGGACGGCAAATTCTTCGCCAAACACAGCGTCACTGCGTTGCTGGAACAGAGTGACTACTGGCTCGAGTATCAAGGTCGCCTGACCGAGCCGGTCGTGTATGACGCTGAAACCGACCGTTACAAGCCGATCAGTTGGGACGATGCCTACGCGCTGATCGGCAAACACCTGCAAGGACTGTCGAGCCCGGATCAGGCCGAGTTTTACACCTCGGGCCGCGCCAGCAACGAAGCGGCGTACCTGTATCAACTGTTCGTGCGTGCGTTCGGCACCAACAACTTCCCCGACTGCTCGAACATGTGTCACGAGGCCAGCGGCGTGGCACTCGCACAAAGCGTCGGTGTCGGCAAAGGCACTGTGACCTTCGATGATTTCGAACACGCCGATGCGATTTTCGTCTGGGGCCAGAATCCCGGCACCAACCACCCGCGCATGCTGGAGCCGCTGCGTGAAGCGGTGAAACGCGGTGCTCAGGTGGTGTGCATCAACCCGCTGAAAGAGCGTGGTCTGGAGCGCTTCCAGCATCCGCAGCATCCGATCGAAATGCTCACCAACGGCGACAAACCGACCAACACCGCGTATTTCCGTCCGGCTCTGGGTGGTGACATGGCGGTACTGCGCGGCATGGCCAAGTTCCTGCTGCAATGGGAGCGCGATGCGCAGAAGGCCGGCGCACCGGCGGTGTTCGATCACGACTTCCTCAATGAACACAGCGTCAACGTGCTCGAGTATCTGGGCGTCGTCGACGATACCCCATGGGAACAGATCGTTGCGCAGTCCGGCCTGACCCTGGTGGAAATCGAGCAAGCGGCGCGCATGTACGCCAAAGGCAAGAACGTGATCATGTGCTGGGCGATGGGCATCACTCAGCACCGCCATTCGGTGCCGACCATCCAGGAAATCGCCAACCTGATGCTGCTGCGCGGCAACATCGGCAAGCCCGGCGCCGGTCTGTGCCCGGTGCGTGGCCACAGTAACGTGCAGGGCGACCGCACCATGGGTATCAACGAGCGTCCGCCGGTGGCGTTCCTCGATTCCCTGGAGCGCCGCTTCCAGTTCAAGGTGCCACGTCACAACGGGCACAACGTGGTCGAAGCGATTCATGCGATGGCCGAAGGTCGCGCCAAGGTGTTCATCGGGCTGGGCGGCAACTTCGCCCAGGCTACGCCGGACAGCCCGCGCACCTTCCAGGCCCTGAGCAACTGTGACCTGACCGTGCAGATCAGCACCAAGCTCAACCGCAGCCACCTGGCTCATGGCAAGGACGCGTTGATCCTGCCGTGCCTGGGTCGTACCGACATCGATATCCAGACCGAAGGCCCGCAGGCCGTCACCGTGGAAGACTCGTTCAGCATGGTGCACGCCTCCAATGGTCAGTTGCAGCCACTGTCGAACCAGATGCGCTCGGAGCCGTCCATCATCGCCGGCATTGCCGCCGCGACCCTGGGCAGCAAACCGGTGGACTGGAACTGGCTGGTAGCCGACTACCGCCGTATCCGCGAACTGATCGCCGACACCATTCCGGGCTTCAAGGACTTCAACGAGAAGGTCAAGAACCCGGGCGGTTTCTACCTCGGCAACAGCGCCGGCGCGCGCAAGTGGAACACCACGTCAGGCCGGGCCAACTTCAAGCCGAACCTGCTGCCCAAGGATCTGATCCACGAACGTACTCGCGCTACCGGCAAACTGCCTGACCTGATCCTGCAATCGATGCGTTCCCACGATCAGTACAACACCACGATTTATGGTCTCGACGATCGTTATCGCGGCGTGAAGGGCCAACGTGATGTGCTGTTCGCCAATGAGGCGGACATCATTCGTCTTGGCTTCAAGCCGGGGCAAAAGGCTGACATCGTGTCGCTGTGGGACGATGGTCGCGAGCGTCGGGTGAAGGGCTTCACACTGCTGGCGTTCGATATTCCGGCGGGGCAGGCGGCGGCTTATTACCCAGAGGTGAACCCGCTGGTCCCACTGGAAAGCACCGGCGATGGCAGCCATACGCCGACGTCGAAGTTCATTGCCATTCGCCTGGAAGCCGCGAGTGAAACCGGACTGATCATGGCTAAATCGGCCTGATACGGCGCCTGGACGGGCGCCTTCGTCGGAACGCCGCCCGGAGCAAGCTCGCTCCCACATGAATACGGGTCTCTTCTGAAAGAACACCGTCACTGTGGGAGCGAGCTTGCTCGCGAAAGCGGCAGCCAGTTCAATGATTTTTCCCGCACGAGCAATTTTCAAACGCCCACAAAAAAGGCCGCTTTGTGATCAAAGCGGCCTGTCCGAAGTAGTTAAAGACCGGCGAAAATCAGTTAAGTTCCACCCAAAAATCAGTAACTTGCAGAATTGTATACAAGTCGTGTTATTCGTCGGATTTCGATTGTCACGCCCATTCCAGAGCCTCAGGATCGCGCCGTCATCCCTTTGAGGCTCCTCTATGAAGTTCTCCTCGATTCTCTTGTTGTCCCTTGGCCTGGTCAGTGGCTTCGCTTCTGCCGGAGGCACCACCGAAGCAGGTGTGGGCGGCGCATTGGGCGGGGTTCTTGGCTCGGTCGTCGGTCAATCGCTAGGCGGCAGTACAGGTTCGACCATTGGCGCAGCCCTGGGCGGCGCGGGTGGTAGTGCGGTGGGCGCCGACAAGCGCAGCCGTGGCGAAGCAGCCATCGGCGGTGCGCTGGGCGCAGCCGGCGGCAACGTGGTGGGCCGCAGCATGGGCGGCACCACCGGCAGCCTGATCGGCGCAGCAGCCGGCGGCGGCGCGGGTGGCGCGCTGGGCAACTACATGGGCAACAAGAGCGATGACGATGATCGTCATTACGACCGTGGTCGTGACCGTCGCTACTACCGTGACGACCACCGTGGTCGCGGCCACGCCTACGGCCATCGCAAGCATCACAAGTACTATCGCCACCGCTGAGGCGAAGGCTTGAAGAAAAATCGCAGCTCCCCCGGGCTGCGATTTTTTTTGCCTGTCACACCGTCAGACGTTCCAGCGCTTCGCGCAATGAAGCCGGAATCGACACTGGCTGATTGGAAGCCCGGTCGACAAACACATGCACGAAGCGTCCGGCAGCACAGGCTTCCACCTCTCCTTCCTTGAACACCGCCAGTTCGTACTGCACCGAACTGTTGCCCAGCTTGCCGACCCGCAGACCGATCTCGATTCGATCCGGAAAAGCGATTGACGCGAAGTAGTCACAGGACGAACTCACCACAAACCCCACCACCTCGCCGTCATGGATATCCAGCCCGCCGACCTGGATCAGGTAGGTGTTCACCGCCGTGTCGAAGAAGCTGTAATAGGTGACGTTGTTGACGTGGCCGTAGGCGTCGTTGTCATGCCAGCGCGTGGTGATCGGCTGGAAGTGCGGGTACTCGCTGCGTTGCGGCATCGGGTTGGACATCAGTGTCGATTCCTGGAGTGATCTGCCCAGTCTAAAGGTAAAAACCCTTGCCTCGCGCCGCCAGCTCACCGATCAATGGCGCCGGCCGCCAGTGATCGCCCTGCCGGGTCTCCAGCGCCAGCAATCGTTTGTGAATGTCGGCCAGCCCCTGATCGTCCGCCCAGGCCATCGGCCCGCCCCGCTCCGCCGGGAAGCCATAGCCATTCAGATAGACCTGATCGATGTCATGCGCCGACTCGGCAATCCCTTCCTGCAGGATCTTCGCGCCCTCGTTGACCAACGCCAGCAGGCACCGCTCGAGGATCTCCTCCGAGCCGATATCCCGCCGATGAAACCCCAGACCTTCGCTGACGCTCAACACCAGCGCATCGACCTCGGGATCATGCTCGGCCTGACGACTGCCCGGCTCGTAGTGGTAGTAACCATTACCGGACTTCTGACCGAAGCGACCCTGTTCGCACAAGTGGTTATCCACCTGAACCTCGGGCGCATCCTGCCCCTTGCCGGCCAGCTCGCGGGCACGCCACTCGAGATCGATGCCGACCACGTCGTACATGCGAAACGGCCCCATGGCAAAACCGAAGCTCTGCAACGCCGCATCGACCTGATGTGGATACGCCCCTTCGAGCAACATCTTGCGCGCTTCGAGCACATACGGATGCAGCATGCGATTGCCGATAAAACCGTGGCAGTTGCCCGATACCACACTGACCTTGCCCATGCGCTTGCCCAGCTCTAAAGCGGCTTCAAGCACAGCCGGTGAGGTCTGCGCGCCACGGACGATTTCCAGCAATTTCATGATGTGCGCCGGGCTGAAGAAATGCAGGCCCAGCACTTGAGTCGGGCGCCGTGTCGCGGCGGCAATGGCGTCGATGTCCAGCGCCGAGGTATTGCTCGCCAGCAGCGCCTCGGGCTTCAGCACGCCATCGAGCTCGCGGAA
Source organism: Pseudomonas koreensis (assembly GCF_025447595.1). Taxonomy (GTDB): domain Bacteria; phylum Pseudomonadota; class Gammaproteobacteria; order Pseudomonadales; family Pseudomonadaceae; genus Aquipseudomonas; species Aquipseudomonas koreensis_H. Next base: position 94,422 of record NZ_JAOEJU010000013.1, on the reverse strand, counting down.
GATCTTCTGCTTGAGTTCGAGGTTTTCGTACACCGCTTCGATCACCAGGTCGACGTTGCGGATCGCCACATAGTCCGGCACCGCACTGACACGGGCGATCCGCGCATCGGCCTCGGACTGGTCGATCCGGCCCTGTCGCACGTTGTGCGCGTAGGTATCGGCCACGGTGGCCAGCGCCTGTTCGAGCATCTGTGGATTGTTATCGACCCACTGCACTGACACGCCGGCATTGGCCAGGCACATGACAATGCCGCGGCCCATGGTACCGGCGCCGATCACGGCGGCCTGCTGAATAGCGAAGGATGTCTGGCTCATGTTGTTCTCTTGTTGGCGATCCGAAGACAGCCATCACCATAGTCAGCCAACAGGCATTTTTGAAGTTCATTGCCGTGATGATCGACATTCAGCAGATGGATTCGAGACTTCAAAGATGCGCCTGAGCCCAGGCCCGCACCTCGGCATAGGGATACTCCTCCAGCGCCGCAAATCCTGAGATGGCCCGGGCCTTGAGCCGGGTAAACAACGGCACGCTGATTCCGCACAGAAACCGGGTCAATCGCTCCGCCGACGGAGCACTGCCAACGTGCTGCTGGTGCCTGTGGATAAAATCGCTACACAACGCCGCAAAATTTTTATCCACAAGCGCCGGCAATTCAGGAGGTACCGGCAGCCGGGCGACGTGCCCGTGACAGACCGAGCAATGCCCGCACTGCTGCGGCGCATTGTGATCGCCAAAATATTCGGCCAGCCGATATCCGAGGCATCGCTCGGTGGCGAACAGCTCGAGCATGGCGTGAATCCGCGCCACTTCGGTTTGCTCATGGCGGGTGAAATATTCATGCAGTTCAGCGCTCAGGGCCTGGCTGTCGAAATCGCCGCGCAGGACGTTGTAGACCTCGGTCATCTGCTTGCTCTCAAGCTCGACCCAACCCTTTTCCTGAAAGTAATCCAGCGCCTTCACCACCCGATTGCGCTCGGCGGAATACTGCTCGTACATCGCCTCGAAATTCACCGTGGCCCAGGTGCGCGCACGGCTTGAGGTCTGGATGATCGCTGCAACGAAATCCCTGCGCTCACCCTCGAAACGCTCAAGCAACGCATCGGGTTCCAGCAAATATTTGAAGCGGTACTCGGCGTAGTACGCGTAGCGCGGGGCAATCAGCCCTCGCAGCTCCAGCTGCACCAGTAACGTCTTCAAAGGCAACGAACGAATGTTGCTCTGATCCGCCAACGGCCCGAGCAGAAATTCCCATTGGCCTTCGGGAGCGGCGGCCTGCAACTCGTCCAGCACATGGCGAATGCCGTCCTGTTCCGGCGTGTCGCCATACACGAAGTTTTCCAGCACATTGAGGCTGTCGCGGTTGGCCAGTACCAGGCAGTCGGACGGCTGCCCATCACGCCCGGCACGACCGATTTCCTGGCTGTAGTTTTCGATGGACTTGGGCAGGTCGAAATGCACCACGTTGCGGATGTCGCTCTTGTCGATGCCCATGCCGAAGGCGATGGTGGCGACGATGCAATTGGACTGCCCGCCCATGAAGCGCTTCTGGATCCCGTCCCGTTGCTCATGGGGCAAACCGGCGTGATAAGCCTCGGCCTGAATGCCATTGCGCTCAAGATGTTCGGCAATCTGCTCGGCGGTTTTTTGCAGGGTGACGTAGACGATGCTCGGCTGACCCACGCGCTCGCTCATCCACTCCACCAGACGGCTGCGCTTGTCCTGGCCACGCACCGGCTCGACCAGCAGATTCAGGTTGGGCCGATAGAAACCGGTGGTCACCACATCTTCTGCCGCGATGGCGAATTTCGCCTGCATGTCGGCGATGACTTTCGGCGTTGCCGTGGCAGTCAGCAGCAAGGTTTGCGGGATGTTGAACTGGCGCTGGTAGTCCGGCAGCTTGAGGTAGTCGGGGCGGAAATTGTGGCCCCACTCGGAGATGCAGTGCGCCTCGTCCACCACCAGCAGCGAAATCGGCACCTGCTGCAAAAAGTTGCGAAAGCGCTCGTTCTTCAAACGCTCCACGGAAATCATCAGGATCTTCAGTTCGCCGGAACGGGCGCGAGCCATCACATCGTTGGCGTCTTCGCGGCTCTGCGCCGAATCGATGCTGCCTGCCGAAATCCCGTGCCGACGCAAAAACTCAAGCTGATCCTGCATCAGCGCCAGCAGCGGCGAGACGACCAAAGTCAGGTGTGACAGCAAGAGAGCGGGGACCTGGTAACAAAGGGATTTGCCGGACCCGGTTGGAAATATCGCCGCTACCGAGCGTCCGGCGAGAACAGCGCTGATCGCGGCCTCCTGGCCGGGTCGAAACTGTGGATAACCGAAAACCTGTTCCAGGGTGTTATGCATTCGCTGTCACTCCGTTGACCGCTGTGATGCCAACAGCCTAGCGGGCGATCGCAGCGAGTCGAGAAAAGGTCGGGGGCAAATCGATACGGGATGATACAGCGTCAAATGCGCCGCCACGGTCTGAAACAAACGAAACACTTTGTTCCTCGCCGAAGTCGCGAGGACGAGTGTAACGTTTATCGAACATCGCGCCAGGACGGCCGATGCCTCTGGATTCTCACCAAGGAAGACACATGTCGAATCGTTTGAAACTGCCCTTCGCTCTTGTCATCGCGGCCCTGCTGCTCGGCGGCTGCTCCCCCTTTCCCGGCGACATTCCCCCACTTGCCAGCGCAGTGACAGCGGGTCATACGGTTACGACCTGACAGGCGCTACGGCTGCAACACAGCCACTCGCAATTGTTCGTTCAATAGCTGCTCATGCACGCCCCGGCTGTTGCTGGCCCAACGTGCATGGGCCGGGCTGATATCACCGGTAAATGCCGCCGCCAACTGACGCAGGTCGGCAACACTGCGCACACGTGGACAGAAAGCTTGTTCGTCGCAGTTCTGGCTGGCGTTGCGATAGGTGGTGAGCAAACGATCCCACAAACCGTCACGCACCTGGCGAATCGACTTGAGCTGCACATGCGGCACGCCCAGACGTTGTTGAAGTCCGGATTCATCAAGGGCTTCGCTGGCCAGCAGGGCCTTGCCGAACATCAACACTTCGGCGCGTGACGCGGTGTCGATGCTGGCCTGGGTGGTGAGTGCGTCCGGCCAGTCCGTACGCTCGACTTGCGTAAGCGCCAGTCCGCTACCCACCTCGGAGGCCATCGCCACACGACAACCACTGATCCACAGCAAAACAATCGAGGCCATTCGTAGCCACTGCATACCTAATTCCCTTTAAGCCTGTATCGGACGCCTGGAAACGCCCTACGGATTCTGGCGCGCACCATACAGAGATTTACTCTGAAACGCCTGACAAACACGTCGGAAATTTCGCCCATAAGGGTTTGGCTGTGAAAAAGCCGCAAAAACGCGTAGGGCAAATGCCCGAATCCCGGAAAAACCCCTACGAATTCTGTCCATTGTGGCTGTCTTGTCCCACTCGACGTCGCCCTTCTATAGTGGCCGGCGCGACTGAAAACACTGTGTCGGCCCGCCGAAGCGACTTCGTAAAGGACACGCCTCAATCATGAACATGTTCACACCACTGAATACTCGTTTTCGCCCTCTCAAGACCTGCGACGGCGACAACCCGGTACTGGTCATCGACACCGCAGCAGCATCGGGTGATTTGCTCAATGCCGCCGATCAACGCCTGCGTGCCGCCAGTGATCTGCTGGAAACTCTTTACTGCTTATGTTTCAAACAGGCCGACGTGAAAGACATCCCGAATATCGTCAATGCGCTTTATTTATTGACGCAGGACGGCTGTGACTTGCTGGAAGTTGCAAGACGAAAGATAAATAGATAAAGCCAGCAAATAAAATTACAAAGTTAGCAACAACCCATCGCTTCCATTACAACAAAGATCGAAACTAGCCTGTTTGCTCTTACATCAACCAAGAGCAACAACATGACTACGCTGACTATTTTCTTTTGCGGTACAGGTTCGACAAAGTTTGATAACGCCCACGAAAACTATTGGGATGGTGAATTGGTCTCCACACTGGCTTCTCATCACGTCGGTCGCGAGTTCGCCGAATGGATCGTGGTCGACGGCCCCGGCACCAGCAACCTGCAAGCCGATGAACTGTTCACCCAATCCAAGGACTACGGTCTCAGCGGGACCTTGTTCGGCAAGGGCTGGGAGGAAAACGTCCAGCACGCGGCAAACATCATCAAAGGCCAATGCGACTGGCAGCGCGAGCAACTGACCGAGGCGGAATACAACCGCCTTAAAGCCGCCGGCATCCCGATTGAAGATGTAAAAGTTGAAGGTTCCTGGCTGTGGCGTAAATACAACTATGGCGATCGCAGCGTCACGCAGCAGAAGTTACAGGAGCAAATTATCAAAACCTTTCGCAAGGATGGTGTTATTCCAACAAAAGTCAATCTGGTGGGCTGGAGCCGCGGCGGTATCAGTTGTCACATGCTGGCCAATGCCATGTTCAATGACAGTGCACTGAAAAACATTCCAGTAAATATCTTTGCCATTGACCCGGTGCCGGGCATCGGCAACTTTCAGGAACAACGAGTAAAGCTCAACGCCAACGTAAAAGAGTATGTAGGTTTCTACGCGAGAGATGAACGCTCCAAGGGCTTCAGCTGCGTCATCCCGCAAACCGCGACCGGCACCAAAACCAGCATCTTCCCCATGCCCGGCCGTCACGCCACCCTGGTCGGCAACGCCTCCGCCGATGGCAACAGTGGTCCCAAAGTGCTGGCCGAACCCGGCCTAATCGTCCGCCACTTTGCCGAGGTCTGCCTGAAACGCTGGGGCACCGCACTCGACAAAAACCTCAACCTCACCGACGCCGACCTTCGCAACCACGCCGCCACCATCGTCAACGCGGCAGCGAAATACAAGGCCATGGAGAAGTGCTCCTACACCTGGTTCACCGAGCTGGATCAAGGCGAGCGGTACGTTTCGCTGGGCAGCAAAGGCGTTCCGTTTTCGACGGTGAAAGGCATGATCTACAGCCCGGCGACCGGGCTGACGACGAGTGTGCTGGATGTTGAAGGGTATCGGGCGATTCGTTGAAAACCGTGATCGATCTGTAGGAACGGCCTGCCGGAATCTGCATCCCGTTCCTACACGCAGCGGCGCCTTGTCTTCTATCGGCGCCAGTGGGCTGAAACCTATAGTTGTGACTGTCGCTGCCAATTCAGCGACTCGGGCTTGGTCACCCGAATGGATCATGCATTCGCGTCCGCTGTATGCTGCCGGCACTCAATTGCCAGCAGCGTTATGGTGGCTGTGTTTGGGACGCTTTCGAGCGTGCCGGGTATGTGCATGATCCTCACCGGTTGACCAACCCGAACACAGTCGCCTCCAGTCGCTTGGTCACGATGTGGTGGCTTCATTCGAAGCAATTGAGGATCTAAAAAATGAAATCATGGAACGAACTCCACTCCAATCGCTACCGTCCACTCGACTCCAACCTCACCGACACCAAGCCCCTGGTCATCGACACCGAGGCCAACCCGCAAGACATCCTCGAATGCGCCGTCCAGCGCCTGCGCGCCTCAAGCGACCTGCTGCAAACCCTCTACTGCCTCTGCTTCAAACACGCTGATGTCGAAGACATCCCGCACATCACCCATGCGCTCTACCTTCTCACCAAAGACGGCTATGACCTGCTCCAAGTAGCCCAGCAGCGAATGCTCAACTGGAAAGCGCCGGCCTGAGGCTGAGTGAACGAATCGCTCTCCGGCACTACCTGAGAGCGATGGAAAAAACGCAATCAAGCAATGGAGATTCTCGTGAGCAAATTTTTTGATGAGCTGATGGAAAGCGTCAAACAGTTAGATGAAATCTTTCGCCGCGAGCACGGGCACCTCAACTCGAAACCTGCTCCAAAGATGCCGCTGAAAATCGAAGAACACCTTCAAAGCGTGCCGTTCCCTGACAACGACGAAGGCAAATAAGTAGCAGAATTCTGCTCATTAGCCATAACAACAGGTGGAATATTTCCAGTTAGGCGTTTCTGCCTCCACTTGTCTCGCCAAATATCCTCCTGAGTCTTAAGTGCTACTATTCTGGTAGTTAAGGCTTAAAAATGAAGGAATATTGGCACATGGCTAATAAGACAGCATCACTCTTGCCCACGACTTCCAGACTGCTTTCCGAGTTTGGCGAGCGCCTGAAGCTGGCCCGCCTGCGCCGCAAACTGACGGCCAAGCAAGTCGCAGAACGATCAGGTATGTCGCTGACAACCCTGCGCTCTCTAGAGTCCGGAGGCTCGGGAGTAACCATCGGTGCCTATCTGTCAGTCATGCAGGTACTCGGGCTGGAAAAGGATCTGAATAAACTGGCCGAGGCCGATGAGATGGGGCGCCGATTGCAGGACGCGCAATTGCTGCCTGGAGCAAAACCCCAACGAGTACGCGGAACATCCAGGATCAAGAAGTCGCCTCTGGTCGGCGAAAAAAGCACACGAGTGGAGGAAGACAGCGCCTACATCGCCAGCCTGACCCAAGACTTCCCCCTCAACACCCACTCGCTTTCAGAACTGTTGAACAAGAAAAAAAGCGGCTCCAAAACAGGTGAAGAATGACGCGAATTGCGGTTTATGCAGATTGGGAATCCTTGAATGGCGCAAGACGCCTCGGATTCCTGCATGCCAGAAAGGCCCGTGCTAACGAAGTGTTCGAGTTTGAGTACGATCCAGCCGCACTGGCCGATCCAGAACTGAGCTTCATGAAGCTCGATCCCCGTATCAACCTTTTCGAAGGGCACCAGTTCCCCGGCGGGCACCAAACCCAGTTCGGCGCATTTGCAGACTCAAGCCCCGATCGTTGGGGACGTTTACTGATGAAACGGCGTCTGGAGCGAGACGTTCGCGACGGGCTGTTGCCAAGCGGCAGCAAGCTTTACGAATCCGACTGCCTACTGGGTGTACATGACCTCTTTCGCGTTGGAGGCCTGCGCTACAAGCTCAACGATGAAGGCAGTTTTCTTGATGACCGCGACGGCATAGCCGCCCCGCCGTTTCTGGAGTTGCGCGCACTGGAGCAAGCGAGCCGCGCACTGGAAAACGACCCGGACAACACAGCACTTGAAGGACGCGAGTGGCTGAAAATGCTGATCGCACCCGGCGGCTCGCTGGGTGGCGCCAGACCCAAGGCCAGCGTCGCAGATCGGCACGGTCATCTGTGGATCGCCAAGTTTCCGAGCATTCGAGATGACTACGACGTCGGTGCATGGGAAATGGTGGTGAATGCTCTGGCCAAGAACTGCGGCTTAAGAGTAGCGACCGGCACCGCTCAACGTTACGCGAGCCAGCACCACTGCTTCATGGTCAAGCGATTTGACCGAAGCAAATCCGGTGGCCGCTTCCACTTCGCCTCCGCCATGACCATGACCGACCGCGTCGACGGTGACGATGCCTCGAACGGCGCCAGCTACATCGAACTGGCTCGAGTAATCATTGAACACGGCTCTGAGGTCGACACCGACCTGCGCGAGCTGTGGTCGCGAATCGTCTTCAACATTCTCGTTTCGAACACCGACGACCACTTGCGCAACCACGGATTTCTTCTCGATCCTGGCCGCGGGTGGAGGTTATCCGAGGCTTACGACATGAATCCGGTGGCGAACGCGGATGGGTTGAAACTGAACATCACGGACTCTGATAACGCCCTGGATCTGGACCTTGCTCGGGAAGTGGCGATTAACTTCCGGGTTGACCGAGAGGATGCCGACAAAATCATCAACGACTTCAAAGAGACCGTAACGCAGTGGCCGGAATTGGCTGGTGCGCTCGGCATTCCGAGGCGCGAACAGGAAAAAATGGCCCCCGCATTCCAACTATCGGCATATTAAAAGCGCCCGCAACTAATCCATCACCCACAAAAAAGCCGCCCTCAAGAGGCGGCTTTTTCATTAGCTACGAACCCAGTCTTACAACTTAGGCCCGGCAGCCTTGATCGCGTCGCTCACTTCGAACTTCTTGAAGTTCTCGATGAACAGACCGGCCAGTGCTTTGGCAGCTTCGTCGTACGCAGCCTTGTCAGCCCAGGTGTTGCGTGGGTTGAGCAGGTTGGTTTCGACGCCCGGTACGGCCAGTGGCACGTCCAGGTTGATGGTGTCCAGGTGCTCGGTGGCTGCACCGATCAGCGCGCCGCTCTGGATCGCTGCGATCACCGCACGAGTGGTCGGGATGTTGAAGCGTTTGCCGACGCCGTAGCCGCCACCGGTCCAGCCGGTGTTGACCAGGTAGACCTTGGAGCCGAAGCCGCGGATGCGCTTGATCAGCAGTTCAGCGTATTCGCCAGCCGGACGCGGGAAGAACGGTGCGCCGAAGCAGGTGGAGAAGGTCGACTTGATGCCGCTGCCCGAACCCATTTCAGTCGAGCCCACCAGTGCGGTGTAGCCGGACAGGAAGTGGTAGGCCGCTTGCTCTTCGTTGAGGATCGACACTGGCGGCAGGACGCCGGTCAGGTCGCAGGTCAGGAAGATCACAGCGTTTGGCTCGCCGCCCAGGTTCTTCTCGGAACGCTTGGCAACGTGCTCCAGCGGGTAGGCCGCGCGGCTGTTCTGGGTCAGGCTGACATCGGCGTAGTCGGCGTGCTTGGCGTCGTCGATCACGACGTTTTCCAGCACCGCGCCGTGCTTGATGGCTTTCCAGATGACCGGCTCGTTCTTCTCGGACAGGTCGATGCACTTGGCGTAGCAGCCGCCTTCGATGTTGAAGACAACGCCTTCGCCCCAACCGTGTTCGTCGTCACCGATCAGGTAACGGCTTTCGTCGGCGGACAGGGTGGTCTTGCCGGTGCCCGACAGACCGAAGAACAGGGTCACGTCGCCTTCTTCGCCGATGTTGGCAGCGCAGTGCATTGGCAGCACGTCAGCGGCCGGCAGCAGGAAGTTCTGCACGGAGAACATGGCTTTCTTCATTTCACCGGCGTAACGCATGCCGGCGATCAGCACTTTCTTCTGGGCGAAGTTGATGATCACGCAACCGTCGGAGTTGGTGCCGTCACGCTCAGGCACGCACTCGAAGTTGGCAACGTTCAACACTTGCCACTCTTCGCGACCGGCCGGGTTGTACTGAGCCGGGTTGATGAACAGGCAACGACCGAACAGGTTCTGCCAGGCAGTCTGGGTGGTCATTTTCACGGCCAGGTAGTGATCTTCGGCCGCGCCTACATGCACGTGGGAAACGAAATGCTCTTGCGCGTTGTTGAATGCTTCAACACGAGCCCACAGCGCGTCGAACTTGTCGGCCGGGAACTTGCGGTTGATCGGGCCCCAGGCAATGGCGGCCTGGGTGGAAGGCTCTTCAACGATGAAACGGTCGACTGGCGAACGGCCGGTGCGGTGACCGGTGCGAACTACCAGAGCGCCGGTATCGGCAAGCTCGCCTTCACCGCGGTTCAGGGCTTCTTTTACCAGATCATCAACACTCAGATCGGTGTACACGGCGTTATTGGCTTGCGTCATGAGGTTCCCCGTCGGCCAGTGGCCGAGTGTGCTCCAAACGTTTTGTAGTAGAAAGTCGCGCACTACTACCGCGAAAAAAGTGGGCCGGATTATGCCAGAAAAGCCCAAAAAGAGTAGGGCCCTCCCGTCGTAACGGCGTTATTCCGTCGTTGAGCAGTGAATTTACCTGCGCTGAACCGTTTTAGTGCCGGGTATCTGACGGCGTCTCGACGCCCGCGCCAGCGAACAATTGAGCGATATCTGCCGCATCGAACAGGTAGCGCTGGTTGCAGAACTGGCAATCGATCTCGACTTTTCCACCTTGCTCGGCCACGAGCGCCTGCGCATCTTCCAGACCCAGACTGACCAGCGCATTGCCCGAACGTTCGCGGGAGCAGCTGCAGTGGAAGCGCAGTTTCTGCACATCGAACAGACGAACCTGCTCTTCATGGTAGAGGCGATGCAGAACCGTTTCGTTGTCCAGGCTCAACAGTTCATCAGCGGTCAGGGTGTTGCCCAATGCGGTGATGTGCTGCCAGCTGGCGGCGCGTTCTTCTTCGTCTTTCAGGCGATCGGCCGGCAGTTGCTGCAACAACAGACCACGGGCACGACGGCCATCGGCGCAGAGCTTGAAGCGAGTGCCGACCTGCTGGGACATGACGAAATAGTTGGTGAAGCAGTCGGACAGGGTTTCGCCGTCGAGGTCGACGATGCCCTGATAACGCTGGCCGGCGATCGGGTCGACGGTCAAGGCCAGGACACCGTTCGGCATCAGGTCGCCGAGGGTCGCGTCGGCCGGGATCTGCTCGGCGTGATAGCGCGCCAGGCCACGGATTTCGCGTTCGCTGGAGCATTCGATCATCAGCAGCGGGATCGGGCCTTCGGAGCGGGCCTGAAGAATCAGCAAGCCATCGAATTTCAGGGTGCCCACCAGCAACGACGCGGCAGCCATCAGTTCGCCCAGCAATTGCGCAACCGGTTCCGGGTACAGGTGCTTGGCGAGCACTTCGGCATAGCTGCGCTCCAGCGACACCAGTTCGCCGCGAGTGTCGCTGTCATCGAAGATGAAGCGTTGGGTGTAATCGGTATCGAGGAAATCGGTCATAGGTCTGGGTATCTGAATGTGATGACAAAATGGTTACAAAGAATGAAAATTCCGCGCTTCTGGCATCCTTTTTGATGCCGATGTTCAGCCACGGGAGGCATTTTATGAACAATCCGGGTTTGTTCCAATCAAGGTGGAACCTCGGCCGGCTGGTTCTGTGCAACATCGTGCCATTGGCACTACTGGCTTTCTGGTTATGGCCTACGGGCCAGATGCTGTGTGTGATTTTCGACGAGTGGCTGTTCCGCTCACTCAATGCACCGCTGGCCAGCAACCCCATATGGCTCCACATATGGGCAATTGCAAGTCTGCGACCGTTCGACATCGTCGTCGGCCTGATTCTGCTGATGCTGCTGATCAAGGGGGACTGGGTGTTCCGGGCGATTGACGTGCGTCGCGCGTTTTTCGGATTTTTCTCGATCCTGCTGCTGATGGTGGTGATCCGCGCGCTGTTCTCCAAGTTCTCCGATCACATGGGCTGGCAGCACAGCAGCCCGTCGATGGTGCTCGAAGGCGCGGTGCATATCAGCGATTACTTCCCGCATCTGGAGAAGACCTGGGAACTGAAGGATCGCTCGAGCCAGAGCTTCCCCGGTGACCACGCTTCGGTGCTGCTGATCTGGGCGTTGTTCATGGGCGTGTTCAGTCGCACGGTCGGCCAGTTCCTGGTGATCTGGGGCCTGGCACTGCTGTTCATGTTGCCGCGCCTGGTCGCCGGTGCACATTGGGGCCAGGACGACTACATCGGCGGCATGCTGCTGGCGGTGTGGGCACTGGGCTGGGGTTACTACACGCCGTTTGCTTATCACGCGGCGAATTTCTGGTTGAAGGTCACGGCGCCGGTTTTCCGGCTGCTGGGCAAACTGCCGGTGGTTTCGCGAATGAGTGTGGTGTCCGCGCACTAATCATCGGTTACTGAAAAAAAACGCAGCCGCCGGCGGGTCTCGAACCCAGGCCGGCAGGCTGCGTTTTTTTTATTCGCCGCTACTGTTCCCACGAAATTTAAACAGATCCCGACGCTGCTTCTTGCTCGGTTTGCCATCGGTGGTCACACCCAGGGCGCCTGCCTTGCGCATCGCCGCAGCGGCTTCACGTTTGGCAATACTCGCCTCGGTCTCGGCATACAGCGTCTGCGCCTCAGGTGCGCCTCGACGCACGATCGACAGGGCCTGAACCACAATGGTCTTCTCGTCAAAGCCCGTGCGGATCTCGAACTCATCGCCAATGCGTGGCTCTTTGCCAGGCTTGCAGCGCTCTCCCCGACAATGCACCTTGCCGCTCTCGATGGCAGCCTTGGCCAAGGCGCGAGTCTTGAAAAAACGCGCAGCCCACAGCCACTTGTCGAGACGGACCTTGTCGTCCTCTTCCTGTTTTTGCGCCATATGAATTCCTCGTTCAGCCAGTAGTCGGAACTGTACTACCGATTCTGTCGGGCGCAAGAATCCGGCCCTCCAGATAAACTGTGATCTTCGCCGGTTCAACGGCATGGAGTGATCGAGTGACCAAATTTCCGTCTTCATTGACCTCGCCCAAATCCGGGTGCGCGGGCTGCCAGCAAAGCGAGCCGCTGGGCTTCGATTTTTCCTTCGCTTATCAGCCCATCGTGGATCTGCGAGACGAGTCGGTATACGCCTACGAGGCACTGGTTCGTGGTGCGGCCGGTGAAGGCGCTTTAACCGTGTTGGATCAGGTTACGGAAGATAACCGCTACCGTTTCGACCAGCTCTGCCGGACTCGTGCCATCGAAGGCGCGGCCGAGCTTAATATGCAGACACACTTGTCGATCAACTTCATGCCCAATGCGGTCTATCGTCCAGAGTTATGCATTCGCAGCACCCTGGAAGCCGCCAGAAAACACAATTTCCCGATCGACCGGCTGATTTTCGAAACACTGGAAAGCGAGCACGTAGATAACTATCGCCATTTGACCAATATTCTGCGTGAATACCGCGAATTCGGCTTCAAGACGGCCATCGACGATTTCGGTGCCGGCTATTCGGGGCTCAATCTGCTGGCCGATTTCCAACCGGACCTGATCAAACTCGATATGGCACTGATCCGCGATATCGACCGTGACCGTGTTCGTCAGGCTATCGTTCGGGGGATTGTCACAATCTGTGCGGAGTTGGACGTTACAGTCATCGCCGAAGGCATAGAGAGTGCGGGTGAACGGGATTTCCTGGCGGACTGCGGAATATTTCTGATGCAGGGTTACTGGTTCGCCAGACCCGCATTCAAAGCGTTAGCCCAGGTGTCCCCTGAAGCGTGGACGCGTTAATCGTTGGTTTTTTTCCATTGAAGACATTTGACCATTTGACCGTTATCGGTCTGCGCGAGTGGGTGGCGCTTCCGGATCTGGGAGTCGCCGGCCTTCGGGCAAAAATCGACACCGGCGCCAGCACCTCCAGCCTGCATGCCACCGACATCGAGCCGTTCGAACGTGACGGCGAGAAATGGGTGCGCTTCACTGCGCACCTGGGCACTGTCGTGCAGTTGCGCCATCGACGATGCGAAGCGCCGCTGGTCGCCCGCAAGACCATCAAGAGCTCGAACGGCCAGGCCCAGGTGCGCTACGTGATCAGCACCACCCTGGCCCTGGGTGACCGGGTCTGGCCGATCGAGTTCACCCTCGCTTGCCGCAAGTCCATGCGCTATCGCCTGTTGCTCGGTTCCAAAGCCCTGATTGACGGCCAGCTGGTGGTCAATCCGGGCATCAAATATGTACAAGACAAGCCGGTGTTCCCGGTATCTACCTCCTCCACAGGTGTTGCATGAAGATCGCTGTGCTGTCGCGGAACCCGCGTCTGTATTCCACCCGCCGTCTGGTCGAAGCCGGAACCGAACGCGGGCATGAAATGGTGGTGATCGACACCTTGCGCGCCTATATGAACATTGCCAGCCACAAGCCGCAGATCCACTACCGCGGCAAACCGCTGGAGGGTTTCGACGCAGTAATCCCGCGGATCGGCGCGTCGGTGACGTTTTATGGCTGCGCAGTGTTGCGCCAGTTTGAAATGATGGGGGTGTTTCCACTCAATGAATCGGTGGCCATCGCCCGCTCGCGGGACAAGCTGCGTTCGCTGCAATTGCTGTCGCGCCGGGGCATCGGCCTGCCGGTGACCGGGTTCGCCCACTCGCCGGACGACATTCCCGACCTGATCGACATGGTCAACGGCGCGCCGCTGGTGATCAAGGTGCTGGAAGGCACACAGGGCATTGGCGTGGTGCTGTGCGAAACCGCAACGGCGGCAGAGTCGGTGATCGAGGCGTTCATGGGCCTGAAGCAGAACATCATGGTGCAGGAATACATCAAGGAGGCCGGCGGCGCCGACATCCGCTGCTTCGTGGTCGGCGACAAGGTGATCGCGGCGATGAAACGTCAGGCCAAGCCTGGGGAATTTCGCTCCAACCTGCACCGTGGCGGCAGCGCCAGCCTGATCAAGATTACCCCTGAAGAACGCATGACCGCGCTGCGTGCGGCGAAGGTGATGGGGCTGACGGTAGCGGGGGTGGATATCCTGCGCTCCAACCATGGACCGCTGGTGATGGAGGTGAACTCCTCGCCTGGTCTGGAAGGCATCGAAACCACCACGGGCAAGAACGTGGCGGGAATCATCATCGAGCATCTCGAGAAGAATGGCGGGCCGAACATGACCCGCACAAAAGGCAAGGGCTAGAGCTGAAGCGATGTGGCGGCCAGATGGCCGCCATCGCGAGCAAGCTCGCTCCCACAGTTGAAATGCATTCCCCCTGTGGGAGCGAGCTTGCTCGCGAAGAGGCCGTCAGACCCAGCAAGGATATCTGCCGTTAAACGGCATCCCGCGGCAACATCAATCCCAGCGGCAACCGGACCCGCGCCTCAAGCCCGCCACCGGAGCGGTTGCGCAGTTCGACATTGCCGCCATGCATCGACGCAATCCGCTTGACGATCGCCAGACCCAGCCCGGTGCCCTTCCCGCCCCGCGCACGATCACCTCGGGTGAACGGGTTGAAGATCGCCTCAAGTTCAGATGGATCGATCCCCGCTCCACGGTCCATCACACTCAACACCACGTACGGCGCACTCGTGTCACCGGACACATAGGCCGCGACGTCCACGCTACCGCCGGCATGATTCAACGCGTTGCCAATCAGGTTGTTCAGCAAACGCTTCATCGACACCCGACGCAACGGGAACGGCTGGATCGGCTCCAGCCGAAGACGCACTTTCTCTTCGGTCTGGTTGTAAGGGGCCGCCACTTCACGAACCAGATCGGTGAGGTCCACCTCCTCCACCGATTCATCCCGACCATCGCGTATGAACGCGAGGAACTGGTCGAGGATCGCGTCCATGTCTTCGATGTCGCGCACCATGTCATCGGTCAGGTCGGTACGATCGCCCATCAACTCCAGCGACAACCGCAGACGGGTCAGCGGCGTACGCAGATCGTGGGACACCCCGGCGAGCATCAGCTCACGTTCGCGACCGGCCTGCTCGACGTCTTCGGCCATCTGGTTGAAGGCGCGATAAACCTCAGCCATCTCGCTCGGGGTGTCACTGATCGGCAGGCGCACGCTGCGCCCCTGACCGAGTTGTCGGGCGGCATAGACCAGACGTTTCAGTGGTTGGTTTAGCTGGCTGACGAAAATCCACGCAGACGCCGTGGACAACAGACCGATCGCCAGGAACCAGCCGAGCACGTTCCATATTTTCTGACCGCGCAAAGGGTGCGGGTACAACGGCACTTTCAACCAGCCGTCACCGAGGCTCGGCGCGCGAACCCACAAGGCCGGCGGCGAGTGCATGCGCAAGCGCACTTCGGTGTCGGCACCCAGTTCCGCCTGCATCTGCCGCTGGTAGATTTCGCTGTACGGCCAGTGCTGTTCGCCTTCCGGCACACCAGCACCCACCACCCGGATCAGGGTCGCGGCATCAGCGATTTTCGCGCGGTTTTCTTCGTCGGCGGCCCAGTAGGCACGCAGCGTCAGGGCGACGCCGTGGCTGTATTGGCGATCCACCAGCACGTCCTCGTTCATCAACAGATAAACCAGGGTCAATGCCTTGGAAAACAATACGACGATGAGCACCAGCCAAAGGGTGCGGGAGAAGAAACTTTGGGGGAACCAGACGGGGGTTTTCATGGATAACCGCTACACACTTGCAGGAGCGAGCAATGCTCGCATATTGCGGATTGCGAGTCTGCGCTGACGGCGTTTCCGACCGTTTCCCGCAGACCCGCTCCTACAAATCACCCATCACTTGGTGGAGTTGCCATCCGGCACGAACACGTAGCCGACACCCCAGACGGTCTGGATGTAGCGCGGCTTGGACGGATCAGGTTCGATCATCCGGCGCAGACGGGAAATCTGCACGTCGATGGAACGCTCCAGGGCATCCCACTCACGACCACGGGCGAGGTTCATCAACTTGTCGCGGGTCAGCGGCTGACGGGCATTCATCACCAGGGCCTTGAGCACCGCAAACTCACCGGTAGTGAGCATGTGCACTTCGTCGCCGCGCTTGAGTTCGCGGGTGGCCAGGGACAGCACGTAGTCGCCAAACGTGACGTTTTCTTCTTCACTGCCCGGCGCGCCCGGTACCGGTGCGGCCTGACGGCGCAACACGGCTTTGACGCGAGCCATCAGCTCGTCAGGGTTGAACGGCTTGGCCAGGTAGTCGTCGGCGCCCAGTTCCAGGCCCTTGATACGGCTCAACTCGTCGCCCTTGGCGGTGAGCATGATGATCGGAATCTGATTGTTCGCGCCACGCAGGCGGCGGCAAGCTGTCAGTCCGTCTTCGCCCGGCAGCATCAGGTCGAGGACGACCAGGTTGAACACTTCACGCGACAGCAGACGATCCATCTGCTCGGTATTCGGTACGGCGCGGGCACGGTAGCCCTTGCTGACGAAAAAGCGTTCCAGCAGGCTGCTCAGCCCCGGATCGTCGTCAACGATGAGAATTTTTTCGCCTTCAGCAGTTTGTGCAGTGCTGCTCATTGGATGCTCCTTTTAGCTCGGCGCGCATTATGGCGTAGCTGCCGTTATACGCACCGTGTGCATTGTTAGCAGATTTTTCCTTCACTGCCAGAAAACCGGGGCTTGTGCCTACAGACTGCGTCGCCCCCGAATGACAGAACGCTGGTTATAATGCGCGGCCTTTTGTGTCAGGCAACGTCTGAATCGTTACCGCAGGTGGCCGTCCTTTATTTTCATGGGCGCCGCAGTAATTGTTCGATTTCACGGGTCAATGGGATGCCTTTTGACCCAGGCAGCGGCCAGCATCAAGCCGCCCCACCAGACTCCGGGCCTTCATTTACGCGCCTGCGAGCCTGCTTTCACAATTTGTCAGGTGGTTTTATGGACAGCATCAACAGCCGCATCGCCGAGGAACTCGGCGTACGCCCACAACAGGTCGAAGCGGCCGTCGCGCTACTCGATGAAGGCTCTACCGTTCCCTTCATCGCCCGTTACCGGAAAGAAGTGACCGGCAGCCTCGATGACACCCAACTGCGTCATCTGGAAGAGCGTCTGCGCTACCTGCGAGAACTCGACGAACGGCGCATCAGCATTCTTTCCAGCATCCAGGAGCAGGGCAAACTCACCCCTGAGCTGGAGCGCGAAATCAAACTCGCCGACACCAAGACCCGCCTCGAAGACTTGTACCTGCCGTACAAGCAGAAGCGCCGCACCAAGGGTCAGATCGCCCTGGAAGCCGGCCTCGGCGAACTGGCCGACGGTCTGTTCAACGACCCGTCACTGGCCCCGGAAGCCGAAGCCGCGCGCTTCATCGACGCCGAAAAAGGTGTGGCCGACGTCAAGGCAGCGCTGGAAGGCGCCAAGTACATCCTCATGGAGCGCTTCGCCGAAGACGCCAACCTGCTGGAAAAGCTGCGCACCTACCTGAAGCAGGAAGCCACCCTCAGTGCCCGCGTGATCGCCGGCAAGGAAGAGGAAGGCGCGAAATTCCGCGATTACTTCGAACACGACGAGCCTCTGAAAAGCATGCCGTCGCACCGTGCGCTGGCGATTTTCCGTGGCCGCAACGAAGGCATTCTCAGCTCCGCGCTGAAAGTCGGCGAAGAGCTGCCGGGCACCCTGCACCCGTGCGAAGGCATGATCGGTCAGCACGTCGGCATCCAGAACCAGAACCGTCCTGCCGACAAATGGCTCGGTGAAGTGGTGCGCTGGACCTGGAAGGTCAAGCTCTACACCCACCTGGAAACCGACCTGCTCGGCGAGCTGCGTGACGGCGCCGAAACCGAAGCGATCAATGTGTTCGCCCACAACCTGCACGACCTGCTGCTGGCCGCCCCGGCTGGCCCGCGCGCCACTTTGGGCCTCGACCCGGGCCTGCGTACCGGTTGCAAGGTTGCGGTGGTCGACTCCACCGGCAAGCTGCTGGATCACGCCACGGTTTACCCGCACGTACCGCACAACAAATGGGATCAGACCATCGCCATCCTGGCCGCCCTGTGCGCCAAGCATTCGGTCGACCTGATCGCCATCGGCAACGGCACCGCCAGCCGTGAAACCGACAAGCTGGCGATCGAGCTGATCAAAAAATACCCAGCGATGAAAATGACCAAGGTCATGGTGTCCGAAGCCGGCGCATCGGTGTACTCGGCATCGGAACTGGCGGCCAAGGAGTTCCCGGATCTGGACGTGTCGATCCGTGGCGCGGTCTCGATCGCCCGCCGTCTGCAGGATCCACTGGCCGAGCTGGTGAAAATCGATCCGAAATCCATCGGTGTCGGCCAGTACCAGCACGACGTGTCGCAACTGAAACTTGCGCGCGGCCTGGACGCCGTGGTCGAGGACTGCGTGAACGCCGTGGGCGTGGACGTGAACACCGCGTCCGTGGCGCTGTTGGCGCGGATCTCCGGCCTCAACGCGACCCTGGCGCAGAACATCGTGACTCACCGTGACGAGCACGGCGCATTCAAGACCCGCGCTGCGCTGAAGAAAGTCGCGCGTCTGGGCGAGAAAACCTTCGAACAGGCAGCCGGCTTCCTGCGTGTGATGAACGGCGACAACCCGCTGGACTCCTCGGCGGTTCACCCGGAAGCCTATCCACTGGTGCAACGCATCGCCGCTGAAACCGACCGCGACATTCGCTCGCTGATCGGCGACGCCGCGTTCCTCAAGCGTCTGGATCCGAAGAAATTCACCGACGAGACCTTCGGTCTGCCAACCGTCACCGACATCCTGCAGGAACTGGAAAAACCGGGCCGTGACCCGCGTCCGGAGTTCAAGACCGCCGAGTTCCAGGAAGGCGTCGAGGACCTGAAGGACCTGCAACTGGGGATGATCCTCGAAGGCGTGGTGACCAACGTGACCGCATTCGGCGCGTTCGTCGACATCGGCGTGCATCAGGACGGTCTGGTGCACATTTCGGCGCTGTCGGAGAAATTCATCAAGGATCCGCGCGAAGCGGTGAAGGCCGGTGACGTGGTGAAAGTGAAGGTCATGGAAGTCGACATCCCGCGCAAACGCGTCGGCCTGTCGATGCGCATGAGCGACACCCCGGGCGAGAAGATCGACGGCGCCCGTGGTTCGCGTCCGGGCTCGGCGCCACGCCAGTCGCAGGGTTCGGCTCCGCGCAAGGAAAGCATCCCGGCGGCTCCAGCCAATAACGCGATGGCGTCGCTGTTTGCCAACGCCAAGCAGTTGAAGAAACGCTGATGGAGATTCCGGCCGGGCTCGTCGAGAGCGCGTTTTTCAAGCTGTTGGGCTGCCGCCTGCACAGTCTGGAAACCGGGGTGGCGCAAGTCGCCCTGGCGCTGGAACCCGAACTGCGCAACCGCGGCGGCAAGCTGCACGGCGGCGCGCTGTTCAGTCTGGTGGATATCGCCATGGGGCTGGCCTGTTCCAGCACCCACGGCTTCGACCAGCAGAGCGCGACCATCGAGTGCAAGATCAACTATATCCGCGCCGTCTCTGAAGGCGAGGTGATGTGCACGGCGCGGGTGATCCACCCGGGCCGGCGCACGCTGGTGGTCGAAGCCGACGTGATGCAGGGCGACAAACTGGTCGCAAAAGCGCAAGGCACGTTCGCTGTCCTGTAGATGTTGTTCATCATTTTGAGTTAATTTCGGCGCTGTGATCGCAGCGTCGAGCTTTTCTGTGGGAGCGGGCTTGCCCGCGAAGAGGGAGTGTCAGGCAGCATCAGGTTGCCTGACACGACGCCTTCGCGGGCAAGCCCGCTCCCACAGGGACCGCGTAATCTTCGCGTGCATCGGCCAGATTCAGGGAGTGAAGTTGGCGTTTCAACGGGGGCTACAGAGCCCGAAAAACCAGGCGAAAACGCCAGTTTCAACTTCACCCTTGTAGACCGTCCTGCCCACCCCCATATTGGGGCGACTGACGCGTGAAGGAATCCAAATTGAGCGAACTTCTCAACCGCCGCCTGGCTCTGCTCGGCGAGCGCGCTAACCTCTCTCTGCTTGAGCAGTGCCTTCACGGTATCGAACGTGAATGTCTGCGCGTGACCGGCGAAGGCCGCCTGGCCCAAACGCCGCACCCTGAAGCCCTGGGTTCCGCGCTGACCAACGAACAGATCACGACCGACTATTCCGAGTCGCTGCTGGAGTTCATCACGCCCGCCCTGCCAGACCCGGCCGACACCCTGGCGAGCCTGGACAAGATTCATCGCTTCGCCTACAGCAAGCTCGGCAACGAGTACCTGTGGAGTCCATCGATGCCGTGCCCGTTGCCGGCCGAGGAAGACATCCCGATCGCCTATTACGGCACCTCCAACATCGGTCAGCTCAAGTACGTCTACCGCAAGGGCCTGGCCCTGCGTTACGGCAAGACCATGCAGTGCATCGCCGGGATTCACTACAACTTCTCCCTGCCGGAAAAGCTCTGGCCGTTGCTGAAAGAAGCCGAAGGCTTCGTCGGCACCGACCGGGATTTCCAGTCATCGTCCTATATCGCGCTGATCCGTAACTTCCGCCGCTATAGCTGGCTACTGATGTACCTGTTCGGTGCTTCGCCGGCGCTGGACGCGGGTTTCCTGCGCGGTCGTGCGCACCAGTTGGAACAGCTGGATCCAGACACCCTGTACCTGCCCTACGCCACCAGCCTGCGCATGAGCGACCTCGGTTATCAGAGCAACGCCCAGGCCGGTCTGACCCCTTGCTACAACGACCTGGCGAGCTACACCGACAGCCTGCGCAAAGCGGTGGCCACGCCGTACGCGCCGTACGTTGAAGTCGGCACGCACCAGGATGGCGAGTGGGTGCAACTGAACACCAACATCCTGCAGATCGAAAACGAGTACTACTCCAACATCCGTCCGAAACGCGTGACCTACACCGGCGAGCGGCCGATCCAGGCCTTGATGGCTCGTGGCATCCAGTACGTCGAAGTGCGCTGCCTGGACATCAACCCGTTCCTGCCGATGGGCATCGACCTCACCGAGTCGCGCTTCCTCGACGCGTTCCTGCTGTACTGCGCGCTGAACGAAAGCCCGCTGCTGACCAACAACTCCTGCGGCAACGCCACCTCCAATTTCCTCAGCGTGGTCAAGGAAGGTCGCCGTCCGGGTCTGCAATTGCAGCGCGACGGCCAACCGGTCGAGCTGAAGGAATGGGCCGCCGAACTGCTGGAAAAAATCGCTCCGCTGGCGGCGCTGCTGGATCAAAGCCACGGCGGCGATGCCCACAGCAAGGCGCTCGATGCGCAGCTGGCCAAGGTCAAGGATTCGTCCCTGACACCTTCTGCCCAGGTGCTGGCAGCCATGGCCACGCACAAGGAAAGCTTCGCGCAATTCTCCCTGCGCCAGAGCCAGGCCCACGCCGAGTTCTTCCGCAGCGAGCCGTTGGCGGCTGAGGAACAAGCGAAGTTCGAAGAACTGGCGCGCTCGTCGCTGGCTCAACAGGCTGAGCTGGAGCAGAACGAGGTGGGCGATTTCGACGTGTTTGTCGGGTCGTATCAGGCGAGCATTCTGGCGATCAGCAACTGACATCAGAAGGTTCTTCGAACCTTTTCGCGAGCAGGCTCGTTCCCACAGGTGATTGCAATCTCCTGTGGGAGCGAGCCTGCTCGCGAATGACCGCGCAGCGGTCACGCTTAGATTTTTCCGCTCATAAGCTCATTCTAAAAAGTTATTTATTTTTAGATTCTTAGATCATTTAGTCTCCTTTCACGCCGACGCTCGGTCGCCTGATATGGAGCTCTTCAATGAAACTGAATTTCCCGCTTCGCCTGCTGGCCGTGGCCTCTCTGGCTGCCGCGAGTTTTCTGGCTCAGGCCGCCGACCTCACCGTCGCCTACCAGACCACCGTTGACCCGGCGAAAGTCGCCCAGGCCGACGGCGCCTACGAAAAAGCAACCAAGGCCGACATCAACTGGCGCAAATTCGATAACGGTGCCGACATCATTGCCGCCATCGCCTCCGGTGACGTGCAGATCGGCTACCTCGGTTCCAGCCCGCTGACCGCTGCAATCACCCGCAAAGTCCCGGTGGAAACCTTCCTCATCGCCACCCAGATCGGCGCCGCCGAAGCACTGGTCGCCCGTGACGGCTCCGGCATCAAGACCCCGCAGGATCTGGTCGGCAAGAAAATCGCCGTGCCGTTCGTGTCCACCGGTCACTACAGCCTGCTCGCCGCGCTCAAACACTGGAACATCGACCCCTCAAAAGTCACCGTCCTCAACCTCGCCCCGCCAGCGATCATTGCTGCGTGGAAACGCGGTGACATCGACGCCACCTACGTTTGGGACCCGGCGCTGGGTGTGGCCAAGGAAAACGGCAAAGTGCTGATCACTTCCGGCGAACTGGCCAAATTCGGCGCGCCGACCTTCGACGCCTGGATCGTGCGCAAGGACTTCGCCGAGAAGCACCCGGAAATCGTCACCGCGTTCGCCAAGGTCACCCTCGACGCCTACGCCGACTACCGCAAAGATCCGAAAGCCTGGCTGGCCAATCAAAGCAACGTCGACAAGCTGGTGAAAC
This sequence comes from Pseudomonas koreensis, assembly GCF_025447595.1. Classification (GTDB taxonomy): domain Bacteria; phylum Pseudomonadota; class Gammaproteobacteria; order Pseudomonadales; family Pseudomonadaceae; genus Aquipseudomonas; species Aquipseudomonas koreensis_H. Next base: position 71,952 of record NZ_JAOEJU010000013.1, on the reverse strand, counting down.
TCTCCGGCGCCAAGGCCAGCGACATTCCATTGTTGCTGCAAGGCAACGTCTACCCGCTGGCGGCGGATCAGGTCAGTGACCTCGGCGCGCCGACCACCAAAGCCATCACCGACACCGCTGCGTTCCTCAAGGAGCAAGGCAAGGTCGAAGCGGTACTGCCGGACTACGCGCCGTACGTCAGCGCCAAGTACATCACCAACTGATCGGGAGTTAATTGCGATGGCCTTGCTACAGCTGGAGCGCATCAGCGCACAGTACCCCGGCAGCCCGGAACCGGTACTGTCCGACATTTCCCTGACCCTCGGCCCTCAGCAATTGCTGGTGGCCCTGGGCCCGTCCGGCAGTGGCAAGACTTCGCTGTTGAACCTGATTGCCGGTTTCGTCGAACCGAGTGCCGGCCGCATCACCCTCGACAACGTGCCGGTCAAAGGCCCGAGCGCCGAGCGCGGCGTGGTGTTTCAGGACGACGCCCTGCTGCCCTGGCAGGACGTGCTGGCCAACGTGGCGTTCGGTCTGGAACTGGCCGGTGTGGCCAAGGACAAACGCGAACAACGCGCCCGGGAAATGCTCACGCTGGTCGACCTTTCCGGTTTTGAACATCGTCGCATCTGGCAACTCTCCGGTGGCCAGAAGCAACGTGTTGGCCTGGCCCGCGCCCTCGCGGCCGACCCGCGTGTGTTGCTGATGGACGAGCCCTTCGGCGCCCTCGATGCCTTCACCCGCGAACAGATGCAGGAACTGCTGCTGCAAGTCTGGCAACGCACCGCCAAACCGGTGTTCCTGATTACCCACGACATTGAAGAAGCGGTGTTCCTCGCCACTGACCTGATTCTGCTGGCGCCGAATCCGGGGCAGATCGTCGAGCGTCTGCACCTCGACTTCGGCCAGCGCTACGCCGCCGGCGAATCGGCGCGGTCGATCAAGTCCGATCCGCGCTTCATCGAAACCCGCGAACACGTGCTGGCCAAAGTGTTCTCGCAACGCAGCGCCGTTCAGCGGCAGGAGCGCGCATGAGCAGTTACGACGTTTCCGCCACCGCCATGAAACCCGCCGCCACGTCGGTGGTGATTCCCGTGCGCCGCAGTCTCAGCACCCGCTGGATCAGCCTGCTGACCCTGTTCGCGTTGCTGGTGATCTGGTGGGCCGTGACCGCCACCGGGCTGATCGAACCGCTGTTCCTGCCGCCACCGTCCGCCGTGTTGCAAAAAGGCTGGCTGCTGGCGACCACGGGCTACATGGATTCGACGTTGTGGCAGCACCTGGGCGCAAGCCTCAGCCGCATCGGCCTGGGTCTCGGTTTTGCGATTCTGACCGCGGTGCCGGTGGGCATTGCCATCGGCGCCAACCGCATCGCCCGTGGCGTGCTCGATCCGCTGATCGAGTTCTACCGCCCGATTCCGCCACTCGCCTATCTGCCGCTGATCGTGATCTGGTGCGGCATCGGCGAGTTGTCGAAAGTGCTGCTGATCTACCTGGCGATTTTCGCCCCGATCGCAATTGCCACCGCCACCGGCGTGCGCACTGTCGACCCGGCCAAATTGCGCGCCGCGCAGTCGCTGGGCGCCACTCGCGCACAACTGATCCGCCACGTGATTTTGCCAAGCGCCCTGCCGGACATTCTGACCGGTGTGCGCATCGGTCTCGGTGTGGGTTGGTCGACTCTGGTCGCCGCCGAACTGATCGCGGCCACCAGCGGCCTGGGCTTCATGGTGCAGTCGGCGGCACAGTTCCTGGTCACCGATGTGGTGGTGTTGGGGATTCTGGTCATCGCCCTGATCGCCTTCGCCATGGAAATGGGCCTGCGCGCCCTGCAACGCAAACTGGTGCCGTGGCACGGCCAGGCCCATTGAAAAACTTCAGGTGAAAAACCTGTGGGAGCGAGCCTGCTCGCGAAAGCGTCGGATCAGTCACTGCACTGTCGCCTGACACTCAGCATTCGCGAGCAGGCTCGCTCCCACCAAAAGCATGCCCCCAAGAATTTGAAGAGAACCACCATGAGCAGCCTGAACATCACCCCGTTAAGCTCGGCCCTCGGCGCACAGATCAGCGGCGTCGACATCAGCCAGCCGCTGAACCTGGAACAGCGCGACGCCATCGAGCAGGCACTGCTCAAATACCAGGTGCTGTTCTTCCGCAGTCAACCGATCGAGCCGTCGCAGCAGGCGCGTTTCGCCGCCTACTTCGGCGACCTGCATATTCATCCGATCTACCCGAATGTGCCTGAGCAACCGGAAGTGCTGATCCTCGACACCGCCGTTACCGACGTGCGCGACAACGCGATCTGGCACACCGACGTGACCTTCCTGCCGACCCCGGCCATGGGCGCGGTGCTCAGCGCCAAGCTGCTGCCGGAGTTTGGTGGCGATACGTTGTGGGCCAGCGGGATAGCTGCGTATGAGGCGCTGTCGGCGCCGATGAAAGCAATGCTTGAAGGGCTGACTGCGACTCACGACTTCACCCGCTCGTTTCCGCTGGAGCGCTACGGCAACACGCCGGAGGCACTGGCGCAGTGGGAAGCGGCACGACGCAAGAATCCACCGCTGTCGCACCCGGTGATTCGCACACATCCGGTGAGCGGACGCCGTTCCTTGTTCGTCAGTGAAGGGTTCACGTCGAAGATCAATGAGCTGTCGGAAACCGAGAGCGAAGCGGTGTTGAAATTCTTGTTTGCCCATGCAACGCGGCCGGAATTCACCATTCGCTGGCGCTGGCAGAAGGATGATATTGCGTTCTGGGATAACCGCGTGACCCAGCATTACGCGGTGGACGACTACCGGCCGGCGCGGCGGGTGATGCAGCGGGCGACGGTGTTGGGGGATGTGCCGTTTTTTAAATAGGCCCCGATTTCCCTGATGCTTGAGCCGGCCTCTTCGCGGGCAAGCCCGCTCCCACAAATACAGCTGTGTTCGCAGATTTTGTGTACGACTCGGCCCCTGTGGGAGCGGGCTTGCCCGCGAAAGCGTCAGAACAGGCGCCGAATAACTCGGCGCCAGTCAGTTATTCAGCCGTCGAAGGCTTCTCCCAAAGATTGATCCCGCCCTCCTGGGCAAACCGGTCAATCTCCGCCAGTTCCTCAGCACTAAAACTCAAATTCTTCAAAGCCCCGACGTTCTCGATAATCTGCTCCGGCCGGCTGGCGCCGATCAGCGCCGAAGTCACTCGCGGATCCCGCAGCGTCCACGCCAACGCCAATTGCGCCAGGCTCTGCCCACGACGTTTGGCGATTTCATTCAACGCCCGCACGTGAGCAATATTCGCCTCGGACAAGTGCGAAGACAGCAGCGAACCACCGCCCGGACGATTGACCCGCGCATCCGCCGGTACGCCGTTGAGGTATTTGTCAGTCAGCAATCCTTGCGCCAGCGGGGTGAATGCAATCACACCGGTGCCGAGTTCGTCGGTGGTGTCGAGCAGGTCCTTTTCCACCCAGCGGTTGAGCAGGTTGTAAGCCGGTTGGTGAATCAGCAGCGGGACTTTCCACTCTTTGAGCAGCGCGGCGATCTCACGGGTTTTTACTCCGGAGTATGACGAGATACCGATGTACAACGCCTTGCCCTGCTGCACCGCCGTGGCGAGGGCGCTGGCAGTTTCTTCCAGCGGGGTGTCCGGGTCGAAGCGGTGCGAATAGAAGATATCCACATAGTCGAGACCGAGGCGTTGCAGGCTCTGGTCGAGGCTGGCCAGCACGTATTTGCGCGAGCCGCCGCCCTGGCCATAAGGGCCGGGCCACATGTCCCAACCGGCCTTGCTGGAGATGATCAGTTCGTCGCGATACTGCTTGAAGTCTTCGCGCAGCAGACGGCCGAAATTGGTCTCGGCGCTGCCGTAGGGCGGGCCGTAGTTGTTGGCCAGGTCGAAGTGGTTGATCCCCAGATCGAACGCCGTGCGCAGCAACGAGCGCTGGGTGTCGATCGGTGTGCTGTCGCCGAAGTTGTGCCACAGGCCCAGGGACAGTGCCGGCAGCACCAGACCGCTGCGTCCGACGCGGCGGTAAGGGATGGAGTTGTAGCGATTCTTGGCAGCGGTGTAAGTCATCGAATCCTCTCTTGTCGGTCTTGAATCGGGTGTCGATTGCTACGCAAATCTATTGCCGGGCCGGTCGAGGCCAAGGTTCTGGCGCAAGGTCCGGCCCTCGTACTCGGTTCTGAACAGTCCGCGCCGTTGCAGTTCCGGGACCACGCCATTGGCGAAGTCTTCGAGCCCGCCGGGCAGGTGCGGCACCAGCACGTTGAAGCCGTCCGCCGCGCCCTGCTCGAACCATTCCTGCAAACGGTCGGCAATCTGCGCCGGGGTGCCGACGACGCTGTAATGCCCGCGACCGCCGGCGATTCTGCGGCCCAGTTCGGCCAGGGTCAGATGCTCCCGGCCGGCCAGTTCGGTCAGCAGTTTCTGTCGGCTCTGCTGACCGCTGTCAGTCAGCGGCAACTCCGGCAGCGAACCGTCCAGCGGGTACTTCGACAGATCGAAGTTGCCCAGCATACGCCCAAGCAGGGCGACGCCAACCTCGGGTTCGACCAATTGCTGAAACGTTTCACATTTTTCCTGCGCTTCGGCTTCCGTCTGCCCGACCACGACGAACACGCCGGGCATGATTTTCAGCGAATCGGCACTGCGTCCGTACTTCGGCAAGCGCCCCTTGAGGTCGGCGTAAAACGCCTGGGCGCTGGCCAGTGAAGTCTGCGCAGTGAACACCACTTCGGCCGTCTGCGCCGCCAGTTCACGCCCTGTTTCCGACGACCCGGCCTGCACGATCACCGGCTGACCCTGTGGTGAACGCGCGACATTCAGCGGGCCTTTGACCCGGAAGTGCTCGCCAACGTGATCCAGCACATGCAGTTTTTCCGGGTCGTAATAGGCGCCGCTGGCCTTGTCGCGAATGAAGGCATCGTCCTGCCAACTGTCCCAGAGCCCGGTGACCACCTGATGAAATTCCCGGGCGCGGCTGTAGCGTTCGGCATGGCCGATGTGTTCGTCGCGGCCGAAATTCTGCGCTTCGGCGGCGTTGTCCGAGGTCACCAGATTCCATCCCGCTCGCCCGCCGGACAGGTGATCGAGGGACGCGAATTTACGCGCCACGTGGTACGGCTCGTTGTAGCTGGTGGTGGCGGTGGCGATCAGGCCGATGTGCTCGGTCACCGCGCTCAAGGCCGAGAGCAAGGTCAGCGGTTCGAAGTGATCCGATCGGGCCATGCGGCTGGCGATGTCCTGGGTCGGCGCGGCGACGCTGTCGGCGACGAATAACGTGTCGAACTTCGCCGCCTCGGCGATCTGCGCCAGGCGTTTGTAATGGGCGAAATCCAGCCCGGCGTTGGCGGGTACGTCCGGGTGACGCCATGCAGCAACGTGGTGCCCGGTAGCCATGAGGAACGCGCCAAGTTTCAGTTGTCTGCTCATCTCAGAAGTCCTTGCGCAGTTGCACGCCGAAGTAGCGCTCGTCGTCGCGAGGCACAGCGCGGTAGATGTAGTTGCCACCGCTGGCGAGCAATGGCGAATACGACTTGTCGGTGAGGTTCTTGCCTAGAAACGCCACGCGCCAGCCATTGGTGTAATCGGCCAGGGCCACGCTGGCGTTCCAGAGGCCGTAGGCGCCCTGTTTGGTGTCGGCGTTCTGGCTGATGTCGTACTGCACTTCGCTCTGCCAGCTGTAGTCGGTGCCGAGCTCGATATCCAGGCCGTTATCCAGCGGGATGGTGTAGTCGGCCCGCACGTAGCTTTTCCAGTCCGGGCTGAACGGCAGCGGCTTGCCATTGACGTTGCACGACGCCGCCGCGCCCGCCGGGCAAGCGAACTCGTCGATGCGGGCGCGGGTGTAGGCCAGCGCACCGGAGAACTTTAGTTGCTGGGTCGCCTGCAGGGCGAAATCAAGTTCCACGCCCTCGGTGCTGACGCTGCCGGCGTTGATCAGCCGAGTTACGACTTGCCCGGCGACGGTGTCAAAAAAGTTCGCCTGATAGTTGTCGTAGTCGCTGTGGAAAACCGCGAGGTTGGTGGTCAGGCGATTGTTCCAGCTTGACGCTTTGATCCCCGCCTCCCAGGTGTTGGAGGTTTCCGGTTTCAGCGCTTCGGTGTCGCGCGGTTGCATGTTGAAGAACACGTTGTAGGCCGGGCCTTTGTAGCCGCGCGAGTAGGTCAGATAAGTGGTGACGGTATCGCTCAGGTCGTACTGCAAACCGAGCCGCCCGGACCAGCCGTCCTCGTCCACCGAGCCGGAACTGCTGGTCGCCGGTTGAATGCCGCTGACAGTTGTGGCGGAAGTGGAGACGCGACGGTGATCGTATTCAAGATCGTCGTGGGTGTAGCGCAGGCCGGCGATACCACGCAAGTCCGAAGTGAAATTCAGCGTGCTCTCGCCGAACACCGCGTAGCTGTCGCTGGTGGTGCTGTAATCGGCGACGCCGCGATCAGTCCGCGTGGTGGTGGTCAGCGTGCGCTGATAGGTTTCATCATCCTTGCCGTGCATGTAGAACAAGCCGCCGACGTATTCGAGGAAATCGCCTTTCGGCGAGGCCAGTCGCAGTTCCTGCGAGTACTGGTCGAAGGCCAGATCGCCCTTGTCCGCCGTGCCGGGGAACGCCGCCGTCACCGTGCCGAGGCGATCGCCGTCCTGATACTGGGTGTTGTCCCAGCCGCGCCACGCGGTGATTGAGGTCAGGGTGTAATCGCCGAGTTGCCAGTCGAGTTGGCCGGACAGGCCCTTGTTGGTGTCCTCGACGTGGGTGCGGGTGTCGGTGTTGATGTCGCGGTTGTGGCTGGTGGCGCTGACCGGACTCAGCGCATTGGCGAAGGCCGGGGTCAACGACTTGGTCACGACGCCGTTCGGGCCGTCATCGTGGGACTGCATGTAGTCGGCGATCAGGGTGAAGGTGACGTCGTCGTTCGGGGTGAATTCCAGTTTGCCGCGCACGCCGCGATGGTTGTAACCGTTGACCTCCTGACCGTTGTGCTTGTTGTCGACGTTGCCGTCGTACCTGCCGAAAAGGGTGCTGATCGAACCCTTGAGTGTGTCCGGAATCAGGCTGCCGCCGATGCCGAAACGGGTGCGGCTTTCGTTGCCGCTGTAGTACGACTGATCGATGTAGCCGTGGGTCTCGGCGGTCGGCGCCTTGCTGGTGATGTTCAACACGCCGGCCGAGGCGTTCTTGCCGAAAAGCGTGCCTTGCGGGCCGCGCAAGACTTCGACGCGTTCCAGGTCCAGCAGATCCAGAGTGGATTGGCCGGGGCGCGCATAAACCACGCCATCAATCACCGTGGCCACGGTCGGCTCGACGCCCGGCGAGGTGGAAATGGTCCCCACACCACGCACGAACAACGAGGTGTCCTTGTTCGATGCGCCAGTGCGGAAATTCAGCGACGGCACTTGCTGGACGATGCTCGCCACGCTGTTGCGGTTATCGCGCTCCAGTTGCTCGCCGTCGATCACCGACACCGCCACCGGGACCTTTTGCAGCGACTCTTCGCGGCGGGTGGCGGTGACCGTGACGGACTTGAGTGTCGGCTCCTGATCGGTGCTGTCGGCGGCGAACGCGGCAGGCAGCGGCAGCGCGGCCAGCCCGGTGAGTAGCCAGCCCGCAGCGCGGATCGATTGCGCCAGTTTGTGTGTCGCCCCAGGAATGTTGTGCATGTTTGCCCGCTCGAAAAGTTGCCCTGAACCGCTGCCGTTCTGCGACGACAGCGCCTGTCTCGGTGTCTTGGGCATTCGCTCGAGCGAGTAGCAGACAACACGCTTTGTTAGCGCTAACATCGCCAGTATTGGCAAGCCGGACATAGACCGTCCAATACTGAAAAATTACTTTTATATGCGTTTTGGTTTTTAAGAAGGATCGAGCCTTGAGCGAAGAAAAGCCCCGCAAACGCCGTGGCGCCGGTCGCGTGACCCTCAATGCGGTGGCGCGCCAGGCCGGCGTTTCGGCGATCACCGTGTCGCGCTACTTCAACCAGCCGGAACAGGTCTCACCCGAACGCCGCGAACGGATCGCGGCAGTGGTCGCCGAACTGGGTTACGTGCCGAATCTGGTGGCCGGTGGGCTCGCCTCGGCGCGGGGGAAAATCGTCGGCATGGTGATCCCGAACATCTCCGGGCCGATCTTCGCCAACACCATTCAGGGCTTCAGCGACACCCTCAGCCGTCACGGTTATCAGCTTCTTCTGGCATCGAGTTACTTCAGCACTGAACAGGAAGAAAGCGCGGTACGGGCGTTCCTCGGCTGGTCGCCGGCGGCGCTGGTGGTGACCAGTCACTTCCACAGTGCGGGCACGGAGAAGATGCTCGCCGAAGCGGATATCCCGGTGATCGAAACCTGGGATTACCAGCCGGATCGAGAGCCGATGCAGATCGGTTTTTCGCACTTTGAGGTGGGTGTCAGCGCCGCTCGTTATTTGCACGGCAAGGGCTATCGGCGAATCGCCTTCGTGCAGAACAGCGCACCCGGCGACTTCAGCGCACTGGAACGCCGCGACGGTTATGCGGCGACCGTGCGTGAGTCAGGACTTGAGCCGTGGGTATTCGCACCGGACGCCGATCGCGCCCCGTTCGAGGCCGGCAAGCAAGCGATGGAAGCGCTGATGAACGCCTCCCCACGCCCGGACGCCATCATCTTCGCCAACGACAACCTCGCCGCCGGCGGCCTGCTCGCCGGGCAACGCGCCGGCCTAAAAATCCCTGAAGACTGCGCCGTCCTCGGCTTCGGCGACTACCCGTTCGCCGAAATGCTGCTGCCGAGCCTGAGCACCATCAAACCGCCGGCGCTGGAGATCGGTGTACTGGCGGCAACGCGTGTGCTGGAAAGCCTTGGCGTGTTGCCGAGTGATGAGGTGCAGCGGTTGAATCTGCTGCAGTGCACGGTTATTGAGCGGGAAAGTACCTGACGAATATGGCGTGGGCTGGTTTGGCTATGCTCTAAATGAAACCGAGGTGGCGCCTTCGCGGGCAAGTCGAATCGTCGCACCGCCGCTCCCACAGGTTCTGTGTTGCGTACAAAATCTGTGGACGACGGAGAACCCCGGTGGGAGCGGGCTTGCCCGCGAAGGCGCCCGACCAAACACCGACTATGCCGCAGGCCTCCCCATGCACACCGCAATCATCATCTTCTTCGGCCTGATCCTGCTGGCGCTGATGTTCTACATCGGCGAGCGCATCGGCTTCAGTCGGCAGACGCTGGCCTATGGTTTCGCAGCGTTGTGGCTGGCGTTGACGGTCATCAATGGTGCGGTCGGCGTGGTGCATGCCGGGCAGCCGTTGGGGTCGGAGATTGCAATTGGAAGCGCCGTGTATGGCGTGCCGCTGGCGGCGATGGTGTTGTTCATGGTGCTGAGCGCCGAGACCTGAAAGCGTCCCGACGCCCTGCCCCGATCAACGCACCAGATGCAGGAACTGCATGTGCCGTTCGTACTGGTCGAGGATGTCGTTGATGATCTGTTCTTTCGTGTAACCGACCAGATCGTAGTCCTGACTGCCCTCGCTCAGATGCACTTCGGCGCGGTAGTAGCGGCGATTGTTGAGCTGCTTGGAGCCCATGCCACCACGGGCAAACGACGGCGTGAAGTAGCCGCGCATCTGCACCTGGTAGATGAACGGATGCTGCTCGCCGTGACCGATTTCCAGGCTGACGCTGTCGTGCGCCGGATCCGGTTGGGTGATCACGTTCAGGCCTTTCTCGGCGAATACGGCCGTTACTTCTTCGATGGCCGGTTTCACCGTGGTGTCCATAAAGCGGTACACCTCGTCGCGCGACGGGAAGTGCACGGCCTGGCTCAGACGCTGGCGCCAGCCGCCCTTGCCACGCCGTGAACCGGACACCGGTGCCAGCGAATGCAGTTGCGCGATCTGCTTCTGCGACTCCAGATAGAACGCCTTGTGCAGGCCCCACATCATCAGCAGCAGAATCATCGAGAACGGCAGCGAGGTCAGCACCACCGCCGACTTCAGTGCATCGATGCTGCCGGAGAACAGCAGTGCACTGGTCACCAGCGCGGTCATCGCACCCCAGAACACCCGCAGCCATTTCGGCCCGTCTTCATCCGGATTGCCGCCCTTGGCCGACAGGGTCGAGAGCACCACGGTGCCGGAGTCGGCGGAGGTGACGAAGAACACGAAGCTGATGAACACCGTCACCGCGATGACGGTCTTGCTCCACGGATAGGTTTCCAGCAGCAGGTAAAGGGTCATCGACGGGTTGTCGAGGGCCGACATGCCCAACGCCGACATACCGTGATTGAGCACCTGGTCGATGGCGCTGTTACCGAAGATCGACATCCACGCCAGGGTGAAACCGAGCGGAATCAGCAGCACGCCGAAGACGAATTCGCGGATGGTCCGGCCTCGGGAAATCCGTGCGATGAACAGGCCCACGAACGGCGACCATGCGATCCACCAGGCCCAGTAGAAGACTGTCCAGCCGCCGAGCCAGTCGCTCGGTTTGTCGTAGGCGTAGAGGTCGAAACTCTTCATCGGCAACGCGCCGAGGTAGTCGCCGAGGTTCTGGATCAGGGTGTTGAGCAAATGCTGGGTGGGGCCGGCGAACAACACGAACAGCAGTAGCGCACAGGCCAGCAGCATGTTGATGTCGGACATGACTCGCACACCCTTATCCACACCGGAGACGGCGACGATGATCGCCGCGCCCATCATCAGCGTGATCAGGCCGACCTGAATCCACTGGGTGTGGGCGATGCCGAACAGGTAGTCCAGACCGGAGTTGAGGTGCAGCACGCCGAAGCCCATGTCCGCACCGAGGCCGAACACCGTGGCGATGATGCCGAAGCCGTCCACCGCGTAGCCGATGGGGCCGTTGATACGCTTGCCGATCAGCGGGTACAGCGCCGAACGCAGGGCCAGCGGCAGGTTATGCCGGTAGGCGAAATACGCCAGCGCCATGCCGACGAAAGCGAACACGCCCCAGCCGTGCAGGCCCCAGTGCAGAAACAGTATCTGCATCGCCTGACGCGCCGAATCCGCCGTGCCGGCCTCGCCTTGCGGCGGCTGGATCATGTGGGTCAGCGGCTCGGACACACAGAAGAAAAACAGCGTGATGCTGATCCCGGCGGCGAACAGCATGCCGGCCCAGGACAGGTAACTGAATTCGGGTTCGTCGTGGTCGGCACCGAGTTTGATCTTGCCGTAGCCCGACAATGCGGTCACCACCACGAAAATCAGATACAGGGTCATCGCGAGCATGTAGTACCAGCCGACCGTGTTGGCCGCCCAGTTTTGTGCTTCGAGAAGCCAGGCGCCGGCCTGTTCCGGCATGGCGATGACCGTCAGGCCGAACAGCAGGATCACCGTCGCGGCGAACCAGAACACCGGCGGATTCATCCGTACCAGACCGCTGGCGGGGGTAGACGATGCACTCATGAACGGTGCACCTCAAGGGGGTGGAAAATGGCTGAAATGATCAGACTCAGCAAAGGCAAGCCTCCTGTTGTGAGCGGGCAGCGAACCGCCGGTTTAACTTGAATGAACGTTCAAGTTAAACATGGATAGCACGCTCAGGACTAATCGCAGGGCTCAGCGGTAACTTTCGTACGCTAGCTCAAGGTTCGGTATGACGCGGGGTTGGGAGGATTCGTTCAGTTTTCAGTTTTGTGTGAACGCCCATCGCGAGCAGGCTCGCTCCCACAGTGAACCGCGTTCCAAATGTGGGAGCGAGCCTGCTCGCGATGGGGCCGGATCAGTCAGAAAGAGATCTGAAGATCTACTTCTGCGTCCCGTCATCATGCTGCAGGTTGGCCTGGGTCAGGTTGCACCCGGCCGGTACGCTGCGGGTCAACCACACGTTGCCGCCGATGGTCGAGCCCTTGCCGATGGTGATCCGTCCGAGGATCGTCGCCCCGGCATAAATCACTACGTCGTCCTCGACGATCGGATGGCGTGGATGGCCCTTCTGCAACTGCCCGTCCTCATCCGCCGGGAAGCGTTTGGCGCCCAATGTCACCGCCTGATAGATCCTGACGCGCTCGCCGATGATCGCGGTCTCGCCGATCACCACGCCGGTCCCGTGGTCGATGAAGAAACTGCGGCCAATCTGCGCGCCCGGGTGAATATCGATGCCGGTCGCCGAGTGGGCGATTTCCGAGCTGATCCGCGCCAGCAGCGGCAGACCTGCGCGATACAAATGGTGCGCCAGACGATGGTGAATCACCGCCAGAATCCCCGGATAGCACAGCAGCACTTCGTCAACGCTGCGCGCCGCCGGATCGCCGTGATACGCCGCCAGCACATCGGTGTCGAGCAGGCTGCGCAGGCCCGGCAACGCGAGGGCGAAATCCTGGATGATCCTGATCGCCTGCGCCTCGACTTCAGTGTCAGCCTGAGCGCTGTGGCGGGCGACGTAACGCAGTTCGAGTCGTGCCTGGGCCAGCAACGCATTCAAGGCGACATCGAGGGTATGGCCGACGTAGAAATCCTCGCTCTCTTCACGCAGATCCACCGGCCCCAGTCGCATCGGAAACAGTGCGCCGCACAGCGCTTCCAGGATCTGCGCCATCGCATCACGGGACGGCAATTCGCGCCCGCCCTGCTCGCCGGAAGCACGGCCATTTTGTGCCCGCCACTGATCCCGCGCGGTACGCAGCTGGCTGACGATGGTCTGCAATTGCCAATGGCTGGAACGCTCGCTCACGGTAAAGACTCCTCACGGGCGGCCGGACTGTCTGGCCGCGTCAACGGCGACTACTTTACGGCAAGCCCACGGGCGCGAATTAAGAACCGATAGTGCTGGATTAAGCACATTTGGCTATAAGCGATTGACGGTTGCCCCGGTAAATCGGCGTGCCTATAGTCCTGACATCTCCTTGCATCAGTACGGAACCATGTCCACACAACCGATCAAACAACAGCTGGATCGCTTTAACCGTCTCGACCTGCTCGGCCAACCGACCCCACTGGAAAAACTCGAGCGCCTGTCCACCTGGCTCGGTCGCGATGTCTACATCAAACGCGATGACCTGACACCGCTGGCCATGGGCGGCAACAAGCTGCGCAAGCTCGAATACCTCGCCGCCGATGCCCTTGCCCAAGGCGCGGACACCCTGATCACCGCCGGCGCACTGCAATCGAACCACGTCCGCCAGACCGCCGCGCTGGCCGCGAAACTGGGCCTGGGCTGCGTGGCCCTGCTGGAAAATCCGCTGGGCACCGACGACAGCAACTACACCGGCAACGGCAACCGCCTGCTGCTGGACCTGTTCGATACCAAGGTCGAGCTGGTCGACAACCTCGACAACGCCGACGAACAACTGGCCGCCCTCGCCGTGCGCCTGCGCAGCAACGGCAAGAAGCCGTACCTGGTGCCGATCGGTGGCTCCAACGCCCTCGGCGCGCTGGGTTATGTGCGTGCCGGTCTGGAGCTGGCGGAGCAGATCAAGGACACCGGCCTGCAATTTTCCGCCGTCGTTTTGGCCTCGGGCAGCGCCGGCACTCACAGCGGTCTGGCGCTGGCCTTGAGCGAAGCGCTGCCGCAACTGCCGGTGATCGGCGTGACGGTTTCGCGCAGCGAAGAAGACCAGCGCCCGAAAGTCCAGGGCCTGGCCGAACGCACCGCCGACCTGCTGGGTGTAGCGCTGCCGGACAGCTTCAAGGTCGAGTTGTGGGACGAATACTTCGGCCCGCGCTATGGCGAGCCAAACGCCGGGACGCTGTCGGCAGTGAAACTGCTGGCCAGCCAGGACGCCGTGCTGCTCGATCCGGTCTACACCGGCAAGGCCATGGCCGGGCTGCTCGACGGCATCGGTCGCGGGCGTTTCGACGACGGCCCGATCATCTTCCTGCACACCGGCGGCGCCCCGGCGTTGTTTGCGTACAAAGACTTTCTGTAGGTCGACGCGCGTGGTGCAGCGCTCGTTCCCACGCTCTGCGTAGGAATGCAGCCCGGGACGCGTCGCGTCCCTTTCCGCCCGTTGAAGCGATCCCACGCAGCGTACAGGATCAATCGGAATACGAAAAACACATATTCCACAGATGAATAACAAACGGAAAATTCATTATTTTCCATTCTAAAAGAATCGTCATATAGTCTCGCCGCAGGCGAATTTCGCGAGAGACGCATAAGCTGCTTTAAGGCAGGATAGCGCTGTCGTCCAATTCCCGGATTCGCCAACTTTCCTTAAGCGTCTTCCATAAGAAAACACAGGGGCTTGTCATGATTCTTTCCGCACTACGTCGAAATCTGCTGGTAGGTTCGCTGGGCCTGGCACTGAGCGCCGGTCTGCTGGGGCAGGCGGTTGCCGGTGAGCAACTGCAACAGATCAAGGACAAAGGCGTTATCAACGTCGGCCTGGAAGGCACTTACCCACCGTTCAGTTTCGTCGATGCCGACGGCAAACTGTCGGGTTTCGAAGTCGAGCTGTCCGAAGCCCTGGCCAAGAAACTGGGCGTGAAGGCCAAGATTCAGCCGACCAAATGGGACGGCATTCTCGCGGCACTGGAATCCAAGCGTCTGGACGTCGTGGTCAATCAGGTGACCATCTCCGAAGAGCGCAAGAAGAAGTATGACTTCTCCGAGCCGTACACCGTTTCCGGGATTCAGGCGCTGGTATTGAAAGACAAGGCAGCCGCGCTGAACATCAAATCCGCCGCTGACCTGTCCGGCAAGAAAGTCGGCGTGGGCCTGGGCACCAACTACGAACAATGGGTCCGCGCCAACGTGCCGGGTGCCGACGTTCGCACCTACGACGATGATCCGACCAAGTTTGCCGACCTGAACAACGGCCGTACCGACGCGATCCTGATCGACCGTCTGGCGGCGCTGGAATACGCCAAGAAAGCGCCGAAAACCGTCGCTGCCGGTGAAGCCTTCTCGCGTCAGGAAGCCGGTGTAGCCCTGCGCAAAGGCGAGCCTGAACTGCTGGCCGCCGTGAACAAGGCCCTCGACGAACTGCGTGCCGACGGCACCCTTGAGAAGCTGTCCACGAAATACTTCAACGCTGACGTCACCAAATAATGGAAGAAGCTTTCCAACTCGCACTGGACTCCGCGCCCTTCCTGTTGAAGGGCGCGTACTACACGGTAATCCTCAGCCTCGGCGGCATGTTTTTCGGCCTGCTGCTGGGCTTTGGCCTGGCGTTGATGCGTCTGTCGCGCTTCAAGTCGGTCAGCTGGCTGGCCCGCATCTACGTGTCGTTCTTTCGCGGCACGCCGTTGCTGGTGCAACTGTTTGTGATCTATTACGGCTTGCCGCAATTGGGCATGGAACTCGACCCGCTGCCGGCGGCGCTGATCGGCTTCTCGCTGAACATGGCCGCCTACGCCTGCGAAATCCTGCGCGCCGCGATCGGTTCGATCGAACGCGGCCAGTGGGAAGCCGCTGCGAGCATTGGCATGACCCGCGCGCAGACCCTGCGCCGGGCCATCCTGCCGCAGGCGATGCGCACAGCCTTGCCGCCACTGGGCAACAGCTTCATTTCGCTGGTCAAGGACACCGCCCTGGCCGCCACCATTCAGGTGCCGGAGCTGTTCCGTCAGGCACAGCTGATTACCGCCCGGACTTTCGAAGTCTTCACCATGTATCTTGCCGCCGCGCTGATCTACTGGATTCTGGCCACGGTGCTGTCGCACTTCCAGAACAAGTTGGAAGAGCGGGTCAATCGGCACGACCAGGAGTCCTGACCCCATGATTGTCGTGGAAAAACTGACAAAGCAGTTCAAGGGTCAAGTCGTGCTCAACGGCATTGATCTGGAGGTGAAGGAAGGCGAGGTCGTGGCAATCATCGGCCCCAGCGGCTCGGGCAAGACCACGTTCCTGCGCTGCCTGAACTTCCTCGAGCAACCCACCAGCGGCCGGATCAAGGTCGGCGATATCGAAATCGATACCAGCCGCCCGCTGAACCAGCAGCAGAGCCTGGTGCGCAACCTGCGCCAGCATGTGGGCTTCGTGTTTCAGAACTTCAACCTGTTCCCCCACCGCACCGCCCTGGAAAACGTCATCGAAGGCCCGATCGTGGTCAAGAAGACGCCCCGCGATGCAGCCGTTGCCCTGGGCAAGAAGCTGCTGGCCAAGGTCGGCCTGGCGGGCAAGGAAGACGCCTACCCACGGCGCCTGTCCGGTGGCCAGCAACAGCGCGTGGCAATTGCCCGGGCGCTGGCGATGGAGCCGGAAGTGATTCTGTTCGACGAGCCGACCTCGGCCCTCGATCCGGAACTGGTGGGTGAAGTGCTGGCGACCATCCGCGGCCTCGCCGAGGAGAAACGCACCATGGTGATCGTCACCCACGAAATGGCGTTCGCCCGTGACGTGGCCAACCGCGTGGTGTTTTTCGACAAGGGCGTGATCGTCGAACAAGGTGAAGCGAAAGCGTTGTTTGCCAATCCGAAAGAAGAACGCACTCGACAGTTTCTCAGCAAGTTCAGAAACAACGGCTGACCTGCAAACTTCCCCGAATAGAAACTTCCATGGATGGAAGTTTTACTTACACCCTCCCCACCAAAAACTTAATCAATCGATTGCAGTGCATATATATGTCCTGCAACAGAATCGACATGATTAAAGTGCGCCCCATCGAATCTCCAGCTGCACGATCAAATAGACGTCAAAACGAGCAAAGCCCGGCAGATCCCGTGGCTCAATTCGCCGCTCCAGATAGGTAGAGTGCCTTATCGATGTAGGAGCTTTCTGATAAATCCGTAATTCTGCAATTAACTAATCGCATCCATTGACATGTCTTCCGGCGAACTTTTATCTAGTCACTCGCCGCACCCAACTACATCACCAATTCCATATAACGAATGGCAGAAAGGCCCTGTTTTACGACCAGGCAATTCTGGCCATTTGAACTTTCAGAAACGGATTTCGCTGCAAGGCTTCAAGGAGAGGATTTCATGACCCGAACTTCGCACATCCCCGAACTGGCCGCGCCGAGCCTGGCGCCATCCCAAAACCACGGCATCAACCTCGCAGCAGCGGCTCATCTGCTGGTCGATGTGCCGCCCTACCCGGACATGGACACCGGCGATCTGATCGAACTGTTCTGGGACAACTGCTACGTCGCCTCTCACGTGCTGACAGCACAGGACGTCGCAACCCCAGTCAGCCTGCGAGTGCCGGAAAGCTTCATCGCCAGCGGCTCGTCACGCATCCACTATCGGGTCATGCGGGTGGGTCACGGACCATCGCTGTCGGCAGCGGCGCGAATCACGGTCAAACTCGACTGCCCAGGTAGACAGCCTCCAGCGCTGTGTGGCGACGAAAATCAGCAACTCGCCCCCGTGACCCTGCCCGACACCATTCGCCGTCAAGGCGTCAACGCGAGCCAGATCAAACGCGGCGTACCGCTGACCATCGAGCCCTATCTGAACATGGCCGAAGGCGACGCCATCACCCTGCGCTGGGGCGACGTACGGATGGATCTGGCGCGCATCACCCCGGTCGATATCGGCAAGCCGATTCAGGTCTGGGTGCCACCGGCGATCATCACCGAGGCCGGCGAGGACCTGCGGCTGGACGTGACCTATTGCATTCTCGACCGGGTCGGCAACAACTCGCGCTGGGCACCGCCGCGAACGCTGAAGATCGGTTGCGTGAATCCCTATCTCAAGGTGCCGCTCAAAGAAACGCTGAAGGCAGCGGAGCCGCAAAAAAAATGAGCATCGATGGTCGGCGAGGGACGACTTCCTTCGCCGCCGCACGCTTAACCAACCGGACCACGCCCCCCTTCTATACATATTCCTAAAAGTTAGTTTATTTAAATTTTATACGCGCTTAGGGTATATAAACCGGACCACCGGACATTCTTTCGTTCGCCGCACTTTTGCGGCGTTTTTCATGAGATGTGAGGTAGGTAACATGGTCCGGAACACAATCACCCCAGTGCAATTCGCCAGGGCATTGCGTGCAGCCAAGGAGCGGCACTGATGTCCAGTCTGGCAGACGCAAACGTCCAGAGTAACCTGGACATCGCCCCGTTGTTGTTGCCCGCGCAAGTGCTGCGCAACGACACTCAAGCCATCAAGGCCGCCCATGAGCTGGCGCAGGTCGCCCGCGTGCAGGCCGCCAAACGCGATCGCCAGCGCAAGCTGCCGTGGTCGGAAATCGAACAGTTCACCCGCAGCGGCCTCGGCAGCATTGCCATCCCGCGCGAGTACGGCGGCCCGCAGGTTTCCTTTGTAACCCTGGCCGAGGTGTTCGCGATCATTTCCGCAGCCGACCCGGCGTTGGGACAGATCCCGCAGAACCAGTTCGGCATCATCAACCTGATCCTCGGCAGCGCGACCGAACAGCAGAAAAAACAGCTGTTGCAGAGCGTGCTCGAAGGCTGGCGCATCGGTAACGCCGGGCCTGAACGCGGTACCAAAGACACCCTGGAACTGAAAGCGCGCATCACCGCCGACGGCGATGACTACGTGATCAACGGCCAGAAGTTCTACTCCACCGGCGCCCTGTTCGCCCACTGGGTGGCGGTCAAGGCGCTGAATGATGACGGCAAGCAAGTCCTGGCTTTCGTTCGTCGCGGCACGCCAGGTCTGCGCATCGTCGATGATTGGTCGGGTTTCGGCCAGCGCACCACCGCCAGCGGCACGATCCTGTTGAACAACGTGCGGGTCGATGCCGGCCTCGTGGTGGACAACTGGAAGATCAACGAAAAGCCCAATACCCAGGGCGCGGTGTCGCAGCTGATTCAAGCGGCGATCGACGCCGGCATCGCCCGTGGCGCCATCGATGACGCCATCGAATTCGTCAAGACTCGCGCCCGGCCGTGGATCGACGCCAACGTCGAGCGGGCCAGCGATGACCTCTACGTGATCGCTGACATCGGCAAGCTGAAAATCGAACTGCACGCCGCCGAGGCGCTGTTGCGCAAGGCCGGGCAGGTGCTGGATCAGGTGCATGCCGCGCCACTCACCGCCGAATCCGCTGCCCGCGCTTCGATTGCCGTGGCCGAAGCCAAAGTGCTGACCACCGAGATCTCGCTGCTGGCCAGCGAAAAACTCTTCGAACTGGCTGGCAGCCGCGCCACCCTCGCCGAATTCAACCTCGACCGTCACTGGCGCAACGCCCGGGTGCACACCCTGCACGACCCGGTGCGCTGGAAGTACCACGCGGTCGGCGCCTATCGCCTCAACGGCAAGTTGCCGGCTCGCCATTCCTGGATCTGACGACCAGAACACTTTTGACCAGATCTCTGGAGAAACACATGACTCTTTCCCATCCCGTCGCGGTCATCACCAGCGACGAGCAAGCCCTGATCGTCGCCAGCGACCTGGCCGAAGATTTCCAGCGCGACAGCAACCTGCGCGACCGCGAACGCCGCCTGCCGCTGCCGGAACTCGACGTGTTTTCCCGCTCCGGCCTGTGGGGCATCAGCGTGCCCAAGGAGTACGGCGGCGCCGGCGTGTCCAACGTGACCCTGGCCAAAGTCATCGCCCTGATTGCCCGGGCCGATGGCTCGCTCGGGCAGATTCCACAGAATCATTTCTATGCCCTCGAAGTGCTGCGGGTGAACGGCAGCCACGAGCAGAAACAACGCCTGTACGCCGAAGTCCTCGCCGGCCAGCGCTTCGGCAATGCCCTGGCAGAGCTGGGCACCAAGACCGCCCATGACCGTGTCACCGGCCTGAAACGTGAAGGTAGTGGCTATCGCATCAACGGCCGCAAGTTCTACGCGACCGGTGCGATCTACGCCCAACGGATTCCAACGTCCGTGGTCGATGAAAACGGCGTGCAGCAACTGGCGTTCGTCCCGCGCGACAGCAAGGGCCTGACCGTGATCGACGACTGGAGCGGCTTCGGCCAGCGCACCACCGGCAGCGGTTCGGTGGTGTTCGAAGACGTGTACGTCTCTGCCGAAAATGTCATCCCGTTCCAGAGTGCTTTCGAACGCCCGACCCCGGTAGGCCCGCTGGCGCAGATCCTTCACGCCGCCATCGACACCGGCATCGCCCGCGCCGCCTACGAAGATGCGCTGCACTTCGTACGCAGCAAAACCCGGCCATGGATCGATTCGGGCAACGACAAAGCCACCGAAGACCCGCTGACCCTCAAGAGTTTCGGCCACCTGAGCATCCGCCTGCATGCCACCGAAGCCCTGCTCGAACGCGCCGGCGAATTCCTCGACGCGGCCCAGGCCGAGACCAATGCCGAGACGGTTGCGGCGGCGTCGATTGCCGTCGCCGAAGCACGGGCGATCAGCACCGAAATCTCCCTGGCCGCCGGCAGCACCCTGTTCGAACTCGCCGGCAGCCAGGCCACCCTGATCGAGCACGGCCTCGACCGTCACTGGCGCAACGCCCGGGTGCACACCCTGCATGACCCGGTGCGCTGGAAGTATCACGCGGTGGGCAATTACTACCTCAACGATGAAAACCCTCCGCTGCGAGGGACCATCTGATGAGCAAGAAAAAGATCCTGCTCAATGCGTTCAACATGAACTGCATCGGCCACATCAACCACGGGCTGTGGACGCATCCTCGCGACACCTCGACCCGGTACAAGACCATCGAGTACTGGACCGAACTGGCGCAACTGCTGGAGCGCGGGCTGTTCGACGGGCTGTTCATCGCTGACATCGTCGGCGTGTACGACGTCTATCAGAACTCGGTGGACGTCACCCTGAAAGAGTCGATCCAGTTGCCGGTCAACGATCCACTATTGCTGGTATCGGCCATGTCCGCGGTGACCAAAAATCTCGGATTCGGCCTGACCGCCAACCTCACCTACGAGCCGCCGTATCTGTTCGCCCGGCGCATGTCGACCCTCGATCACCTGAGCGGTGGACGGGTGGGCTGGAACATCGTCACCGGTTATCTGGACAGCGCCGCCAAGGCCATGGGCCTCAGTGAACAGGTCGAGCACGACCGGCGTTACGACCAGGCCGACGAGTACCTCGAAGTGCTCTACAAACTCTGGGAAGGCAGCTGGGAAAACGGCGCGGTACTCAACGATCCGCAACAGCGGATCTACGCGCAGCCAGACAAGGTGCACAAGGTCGAACACAAGGGCGAGTTCTATCAGGTCGAGGGTTATCACCTGTGCGAGCCGTCGCCGCAGCGTACGCCGGTGCTGTTCCAGGCCGGCAGTTCGGATCGCGGACTGCTGTTCGCCGGGCGTCATGCCGAGTGCGTGTTCATCAGCGGCCAGAACAAGCCGTCGACCAAGGTGCAGGTGGACAAGGTCCGCGCCAGCGCCGTCGAAGCGGGTCGCAACCCCGAGGACATCAAGGTGTTCATGGGCCTGAACGTGATCGTCGGCGAGACCGAGGAAGCGGCCTGGGCCAAGCACGCCGAATACCTGAGCTACGCCAGCGCCGAAGCCGGCGTGGCGCATTTTTCGGCGTCCACCGGGATCGATTTTTCCCAGTACGAAATCGACGAACCGATCCAGTACGTGAAGAGCAACGCGATCCAGTCCGCCACCAAAAACCTGCAGAACAACGACTGGACCCGGCGCAAGCTGCTCGACCAGCACGCCCTCGGCGGGCGCTACATCACCGTGGTCGGCTCGCCGCAGCAAGTGGCAGATGAACTGGAATCGTGGATCGCTGAAACCGGCCTCGACGGCTTCAACCTGACCCGCATCGTCACCCCGGAAAGCTATGTGGATTTCATCGATCTGGTGATTCCCGAACTGCAACGGCGCGGCTCGTACAAGACCGCGTACGACACCGGCAGCCTGCGGGAAAAACTGTTTCAAGGCGAAGCGCATCTGCCGCAGCAACACACCGGCGCAGCGTTCCGCCGCTAAGAGCATCGCCAGCAGGCTGGCTCCCACAAGTTGGAATGCATTTCCCTGTGGGAGCCAGCCTGCTGGCGATGAGGCCCGACCAGACACTAAAAAATCAATGCACTGACTGGACAACTTCCATGACCAAGAAACGACTCTCCCACCCAGTCAAAGCACTGGCCCTGGCCTTCGGCCTGTTCAGCTCGGCGGTGTTCGCCGCCGATGCCCCGTTGAAAATCGGCACCACCGCCGCCTTCGCGATTCCGCTGGAAGCCGCCGTCGAAGAGGCCTCCAAACAAGGCTTGAAAGTCGAGCTGGTGGAATTCACCGACTGGATCGCACCGAACGTCAGCCTCGCCGCCGGTGACATCGACGTGAACTACTTCCAGCACATCCCGTTCCTGGAAAACGCCAAGGCGGCTTCCGGTTTCGACCTGGTGCCGTTCGCTCCAGGCATCATCAACAACGTCGGCCTGTACTCGAAGAAATACAAAAGCTTCGACGAGCTGCCGGAAGGCGCCAGCGTCGCCATCGCCAACGACCCGATCAACAGCGGACGCGGCCTGCAACTGCTGGCCAAGGCCGGTCTGATCACCCTGAAACCGGGCGTCGGCTACAAGGCCACCGAAGACGACATTGTCGCCAACCCGAAGAAGATCAAGATCCTGCAGGTCGAAGCCGTGCAACTGGTGCGCGCCTACGATGACGCCGATCTGGTCCAGGGCTATCCGGCCTACATCCGTCTGGCGAAGACTTTCGACGCTGGCTCCGCGCTGCTGTTCGACGGCCTCGATCACAAGGAATACGTGATCCAGTTCGTGATCCAGCCGAAGAGCAAAACCGACCCGCGCCTGATCAAGTTCGTCGACATCTACCAGCATTCGCCGGCCGTTCGCGCCGCACTGGATAAGGCCCACGGCAAGCTGTACCAGGCCGGTTGGGAAAGCTGAGGATGACGGCAGCCATTCAACGGCGACTGGATCTTCCAGAGCCACCCGCGCTTGCGCAACGCACCGAACTGCATCCCGAACTGAACCGCGCCCATGTGCGCTTCGTCGGGCTCGGCAAAACCTACGACGGCAAACAAGGCCCGGTCGCCGCCCTGCAAGGCATCGACCTGGCGATCCAGCGCGGTGAAGTGTTCGGCATCATCGGTCGCAGCGGCGCCGGCAAGTCGTCGCTGATCCGCACCATCAACCGCCTCGAACAACCGACTTCGGGCCGGGTGCTGATCGATCAGGTGGACATCGGCGAGTACGACGAGGATCGCCTCGTCGCCCTGCGCCGGCGGATCGGCATGATCTTCCAGCACTTCAATCTGATGTCGGCGAAAACGGTGTGGCAGAACGTCGAACTGCCGCTGAAAGTCGCCGGTGTCCCGAAAGAACAACGGGAGAAAAAGGTTCGCGAACTGCTGGAACTGGTGGGCCTGCAAGCCAAGCACAAGGCGTATCCGGCGCAGTTGTCCGGCGGGCAGAAACAGCGTGTCGGCATCGCCCGCGCGCTGGTGCACGACCCGGACATTTTGCTCTGCGACGAAGCCACTTCCGCTCTTGATCCGGAAACCACCCAGTCGATCCTCGGCCTGCTGCGCGAGATCAACAAACGCCTGGGCCTGACCATCGTGCTGATCACTCACGAGATGGCGGTGATCCGCGAAATCTGCGACCGCGTCGTCGTGCTGGAACATGGCCACATCGTCGAACAAGGCCCGGTGTGGGAAGTGTTCGGCAACCCGCAGCACGAGGTCAGCCAGACGTTGCTTGCACCGTTGCAGCACGCTTTGCCCGAAGAATTGCAGAGCCGTTTGCAGGCGCAGCCGTCGTCGTCCGATGCGTCAGTTGTGCTGCGTTTGCAGTTCACCGGCAGCCAGCAGGATGAACCGGATCTGGCCGCGCTGTTCGCCGCACTCGGTGGTCGGGTGAAATTGCTGCAGGGCGGCGTGGAACGGATCCAGGGCCACGCGCTCGGTCAATTACTGCTGGCGGTGGCGGGATCAAAGCTGAACGCCGAGCAATTGCGTGAGCGTGCCGGCCAGTGGGCACAACGCACGGAGGTGCTGGGCTATGTGGTTTGATCGATTGCTGCAGGGTTTTATCGATACGTTTCTGATGGTCGGCGTTTCGTCGCTGATCGCTCTGCTGGCAGGTATTCCGATGGCAGTGATTCTGGTCACCAGCGACAAGGGCGGAATCTACGAAGCGCCGGTGCTCAATCGCGCCTTGGGTGCATTCGTGAACCTGTTTCGCTCGATCCCGTTTCTGATCCTGATGGTCGCGCTGATTCCGTTCACCCGCCTGATCGTCGGCACCACCTACGGCGTGTGGGCGGCAGTCGTGCCGTTGACCATTGCGGCCACGCCGTTCTTTGCGCGGATCGCCGAAGTGAGCCTGCGTGAAGTCGACTACGGCCTGATCGAAGCCGCGCAGGCCATGGGCTGCCGGCGCTGGCACATCGTCTGGCATGTGCTGTTGCCCGAAGCGCTGCCGGGGATTGTCGGCGGTTTCACCATCACCCTGGTGACGATGATCAACTCCTCGGCCATGGCCGGCGCAATTGGCGCCGGCGGTCTGGGCGACATCGCTTATCGCTACGGCTATCAGCGCTTCGACAGCCAGATCATGCTGACTGTGATCGTGCTGCTGGTAGCGCTGGTGGCGGTGATTCAGCTGGGCGGCGATCGCCTGGCACGAGGGTTGAACAAGCGCTGAATGGCATGGCGTATAGTCGGCAGATTCCTTTGCCGGCGCGGTTCGACCATGAAGCAGACCCCCACCGATCTTGAACAGATCACCTCTACTACCCTCGGCCACTACAACTCGGTGGCCGAGGACTTTCGTGAAGGCACCCGCGATCACGATGTCAGCCAGAACATCGACGCCCTGTTGCGGCACATCCAGGGTGACGCGCCGTTTTCCATCCTCGATTTCGGCTGCGGGCCGGGGCGGGATTTGCAGACGTTCACCCGGATGGGTCACGTCGCCGTCGGCCTCGACGGCGCGGAGAAGTTCGCGCAGATGGCTCGGGAAGACAGTGGCTGTGAGGTTTGGTGCCAGGACTTTCTGAAGCTGGATCTGCCGGCAGAGCGCTTCGACGGCATCTTCGCCAATGCGGTGCTGTTTCATGTGCCGTTGCAGGAATTGCCACGGGTCTTGAAGCAATTGCACGGGACATTGAAACCGGGCGGCGTGCTGTTCAGTTCCAATCCGCGCGGGGATAACCGTGAGGGCTGGAACGGGCCGCGTTATGGCTCGTATCACGACCTGGAAGCGTGGCGCGCGTTGTTGACCGCTGCCGGGTTTGTCGAGCTGGAGCATTACTACCGGCCGGCGGGGCTGCCGCGTGAGCAGCAGCCCTGGCTGGCGAGTGTCTGGCGCAAAACGGTGTAATGCATTCAGACGTCATCGCCAGCAGGCTGGCCCCCACAGGGGAACGCATTCCAAATGTGGGAGCCAGCCTGCTGGCGATGAGCGCAAGGCGCTCGACTTACTGCACCTCTTTCTTCGGCTCGCGAATCTTGTACCAGGCCACATACAGCGCCGGCAGAAACAGCAGTGTCAGCAGGGTCGCAATCACGATCCCGCCGATCATCGCGTAAGCCATCGGGCCCCAAAACACTTCCCGGGCAATCGGAATCATACCCATGCTCGCCGCTGCGGCGGTCAGAAGGATCGGGCGACGCCGGTGTTCGGTGGCTTCCACCACGGCATCCCACGGCGCGTAGCCTTTGCGCTCGAACTCGTCGATCTGGGTCACAAGAATCACCGAGTTGCGGATGATGATGCCGATCAACGCCAGAATCCCCAGGATCGCCACGAAGCCCATCGGCGTACCGGTCGGCACCAGCGCCAGCACCACGCCAATCAACCCCAGCGGCGCGACACTCGCTACCAGGAACAGCTTCTGCACGCTGTGCAACTGGATCATCAGGAAAGTCGCCATCAAGAACAGCATCAGTGGCAACACCTTGGCAATCGGCCCCTGCGCCTTGCCACTTTCCTCGACCGTACCACCGGTGGCGACCTTGTAGCCGACCGGCAGTTTTGCCGCAAACTCATCAATCGATGGCTTGAGGATTTTCACCAGATCGGTCGGCTGTATCTCGTCACGCACCGACGCCTTGATGGTGATGGTCGGCAAGCGGTCGCGACGCCACACCAACGGCTGCTCCAGCTCATAACGAACCGTGGCGAAGGCCAGCAGCGGAATCGACGTGCCGTTTGGCGTGACGATCTGCAGGTTTTGCAGGGTTTCCGGCGTACCGCGTTCCGAGCTCACCGCACGACCGACCACGTTGATCAGGTAGATGTCGTCGTTGACCTGGGTCAGCGGCGCGCCGCTGACGATGCTGTTCATCAGGTTCGCCACGTCTTCGGACGACAGCCCGAGCTGGCGCGCCTTGTCCTGGGCGATGTCGATACGCAGGACTTTTCCCGGCTCGTTCCAGTCGTAAATGATCTCGCCGATGTGTTCGTTCTTGTCCAGTTCAGTCGCCAGGTCGATGGCGTGTTTGCGCACCTGGTCGATGTCCTTGCCGCTGACCCGGTACTGGATCGGACGCCCCACCGGCGGGCCCATCTCCAGCGCCTGCACGTAACTGCCGATACCGACGAAATCCTTGTGCAGACGTTCGCGCAGGCGCTGACTCAGAGCCTCGCGGGCTTCGAAGTCCTTACTGACGATCACCAGTTGCGCGTAGTACGGGTTCTGCAATTGCTGGTCGAGTGGCAGGTAGAAACGGATCGCACCCTGACCGATGTAGGTGCTCCAGCGAACGATGTCCGCGTCGCCCTTGAGCGTGGCTTCGAGCTTGTCGACGGCCTTGCGCGTCTCGTCGATCGAGGCGTTTTGCGGCAGGTTGAGGTCGACCAGAATTTCCGGTCGATCGGAGGACGGGAAAAACTGATTCTGTACAAAGCGCATGCAGAACACCGCCAACACAAACATCAGTACCGTGAAGCCGATGGCCCACCAGCGATTGCGCATGCACCACAGCAAACCGCTGTTGAATGCGCGGCCGACACGCCCCGGCTCGGCCTCGTGGGGCTTTACGTTGGTGCTGAGGATGTGCACGCCGATCACCGGGGCGAAGAACACCGCCACGATCCAGGACACGATCATCGCCACGGCAATCACCGCGAACAGCGTGTAGGTGTACTCGCCGGCAGAACTGGCATTGAGACCGATGGGGACGAAACCGGCGACCGTCACCAGCGTACCGGTGAGCATCGGGAACGCGGTCGAGGTGTAGGCGAACGTCGCCGCCTGCTCCTTGCTCTCGCCCATTTCCAAGCGCGTGACCATCATTTCCACGGTGATCATCGCGTCGTCCACCAACAGGCCGAGGGCGATGATCAGAGCACCGAGGGAAATCCGCTGCATGGTGATGCCGCTGTATTCCATGAACACAAACACCATCGCCAGCACCAGCGGGATCGAGCACGCCACCACGAGCCCGGCGCGCACGCCGAGGCTGATGAAGCTGACCACCAGCACAATCACCACCGCCTCGAACAACGCGCTGGTGAAACCACCGACGGCCTCCTCCACCACCACGGCCTGATCGGACACCGTGTGCACGCCGACGCCGACCGGCAGATCCGCGGTCAGTTCGTCGATGCGCTGATGCAGGGCCTTGCCGAACGCCTGGACGTTACCGCCCTTCTGCATGGCAATCGCCAGACCGATCGCCGGTTTGCCGTCGAAACGGAATTCCGGCGTGGCCGGGTCGACGTAGCCACGGGTGATGTCGGCCACGTCCGCCAGACGATAGAAACGGTCGTTAAGTTTGAGGTTGACCTCGGCCAGGTCTTTCTCCGAAGCGAACTGCCCCGAAGTCCGCACGGAAATCCGCTCGGGGCCCGCCTCGATGACACCGGCCGGCGTCACGGCGTTCTGCGATTGCAGGCTCTGCACCACCTGACGCTGGTCGATGCCCAGCGCCGCGAGTTTGCGGGTAGAGAAGTTCAGGTAGAGCACTTCGTCCTGCTGACCGATCATCTCGATCTTGCCCAGCCCGGGCACATTGCGAATCTCGGCCCGCGCCTGTTCCACGTAATCGCGCAACTGGCGCATGGTCAGGCCGTCGGCGGTAAAGGCGTACACCGAGCCGAACACGTCACCGAATTCGTCGTTGAATCCCGGCCCCTGAATGCCTTGAGGAAACTGCCCGCGAATGTCGTTGATCTTCTTGCGCACCTGATACCAGATTTCCGGTATGTCCTTGGCACTGGTGGTGTCGCGCAGGTACACGTACACCGTCGATTCGCCGGGGCGCGTGTAGCTTTTCACGTAGTCGAGGGAGTCGAGTTCTTCGAGTTTTTTCTCGATGCGGTCGGTGACCTGCTTGAGGGTTTCTTCCTGGGTCGCGCCCGGCCATTTGCTCTGGATCACCATGGTCTTGATGGTGAACGACGGGTCTTCCTCGCGCCCCAGATTGAAGTAGGAGAACACCCCCATGAGCAATCCGACGAACATCAGATACCAGACGAACGACTGATGCTTGAGGGCCCATTCGGAGAGATTGAAAGAGCCTTTCATTGACTGTCCTCGTCAAGTTTCACGGTTTGTCCGGGTTTGAGACTGTTGACGCCGGCGCTGACCACGCGCTCGCCGTTCTTCACGCCCCCCGCGAGCACCACACTGTTTTCGGTGCGGCTGATCACGCTGACGTCGCGCGGGTTGACGGTTTTGCTTTGAGTGTCAATGACCCAGATCCGCGGTTTGCCGTCGACCTCCTGCAACGCTGTGACGGGCAATTCGATACGCGGCTTGATCGCCGAGCTGAGGGTGACGCTGATCGCGGTGCCGAGGCGGAAGCCGTCAGGCGTATTGGCCAGGGTCAACCGTGCGCGTCGGGTGCGCGTGGCACTTTGTGCCTGCGGTTCGATCTCGCGCAGGGTCGCTGTGGTGTTGATGCTCGGGTCGAGTTGCCCGGCCACCAGAAACACCACGTCGGAGGGGATCTCATCGACCAGGGTGTCCGGCAGATCGATCACGGCCTCCTTGATGTCCGGTTGCGCCAAGGTCACCACTTGCTGGCCCGCCGTCACCACTTGTCCGGCTTCGGCGTTCCACGCGGTCACCACGGCTTTGTGATCAGAGCGCAGCTCGGTGTAATCGAGTTGATCCTTGCTTTGATTGACCGCCGCCCGCGCCTGATCCAGCGAAGCCTGGGTGGTTTTCAGGTCCGTCATGGCAATGTCCAGCTGCGCTTGTGCCCCGACGCCACGATCAAATAGCGCTTGCTGACGGCGGGCATTGGCCTGGGCGTTGATCAGTTGTGCCTGTACCTTCGCCAGGTCGCCCTGGGCCGAACGCAGCTGGTTCTGCTGGTCTGACGGATCGAGGGTGGCGAGCAGCGTGCCCTTCTGCACCTCGGTACCGACATCGACGTTGCGGCTGGCAATGCGCCCGCCGACACGAAAACCGGTGTTGCTTTCATAGCGCGCCTGAATGCTGCCGGCGAAACGCCCGAGGTTTTCTTCGCTCAACGCTTCGACCTTGACCGACAACACCGGCCGTACCGGTTCCGGCGGTGGCTCGCTTTTCGAGCAGGCGGCCAGCAACACGCCAATGGATAACAGCACCAGACGCTTCATGGCTGTGCTCCCGGTTGCAGATCCTTGTAGGTGTTTTCGGCAATTTCGACCTTCATGCCCGGATGCAGCAATTGCCCTCCCGCGACAATGACTTTTTCCCCGCCCTTGAGGCCCTCGCTGATGATGACCTTGCCGATCAGGTAGCGGCTGACGGTGACGTTATACAACTGCGCTTCACCTTTATCGTCGACCATCCACACCGCCGGATCGCTGACGTTCTTGGTCAGCGCCGACCACGGCAATTCAACGGCCGACTTGCCGGTGCCCTTGGCCGTGGCGCTCACCACCGAGCCCAGTTGCATCCCTTGCGGCAGGCTGTCGAGGCTGACCTTGACCTGCACCGTGCCGGACTGCGCGGACACCGCCGGGGTGATTTCGCGCACGGTGCCGGTGGTCTTGATGGCGGGGTTGTCGAGCAGGCTGACGACGATCGACCGCTCCGCCGGCCGTTCAGCCAGCAGGGATTCGTAAACGTTGAATACGGCGTCGCGGTCACCGTCCCGGGCCAGGCTGAAAATCGGCGCCGTGGCCTGAACCACCTGGCCGACTTCGGCCTGACGCTCAGTGATGACCCCGGGCGCATCGGCGATCAGCGAGGTGTAGCTCAGTTGATCCTTGGCGTTGGCCAACTGCGCCTGAGCCGCGCTCAAGGCACTCTGGCTGCTGCGCAAGGCGGCCTGCGCCGAATCGTATTCGCTCTGGCTGGTGTAGCCCTTGGGCAACAGTTTCTGCTGGCGGACGAACGCGGCGGCGCTCTGTTTGACCCGAGCCTGCTCGGCCAGCACCTGGGCCTGGGCGGAATCGACATTGGTCTGCAAATCCTTCGGATCGAGCTTGGCCAACACTTGTTTGGCCGAGACGCGGTCACCGACATCGACCATGCGCTGGATGATCTTGCCCCCGACACGGAACGACAGTTCGGTCTGCACCCGCGCCTGAACGTCGCCGGTGAGGGTCACGGCGGCAGCGTAATTGGCGGGGTTCACCTCCTGCACAAAGACCCGGGGCAGGTATTCCTCCGGGGCCTTTTTCTCGCCGCATGCGCTCAGCAAAGCGAACAGACTCAGCATGAACGCTGTTTTCAATCCGGGACTCGCCATGCAGACTCCTTCCTGTGTACGAACGTGCAAGTGACGATACGACTGTGAGCTTAGAACAGGGTTCAACCTTCGTCCGGGCGATATATGCATTTCTGTGCAGCGAGTATCCTGACCCGGATTTCGGGGCACCCAAGAAGGATTTTCATGCTCAAGACTCTCGCGGTGGCCAATTACCGCTCGATCAATAAATTGGTAATCCCGCTGGGCCGCCTGAACCTGATCACCGGTCCCAACGGCAGCGGCAAGTCCAACCTGTACCGGGCGCTGCGGCTGCTGGCGGAAACCGCTCAGGGCGGCGTGGTCAATGCGCTGGCCCGTGAGGGCGGGCTGGACTCGACGTTCTGGGCCGGGCCGGAAACCATCAGCCGGCGCATGCGCAACGGTGAAGTGCCTATCCAGTCCACCGTGCGCCAAGGCGTGAAGCGCCTGCGCCTGGGCTTTGCCGGGGAAGACTTCAGCTATTCGATCGCCCTGGGATTGCCGGAACCGAGCCTCTCGTTCTTTTCCCTCGACCCGGAAATCAAAAAGGAATGCATCTGGGCCGGACCGCTCTATCGTCCGGCCAGCCTGCTGGTGGATCGCGACGGGCCGATGATCCGCACCCGTGAGGGTCGTGGCTGGGACGTACTGGCCCAGCACACGCCGAACTTCGACAGCCTGTTCGATCAGGTCGGCAGCCTGCGCACCTCGCCGGAAGTGTTCCAGATGCGCGAGTTCATCCGCCGCTGGCGCTTCTACGATCACTTTCGCAGCGACGCCGACGCCCCGGTGCGCCAGCCACAACTGGGCACGCGCACGCCGGTGCTGCATCACGACGGGCGGGATCTGGCGGCTGCGTTGCAGACCATCCGCGAGATCGGCGATCCCGAGGCGTTGCAGGCGGCGATCAGTGATGCGTTTCCCGGTGCACGGCTGAACATTGCACCGTTGGCGGGCGGACGCTTTGCCATCGAGTTTTTTCAGGAAGGATTGCTGCGGCCATTGTCGGCGGCGGAACTGTCGGATGGCACGTTGCGTTATCTGCTGCTGGTCGCCGCGTTGCTGACGCCGCGCCCGCCGTCGCTGATGGTGCTGAACGAGCCGGAAACCAGCCTGCATCCGGATCTGCTGCCGGCGCTGGCACGCTTGATCATCCGGGTGTCGGAGCAGTGTCAGGTGTGGGTGGTGTCCCATGCCCGACGATTGATTTCGGCGTTGCAGGAAGACCCGGAATGCAATTGCATCGTGCTGGAAAAAACCCTCGGCCAGACGGGGATCGTCGGGCAGAGGGTTCTGGATGAGCCGGCGTGGAACTGGCCTGATTAGCCCTGCCACTTCCCGCCTTCGACAATCACGCTCTCAGGCTTGGTGTCATCGCTCAGCTCTTTGCGCACATATTGGTCATACAGCTTGAGCAGGTATTTCTCTTCGCCCAGCTTGGCCAACTCCGCGTTCACCCAATCGCGCAATTCGATATTGCCCTTCTTCACCGCCGGCGCAATCGGTGCTTCGGCACCGAGCTTTTCATCCAGCACACGGTAGCCCGGGTTCTGCTTGGCCCAGCTGAACAGCACCAGATTGTCCTGCGCGTAAGCGTCGCCACGGCCGTTGGCCAAGGCTTGGAGGGACTCGGAGTTTTTCTCGAACTTCAGCAGTTTCCAGTCCGGGTGGTTCTTGGTCAGCCAGATATCGGCGGTAGTGCCGGTGGTGACGATGGTGGTGCGGGTCGCCAGATCATCCAGCTTTTTCACTTCGCTGCCCTGCGGCACCAGCGCCTGCACCGCGACCTTGAGGTTCGGGTTGGTGAATTCCACCGCCTCCTTGCGCTCCGGGGTCACGGTCATATTGGCGAGGATCAGGTCGACCTTGTCGCTTTGCAGGAATGGAATGCGACTCGCCGGTTCCACGGCCACGAACTCGACCTTGTTTTCATCGCCCAGCAGATCCTTGGCGAATTGACGGCCGATGTCGGTATCGAAGCCGACGTAGCGTCCCGCTTCGTTGACGAAACCGAACGGCGGCTTGTCGGTAAACACGCCGACGATCAGTTTGTCGCGGGCCTTGATCTTGTCCAGGTAACCGGCCGGCGCGGTGCTTTCGCTGGCGACTTTCGGCTTGGCCGGTTCTTCGGTCTTGTTGCAGCCGGCCAGCAGCGCGAGGCTGATCAGCGGGAGTGCGAATAGGGCTTTGGCAGTTTTCATGGCAGTTCCAGTTCCTTTGTTTGAGTCGTTGTAGGCGAAGTCGTTGAAGTCAGCGCTTCGACGTAGGAGAACTTCTCCAGGAACTGCTGCGCGCGTGCGGTTTGCGGGTTCGTAAAGAAAAGCTCGGGCGGGTTCTGTTCAAGGATGCGCCCGCCATCCATGAACACGATGCGATCGGCCACCGCGCGGGCGAAGGCCATTTCGTGGGTGACGATCAACAGGGTCATGCCTTCGCGAGCCAGGCCCTGAATCACTTCCAGCACTTCCTTGACCATCTCCGGATCCAGGGCGGCAGTGACTTCGTCGAAGAGCATGACCCGCGGGTTCATACACAACGAACGGACGATGGCGATGCGTTGCTGCTGGCCACCGGAGAGCTGGCGCGGGAAGGCGTCGCGCTTGTCCGACAGGCCCACGCGCTCAAGCAACGCTTCGGCTTGTTGCTGTGCTTCGCGGCGTTCGCGTTTCTGCACCTTGAGCGGGCCGAGCAGCAAATTGTCGAGCACGCTCATGTGCGGAAACAGGTGATAACTCTGAAACACCATGCCGATCTGCTGACGCACTTCGCGCCAGTCGGTGGCCTTGTCCAGCAATTCACGGCCGGCAAATTTCAGGTGGCCGCTGTGGGCGGTTTCCAGACCATTGAGGCAACGCAGCAGGGTGCTTTTGCCGCAGCCGCTGGGGCCGAGGATGACGATGACTTCACCGGATTTCACTTGCAGGTCGATGCCCTTGAGCACCTGCTGTTCGCCGAAGAATTTGTTGAAACCCTGAAACTCGATCAATGCGCTCATGCTTGCGTCCAGCGCCGCTCCAGCACGCGCGAGGCGGCCGACAGCGGGTAGCAGATGAAAAAGAAAAACAGGAACAGCGCGCCGTAGATCAGCACCGATTCGTAGGTGCGTTCGATGATCTGCTGGCCGACCTTGATCACATCGACAACGCCGATCAGCACCGCCAGCGAACTGGTCTTGATGATCCGCGTGTAGACGTTGATGGTCGGCGGCGTCATGCGTTTCAGCGCCTGGGGCAACAGCACGTAGCCGTAGAGCTGCGCCGCGTTCAGGCCGATCGACAGCCCCGCCTCACGCTGCCCGCGCGGCAACGAATGCAACGCACCGCGCGCCACTTCGCCAACCTCGCTGGCGCCCCACAGCGACAGCACCAACACCGCGCACCAGAAGCTCGGCAGGCTCAGACCGAAGAAAATCGGCAGACCGAAAAACAGCAGGTACAACCAGACCAGCACCGGGATCGCCCGGAACAGCTCCAGATAGATTCGCAGCAGCGCGTTCAGCCACCGCACGTTGAGCGTGCGCAGCACGCCGTAGAGCACGCCGCCGACGGTGCTGATGGCGATACTGAGGAACGAGATCGACAGGGTTTGCCCGGCGCCTTTGGCCAGTTGCGGCAACGACACCCAGAGCAGTTCAAGACCCGAACTGGCCATGCTGGAGCCTCCTTTCCAGACGGCTCAACAGCAGCGACAGCGGCAGGAACAGCAGCACGCAGATCAGCGTCAGCACGGCGAGCATTTCGTAGGTTTTGTAGTAGAGCGCGATGTAGCTTTTGGTGGTGTAGAGAATCTCCGGCACCGCCACGGCCGAGACCACGGTGGTCTCCTTGAGCAGGAAAATGAAATTGGCGAACAGCGAAGGCAGGCTGAGGATCCCCGCTTGCGGCAGGATCACGTAGCGCAGCAACTGGCCGTGGGACAAACCGATGGAGCGCCCGGATTCCAGTTGCGCCTGGGGCACCGCATCGACGCCGGCGCGCAGCACTTCGGTGAGGTAGGCGCCGCCGAGGAAAGTCATGGTGATGATCGCCGCAGTGAATCCGGAAACCTTGATCCCGAGGGCCGGCAGCGCGAAGTAGACGAAGAACAGCTGGATCAGCAGCGGCGTGTTGCGCGCCAGCTCCACATACAGCCCGACCAGTTTTTGCAGGTAAGGCGTGCGGAACACCAGAATCGTCGCATTGAGCAGCGCCACCAGCAGCGAGGTGCCAATGGCGATCAAACCGACCTGCAGCGTCACGCCCACGGCCTTGAGAAACGCCGGCAGGGTGCTGAGGATAAATGCGTAATCGAAGGTCATGAAACATCCTGACGCCGCTCGGTAAGCGACGGTGGTGCAGTCCATGGACAGCGGGTAATTGTCCGGCAGGCACCGACTTTAAAGGTATAAGAAAAAGAATTTAAATACCGTTAAAGCATATTGATATCACGCAAAAAACTATCCTGCGGGTTTGCCCCGACAGAATAAGAAGGCTATTTTTCCTTTCGCTGTAGGACGGATCTTTTTTTCATATAAGCCCTCCAAGGACGAACAGCTTTTGGCCAGACTCCCCCGGCCAACCCCATAACAAGGAAGAGAACATGGACGTAAAAGTGCCGCAGCGACCGGACCCGCAGGATTTCGTGAAATGGCTGGTGGCCTTGCGCAGGGCGCTGAAAACCAGCGCTGCCTGAGTTATCCACACGCAAGAAAAAACGCCGATAACCATCGCTGGTCATCGGCGTTTTTTTCAACCTTGAAGGGGGTTGCTGTTGCGTCGGATCAGAACGCCGGCAGTACCGCGCCGTTGTATTTCTTCTCGATGAACGCTTTGACTTCAGGGCTGGTCAGGGCAGCGGCCAGTTTCTTGATGGCGTCGCTGTTCTTGTTGTCTTCACGGGCAACCAGGAAGTTCACGTAAGGCGAATCAGCGCCTTCGATCACCAGGGCGTCCTTGGTCGGGTTCAGCTTGGCTTCCAGAGCGTAGTTGGTGTTGATCATGTCCAGATCGACTTCTTTCAGAACACGCGGCAACAGGGCCGACTCCAGTTCCTTGAACTTGAAGTTGTGCGGGTTCTTGGCGATGTCTTTTGGCGTCGCCAGGGCGTTCTTCGGATCTTTCAGTTCGATCAGGCCGGCCTTCTGCAGCAGGATCAGTGCGCGACCGCTGTTGCTGCCTTCGTTCGGAATGGCGATGGTGGCGCCGTCCGGCAGTTCGGCCAGGGTCTTGTACTTGCTCGAGTAGCCACCGAACGGTTCAACGTGAACACCTTGCACGGTCACCAGGTACTTGGCCTTGTCGTCCTTGTATTTGCCCTGGTTGAAGCTGTTCAGGTACGGCAGGGTCTGGAAGTAGTTGGCGTCCAGACGCTTCTCGCCCACCTGTACGTTTGGCTGTACGTAGTCGGTGAAGACCTTGATTTCCAGATCCACGCCTTCTTTGGCGAGGGTCGGCTTGATCAGTTCGAGGATTTCGGCGTGCGGCACCGGCGTCGCGGCAACCACCAGTTTCTCGCCGGCCTGGGCCAGGGAAGCAGTCAGAGCAGCCGCCAATGCGGTAAACAACAGAACCTTTTTCATGCAGTGTCCTTATCGAAAATCGGTCGTCATCGACGACGGCATTAATACGTGTGCCAGCGATGTGCTACTGCTGGCGTGAAGCGGACAATACCGGGATTTTTTATTCCCGGACAATAACGTTTATTCAGCTTCATATTCCATTTTGTTCATGCTGAACAAAATGGTTACAACGCCTCGCTCAGGCTCAACAGCAATTCTTTCAATGCCTTACGTTCTTCGACGGTGCCGTTGAGGCTCACGCTCGCCACCTGACGCTCGATCTGAACCTGCGGCCCAGACACCTCCGGCAGGTTCAGGTGCTCCGGCAGGATTTCGTCGCCGGTGCTCACCAGCAGCGCAAAATGAATGACGTTTTCCAGTTCCCGGGTGTTGCCCGGCCAGCTGTGCTGTTCCAGCACCTGTTGCGCCGCTTCGCTGATCAGCGGCACCGGCAGATCCAGGCGCTGGCTGTAGATGCCGAGGAAGTACTCGGCCAGCGACAGAATATCGCCGACCCGCGCGCGCAATGCCGGCAGTTCCAGATGCCCTTCGCTGAGATAGTGATAAAGCCGCTCATGGAATTTCCCCGCCGCCACCGCTTGCGCCAGATCGATGCTGGTCGCCGCCACCAGACGCACGTCCACCGGGCTCGGTTGATGCGCACCCACGCGGGTGACTTCGTGATTTTCCAGTGCGGATAGCAACTTGATCTGGATCGGCAGCGGCAGGTCGCCGATCTCGTCCAGGTACAAGGTGCCGCCATTGGCGGAACCGAACCAGCCGGCGCGACTGCTGGCCGAACCGCTGTAACTGCCGGCGGCGTAGCCGAACAATTCGGCATCTGCGTAGGTCGGGCTGATCGCGCCGCAATTGACCGAGACAAATAGCCCGCTGCGATCACTGGCACGGTGGATGTGGCGGGCGAGCAATTCCTTGCCGGTGCCGGTCTCGCCGCGAATCAACACCGAGATCGAGCGCGGTGCGAGCTGGGCCATTTCCTCGCGCAACTGGCGCGAACGTGGATCGACGAACACCAGCGCCTTGGCGCGAATGCTCAGGGGACTTTTTTCCGCATCGGGAAAGGTCAGCAACGGCTGACCGAAGGTTTCAAAACTCATGGCAGACTCCCGCCCCAAATCGCCGGGAGACGGGGGCGTTGAAAAAATAAAAATGGTCAGGCACGGCGCCGGGCGTGGTGTTCCATGCGGTTTTGCAGGCGATACAGATAAGCGAATCCCTGCTCCCAGCGTTGATGCCCGGACTTCACGTTGATATGGCCAGCGCCTGCGAGAATCCCCGCCTCGGCGCCCCAGTTGCGCGCCAGTTCCAGCGCACGCGGCGCACTGACGGCGGCGTCGTTGTCGGAACTGACGACCTGGCTCGGGAAGGGCAGCAGATCGGTCGGGATCGGCGCGAAATTGCGCAGTGCCGGCACGCAAGCCGGGCGCTCGACATCCGCCGGCGCAACCAGCAGCGCCCCGCGCACCTGACGCAAGTGGTGCAGCGGCGCGGTGGCCGCCCAGTGCGCCACGGTGATGCAGCCCAGGCTGTGCGCGATAAGAATCACCGGCGAGCTGTCGGCGGCAATCGCCTCGGCCAGTGCCGCGACCCAGTCTTCACGACGCGGCGTCAGCCAGTCGGCCTGCTCCACCCGCGCGCTGTTGGGCAGGCTGTTCTGCCAGTGGGTTTGCCAATGATCTTCTGGCGATCCTTGCCAGCCCGGCACAATCAGATAACGGATTGATTCGTTGCGCATGGGGGAGCTCTCCTGCGTCGTGTCTGTTCCTGAACGAGTATAGGGACGGGATTTATATTCGTTAAGGAATAAGAAGCTATTTATTAAGACCTGAAAAGAATATTAAGCAACGAACAAAAAAGGGGCCGCACCCTGCCAAGGAGACGGCCCCGGAAAAACGTGAAACCCTTATCGTGCAGTGATCACCGACAGCTTGGTGATGCCCGCCCGCTCAATCGAAGCCATGGCTCGCGCCACTTCGCCGTAGTTCACCCCGTCGTCTGCCTGCAATTGCACGCGCACTTCCGGGTCCTTGGCCTTGGCCGACTTGAGGTTGAACTCCAGCAGGTCCGGCTGGATTTCGTCCTTGTTGATAAACAGTTTTCCAGCACCGTCGATGCTCACCACCAACGGGTCTTTCTGCTCGACCGGCGCCACCGCTTCGGTCTTCGGCAGGTTGATCGGTATCGCGTTGGTCAGCAGCGGCGCGGTGACGATGAACACCACCAGCAGCACCAGCATCACGTCCACCAGCGGCGTCACGTTGATCTCGCTCAGCACCTCGTCGCTGTCTTGCGTGGAGAAGGCCATATCAGGACGCCTCCTTCACTTTCGTTGCGTTGCCCTGGGCGGCAGTCTTGTGCGCGGTCGGGTGGACCAGCACGCGGAACGCGCTCTTTTGCGCCAGGCTGTAGAAGTCGTGGGCAAAGTCGTCCAGGTCCGCCGCCGTCAGTTTCAGACGACGCAAAAAGTAGTTGTAAACCAGCACCGCCGGCACCGCGACCGCGATCCCCACACCGGTGGCGACCAGCGCTGCACCGATGGGCCCTGCGACCGTTTCCAGGCTCGCCGAGCCCGCCGCGCTGATGCCTTTCAACGCTTCCATGATTCCCCACACCGTGCCGAACAGACCAATGAACGGCGAGGTGCTGCCAATACTCGCGACCACCGCCAGACCGGTTTCCAGCGAACGGCGTTCGCGGACGATCTGCTGGCGCAAGGCACGTTCGAGGCGATCCTGATGGTTGATCGCCTGGCTCAGGTCATTGGCCTGCGGCGCCTCGCCCACTTGAATCGCCGCATAACCGGCCTGTGCCACCCGCGCTGCCGCGCCGGGCTGGGTTTCGCTCAACTCGGCGGCGGAGTCCAGACTCGACGCCGCCCAGAAGCGCTTGTGAAATTTGCGGTCCTGCGCCTTCAACCGGCCGAACTGCACAGCCTTGAGCAGTGCCAGGCCCCAGGTGGCGACAGAGAAGACCACCAGCAGCCAGATCACCGCGCTTTCAATGGATTCCAGTGGAGATGCCAGTAACGTCATGATGTGTTCCCTCGTGTGTGGGAGCCGAGCTTGCTCGCGATGACGGTTACAGACACACCGCGAGAATAAAGCCGGCTGATTACCAATTAATGAATCTTGAAATCGATGGGCACGCTGACCCAGCCGTCCTGGGCGACATCACCCTGCTTGGCCGGCACGAAACTCCAGCGCTTCACGGCGTCCAGCGCCGCGTCGTCGAGCTGTTGCCGGCCACTGCTTTTCTGAATCTGGATCTCGCCCGGTTTGCCGCTGGCCAACACGTGCACCCGCAGCAACACCGTGCCTTCCCAACCGCGACGCTGGGCTAGCGACGGATATTCCGGCGCCGGGTTCTTCAGGTACGCCGCGTTGGCCGAGGCCGGCGTCACCGGAGCAGGTGCCGGTGGTGCAGGTGGCGCCGGCGCGGCGACCGGAGCGGCCGGTTGTGGCGGAGCCGGTGGTTGCTCGACCGCTTTTGGCGCTGGTTTCGGTACAGGTTTGGCGACCGGTTTCGGTTTGGGGATCGGCTTCGGTTTCGGTGGTGGCTTGGTTGCCAGTTCGTCTTCCACTGGCGGCGGTGGCTCGACCACAGGTGCCGGTGGCGGCGGTACAACCACAGGTGGTGCCGGTGGTGCCGGGCGCGAAAACTCAATGGTCATCGGTGGAATTTCCGGCGGCACGATCGGCAGCGCCGGTGTCGGATGCTGGTTGATCCAGTAGATCACTGCGCCGTGCACCACCAGCGCCAGAACGCCGAGCAGAATCGTTTCGCGGCGGCTCAGAATGCCCTTGGGCGCGCGCTGCAAACGCAGCTGCCCCAACGGCACGCGATGGGGCCGGCCGAGATCGACCAACTCGCCGCTCGGCGCCTGGCGCCACAGCACCTCCTGTGCACTGGCGGCGGTCTGGACATTGCCCATTGATTTACTCCCTGCGGTCTCTTTGCGTTTTTTCGCGTAGCCGATTCGCCGCTTGTTGAATCCCCCACGGCAAGATCGATGGGTCAATCATTGGGCTAGACGCTTATCTCCGAAAGTAATCTTTTATGTTATGAATAGAGTTTTATGGAATATATAAAACGGTCATTTCCGCCAAAGCCACGGCCCGCAAGGCTTCCAGCGATTCGCCGAAATCGACATGCTTTGCCGGCATAAAAAGTATTCATCCAAGGCATCGGGTTATCGATGACCCGGGATTCAGTGACAACTAATACCAAGGTGATAGTTGACGAACTTTTTAAAAGACAAACAAAAAGGCCGATGCATGTTTAATACATCGGCCTTCGATTTACGGAATTTCTTATTGCTTCAGAAACTCACCACCCAAGTTCACAACTTCACCATCGAAGTTCACGCGCGAGCCGGTAGCCCGGAGTTTCGCGTAGTTGTGATCAGGCGAAAACAGCGTCCAGGTCTGATAACCACTATTTCCGTTCTGAGCCAGCACCGCGATTGTGGTCGGGTTGCCGGTACTGTTCTGGAAGTGGTAGTTCCCGTAACGGATGTCGTAATTCACGCCACCCTGGCTGAGGGTGCCGCTGAAGCTGCCATTGGAATCATTACCGTCGGTGATAACCAGCTTGGCGCCAGAGTTGGCATTTACATAAGTGCCATTAATGCTCGACATAACGAGATTTCCTTTATCGTTGGATAAGTGTCTTCCGATGAGAGCAAGTTTCCTCCTGGAAACTCACGACACACAGGATGGTTGGACATTCATTTGTTGTCCACGCGACTTTTCAACGAAATTGCTATATGCACTATTCAAGTCATTCATAACTTATTTCGATTGTGAACAGTCTTGATAACTAACGACTGGCATTGGTTTGTTGCACACCGATGGCCGGCGCAATCACTGCCGTTTCCGAGCGCGGCGTACCTGCCGGCACCCAGTCATAACTCACAGGAAGGGCCCGATAGACCCAGTTGCTGATCGCGTCGCTGCCCGGTGCCTTGCCCAGATAAGGGCTGACGTATTCCCAGACGTTTTCACCGCTGGCTGTCACCTGGAAGAACCGCCCGTTCATGCCTTCATCGATCAGCGTATTGCCGTTGGGCAAGCGCCGCGCGCTGCTGATGAACGAGCTGTAAAACGCCCACCCCGGCTGCTTTGAATTCGCCGCGCTGTACTGCCAGACGATTTCATTTTTCACCGGGTCGATCTCCAGCACCCGCGAACCGGAAATCAGCCCCAGCGTGACGTTCGGGTAACCCGCCGAACCCTGGTTGTCGAACACCAGCAGATTGCCCGCACCGGGCAGTCCGGCCGGGATAATGTGCGCGTCATGCTGGCCGACGAACTGGTCCACCGGGCGCGGGATTTTTTGCGCGGTTTTCGGATTGGCCAACGGCAGATTCGGCCCCAGGCGCCAGACCACTTTGCCGTTCTGCCTGTCGATGATCGCGATGAAGTTGGCGTTGCGCGAATCGATCAGCAGGTTGTCCGGATTGAAGCGCTTGTCGCCGGCATCGAACCACTTGTTCGGCCCGACCAGGCTGAGGTTGTTGATGTGCAGGTAATCCGGATTTTCACTGGCGCGCACCAGCTTCAACTGCTCGGCGGTGAAGCCGAATTCGTCCAAGTGATCCGACGCCAGCCACTGCCATTTCACCTCGCCACCGGGGCTGACTTCATAGATCGCATCGTCGATCACCTCGGGCACTTTGAAGCCTTTGACCTTGTGCACCTTGTTCGCCAGCACCACGGTGTTGCCGTTGCTCAGGCGACGCTGATCGTGATGCTGTTGCGCGGCGCCACCGGGGGCCTTGTCGCCCCACTGCCAGACGACTTTGCCATTCCAGTCCAGCTCGCCGACGCTCTGATTGCCGAGGCCATTGCCGGCGGAGCCGAGCTTGCCCGGATCCTTTTCGCTCAGTTGCAGCAACACATGGCCGCGCTCGCCACCGACCAGTTGCGGGTCGATGATCGCCGACGGGAAACCCGACTGCGGCCAGTTCTTGACCTCGTTGCCGTTCATGTCGATCAGGTGCGTCTGCTTGTCAGCACCGCTGAAGATCACATATTGATTGAAGGCCTTGGCCGGGTCGTAACGGGTAACGCCCGTGGGGTAGACGCTGGGTGCGGCAAGCGCCCCGGCACTGAGCACTGCGCCGGACAACAACACCGGTAAAGCGGTTTTGATGCGCAACATGATGCAGCTCCTTGAAGGATCGATCAGAAGTCGTAGCGACCGGTGACGCCGAGGGTACGCGGCGTACCGAGCAGGCCTTCATAGCCGCCGTTACCGCCAGTCCACAGGGTCGTGTAGTAGGTTTTGTCGAAGGCGTTTTTCAGCCACAGCGAGATGTCCCACTGACCCTGATTGAAATCGCCGCGCAGGCCGGTGGAGAGGTTGACCACGGCGTAACTCGGGATCTGGCCGTAGTCGGAATCCTCGACCGTGCCTACTGCTTTGGAGCGGAAGGCGTAGCTGCCGGTGACATAAGGTTGCAGACCGTTATCCAGATTCCATTCGTACTTGCCGTTGGCGTTGCCGATCCATTTCGAGGCGCCGACCACCTGATGACCGCTGAGGTCGCAAGAGGCTGGAGCACCCGGTGCCTGGCTGACTTCCGGCGGGCATGGGGCGTCCTTGTACGAGAGGTAACTGACGTCGTTGTACGAGCCGTTGAAGTTCAGCGTCAGGCCGCGCAACGGGATCACGGTGCTCTCGAACTCCACGCCGCGCGAGCGCACTGAACCGGCGTTGGTCAGGTATTGCACCCGGTTGACGTCGTCGTAGGCGTTGGTCTGGTAGGCGTTGACCTGAGTCCAGAACACGTTGGCGTTGAGCTGCAAACGCCGATCCCACAGCGTGCTCTTGAAGCCGAGTTCGGCGTTGTTGGCGCGCTCGGTGCCGATCAGCAGCGAGTCGGCGCCAGCGGTCGGGGCCGAGCCGACCACAAGGTTGACCCCACCGGATTTTTCGCCGTGGGACAACGTGGCGTAGCCGAGCAGGTCATCGGTGAAGCGATAGCTCAGGTTGAGCAATCCGGACGGGCTGGAGCTGTACTGGTTCAGGTCGCCGGAATCGTAGGCGCCGGTACGGCCGCGCCGCGCGGTGGCTGCGGCACCCGTGACAGCGGCGCCACCGACCGGCGCATCACGATTGACCCAGGCGTTCTTCTCTTCATAGGTGCCACGCACCCCGGCGGTGAAATCCAGACGCGGGGTCAGATGCCAGGTGCCTTGGGCGAACAGCGCGAAGCTGTCGGTCTTGATGTGGCCATGGCCGACGCTGTTGACGTTGGCCAGCGCGCCCCGTGGCGTGCCGTTCCAGATGTCCGCCTGCGGGCCGTAATAGGCGAAGGATTTGTTGTCCAGGTCCGAGCCGAAATAGTAGGCACCGAGGACGTAATCGAAGAACTCGCCCTTGGGCGACGCGAGACGAAATTCCTGGGAATACTGTTTGTCCTCCACCGACACCCCGGCGTTGTAGGTGGCCGGCACATTGAGGCCATCGTCGTTGCGCGGAGTGAAATTCCAGAAGCGGTACGAACTGACCGAGGTCAGGGTGAAGTCGCTCGGCAGGGCCCAATTGGCCTCCACCGACGTGCCGCCCTGATGCACGGTGACGTGCTGGTCGCTGTCCAGATTGACCTTGCGGTGCGAGCCGTTGACCAGCGTCGCGCCGGCAGCGGCGGCGCGGGCCGAGTAGAGATTGACGCCATTGATGGTCGGACCGGTGTTGTACAACACGCGGGTGCCGGCGCTGGAATCCTCTTCGTTGTAATCACCGATCCAACGCAGATTGAAGTTTTCGTTGGGCTTGAACAGCAACTGCGCACGGAAGCCGTCGCGGGAGCCGCCGTTCAAGTCATGGCCGTTGAATTCGTTCTTGATGTCGCCGTCGCTGCGGGTGCGATAGGCCGACAAACGCCCGGCCAGCACATCGTTGAGCGGCCCGGAAATTGTGCCCTTGGTCTGGAAATAACCGTCCTCGCCGACCGAGGTTTCGATGCTGCGTTCCGGGGTGAAACTCGGCGCGCGGGTGCTGATGTTGATCACCCCGGCGGTGGTGTTCTTGCCGAACAACGTCCCTTGCGGCCCGCGCAGGACTTCGAGTTGTTCGATGTCCATCAGGTCGAACACCGCCATCCCCGGGCGACCCAGATAAACGTTGTCGATGTACAGCCCGACGCTACCTTCC
Source organism: Pseudomonas koreensis (assembly GCF_025447595.1). Taxonomy (GTDB): domain Bacteria; phylum Pseudomonadota; class Gammaproteobacteria; order Pseudomonadales; family Pseudomonadaceae; genus Aquipseudomonas; species Aquipseudomonas koreensis_H. The sequence goes on along the minus strand of NZ_JAOEJU010000013.1, from coordinate 27,908 downwards.
AGACCGTCACTGGCCGGGTTGTTGCCCAGGCCCCGGATCGACACGCTGGACTGGCGCGCATGCATGTAGGCGACGTTGACGCTGGGCACCAGTTGCTGCAGATCCTGGATTCGGTAGACCCGTTGCGTCTCCAAAGTCGTGCCGCTGACCACGCTCATGGGCGTTGGCACGTCCTGAGAACTTTCTTCGCGACGGCGGGTGGTGACGGTCACGGTTTCCAGTTGCGAAGTGGCGGTTGCGGTCTTGCCTGCCGGTGCCGGCACAGGGGTTTCCGTTTCAGCAGCGTAGCCGTGGGTCCAACTGGCACTCCCCGCCAGCAACAGGGCCAGAGGCAGACGTTTGAGCCGTCGTGGCGGCGGCGGTGAAGCGAGGTTCAACGGACTCATGGGGCTGCTCCTGGTCAAAAAACACGCAGACATCTTCCGTGCCGCATATTCCTTTAAGTTATTTATTTATGTTTTTACAAAGATTTACTGCATAAGAGATTGCCTTTATAAGGAGTCGACCTAATGCATATCCAATGCATTTCCCGGATATTTTTTATGTGAAAAATGCATATCGACTTGCGCCAACTCAGACACTTCATCGCCCTCGCCGAACAACGCAGCTTCGTCGCGGGCGCGCAGGCGGTGAACCTGTCGCAGTCGGCATTCAGCCGCAGCATTCAGGCGCTGGAACACAGCGTCGGTTGCCAGTTGGTGGATCGCGGGCGCAAGGAATTGCCGCCGACCAAACAGGGCCAGGTGCTGCTTGAACACGCGCGGCGGCTGGTCAGCGGTGCGCAGCAGATGGCCAACGAGATCAGCCAGTTCAACGGGCTGGAAGCGGGGGAATTGCGCTTCGGTTGCGGCCCGGCGCCGGCGGCAGGATTGATCCCGCGAGCGATCGGCAGCTTCATCGGCCGCTACCCGAAAGCGCGGGTGCATTACCAGGTTGATGACTGGCAGAGCCTGAGCAAAAGACTCTTTAGCGAGGAGTTCGAATTCTTCGTCGCCGACACTCGGCACTTCGAGGCAGATCCGGATTATCTGACCCACCGCTTGCGGCCGCGTAAATGGCATTTCTGCTGCCGCGCCGGGCATCCGCTCGCCGCATCGGATCGGGTCACGACCGAGCAATTGATGAGTTATCCACTGGCCGTGAGCATTCGTCCGCCGAACCTGCGCAAGGTCATCGTCGACCTCAGTGGCCGGCCGGATTTCGTCCCGAATGTGGAATGTGAAAACAGCGCCAGCCTGCTCGGTGTGGTGCTGCGCTCCGATGCAATCGGCATCGTCGGCGCCTATTCGGATGCGCTGCATCAGGCCCGGGGTGAGCTGGTGTGCTTGAAGATCGAAGGGTTGGCGGATGATCTGGAGGAGCTTTACACCCGTTACGGAATCGTCAGCCGCGCCGGGTATCGGCTGTCACCGTTGGCCGAGGCGATGATCGAGCAGATCAAGGCAATTGATGCGGCGGAAGAAGAGGTGTGTTCACTGGCGAACCTCGCCGTCTGACTTGACCTCTTCGCGAGCAAGCTCGCTCCCACAGGATCGATGTCGATCACAAATTCTCTATCCGCCAAAAAACCACAGTGGGAGCGAGCTTGCTCGCGAAGAGACCTGTGCAGGCGCCGATGCATTTCTTGCATGAAGCACATTCCCCGAATGCACTTGCCGAACACCCTTGCCGAAAGCGAAAAACCTCGCCTGTCTTTCTGACTGGTGAACCCCATGTCCAACCCGCAAAACCCCGTGCGCAACGTGCTGTACATCATGTGCGATCAACTGCGCCGCGATTACCTGTCCTGCTACGGCCACCCGCACCTGCACACCCCGAACATTGATCGCCTGGCCACCGCCGGCGTGCGCTTCAGCCGCGCCTATACACAGGGCACGATCTGCGGGCCGTCGCGGATGTCGGCCTACACCGGGCGCTATGTCAGCAGCCATCAAGTGGCGTGGAACGCCGTGCCGCTGCCGTTGGAAGAACTGACCATCGGCGATTACCTGCGCCCCCACGGCATTCGTACTGCGCTGGTCGGCAAGACCCACGCCACGGCCAACGTGGACGCCTTGCAGCGATTGGCGATCAACCCTGAAAGCGCCCAGGCCGAAGTGCTCAACGAAGTCGGCTTCGAGCCGTACTTTCGTCACGACGGCATCTTCCCCGACGATCCGCTGTTCGATGACAAACGCGAATCCGCGCCTTACACCCATTACCTGCGCGAGCAGGGTTTCGAAGGGCGCAACCCCTGGCACGACTGGGCCAACGCGGCCGAAGGCGACAACGGCGAAATCCTCAGTGGCTGGAAAATGCGCAATGCCCATTTGCCAGCGCGAATTCCCGAGCAACATTCAGAGACTGTCTACACTACAAATCGAGCCATCGACTTCATCGGTGAGCAAGGTGAAAAACCGTGGTTTTTACACCTGTCCTATATCAAACCCCACTGGCCTTACATCGTACCGGCTCCGTACCACACTTTGTACAGTACGAAATCGATTCTCGAACCGGTACGTAATGCCTCTCCAAGCGACCATCCGGTCTATCAGGCCTTTCGCCAGCATGAGGAAAGCCTGAATTTCTCCAAAGATCCGGTACGACTGAACGTGATCCCGACATACATGGGCCTGGTCAAACAGGTCGATGATCAGTTGGGGCGACTGTTCGATTTCCTGCAAAGCAACGGACGCTGGGAAGACACGCTGATCGTGTTCACCAGCGATCACGGCGACTTTCTGGGCGATCACTGGCTGGGCGAGAAGGAGTTTTTGCTGGAGCAGGCGGTGGGCGTCCCCTTGATCGTGCGCGACCCGCGTGCGGCGGCGGATGTCACGCGGGGCACGGTGGACGAACGCCTGGCGGAAACCATCGACGGCGTGCCGACCTTTCTCGAAGCCCTGGGTGTGAGGGGTGCCGAGCATCGACTGGAAGGTCGCTCGTTGATTCCGCTGCTACACGGCGAGAATCCCGACTGGCGCCGCTATGCGATCAGCGAATACGACTACGCCTTTCAGGCCCCGGCACGTGAGCGACTGGGCCAGCCGATCGACCGCTGCCGCATGACCATGGTGCGCAGCGAGCGCTGGAAATACCTGGCGTACGACGGCTTCCGGCCGCAGCTTTTCGATCTGTTGGATGATCCGCAGGAGCTGCAGGATCTGGGCGCGCATCCGGCGTATGCGGCAGTGCGCGAGGAGCATGCGGGGTATCTGTTCGAGTGGGTGCGCGGGTTGAAGCGCCGCACGACGATCAGTCATCAAGAGATTGATTTGCGGGGGCAGCGGTTTCGTTATGGGGAGCCGGAGACCGAGAAGATGGTGCAGATTGGCGTTTGGTGATTAAAAGCATCGCGAGCAAGCTCGCTCCCACAGGATTTGCGTGCGCCGTAAACCTGTGGGAACAAGCCTGCTCGCGATAAGGCCCGATCAGACGCCGACGATTTCAGCGCCTTTGATGGTCTGACTACGCTGTCCATTCGCCCCGACCGGCACTTCCCCTTTGAGCGTTACCCGACGCACCACCCGATCCTGAGTACCGTAGTCATCAATCGCATAATGCTGGGTCGAGCGGTTATCCCAGATCGCCACATCACCGGCCTTCCAGCGCCAGCGCACGACGTTTTCCTGGCGGATCACATGACTTTGCAGCAAGCCGAACAGGTGCGCCGAATCAGCCTGGGAATAGCCCTTGATGCGTTTGACGAAATGCCCCAGCAGCAAGCTCTTTTCGCCGCTGATCGGGTGCACACGGACCACCGGGTGCTCGGTCTCGTAAACCGTCGAGGTGAAGATCTTGCGATAGCGCTCGAGTTTCTCCGCCGACACGTCCGGCTTCACGGCGGCGTAGTCGTACTCGTTGCTGTGCACGGCCACCAGCTTGTCCGCCAGTTCGCGCAATTCAGTCGGCAGTTCGTTGTACGCGGTCGCGGTGTTCGCCCACAGCGTGTCGCCACCGAACGCCGGAGCCACCACCGAGCGCAGGATCGAGGCTTTCGGGTAGGCATCGACGAAGGTCACGTCGGTGTGCCAGGAGTTGGCGCGCTGCCCTTCGGCGCCGTCCAGTTCCAGCAGGTAACGGGTGCCCTCGCGGGACGGCACGGTCGGGTGCGCCACGGGCTCGCCGAGCAGATGCGCGAAGGCTTCCTGACGCTGATCGTCGAGTTGGGTCTGCTCGCGGAAGAACACGACCTTGTATTGGATCAGCGCCTGTTGAATGGCTTCAACCGTCGCGGCATCCAGCTCACCGGACAGGTGCACGCCACGGATTTCGGCGCCGATACGGCCAGCCACCGGATGAATGTCCAGCGCGTGGACAGCGGGTTTTACAGCGAGTGCGGCATTGCTCATGGGTAGACCCTCATCGACTGCTTGCGGTTGGACGGCAGCGAAACAACGCTCTATCTATATTCCATTTACATCTAATAGATATTCACATGCTTCGTTGACGGAATAAGAGCTTGCATTTAAAACCTCAAGCAACCCTCGTCGCAAATGCCTTCGAGCTATTTTTAGGATGCCGGAAAAGCATATGGATCTTCGCCAGTTGCGCTACTTCATCGCCCTCAACGAACACCGCAGTTTTGTCCGCGCGGCCGACGCCATGGGCATCACTCAACCGGCGTTCAGCCGCAGCATTCAAGGGCTGGAGCAGGAGTTCGGCTGTGTGCTGGTGGATCGCGGCAACAAGGATCTGCGCCCCACGCCCGAAGGCCAGGTGGTGCTGCAGCACGCCCTGACCCTGGTGCAGGGCGCCGCATTGCTCAGCGCCGAAGTGACGCAGATGACCAAGCTCGATGCCGGCGAACTGCACTTTGGTTGCGGCCCGGCGCCGGCGGTGAAACTGGTGCCGGACGCGGTGGCGCAATTCATCAATGCGCACCCGAAAGTGCGCACCTGTTTTCAGGTGGATAACTGGGAAAAACTCAGCCGCGCCCTGAGCCGCGAAGAGATCGAATTCTTCATCGCCGACATCCGCCATTTCGAGTCCGACCCGAACTTCCAGACCCAGCCGCTGACGCCCAAGCGCGGTGTATTTTTCTGCCGGCCGGGGCACCCGCTGCTGGCCAAGGAAAGCCTGTCGACCAACGACATGTTCGACTACCCGCTGGCGACCACGCTCATTCCGCCGGGCATTCGCAAACTGCTGGCGAATCTCAGCGGGCGGATCGATTTTTCACCGACCATCGAGACCGAGCACTTTCCGGCGCTGGTGAAAGTGGTGCTGCAATCCAACGCGATTGGCGTCGGCACTGAAGAGGCGTTTGTCGAGGACATCTCCCAAGGCTCGCTGGCGCTGCTGCACTGGCGCAATCTGCCGCAGAACCTGGAGAGCATGAATGCGCGGTGCGGGATTGTGAGCCGCACAGGATTCCGGCTGTCACCGGCGGCGCGGGCGATGATCGAGACGCTGGTGGCGGTGGATAAACAGGCGGTCAGCGTCGCGGTTTGAGGTCGTCATCGCCAGCAGGCTGGCGATGAGGTTTGTTCTGACGCTAAAAATTCAGAGCTTCGCAGCCGCCAGCTCAGGCGCCACCCACTCGTTTACCTTGAACGGCTTGCGGATCAGCTTCTGCTGCGCCGCCAGATCCACCTTGCCCTGCAGGTTTTCGAGGAACAGCGGATCCAGTGTCGACGGGAACACTTCACTCAGGTTCTGATCCTTCAGATCCTGTGTGAGGATTACCGGCGGATAGCTCGCCAGCCCCGAGACCAGTTGCACGTAGGCGTCCTTGTTGCTGTCCTGAGTCAGCCATTCCACAGCCTGCTGCTGCGCCTTGAGCAGTTTTGCCACGACATCCGGGTGCGCATCGACAAATTTGCCAGTGCCCAGGAGAACGGCCTGCACGCTGCCGGCACCACCGAGATCCTTGGTATTCAGAGGCAACTCGGCCAGGCCTTTGGCCTGCAATGCAGTCAACCCGGAGCTACCCCACGACGCATCGATCTGCTTCGCCGCCAGCGCGGCAACCGCTGCATTGAAATCGAGGTTGATCACTTTCACGTCCTTCTCGCTCAAGCCCACACTGGCCAGCGCGGCATCGAACGACAACTGGGTCGCGGTGCCGCGGAAGATCGCCACGCGCTTGCCTTTCAGATCCTGCAACGTCTTGATCCCCGACCCCGGCACCACGCCGAGGTATTGCTTCACACCCCGGGCGCTGGCGCTGAGCAGGCGCGTATCGAGACCGTTGGACTTGCCGATGATGGCCGCCAGATCCCCCAGATAAGCCAAATCGACCTGGCCGTTGGCAAACGCCTCGTTGATCACAGGTCCGGCGCCCTTGAAGAAGCTCCACTGAATCTTGATGCCCTGATCGGCGAAGGCCTTTTCGAAGATCTGCTGATCGCGCAGTACGTCCACGATGCCCCCGCCGCTGTGTTGAGTACCCGCGCTCAGATCAGGCACGGCAATCCTGATTTCCTTGAGCTCGTCGGCCTGGGCAGAGAACGCCAGCAGACCCGCCAGTGCCGGCGCGGCAAACAGACTGATGACACGTTTGAAGGGAAGGTTCATGGGTGCGGCTCCTGATCACGGCGGGCATTGAGGAGCCGAAAGTAGGCGCAATCCGTATCAGCGCTTAAATACTTAAAAAGCACATTTTTATAGCTTTTCAAGCTAAGCCAGCAAAGTCGGGACATGCAGAGCCGTATGCATGGAGAGCATCGAAAATATTCTTCGAATGCATTGGATGCGTGAAGGGCTGGAGGCCTTAAATGGCGCTGCTTATCTCCAAAATGATTATTTTCAAACTTGCTTATAACAATTGGTTTTTAGCTAATTCCGCTGACTCGATCCAACCCGACAACGGAGGTTACCATGGCCCGTGAATCCCTGCTCAGTCTGCCACTGGCCGCACCGCCGTTGAAAAGCCGGCGCACCTGGCCAAGCCTGAGCCACCGCGTTTTACCCTGGATATTACCGCTCGGACTGTTCGCGCTGTGGTGGCTGGCGGCGCGCAATCAATGGATGAGCGAACAGATTCTGCCGGCGCCATCGCTGGTGTGGAACAGCGCGATCGAGTTGTCTCAGGGCGAGTTGTGGGGTCACTTGTGGATCAGCCTGCAACGGCTGTTCTGGGGCTTGCTGGCGGGCGTTACCGCCGGCGCGGTACTCGGTGCGGCGTTGGGCTTCAGCCGTCGCCTCGAACGCCTGATCTTCCCGACCTTCGCCGGCCAGGCCCAGGTGCCGACGCTGGCGTGGATTCCGCTGTTCATGGTGTTTTTCGGCATCGGCGAAACGCTGAAACTGGTGGTGCTGATCAAGGCCATCGTGGTGCCGGTGACCCTGCACACGCTGGTCGGCGTGCGTGACGCACAACCGAAACTGCGCGAAGCCGCCGCCGTGTTGCGCCTGCCGCCACACCTGTTGATCCGCCGACTGGTGCTGCCCGCCGCCCTCCCCGCATTCATGGCCGGCGTACGTCTCGCGCTGGCCGCTGGCTGGACTTCGTTGCTTGCCGTCGAGCTGCTGGCCTCCAGCGAAGGTATCGGTTACCTGATGGTCTGGGCGCGTCAGTTGTTCATGCTCGACATCGTCTTTGTGTGCATCGTGGTGATCGGTCTGATCGGCGTGGCGATGGATCGCGGCATCGGCCTGCTGGACAAAAAACTGGTGCACTGGCCGCACCCAGCCACGGCGGAGATTCGTCGCGGCCCACGCTACGAAGGCTGGCAACGCGTGCAGCCTTGGCTGCTGCCGCTGGCGCTGTTTGCGCTGTGGCAACTGGCGGTCGATCAGCAATGGATCGATGCCAACATTCTGGTCAGTCCGTGGGTGGTGCTTGAGGCAACCAAAAACGGATTGCTCGACGGCACGTTGATTTCGGGTATGGCCCTGAGCCTGGGCCGCACCCTCGGCGGTCTGTTGATCGGCGGCGGCCTCGGCCTCGTACTGGGTCTGCTGCTGGGGCTGTCGCGTACCAGCGAACGTGTGCTCGGCCCGACCCTCGCCGCCCTGCGCCAGATCGCGATTTTCGCCTGGGTGCCGCTGCTGACCGCATGGTTCGGTCTGGGCGAACTGGCGAAGTGGGTGTTCGTCGCCCTCGCCGCTTTCTTTCCGTTGTTTGTCGCGACCCAACGCAGCGTCGCCAATCTCTCGCCGCAACTCAATGAAGCCGCGCAGGTGCTGCGCCTGAGCCTCACTCAGCGCCTGCGTCGACTGGTATTGCCGGGCGCTGCGCCGGGGATTTTTGCCGGTCTGCGCCTGAGCCTGATCTACGCCTGGCTCGGCACCATCGGCGCCGAATATTTCATGCCGTCCAACGGCGGCATCGGCAGCCAGATGATCGGCGCCCAACAACTGCTGCGCATGGATCTGATCATGGCCGGGATGCTGCTGGTCGGCCTCACCGGCGCCCTGCTCAACCTCATTGGCCAACGCCTGGAAATCCGCGCCACCCGCTGGAGACACGCATGAACGCACCGATTGTCAGCTTCAACCATGTAGGCAAATCCTTCGACGTCGACGGTTTCGAACTGGAGGCGATTCGCGAATTCAACCTCGACATCGCCGAGGGCGAATTCGTCGCCATTGTCGGCTCCAGCGGCTGTGGCAAATCCACCTTGCTGCGCTTGCTGGTGGGCCTCGATACGCAATTTCGCGGGCAGATCAGCGTCGATGGCAAAGCCATCAGCGGCATTGGCGGCGAGCGCGGCATCGTGTTTCAGGAACACCGTTTGTTCCCGTGGCTGACGGTCGCCGACAACATTGGCCTGGGTCTGGTCAACGAGCCGCTGGCTGCCTCCGAAAAGCAGCAACGCATCAACGATTTCATCGAACTGGTAGGCCTGCGCGACTTCACCCGCGCCTACCCGCATCAACTGTCCGGCGGCATGGCCCAGCGCGTGGCGATTGCTCGCGGGCTGGTGGCGAGCCCACGAATCCTGCTGCTCGACGAACCCTTCGGCGCCCTCGACGCACTGACCCGCCAGCAGATGCAGGACGAGCTGCTGGCGATTCGCGAACGGGCAAAGATCACCACGATTCTGGTCACCCACGATGTCGAGGAAGCGATTTTCCTCGCCGACCGCGTGGTGGTCATGGAACCGCGCCCCGGCCGGATCAAACAGGTGGTGGACATCGCCCTGCCCCATCCACGCCAGCGCAGCAGTTTCGACTTCCACCAGTTACGCGAAGAACTGCTGCACGAACTGACCAGTGACGACCATTACCAACCGAGCGCACCGGTGCAGATCCGCGATCTGCCGCTGTCGTTCATTGCCTGCTGAACAGGAGCCTGTTGATGCCGCAACGTCCCAACTTTCTGGTGATTCTGGCCGATGACCTCGGCTTCTCCGACATCGGTGCCTTCGGCGGCGAAATCGCCACGCCGAACCTCGATGCCTTGGCCAACAATGGCCTGCGCCTGACCGACTTTCACACTGCACCGACCTGCTCGCCGACCCGCTCGATGCTGCTCACCGGCACCGATCACCACATCGCCGGCATCGGCACCATGGCCGAAACTCTGACCCCGGAGCTGATCGGCAAACCGGGTTACGAAGGCTATCTCAACGACCGTGTCGTCGCGTTGCAGGAGTTGCTGCGCGAGGCCGGTTACCAGACCTTGATGAGCGGCAAATGGCACCTGGGCCTGACCGCCGAACTGGCGCCCCACGCCCGTGGTTTCGAACGCTCGTTCTCGCTGCTGCCCGGCGCGGCCAACCACTACGGATTCGAACCGACCTACGATGAACACACGCCCGGTCTGCTGAAATCCACCCCGGCGCTGTACATCGAGGACGACACGTTCATCGACGAATTGCCCAAGGATTTCTATTCCTCCGACGCCTTCGGCGACAAGCTGTTGCAGTACCTCAAGGAGCGTGATCAGAGCCGGCCGTTCTTCGCATACCTGCCGTTTTCTGCACCGCACTGGCCGTTACAGGCGCCCGCCGACATCGTCGAAAAATACCGTGGTCGATACGACGCGGGACCGGAAGTGCTGCGTCTCGAGCGTCTGGAAAAACTCAAATCGCTGGGGCTGATCGAGCCGGATATCGAGCCGCATCCGCTGATCCAGCTGACCGCGCAATGGGACGCGCTGAGCGATGAACAAAAACGCATTTCCGCCCGGGCGATGGAAGTCTACGCAGCAATGGTCGAGCGCATGGACTGGAACATCGGCCGCGTCGTCGACTACCTGCGTCAGCAAGGCCAGCTCGACAACACCTTCATTCTGTTCATGTCCGACAACGGTGCCGAAGGCGCGCTGCTGGAAGCCTTCCCGAAATTCGGTCCGGAGCTGGTGACCTATCTGAGCCAGCATTACGACAACAGCCTCGACAACATCGGCCGCGCCAATTCCTACGTCTGGTACGGGCCGAACTGGGCGCAGGTGGCGACCGCGCCGTCACGCCTGTTCAAGGCCTTCACCACCGAGGGCGGGATTCGCGTTCCGGCGCTGCTGCACTATCCGCAACTGCCGCTGAAGGGGCAGATCAGCCATGGTTTCGGCACGGTGATGGACATCACGCCGACCCTCCTCGATCTGGCCGGCGTGCGCCATCCGGGCAAGCTGTGGCACGGTAAACCGGTGGCACCGTTGCGCGGCAAATCGTGGCTGGGTTTCCTGTCCGGCGAGACGGCGCAGGTGCATGACGAACACACTGTCACCGGTTGGGAATTGTTCGGGCGCCGGGCGATTCGGCAGGGGCAGTGGAAGGCGGTGTGGATCCCCGGGCCGGTGGGGCCGGCGACCTGGCAGCTTTATGACCTGGGGAGTGATCCTGGGGAGATTCATGATCTGGCGTCGAGTCAGCCGCAGAGGCTTGAGGCGCTGATCGAGCATTGGCAGCGGTATGTGGAGGAGACTGGAGTGATTTTGAGTGAGTCGCCGTTTCAGCCGGATTGAGGGTGGTTGAAAAATTGCCATCGCGAGCAGGCTCGCTCCCACATTGGATCGTATTCACAATTCAATTGTGGGAGCGAGCCTGCTCGCGATGAGGACGTTGCAATCACCCGTCAAGCCTGAGCTGTACGAGCCTCTTCGGCCGATACCTTCACTTGCCGAACAAACCGGTTCGCTCTTCCGAACGTCCCGAAATCATTGAACCGAACCCCCATCTCCCGCATCACCTTATGCGCCACCGGCACCGTCAACTGGCGAATGTAAAACGGCTCCTTCACCACAAAATGATGAATCCCGTGACTGCTGCCGAAGTTGAAACAGAACGCCTGCAACGGCCACAGCCACCACGGGTTCAACACCTGACACTGCTGAAGCACATTACCCGGCTCCACATCCCCGTAGTAATGCATGTTCGAGCTGATGAAGTGCAGGCAGAAGGTGCGCAATACGTTCGGGCCAATGATCACCACAGCGGCGACGTCGATCACTTGCATCACCGACAACGTGGTCGCCGACCATTCAATCGGTGAGCCCATCAAGTAAGCGATTCCATTGGCCACATGGAACCCGAGAAACACATACCACGCCCCCCAATGCACCAGCGCCAGCGGCGCGTAGACCTTCAAAGTGCGTTTGATGATGCTGAATTTATGCGCCCAGGTCTTGGCCCGCAGCATGCGGATGAACGCCGACATCACGTTGTCCCCGACCATCAGCAACCGCGCGAAACCCCAGGGCTCGCCGTTGGTGATCGCCCGTTCTTCCATGTCGGTTTCAGTGCCGGACACCTTGTGATGATTGAGGTGCAAATGGCGGCGGATCCACGGGTTGATCGTGCTCGGCCGCGCCAGCCACACCAGGCCCATCATCAGGTTGTGCGGCACGCGCTGTTTGCGGAAATACATGCTGTGGATCAGGTCGTGTTCGAGTTCGTGGGTCAGTGAGGCGAAAAACGCGTTGAGCAACAAGCACGCCCACCACGCCATGTGCCCGGTGATGTAGAGCGCCGCCGAACCGATCATTCCGGCCAAAGCAAACGCCAGAATCCCCGCGCCGAGGGCGTCCTGACGGTTGAGAATCGGGTAGCGCTCGCGCAGCTCGACGCCCTTGGCCAGCACCACTTCGCGAATATGCGCTGATCGCTGGGCAGCATTGTGTCGCTGGGGACTTGCAGAAGTACGGTCCATGCTTCCATCCTCTGGTTATTGATGTTCGCATCCTGCCCCGCGCAGGGTCCGGACGCGGTAGCCGAGAACGCCAACCTGTTGACCGGAAGCGCCAATCAGCATGAAGGAACCGACTTCTCTCGCCAGCTGGACCCGTGCCCTGCGCAAGCAACTCGACGCGCTGGGGCTGGACAGCACTGCCCTGTGCCAGCAGGCCGGGCTCGATCCGCAACTGATGGACGACCCGAACGCCCGCTATCCGTTGTCCGCGACCACACGTCTTTGGGAAATCGCGGTGCAGGTCAGCGGTGATCCGGCGATCGGTTTGCGGGTGTCGCGATTCGTCAGCCCTACGACGTTTCACGCGCTGGGCTACGCATTGGTGGCCAGCGGCAGCCTGCGGGAAGTGTTCGAGCGGATCGTGCGTTATCACCAGGTGGTCAGCGATGCGCTGGAGCTGGAGCTGACCCGCACCGAAGACCGCTATCGGTTTTGCCTGAAAATTCCGGCCGACAACCCCGCCCCGGCCTTCGAAGCCATCGACGCCTTCGCCGCGATCTACGTGCGCACCTGCCGCAATCGCCTGGGCCGCGACTACGCACCACTGGCGGTTTATCTACGTCGTCCGGAACCGGCCGATGCACATCAATGGCACAAGGTGTTCCGCTCGCCAGTGCATTTTTCCGCCGAAGAAGACCGCATCGAATTCGCCCTCACCGACTTCGACAGCCACCTCGACGATGCCAACCCGGAACTGGCCGAGCACAACGAAGCAGTGCTCAAACGCACCCTCGCCCAGCTCAAGCCGCTGACCTGGGAGCGCAAGGTGCGCGACGCCATCGAAGAACAACTGCCGGAAGGCGAACCCAGCGCCGAACGCATCGCCCAGGCCCTGCACCTGAGCCTGCGCAGCCTGCAACGGCACCTGGCGGACGAGGGTTGTCGTTTCGACACCCTGCTGAATGAAAGCCGCGAAAACCTCGCGCTGCTGCACCTGCGCGATCCGCAATGTTCGCTGAGCGAGGTGAGTTATCTGTTGGGATTTGCCGACACCAGCAGCTTCAGTCGCGCGTTCAAACGCTGGACGGGGATGACACCGGGGCAGTTTCGGGATCAGTTACGCTGAGCGCACATGGGCATTCAACCCTTGGTCAGACTTCGTTCAATCCCGGATTTCCACTGCTCGATCATTGCCGTACCCACCTCGGCAAACGACTGATGAGTTCGGCAATGCTTGAGCATTTCCTCCATCGCCTTCTGCATGCCATGAACAACCTGCTGCAGTAGTTCATTGCAGCGACCTTCAGTGAGATTGCACGCCGTACGACCGAAGCGGATTAGCGCCTTGTGCTTGGGCCATGCCTTCGACCCGCCCAACAGCAAGGCCAGGCTGTCGTTCCTGATGTAAACCGATGTGGTGATGATGTCGTAAGCCGGGGCCAGCCGGATCGAGGCCTGCGCGCCGCAATGGTCATACAGCACACCGAAGTTCTTCAGGTGCGCATCGCCGTTTTTCAGTCCCGCTGACAGCGCTACGATCTTGAAAAAAGCTTCCAGCGCCTGACTCAACAGCGCAGGCGAAACAAAGGCTTTGATCTGTCGGGCGGCGCCTTCGTAAGAACCATCGTATTTGGCTCTGGAAGGCCAGCCATTGAGTACGCAAAAGTCCTCGAAACCCAGATAGCCATGCTCAATCAGGTCAAAACGCTCGACTACCAGAAACTTGCCCTGCTCACTCAATTCAAACTTTGGCACTTCAAGTCCGCTAAGCGCGGCGGCGCGCATACAGAAGTACTCGTTAGTCGCAAGCTCGGGAAACTCTTCGGGACGGAAGGCTTTGACAAGATGTGTGGAGCCTCGGTGAATCGGGTAAAGAGCGGCTGTCACACCATCGCGTACCAGCACCTTAGGCTGCACGCCTGAAACACCGGAATACTGGCCATGTTTGTGCAACAGATCGTCAAACAAGCCATGAACGCCGTCATGTATCAAAAGATCGGACAATAACGTTTCGGGCTGATGATCTGTGACCGATTCGCAGGCTACTGCCAGCCGTCCTAGCTGACTTGAACCCACTATTGCCAGCAACGAAAAAGCATCGAAGTCACAAACTGCTTCGCCGAAGCGTCGAATCAATTCATCGCGCAACGCCCCTTCTGGCAAATTCATCTCGAAAATCGGATGAACACCTCGCTCCCAGCCGTAGTTTTCCATTCGATCTGACATCGTTAGCGAAACAGCATTCTCAGCGTTGACGCCCTCACAGTATCTGAACACGCTCTCCATGCCGGACTGCCCACGACCGAGTGTCCCTACGGAGCTATCGGCGACGGTGATTTCCAAACCCCGAATCAAATCAATCATGAGAATTCACCCTTCTCAGTGCCTCAAGAGGGAAACAAAGCTCAAAAACTGTTCCCTTAACTTCACTGCTCACCCGCACCTGCCCCCCATGCAACTGCATGATCGACTGCACGATCGCCAGTCCCAAGCCGCCGGAATCTCCCGGCTCCGCGCGGGACGGGTCGACGCGGTAGAAGCGGTCGAACAGTTTGCCCAAATGTTCATCCGCGATGACCGGGCCGAGGTTGTGGACTTGCAGCCAGCACATGCCCGGCTCATTGCGCTGGCGCAGGCTGATGATCGAACCGGCGTCGGCGTGGCGTACGGCGTTGGCCAACAGGTTGCCCAAGGCGCGTTGCAGCAGTTGCTGATCCGCCAGCAATTCTCCGCTGAAGGTGTTTTCGAGGCGGATTTCCCGGTCATCGGCCAGGGCTTCGAAGTAGTCGCACAACTCATCGCCGATTTCGTGCAGTTCCAGCGTGCGCAGATCGAGCGCTCGTTCCGCTTGCTCTGCGCGGGCGAGAAACATCAGGTTTTCGGCCATGCGCTTGAGCCGTTCGAACTCTTCCATGTTCGACGCCAGCACTTCCTGATACTCGGTGCTGCTGCGCGGGTAATTCAGTGCCTGGCCATTGCTGGCGAGCAAGGTGTGCAGGGGCGTGCGGATTTCGTGGGCAAGGTCGGCGGAAAACTGTGAGAGGCGCTGGAAGCCGTCGTCCAGCCGCCCGAGCATGCCGTTCAGCGCGTGCACCGGTTCCAGCAACTCCGCTGGCGTGCCGGTGGTGGGAACCCGTTGGTCGAGGCTGCGCAGGTCGATGCCGCGCAGCGCTTCACTCAGTTTGCGCAGAGGCCGCAAGCCTCGGCGCAACAGCACCAGGCCCAGCGTGAAAGCGAGTACGGCACCCAGTCCGACGGCCAGATACAAGCGCAGGCGATAGCTGCCGAGCATCTGCTCACGCTCGCTCAAGACCTTGCCAGCGATCACGGTCAGCGCTTCGCCGTTCGGCCCTTGGGCCTGACCTGACAACAGGGCCAGCTCGACACCGTCCGCCGCCTGCCAGGTCAGCACATCGCGGCGTTGCGGCGGTTGATCCCGGGGGATGGCCTGCACCGGCGGCAGTGCGCGTTGGCGAGGGTTGATCGTGATCAAATTCGAGCCGTCCGCGCGTTGCACCAGCAGCAGACTGTCGAGATTGCCGAGCATGTTCTGGTACAGCCGTGGCCGAGCCTGCAAGGCGTCGAGGCTGTCGCTGTCGGCGAGCAATGCGCGTACCTGCTCCAGACGACCGAGCAACGCCATGTCATCGCGCCAGGCGATTTCCGAGGCCAGCGAGCGATACAGGAACACGCCGATCGCGCTGAGTACCAGCGCACAGACGGCGGCGAACGCCAGGGCCAGGCGCCAGGCGATGGATCTAGCGCGCATCGTCGGGCGCTTCGAGTTGATAGCCGACCCCGCGCACGGTGTGGATCAGCTTAGGCATGTACGGATCATCGACTTTCGAACGCAGCCGGCGCACCGCGACTTCGACCATGTTGGTGTCGCTGTCGAAATTCAGGTTCCACACTTGCGAAGCAATCAGCGTACGCGACAGCACTTCACCCTGTCGGCTGGCAAGTAGATGCAGCAGGGCGAATTCCTTGTTGGTCAGGGCGATGCGCTGGCCGCCACGGCTGACCCGGCGGCGCAGCACGTCGATTTCCAGGTCGGCGATGCTGTACGACTCGGCTTCGCGCATCGGCCCGCGCCGCAACAACGTGCGCACCCGAGCGAGCAGTTCGGCGAAGGCGAACGGCTTGAGCAAATAGTCATCGGCCCCCAGTTCGAGGCCGCGCACGCGGTCTTCGATCGCATCCTTCGCCGTCAGGAACAGCACTGGCGTGGCGCCACGCTGACGGATCAGCTGCAGCAGTTGCCAGCCGTTGAGGCCCGGCAACATCACGTCGAGGATAATCAGGTCATATTCCTGCTGCTCGATGAAGTAACGCCCGTCGAGGCCATTCAGCGCCACATCCACGGCAAAACCCGACTCGCCCAGCCCTTTGGCGAGGAAATTCGCGGTTTTGGCTTCATCCTCTACGACCAGCAAACGCATGGCACACCTCGATTGATCAGAGGCACAGGCTAGGCCCCTTCGCCCGCGTTGCCCATTACAAACTTGTAATCCGACTGACGAGGTTTCGACGGGGGCCGGCGGATAAGGTGGCGGCCTTCGCTTTTTGGAGCCTGCCCATGACCGTCAAATACTTGGTTGCCTGCCTGGCAATCGGCCTCGGCACTGCCGCGTTTGCTGCGCCTGAGTTGCCCCGTCACGCCGATCTCGATCTGAAAACCGCACGGCTGCTGGCCGATGCAGCGTTGGAAAACTGCACCGCCACGGTGTCTGTGCTCGACCGAGGCGGCAACCTGTTGGTGACCTTGCGCGGCGACGGCATCGGCCCGCACAACACCGTCGCCAGTCAACGCAAGGCCTACACAGCGCTATCGACGAAAACCCCGACCCGGTTGTTCGCCGAGCGCGCCCGAAGCAACCCGGAAACCGCCAACCTCAACACCCTCGATGAGCTTTTGTTGCTCGGTGGCGGCATCCCTTTGTTTGCCGGCAAAGAACTGGTCGGTGCCATGGGCGTGGCCGGTTCCGGCGGTGGCGAGCAGGACGAAAACTGCGCGATCAAGGCTGCCGAAATCGTCGGCATGTCCCTCAACCGTACTTGAACCCAGGAGCATCACCATGACCCCACTGCGCATGACTTTCGCCGCACTTGGCCTGAGCGCTATTTCGAGTCTGGCGCTGGCCGCCGGCAACCCGCTGAGCGTACACGTGCTCAATCTGGAAAACGGCCTGCCGTCACCGGGTATCAACGTGACGCTGGAACGCCACGTGGGCCAGGACTGGCAGCCGCTGGCGCAGGGCACCACCAATGAACAAGGGCGGATCGCCGAATTGTTCCCGGCGAACAAACCGTTCGAGGCGGGTGAATATCGGGTGGTGTTCAAGACGGAGGAGTACTTCGAGAAGGCGAAACACGAGACGTTCTTTCCAGAGATTCCGGTGATTTTTAAAGTGAAGCAGACGGATCAGCACTACCACATTCCGTTGCTGCTCAGCCCGTATGGTTTCTCCACTTATCGCGGTTCGTAAGAAGATCGCAAGACTCCTTGTGGGAGCTAGCCTGCTAGCGATCAGATCTGTCAGCCACCTCGACGTTGACCAATCGATCGCTATCGCTAGCAGGCTAGCTCCCACAGGAAATTGTCGGTGTCTTTCAGAGGGTCGCCAGCGCGCGCAATCGTGCGGCGTCGAGAATTTCGATTTCGCCATAACTCAAGCCGATAATGCCCTGCCCCTGCAACTCCTTGAGAATCTGGTTGGTGGTCTGCCGCGACAGCGACAGCATCGACGCCAGTTGCTCCTGAGGCAGTTGCAGCACCCGGCGCGGTGGATCGAGTTCGCCGTAGCCTTCGGCGATCATCAGCAAGCGATGGGCCAGCCGCGCCGGGGCCGGCAGCAGGCTCAGCTGTTCGAGATTGATGAAGGTCAGGCGCAGTTTGTGGCTCATCAGCAGCGCCAGATGTCGCCAGTACACAGGGTGTTCGTCGAGCAGTTTCAGCAGTGTGGCTTGCGGGATATTCAACAACACACACGGGCCTACGGCGTAGGCATCATGGGTACGGGGCTGGCCGTCGAACAGGCAGATTTCGCCGAACCAGTGCGGCGCCTCCACCAGGCTCAGCAACGCCTCCTTGCCCTGCTCGCTGACTGCGCCGATGCGCACCGCGCCGTCGAGCACCGCGTACAGCCCGCACGGCGCATCGCCGCGCTGGAACAGCCGCTGCCCCGCCGCCAGCCGCCGCTCCCGGGCCGCCGCCAGCAGACTATCCTGAAAGGACACCGGCAGATGACTGAACCATTGCCCGGTCAGCAGGCGCTCGCGCCAGACCTTATCCATGCGTTCTCCTAAAGATTGTCGCCTGCCTGACAGAGCGAGCCGTGAACCCGGGGCATGATTCGATCACCCTACAGGAGGAACAACAATGAAAAGCCTCGTCGATCATTTGAGTCAATACGCCGCTTACCACCGTGACCCGCGCAATATCGCCAGCCACTTTATCGGGATTCCGCTGATTGTGGTGGCGGTGGCCGTGCTGTTGTCGCGACCGGAATGGTCGGTGGGCGGATTGTGGATTTCCCCGGCGGTGATTGCCGCCCTCGCTTCGGCGTGGTTTTACCTGCGCCTGGAGCTGAAGCTAGGGGTTCTGATGACCGTGTTGATGGGGCTATCGGTCTGGGCCGGGCATGTTCTGGCGCAGCAGAGCACCATGGTCTGGCTCAGCAGCGGTCTGGCGATGTTCGTGATCGGCTGGGTGATCCAGTTTGTCGGGCACCATTACGAGGGGCGCAAACCGGCGTTCGTCGATGACTTGAGCGGGTTGATTGTCGGGCCGCTGTTTGTGGTGGCCGAACTGGCGTTCATGCTCGGGATGCGGCATGAGCTGAAAGAGCAGATCGAGGCGCGGGCAGGTGTGGTGCGGGTCAATCCGAACAGGGCCGCTGTGTAGGCCGCTTTCGCGAGCAAGCTCGCTCCCACATTTGGAATGCATTCCATTGTGGGAGCGAGCTTGCTCCGGGCGGCGATCCGACGAAGCTTTTGGCTTTAAAGGTTGGCGACTTTCTGCCAGACCTTCGGCTTGAAGAACAACGTCTCACCCTTCGCCAACCCGGTCAGGCTGTCGTGGTCTTTCACCACTTCCGCCTCGATCAGATCAGGCTGACCTTCAACCTTCAACGTCACCCGCGTGGTCGCGCCCAGCGGCCGGATATCGCGGACTTCGGCAGCGTGGTGATCCTCCAGCTCATGCCGCGACAGCGAAACTTCGTGCGGGCGGAACAGCACGTGGTTGTCATCACCCAGATGCAGACGGTTCGAATCGCCGAGGAAGTGATAGACGAAATCGCTGGCCGGGTTTTCGTAGACGTCGCCCGGTGAGCCGATCTGCTCGATCACACCCTTGTTCATCACTACGATGCGGTCGGCCACTTCCATCGCCTCTTCCTGGTCATGGGTCACGAACACCGACGTCAGGTTGATGTCTTCGTGCAGGCGCGCCAGCCAGCGGCGCAGCTCTTTGCGCACCTTGGCGTCGAGGGCGCCGAACGGCTCGTCGAGCAGCAGCACTTTCGGCTCTACCGCCAAGGCGCGGGCCAGGGCGATACGCTGACGCTGGCCGCCGGACAGTTGCTCCGGATAACGATCCGATAGCCAGTCCAGTTGCACCATGTTCAGCAGCTCGTGAACCTTGGTCGCGATCTGGCTTTCAGTCGGGCGCTGGTTTTTCGGCTTCATGCGCAGACCGAATGCGACGTTGTCGAATACGGTCATGTGGCGGAACAGGGCGTAGTGCTGGAACACGAAACCGACGTTGCGATCCCGCACGTCATGGCCGGACACGTCTTCACCGTGGAACACGATGTTGCCGTTATCCGGGGTTTCCAGACCGGCAATAATGCGCAGCAGGGTGGTCTTGCCGCAGCCGGACGGGCCGAGGAGTGCCACCAGCTCACCGCTGTGGATGTCCAGGCTGATGTTGTCCAGCGCCTTGAACGCATTGAAATTCTTGCTGACGTTACGCACTTCGATCGACATGAATTATTCCTCCGCGGCGCTGGCGCGCAGGCGGTTGATACGGTTTTCGCTCCACTGCTTGAGCAGCAGGATGAAGAGCGCCAGGATCAGCAACAGGCTCGCCACGGCGAACGCGGCCACGTGGTTGTATTCGTTGTAGAGGATCTCGACGTGCAGCGGCAAGGTGTTGGTCACCCCGCGAATGTGCCCGGAGACCACCGACACCGCACCGAACTCACCCATGGCCCGCGCAGTACACAGCACCACGCCATAGATCAGGCCCCATTTGATGTTGGGGACGGTCACGTGCCAGAACATCTGCCAGCCGTTGGCGCCGAGCAGGCGCGCGGCTTCCTCTTCCTGAGTGCCTTGTTCCTGCATCAGCGGGATCAGCTCACGGGCCACGAACGGCACGGTGACGAAGATCGTCGCCAGCACGATGCCCGGCAGGGCGAAGACGATCTGGATGTCATGATCCTGCAGCCACGGCCCGAACAGGCCCTGGGCGCCGAACATCAACACGTAGACCAGACCTGCGATCACCGGCGACACCGAGAACGGCAGGTCGATCAGCGTCACCAGCATACTCTTGCCGCGGAACGAGTATTTGCTCACGCACCACGCGGCGCTGACGCCAAACACCAGGTTCAGCGGCACCGAAATCAGCACCGCGATCACGGTGAGTTTCAGGGCCGACAAGGCATCCGGTTCAAAGATCGCGGTGAAGAACGCGCCGAGGCCGTTCTTCAATCCCTGCGACACCACGATGAACAGCGGCAACACCAGAAACAGGAAGAAAATCAGCCAGCCGAGGCCGATCAGGATCCGCCGCGAAGTGGCGCTGCCACGGCGGGCGGCGTTGGCCGAGGAAGCGGCCGCAATAGACGATTGGGACATGGTTCGCGCCTCCTTATGGGGTTTCGATGCGCCGCTGCAGCAAGTTGATCAGCAGCAACAGGACGAAGGAAACCACCAGCATCAGCACGCCGATAGAAGTGGCGCCGGTGTAGTCGTATTGGTCGAGCTTGACCATGATCAGCAGCGGCAGGATCTCGGTTTTCATCGGCATGTTGCCGGCGATGAAAATCACCGAACCGTACTCGCCGACGCCCCGGGCGAACGCCAGGGCAAAACCGGTCAGCCAGGCCGGTAACAGCGCCGGCAGCAGGATGTGGCGAAACACCTGCAAAGGTTTCGCGCCGAGGCACGCCGCGGCTTCTTCGACTTCACGCGGGATGTCGGCCAGCACCGGCTGCACCGTGCGCACCACGAACGGCAACGTCACGAAGGTCAGCGCCAGGGTGATCCCGAGCGGGGTGTAGGCGATCTTGAAACCGAGGTCGGCGGCGAACTGCCCGACCAGCCCGGTAGGCGTGTACAGCGCCGTCAGCGCGATACCGGCCACTGCGGTCGGCAAGGCGAACGGCAGATCGATCATCGCGTCGATCACCTTGCGTCCCGGGAACGTGTAGCGCACCAGCACCCAGGCCAGCAACGTGCCGATGATGCCGTTGATGATCGCGGCGCACAGCGCAGTGCCGAAACTCAGCTTCAGTGCGGCGAGAACGCGGGGCGCGGAGATGATCGTCCAGAACTGGTCCCAGGTGAGTTGGGCGGCGTGGACGAACATCGCCGCCAGCGGGATAAGCACAATCAGGCTGAGGTACACCAAGGTGTAGCCCAGCGTCAGCCCGAAGCCGGGTATGACGGGGGAGATACGACGCGACATAAAAGTCCTTGGTTAAAAAACGTTCCGCTGAACGCACTAATGTGGGAGCGAGCTTGCTCGCGAAGAGGGAGCATCATTCAACACTTACGTTGTCTGACACACCGCCTTCGCGAGCAAGCTCGCTCCCACATGGGGTGTCCGGCACTGAAGCTCGGTTGCAGCTTATTTCAGATTACTGCGCCTGATAGATCTGGTCGAACACGCCACCGTCGTTGAAGAATTTCGGCTGGGCGGTTTTCCAGCCGCCGAAGTCCTTGTCGATGGTCACCAGTTCCAGTTTCGGGAACTGCTGGGCGTACTTGGCGGCCACGTCCTTGTCACGCGGACGGTAAAAGTTCTTCGCTGCGATTTCCTGACCGGCCGGGCTGTACAGGTGCTTGAGGTAGGCTTCGGCGATCTGCTCGTTGCCCTTCTTCTCGGCGTTCTTGTCGACCACGGCCACCGGTGGTTCGGCGAGGATCGACAGCGAAGGCACGACGATGTCGAACTTGTCCTTGCCGCCGTCTTCTTTCAGCGCCAGGAAGGCTTCGTTTTCCCAGGCCAGCAACACGTCACCCTGACCGTTGTTGACGAAGGTGATGGTCGAGCCACGGGCGCCGGTGTCCAGAACCGGAACGTGCTTGAACAGGGTCTGTACGTATTCCTTGGCTTTGGCTTCGTTGCCGCCGTTGGCTTTCAGGCCGTAGGCCCATGCCGCGAGGAAGTTCCAGCGCGCACCGCCGGAGGTTTTCGGGTTCGGGGTAATCACCGAGACGTCGTTCTTGATCAGGTCGCCCCAATCCTTGATGCCTTTCGGGTTGCCCTTGCGCACCAGAAACACGATGGTCGAAGTGTACGGAGTGCTGGCTTCCGGCAGACGCTTCTGCCAGTCAGCCGGCAGGGTCTTGCCAAGCTTGGCGATTTCGTCGATATCGCCGGCCAAGGCCAGGGTCACGACGTCGGCGCGCAGACCATCGATCACCGCACGGCCCTGCTTGCCCGAACCGCCGTGGGATTGCTGGATTTTCACGGTGTCGCCGGCGTGCTCCGACTGCCAGTACTTCACGAACTCGGCGTTGTAATCCTGATACAGCTCGCGCGTCGGGTCATACGACACGTTGAGCAGTTCGTAATCCTTGGCAACCGCGGAACCGGCAAACACAGCGCTGGCCAGGGCGGCCAAAGCGTAACGGCGAATCGACGACATGGTGAAAGCTCCTGGAATTCTTGGTGGTGGCTTTTTCTTATGAATTTCGAAAATCGGGTTGCCTGTAAAGATCACCGCCTGCGCCCACTCTTGCATTGATCCCCGGCAAGAGCGGGCGCAGGCTGTAATCTTTTTGGATTCAGCTCGGTTTGTTGCCCGGTTGCTGCAAGCGGAATTTTTCTTTGCGTTCGATCTGGACCACCTGGGCGTTATGCACAGTGATTTCCACCGCGCCGAAACGCAGGTCGCGCAAGGCGCTCTGGATTTCGCGCAAAATGGTGCTTTCGTCCTGACCGTCAACGCTACGCAGGGATGCGCTCATGGTGCTGCTCCTTTGTATGGGATATGCCTGGCAGTGGGCGGCACTGCGTTCGGCGTGGGAGCAATATAAGAGAGGCGCGGATATTCTTAAAAAGACTATTTAAGAATGTTTATATAACTGGAAAACATTATGTGATGCAGCAAGGGTTTGCGGCGGATTTGCCCGTGGGTAAACCCGCCGTACACAGCGCTCAACCAATCAAGGGCGCCCGGTTCCAGTCGATTTGCGCTTCCGGAACCGGCCGCCCAAACCAGTAGCCCTGCCCCAGATCACAGGCCTGGCCCAGCAGGAACGCCGCCTGTTCCGCCTGCTCGATGCCCTCGGCGTGCACCTGCATACCCATACTGCGGGCCAGGGCGATGATCACCCGGACGATCGCCGCGTCGTCCTCGTCCCAAGGCAGGCCGGCGACGAAACCCTGATCGATCTTGAGTTTCTGCACCGGCAGGCGCTTGAGCCGCAGCAACGACGAATAACCGGTGCCAAAATCATCGATGGCCAGACGAATACCCAGCTCGCGCAGACGATGCATCTGTTCCAGCGCGACTTCCGGATCGTCCATCACCGCGCTTTCGGTGACTTCCAGTTCCAGATAAGCCGGATCCAGGCCAGTCTCGTGCAGCACCTGCGCAACCTGCTCGTACAACTCGCGGCGGGCGAACAGGCGTGACGACACGTTCACCGCGACAAACGACAGCACCACCCCGGCCTGCTGCCATTGGCACATCTGCCGGCAGGCCTGCTGCATGACCCAGGCGTCGATTTCCGAGATCAGCCCGGTGCGCTCGGCAATAGGAATAAACTCCGCCGGCGACACCAGGCCCCGTTGCGGATGTTCCCAGCGCACCAAGGCTTCGACGCCGATCAGGCGACTGGTTTTCAGGTCATGCACCGGTTGGTAGTAGACCCGCAGCTCCTGCTGCTCCAGCGCGCGGCGCAACTCGAAGGCGATTTCGACCCGTTGCTGGGCGTGGGCCGTGAGTTCTTCGGTGTACAGCGCGTAGCCATTGCGGCCACTGCTCTTGGCCTTGAACAGCGCCGCGTCGGCGTTACGCAACAGTTGTTCGGCGCTCAGTGCATCGCTGGGAAACAGGCTGATGCCGAGGCTGGCGTTGATGAACAGCTCATGGCCATCGAGGCAGAACGGCTCCTTGAGCGCATCGAGAATACGCTGAGCCAGCGCCGCCGCCTGCGCTGGCTGTGGACAACTTTCCAACAGGACCGCGAACTCGTCGCCACCCAGCCGTGCCAGGGTGACGCCCGTCCCGAACAACGCCTGCAAACGCACGGCGACCGCCTTGAGCAAACGGTCACCAATGTTGTGGCCGAGGCTGTCGTTGATCAGTTTGAAATGGTCCAGATCGATCATCAGCAGCGCGCAGCCGCGCTTGTGGGTCTGGGCCGATGCCAGCGCCTGTTCTGCACGGTCGCTGAACAGCAGGCGATTGGGCAGGTCGGTCAGCGGATCGTGGTGGGCCAGGTGCTTGAGCTCGTGCTCGGAGTCCTTGATCGCGCTGATGTCCGAAAACACCGCGACGTAATGACTGAGCCGACCGTCCTCGTCGCGGATCACCCGGATCGTCTGCCATTGCGGGTAGATCTCGCCGCTTTTACGGCGATTCCAGATCTCGCCGCTCCACTCGTCCTTCGTCTGCAAGGTGGCGAACATCGCCTGATAGAACCCCGGCGGATGGTGCCCGGACTTGAACAGGCTGGGCTGCTGACCAAGCACTTCTTCGCGCTGATAGCCGGTGATTTCCATGAACGCGCGGTTGACGTGCACGATAAGCCCCTGCCGGTCCGTGACCAGCACGCCCTCGCGGGTGCAATCGAACACTGCAGCAGCCTGACGCAGAC
The DNA here is from genome assembly GCF_025447595.1 of Pseudomonas koreensis. Classification (GTDB taxonomy): domain Bacteria; phylum Pseudomonadota; class Gammaproteobacteria; order Pseudomonadales; family Pseudomonadaceae; genus Aquipseudomonas; species Aquipseudomonas koreensis_H. The sequence continues at coordinate 2,846 of NZ_JAOEJU010000013.1, read as the reverse complement.
GTTCGCGATCCGCCTGGCGCTCACGCAATCGGGCGCCGATGCCCAGGCATTCGAACAGGCGCGCCCGGGCCAGAAAGATCAAGCCGGCGCTGAGCGCTACGAACAGGTAGCCGTTGATCAGTTGCCAGCGCAGCAGTTCGTCAGAGTTATCGAAGAAACTGTTCAATAAATAACCAGTGCCTTGCAGCCAGACAACGGCAAGGACCAGGTAAAGCAGCGCTGCACGCAAGGCATCGCGGTAAGTGGCAGACATTCGGCCGTCCATGTCCCTACAAAAATGTCGGGATTATAGGTCAAGAAACATCCAGCCATCTCTTATCTGAAAGGGCGACTGGTTTTATCTGTGTGCTTGGTGATAATGCAACGGCTGTTTTTTCTTTATCGAGGGCCCTATAGCCTATGTGGTACGAAGGTTTTCTTGGCTTGTCGGCCTGGTCACTGGTTGCCGTCACCCTGGTGATGACCCACGTGACGATCGTTGCCGTCACGGTCTACTTGCACCGCTACTCGGCCCATCGCTCCCTGGAGCTGAATGCCGGCCTCAAGCATTTCTTCCGTTTCTGGCTGTGGCTGACCACGGCGCAGAACACCCGCGAGTGGACCGCCATCCACCGCAAACACCACGCCAAATGCGAAACCGAAGATGACCCGCACAGTCCGGTCGTCAAGGGTCTGTCCACTGTCCTGCGCAAAGGTGCCGAGCTGTACCGCGAAGAAGCGCAGAACCCGGAAACCCTGCGCATCTACGGCAAGAACTGCCCCGAAGACTGGATCGAGCGCAACCTCTACAGCCGCTACCGGTTGCTGGGTGTGGCGATCATGGCCGTCGTCGACCTGCTGCTGTTCGGCACCATCGGCATCACCATCTGGGCGATCCAGATGATGTGGATCCCGGTCTGGGCCGCTGGCGTTGTCAACGGTCTGGGCCATGCCGTCGGCTACCGCAACTTCGAGTGCCGCGACGCGGCGACCAATCTGGTGCCTTGGGGCATCCTGATCGGCGGCGAAGAACTGCACAACAACCATCACACCTACCCCAACTCGGCCAAGCTGTCGGTCAAGAAGTGGGAATTCGACCTCGGCTGGGCCTGGATCCAGGTCTTCAGCTTCCTGCGTCTGGCCAAGGTGCAGCGGGTTGCCCCGATCGCCCACCGCGTCGAAGGCAAGGGCAGCCTGGACATGGACACCGCCATGGCGATCCTCAACAACCGCTTCCAGATCATGGCCCAGTACCGCAAGCTGGTGATCGGCCCGCTGGTGAAGCAGGAACTGGCCAAGGTCGATCATTCGGTACGCCACCAGTTCCACCGGGCCAAGCGTCTGCTGTCGCGGGAAACCAGCCTGCTGGAAGATCGCCACCACGCGCGCATCCAGAACATGCTCGAGCACAGCCAGGCGCTGAAGGTAATCTACGAGAAACGCCTGGCCCTGCAGCAGATCTGGGTCAAGACCAGCGCAAATGGCCACGACATGCTCGCCGCCATCAAGGAATGGGTACACGAGGCCGAGGCCAGTGGCATCCAATCCCTGCGTGAATTCGCCGACCAGTTGAAAACCTACTCGCTGCGCCCAGCAACCGTCTGATGCCGTTGATCGGTGCGCCCCATTCCCGGGCGCACCCTTCGGAACTTCACCCCCGATCCCCTATCTCAAAGACACTTCGCCACCCCCGGCGGGCTTTCCCGTGGCCGTTGTCGACTTCCCGGCACGCCTTTTGAGATTCGTGTCGATGGTCAACAACAATCAAAAAGACTCATCCCCTCCCCAGTGGCCCGAGGCCGCGCAAACCCTGATGGCATTGATGCACGCTCAAGGCGAAGTCGCCCGGCTGAGTGAGCGCGAGCAGCTGTTCAGCTCGCTGCTGGTCAGCGTCAACGCCGTGCTTTGGGCCTTCAACTGGGAGACCCGTCAGGTGTTGTACGTCAGCCCCGCCTACGAACGGATCTTCGGCCGCTCCGCCGCCCTGCTGCTGGCCGACTACAACCAGTGGCGCGACAGTATCTACCCGGACGATCTGGAATACGCTGAACGCAGCCTCGCCGAAGTGCTGCACAAAGGCGCCGTGGAAGACCGCGAATACCGCATCATCGCAGCCGACGGCCAAGTACGCTGGATCAGCGACAAATGCTTTATCAACCGTCAGGAAGAACCGGGGCAACCGGTAATCATCGTCGGCATCGCCGAAGACATCACCGACAAGAAGCAGATGGAAACCGAGCTGCAACGCCTGGCCACCACCGACGTGCTGACCCAGAGCAGCAATCGCCGGCACTTTTTCGAATGCGCCCACCGTGAATTCGAAGACGCCCGCCTGCAGGGGGCGCCACTGGCGTTCCTGCTGCTGGACATCGATGACTTCAAGGTGATCAACGATTCCTACGGCCACCCGGAAGGCGACAACGTGCTGCAACGAATCGCCGAATGCGGTCGTGCGTCGTTACGCCGGGGAGACCTGTTCGGGCGGATTGGTGGTGAGGAATTTGCTGCGGTCTTTCCCGGCTGTGCGCCGGACATGGCGATGCAGGTGGCCGAACGGCTGCAACGGGAAATCCAGCGCTTGAGCTTCAACCATGGTGAACAGACGTTCGGCATCACCGTCAGCCAGGGCCTGACCAGCCTCGCTCCTGAAGACGAAAGCCTCGACGCCTTGTTCGCTCGCGCGGACGCAGCGATGTACGAGGCCAAACGGCAAGGCAAGAACCGGATCATTTCCGCCTGATTCCATACCTCAGCCCAATACAAGACTACTGTGGGAGCGAGCTTGCTCGCGAAGGCGTCTTGCCAGTCAACATAGCGCTGACTGGCATCTGTCTCTTATACACATCTGACGCTGCCGACGACTAGTC
>NZ_JAOEJU010000012.1 GCF_025447595.1 Pseudomonas koreensis | reverse complement strand
CAACAGTCAGAAACCAGCCTAGTCCCTCCTCCTCCCTTCAAGTACCAGCATACAAGCCAGCCTGCTGGCGATGGCGGTCTGACAGCCGACCAGATCTTGTGAGAATGCAGCCCGGGACGCTCCGCGTTCCATTTTCGAATGTTTAAAGATGTGTGGGATTTACCGAACCTTCCCACATTGTTTTCAGGTTGTCCGTCGGAAGTGCGGTCTCTAGTCTTTGGTTGTCGCTGCCAATTCAGCGACCGGGAGTGAGATCCCGGCTATTCATTTGGATACTTGTGCGAGCCCCTTCATAATCGCCGCCAGCTTAGACTGTCAGCGATTCTCTATGGCGGCTGTGTACGGGTGGACGAATGTCCTGCCGGGTATCCATACCGGTGATCTCACCCCGTACATAGCTGCCACCTCTTCTTCGAGTGAGATCGGGAAAAGTGGCTCCATAACATGGAGAAATTGCTACATGGACAAGCTGATACCCCATCCACCCCTCGAATCAAACACACCCCTCGCAGAAGCCATGCGCGCCGAAGACCTCGCTCGCAACCGCGAAGCCATCAAACGCGCCCTCGATTTCTATCTCTGCCCCAATCCTTCCAAACCGAGCCCGAGCACGATGTATATGGTCACTCCCAACATCGACACCGAAAGCCTGCTGGCCAACGCCTGCGAGTCTCGGCGTCGGCCAGTACCATCGCCAGCAATTTCGCCAATGAGCTTTCGGGCCCGCAGCGCAGTACGGCGCTCGGTATCCAGCAGATCATCATGCTGGCCGAGCTCGCAGTGAACCGGGCGCTGGATCGGGTTGATCCGCAAACCTGACGACCGCGTCATCGTTCATCGCGGGCAAGCCCGCTCCCACAGGCTCCTGCGCACTTTCAGTAAATCTGGAGATCCTGTGGGAGCTGGCTTGCCAGCGATGGCGGTGGATCGTTCACCGCAAATCCCGGGCACAAAAAAACCGGCGATCATTCACTGATCGCCGGTTTCTTATCCAGCCGTCACTTAATCACTGCATCAACACTTCAATCGAGCCATCGGCGGTCAGGCTGACCTGGCTGGTGCCGGCTTCGACTTCAGGCGTGACGGGGGCTGCGTCCATGCCGGCGGCTTTCATCATCATCGGGGCGCGCATGTACGGTTGCGGGAAGCCGTTGCTGTTGAGGTTCAGGTTGACGATTTTGTAGCCCTTGCCGCCCAGGGCGTCGGTGGCCAGTTGGGCGCGGGCCTTGAAGGCGGTGACGGCTTCTTTCAGCAGTTTGTCTTCGCTGGCCTTGCGGGTCGGGTCGGCGATGGCGAAGTCCATGCCGCCCATTTTCAGGTCGGTCAGCAGTTCGCCGGTGAGTTTGGACAGGGCGGCGAAGTCGGCGCTTTCCAGGCGCAGTTCGGCGCGTTCGCGCCAGCCGGTGATTTTCTGGCCTTTGGTGTCGTAGATCGGGTAGCTGTTGCGGCTGCCCTGGCGCAGGGTGATGTCTTTGACTTGCTTGGCCTGGGCCAGGGCCTTGTTCATGGTGGTGCTGATGTCGGCGGCGAGTTTGGCCGGGTCGGTGTTCTGTTCTTCGGTGTAGAGGGTCACGATCATCAGGTCGTGGGCCACTTCCTGGCTGACTTCGGCGCGCAGGGAAATCTGGTTGTAGTGCAGCTCATCGGCGGCCAGGGCCGGAAGGCTGGCGATGCTGCCGACGGTCAGGGCGAGAAGGGCGGCGCTGCGGCGAAATGTGTGCATGAAAGCTCCTTGATGAGGGCGCAGGTGATGGTTCGGGGGCCTGCGTGAAACCATCAGACTCTAGCTTTTATGATCCGGTTCGCCCAGTTACAACTTCTATACAGATGGCCGGTGGCTGCTGCGCAGCCAATCGCGAGCAAGCTCGCTCCCACATTTGGGACGCGTTCCCTGTGGGAGCGAGCTTGCTCGCGAAGGGGCCCTTATAGCCGCAGAAAAACTTTGCGCCATGTGGTCGTTTGCCGCACTTTCGCCTCTCAAGCCCGTGGCTTGGTTATACTCCGTGCGATCCGCCTGGAGCGCTCATCAGGAGAGCTCATGCTCGCCCCCGTACAACTGACTTCCGCCACTCGCCAGAACCTCTGGCGGCTGACTTTCATCCGCACCCTGGTGCTCGCCGCGCAGGCCGGCTCCGTGGGCCTGGCCTATTGGCTGGAGCTGTTGCCGTTGCCGTGGGTGCAACTGGTAATGACCCTCGGCTGTTCGATTCTGCTGTGTGTGTTCACCGCCGTGCGCCTGCGCACTTCGTGGCCGGTCACCGAGCTCGAATACGCGCTGCAACTGGCCTGCGATCTGGTTATCCACAGTGCCTTGCTGTATTTCTCCGGTGGTTCGACCAACCCGTTCGTTTCGTATTATCTGGTGCCGCTGACCATCGCTGCGGTGACGCTGCCATGGCGTTATTCGGTGGTGCTGTCGGGCATTGCGCTGGCCTTGTATACGCTGATGCTCACGCATTTCTATCCGCTGGAAACCCTGCCGGTTGCCCGGGAAAACCTGCAGATCTACGGCATGTGGCTGAGTTTTGCCCTCGCGGCAGCGGTGATTACCTTCTTCGCCGCGCGCATGGCTGAAGAGCTGCGCCGCCAGGAAGAATTGCGCGCGATCCGCCGTGAAGAAGGCCTGCGCGATCAGCAATTGCTGGCCGTGGCGACTCAGGCCGCCGGTGCCGCTCATGAACTGGGCACTCCGCTGGCGACCATGAGCGTGTTGCTCAACGAAATGCAGCAGGATCACCATGACCCAATGCTTCAGGAAGACCTGAAGGTGCTGAAGGATCAGGTGAAGCTCTGCAAGGAGACCCTGCAACAACTGGTGCGCGCCGCCGAAGCCAATCGCCGGATGGCGGTGGAAATGCAGGACGTCACCGAGTGGCTCGACGAGGCGCTCAACCGCTGGCACCTGATGCGTCCCGAGGCCAGTTATCGCTTCCAACGTCTGGGCCAGGGCCCGCTGCCGCGTGTGGCGCCGCCGCCGGATCTGACCCAGGCCTTGTTGAATCTGTTGAACAACGCCGCCGACGCCTGCCCGGAAAACCTTCAGGTGACCCTGGACTGGACCGCCGAAGATCTGACCATCAGCATTCGCGACCATGGCGCCGGTGTGCCGCTGGCCATCGCCGAGCAGATCGGCAAACCGTTTTTTACCACCAAGGGCAAAGGTTTCGGCCTAGGCCTGTTTTTGAGCAAGGCCAGCGTGACACGCGCCGGCGGCTCAGTGAAACTCTATAGTCATGAGGAAGGCGGCACGCTCACCGAGCTGCGCCTGCCCCACGGCGCCCGAGGAGAGCAACATGAGTGACGAAATCCAAGTCGAAGGCGAAGAACTGCCGCATTTGCTGCTGGTCGATGACGACGCGACCTTCACCCGGGTGATGGCCCGCGCCATGGCCCGCCGTGGTTTCCGCGTCAGCACCGCCGGTTCCGCCGAGGAAGGCCTGACCATCGCCCAGGCTGATCTGCCGGACTACGCCGCGCTGGACCTGAAAATGGACGGCGATTCCGGTCTGGTCTTGCTGCCCAAACTGCTGGAACTGGACCCGGAAATGCGCGTGGTGATCCTCACCGGTTACTCGAGCATTGCCACCGCGGTCGAGGCGATCAAGCGCGGCGCCTGCAATTACCTGTGCAAACCGGCCGATGCCGACGACGTGCTGGCGGCGCTGCTGTCCGAACACGCCGACCTCGACAGCCTGGTGCCGGAAAACCCGATGTCGGTGGATCGCCTGCAATGGGAGCACATCCAGCGTGTGCTGACCGAGCACGAAGGCAACATCTCCGCCACTGCCCGCGCCTTGGGCATGCACCGCCGCACCCTGCAGCGCAAACTGCAGAAGCGCCCGGTTCGTCGCTGAACCTGCGCTGAACGACCATCGCCAGCCCTCGCGATAAAGCGCACCGATCATCTATGATCGGTGCGTGTCTGTTCTTTTCTTTATCGAGCCTTTTCCATGAATCAGAACGCTGAATATTCCGCGGTCAACGATACTGTGCGCGGGCAGTTTTTTCGCAAGGTGTGGGCCATGACCACGCCTTACTGGCGCAGCGAAGAGAAGGGCAAGGCCTGGACGTTGCTGATCGCCGTGATCGCGCTGACGTTGTTCAGCGTGGCGATCTCGGTGTGGATCAACAGTTGGTACAAGGATTTCTATAACGCCCTGCAAAAGAAAGACGAGGCGGCGTTCTGGCAGTTGATCCTGTATTTCTGCGGCATTGCGGCGGTGGCGATCCTCGGCGCGGTGTATCGCCTGTACCTGACGCAGATGCTGACCATCCGTTGGCGGGCATGGCTCACCGAGAACCATTTCAAACGCTGGCTCGGGCACAAGAATTACTACCAGCTGGAGCAGGGCGGCTACACCGACAACCCTGACCAGCGGATTTCCGAAGACCTCAATACCTTCACCAGCAACACCTTGAGTCTGGCCCTGGGCTTGATTCGCACGGTGGTCAGCCTGGTGTCGTTCTCGATCATCTTGTGGGGCGTCTCCGGCAGCATCGAGGTGTTCGGCATCGAGATTCCGGGCTACATGTTCTGGTGTGCGCTGCTGTATGCAGCGGTTGGCAGCTGGCTGACGCACCTGATCGGTCGACGCCTGATCGGCCTGAACAACCAACAACAACGCTTCGAAGCGGACCTGCGTTTTTCCATGGTGCGGGTACGTGAGAATGCGGAGAGCATTGCGCTGTACAACGGCGAGCCGAACGAGAATCGTCGTCTGAGCAACCGCTTCGGTCTTGTCTGGCACAACTTCTGGGACATCATGCGGGTGTCCAAGCGCCTGACGTTCTTCACCTCGGGTTACGGCCAGATCGCAATCATCTTCCCGTTCATCGTCGCGGCCCCGCGTTACCTGACCGGAAAGATCGAGCTGGGTGAGCTGATGCAGATCAACTCGGCATTCGGCAACGTGCAGGAGAACTTCAGCTGGTTCATCAACGCTTATGCGGATCTCGCCGCGTGGCGCGCCACGTGTGATCGTCTGCTGAGTTTCCGCCAGGCCATGACCGACAACGAAGAACGTGCGCCGGCCATTGACGTGCAGAATCAGGGCGATGAGCTGAAGGTTCATAACCTGGGTCTGGATCTGGCCGACGGTCGTCACCTGCTGACCAGCGCCGACATGACCGTGGAGCAGGGCGACCGCGTGATGCTCAGCGGTCGCTCCGGCAGCGGCAAATCCACGCTGCTGCGGGCGATGGGCCATTTGTGGCCGGCGGGGCATGGCAGCATTCGCTTGCCGGCTTCGCGTTATCTGTTCCTGCCGCAAAAACCGTATCTGCCGATCGGCACCCTGCGCGACGCCTTGAGTTATCCACAACCGGGCGACACGTACGCACCTGAGCGTTATGCACAAGTGCTGGAAACCTGCCGTCTGCCGCATCTGGTGGCTCGACTGGACGAGGCCAACCACTGGCAGCGCATGCTCTCGCCGGGTGAACAGCAACGTCTGGCCTTCGCCCGCGCGCTGCTCTATGCACCGCAATGGCTGTACATGGACGAAGCGACGTCGGCGATGGACGAAGAAGACGAGGCCACGCTGTATCAGGCGTTGATCGATCAGTTGCCGGGGCTGAGCATTGTCAGCGTTGGTCACCGCAGCAGCCTCAAGCGCTTCCATCCACGGCATGTGCGGATCGATGGCGGGCACTTGGTGGAACAGACCGTCACGGCCTGATCACACACCCTTTGTGGGAGCGAGCTTGCTCGCGAAGGCGTCATTTCAGACGACAAATCTGTTGCCTGAAAAACCGCTTCGCGAGCAAGCTCGCTCCCACAGAGATGGTGTGACAAGTGATCGTACAACCCGCTTGCGCTATCATGCTCCCCAAGCCGATTTTTCGAGACAAACGCACACCATGGAAAACCCGATCGACACCCCGCGTCTCCCTCGCAAGCGCCGCAGCCTGGCACAGGAACTGGTGACGGTGCTGACCGAGCAAATTCGCGACGGCCTGCTCAAGCGCGGTGACAAGTTGCCCACCGAATCGGCGATCATGGAAGCCCATGGCGTCAGCCGCACGGTCGTGCGCGAGGCGATTTCCCGGCTGCAGGCAGCAGGGCAGGTGGAAACCCGCCACGGCATCGGTACCTTTGTCCTCGACACGCCGAGCCCGAGCGGTTTTCGTATCGACCCGGCCACTGTGGTGACGCTGCGTGATGTGCTGGCGGTTCTCGAATTGCGCATAAGTCTGGAAGTCGAGTCCGCCGGTCTCTCGGCGCAACGCCGCAGTCCGGAGCAACTGGCCGCCATGCGTGCCGCCCTCGATGCACTGAATGAAAGTGTCGCCCATGCCAGCGATGCGGTGGCCTCGGACTTCCAGTTCCACCTGCAAATCGCGTTGTCCACCGGCAACCGCTACTTCACTGACATCATGACGCACCTGGGCACCAGCATCATTCCGCGCACGCGGCTGAACTCGGCGCGCCTGGCCCATGACGACCAGCAGCACTACATGAATCGCCTGAGCCGCGAGCACGAGGAAATCTACGACGCCATCGCCCGTCAGGATTCCGATGCCGCCCGTGCGGCCATGCGCCTGCACCTGACCAACAGCCGTGAACGGCTGCGTCAGGCCCATGAAGAGGCGCAGGCACAGGGTTGAGAAATCAGGCTTCGATGTAGAGTTTCAGCGGTTCCGAACACGGTTCCATACTGGACTCGTCGGCGAACTTGTAGCGCAGCTCAACGGTGCTGTTCAGGTACTTTTCCAGCTCGAATCTGGGGATGCTCAACTCGATTCCGGTCAGGCCGACCATGTCGTCGAGTGCGTCATCCCAGACGCCGGTCGGTTCCGACAAACCGTGCCATTCAGGCTCTTCAGGATCGTCACCGAGGATCGGGTACACATCCCAGTTCGGCGGTGTGTCCTGGCCATCGGGTACCTGAACGATCAGGTCGTCATCCAGATTCGATAACCGCAGGATGATCGAGTCGCTGGCGTGATCGGAGAATTGCGGAAGGTGTGCAGCGGCAAACGTCATGCTTCGTTCTCCTTGAAAGATCTGCCGCGATCCTTCGCGGCAGTCGTCGCACTTTACCCGGCGAATCGGTGAGGCGCGCCGGGGCAATCTTGTCCGGGCATTTCAGCTTTTGGGCAGAATCGAACGATCCACCCTGACGGCCAGTTTGCCCGGGGCGGGCGTAACGTCGAACGTCGCCTGGCCCTGAGCGTCAACCGACGTCCGGGCGATAGCCACGCCGTCGCACAGCAATTGCAGCGGTGCGCCTTTCAACGATTGGCCGGAGGCCAGTTCCAGCTTCAATTTGAGGGTCATCGAATCGCTCCTTGATTCGTGTTGCCGGTTGGGTGGTAGTCCTTGAGCAGCAAGTAAGTGCTCCAGCCCCACCAGTCGTCGACGGTGGCGGTGTCGTTGAGATTGTTGACGTCCTTGCGCCGCAGGACTTTGTTGCCTTGAAGGCGGAACAGTGGCGAGAAGTTGTTCGCCAGATTCATCACGAAAGTCAGATCCGGCAACCGTTGCAGCGCGTTGAAGGTGGTCGGCACATTGCCGCTTGAATACGCGGCATACACCTCGTCCGCCGAATCCTGTACCGCCCGATTCACCTGATTTCGGTTGTCGGCGTCCGTGGCATCGAAGTAGCGCTTGTCACCGAACGCGCGCCATTGCTCGCCATGTCCGTTGCGTACCTTGAGCCCGAATTTGCTGTCTTCGTCGTGCATGAAACGGGTGATCAACGAGCCCAGGTCACTCGGCGTCACGGCGGCGGCCATGGCCTTGCGCGGCACCCGCAGATGCCCGGAAGAGAACAGGTCGGTGAGGTAGTGGTCGGCGAATGCGTTCATCGCGTAGGCCCGCTCCAGTTGCAGCTCGTCCTGACTGGCGTGGGCGGCTGCGGCGGTTTGCAGGGCGGCGGTGTGCCCGGCGATGTAGGCCTGGCGAGCCCATTCGCCGAAGTGGTCGGCGTTGTTCGCCGCCAGTTTCAGGTAGCGACCGAGTGGGAACAGCGACGAGACAAAACTGCCGCCGCCGGTGATCTTGTTCCACTCTTCCGACAACGTATCTCCCAAAGCATCATAAGCCTCATGGGGTTGCTTGCCGTCCTTGATCGCGTGTTTAACCGCGTCGATCTCTTTTTGCATGATTGCGAGAATTTGAATCGCTTCAGCCTTTGAAGCGGGCAGTGCGGCGAGGCTGTCGAAGGCCGTCGTGAAGCGCTGAAGGCGATCAGCCGGGGTCGCGCCTTCGTTGATCGGACGGTCGACGATTCCATAGAAATCACCACCCAGCGCGAGCACCTGGCCGTAGGTCAGCGCTAACCCGTTCGGCAGATGCAGCGGCACATTTTGCGCGAGCACCGGATCGGCATTTTCAACGAAGCGCAGCCGGGTGTTGTCGCCGATAGCCGTGTGTTCCGAGCCTTCGAAGCGTAACTGCGGTTTTCCTTTCAGGGTTCGAACGGGCAGGGCGGTCACGGGTTCGACATCGCTGTGCGAGTCGGCGATGTGCAGCAGCAGATGCGGATTTTCAGCACTGAAGGCGATGCCGCCGGGGGTGAAAAGATCATCAAAACGGGCGATGACCGGTGTGGGTTTTTCAAGGCATTTTGTTTGTAGACCGGACATTTCTTTCTCCTTGATATGTCGTCGGTGGATTTTTATTTAGCTGTATGTATGTACAGTTAAATCGAGCCTAGTCGAGAAATCTCCTACGTCAAAAAGAAATCTTGTCCGACAAAAAATGCCCTCCAGCGATGAAATGCAGTTGACGGTTATCTTTTAAGTTGTACGATGACCTACAACTTCGGCGAAGGCTGAACGGTCCACTCACAAAAAAACGTTGCTACCAGGGTGTTCGAATAATGAATCCACAAGAACTGAAGTCCATCCTCTCCGCCGGCCTGCTGTCGTTCCCGGTGACCGATTTCAATGCTCAGGGCGATTTCAACCGCGCTGGCTACATCAAACGCCTGGAATGGCTGGCCCCGTATGGTGCTTCGGCCCTGTTCGCCGCCGGCGGCACCGGTGAGTTCTTCTCCCTGGCTGCCAGCGAATATTCGGAAATCATCAAGACTGCCGTCGACACCTGCGCCAGCAGCGTGCCGATCCTCGCCGGTGTCGGTGGTTCGACCCGTCAGGCCATCGAGTACGCACAGGAAGCCGAGCGTCTGGGCGCCAAAGGCCTGTTGCTGCTGCCGCACTACCTGACCGAAGCCAGCCAGGACGGCGTTGCCGCCCACGTTGAAGCGGTGTGCAAATCGGTCAACATCGGTGTGGTGGTTTACAACCGCAACGTCTGCCGCCTGACCGCGCCGCTGCTGGAACGTCTGGCCGAGCGCTGCCCGAACCTGATCGGCTACAAGGACGGTCTGGGCGATATCGAACTGATGGTGTCGATCCGTCGTCGCCTCGGTGATCGCTTCAGCTACCTGGGTGGTCTGCCGACCGCCGAAGTCTACGCCGCGGCCTACAAGGCACTGGGCGTGCCGGTCTACTCCTCGGCAGTGTTCAACTTCATCCCGAAAACCGCGATGGACTTCTACCACGCGATTGCCCGCGAAGATCACGCCACTGTCGGCAAGATCATCGACGACTTCTTCCTGCCGTACCTGGACATCCGCAATCGCAAGGCCGGTTACGCCGTGAGCATCGTCAAGGCAGGCGCCAAGATCGCCGGCTATGACGCAGGCCCGGTGCGTGCGCCACTGACCGACCTGACCCGCGAAGAGTACGAAATGCTCGCCGCGCTGATCGACAAGCAAGGTGCGCAGTAACACAAACCTATAAACAAGGCCGCTGAGCAATCAGCGGCTTTTTGCGTCAGGAGAATGATTCGTGACCAAGCGTTATGACAACTACATCAACGGTGAATGGGTCGCCGGCAACGATTACTCGGTCAACATCAACCCGTCCGAGCTGAGCGACACCATCGGCGATTACGCCAAGGCTGACCTGGCTCAGGTCAATGCCGCCATCGACGCCGCTCGCGCTGCGTTCCCGGCGTGGTCGACTTCGGGTATTCAGGCCCGTCACGACTCGCTGGACAAAGTCGGTACGGAAATCCTCGCCCGCCGCGAAGAACTCGGCACCCTGCTGGCCCGGGAAGAGGGCAAGACCCTGCCGGAAGCCATCGGTGAAGTGACCCGCGCCGGCAACATCTTCAAGTTCTTCGCAGGCGAGTGCCTGCGTCTGTCCGGCGACTACGTACCGTCGGTGCGTCCGGGCGTCAACGTTGAAGTCACCCGCGAAGCCCTCGGCGTGGTCGGCCTGATCACCCCGTGGAACTTCCCGATTGCCATCCCTTCGTGGAAAATCGCCCCGGCCCTGGCCTACGGCAACTGCGTGGTGTTGAAACCGGCGGATCTGGTGCCGGGTTGCGCCTGGGCGCTGGCCGAAATCATCTCCCGCGCAGGCTTCCCGGCCGGCGTGTTCAACCTGGTGATGGGCAGCGGTCGCGTAGTCGGTGAAGCGCTGGTCAACAGCCCGAAAGTCGACGGCATCAGCTTCACCGGCTCCGTCGGTGTGGGCCGTCAGATCGCCGTCAACTGCGTGTCGCGCCAGGCCAAGGTTCAGTTGGAAATGGGCGGCAAGAACCCGCAGATCATTCTCGACGACGCCGACCTCAAGCAGGCGGTCGAGCTGTCGGTGCAGAGCGCGTTCTACTCCACCGGCCAGCGTTGCACGGCATCGAGCCGACTGATCGTCACCGCCGGGATTCACGACAAGTTCGTCGAAGCCATGGCCGAACGCATGAAGTCGATCAAGGTCGGCCACGCTCTGAAGGCCGGCACCGACATCGGTCCGGTGGTCTCGCAAGCGCAGCTTGAACAGGACCTGAAATACATCGACATCGGTCAGTCCGAAGGTGCACGTGTGGTCAGCGGCGGCGGTCTGGTGACCTGCGACACCGAAGGCTACTTCCTTGCGCCCACCCTGTTTGCCGACAGCGAAGCGTCGATGCGCATCAGCCGCGAAGAGATCTTCGGCCCGGTGGCCAATATCGTCCGCGTCGCCGACTACGACGCCGCGCTGGCCATGGCCAACGACACCGAGTTCGGTCTGTCGGCGGGTATCGCCACCACGTCGCTGAAGTACGCCAACCACTTCAAGCGTCATTCCCAGGCCGGGATGGTGATGGTCAACCTGCCGACCGCCGGTGTCGATTACCACGTTCCGTTCGGTGGTCGTAAGGGTTCATCCTATGGCTCACGTGAGCAAGGCCGCTATGCGCAAGAGTTCTACACGGTCGTGAAGACCAGCTACATCGGTTCCTGATCCACGCAATACCTGTGGAAGCTGGCCTGCCAGCGATGGCATCACTGCGGTGTAACTGAAACACCGAGGTGGTTGCATCGCCGGCAGGCCAGCTCCCACAAAAAACCAAAGAAGATTCACCCGCGCATAAAAATAATCAGTGGGAGTACATCTACATGCAATCGTCCAAGCCGACTCACGTCCGCTATTTGATCTTGCTCATGCTGTTCCTGGTGACCACGATCAACTACGCCGACCGCGCCACCATCGCGATCGCCGGTTCCAGTTTGCAAAAAGACCTCGGCATCGACGCGGTCACCCTCGGCTACATCTTCTCTGCATTCGGTTGGGCCTACGTGGCCGGGCAAATTCCCGGCGGCTGGCTGCTCGATCGTTTCGGCTCGAAAAAAGTCTACGCGCTGAGCATTTTCACCTGGTCGCTGTTCACCGTGCTGCAGGGCTTCGTCGGTGAGTTCGGTATGTCCACGGCCATCGTCGCGCTGTTCATGCTGCGCTTCCTGGTCGGTCTGGCCGAGGCGCCATCATTCCCCGGTAACGCACGCATCGTGGCGGCCTGGTTCCCGACGGCTGAACGTGGCACCGCTTCGGCGATCTTCAACTCGGCGCAATACTTTGCGACCGTGCTGTTCGCGCCATTGATGGGCTGGATCGTTTACACCTTCGGCTGGGAACACGTGTTCATCGTCATGGGCCTGCTCGGCATCGTGTTCTCGCTGGTCTGGCTGAAGGTTATCCACAGCCCGCGCCAACACCCGATGGCCAACGAAGCAGAAGTGAAGTTCATCGCCGACAACGGCGGCATGGTCGACATGGACCAGAAACAAGGCAAAAAGGCAGACGGCCCGAAATGGGATTACATCCGCCAGCTGCTGACCAATCGCATGATGCTCGGCGTGTACCTCGGCCAGTACTGCATCAACGGCATCACCTACTTCTTCCTGACCTGGTTCCCGGTGTATCTGGTGCAGGAACGTGGCATGACCATTCTCAAGGCCGGTTTCATTGCCTCGCTGCCGGCGATTTGCGGCTTTATCGGCGGCGTCCTCGGCGGGGTGATTTCCGATTACCTGCTGCGCAAGGGCCATTCGCTGACTTTCGCTCGCAAGGCGCCGATCATTGCCGGCCTGCTGGTTTCGAGCAGCATCGTGGCGTGCAACTATGTCGACGTTGAATGGATGGTGGTCGGCTTCATGGCCCTGGCGTTCTTCGGCAAAGGCGTGGGGGCGCTGGGCTGGGCGGTGGTGTCCGACACCTCGCCGAAACAGATCGCCGGTCTCAGTGGCGGCCTGTTCAACACCTTCGGCAACATCGCATCGATCACCACCCCGATCGTCATCGGCTACATCATCAGCTCCACCGGTTCGTTCAAATGGGCGCTGGTGTTCGTCGGCGCCAATGCGCTGGTGGCGGTGTTCAGCTATCTGGTGATCGTCGGCCCGATCAAACGTGTGGTCCTCAAAGAGCCGCCAACCAATGGCGGTTCTGAAGCCACCGGTAAATTGTCTCAAGCGCATTCCTGAGGAGCGGCGTCATGCAGTTGATTGAACATTCCGACTCGCCGCGCTACATCCGCCTGCACGAGCGGGACAACGTAGTGGTAGTGGTCAACGACCAGGGCGTGCCTGCGGGCACTGAATTCGCCGATGGCCTGGTGACGGTGGACTTTGTTCCGCAGAGCCACAAGGTCACCCTCGAGGACATTCCCGAGGGCGGCACGGTGATTCGCTATGGCCAGATCATTGGCTACGCGTTGCAGCCGATTCCCCGTGGCAGTTGGGTCAAGGAAGATCAACTGCGCATGCCGACCGCGCCGCCGCTGGACAGCCTGCCGCTGTCCACCGATGTGCCGGACGCTCAGGCGCCGCTGGAAGGGTTCACCTTCGAGGGTTACCGCAATGCCGACGGCACCGTCGGCACGCGCAACATCCTCGGGATCACCACCACCGTGCAATGCGTCACCGGGGTGCTGGATCACGCGGTAAAACGGATCAAGGACGAGTTGCTGCCGAAATACCCGAACGTCGATGACGTGGTGGCGCTGACTCACAGTTACGGCTGCGGTGTGGCCATCACGGCCACCGATGCGTACATCCCGATCCGTACCGTGCGCAATCTGGCGCGCAACCCGAACCTCGGTGGCGAGGCGCTGGTGATCAGCCTGGGCTGCGAGAAATTGCAGGCCGGGCAGGTGATGCACGAGGACGATGCGTCGGTGGATCTCAGCGAGCCATGGTTGTATCGCTTGCAGGATTCCAGTCACGGTTTCACCGAGATGATCGAGCAGATCATGGAACTGGCCGAAGTCCGCCTGAAGAAACTCGACCAGCGCCGCCGGGAAACCGTGCCGGCGTCCGAGCTGATCCTCGGTATGCAGTGCGGTGGCAGCGATGCGTTTTCCGGGATCACTGCCAACCCGGCGCTGGGGTATGCCTCGGATTTGCTGCTGCGAGCGGGGGCGACGGTGATGTTTTCCGAAGTCACCGAAGTGCGCGATGCGATTTACTTGCTGACTTCACGGGCCCAGACCAAAACCGTTGCCGAAGAACTGGTGCGCGAGATGGACTGGTATGACCGTTATCTGGCCAAGGGTGAGGCGGATCGCAGCGCCAACACCACGCCGGGCAACAAGAAGGGCGGGTTGTCGAATATTGTCGAGAAGTCCCTGGGCTCGATCGTCAAATCCGGCAGCAGCGCGATCAGCGGTGTGCTTGGCCCTGGGGAACGGTTCAAGCAGAAGGGTTTGATTTTCTGTGCGACGCCAGCGAGTGATTTTGTCTGCGGTACGTTGCAACTGGCGGCGGGGATGAACCTGCACGTTTTCACTACCGGACGTGGCACGCCGTATGGGTTGGCCATGGCGCCGGTGGTGAAGGTTTCGACCCGTACCGAGCTGGCGCAGCGCTGGCCGGATCTGATCGATATCGATGCCGGGCGGATAGCAACCGGGCGCGCGACCATCGAGGAATTGGGCTGGGAGTTGTTCCACTACTACCTGGATGTGGCGAGCGGCAAGCAACAGACGTGGGCGGAGAAGCACAAGCTGCATAACGACATTACGTTGTTCAATCCGGCGCCTATCACCTGAGACCGAGTCGCCTGCATCGCGAGCAGGCTCGCTCCCACCGAGATCTTCTTCGTTGCACAAATTGTGTGTGCACCGAAGATCAATGTGGGAGCGAGCCCGCTCGCGATAGCGTTCGACCAGACGCCGGAGAACTTGTGGCTTATCATTAGCCCCCTAACGACGCTCACCTCCAAGGCTCCCCGGCATGCTGGCTATCTTCCTCGAAACCCTGAACATCACCGCGCCGGTGTTTGCCATGCTGTTTCTCGGTGTGCTGCTCAAGCGCATCGACTGGATCAACGACAACTTCATCCACACAGCTTCGTCGCTGGTGTTCAACGTCACCATGCCGGCGCTGCTGTTTCTCGGCATCCTGCATGCCGACCTGCACGCCGCGTTGCAACCGGCGCTGCTGATCTATTTCGCACTGGCCACGCTGGTCAGTTTTGCCGTGGCCTGGGGCTGGGCGATTTTCCGTTGTCCGCGTGAAGATCGCGGCATCTACACCCAAGGCGCGTTTCGCGGTAACAACGGGGTGATCGGCCTGGCGCTGGCGGCGAGCATGTACGGCGACTACGGGATTTCCCTCGGGGCGATTCTCGCGGCGCTGGTGATTCTGTTCTACAACACCCTGTCGACCATCGTACTGGCGGTGTACAGCCCGGTGATCAAGTCCGATCCGTGGAGCATCTGCAAAAGCGTGGTCAGCAATCCACTGATCATCAGTGTGATCGCGGCGGCGCCGTTCGCCTATTTCAAGATCGGTCTGCCGGGCTGGCTGGAAACCTCCGGCCAGTATCTGGCGCAGACCACGCTGCCGCTGGCCCTGATCTGCATTGGCGGCACGCTGTCGCTGGCGGCGCTGCGCAAGAGCGGCAACATGGCGCTCAGTTCGAGTCTGGTGAAGATGGTCGGCCTGCCGGTGATCGCCACGCTGGGTGCATGGCTGTGGGGCTTTCGCGGGGCGGAGCTGGGGATTCTGTTTCTGTACTTCGGCAGCCCGACTGCTGCCGCCAGTTTTGTCATGGCCCGTGCGGCGCAGGGCAACCATGAGCTGGCGGCGGCGATCATCGTGCTGACCACGTTGATGGCGGCGATCACCACCAACATCGGGATCTTCTTCTTGCAGTGGGGCGGGTGGATCTAGCCTGAGAACTGGTTTGATCTTTCGGGCCTCTTCGCGAGCAAGCCCGCTCCCACAGGGTTATCAGGTGTTATTGGAATCTGACTAACAACGCCAAAAACTGTGGGAGCGGGCTTGCCCGCGAAGGCGTCAGATCAGGCAGCGCAAATTTCAATCAGTCACTTGGGATTTTCGTAGGTATCGATCACTTCCTGCGCCGCGCGGAACGCATCGATTGCCGCCGGTACGCCGGCATACACCGCGCAATGCAGCAGCGCTTCGCGGATCTCATCGACAGTGCAGCCATTGTTCAACGCACCGCGCACGTGGCCCTTCAATTCCTGCGGGCACTTCAACGCGGTCAGCGCAGCGAGGGTGATCAGGCTGCGGGTCTTCAGCGGCAGACCTTCGCGATTCCACACGCCGCCCCAGGCGTGTTCGTTGACGAAATCCTGCAAGGGTTGAGTGAACTCGGTGGCGTTGCCCAGCGCGCGGTCGACAAACGCGTCGCCCATTACCTGACGGCGGACTTCAACCCCGGATTTCTTCGATTCGGTCATGGCACATCCCTCTTGTGGTGTTGGCGGCGCCAGGCGCGTACGGACGTGAAAAACAGAAACGCCAGCAGCGTCGGCAGCACATAAAACAGCATCAGTCGCTCGAGCTTGCCGGCCAGTGGCATGCCGGTGGTGAACGACACCACATGCAGCCCATAAGCCAGATACAAACCGAGTAGCAACAGGCCTTCAGCGCGGGTTACGCGGTAACCGGAATAGAACACCGGCAGGCACAACGCCGCGACGCCGAGCATCACCGGCAGGTCGAAATCCAGTGCGTTCGGCGAGACCGATAACGGCGTCGGCGCGATCAGCGCGGTGAGGCCCAGCACCCCGAGCAGGTTGAACAGGTTGGCGCCGATCACGTTGCCCACGGCAATGTCTCGCTGACCGCGCAGCGCGGCTATCAGCGAGGTGGCTAGTTCAGGCAGCGAGGTGCCGACCGCGACCACGGTCAGGCCGATCACCCGTTCGGAGAATCCCAGGTCGGTGGCGACGACCACGGCTGCACCCAGCAGCAAGTGCCCGGCGAACACCAGCATGCCCAGACCGCCGACAATCATCAGCAGGCTGGTGAACCACGGCGCCTGCGGATCGTGCGGTTGATCGGAGTGCGGGCGGGTCGAGTGCCGCGACTGGCGCAGCAACAATCCGAGGTAAAGCGCAAGGGCACCGAGCAGCAGAATGCCGTCGAGGCGCCCGAGTTCTTCATTCCAGGCCAGCACGAACACCAGCAGGCTGGCGCCGATCATCAACGGGATGTCGAGGCGCACCAGTTGCCGCGACACCCGCAGCGGGATGATCAGCGCCGACAGGCCGAGGGTGACAAGAATGTTGAAAATGCTGCTGCCGATCACGCTGCTGACGGCGATGTCCGGCGTGTGCGCCTGCACGGCTTGCAGGCTGACGGCCATTTGCGGGGCGCTGCTACCGAGGGCGACGATGGTCAGGCCGATGATCAGCGGTCGTACATGCAGGCGCGCGGCCAGGCGCACGGCGGCGCGCACCATCAGTTCGGCGCCGGCGATCAGCAGGAACAGCCCGCTGAGCAATTCGATCACGCTGATCAGGGGTAAGTCGGTCAGTCCGAAAATGGTGGACGCTCCATCAGTCGTCGAGGGCCTGGATCCTGACCCGTGCGGTTCCACTGCGCAGCATACCGAGCTGTTCGGCCGCCGCACGTGAAACATCGATCAGGCGGCCACGGGTGTGCGGGCCACGGTCGTTGATGCGGACCACGACGGATTCATCGTTTTTCAGGTTGGTGACCTTCACCCGCGTGCCGAACGGCAACTGGCGGTGGGCGGCGGTCAGGGAATTCTGGTTGAACGCTTCGCCGCTGGCGGTGCGTTTACCGTGGTGCTTGGCACCGTAATAGGAGGCGACGCCGGTCTGGTCGTAACCGTGCGGGTCGATGGTGTCGGTGCTGGCGCAACCGGCCAGCAAAGAGAGCAGGGCGCAGCTGATGAGTAGACGCTTCATTCAAAGGTTTCCCGAAACCATTGTGGGAGCGAGCTTGCTCGCGAAGGGGGCGTGACATTCAGCATTAATGTTGAATGTCACAACGCCTTCGCGGGCAAGCCCGCTCCCACAGGGATCAGAGCCAGGCTTTGGATCTGGCTCCATTGTGGTCAGCCTTCGAGCTTGCTTTTCAGCAGTTCGTTCACTTGCTGCGGGTTGGCCTTGCCTTTGGAGGCTTTCATGGCCTGACCGACGAAGAAACCGAACATCTTGCCGCGCTTGGCTTCGTCTGCCGCACGGTATTGCTCGACTTGCTCGGCGTTGGCCGCGAGCATTTCGTCCAGCACCGCCGAGATTGCGCCGGTGTCGGTAACCTGCTTCAGGCCGCGCTTTTCGATGATCTCGTCTGCGCTGCCTTCGCCGTTGGCCATTGCTTCGAACACGACCTTGGCGATTTTGCCGGAAATGGTGTTGTCCTTGATGCGCAACAGCATGCCGCCCAGTTGCTCGGCTGAAACCGGCGAATCCTCAATGTCCAGGTTCTGCTTGTTGAGCAGGCTGCCCAACTCGACCATCACCCAGTTCGCCGCCAGTTTGGCGTCGCCGCCGATGGCTGCGACCTTCTCGAAGTAGTCCGCCTGCTCACGGCTGGTGGCCAGCACGTTGGCGTCGTACGCCGACAGACCGAAAGCACTCTGGAAGCGCTCGCGCTTCTGCGGTGGCAGCTCCGGCAGGGTGGTGCGCACGTCATTGAGGAACGAATCCTCGATGACCACCGGCAGCAGGTCCGGATCGGGGAAGTAACGGTAGTCGTTGGCTTCTTCCTTGCTGCGCATCGGACGGGTCTCGTCCTTGTTCGGGTCGTACAGACGGGTCTGCTGGATCACTTTGCCGCCGTCTTCGATCAGGTCGATCTGACGCTGGATCTCGGAGTTGATCGCCTTCTCGATGAAACGGAACGAGTTGACGTTCTTGATCTCGCAGCGGGTGCCGAACTCGGCCTGGCCTTTTGGACGGATCGACACGTTGCAGTCGCAACGCAGCGAACCTTCGGCCATGTTGCCGTCGCAGATGCCCAGGTAACGCACCAGCGCGTGGATCGCCTTGACGTAAGCCACGGCTTCCTTGGCGCTGCGCATGTCAGGCTCGGACACGATTTCCAGCAGCGGCGTGCCGGCACGGTTCAGGTCGATGCCGGTGGCACCGCTGAATTCTTCGTGCAGGCTCTTGCCGGCGTCTTCTTCCAGGTGCGCACGGGTGATGCCGACGCGTTTGACCGTGCCGTCTTCCAGGGCGATGTCCAGGTGGCCCTTGCCGACGATCGGCAATTCCATCTGGCTGATCTGGTAACCCTTCGGCAGGTCCGGGTAGAAGTAGTTCTTGCGGGCGAACACGTTGTGCTGGCCGATCTCGGCGTCAATCGCCAGACCGAACATCACCGCCATGCGCACCGCTTCCTGGTTCAGCACCGGCAACACGCCGGGCATGCCCAGGTCGATCAGGCTGGCCTGGGTGTTCGGCTCGGAACCGAACGTGGTGGAACTACCGGAAAAGATTTTCGACCGGGTGGTGAGCTGGGTGTGAATCTCCAGCCCGATCACGACTTCCCATTGCATGTGTGTCTCCTCAGAAGCCGGTTGGGGTGCGGGTGTGCCAGTCAGTGTTCAGCTGATACTGGTGCGCAACGTTGAGCAAACGGCCTTCCTGGAAATACGGCGCGAGCAGCTGTACGCCAACCGGCAGACCGTCGACAAAACCGGCCGGCATCGACAGGCCCGGCAGGCCCGCGAGGTTGGCGGTGATGGTGTAGACGTCTTCCAGGTAGGCAGCGACCGGGTCGCTGTTCTTGGCGCCGAGTTTCCAGGCCGGGTTCGGCGTGGTCGGGCCGAGGATGATGTCGACTTCATTAAATGCCGTCATGAAGTCGTTCTTCACCAGGCGACGGATCTTCTGCGCTTTCAGGTAGTAGGCGTCGTAGTAACCGGCGGACAGCGCGTAGGCACCGACCATGATCCGGCGCTGTACTTCAGGCCCGAAACCTTCGCCGCGGGAGCGCTTGTACAGGTCTTCCAGGTTCTTCGGATCTTCGCAGCGGTGGCCGAAGCGCACGCCGTCGAAACGCGACAGGTTGGAGGAAGCCTCTGCCGGCGCGATCACGTAATACGCAGGAATCGCGTGCTGCATGTTCGGCAGGCTGATTTCCTTGATCACGGCACCGAGCTTCTGCAGCTCTTTGATGCTGTTCTGGATCAGGTCGGCGATGCGCGGGTCGAGACCGGCGCCGAAGTATTCCTTCGGTACGCCGATGCGCAGGCCCTGCAGCGAGCCGTTCAGACCGGCGGCGTAGTCCGGCACAGGCTCATCGATGCTGGTGGAGTCGTTCGGATCGAAGCCGGCCATACCTTGCAACAAAATCGCGCAGTCTTCGGCCGTGCGAGCCAGAGGGCCGCCCTGATCGAGGCTGGAGGCGTAAGCGATCATGCCCCAACGCGACACGCGACCGTAGGTCGGCTTCAGGCCGGTGAGGTTGGTGAACGCAGCCGGCTGGCGGATCGAGCCGCCAGTGTCGGTGGCTGTGGCGGCTGGCAGCAGACGTGCGGCAACAGCGGCAGCCGAACCACCGGACGAACCGCCCGGTACGTGTTCCAGGTTCCACGGGTTTTTCACCGCGCCGTACCAGCTCGACTCGTTGGCCGAGCCCATGGCGAATTCGTCCATGTTGGTCTTGCCCAGGGTCACGGTGCCGGCAGCAGCCAGTTTGGCGACCACGGTGGCGTCGTACGGGGCCTTGAAGTTGTCGAGCATCTTCGAGCCGCAGCTGGTGCGGATGCCCTGGGTGCAGAACAGGTCCTTGTGGGCGATCGGCGCACCGAGCAGGGCGCCGCTCTCACCATTGGCCCGGCGCGCGTCGGCGGCTTTCGCCTGCTCGAGGGCCAGCTCTTCGGTGAGGCTGATGAAACTGTTGAGCTGTGGATCGAGCTGGGTAATACGCGCCAGCAGGACTTTGGTCAGCTCTTCGGAGGAAAACTTTTTATCGGCGAGACCGCGGGCGATCTCGGCCAGAGTCAATTGATGCATTGCAGGCTCTTTCCCTTTAGTCGATGACTTTCGGAACCAGATACAGGCCGTTTTCGACCGCTGGTGCGATGGACTGATAAGCCTCGCGGTTATTGCTTTCGGTCACGACGTCGGCGCGCAGGCGCTGACTGGCTTCCAGCGGGTGGGCCAGCGGCTCGATACCGTCGGTATTGACCGCCTGCATTTCGTCGACCAGCCCGAGAATGCTGTTGAGGGCCGAAGTGATGTGTGGAAGATCGGCGTCATTCAGGCCAAGGCTGGCCAGATGAGCGATTTTTTCCACGTCGGAGCGTTCTAGCGCCATCGGGTTTCTCCAGTGGAAAACAGGACGGACGGCGTCCGTGTGTTAGATTGTCGGAACACTACCGCACTTCTACGGTCATAAGGCCGCGATTGTGGGGCTTGGTGCACAGAAAAGCGGCCAATTTAACATATTGGCGCCTTGCCCAAAATCCCTGTCGTTGTTAGAGTTTGCCGCACTTTTTTACCCACGCGTTGCCTAGGGTCCCTTTCCCATGTTCAAGAAACTGCGTGGCATGTTTTCCAGCGATCTCTCCATTGACCTGGGCACTGCCAACACCCTTATTTACGTGCGCGAGCGCGGTATCGTCCTGAATGAGCCATCGGTTGTGGCCATTCGGACACACGGTAACCAGAAAAGTGTCGTCGCTGTCGGCACCGAAGCCAAGCGCATGCTCGGTCGTACGCCGGGCAACATTGCTGCCATTCGTCCGATGAAAGACGGCGTGATCGCCGACTTCAGCGTCTGCGAAAAGATGCTGCAATACTTTATTAACAAGGTTCACGAAAACAGCTTCCTGCAGCCCAGCCCTCGTGTGCTGATCTGCGTTCCATGCAAGTCCACCCAGGTTGAGCGTCGTGCCATCCGTGAATCGGCCCTTGGTGCCGGTGCCCGTGAAGTGTTCCTGATCGAAGAGCCAATGGCTGCTGCGATCGGTGCCGGCCTGCCGGTTGAAGAAGCGCGCGGCTCGATGGTCGTGGATATCGGTGGTGGTACCACCGAAATCGCGCTGATCTCCCTGAACGGTGTGGTCTATGCCGAATCCGTACGCGTTGGCGGCGACCGCTTCGATGAAGCGATCATCACCTACGTGCGTCGCAACTACGGCAGCCTGATCGGCGAATCCACCGCCGAGCGCATCAAGCAGGAAATCGGTACGGCCTACCCGGGCGGCGAAGTTCGCGAAGTCGACGTTCGCGGTCGCAACCTGGCCGAAGGCGTTCCACGCGCATTCACCCTGAACTCCAACGAAGTGCTGGAAGCTCTGCAAGAGTCCCTGGCTACCATCGTTCAGGCCGTGAAAAGTGCGCTGGAGCAATCGCCGCCGGAACTGGCTTCCGACATCGCAGAGCGTGGCCTGGTGCTGACCGGTGGCGGCGCGCTGCTGCGTGACCTCGACAAGTTGCTGGCCCAGGAAACCGGTCTGCCGGTGATCGTTGCCGAAGATCCGCTGACCTGTGTCGCTCGCGGCGGTGGCCGTGCACTGGAAATGATGGACAAACACACCATGGACCTGCTCTCCAGCGAATAAGTCGCGGATAGCAATACGTGGGTGAGCGCACAGGCAGCACTTTGCAGTGCTGCCTGTTGGCGTTTATCTTCTGTCAGTCTTCATCCAGGCCGGTTTGATGCCGTATGAATAAACAGAACATTTGCCTGGGAGGAGCGGCTTATTAAACCGCTTTTCGCCAAGGGCCCCTCACTGGGCGTGCGCTTGTTGGTGCTGGCCGTGCTGTCGGTTGCGCTAATGGTCGTCGATGCGCGCTTCAGCCTGCTTAAACCCGTACGCAGCCAGGCCTCGCTGGTGCTGATGGACGCCTACTGGATCACTGACCTGCCTGGGCGGCTGTGGGACGGTATCGCCAGCCAGTTTGGCAGTCGCACCGAGCTCGTCGCCGAAAACGAAAAACTCAAATCCGAGAACCTGCTGTTGCAGGGGCGCATGCAGAAACTTGCAGCCCTCACCGAGCAGAATGTCCGGCTGCGCGAGTTGCTCAATTCCTCAGCGCTGGTCAACGAGAAGGTCGAAGTGGCCGAGCTGATCGGCATGGACCCCAACCCTTTCACCCATCGCATCATCATCAACAAAGGTGAGCGTGATGGCGTGGTGCTCGGTCAGCCGGTGCTTGATGCCCGGGGGCTGATGGGGCAGGTGGTCGAGTTGATGCCGTATACCTCCCGTGTGCTGCTGCTGACCGACTCGACTCACAGTATTCCTGTGCAAGTGAATCGTAATGGTCTG
The DNA here is from genome assembly GCF_025447595.1 of Pseudomonas koreensis. GTDB lineage: Bacteria > Pseudomonadota > Gammaproteobacteria > Pseudomonadales > Pseudomonadaceae > Aquipseudomonas > Aquipseudomonas koreensis_H. The sequence continues at coordinate 144,956 of NZ_JAOEJU010000012.1, read as the reverse complement.
CGGGCGATTGCCAGCGGCACTGGTAACCCTGAGCGTCTGGAGCTGCGGCATGTTGCCGACACGGCCGACATCAAGGAAGGCGATCTGCTGGTCAGCTCCGGTCTGGGTCAGCGTTTCCCGGCCGGTTATCCGGTGGCGACGGTCAAGGAAGTGATCCACGATTCCGGCCAGCCATTCGCAATCGTCCGCGCCGTGCCGACCGCCGCATTGAACCGCAGCCGCTACCTTCTGCTGGTGTTCAGTGACAACCGCACCGCCGAAGAGCGTGCCAACGATGCCGCACAGGCGCAGGAAAACCTGGATGCCTTTGGTGGCGGACCGGTGATTCCGGCGACGGTGCCGAAAATCGTCACCCCGCCTGCCGCAGCAGCCCCTGCCACGGTGACACCGCCGGCTGCGCCTGCCGCCACCACTCCGGCCAGACCCGCTGCAAGCAAACCGCCTGCAGCCACACCAGCGGCCAGCAAACCACCGGCGAATCAGCCGGCAGCGAGACCTGCGGCCAAACCGCCTGCCACCGCGCCGGCGACCACCGGGAGGCAAGAGTAATGGTCGGGGCTACCGCATCGCGTAACGGCTGGATTGTATGGCTGACGTTTATTGTCGGCATTCTGCTCAGCGTGTCGCCACTGCCCATTTTCATGGAGATCCTGCGCCCACTGTGGCTGGCCTTGCTCCTGACCTTCTGGGCTTTGTATTTGCCGCATACGGTCGGCATGGTCACGGCGTTCTGCCTGGGACTGGCCGAAGACGTGCTGCAGGGCGATCTGCTCGGTCAGAATGCCTTGATCCTGACCCTGATCACGTTCCTGGTACTGTCATTGCAACAACGCCTGCGAATGTTCCCGATGTGGCAGCAGAGCCTGGTGATCCTGGTGATCTTCGGCCTCGCCCAGCTTGTACAGCTCTGGCTCAGTGCCTTGACCGGCAACCGTCAACCAACCCTCGCGCTGGTACTGCCGGCACTGGTCAGTGCCTTGCTCTGGCCTTGGGTCAGCTTCGCTTTGCGTGGATTGCGCCGACGCTACAAAATCAACTGATTCGGTCAGGTATGGGCCCCCACCGGTGCCATGAGGCAGGGCACTCAACAGGGAGATGTTTGGATGAAGCCGCTTTACCTCGCCTCAGGATCGCCGCGTCGGCGTGAATTGCTCACGCAGATCGGCATCCCGTTTACCGCCATCAGCGCGGATATCGATGAAACCCCTCTCGCCCATGAATCCCCATCGGCCTACGTCGAGCGCCTGGCGCGCGGCAAGGCCGAGGCCGGGCGGCGCACCGTCACCTTCGACCTTCCGTTTTGCGTACTGGGCGCCGACACCGCCGTGGTGCTGGACGGCAAAATTCTTGGCAAACCGGTGGACGAAGCCGATGCTTGCGCCATGCTGATGATGTTGTCCGGCAAGGAGCATGAAGTGCTGACGGCGATTGCCGTGCTCGACGGCGAGCGTTGCGAGTCTCGGGTGGTGCGCAGTCTGGTGCGGTTCCGGTCGATCAGCCGTGAAGAGGCCGCCGGCTACTGGGCCAGCGGCGAACCCCGGGACAAGGCGGGTGGCTACGGCATTCAGGGGCTAGGCGCGGTATTCGTCGCCGGCCTCAATGGCAGTTACTCGGCGGTCGTCGGCTTGCCGGTGTGCGAAAGCGCAGAACTGCTCGGCCATTTCGGCATACCCTGTTGGCAAACCCTGAACGCGCAATGAGCGTCGAACTGACAAGATGCGGCCATTATCGTGAACATGCCTGAACGAGACCCTGCCATGAGTGAAGAGATTCTGATCAACATCACGCCGATGGAATCGCGCGTGGCGGTGGTCGAAAACGGTGTGCTGCAAGAAGTGCACGTCGAGCGTACGCAAAAACGCGGGATCGTCGGCAACATCTATAAAGGCAAAGTGGTGCGAGTGCTCCCGGGTATGCAGGCGGCATTCGTCGATATCGGCCTGGATCGCGCAGCCTTCATTCACGCTTCGGAAATTTCCCTGCGGGAAGGCCCGGCGGTGGAAAGCATCAGTTCGCTTGTGCACGAAGGCCAGAGCCTGGTGGTGCAGGTCACCAAGGATCCGATCGGTTCCAAAGGTGCGCGGCTGACCACACAACTGTCGATCCCGTCGCGCTATCTGGTGTACATGCCGCGCACTGCCCACGTCGGCATTTCCCTGAAAATCGAAGACGAAGCCGAACGCGAGCGCCTCAAGCAGGTGGTCAGCGATTGCGTGGCCAAAGAAGGTATCAAGGAGGCCGGCGGTTTCATTCTGCGCACCGCCGCCGAAGGTGCCGGTGCCGATGAGATCCTGATGGACATCCGCTATCTGCGCCGCCTGTGGGATCAGATCAACGAACAGATCAAGACCATCGGCGCACCGAGTGTGATCTACGAAGACCTCGGCCTGGCGCTGCGCACCCTGCGCGATCTGGTCAGCCCGAAGATCGAGAAGATCCGCATCGACTCCCGGGAAACCTTCCAGAAGACCACGCAGTTCGTCGCCGAACTGATGCCGGAAATCGCCGATCGTCTGGAGCACTACCCGGGCGAACGGCCGATTTTTGACCTGTACGGCGTCGAAGACGAAATCCAGAAAGCCCTGGAGCGCAAGGTGCCGTTGAAGTCCGGCGGCTATCTGGTGATCGATCCGGCGGAAGCCATGACCACCATCGACGTGAACACCGGGGCGTTCGTCGGTCATCGCAACCTCGAAGAAACCATCTTCAAGACCAACCTCGAAGCCGCGACCGCGATTGCCCGGCAGATGCGCCTGCGCAACCTGGGCGGGATCATCATCATCGACTTCATCGACATGGAAGACGAAGAGCACCAGCGTCAGGTGCTGCGTACCCTGGAGAAACAACTGGAGCGCGATCACGCCAAGACCAACATCATCGGCATTACCGAGTTGGGCCTGGTGCAGATGACCCGCAAGCGCACCCGCGAAAGCCTAGAACAAGTGCTGTGCGAACCGTGCAGCAGCTGTCAGGGCCGGGGCAAGCTGAAAACCCCGGAAACCATTTGCTACGAGATTTTCCGCGAGATCCTGCGTGAAGCCCGGGCTTATCAGGCCGAGGGTTATCGGGTGCTGGCGAACCAGAAAGTGGTGGATCGCCTGCTCGATGAAGAGTCCGGTAACGTTGCCGAACTTGAAGGTTTCATCGGGCGCACCATACGCTTCCAGGTAGAAACCATGTATTCCCAGGAACAATATGACGTGGTGCTGCTCTGAACCCCTGCGTCACCCTTTTCCTGAAACGGCTGGCCTCAGCTTTTTGCAGTATTTTTGCCATGGGAGCCAACTGACATGGAACGTCTGACACGCATTTTGGCCGCACTGACCCGCTGGGGTCTGGGCCTGTGCGCGTTGGTTCTGGTATTGATGGCGTTGTACGTCAGTCTCGGCCGGGAACTCACGCCACTGGTGGCCGAATACCGCACCGATATCGAAGACAAGGCCAGTGCTGCCTTGGGCATGCCGCTGCAGATCGGCGAGCTGGAAGGCAACTGGAGCGGATTCGCGCCGATCCTGCTGGCTCACGACGTGATGGTCGGCAGCGGCGCCAATGCTCTGCGCCTGGATCGGGTGCGCGCAGTGCCGGATCTGTGGGCCAGTTTGCTGGCCCGTGAAGTGCGCATCGCCCATCTTGAACTCAACGGCCTGAAGATCAGCCTCAAGGAAGGCGAAGACGGAAAGTGGGCGCTGGAAGGGTTGCCGGTGCAACAGGATCAGCCCATGGATCCGGAGCAGTTGTTCAACCGCATGCAAATGATTCAACAACTGTCGGTGCTCGACAGTCAGGTGACGTTGCAACCGCTGGAGCAGAAGCCGCTGACCCTCACTTATGTCGGCCTCAATCTCAAGACCGGCACCAGCCGCCAGCGCCTCGATGCACGGTTGACCCTGCCTGACGGCCAGCCCGTGGCGCTGAGCCTGCGCACGCGGATTCGTCCGAGTCAGTTACAGAACAGCGAAGTGGAAGGTTATGTCAGCCTGCCGCAGAGCGACTGGTCGAAATGGCTGCCCGAGCGTCTGACCCAGCAATGGAATTTCTCCGAGATCAAGGCCGGTGGCGAGCTGTGGGTCAACTGGCGCGAGGGGGCGTTGCAGAGCGCTGCGATCCGTCTCAACGCGCCGCAATTGAACGGTGCCTATGCTGAACGCAAGCCGATCCAGATCAACAATCTGGCGCTCAACGGCTACTTCCAGCGCGGTCCCGAGGGGGCTACTGTCACGCTTGATTCGCTGGCGATGAATTTCGGCGAAACCCGTTGGGAATCGCATGTCCAGATCAAACAGACTGCCGCCACCGACAAGACCGAAGAGCTCTGGCATTTGCAGGCCGATCGACTTGACCTGACCCCGATCACTCCTTTGCTCAATGCCCTCGGCCCGTTACCCCAAGGTTTCGCCACAGTGGTCGAACGCCTGAAGGTGACCGGCGGCCTGCGTAACGTGCTGCTGGATTTCCGGCCGAACGCCACCGACGACAGCAAATTCAGCTTCGCCGCCAACCTTGATCAAGTCGGGTTCGACGCCTATCACGGCGCTCCGGCAGCGCGGAATGTCAGCGGCAGTCTCAGCGGCAATCTGGGCGGCGGCGAGCTGCGCATGGACAGCAAGGATTTCGTCCTGCACCTCGATCCGATTTTCGCCAAGCCGTGGCAATACATTCAGGCCAACGCCCGGTTGACCTGGAAGCTCGACAAAGAAGGTTTCACCCTGATCGCGCCGTACCTGAAAGTGCTGGGCGAGGAAGGCAAGATCGCCGGCGACTTCCTGATCCGGCTGCATTTCGATCACAGCCAGGAAGATTACATGGACCTGCGGGTCGGTCTGGTGGACGGCGACGGTCGCTACACTGCCAAGTACCTGCCGGAAGTCCTGAGCCCGGCTCTCGATGAATGGCTGCGCACGGCGATTCTCAAGGGCGCAGTGGATCAGGGCTTTTTCCAGTATCAGGGATCGTTGAACAAGAACGCCGGGGAAGCGGATCGCAGCATCAGTCTGTTCTTCAAGGTGCACGACGCCGAGCTGGCGTTCCAGCCGGGCTGGCCGCATGTGAGCAAGGTCAGCGGTGACGTGTTCATCGAAGACAGCGGGGTGCGGATTCTCGCCAGTAAGGGCCAGTTGCTCGACACGCAGGTCAGCGACGTCTTCGTCAACATTCCCCATGTGCCGAGCGGTGAGCACAGCCATATGTTCCTCGACGGCAGCTTTGCCGGCGGGCTGGGCGATGGTCTGAAGATTCTTCAGGAAGCGCCGATCGGCACCGCCGACACCTTCGCCGGCTGGGAGGGTGAGGGTGATCTGCAGGGCAAGCTCAAACTCGATGTGCCGCTGGCCAAGGGCGATCAGCCGAAAATCCTCGTCGACTTCAAAACCGCCAATGCGCGATTGAAACTGGCGGAGCCGAAACTCGAACTGAGCCAGCTCAAGGGTGATTTCCGCTTCGACAGCGCCAAGGGCCTGAGCGGGCAAAACATCAGTGCCCGGGCTTTCGACAAACCGGTCACCGCACAGATCTTTGCTGACGGCAGCCCCGGCAAACTCAAGACCCGGGTGGCCGCGTCGGGACAGGTTGAGGTCAAAAAGCTCACCGAGTGGCTGGGCGTGACTCAGCCGTTGCCGGTGTCCGGAACCGTCCCTTACCAACTGCAAGTCAATCTGGATGGCGCCGACAGCCAGTTGATGGTCAGTTCAAGTCTGAAGGGCGTGGCGGTGGATCTGCCGGCGCCATTCGGCATGGCGGCCGATGTGGGGCGAGACACAGTGTTCCGCATGACGTTGCAGGGGCCGGAGCGACGTTATTGGGTCAACTACGACCAACTGGCCAACTTTACCTTCGCTGCGCCACCGACCAGTTTTGCCGAGGGACGTGGGGAACTGTTCCTGGGCGCGGGTGAGGCGGTATTGCCCGGCAGCAAGGGTTTGCGAGTACGCGGCGCGCTATCCGAGCTGGACGTCAAACCCTGGCAGGATCTGGTAGACAAGTACGCCGGACAGGATCCGGGGGGCAACGCCAAGCAGTTGTTAAGCAGTGCGGACGTCAAGATCGGCAAGCTCACTGCCTTTGGCACCACACTGGATCAGGCGGCGGTACAACTCAACCGTAAGCCGGGGGCGTGGGCCTTGGCCCTCGACAGTCAGCAAGCCAAGGGGACCGTCGGGATTCCCGACGCCAAAGCTGCGCCAATAGCGGTCAATCTTCAATACGTGCGCCTGCCGGCGCCGGACCCGACGGTGCAGGCCGACGAAAATGCGCCCGATCCTCTGGCTTCGGTCGATCCGACGAAAATTCCGGCGCTGGATATCAGCATCAATCAATTGTTCCAGGGCCAGGATCTGGTCGGTGGCTGGTCGCTCAAGGTGCGACCGACCGCCAAGGGTATCGCCTTGAACAATCTCGATCTGGGCCTCAAGGGCATTCTCTTGCAGGGCAGTGGCGGTTGGGAAGGCACGCCGGGCGCCAGCAGCAGTTGGTACAAGGGGCGGATCGGCGGCAAGAATCTCGCTGATGTGCTCAAGGGCTGGGGTTTTGCTCCGAGTGTGACCAGCGAAGAGTTTCATATGGACGTAGACGGCCGTTGGCCGGGCTCGCCGGCGTGGCTGGCGACCAAACGCTTCTCCGGCACGCTTGATGCCTCGCTCAATAAAGGCCAGTTCGTCGAAGTCGAGGGTGGGGCCCAGGCGTTGCGGGTGTTCGGTCTGCTCAACTTCAACTCAATAGGCCGGCGCCTGCGTCTGGACTTCTCGGACCTGTTTGGCAAAGGTCTGAGCTACGACCGGGTCAAAGGCCTGCTTTCGGCGAACAATGGTGTTTACGTGACGAAAGAGCCGATCAAACTGACCGGGCCGTCGAGCAATATCGAGCTCGACGGCACACTGAATCTCGTCGGCGATCAGGTCGATGCGAAATTGCTCGTGACCTTGCCGGTGACCAACAACCTGCCGATTGCCGCGCTGATTGTCGGCGCGCCGGCAGTCGGAGGGGCGCTGTTCCTGATCGACAAGCTGATCGGTGATCGCGTGGCACGCTTCGCCAGCGTGAAGTACACCGTCAAAGGCCCTTGGAAAGAGCCGAAAATCACCTTCGACAAGCCTTTTTGATCAGCCAGTCTCTGAACCGATGGAGTAGCATGGCCGCATACCTCTTGCGGAGTGCGCCATGTCTTTAGCGGTGATTCAAATGGTCAGCCAGAGCGATGTTCTGGCCAATCTGCGCGATGCCCGGCGTTTGCTCGAACAAGCGGCCAACGCCGGCGCGAAGCTGGCGGTGCTGCCGGAGAACTTCGCCGCCATGGGGCGTCGCGACATCGCCGACATCGGTCGCGCCGAAGCGCTCGGCGAAGGCCCGATCCTGCCGTGGTTGAAACAGACCGCCCGCGACCTCAAGTTATGGATTGTGGCCGGAACCCTGCCGCTACCACCGTTGGGGCAACCCGAGGCCAAGTCCCATGCCTGTTCGCTGCTGGTAAACGAACAGGGCGAAATCGTTGCACGCTATGACAAGCTGCATCTGTTTGATGTGGATGTGGCGGACAATCGCGGCCGTTACCGCGAATCCGATGACTATGCTTATGGCAGTGGCGTAGTGGTCGCGGACACGCCGGTCGGGCGATTGGGCCTGACGGTGTGCTACGACCTGCGCTTCCCGGAGCTGTACAGCGAATTGCGCGCGGCCGGTGCTGAACTGATTACCGCACCGTCGGCTTTCACCGCAGTGACGGGGGCGGCGCACTGGGACGTGTTGATCCGCGCGCGGGCCATTGAAACCCAGTGCTACGTGCTGGCGGCAGCCCAGGGCGGAACGCATCCGGGGCCCCGGGAAACCTTTGGCCACGGGGCGATTGTCGATCCGTGGGGCCGTGTGCTGGCGCAGCAGGAACAGGGCGAAGCCGTGCTGCTGGCCGAGCGCGACAGCAATGAACAGGCGTCCATCCGGGCGCGAATGCCGGTGACCGGTCATCGGCGGTTTTTTTCGCAGGGCGCGCAGCGACCTGCTTCAGAACACGAATTTAAGGCGTAAAACCTATGAGCGAGTTGTTGTCCTCAGTCAGTGATCACCTGTTGGCACCCGGCGGCGTGACGATCGAAAGCCTGCAAGGTGTGCTCGGTGATCTGGCGGGTCCAGGCATCGATGCGGCCGACCTGTATTTCCAGGGGCAGATTTCCGAGTCCTGGTCGCTGGAAGACGGCATCGTCAAGGAAGGCAGTTTCAACCTCGACCAGGGTGTCGGCGTGCGTGCGCAGTCCGGGGAGAAAACCGGTTTCGCCTACAGCAACGCGATCACCCTCGAAGCCCTCGGCGCAGCGGCCCGTGCAGCTCGTTCGATTTCCCGCGCCGGGCAGAACGGCACGGTGCAGGCGTTCAGCACGCAGGACGTTGCCCAGTTGTATGCGCCGGACAACCCGCTGGAAGTGCTGAGCCGCGCTGAAAAAGTCGAACTGCTCAAGCGCATCGACGTTGCGACCCGCGCCCTCGATCCGCGTATCCAGCAGGTCAGCGTGAGCATGGCCGGGGTCTGGGAGCGGATTCTGGTGGCCTCGACCGACGGTGGCCTGGCTGCCGACGTGCGTCCGCTGGTGCGCTTCAACGTCAGCGTGATCGTCGAGCAGAACGGCCGTCGCGAGCGTGGCGGTCATGGCGGCGGCGGGCGTACCGACTACCGTTATTTCCTCGCCGAAGACCGCGCCATGGGTTATGCCCGTGAAGCGTTGCGTCAGGCGCTGGTGAATCTGGAAGCGATTCCGGCACCGGCCGGCACCTTGCCGGTGGTTCTGGGCTCGGGCTGGTCCGGCGTGCTGCTGCACGAAGCGGTCGGTCATGGTCTGGAAGGCGACTTCAACCGCAAGGGCAGTTCGGCTTACAGCGGGCGCATGGGCGAGATGGTTGCCTCGAAACTTTGCACCATCGTCGATGACGGCACCCTGAGCGGTCGTCGCGGCTCCCTGAGCGTCGACGACGAAGGCACGCCGACCGAGTGCACCACGCTGATCGAAAATGGCGTACTCAAGGGTTACATGCAGGACAAGCTCAATGCGCGGCTGATGGGCGTGGCCCGCACCGGCAACGGTCGCCGGGAATCCTATGCGCACCTGCCGATGCCACGGATGACCAACACTTACATGCTCGGCGGCCAGAGCGATCCGGCGGAAATCATCGCGTCGGTGAAGAAGGGCATCTACTGCGCCAACCTCGGCGGCGGTCAGGTCGACATCACCAGCGGCAAGTTCGTGTTCTCCACCAGTGAGGCTTATCTGATCGAAGACGGCAAGATCACCGCGCCGGTCAAAGGCGCGACGTTGATCGGCAACGGCCCGGAAGCGATGAGCCGGGTGTCGATGGTCGGTAACGATCTGGCGCTGGACAGCGGTGTGGGGACTTGCGGCAAGGACGGGCAATCGGTGCCGGTGGGCGTGGGTCAGCCGACACTGAAAATCGATGCGATCACCGTGGGTGGCACGGGCGCATAAGAAGGGATGGAGCTTCGGGTGGCGCGCGGTGCGGCCACCCGGTGGCGAATATCAACGCAGACCGCGTTGAGTCTCGTCCAGCTCACGGATGTACTTGAAGATCTTGCGGCTCGAGGCAGGAGGTTTGTTTTGCGCGACCTCATGCTGGGCCTGACGGATCAGGGAACGCAGTTGCTGGCGGTCGGCGTCCGGGTAATCGACGACGAATTTTTCCAGCACGGCATCGTCTCCGCCGATCAGGCGGTCACGCCAGCGTTCGAGGTTGTGGAAACGCTCGTTGTACTGACGGGTAGAGGCATCGAGTTGATCGAGCAAGGTGAGAATCGCGTCAGTGTCCTGATCGCGCATCAGTTTGCCGATGAACTGCAAATGCCGTTTACGCGCGATGTTCGCGGTGTGCTTGGGCGCATCGGCCAGGGCCCGGCGCAATGCGTCGGTCAATGGCAGTTTTGCCTGCAAGTCGGGCTTGAGCGTTGTAAGGCGCTCGCCAAGGTCAACCAGAGCATGCAGCTCGCGTTTGACCTGGGATTTGCTTTTTTCTCCCGTATCGAGGGAGTCGTCGTAAGAATCAACCATGGTGGCAGTCCGCAAAGAAACGCCGCCATGATAACCAGTCGGGGGCCGCTTGTCCGGCCCGGTCGCTCGAAGGCCCCAGCCGAAAGCAGAATTTGAGTGGAGATGAGCATGAGTGCAGTTGAAAGCGTCGGCCCGCAGGCATTGCCGGCACTGCAGGAACAGGTCGAGCAGATCATCGCCGAAGCCAAGCGTCAGGGCGCCAGTGCCTGCGAAGTAGCGGTGTCGCTGGAGCAGGGCCTGTCGACGTCGGTGCGTCAGCGTGAAGTCGAAACGGTCGAGTTCAACCGCGATCAGGGCTTTGGCATCACATTGTATGTCGGCCAGCGTAAAGGTTCGGCCAGCACCTCTGCCACCGGGCCGGATGCGATTCGCGAGACCGTCGCTGCGGCGCTGGCAATTGCCAAACACACTTCCGAAGACGAAGCCTCGGGGCTGGCCGATGCCGCGCTGATGGCCAGGGATATCCAGGATTTCGACCTGTTCCACCAATGGGACATTACCCCGGAGCAGGCCATCGAGAAAGCGTTGCTCTGCGAAGCCGCCGCGTTCGACGCTGATGTGCGCATCAAGAATGCTGATGGCACCACGTTGAGTACTCATCAGGGTTGCCGCGTGTACGGCAACAGCCATGGTTTCATCGGCGGTTACGCTTCGACCCGGCATAGCCTGAGCTGCGTGATGATCGCCGAGGCCGATGGCCAGATGCAGCGCGATTACTGGTATGACGTGAACCGTCAGGGCAGCTTGCTGGCGGATCCGGTGAGCATTGGCCAGCGCGCCGCACAGCGGGCGGCGAGCCGTCTGGGTGCGCGCCCGGTGCCGACCTGCGAAGTACCGGTGCTGTTTTCTGCCGAACTGGCGGGCGGGTTGTTTGGCAGTTTCCTCTCGGCGATTTCCGGCGGCAGCCTGTATCGCAAATCGTCCTTCCTTGAAGGGACGCTGGGGCAGAAGCTGTTTCCAGAGTGGCTGACCATCGACGAGCGTCCGCACCTGATGCGCGCCATAAGCAGTGCGTCGTACGACGGTGACGGGCTGGCGACCTATGCCAAACCGTTCGTCGAAAAGGGTGAGTTGGTCTCGTACATCCTCGGCACCTATTCCGGTCGCAAACTCGGCATGCCGAGCACCGCCAACGCGGGCGGCGTACATAACCTGTTCGTCACCCATGGGGATGAAGACCAGGCCGCATTGTTGCGACGCATGGGGCGTGGCCTGTTGGTCACCGAGTTGATGGGTCACGGTCTGAACATGGTGACTGGTGATTACTCGCGCGGTGCGGCGGGTTTCTGGGTCGAGAACGGTGAAATCCAGTTCGCGGTGCAGGAAGTGACCATCGCCGGCAACATGCGCGACATGTTCAAGCAGATTGTCGCCGTTGGTAACGATCTGGAACTGCGCAGCAACATTCGCACCGGCTCGGTGTTGATCGAGAAGATGACTGTCGCGGGCAGTTAAGCCTCCGTCAGGTAAACAAAGGCGCGCCACCCGATTGGGGTGGCGCGCCTTTTTTTGTGTCCGAAAATTTTTTGGCTGATAAGGTCAGCTAAAAAGCCGCCCTTGTTTTCGTTCTCATTATCATCTAATAATAAATCTCATTATCGGATGAGCCCAGAATCATGAGTTCTGCCTTGCACGAGCAGCCGTACCTCGAAAGCTGGCGCTGGATGAGTCGCCAGATCCGTTGCGCCATGGATCCCGACGAACCGCGTCTGATCGAACACTACCTGGCCGAAGGCCGGTATCTAGCCTGCTGCACGGCGACCTCGCCCTGGATGGTGGCTGAAACCTCTTTCCGTCTGCTGCTCGATACGGCCACCGATATCGCATTGCCGTGGCACTGGCGCAGCCTCTGCCTCGATCAAGCCTGGCGCCCGCTGCGTGAAATGGAGCGCCTTTCGCTGTGCAAATGCAGGCTCAAACGCTGGCAAAGCTACACCTGGCAGCTTGCCACTTGCGAGTTGCAACCCTCGATTCCTCTCATTGAATTAGTCCAAGGATTTACCGATGACCAAGACACGTATTGAGCGCGACAGCATGGGCGAACTGCAGGTGCCGGTGGACGCTCTCTACGGCGCGCAGACCCAGCGTGCAGTGGATAACTTCCCGATCAGCGGCAAACCGATGCCGACCCAGTTCATCCGCGCCCTGATTCTGGCCAAAGCGGCCGCTGCTCGCGCCAACGTTGAACTCAACCAGATCAGCGCCGCGCAAGGCAAAGCCATCAGCGATGCTGCGCAAGGGCTGCTGGAAGGCGACTTCATGCAGCATTTTCCGGTGGATATCTTCCAGACCGGCTCCGGCACCAGCTCCAACATGAACGCCAACGAAGTGATCGCCACGCTGGCCAGCCGCCTGCTTGATGAGCCGGTGAATCCCAACGATCACGTCAACTGCGGGCAGAGCAGCAACGACATCATTCCGACCACCATCCACGTCAGCGCCGCACTGGCCCTGCACGAACAACTGCTGCCGGCGCTGTTGCACCTGGTGCAGGTGATCGAGCGCAAGTCCGAGCAAGTCCATCACCACGTCAAGACCGGTCGCACCCACCTGATGGACGCGATGCCAGTGCGCATGAGCCAGGTGCTCAACGGTTGGGCGCAGCAGCTCAAGGCCAATATCGGTCACCTGCAGGATTTGCTGCCAAGCCTGCAATCCCTTGCGCAGGGCGGCACTGCGGTCGGCACCGGGATCAATGCGCATCCGGAGTTCGCTGCGCGTTTCAGCCGTCAGCTCAGTCAGTTGACCAACGTCCAGTTCACGCCGGGCAAGGATCTGTTCGCTCTGATTGGTTCGCAAGACACCGCCGTGGCGGTGTCGGGCCAGCTCAAGGCTACCGCCGTGTCGCTGATGAAAATCGCCAACGACCTGCGCTGGATGAATTCCGGTCCGCTCGCCGGCCTCGGTGAAATCGAGCTCGAGGGGCTACAACCGGGCTCGTCGATCATGCCAGGCAAGGTCAATCCGGTGATTCCGGAAGCCACCGCCATGGTTGCCGCACAAGTGATCGGCAACGACTCAGTGATCACCATCGCCGGGCTGTCAGGCAATTTCGAACTGAACGTAATGCTGCCGATCATCGCCCAGAACCTGCTGAGCAGCATCGAGTTGCTGGCCAACTCCAGCCGTCTGCTGGGCGACAAGGCGATTGCCAGCTTCAAGGTCAACGAGTCGCGCCTTAAGGAAGCGCTCTCGCGCAATCCGATTCTGGTGACCGCGCTCAACCCGATCATCGGTTACCAGAAGGCTGCCGAAATCGCCAAGCAGGCCTACAAACAGGGTCGCCCGGTGATCGACGTGGCGCTGGAACACACCGATCTGTCGCGCAGCCAGCTGGAAGAGTTGCTCAATCCCGAGAAACTCACCGCCGGCGGCGTGTAAGCACCGCAACCGCTTTGGAGGTTCACCATGGAGCACTGGAAACGCACGATCGAACGGGCCAATCACTGCTTCATCCTGGGCGAGCTGATCGATGCCCGCGAGGCTTACCTGCAAGCCCTGGCTTTGGCGCAGGTGTTGTTCGAGCGCTGGGCCGATGCCGACGAAGCGGTGGCGGCCTGCGTCATCTCCCATCACAACCTGGCCGACCTGCATCTGCGTCTGAATCAGCCGGAGGAGAGCGCCGAGTACCTCTGCGCGATCCATCAACGACTGTTGCAGACCATGCAGGACGAGCGCCTGCGACCGGCGCTGCGTGAAGCGGCACTGCGCCAGAGCAGCAAGACCTATGTCGAGCTGCTCAATTTCATCAGCGAACACGGCGAATACCCACGCACCCAGCGTTTGCTGCATCCGGATACCGGCAATGCGCGTCGAGCGCCTGCCCCACATCACCATGGAGTCCACTGAAATGGCTTTTACCCTGCCAGCCTTGCCTTACGCCTACGACGCACTGGAGCCGCACATCGATGCGCAAACCATGGAGATCCACTACACCAAGCATCACCAGACCTACATCAATAACCTGAACGCCGCGGTCGAGGGCACCGAATTCGCGGAATGGCCGGTGGAAAAACTGGTCGCCAGCGTCCAGCAACTGCCGGAAACACTCCGCGCGGCGGTGATCAACCAGGGCGGCGGTCACGCCAATCATTCGCTGTTCTGGGAAGTGATGGTGCCCAACGGTGGCGGCAAGCCCGATGGCGTTCTGGCCAAGGCAATCGATGAGCAACTGGGTGGCCTCGACAGTTTCAAGGAGGCCTTTACCAAGGCTGCGCTGACCCGTTTTGGCAGTGGCTGGGCGTGGCTCAGTGTCACCCCGGACAAAAAACTGGTTGTGGAAAGCAGCGGTAACCAGGACAGCCCGCTGATGAACGGCAACACGCCGATTCTCGGTCTCGACGTGTGGGAGCACGCGTACTACCTGCGGTATCAGAACCGTCGGCCGGAATACATCAGCGCGTTCTACAACGTGATCAACTGGCCGCAAGTCGCTGCGCGCTATCAGGCCGCGCTGGTTTAAGTCTCCTATAAAAACAATCCAAGGCTGACTATGGGCACTGAAACACTGGCGATCGGAAGTGGGCGTATGTTTCGTTACGCAATCGGTTCGCTGTTGCTGTTGGCGGGCATGACCTTGCTGGTCGCTCACGGACTGGAATGGCTGAATCTGGAGCCGAGGCTGTCGCGGGCGTTGCAGGGCGGCGCAATTTGCGCCCTCGGCACTGCACTTGGAGCCGTTCCGGTGCTGGTGATCCGCAACATGCCCCAGGCACTGGGCGATACGTTGCTGGGTTTTGGCGCCGGTGTGATGCTGGCAGCCACCGCGTTTTCGCTGATCGTTCCGGGAATCGCCGCCGCTGAAAGTCTGGGGATGAGCCCGTGGGGTGCCAGCGGCCTGATCTGCTTCGGCATCATGCTCGGGGCGTTCGGCCTGTATCTGGTTGATCGTCGGGTGTCGGGCGCCTCGCCGGAAATGCTCATCGGCACTTTCGAGCATCCGGTGATTCCGCCGCGGATCTGGCTGTTCGTGTTCGCCATCATTGCTCATAACATTCCGGAAGGCATGGCGGTCGGTGTCTCGGCCGGCGGTGGTATGCCGGACGCAGACAGTCTGGCGATGGGCATTGCCTTGCAGGATGTGCCGGAAGGGCTGGTGATTGCACTTGTGTTGGCGGGTGCCGGGATGTCGCGGTTCAAGGCGTTTTTGATTGGCGCTGCATCAGGTCTGGTCGAGCCGGTGTTCGCGCTGCTGTGTGCGTGGCTGGTCAGTCTTGCCGAGCTCTTGCTGCCCTTGGGCCTGGCGTTGGCGGCAGGTGCGATGCTGCTGGTGGTGACTCACGAGGTCATCCCAGAGTCGCGCCGCAATGGTCACGAGAAGCTGGCAAGTCTGGGATTGTTGATCGGTTTCTGTCTGATGATGGTGATGGATACTGCGCTGGGCTGAAGCAGGAGGAGGGAGCTGGCTCCCTCGATTCAAGCGTTTTCAACCACCTTCGTCGAAGTAGTTGTTGATCAGTGTCACCAGCGCGTCCATGGCTTCCTGTTCCTGGTGGCCATCGGTGCTCAGGTGGATCTTGGTGCCCTTGCCCGCAGCGAGCATCATCATTGCCATGATGCTTTTACCGTCAACCGTGGTTTCCGGGGTGCGGCCCACTCTGATCGTGCAATCGGGAAACTGACCCGCCACTCCGACGAATTTTGCCGATGCGCGGGCGTGCAGGCCCAGCTTGTTGATGATTTCGATTTCACGAGCAGGCATCGCGGTGTGAATCCTTTAGCTGAGGTCGCGGTGGCGAACCTGGACGTTCTTCAGGGTCTTCTGCAGCGCCTGGCCAATACGTTCGGTCAGGTAGACGGAACGGTGATGCCCGCCGGTGCAGCCGATGGCAATGGTGACATAAGCACGGTTGCTCGCCGCGAAGCGCGGCAACCATTTGTACAGATACGTGTAAATGTCCTGGTACATCTCCTCGACCTCAGGCTGCGCCGCCAGATACTCGGCGACCGGCTGATCGAGACCGGATTGCGCGCGCAGCTCCGGTTTCCAGTACGGGTTTGGCAGGCAGCGTACATCGAACACCAGATCCGCATCCACCGGCATGCCGCGTTTGAAACCGAACGACTCCACCAGAAACGCCGTGCCCGGCTCCGGCTGGTTCAGCAGACGCAGCTTGATGGTGTCGCGCAACTGGTAGAGATTGAGACTGGTTGTGTTGATCTTCAGGTCAGCCAGGTCGGCGATAGGGCCGAGCAAGGCCGTTTCGTCGTGAATGGCCTCGGCCAGCGAGCGGTTGGCATTGCTCAGCGGGTGGCGGCGGCGGGTCTCGGAGAATCGTTTGAGCAGGGTTTCCTCATCGGCATCCAGGTACAGGACGTCGCATTGGATGTGCTTGTTTCTGGCGTCCTCAAGCAGTTCCGGAAACCGTGACAGATGGCTTGGCAGGTTGCGTGCATCGATTGATACCGCTACCAATGGTTGCGCCAGTTCGGTGTGGATCAGTGCGCGCTCGGCCAGTTCTGGCAGAAGGCCGGCCGGCAGGTTATCGATGCAGTAGTAGCCGTTGTCTTCAAGGACATCCAGGGCAGTGCTTTTACCCGAGCCGGAGCGGCCACTGACGATGATCAAGCGCATGATTACGGCCTGTTCTGTTCTTCCAGGACGACCTGGTACAGCGCTTCATTACTCGGTGCGCTGCGCAACCTGTCGCGCACGTCCTTGCGGTCGAGCATGCTGGCGATCTGGCGCAGCAGCTCCAGATGCGCATCGGTGGCAGCTTCCGGCACGAGCAAGACGAACAGCAAATCGACCGGCGCGCCGTCGATGGCGTCGAAATCGATGGGGGCATCAAGGTGCATCAGCGCACTGATCGGCGCTTCGCAGCCCTTGAGGCGGCAGTGAGGGATGGCGATGCCGTTGCCAAAACCGGTGGAACCCAGTTTTTCACGGGCAATCAATGCCTCGAAGACATCTTGCATCTCCAGATCCGGAACTTCCCGGGCGATCAGGTTGGCAATTTGTTCGAGGGCTTTCTTTTTACTGCCGCCCGGCACGTTCACCAGGGAACGGCCGGGGGTCAGGATACTTTCAAGTCGGATCATGGGGGTGGGGGTTATCGACCGGTAGCGCCCTGGAGCAGGCTCTGGGTCTTTTCCTTATGCTTTTTGAGTTGTTTATCAAGCTTGTCGGTCAGCGCGTCGATCGCAGCGTACATATCGGTATGTTCCGCGTTTGCGACGACCTCATTGCCGGGAATATGCAGCGTGGCTTCGATTTTCTGCTTCAGCTTTTCGACGCACATGGTGACTTGTACGTTGGTGATCTTGTCGAAATGCCCCTCAAGCCTCTTGAGCTTTTGCTCAACGTATTCACGGAGAGGTTGGGTAACTTCCAGTTGGTGTCCACTGATGTTGACTTGCATACAGCTTCTCCTTCGTTGCCAGTGCATAAAGCGGCAGGCCGAAGAGCCTGCCACTGGAACGCTGTAACGTGGCTTACATCAACCGCTTGCGTTCGCTCGAAGGCGCGATCCCTAGGGATTCGCGGTACTTGGCGACGGTGCGGCGAGCCACCTGAATGCCTTGTGCCTCCAGTAAACCAGCGATCTTGCTGTCACTCAACGGCTTTTTCTGATTTTCCGCGGCAACCAGTTTCTTGATGATCGCGCGGATCGCCGTGGACGAGCATTCACCGCCTTCGGAGGTGCTTACATGGCTGGAGAAAAAGTATTTCAGTTCATAAATGCCCCGAGGGGTATGCATGAATTTTTGTGTGGTTACTCGGGAAATCGTCGACTCGTGCATGCCCACCGCTTCGGCAATGTCATGCAGGACCAGCGGTTTCATTGCTTCGTCGCCGTACTCCAGGAAGCCGCGCTGATGCTCGACGATCTGCGTGGCCACTTTCATCAGGGTTTCGTTGCGGCTCTGCAGGCTCTTGATGAACCAGCGGGCTTCCTGCAACTGGTTACGCATGAAGGTATTGTCGGCGCTGGTGTCGGCGCGTCGCACGAACCCTGCGTATTGGGCATTGACCCGCAGGCGTGGCACCGACTCCTGGTTCAGCTCGACCAGCCAGCGTTCGTTGTCCTTGCGCACTATGACGTCAGGCACCACGTATTCGGCTTCGGTCGACTCGATCTGCGAGCCGGGGCGCGGATTCAGACTCTGCACCAGTTCGATGACCTGACGCAGTTCGTCTTCCTTGAGCTTCATGCGCCGCATCAACTGACTGTAATCGCGGCTGCCGAGCAAGTCGATGTAATCGGTGACCAGGCGCTTGGCCTCGGCCAGCCAGGGGGTCTTGGCCGATAGCTGACGCAGTTGCAGCAACAGGCATTCACCCAGGTTGCGTGCGCCGATGCCAGCCGGTTCGAATTGCTGGATGCGATGCAGGACGGCTTCGATCTCGTCCAGCTCGATGTCGAGCTCCGGATCGAATGCGTCGAGAATCTCTTCCAGGGTTTCATCGAGGTAGCCCTGATTGTTGATGCAGTCGATCAGAGTCACCGCGATCAAGCGATCGGTGTCGGACATGGGTGCCAGGTTCAACTGCCAAAGCAAATGGCTTTGCAGGCTCTCGCCGGCGGATGTGCGCGTGGTGAAGTCCCACTCGTCGTCATCGCTACTCGGCAGGCTGCTGGCGCTGGTCTGGTAGACGTCTTCCCAGGCGGTATCGACCGGGAGTTCGTTGGGGATGCGCTCGTTCCAGTCGCCTTCTTCGAGGTTGTCGACCGTCGGGGCGGTTTCCTGATAGGACGGTTCCTGGATTTCGGTGTTGGGCTTCTGTTCGGCGTTGTCGGCCATGGGATCGGAATTGTCGAAGTCGTCGCCGTCTTCCTGGCGTTCGAGCATCGGATTGGATTCCAGAGCCTCCTGGATTTCCTGTTGCAGATCCAGGGTCGACAATTGGAGCAGGCGGATGGCCTGTTGCAGCTGCGGTGTCATCGTCAGCTGCTGGCCCATTCTCAAGACTAGCGATGGTTTCATGGCAGGGGCTTAACACCTTATTCGCCGGCGCTATGCGCCATCCACTACAGGGCGCCGAAACGCCAAACTTAAGCAAATTATATGCCCGAAACTGAAGTGTTTGCCTAGAGCGCTGTAACAATAAAACCCTATAAAAACAGTTTCATCTACACAGCGCCTGGCGCCCGGCCATGCAGCTCAATGCTTACAGGCGGAACTCGTGACCCAGATAGACTTCCTTCACCAGATCGTTGGCGAGGATGGTTTCCGAGTCGCCTTCAGCGATCAGTTGGCCGTCGTTGACGATGTAAGCGGTTTCGCAGATATCCAGTGTCTCACGGACGTTGTGGTCGGTGATCAGTACACCGATGCCCTTGGCCTTGAGATGGTGAATGATCTGCTTGATGTCGCCAACCGAGATCGGGTCGACGCCGGCAAACGGTTCGTCGAGCAGGATGAACTTCGGTGCGGTAGCCAGCGCTCGGGCGATTTCCACCCGGCGGCGCTCACCACCGGACAGGCTCATGCCGAGGTTGTCGCGGATGTGGCTGATATGGAATTCCTGCAGCAGGCTTTCCAGTTCCTTTTTGCGGCCGGCCTTGTCGAGTTCCTGGCGCGTTTCGAGGATGGCCATGATGTTGTCGGCCACCGACAGTTTGCGGAAGATCGACGCTTCTTGCGGCAGATAGCCGATACCGGCCTTGGCTCGACCGTGCATTGGCTGGTGGCTGACGTCGAGATCGTCGATCAGGACGCGCCCCTGATCGGCCTGGACCAGGCCGACAATCATGTAGAAGCAGGTGGTCTTGCCGGCGCCGTTCGGGCCGAGCAGGCCGACGATCTGGCCACTGTCGATCGACAGGCTGACGTCGCGCACGACCTGGCGGCTTTTATAGGCCTTGGCCAGGTGCTGAGCTTTCAGAGTTGCCATTACTGGGTTTTCTCGTCGGTTTTCTTCTTCGGCTGGATCACCATGTCGATGCGCGGACGCGACTCGGTGACCTTGTTGCCGGTAGCGCGACCAGCGCTGGCCAGTTTTTTCACCGTGTCATAGACGATTTTTTCGCCTTGAGTGGTGTTGTTGTCCTTGTCGACCACTTTGGCCTTGTCGATCAGCACGACGCGGTTTTGCTGCGCGTGGTACTGAATGGTCACGCCCCAGCCTTGCACGGGTTTGGCGTCGCCGGCAGTCTGCAGCTGTTCGAAATAGGCGAGATTGCCCACCGAAGTCACAACGTCGATGTCGCCGTTCGGCGCCCGGGTCATGGTCACGGTGTTGCCTTTAACAATCATGGAGCCTTGGGTGATGATTACATCGCCCTTGTAGGTCGCCACGCCGTTCTTGTCGTCGAGCTGGGCATCGTCGGCCTGGATGCGGATCGGTTGCTGGCTATCGTTCGGCAGAGCCCAGGCGCTCACGCTTCCCAGTGCTGCGCCCAGACCGAGCAAAATAGGGAGGGTTTTAACGAGCCTCATACTGTCCTCTTACGTTCGATAGCAGGTGTATCCTGCTTTCCTTCAAATACGCTTTCATTCCTACGCCAGTCGATACACCGCCAGCGCCGTCAATTCTAACGGGTTGCTGGGTCTGCGCATATTGTTGCTGCGGGAATACTGTCATGCGCGTGGAGGTGATCAGCGTATCGCGGTTCTTTTCATCGGTGCGCTTGACCCGAACCGAGTCGATCAGCTCGACTTCGGTGCCGCCTGAGTTCACTTCGCCGCGTTCACTGGTCACGTGCCACGGAAACTCGGTGCCGCGAAACATGTTCAGGTCAGGCTTGGTGACCAATGTGATGTCGGTCGCCTTGACGTGCTCCGCCTTGTCCGACGTCATTTCGTACTGCACTTTGCCGTCTTCGAGGTACTGGATCGTGTGGGTGTTGATCGCGTACCAGTCGATCGGGCTTTCCTCTGCCGAAACCGGCGGTTTGTCGAGGAAGCGTTCCGGGCTGATGTTCCAATAGCCGACTGCACCGAAAATCGCTGCGATGCAACCGAACAGCAGGATGTTGCGAAACTTTTTGCTAAACATGGTTTGACTCACAGGTACGCGTTGTTGGCGGCGTCGAGGCTGCCTTGGGCGCGCAGGATCAGTTCGCAGAATTCGCGGGCGGCACCTTCGCCGCCACGGGCGTGGGTGACGCCGTGGGCGTGTTCGCGCACGAAGGCGGCGGCGTTGGCTACTGCCATGCCCAGTCCGACACGGCGGATCACCGGCAGGTCTGGCAGGTCGTCGCCGAGATAGGCCACTTGTTCATAGCTTAGGCCCAGTTGCTCCAAAAGGCCGTCAAGTACCACCAGTTTGTCTTCGCGACCCTGAAACAGGTGCGGGATGCCGAGATTTTTTGCCCGGCGCTCGACCACCGGGGTCTTGCGACCGCTGATGATGGCGGTCTGTACGCCGGCGTTCATCAGCATTTTGATGCCTTGGCCATCGAGCGTATTGAAAGTCTTGAACTCGCTGCCGTCTTCAAGGAAGTACAAGCGCCCATCGGTGAGAACACCGTCGACGTCGAAAACTGCCAGTTTGATGGCTTTGCCGCGTTGCAGCAGATCGGTGCTCATTTACATCACTCCTGCGCGCAGCAGATCGGAGAGGTTGAAGGCGCCGATCGGACGATCCTCCTCGTCCACGACGACAAGCGCGTTGATTCGGTGGTCTTCCATGATTTTCAGGGCTTCGGCGGCGAGCATCTCGGCGCGGGCGGTCTTGCCGTGCACAGTCATCACCTGGTCGATGGTGGCGCTGTGGATATCGATGCTGCGATCCAGGGTGCGACGCAGGTCGCCGTCAGTGAAGATCCCGGCCAGTTTGCCATCGGCTTCAAGAATGACGGTCATGCCCAGGCCCTTGCGGGTCATTTCCATCAGTGCATCCTTGAGCAGGGTGCCGCGCTGTACCTGCGGCAGTTCCTGGCCGGCGTGCATGACATTTTCCACTTTCAGCAACAGGCGTCGGCCCAGTGCGCCACCCGGGTGGGAAAAGGCGAAGTCTTCGGCAGTGAAACCGCGCGCTTCCAGCAGCGCCACGGCCAGGGCGTCGCCCATGACCAGTGCGGCGGTGGTCGAGGAGGTCGGCGCCAGGTTCAGCGGGCAAGCTTCGTGTTCGACGTGAACGTTGAGGTTGACCTCGGCGGCCTTGGCCAGCGGCGATTGCGGATTGCCGGTCACGCTGATCAGCTGGATGCCCAGACGCTTGATCAACGGCAGAAGGGTGACGATTTCGTTGGTGGAGCCGGAGTTCGACAGGGCCAGGATTACGTCGTCGCGGGTAATCATGCCCATGTCGCCGTGGCTCGCCTCGGCCGGATGCACGAAAAACGCCGGTGTGCCGGTGCTGGCCAGGGTTGCGGCAATCTTGTTGCCGATGTGCCCGGACTTGCCCATGCCGACCACGACAACACGGCCCTTGCTGGCCAGAATCATCTCGCAAGCGCGTACGAAATCGGCGTCGATATGGGGCAACAAGCCTTGTACGGCTTCCACTTCGAGGCGGATGGTGCGTTGTGCCGATTGAATCAGGTCGCTGGTTTGGCTCATGTCAGAAATCGTATAGCCCGATGAAAAGGCGGCGATTATAGCGGTTATGTTGAAAAGCCTCACGCAAGTTCGTCGTGCTTTGTCATTCCTCGTTACCAAAACTCTGCAAATAAGGCTTAAAGCCCTTCAGCTCGCCGAATGCGAACCGGTGCAGGCCTTGGGCGGTTGCCCTTTGCAGTGATATAGTTCGCCGCCAGTTCGGCCTGCCCGGGATGTAGGGGCTTTCCTCAGAAAGCCAGGCGTCCGAGTGAGAGGCTGCATCGCAAGGAGTTTAGATGAGTGCCGATAACGCCTACGCGGTCGAGCTGAAGGGAGTCTCCTTCAAGCGCGGTGCGCGGAGCATTTTCAATAACGTCGATATCCGCATCCCGCGCGGCAAGGTCACCGGCATCATGGGGCCTTCCGGGTGTGGCAAGACCACGCTGTTGCGTCTGATGGGCGCCCAGCTGCGGCCATCCAAAGGCGAGGTCTGGGTCAACGGCCAGAACCTGCCGAAGCTGTCGCGCAGCGATCTGTTCGATGCGCGCAAGCACATGGGCGTGTTGTTTCAGAGCGGTGCTCTGTTCACCGATCTCGATGTGTTCGAGAACGTCGCCTTCCCGCTGCGTGTTCATACCGATCTGCCGGACGAGATGATCCGCGACATCGTTCTGCTCAAGTTGCAGGCCGTGGGGCTGCGCGGTGCCATCGAACTGATGCCCGACGAGCTGTCCGGCGGCATGAAGCGTCGTGTCGCCCTGGCGCGGGCCATTGCCCTCGATCCGCAGATCCTTATGTACGACGAACCGTTCGTCGGCCAGGATCCGATCGCCATGGGGGTGCTGGTGCGCCTGATCCGTCTGCTCAATGATGCCTTGGGGATCACCAGTATCGTGGTGTCCCACGACCTCGCTGAAACGGCAAGCATTGCCGACTACATCTATGTGGTCGGCGATGGCCAGGTATTGGGGCAGGGCACGCCGGACGAACTGATGAGCTCGGATGATCCGCGTATCCGCCAGTTCATGACCGGTGAACCTGACGGCCCGGTGCCGTATCACTTTCCAGCGCCGGATTACCGCGCAGATCTTCTGGGGAAGCGCCGCTGATGCGCAGAATTACATTAATGGAGCGTGTGCGTCGATTCGGCCTCGCCGGAATCGACAGTGTCGCAGTGTTCGGACGTTCGACCCTGTTCCTGTTTCATGCCTTGCTCGGGCGTGGCGGCATCGGCGGCGGTTTTGGCCTGCTGGTCAAGCAGTTGCATTCCGTCGGCGTGATGTCGCTGGTGATCATCGTGGTGTCGGGGATCTTCATCGGCATGGTGCTGGCGCTGCAGGGCTTCAACATCCTGTCGAGTTACGGCTCGGAACAGGCTGTCGGCCAAATGGTCGCACTGACCCTGTTGCGTGAGCTGGGACCGGTGGTGACCGCACTGTTGTTTGCCGGTCGTGCCGGTTCGGCGCTGACGGCGGAAATCGGCAACATGAAATCCACCGAACAGCTGTCCAGCCTGGAAATGATCGGGGTCGACCCACTCAAGTACATCATCGCCCCGCGTCTGTGGGCCGGTTTCATTTCCCTGCCAGTGCTGGCGATGATCTTCAGCGTGGTCGGCATCTGGGGCGGCTCGTGGGTGGCCGTCGACTGGCTGGGCGTCTACGAAGGCTCCTACTGGTCGAACATGCAGAACAGCGTGAGCTTCGGTGACGATGTGCTCAACGGCATCATCAAAAGTGCAGTATTCGCTTTTGTCGTCACCTGGATCGCCGTATTTCAAGGCTATGACTGCGAACCCACTTCCGAGGGGATCAGCCGTGCCACCACCAAGACCGTGGTTTACGCCTCGCTGGCAGTACTCGGCCTGGACTTTATTCTGACCGCTTTGATGTTTGGAGATTTCTGATGCAAAACCGCACCCTGGAAATCGGTGTCGGCCTGTTCCTGCTGGCAGGGATCCTGGCCTTGTTGCTGCTGGCCCTGCGGGTCAGTGGCCTGTCTCCGACTTCGACCACCGATACCTACAAGCTTTACGCGTATTTCGACAATATCGCCGGTTTGACGGTCAGAGCCAAAGTGACCATGGCGGGTGTGACCATCGGCAAGGTCACCGCGATCGATCTGGACCGTGACAGCTTCACCGGTCGGGTGACCCTGCAAGTGGATAAAAGCGTCGACAACCTGCCGACCGACTCCACAGCATCTATCCTGACAGCGGGTCTGCTGGGCGAGAAATACATCGGTATCAGCGTAGGCGGCGAAGACACCCGCCTGAAGGATGGTGGAACCATCCACGACACGCAGTCGTCTCTGGTACTGGAAGACCTGATCGGTAAATTCCTGCTCAATACCGTTAGCAAAGACGCCAAATGAGGAGCTTTTGAATGATCTCTACCTTGCGACGTGGCCTGTTGGTGTTGCTTGCGGCACTGCCGCTGGTGGCCAATGCCGTGGCAGCGCCTTCGGCGCATGACCTGGTTCAGGACACCACCAACCGGATGCTGGCTGATCTGGCCGCCAACAAAGAGAAGTACAAGCAGGATCCGGCTGACTTCTACACCGCGTTGAACACCATCGTCGGGCCGGTCGTGGATGCCGAGGGCATTTCCAAGAGCATCATGACGGTCAAGTATTCGCGCAAGGCAACCCCGGCGCAGATGAAGACCTTCGAGGAAAACTTCAAGCGCGGCCTGTTCCAGTTCTATGGCAACGCGCTGCTCGAGTACAACAACCAGGGCATCACCGTTGATCCGGCCAAGGATGAGTCGGGCGACCGCACCAGCGTCGGCATGACCGTCAAGGGCAACAACGGCGCGATCTACCCGGTGTCGTACACCCTGGAGAAGGTCAACGGCGAGTGGAAACTGCGTAACGTGATCATCAACGGCATCAACATCGGCAAGCTGTTCCGCGATCAGTTCGCCGACGCCATGCAGCGCAATGGCAACGACCTGGACAAGACCATCAACGGCTGGGCCGGGGAAGTCGCCAAGGCCAAGCAGTCGGCCGAGCAGAACGAGAAACCTGCCCAATGACCGAGTCGGCCATTCGTCTGGACGAAGCCAGTGAGCTGCAGCTCAGCGGCGTGCTGGATTACCGCACCGGCCCTGATCTGCGTGAGCAGGGCCGGGCGCTGATCAAGTCGTGCAATGCCCCGGCATTGGTGATCGATTGTTCGGCGGTGGAGAAGTCCAGCAGCGTCGGTCTGTCGCTGCTGCTGTGCTTCATTCGCGATGCAAAGGCCGCCGGCAAGGCGGTCAGCATCCGCGGGATGCCCGAAGACATGCGCGAAATTGCTCAGGTCAGCGAACTGACCGAGCTGTTGGCGCAACCCTGAACCCGCATCAATAGAGAAGCCCCCCGTCAGAGTCCTGCGCAGCGGGGTTCGCAGGCGCGGGGCTTTTTTGTATGATGTCCGACCCGTGCGCACAGGGCGCCGATTGAGGTTGAGCATGCAGGCCGTAGAAGTGAAGAGCTTCCTTGAAGGAAAGCTGCCAGGAACGCTGGTGGAAGTTGAAGGCGAAGGCTGCAACTTTCAGCTGAACGTGATTAGTGATGAACTGGCGGCGTTGAGCCCGGTCAAGCGTCAGCAAAGCATCTATGCCCATTTGAACCCTTGGATCGCCGATGGCAGCATCCACGCGGTCACTATGAAATTTTTCAGCAGCGCGGCCTGGGCCGAGCGCACCTGAGCCCTAGGGCGTCGAGATTCTTATGGATAAATTGATTATTACCGGTGGCGCTCGTCTTGATGGCGAGATCCGCATCTCCGGGGCGAAGAACTCCGCCCTGCCGATCCTGGCCGCCACCCTGCTGTGCGATGGCCCGGTTACCGTAGGCAACCTGCCGCACCTGCACGACATCACCACCATGATCGAGCTGTTCGGTCGCATGGGCATCGAGCCTGTGATCGACGAGAAGCTCAGCGTCGAAATCGACCCGCGCACCATCAAGACCCTGATCGCTCCGTACGAACTGGTGAAAACCATGCGTGCCTCGATCCTGGTACTGGGCCCGATGGTTGCCCGTTTCGGTGAAGCCGAAGTCGCACTGCCTGGCGGCTGCGCCATCGGTTCGCGTCCGGTCGACCTGCACATCCGTGGCCTGGAAGCCATGGGCGCGGTCATCGACGTCGAAGGCGGCTACATCAAGGCCAAGGCGCCTGAAGGCGGCCTGCGCGGTGCGCATTTCTTCTTCGATACCGTCAGTGTGACCGGTACCGAGAACATCATGATGGCTGCCGCTCTGGCCAAGGGCCGCAGCGTGTTGCAGAACGCTGCCCGCGAGCCGGAAGTGGTCGACCTGGCGAACTTCCTCAACGCCATGGGCGCCAAGGTGTCCGGTGCCGGCACCGACACCATCACCATCGATGGCGTCGAGCGTCTGGGTTCGGCCTTCTACAAGGTCATGCCTGACCGTATCGAAACCGGCACCTACCTGGTGGCCGCGGCGGTTACCGGTGGCCGCGTGAAGGTCAAGGACACCGATCCGACCATCCTCGAAGCCGTACTGGAAAAACTCCGTGAGTCCGGCGCAGAAATCACCACCGGTGAAGACTGGATCGAGCTGAACATGCACGGCAAGCGCCCGAAAGCGGTCAACGTGCGCACTGCGCCGTACCCGGCGTTCCCGACCGACATGCAGGCGCAGTTCATCTCGCTCAACGCCATTGCCGAAGGCACTGGTGCAGTCATCGAGACGATCTTCGAAAACCGTTTCATGCACGTGTACGAACTGCACCGCATGGGCGCACACATCCAGGTCGAAGGCAACACCGCCATCGTGACCGGCATCGAAACACTCAAGGGCGCGCCAGTGATGGCAACCGACCTGCGTGCTTCGGCGAGCCTGGTGATTTCGGCACTGGTGGCACAGGGCGATACCCTGATCGACCGCATCTACCACATCGACCGTGGTTACGAGTGCATCGAGGAAAAACTGCAGATGCTGGGCGCCAAGATCCGTCGCGTTCCGGGCTAGTCGCTGCATCTGGACACAGGGAAGTGTCCGTTGAATTCGTTTTGATCGGGGGTGGCAACACCCTCGATGTATGTCCGGCGCCGATTGCGACCGGACATGAGTACCTTGATAAGGACTGACGTTTCCCATGTTGACCATCGCACTGTCCAAGGGCCGCATCCTTGACGACACCCTGCCGCTTCTCGCCGAAGCGGGCATCGTGCCGACCGAGAATCCGGACAAGAGCCGCAAGCTGATCATCCCCACGACCCAGGAAGACGTTCGCCTGTTGATCGTGCGGGCCACCGACGTGCCGACCTATGTCGAGCATGGCGCGGCCGACCTCGGCGTTGCCGGTAAAGATGTGCTGATGGAATACACCGGCCAAGGCCTGTACGAGCCGCTGGATCTGCAGATTGCCCAGTGCAAGCTGATGACTGCCGGCAAGGTCGGCGCGGTCGAGCCCAAGGGCCGCCTGCGCGTCGCCACCAAATTCGTCAACGTTGCCAAGCGTTACTACGCCGAGCAGGGCCGTCAGGTCGATATCATCAAGCTGTACGGCTCGATGGAACTGGCACCGCTGATCGGTCTGGCCGACAAGATCATCGACGTGGTCGACACCGGCAATACCCTGCGTGCCAACGGCCTGGAACCCCAGGAACTGATCGCCACGATCAGCTCGCGTCTGGTGGTCAACAAGGCTTCGATGAAAATGCAACACGCCCGTATCCAGGCGTTGATCGACACCCTGCGCAAGGCAGTGGAGTCTCGACACCGCGGCTGATGTACCTGCGCGACGTTAAGTCGCGCCCGTCTATCCGCCTCATAGCCAGAATCTCAGGTGCCCAAGCGGAAACGACTGCTAAGTTAGGGCGCCTGAGTTTTTGCCATTCCTATGAGGCTCTCGCTATGACCGCACCGACTGCAATTCGCCGACTCAACGCTGCTGACCCGGATTTCGCGCATCATCTGGATCATCTGCTGAGCTGGGAAAGTGTGTCTGACGACTCGGTCAATCAGCGGGTGCTGGACATTATCAAGGCTGTGCGCGAGCGCGGTGACGCGGCGCTGGTCGAGTTCACCCAGAAGTTCGACGGCCTCGAAGTCGCTTCGATGGCGGACCTGATCCTGCCGCGCGAGCGTCTGGAGCTGGCCCTGACCCGAATCACCGTACCGCAACGCGAAGCGCTGGAAAAAGCCGCCGCCCGCGTGCGCAGCTATCACGAAAAACAGAAGCAGGACTCCTGGAGCTACACTGAAGCCGACGGCACGGTGCTGGGCCAGAAAGTCACGCCACTGGATCGCGCCGGTCTGTATGTGCCGGGTGGCAAGGCGTCGTATCCGTCGTCGGTGTTGATGAACGCGATTCCAGCCAAGGTCGCCGGTGTGACCGAAGTGGTCATGGTGGTGCCGACCCCGCGTGGTGAAGTCAACGAACTGGTGCTGGCGGCGGCGTGCATTGCCGGTGTCGACCGTGTGTTCACCATCGGTGGCGCACAAGCCGTTGCCGCGCTGGCCTACGGTACTGAAAGCGTGCCGCAGGTTGATAAGGTCGTTGGTCCGGGCAACATCTATGTCGCCACTGCCAAGCGCCACGTGTTCGGTCAGGTCGGCATCGACATGATCGCCGGCCCGTCTGAAATCCTTGTGGTGTGCGACGGCCAGACCGATCCGGACTGGATCGCCATGGACCTGTTCTCCCAGGCCGAACACGACGAAGATGCCCAGGCGATCCTGGTCAGCCCGGACGCCGAGTTCCTCGACAAGGTTGCCGCGAGCATCGACAAACTGCTGCCGACCATGGATCGCGCGACCATCATCGAAACCTCGATCAACGGTCGTGGTGCGCTGATCCACGTGCGCGACATGGCCCAGGCCATCGAAGTCGCCAACCGCATCGCCCCGGAACACCTTGAGCTGTCGGTCGCTGACCCGCAGGCCTGGCTGCCGCAGATCCGCCACGCCGGCGCGATCTTCATGGGTCGCCACACCTCCGAAGCGCTGGGCGACTACTGCGCAGGTCCGAACCACGTGTTGCCGACGTCCGGCACCGCGCGTTTCTCCTCGCCGCTGGGCGTGTATGACTTCCAGAAACGTTCGTCGATCATCTTCTGCTCCGAGGCCGGTGCCTCCGAGCTGGGCAAGACTGCGTCGATCCTGGCCCGAGGCGAATCGCTGAGCGCCCACGCGCGCAGCGCCGAATACCGCATCAAAGACGAAGTGAAGGGGAACTGAGCATGAGCAAATTCTGGAGCCCGTTCGTCAAGGATCTGGTGCCGTATGTGCCGGGCGAGCAGCCGAAGCTGACCCGTCTGGTAAAACTCAACACCAACGAAAACCCGTACGGCCCGTCGCCAAAAGCCCTGGCGGCGATGCAGACCGAACTCAATGACAACCTGCGCCTGTACCCGGATCCGAACAGCGATCGGCTGAAAAACGCCGTCGCCAACTACTACGGCGTGCAGAGCAATCAGGTGTTCCTCGGCAACGGTTCGGACGAAGTGCTGGCACACATCTTCCACGGTCTGCTGCAACACGATCAGCCGTTGCTGTTCCCGGACATCAGCTACAGCTTCTATCCGGTTTACTGCGGCCTTTACGGCATTAAATTCGACGCGGTGCCGCTGGATGCGCAATTCCGGATCAATCCGGCTGACTACGCCAAACCGAACGGCGGGATCATCTTCCCGAACCCGAACGCGCCGACCGGTTGCCTGCTTGCACTGGAAGCCGTCGAGCAGATCCTCAAGGCCAGCCCGGATTCGGTCGTGGTGGTTGACGAGGCTTATATCGACTTCGGCGGCGAAACCGCGATCAGTCTGGTCGACCGTTATCCGAACCTGCTGGTGACCCAGACCCTGTCCAAATCCCGTTCGCTGGCAGGCCTGCGGGTCGGTCTGGCGGTAGGCCATCCGGATCTGATCGAGGCGCTGGAGCGGATCAAGAACAGCTTCAACTCCTACCCGATCGATCGCATGGCCAATGTCGGCGCGGCAGCAGCGTTCGAGGATCGCGAGTATTTCGACAAGACTTGCGCACTGGTCATCGAGAGTCGCGAATGGGTGGTTGCGAAGTTGCAGGCCAAAGGCTTTGAAGTGCTGCCGTCAGCGGCGAACTTCATTTTCGCCCGGCATCCGCAACACGATGCGGCAGGGCTGGCGGCCAAACTGCGAGAGCACGGTGTGATCGTTCGCCACTTCAAACAGGAGCGGATTGCCCAGTTCCTGCGGATCTCGATCGGTACGCCGGAGCAGAATCAGGCGTTGATCGACGGACTTGGCGACCTGTAAGAAATGAAGCGATGGCCCCCGATTCTGAGCTTTTCGGAAGCGGGGGCATTTTGTCGACGCTTAAACGGCATTGATGTCGAACTCGCCTTCGACGTTGATCCCGTCTAGTGTTGTAAAGCGGTAGGTACCTTTCGCTGTTGTTAGCGGATCATCCACTGTCAGGTCCATCTCCCCGCTTTGGGCAACGTATGACACTCCGTTGATAGAGGTGCGCGCATCACCGTTGCCGAACGTTACCGTATGAGTACCTGCTGCGAGTTTAGGGTGGTTGAGCAATACGTTGCTGGTGCCGTTAACACCCAAAAGGATACCGCCGCCATCAGCAGTCGGAACGTTGTTGACCAAAACTGCATCAAAACCTTCGCCGTTGCTGAGCCGAACACCGAACGAGCCGCTGCCTTTTGCGTTTTTAAGCGCTGTGGAAATGTCCATTTCGCTGATCCCTGTGTTGATAAATGAAAGTGTTCAACAACAGGGATCAGGCTATGGGTAATGCGAAAGCCGTACTACTGACAGAAATGACAGGTATCAATACCGTTTCTGCGGTGAGCGCGCCCTTCATCCTGCTTAAAGGAAATTAGAGCGCGGGTTGCAACGTCCTATTCTTCTTTTTCCTTCATCGGTGCCGGCGGCGGACGCAGACCGATTTCAGCGGTCAGCTTCAATTCCTTGCCATTGCGCATCACCTGTATCGTGACCTTGTCGGTCGGCTTGATCCGCGCCACCTGGTTCATCGATTTGCGGCCATCGCCAGCCGGTTCGCCGTCGATGCTCAGGATCACGTCGCCCAGTTGCAGGCCGGCCTTCTGTGCCGGGCCGTCGCGGAAAATCCCCGCCACCACGATTCCCGGACGCCCGGACAGGCCAAACGACTCGGCCAGTTCCTGGGTCAGCGGTTGCACTTCAATCCCCAGCCAGCCGCGAATCACCTGACCGTGCTCGATGATCGACTTCATGACTTCCATCGCCAGTTTCACCGGGATCGCAAAACCAATGCCTTGCGAGCCGCCGGACTTGGAGAAGATCGCGGTGTTGATGCCGGTGAGGTTGCCGTTGGCATCCACCAGCGCGCCGCCGGAGTTGCCCGGGTTGATCGCCGCGTCGGTCTGGATGAAGTCTTCGTAGTTGTTCAGGCCCAACTGGTTGCGGCCGGTGGCGCTGATGATGCCCATGGTCACGGTCTGCCCGACGCCGAACGGGTTACCGATGGCCAATGCGACGTCGCCGATGCGGATGTTGTCGGAACGGCCGACGGTGATTGAAGGCAAGGTTTTCAGATCGATTTTGAGGACGGCCAGGTCGGTTTCCGGATCGCTGCCGATCACTCGGGCCAGGGTTTCGCGACCGTCCTTGAGCGCCACGACGATCTGGTCGGCGCCGCTGGTGACGTGGTTGTTGGTCAGAATGTAGCCTTCCGGGCTCATGATCACGCCGGAGCCGAGGCTCGACTCCATGCGCTTCTGCTTCGGCGAATTGTCACCGAAGAAACGGCGGAACTGCGGATCCTCGAACAGCGGATGGCTTGGCTTGTTGATGACTTTGGTGGTGTAGAGGTTGACTACCGACGGCGCGGCGATGGTCACCGCGTCCGCATAGGACACCGGCCCCTGCTGCACGCTGGTGGTCTGCGGGGCCTGTTGCAGGTTGACGTCGAGGCTCGGAAGCCCGACCCACTGCGGGTAACGCTGAATAATCAACAGAGCGATAAGCACGCCGGCCAACAGCGGCCAGCCGAAAAAACGCAGCGCCTTGAGCATTAATCACGTCCTGGAAAAGTTGCAGGCGGGGTCAGACCGCCCATAATGTCGCGCATTATACGAGGCCGCGCGTGCCTCTGAACGGGATTTTCAGGAGTCTTTCATGGCCGTTGCCCTCAGTACCCTGGTCGAAGAAGCCGACCGTTACCTCGGCAGTGCGAAAATTGCCGATTATTGCCCCAACGGCCTGCAGGTCGAGGGCCGCCCTCAGGTGATGCGTATCGTCAGCGGCGTCACCGCCAGCCAGGCGTTGCTCGATGCCGCTGTCGACGCCGAAGCCGATCTGGTGCTGGTGCACCACGGTTATTTCTGGAAGGGCGAGAACCCGTGCATCACCGGCATGAAGCAGCGCCGACTGAAGACGCTGCTCAAGCACGACATCAGTCTGCTCGGTTACCACCTGCCGCTGGATCTGCACCCGGACGTCGGCAACAACGTGCAACTGGCCCGTCAGCTGGACATCACCGTCGAAGGGCCGTTGGATCCGGACAATCTGAAGATCATCGGTTTGGTCGGTTCACTGAGCGAACCGATGACCCCGCGCGACTTTGCCCGCAAAGTGCAGGAAGTCATGGGCCGCGAGCCACTGCTGGTCGAAGGCAGCGCTATGATCCGTCGGGTCGGCTGGTGCACCGGCGGCGGTCAGGGCTATATCGACAATGCCATCGCTGCCGGCGTCGATCTGTTCCTCAGCGGTGAGGCCTCCGAGCAGACATTCCACAGCGCCCGGGAAAACGACAT
Organism: Pseudomonas koreensis; assembly: GCF_025447595.1. Classification (GTDB taxonomy): domain Bacteria; phylum Pseudomonadota; class Gammaproteobacteria; order Pseudomonadales; family Pseudomonadaceae; genus Aquipseudomonas; species Aquipseudomonas koreensis_H. The sequence goes on along the minus strand of NZ_JAOEJU010000012.1, from coordinate 111,743 downwards.
CAGCTTCATCGCCGCCGGCCACCACGCCACCGAACGCTATGGGGTGCAGGCGCTGGGCGATTATCTGGCGAAGCGGTTTGCCCTTGAGCATATCTTCATCGACATCCCGAACCCGATCTGAATTCACCCAAATCCTGTGGGAGCGAGCTTGCTCGCGAAGAGGCAGTATCAGTCGCCATCATTGTTGAATGGCAGACCGCTTTCGCGAGCAAGCTCGCTCCCGCAGGGTCCGTATTGGCCGAACCAGCAGGCATATTCATATGCCCTTTCGATCTAGTTGGCGTCCTGATTAGAAGAGGTCGCTGTGCTAGGATTCCCCGCTCGAACACGGCCCGCTGGCCGTTCATAAGAAAGCTTTCGTGAGTAGCCATGGTCGACAAACTGACGCATCTGAAACAGCTGGAGGCGGAAAGCATCCACATCATCCGCGAGGTGGCCGCCGAGTTCGACAACCCGGTGATGCTGTACTCCATCGGTAAAGACTCCGCCGTGATGCTGCATCTGGCACGCAAGGCGTTCTTCCCGGGCAAACTGCCGTTTCCGGTGATGCACGTCGACACCCGCTGGAAATTCCAGGAGATGTACAAGTTCCGCGACAAAATGGTCGAAGAGCTTGGCCTGGACCTGATCACCCACGTCAACCCGGATGGCGTTGCGCAGGGCATCAACCCATTCACCCACGGTAGCGCCAAGCACACCGACATCATGAAGACCGAGGGCTTGAAGCAGGCACTCGACAAGCATGGTTTCGACGCAGCCTTCGGCGGTGCCCGTCGCGATGAAGAGAAGTCCCGCGCCAAGGAGCGCGTCTACTCGTTCCGTGACAGCAAACACCGCTGGGACCCGAAGAACCAGCGCCCCGAGCTGTGGAACGTCTACAACGGCAAGGTCAACAAGGGCGAATCCATTCGTGTGTTCCCGTTGTCGAACTGGACCGAGCTGGACATCTGGCAGTACATCTACCTCGAAGGCATCCCGATCGTACCGCTGTACTTCGCAGCCGAACGCGAAGTGATCGAGAAGAACGGCACGCTGATCATGATCGACGACGAGCGCATCCTCGAACACCTGTCCGACGAGGACAAGGCGCGCATCGTCAAAAAGAAAGTGCGTTTCCGTACCCTTGGCTGCTACCCGTTGACGGGCGCGGTGGAGTCCGAGGCCGAAAGCCTGACGGACATCATTCAGGAAATGCTCCTGACGCGAACTTCCGAGCGCCAGGGCCGGGTCATCGACCACGATGGCGCAGGCTCGATGGAAGACAAGAAACGTCAGGGTTATTTCTAAGGGGTTGTCATGTCGCACGCATCTGATTTGATCAGCGAGGACATCCTCGCCTACCTGGGCCAGCACGAACGTAAAGAGCTGCTGCGCTTTTTGACCTGCGGTAACGTCGATGACGGCAAGAGCACCCTGATCGGGCGCCTGCTGCACGACTCGAAGATGATCTACGAAGATCACCTCGAAGCCATCACCCGCGATTCGAAGAAAGTCGGCACCACCGGTGACGACATCGACCTGGCGTTGCTGGTCGACGGCCTGCAGGCCGAGCGCGAGCAGGGCATCACCATCGATGTCGCCTACCGCTATTTCTCCACCGCCAAGCGCAAATTCATCATCGCCGACACCCCCGGCCATGAGCAGTACACCCGCAACATGGCCACCGGTGCGTCCACCTGTGACTTGGCGATCATCCTGGTCGACGCCCGTTACGGCGTGCAGACCCAGACCCGTCGCCACAGCTTTATTGCCTCCCTGCTGGGCATCAAGCACATCGTTGTCGCCATCAACAAGATGGACCTCAAGGGCTTCGAACAGGGCGTGTTCGAGTCGATCAAGGCCGACTACCTGAAGTTTGCCGAAGGCTTGAAGATGAAGCCGACGAGCATGCACTTCGTGCCGATGTCCGCTCTGAAGGGCGACAACGTGGTGAACAAGTCCGAGCGCTCGCCGTGGTACACCGGCCAGTCGCTGATGGAAATCCTCGAGACCGTGGAAGTGGCGGGCGACCGCAACTTCACTGATCTGCGTTTCCCGGTGCAGTACGTCAACCGTCCGAACCTGAACTTCCGCGGTTTCGCCGGCACTCTGGCCAGCGGCATCGTCAAGAAGGGCGACGAAGTCGTGGTCCTGCCGTCGGGCAAGAGCAGCCGCGTGAAATCCATCGTCACCTTCGAAGGTGAGCTGGAACACGCAGGTCCTGGCCAGGCGGTAACGCTGACCATGGAAGACGAGATCGACATTTCTCGTGGCGACCTGCTGGTCCACGCCGACAACGTTCCGCCAGTGACCGACAGCTTCGAAGCGATGCTGGTGTGGATGGCTGAAGAGCCGATGCTGCCGGGCAAAAAATACGACATCAAGCGCGCGACCAGCTACGTGCCGGGCTCCATCGCCAGCATCGTCAACAAAGTCGACGTCAACACTCTCGAAGAGGGCCCGGCGAGCGCGTTGCAGCTCAACGAAATCGGCAAGGTGAAGATCGCGCTCGATGCGCCGATCGCCCTCGACGGTTACGACAGCAACCGCACCACTGGCGCCTTCATCATCATCGACCGTTTGACCAACGGCACCGTCGGCGCCGGCATGATCGTCGCCCAGCCGGTGACTCACGGTACCGCTACGCATCACGGCAAACTGGCCCATGTAGCGACCGAAGAACGCGCTCAGCGTTTCGGTCAGCAACCGGCTACCGTGCTGTTCAGCGGCCTGTCGGGCGCTGGCAAGAGCACCTTGGCTTACGCGGTCGAGCGCAAGTTGTTCGACCTCGGTCGTGCGGTGTTTGTGCTGGATGGCCAGAACCTGCGTCATGATCTAAACAAGGGGCTGCCGCAGGATCGCGCCGGTCGCACCGAGAACTGGAGCCGTGCGGCGCATGTTGCCCGTCAGTTCAACGAAGCCGGTCTGCTGACGCTGGCGGCATTCGTGGCGCCGAGTGCGGAAGGTCGCGAGAAGGCCAAGGATCTGATTGGCAAGGATCGTTTGCTGACGGTCTATGTTCAGGCTTCGCCGACTGTTTGCGCCGAGCGTGATCCGCAAGGTTTGTACGCTGCCGGTGGCGATAACATTCCGGGTGAGTCCTTCCCGTATGATGTGCCGCTGGATGCTGATCTGGTGATCGATACCCAGTCGTTGTCGCTGGATGAAAGTGTCAAGCAAGTGCTGGATCTGCTGCGTAAGCGTGGTGCGATTTAAGCGTTAGCTGCGAATAAAAAAGCCCGCCGATGAGTGATCATCGGCGGGCTTTTTTATTTCGGGCCAGTTCGGTTAATTGTGGGAGCTAGCCTGCTAGCGATGACGGCCTTTGGGCCGATCAGGCTCTTGGAGTTTTGGGTGAATATCCGTTGCTTCGGGTGCTGCCGCTGGCGGTTCCGCTCTTACAGCGGCTCACTTTTTCAAACGCCAAAAAGTAAGCAAAAGGCTTGGCCCCGGCGTTCGGCACCTCGCTTTGGCTCGGCGTTCCTTCGTTCCGGGATTCATCCGGGGGCATCGCCTACGGTTTGCTTCGCTGCACCTCCTCTCGATGCATGCGGCTTCGCCGCACGGTCGCTGCGCTCCCACCCCCGGATGAATCCCTCCACTCAGCCGGCCGAAGGGGCCGGCACGTCAAAAGCGGTACTCGAGCTAACGCTCATTGTGTTGAGTGGTGGGAAGCTAAAAGCTGAAAGCGAACTGTTTTCCTGTGGGAGCCAGCCTGCTGGCGATGGCGGCCTGACAGACGACCAATTTCTGTCAGGTGTTCCCACAGGGGGGGCTCAGCGTCGTTTGGGATATTCGCGGTGCATCTGCTCAAGCAACGCATCCTTGTCTTGCCACAGCTGGTTGATCCAGCCTTGGAATTGCAGGCGGTATTCGCCGTCCTGGTCGTAGTTCTTGCCGATGAACTGCGGTGGGATTTTCAGTTCTTCGAAGTGCACCACTACGTCTCGTACATTGCCGCACAGCAGGTCCCAGAAGCCAGGGCGTCCGCCGGGGTAGTGGATGGTGACGTTGACGATCGATTCCAGCTGTTCGCCCATTGCATCCAGCACGAAGGCAATGCCGCCGGCCTTGGGCTTGAGCAGGTATTTGAACGGTGACTGCTGCTGTGCGTGTTTGCCTTCGGTGAAGCGTGTGCCTTCGACGAAGTTGAAGATGCCTACCGGGTTGTCGCGGAATTTCGCGCAGGTCTTGCGGGTGGTTTCCAGGTCTTTGCCTTTCTTTTCCGGGTGTTTTTCCAGATAGGCTTTTGAATAGCGTTTCATGAACGGGAAGCCCAGCGTCCACCACGCCAGACCGATGATCGGGACCCAGATCAGTTCCTGCTTGAGGAAGAATTTCAGCGGCTGGATACGTCGGTTGAGCACGTATTGCAGCACCAGGATGTCGACCCAGCTCTGGTGGTTGCTGGTGATCAGGTACGAGTGTTGATAGTCCAGGCCCTGCAGGCCGCTGAGGTGCCAGCGGGTGCGGCGGACCAGGTTCATCCAGCCTTTGTTGTTGCTGATCCAGGCTTCATGGGTGTGGCTCATCAGCCAGCGCGAGGCGCGGCGTGCGAGGTCGAACGGCAGCACTTTGATCAGTGCCACGAGAAACAGGAACGAGCACAGCAGGATCGTGTTCAGCGCCAGCAGCAGCGCGGCGATTACGCCGCGCAGGGTGGCAGGGAGAAAAGCCAGCATCGGGTCAGATATCCAGAGGTCGGTTGGCAGCCTGAATCGCAGTCAGGGCAATGGTGTAGACGATGTCGTCGACCTGCGCGCCGCGCGGCAGGTCGTTCACCGGTTTGCGCAGGCCTTGCAGCATCGGGCCGAGGCTGACGCAATCGGCGCTGCGCTGCACGGCTTTGTGGGTGGTGTTGCCGGTGTTCAAGTCGGGGAATACGAACACCGTGGCGCGACCGGCCACCTGGCTGTTTGGCGCCAGTTGCCGGGCCACGGTTTCGTTGGCGGCGGCGTCGTATTGCAACGGCCCGTCGATCAGCAGAGAGTGCTGTTGTTCGTGGGCGAGCAGGGTGGCCTCGCGGACTTTCTCGACTTCTTCGCCGGTGGCCGATTCGCCGCTGGAGTAGCTGATCATCGCCACGCGCGGGGTGATGCCGAACGCGGCGGCCGAGTCGGCGCTTTGCAGGGCGATCTCGGCCAGTTCACTGGCGCTCGGATGCGGGTTCATCACGCAGTCGCCGTAGACCAGCACTTCTTCGGGGAACAGCATGAAGAACACCGACGACACCAGCGTACAGCCCGGCGCGGTCTTGATCAGTTGCAGGGCCGGGCGGATGGTGTTGGCGGTGGTGTTGATGATGCCGGAAACCAGTCCGTCGACTTCATCCAGCGCCAGCATCATGGTGCCGATCACCACGGTGTCTTCCAGTTGCTGCTCGGCCATCGGCGCGTTGAGGCTTTTGCTCTTGCGCAGGGCGACCATCGGTTCGACGTAGCGCTCGCGGATCAGATCCGGATCGAGGATCTCCAGCCCCGGCGGCAGCACGATGCCTTGGGCACGGGCCACGGCTTCGACGTCAGCCGGTTTGGCCAGCAACACGCAACGGGCAATTCCACGCTCCTGACAGATTGCAGCCGCTTGCACAGTGAACGGCTCGCTGCCTTCGGGCAGAACGATGCGTTTGTTGGCGGCCTGCGCGCGTTGAATCAATTGATAGCGGAACACGGCTGGCGACAGGCGCATTTCCCGTGGCGTACCGCAGCGCTGGTGCAGCCAGTTGGCATCCAGATGGCTGGCGACGAAATCGGTGATGATCTCCGCGCGTTCGCGGTCGTCGACGGGGATTTCCTTGTTCAGGCCGTTGAGCAGGTTGGCGGTGTCGTAGGAGCCGGTGCTCACCGACAGCACCGGCAAGCCAGCCTGCAAGGCGCCACGGCACAGATCCATGATGCGCGGATCGGGCAGGGTGTCGCTGGTCAGCAGCAGGCCGGCCAGCGGTACACCGTTGATGGCCGCGAGGCTGACGGCGAGGATGATGTCGTCGCGATCGCCGGGGGTCACCACCAGCACGCCGGGTTTGAGCAAGTCCACGGTGTTGCGCATGGTGCGTGCGCAAATGATGGTCTTGGTCATGCGCCGGGTTTCGTAGTCGCCGGCGTTGAGCACCTGGGCGCCCATCAGGTCGGCCACATCGCGGGTGCGCGGGGCGTTGAGTTCGGGCTGGAACGGAATGCAGCCGAGCAGACGGAAATCACCGGTGCGGAGCAAGGGCGAATGCTCTTTCAGACGCGCAGCGAAGGCGTCCATGCTTTCGTCGGTCTTGACCTTGTTGAGGATCACGCCGAGGACTTTCGGGTCTTTCGGTCCGCCGAACAGTTGCGCCTGTAACTCGACGCGGCCGGACAGTTCGGTCAGCACTTCGTTTTCCGGCGCCGAGACCAGAATCACCTCGGCATCCAGGCTCTTGGCCAGGTGCAGGTTGACCCGCGCGGCATAGCTGGCGCTGCGGGTCGGCACCATGCCTTCGACGACCAGCACGTCTTTGCCGATGGCTGCCTGCTGGTAGAGAGTGATGATTTCTTCGAGCAACTCGTCGAGCTGACCGTCGCCAAGCATCCGCTCGACGTGGGCCAGGCCCAGTGGCTGCGGCGGTTTCAGACCGTGGGTGCGGGCCACCAGTTCGGTGGAGCGCTCAGGGCCGGTGTCGCCCGGATGCGGCTGGGCAATCGGTTTGAAGAAGCCGACTTTCAGCCCGGCCCGCTCCAGCGTACGCACCAGCCCGAGGCTGATGGAGGTCAGACCCACACCAAAGTCGGTGGGCGCGATAAAAAAAGTTTGCATGCGGATTCTCTAAGGGTGCATGGCAATGGCGATCGTCTCCGTGTGCCGATCTGCCTGAATTCAGTCGCCAAGGTTATCGCTAACCGAGCCTTGAGCGCACCAACCGCAAGCAAAGGGTTGGCCTATTTTTTCAATACGTTGCGCGGCGTCCAGGACCCATGCCCGGGACTGCCAGGGCGGGAGGTGGCGCAGGTGCTGGGTGTGGCCGCAGGACAGCTCGGCGACCCAGTGGCCGTCCTCGTCCTGATGGAATCCGGTGATGGTCACGGGCGCCAATCCGTCCCGTCTGTCCGGGTTCTGTTCGCTTTCGGGCAAATCCTTGTTTAGACTTGTCCGTTCTTCATTCTTATGCAAAAGGTCTCGCCCCATGCTGATCGCCGCCAATAAGGCTGTCTCCATCGACTATACCCTGACCAACGACGCTGGTGAGGTCATCGACAGCTCCGCCGGCGGCGCTCCGCTGGTCTACCTGCATGGCGCAGGCAACATCATCCCGGGCCTGGAAAAAGCCCTGGAAGGTAAAGAAGTCGGCAACGAGCTGGAAGTTTCCGTCGAGCCGGAAGATGCCTACGGCGAATACGCCGCTGAGCTGGTAAGCACCCTGAGCCGCAGCATGTTCGAAGGCGTTGACGAGCTGGAAGTCGGCATGCAGTTCCACGCTTCGGCGCCGGACGGCCAGATGCAGATCGTCACCATCCGTGACCTGGACGGCGACGACGTCACCGTCGACGGCAACCACCCGCTGGCCGGTCAGCGCCTGAACTTCAAAGTGAAGGTCATTGCCATCCGTGACGCCAGCCAGGAAGAAATCGCTCATGGTCACGTCCATGGCGAAGGTGGCCATCACCACTGATTTTCTGCGCTAAGCTCAGAGAACTGGAGAGGCGCCCGAGGGCGCCTTTTTAGTCCGCGGCTGTCCTTGGTGGTCTCGCCAAGTGGCTGTTTCGAGTAGAACACGGGAATCTGGAGTTCGTCATGAGTGCTTTTCACGACCTTAAGTTGACAGCCCTGGATGGTCAGGAGCTACCGCTGGCACCCTTCAAGGGCCAAGTCGTGCTGGTGGTCAACGTCGCCTCCAAATGCGGCTTGACCCCACAGTACGCGGCGCTGGAAAACCTTTATCAGCAATACAAAGGCAAAGGCTTCAGTGTGCTGGGCCTGCCATGCAACCAGTTTGCTGGCCAGGAACCGGGCAGTGAGCAGGAGATCCAGGAATTCTGCAGCCTCAACTATGGCGTGAGTTTTCCGTTGTCGAAAAAGCTCGAAGTCAATGGTCACGACCGTCATCAGCTGTATCGTTTGCTGGCGGGCGAGGGCGCGGAGTTTCCCGGTGACATCACCTGGAATTTCGAGAAATTCCTGCTCGGCAAGGACGGTCGGGTACTGGCCCGATTCTCGCCGCGCACGGCGCCGGATGATCCTTCGGTGATTACGGCGATTGAAAAAGCCCTGAGCTGAAACACAAAAATCGCAGCCATCGAGCTGCGATTTTTTTCGCCTGCCTTTTGACCCTTAATCATTCAGATCAATAGTGCTATCCGCCGGTTGAAACTCCGCATATTATCGCCGTCATATGAATCGTATGCCCGTCGATCAATTTTTCGTGGAGCCTCCCATGCCCGTGCAAGCCCTGTTCAAACCGTTCCAGCTCGGTGCCCTCGAACTTCCGACCCGCGTGGTCATGGCGCCGATGACCCGTTCGTTTTCCCCGGGCGGCATACCCAATTCCAAAGTGATCGAATACTACCGTCGTCGCGCAGCGGCCGGTGTCGGCCTGATCATCACCGAGGGCACCACCGTTGGCCATCAGGCTTCCAACGGTTACCCGAACGTGCCGCACTTCTACGGTGAAGCCGCGCTGGCTGGCTGGAAGAAAGTCGTCGATGCGGTGCACGCCGAAGGCGGCAAGATCGTTCCGCAGCTGTGGCACGTCGGCAATGTGCGCCGTCTGGGCACCGAACCGGACGCGAGCGTGCCGGGTTACGGCCCGTCGGAAAAACTCAAGGACGGCCAGGTCGTCGTACACGGCATGACCAAACAGGACATCCAGGAGGTGATCGCCGCCTTCGCCCAAGCTGCCAAAGATGCCCAAAGCATCGGCATGGACGGCGTGGAAATCCACGGCGCCCACGGTTACCTGATCGACCAGTTCTTCTGGGAAGGCAGCAACCAGCGCACTGACGAATACGGTGGCAGTCTGGCCAACCGTTCGCGTTTCGCCATCGAGCTGATTCAGGCTGTGCGCGCGGCGGTGGGCGAAGGCTTCCCGATCATCTTCCGCTTCTCGCAGTGGAAACAGCAGGATTACACCGCGCGTCTGGTGCAAACCGCCGAAGCGCTGGGCGAATTCCTCAAGCCGTTGTCCGACGCCGGCGTGGATATTTTCCATTGCTCGACGCGCCGTTTCTGGGAGCCGGAATTCGACGGTTCCGACCTGAACCTGGCCGGCTGGACACGCAAGCTGACCGGCAAACCGACCATCACCGTCGGCAGCGTCGGCCTCGATGGCGAATTCCTGCAGTTCATGGTCAACACCGACAAGGTCGCGCAACCGGCCAGTCTGGAAAAACTGCTGGAGCGTCTGAATAACGACGAGTTCGATCTGGTGGCGGTGGGGCGTGCACTGCTGGTGGATCCGGACTGGGCGCAGAAAGTGCGCGAAGGCCGCGAGCAGGACATTCTGCCGTTCAGCCGTGAGGCGTTGATGACGCTGGTTTGATCGTCGTGGGAGGCTTGTCGCGCAGATCGCGGCAAGCCCCCAACAAATGGTTTTCAAACTGCTCGATGATGGCCGCCCAACCCTGGCGGCTGGCGTGTTGGCGTGCGTTCAGGCGTACGCAACGCAACCTTTCGTCTTCTTCCAGCAGCCACGCTGCTGCCTCGCAGAACGCCTCTTCATCGCCGGGCATCGCCAGCACGCCGTTGTAGCCATGGCGAATATGTTGGGCCGCTGCGGCCTGATCGTAAGCCACCACTCCAAGGCCTGAGGCCAGCGCTTCCAGCACGACGTTGCCAAAGGTTTCGGTCAGGCTCGGAAACAGAAAAACATCCCCCGACGCGTAGTGCGCCGCCAGTGCTTCGCCACGTTGCGAACCGCAGAAAATCGCCTCGGGCAGTTCCTTTTCCAGTGCCATTCGTTGCGGCCCGTCGCCGACCACGATCAGTTTCAGCTTGCGTTGTGGATAGGTGCCGGCGAGCTTTTCGAAACTGCGCTTGAGCAGGCCGAGGTTTTTCTCTGGCGCCAGGCGTCCTACGTGAATGACAGCAATGTCCTGCTCGCCAAGACCCCATTGCTCACGCAAGGCATTCAGGCGTTTGGCCGGGTGAAACAACTGACTGTCGACACCCCGGGACAGCAGCGCCAGGCGTTCGAAATGCCGACGCTCCAGCTCCAGACGCTGGCTGACGCTCGGCACCAGCGTCAGCGCAGAACGATTGTGAAACCAGCGCAGGTAATGGGTGAGCAAACGGGTCAGCAAACCCAGCCCGTACTGGTGGGTGTATTGCTGAAAATTGGTGTGGAAGCCGCTGACCACGGCGATCCCCAGACGGCGAGCTGCGCGCAATGCCGACAGCCCGAGCGGACCTTCGGTGGCGATATAGAGCACGTCCGGGCGCTGGCGCGTCCAGCGTCGCAACAGTTTGTGCATCGACGACTGCCCCCATTGCAACCCCGGATAGCCCGGCAACGGCCAGCCCCGGCACAACAGCAGCGAGTCGTCTTCAGTGCGCTGCGGGTCGTCAGCCTGACGCGGTCGCACCAGCTCCACCCGATGCCCGCGTGCGCGCAAACCGTCGCACAAGCGGCCAAGGGTGTTGGCCACGCCGTTGATTTCCGGTGGGAAGGTTTCGCTGATGAGGGTGATATGTAGAGCTGTCGTCATGGCCTCAGTGTCGGCTGAGGCCATGTCGTGGTTGTGACGTTCGGATGATGGATTTGTGACGCGACCTCAGCGTTGCGTCACCAGATTCTCGGCTCCGCGTTCACGCACCCAGAACAGCGTCGCGCCAGCCACGGCGGCCGGCATCATCAGGATGTTGACCACCGGAATCAGCAGCACCAGATAAACGATCCCGCCGAAGCTCATGCTCTGCCAGCGCTTCTGGCGCAGCCAGGCGAGCATCTCGTTCCAGCCCAATTTGTGGTTGTCCGCCGGGTAGTCGATGTACTGGATCGCCATCATCCATACCCCGAACAGCAGCCACAGCGGCGCGGCGACGATGTTCACCACCGGGATGAACGAAAGGATGAACAGGCCGATCGCCCGGGGCAGGAAATAACCGAGTTTGCGCATTTCCCGGGCCAGGGTGCGCGGGATCATGGCGATCAGTTCGCCCCAGCTGAAGGCCGGGAAGTCGTCGGTACCGCGCACTACCACTTCAACCTTTTCCGCGAGGAAACCGTTGAACGGTGCTGCGATCACGTTGGCCAGCATGGTGAAGGTGAAGAACACCATCAACGCCACCAGCACCACGAACAGCGGCCACAGGATGTAACTGAGGAAACTCAGCCATTCGGGCAGCGACGGCATCAGCGTGTCGACCCACAGGCTGAACTGGTGGCCGGCCAGATAGATCAATCCGACGAACAGCACCAGGTTGATGGCCAGCGGCAGCAGCACGAACAGGCGCAGGCCCGGGCTCAAGACAAGTTTGAGGCCTTCGCGCAGGTATTGCGGGCCGGACAGGACAGGGGCGGGCATAAGTTGCTCCGAGCAAGGGAAAACGCGCCGACCTTACCGACTTTGCAGAACCTGTGAAAGCGCGGCAGCGGGATCGACATTCACTGTAACAAAGACGTCCATCTCGTCAGTGTGTCGGCATAGAGACCACCTATGAGCTGGATTGTTAAACCGTATTTCCTTAATCTTGCCCCCCTCGATACGCTGCACCCAACTTTTTACAGGACTGTCGAGCTCACGCCTTCCCCAAGGTTATCCACAGTCCTTTTTTATTCCCGCCGGCAGTCCGGCGTCCGGCCAGGTGTCTTGGCCGGTCAACAGGAGCAGGTTCATGTCTGAAGTCCGTCATTCGCGAGTGATCATCCTCGGTTCCGGCCCTGCCGGTTACAGCGCTGCCGTCTACGCTGCCCGTGCCAACCTCAAGCCGCTGCTGATTACCGGCATGCAGGCCGGCGGTCAACTGACCACCACCACCGAAGTCGACAACTGGCCGGGCGACGTCCACGGTCTGACCGGCCCGGTACTGATGGAGCGCATGCGCGAGCACGCCGAGCGGTTTGAAACCGAGATCGTCTTCGATCACATCAATGCCGTGGACTTCGCTTCCAAGCCCTACAGCCTGACCGGCGACAGCGGCACCTATACCTGCGATGCGCTGATCATCGCCACCGGTGCCAGCGCTCGTTACCTGGGCCTGCCGTCGGAAGAAGCGTTCATGGGCAAAGGCGTTTCGGCCTGCGCGACCTGCGACGGTTTCTTCTATCGCAACAAGCCCGTGGCCGTGGTCGGTGGCGGCAACACCGCTGTCGAAGAAGCCCTGTACCTGGCCAACATCGCCAGCAAGGTCACCCTGATCCACCGTCGCGAAACCTTCCGCGCCGAGAAGATCCTGATCGACAAGCTCAACGCCCGTGTGGCCGAAGGCAAGATCGAGCTGAAACTGAACGCGACCCTGGACGAAGTGCTGGGCGACAACATGGGCGTGACCGGTGCCCGTCTGAAGAACAACGACGGCAGTTTCGACGAAATCAAGGTCGACGGCGTGTTCATCGCGATTGGCCACACCCCGAACACTTCGTTGTTCGACGGTCAGCTGGAATTGAAAGACGGCTACCTCGTCGTTCAGGGCGGCCGTGAAGGCAACGCCACCGCGACCAGCGTCGAAGGCATCTTCGCTGCCGGCGACGTGGCTGACCACGTTTACCGTCAGGCCATCACCTCGGCCGGCGCCGGTTGCATGGCGGCACTGGACACCGAGCGTTACCTGGACGGTCTGCAGAACGCTTCGTTCTAAGATCGCAGGCACAAAAAACCGGCCAATTGGCCGGTTTTTTCATGCTCGTTACTTTGCGTTAAATACTGTTCTCTGTGGGAGCGAGCTTGCTCGCGATGACGGCTTCACATTCAACTCATGTATTGACTGAAACTCCGCTATCGCGAGCAAGCTCGCTCCCACAGGGATAGTGTTGTTTCGGAATTTACCGACGGGTCAGGGGTTGGGTGGTGAACTTCACACCAGCCAGACCGTGCTGGATCAGCGCACGGATATTGCCGTGATCGCTGCCTTCAGGCGTTGCCACGACCGAACGGTAGTGTTCGCCGAACGCCAGCAGCGCTTCTTCATCACTCAGGCCTTCCAGCAGCGCCAGACCCAGGGTCTTGCACGAACCTTCGTTCTGTCCGGCCGCGTTTTCCACGCCACCGTTGTTGAACGCCTGAGGCTGGTAGTCGTAACCGGCGGCGATGAAGGACAAGGTGTCGGCAAAAACGTGTTCGCCGCTCTTGAGGCTGGCGCGCAGGGTATTCAGATCACTCATTGGGTTTTCCTTTGGCGAACGCCGCTTGTTGTTCGGCGCTGGCTTCTTGCTGATATTGGGCTTTCCAGTCGGCGTACGGCATGCCGTAAACCACTTCACGGGCGTCGTCGAGGCTGACCTCGATCTGGCGCTCGTCGGCCTCGGCCTTGTACCACTTGGACAGGCAGTTGCGGCAGAACCCGGCGAGGTTCATCAGGTCGATGTTCTGCACGTCCTTGCGGCTGTCCAGGTGGGCGACCAGCCGGCGGAAGGCGGCGGCTTCGAGTTCGAGGCGTTGTTGCTCGGTCATGATGGGCTCTGTGCAGTCAAATCGTGGCGCGGATGATAAAAGTCTGACGCCCGGAGCGCCAGACACGTTCAGCGGCTGGCCGCGAGGGTGATCGACACCGATTCGGCAAAGCGCAAGGCATGCGGCTTGTCCACTTCGACCTCGGCGTACAGCACCGATTCGTTGACCATCACCAGATCCAGCAGCTCCTGGGTCAGGCGTTCGAGCAGCGCAAAACGGTTGCCTTCCACATGGGCGATGATCGCTTTGGTGATGGTGCGGTAGTTCAGCGCGTGGTCGATGTCGTTGTCACGTACCGCTTCCTGCGCGGCGTACAGGATGGTCAGGTTGATCAGCACGTCCTGCTTGTTGAGGATTTCGTCCTCGTTGATCCCGATAAAGGTGCGCAGGCGCAGATCCTTGACCCGGATGCGCGCCATTCCCGGTTGAAGTTGTGGCATTTACTTGCTCCGTCCAATCAATTGCAGGAACTCCTGGCGGGTGTTGCTCGACTCGCGGAAGGCGCCGAGCATGACCGAGGTGTTCATGGTCGAATTCTGTTTCTCGACACCGCGCATCATCATGCACATGTGCCGCGCTTCGATGACCACCGCAACACCGGCGGCATCGGTGACTTGCTGGACCGCCTCGGCGATCTGCCGGGTGAGGTTTTCCTGGATCTGCAGGCGGCGGGCAAACATGTCCACCAAGCGCGCGATCTTCGACAACCCCAGCACCTTGCCCGTCGGAATATAAGCCACATGGGCCTTGCCGATGAAGGGCAGCAGGTGATGTTCGCACAACGAATAGAGCTCGATGTCGGCGACGATGATCATCTCGTCGGTGTCGGAGGCAAACAGTGCGCCATTGACGATCTCGTCGACACTCTGTTCGTAGCCATGACACAGGTACTGCATGGCCTTGGCCGCCCGCGCCGGTGTGTCGAGCAGTCCTTCGCGGTCAGGGTTTTCACCGAGACCGATCAGGATCTCGCGGTAATTCTCGGGCAGGGAACGGGTCATGAAGCATCCTCGCGGGGCGTATTACTTGACGTGCCGCCCGCCGTTGACGGTAAGGGTCGTGCCGGTGACATACAGGTTGTCGAGCAGATAGCGCAGGCTCTGATAGATCACTTCACTGCCGGGTTCGATGCCCAGCGCGGACTTGGCCAGTGCCTTGGCGCGGTACGCCGCGTCGTCGTCGGGATTGAACAATAGCAGGGCCGGCGCGATGCCGTTGACCTTGATTGACGGCGCATAGCGCGCGGCGAAGGATAGCGTGAGACTGTCGAGCCCGGCCTTGCTGGCGCAATAACCGACGTGTTTGCTGCTGCCCTTGCGAGTGACGTCATCGCTGATGTGGATGATGTCGGCAGGACTCGAACGCTGCAGCAATTCGGCGCAGTGCAGGTTGATCAGGTACGGCGCCAGCATATGAATGTTGAACATGCGACTGAAGGCTTCGGCTTCGCCGTCACCGGTTTCCGCCAGCCACTCCGAGGCGTTGTGCACGATGGCGCGCAGGCTGTCGGTGTGGGTCTTCAATTGGGTGATGAACGCGAGGATCGAGGCTTCGCTGGAAAAGTCCGCGTGCAGCCCGAGGGCGCCCAGATCCCGCAACGTCTTCACCCCCGGTCGTTCGCTGCGGTAGGTGAAGATCACCGGATGGCCGTCTTCCAGCAGACGCTGCGCACAATGCAGGCCGACCCGCTGGCCGGCACCGGTGATGAGGATGGGAGCTGTGGAGGAAGTCATGTACGGCTCGCGTCGAAGTCAGAGCAAAAACTATAACAGCGACGCGAGCGACGGCTTCAGCGATTTTGTGTGGAGGGCGCGGCAGGCAACGGGCGTGCAGGCGCCGGATTGAGCCAGCCGGCCAGCAGGCGGGTCGACAGCGGAATGAAGAAGTAGACCATCAACGGGGTCAGGCACAGCGTACTGATGAAGACCCGGGGCAGCAGGCTCATTTCAGCGAGCAGCGGGCCCAGCACGAAATTGAACAGCAGCGACACCGGGAAGAACGCCAGCCAGATCGCCACGGCCTGTTTCCAGCGTGGAGGACGCGCGCCGGCTGCACCGAACCAGCCTTCGATTCCGCTGACCCGATGTTCTGTCGGGTGAGCAAACAGATCGCTGCCACGAGCCAGCCATGCGGTGCGCGATGCCGAATGTTCCCAGGCGTGCAGGGTCTGTTCGTCGACGAAGCGGAAAATGATCTGGAATTCATCGTCGCCGGGAGGCGGGGCCAGTACGCCGGAGCCGAGGTAACCAGGGAAGTCGGTGGCCAGTTGTTCGCCTTCTCGCAACCAGGCAATCAGATCCTGATAACGACCATTGGCGACACGACGCGCGACCATCAGCGTGACGGGGGAAGTAGACATTGTGTATCTCCGTATTGCATGTGCGTCGCTCCGGGTAGGAGTTTCGCCTGACGCAGCGCCGGGGTAGAGGGCTGCGTTTTTCGACAAGCAAGGATTATTCCTCATTTTCGTGACGAGCCCGAGACTTTCGCTCCGATTCATCGCTTGAACCGTGGCGGGGAGTCAGGGGTAGAATGGGATCCAACTACGCCAACAAGGACGTACCCGCACACATGCCTGTCATGACAGACGTTCGCCCTGCTCCGCAGGCATCTGTTGCGCTGGAGCGCGAAGAGCTTTTTCCGATACGTGAAGTGGCGCGTTTGACCGGAGTCAACCCGGTCACGCTGCGCGCATGGGAACGTCGCTATGGTTTGATCCAGCCGACGCGCACCGAAAGTGGGCATCGGCTGTACTCAATGACCGATATCGAGCGCGTTCGCAGCATCGTCGACTGGATCGATCGGGGCGTTGCCGTGAGCAAGGTCGGCAAGATCCTGGCCAAGACCGAACCGATGAAGGTGCTGGCACATATCATTCCCGATGATCTGGTGCAGGCGGACTATCTCCAGTGGCAGGAACAAGTCCAGCAAGCAGTCAGCTCATTCGATGATCAGTTGCTTGATCGCGTCTATGGCCAGATTTTCTCGTCGTATGCCTTGCCCGTCGTTTTTCAGGACATCCTGATGCCGCTGTGGCTGCAAATGCTGCAGCGCCAGGACGCGTTCGGACAGACCAGCGAGTGGCTGTTCTTCGACGGTTTTCTGAGAGCGAAGGTGCTTCAGCGCATCGTCGTGCTGCGCGGCTCGCAACCGCGCAAAGTCATCGTCAGCGCGCTGGCCGGTCAATGTCGGGAGCTGGAATTGCTGGTGGCGGCGCTGTTTCTCAGTGGCAATGACGCGGGCGTTCGTGTACTCACCACCGGGCAGCCATTTGATGAGCTGACACTGGTATGCGAAAAGACCCGGCCCCAGGCGTTGGTCCTGTTTTCCAATCACGCGCCGACCGCAGAGCTGCCACGACGTCTGAATCGTCTGGCCTTGAGTCTTGATTGTCAGTTGTTGCTGGCGGGCGATGCTGCGGATCTGGCGCAGGACAGCCTGGCCGGATCATCGGTTGGCTGTCTGGGCAATGAAGGGGCAACGATGCGTCAGCGGATGAATCAGTTTCTTGCGGGAACGCTGGATACCTGAGAATCAGGTGTGCAGGGCAGGGTGAGTCAGGCGATGCTGTTGCAGGATGAACTGGCGCAGACGCTCGGTTTCGTCGGCATCGCTCTGGCTTAGCTCGTAAGCATAAAAGCCGCTTTCGGTCTCTCGTTCGAATGTCCCGCGCAGGGAGATCCGCTCATAGCCGGAGGGGCTGAACCACAGGGCAAAATGTTTCGGCGGCTTGGTCTTGTTGCGCACTTCCAGCAGAACGCCTTTGTGCGATACCTCATGTACCCAGAGCATACCCGGCTGACCTTTGGCATTTTCCAGCGCTACTGGTTCTTCCAGGGTCAGGCGCCATGGACGCACCATCGGCCCGTCTTCATAAATGCTCGGCACACCCAGGCGCAGGTGCAGGGCGTGGAACTCGTCTTCCACCAGATGCAGAGGGAAAGTCATCTGCTGATTTTCGAAGTTAGCCTGAATGGTCACTTGCTCATGGGCCGCCAGACGCGTGAGCAGATCACGGATCTGCGAACCACCATTGACCAGCAGGCTCGACGTGGCATCCCGAACATTGAGCTGCGGGTTATGTTGCATGGTCTGGATAAAATCCAGCTCATCCTGGGTCAGGAGGGCGTCGCGCTGCATGGCTAACTCGAAATGAATAATTACAAAGTCATTGGTGATTGTAGTTAATGACAATTAGTTCGCTGTTTTGTTTGCGCCGTTCGTCGCTTTCAGTGTCGCAAGCTCTGCTTCGAGCGCCGCCACCTGGGCTTCCAGTTGCACAACCCGCTGCTGCGCCTTGACCTGAACCGTGACGTCCTTTTGCACGCCTACGAAGTAGGTCTGCCCATCATCGGCATTTTTTACCGTCGACAAAGACAGTTCGTTCCAGAAGGGTGTGCCGTCCTTGCGGTAATTGCGCAGGATTTCCCGGCATGCCCCACCGTTTTTCAATACATCGCGAATCCTCTCCAGACTGGCCTGGTCGCGATCACCGGCCTGCAGGAAGCGACAGTCCTGATAGAGAATCTCTTCGCTGGTGTAGCCGGTCAGCTTTTCGAAAGCCGGATTCACGTAGATCAGGATGTTGTCCTGATCGCCTTCTTTTTCTGCCACAACGATTCCATCGTTCGACGCGTTGATCACCATTTGCAGCAGGCTGGCATTGATCATCTATGAATCCCTTCAGTGTTATCGACCGCTGGCATTCTAGAAGATCGATTGGCGCTGTCTACTGGCCATCAGCGCTTATCGAGAGCCAATCGCAACAGGGCGCCGCCGGCTGTTACTATCGTCGCTCTTTTTTTCAGTTTCAGGATCAGATTGATGAAAGTCGCCATCCTCTCCGGCTCGGTGTACGGCACGGCCGAAGAAGTCGCTCGCCACGCTCAGAGCCTGTTGAACGCCGCCGGTTTTGAAACCTTCTACAATTCCCGCGCCAGCCTTGCCGATCTCCAGGCGTTTGGCCCTGAAGCCTTGCTCGGCGTGACTTCGACCACCGGCATGGGTGAGCTGCCGGACAACCTGCAACCGTTGTATTCGGCGATTCGCGACCAATTGCCGGCGGCCTGGCGTGGCTTGCCTGGCGCGGTGATCGCGTTAGGCGACGCCAGCTACGGCGACACTTTCTGTGGCGGCGGCGAGCAACTGCGTGAGCTGTTCGGCGAACTCGGCGTGCGTGAAGTGCAGGACATGCTGCGCATCGACGCCAGCGAAAGCGTCACTCCAGAAACTGACGCCGAGCCTTGGCTGGAACAGTTGATCGCCACGCTCAAGGGCTGATCCCGCGTTCGCGCAACAGCGCGAGCCAGGCCTGCGCAGCCTTCGACAGATAGGCACCCCGGCGCCAGATGAAAGCGATATCCCAGCGCAAATAGTCCGGCGCGTTCAAGGTCAGGCGCACCACGCCTGGCCGCACCAGTCCGCGCGCCACCACGCTCGGTAGCAACACCACGCCTTGCCCGGCCGCGACCAGCGCTGCGAGAAAATCCGCCTGCCCGCTGCGCCCGCCCTCCTTCGGAGTGAAGCCCATCTGCTGGCACGCCTGAAGCAAGCGATCGTTGAGCACAAAACTGCGCTGATACAAAAGAAACGGCGTATCGGCCAATTCCTCCAGACCAATTTCACCTCTCGCCGCCAACGGGTGATCCACCGGCAGCAGCGCATCCAGCGGTTCATCACAGAACGGCTGAAAGTCGAACTGCGGATCTTTCGGCAGAAGACTCCCGCCCAGTTCCAGTTCACCGTTCAATACCGCCTGTTCGATGTTGCGGCTGCCGCCTTCAAGCAGCTGCACGCTGATGTTCGGATAACGCCGGCGGTACTCGGCGAACAGCCCGGCAAACAACGCATCGCTGCCCAGCAAGGGCAAACCGAGACGCAACTCGCCGCGCGCCAGTTGACTGAGGTCATCCAGTTCACTGAGCAATTCATTGCGCAGTCGCAACATGCCCTCGGCCCGTTGTAGCACCACGCTGCCGGCGGCGGTCAGGCGTAGCTGCGAGCCCAGTCGTTCGAGCAATGGGGTGCCGAGACTCTGTTCGAGCTGGGCGATCTGCTTGCTCACGGCGGACTGGCTGATGTGCAGGGTCTTCGCGGCCTGGGTGAAACCGCCCTGATGCATGACTTCGACGAAGCTTTTGAGCTGTTTGAATTCCATGGCCTGATTCCAGATTGGAATGGCTTTGAGTCTAACAATTCGCTTCGGAGATGGTAGTCGGGTTCGTAAAATAGGCATCTGAAAGGAGCCCCCCGATGAAAGCCTCGACCTTTAAATACCTCTCCCGGCTGCTGGCCGAACTGGCCGTGCTGCTCGCTCTCTACCTGCTCGGCTGCCAGATCGCAGCGTGGCTGGCCTGGCCGATTCCCGGCGGCGTGATCGGCATGGCGCTGTTGCTGCTGGGCTTCGCGTTCGGCTGGATCAAACCGGCGGCGCTGCAAATGGGCGCAGGCTTGTTGATGGCCGAGATGCTGCTGTTCTTTATTCCGGCGCTGATGAGCCTGCTGGATTACGGCGCATTGCTGCGCGATGACGGCTGGCGGATCTTGTTGGTGATCGCGGCCAGTACGCTGATGGTGATGCTGGTGACCGCGTTCACCGTGGAACTGGCCGTGCGCCTGAGGCGGTCCCATGAAGCTTGAGCTGATGCCGATGTTCTGGCTGGCGTTCACGTTGCTGGCTTATCTGTTCAGCCGCTGGCTGTATCGCCGGAGCGGGCGCTACGTGCTGTCGCCATTGATTCTGGTCCCCGCGTTGCTGCTGGCGCTTGCCGTGCCGCTGCACACCGCTTATGCCGAATATTCGAGCAACACCCATTGGCTGATGCTGGTGCTCGGGCCGGTCACCGTGGCATTTGCGGTGCCGATCTGGCAGCAGCGACGGTTGTTGGTGCGGCATTGGTCGGCATTGCTGCTGGGCATGCTGGCCGGCAGCGCGGCGTCGATCGCCACGTCGTTCGGCCTCGCGAAAGCGCTGGCGCTGGACAGTTCGGTGACGCTGTCGCTGGTGCCGCGCTCGATCACCACGCCGTTCGCCATGCCGCTGGCGCAGGACCTCGGTGGTGTGCCGGAGCTGACGGCGGTGTTCGTGATGTTCACCGGGGTGTTCGGCGCCATGCTGGGCGGGGTGCTACTCAAGTGGCTGCCGCTGCGCAGTGCCCTGGCGCGCGGCGCCCTGTTTGGCGTGGGCGCTCATGGTGCGGGCGTCAGTCGCGCCCATGAAGTGGGCGGCGAAGAAGGCTCGGTGGCGGGACTGGTGATGGTGCTGACGGGGCTGCTCAATCTGTTTGCCGCGCCTTTGTTGGCGTCGTTGCTTTGACATGGATCCAAGCTGTTTGCGTAGCTGACTCGTTCAGTCATCAAGCTGGCTGCCAATGCAACTACACGACCGTCTGCGGCTGTCTAGACTGCTGACACGTGCAAAAACAATAAGAACTCAGAGGTGCATGCAGTGAGCGTAGCCCCCGTCCCTTCGTCCGTGAACGTCAAAGATCAGGTCAGTGCCGCGGAATGGCAGACCCGGGTCGATCTGGCCGCCTGTTATCGTCTGGTCGCTCTGCATGGCTGGGACGATCTGATCTTCACCCACATTTCCGCCAAGGTGCCCGGCACCGAAGATTTCCTGATCAACCCGTTCGGCCTGATGTTCCATGAGATCACCGCCTCGAGTCTGGTGAAGGTCGACCAGGCCGGCAACAAGCTCATGGACAGCCCGTTCGAAATCAATCCCGCCGGCTACACCATCCACAGCGCCGTGCACGAAGTGCGGCACGACGTGGCCTGCGTGCTGCACACCCACACCGCTTCCGGTGTCGCGGTGTCGGCGCAGAAGCAGGGCGTGTTGCCGATCAGTCAGCAATCGCTGTTCGTGCTGTCGAGCCTGGCGTTTCACGCCTATGAAGGTGTGGCGCTCAACCATGAAGAGAAAGCGCGGTTGCAGGCGGATCTGGGCGACAGCAATTTCCTGATGCTGCACAACCACGGTCTGCTGACTTGTGGCGGCACCATCGCCGACACGTTCCTGATGATGTTCACCTTTCAGCGCGCGTGCGACATCCAGGTCATGGCGCAGACCGGCGGTGCCGAACTGATCGCCATCGAACCGCAGATTCTGGCAGGCGCCAAGGCGATGATCGCCGGCGTCACCAAAAGTGCTCAAGGCATGGGTGGCGCGCTGGCCTGGCCGGCGCTGCTGCGCAAACTCGATAAACAGGATCCGGGGTATAAACTCTAATGCCTCTCGCCGAGATTCCGCTGAGTGTCTGGCGCAAACGCAGCCAGACGTTCGTTTTCCATGGTCAGTCGATTCGCTACTGGACAGCCGGGCAGGGCGAACCGCTGCTGCTGATCCATGGCTTTCCGACGGCCAGTTGGGACTGGCATTACCTGTGGCAGCCGCTGTCCCAACGCTACCGGGTGATTGCCTGCGACATGCTCGGTTTCGGCGACTCGGCCAAACCGCTGAATCACACCTACAGCCTGCTGGAGCAGGCCGATCTGCAACAGGCTTTGCTGGCGCATCTGCAGGTCGAGCAACCGGTGCACATTCTGGCCCACGACTACGGCGACAGCGTTGCCCAGGAACTGCTGGCCCGGCATTACGAAGACCGGATCGAGGTCGCCAGTTGTGTGTTCCTCAACGGTGGTCTGTTCCCGGAAACCCATCGGCCGTTGCTGACGCAAAAACTGTTGCTAAGCCCCTTGGGCTGGATGATCGGCCGGGCGTTCACCCGTGATGCGCTGGTGAAAAGTTTCCATCAGATTTTCGGCCCGGACACCCGGCCCAGCGAAAGCGAGATGGATGATTTCTGGAGCCTGATCGAATGCAATCGCGGGCCGCGGATCATGCACAAGCTGATCCAGTACATTCCCGAGCGCCGCGCCCAGCGCGATCGCTGGGTCGCGGCGATGCAACGCGGTGAAGTGTCGCTGCGGGTGATCGATGGCGAGGTCGATCCGATTTCCGGGGCGCACATGGTCGAGCGTTATCGCGAGCTGATACCCGACGCGGACACCGTGCTGTTGCCGGGCATCGGTCACTACCCGCAAAGTGAAGCGCCGGTGCAGGTGCTCAAGCACTACCTCGAATTTCGTGATCACTTCGTGGTGCCGCCGCGCAAGGTGGCGTGCTCCTGAGTTTGTGCCGGAGGCGCCTGGCGCCTCGGCACGTTTCCATCATCCCCCAGCCTTATCGCGCACCATTCAGCCTCAGCCGTGTTCGTTGTGACCGAACGCGTCGTGCCTGACACTCAGGGACATTGTCCCTCAGGCCTGCTGGAGTTGCCCCGATGAATGAGTCTGTGCGTTTCGAAGATAAAGTCGTGATCGTCACCGGAGCCGGTGGTGGCCTGGGGCGGGCTCACGCTTTGCTGTTCGCCAAACAGGGTGCCAAAGTGCTGGTCAACGACCTTGGCGGCTCGACCCAGGGCGAAGGCGCCAACGCTTCGGCCGCTGATCGCGTGGTAGCGGAAATCCGTGAAGCTGGCGGCATCGCCGAAGCCAACCATGACTCGGTCACCGACGGTGACAAACTGGTGCAGAACGCGCTCGATGTGTTCGGCCGCGTCGATGTGGTGGTCAACAACGCCGGGATCCTGCGCGACAAGACCTTCCACAAAATGGAAGACGCCGACTGGGATCTGGTTTATCGCGTCCACGTCGAAGGTGCCTACAAGGTGACCCGTGCCGCATGGCCGCACCTGCGTGAGCAAAACTACGGTCGAGTGATCTTCACCGCTTCGACCTCGGGCATCTATGGCAACTTCGGCCAGTCCAACTACGGCATGGCCAAACTGGGGCTCTACGGTCTGACCCGCACCCTGGCCATCGAAGGCCGCAAGAACAACATCCTGGTCAACGCCATCGCCCCCACCGGCGGTACGCGCATGACCGAAGGCCTGATCCCGCCGCAAGTGTTCGAACAACTCAAACCGGAACTGGTCAGCCCGCTGGTGGTGTACCTGGCCAGCGAACAATGCCAGGAAACCTCCGGCCTGTTCGAAGTCGGCGGCGGCTGGATGGGCAAGGTGCGCTGGGAGCGCAGCCTGGGCGCCGGGTTTGATCCTCGCGTCGGGTTTTCCCCGGAAGACGTCGCGGCGCACTGGCAGCAGATCTGTGATTTCGAAGGGGCCGCGCACCCGAAGGACAACATCGAGGCGCTGAAGGAAATGATGGGGAATTTGCAGAAGTATTCGCTCTGATCCCTTGGGTTATCCGGCAGGACTTTCCCGGTCCTGCTTTCTCTTTTGAGCGCTCGCCTCATGAGCCTCTGCCGCTGACTTCCAGCTAAAACATCGCCCATAAAAAAGGCCGCTGCAAACGCAGCGGCCAAGGTAAGACGTTGGATCAAGGAGCTACAAATCAACGTCAGTGAACACCGGGGCGATGAATCGAAAAACGCTTCGGTCCATCAGAAATCGGTTGCCGACGACTCGGTCGCGGACTTGGTGCTTTCTGGCGGTCTGCCGTGAAAGCCCGCTCAGAATAAGGGCTGGCGCCTCAGGGAAAAATAGCGATTCCGGACATGCACTGTTACGGGGCATGTAACAGTGGCGCGCACCGGGGTCGTCATTATCCGTTGCGTTGATAGTGGTGCATCCAGCCTGTTCATGGCGGGCGCAAAGCCTTGTCGCAGGCGGGGATTCATCCTTTCGTGCGACAGCGCGAATACCTCCTTGGTGCGCTTATCGTCCCCGTGTGGCGGCAGTAGGGTGGGGCCTTCTGTCACTCACCGGGGAAGACGCATGACAAAAACAACAATGCGCGCCATCTTCACGCCGCACGCGCTCGCCGCTGCGGTGGCCTTGGGTTGCTGTGCCCAGGCGCACGCGGTCGCTTTCAATATCGGGGAAATCGAAGGCACGTTCGATTCGTCGCTGTCGGTCGGTGCGAGCTGGGGCATGCGCGATGCCGACAAGTCGCTGGTCGGTACGGTCAATGGCGGGACCGGCCAGTCCTCCACCGGTGATGACGGGCGTTTGAACTTCAAGAAGGGCGAGACCTTTTCCAAGATCTTCAAAGGCATCCACGACCTCGAGCTGAAGTACGGCGACACCGGTGTGTTCGTGCGCGGCAAGTACTGGTACGACTTCGAACTCAAGGACGAAGACCGCGAGTTCAAACAGATCAGTGACAAGGGCCGCAAGGAGGGCGCGAAGTCGTCCGGCGCGCAGATTCTCGATGCGTTCATTTATCACAACTACAGCATCGCTGACCTTCCGGGCACCGTGCGCGCCGGCAAGCAGGTGGTGAGCTGGGGCGAGAGCACCTTCATCGGCAACTCGATCAACAGCATCAACCCGATCGACGTTTCGGCGTTTCGCAGGCCGGGTGCGGAGATCAAGGAAGGGCTGATTCCGGTGAACATGCTGTTCGCCTCTCAGGGGCTTACCGATCAACTGACCGTCGAGGGCTTCTATCAACTGGAATGGGATCAGACCGTCCTCGACAACTGCGGGACCTTTTTCGGTGTCGACGTGGCGGCGGACGGCTGCAACAACGGCTACACCGTCGGCAGCCCGGCGATCGCCCCGTTGGCGCCACTGGCTGCAGCCTTTGGCCAGCCGATCCAGGTGACCCGCGAAGGCGTGATCGTGCCCCGTGGCGGCGACCGCGATGCGCGTGATTCCGGGCAATGGGGCACGGCGTTGCGCTGGCTTGGCGATGACACCGAGTACGGCCTCTACTTCATGAATTACCACAGCCGCACACCGACCGTCGGCACCAGCACCGCCGGCCTGTCGACCCTCGCGGCGCTGCCGGGCATGGTCGGGATCGCCAACCGGCTGGCGCCCGGCAGCGGCTCGGGACTGGCGCAAAGCGTGATGCTCGGGCGCGGTCAGTACTACCTCGAATACCCGGAAGACATCCGTCTGTACGGCGCGAGTTTCTCCACCACACTGCCGACCGGTACCGCCTGGACCGGCGAGATCAGCTATCGCCCTAACGCGCCGGTCCAGGTCAACACCAACGACCTGACCCTGGCGTTGCTCAATCCGATTGCCGGCGGTGCCGCATCGCCGCTGGTCACCTCGCCGGGCGCCGACAACAAAGGCTATCGACGCAAGGAAGTGACTCAGATCCAGAGCACCCTCACGCATTTCTTCGATCAGGTGTGGGGCGCCGAACGTCTGACTCTGGTCGGCGAAGCGGCGGTGGTGCGGGTCGGTGGTCTGGAGTCGCGCAGCAAACTGCGCTACGGCCGCGACTCGGTCTACGGCCAGTACGGTTTCGGCGGTGACACCGACGGTTTCGTCACCTCCACCTCCTGGGGCTACCGCGCCCGGGCGATCCTCGATTACGCCAACGTGATCGGCGGGATCAACCTCAAGCCCAACCTGTCCTGGTCCCACGACGTCGCCGGCTATGGCCCCAACGGTCTGTTCAACGAAGGCGCCAAGGCTGTCAGCGTCGGGGTCGATGCCGACTACCGCAACACCTATACCGCGAGCCTGAGTTACACCGACTTTTTCGGTGGTGACTACAACACCCTCGAAGACCGCGACTTCGTGGCCTTGAGCTTCGGTGTGAACTTCTGATCTGCCCGAGAAGGATGAATGCAATGCGCAAGATGATTCTGCAATGCGGTGTCCTGGCCCTGAGCCTGCTGGCCGCCAACGTGATTGCGGCGGTGTCGCCGGACGAAGCCAACAAGCTCGGCACCAGCCTGACCCCGCTGGGGGCCGAGAAGGCCGGCAACGCCGACGGATCGATTCCGGCCTGGACCGGAGGGATCCCGAAAAACGCCGGTGCGGTCGACAGCAAGGGCTTTCTGGCTGACCCGTTCGCCAGCGAAAAACCGCTGTTCACCATCACCGCCGCCAACGTCGACAAATACAAGGACAAGCTGTCCGACGGCCAGGTGGCGATGTTCAAACGTTACCCTGAAACCTACAGGATCCCGGTCTACCCGACCCATCGTACTGTGGCCGTACCGCCGGAAATCTATGAGTCGGCCAAGCGCAGTGCGCTCAATGTCACCAGCATCAATGACGGTAACGGTCTGGCGAATTTCACCGGCAACCGTTACTACGCGTTCCCGATTCCGAAGAACGGCGTCGAGGTGCTGTGGAACCACATCACCCGATATCACGGCGGTAACCTGCGGCGGATCATCACTCAGGTAACACCGCAGACCAATGGCAGCTACACGCCGATCCGCTTCGAAGAAGAGATCGCCGTGCCGCAATTGATGAAGGATCTGGACCCTGAAAAAGCCGCCAACGTCCTGACCTTTTTCAAACAGTCGGTGACCGCTCCGGCACGCCTTGCCGGCAACGTGCTGCTGGTGCACGAAACCCTCGATCAGGTGAAAGAGCCGCGCCTGGCCTGGATCTACAACGCCGGCCAGCGTCGGGTGCGTCGGGCGCCGCAGGTTGCCTATGACGGGCCGGGTACCGCTGCCGACGGCCTGCGCACTTCGGACAACTTCGACATGTTCTCCGGCGCGCCGGATCGCTATGACTGGAAACTCATTGGCAAGAAGGAAATGTACATTCCCTACAACAGCTACAAGCTCGACTCGCCGAGTCTCAAGTACGACGACATCGTCAAGGCCGGGCACATCAACCAGGACCTGACGCGCTATGAACTGCACCGGGTCTGGGAAGTGGTCGGCACGGTGAAACCGAACGAGCGGCACATCTACGCCAAGCGCCACATGTACATTGACGAGGACAGTTGGCAGGTGGCACTGGCAGACCATTACGACGGTCGCGGACAACTGTGGCGGGTCGCCGAAGGTCATGCCCAGTACTACTACGATCACCAGGCTCAGGCCTACACCCTTGAGGCGCTCTACGACATCATCGCCGGTCGATACATTGCCCTGGGGATGAAGAACGAAGAGAAGCACAGCTTCGAATTCGGCTTCGAGGCCAAGGCCGCCGACTACACCCCGTCGGCCCTGCGCGCCGAGGGCGTACGGTAAGGGTTTCGATACATTGGCAGGGCAAAAGGCGACCGCACGGTCGCCTTTTTTATGGGCGCCAATCAGCGTACTGAATACTCGTCAACAAGCGCCGGGGAGAGGGCTAGGGTGAGCGTACAACGATAAAAAGGCGTACCCGATGACCGCCATGAATCACGCTCCGGATCGTCCGGGATTCTTGCCCAGACTCTCGGCTCACCACCTCCCGCGTGCGCGTCTGAGTGAAGCGCTGCTTGAGTCTGCTGCACGGGTCCGGCTGATCTGCGCACCCGCCGGCAGTGGCAAGAGTACGCTCCTCACCGAATGTCTGTTGCAGGCGCCTGCCGAATGTACGGTGTGCTGGTTGCCGCTGGCGGGCATGTCGATGAGTGTCGCGGCATTTTGCGAGCAACTGGCGCAGGCGATGGGGCTGACGACTGCGGATCAGTCATCGCTGCTGCAAGGGCTGGCGCGTCGGTCCTCGCCGGTCTGGGTGTTTCTCGACGATTACTGCCGTGTTGAAGATCCGGCGCTGGACGCGCTGCTTGATCGCATGCTGGCGCTCGCGAGTCCCGCCGTCACCTGGTGGATCGGCACGCGCCGACGCCCGCAATGCAATTGGCCACGCCTGCTGCTCGATGACGCCTTGTACGAGTGCGAAAGTGCGGCCCTGGCCTTGAACCGCAGTGAGATCGCGCAGTTGTTGCGGCACCTGCCGTCCGCCCAGGCTGACGACGTGGCCGGGCGAATCCTGCAGCGCAGCGGTGGGTGGTGCGCCGGGGTGCGGATACTGTTGATGCAAAAATGCGACTGGTCGCAAAAGACCTTGCCGCAGCAACGCATGGACACTCTGCTGGACTATCTGCAACACGAACTGTTCAGTGGTTTGAGCCCGGAACTGGCCGAAGCCTGGCGTGTGCTGGCGCATTTGCCGCGGTTCAACGCCAGCCTGTGCGATCACCTGTTCGGTGCCGGCGATGGGGCGCAGTGGATGCGCACTCTGCAAACGCTCGGGTGTTTTATCGAGCCCTGGCAAGGGTCGCCGGACTGGTTGCAGGTGTGCGCTCCGCTATCGCGTTTGATGCGTGACGAACCCTGGTCGGCCGGAGGTTCCTGGCATCGCCGCGCCTGTCAGTGGTTTGCTGCCGGACAGCATTGGAAATGCGCCTTCGAACAGGCGCTGCTGGCCGAAGAGTACGAAGTCGCGGTGAGCCTGCTACAGCACTTCAGCTTCGAGCACCTGTTCGAGGAGCAGACGGTTGTGTTGTTGCTGCGTCTCTATGAGCAGCGCGGTGAGGAACTGCTGCTGGGTTCGGCGCAACTGGTCGGGCTGATCACGGCAGCGCTGTTGTTTGCCGGACGATTTGCTCAAGCGGCGGATTGCATCGGGCAACTCTCGCGTTTTTTACCGCCCCCGTCGGCGGGCCAGCAACGGCAGTTGATCGCCCGCTGGCAGGCTCAGCAAGGCTGGCTGCTGCACTTGCAAGGGCACATGGACGAGGCGCGCGAGCATTTCGAGCAAGCCTTGAACGATCTGTCGCCGCAGGCCTGGACGGCGCGTCTGCTGTGTTTGTCGGGCCGCACTCAGCAGGCGTTGCTGTGCGGTGATCTGGAGCAGGCTCATTCGATCAATCGTGAGGCGTTGTGCCTGGCCCGGGCCGAGGGCTCATTGCTGTTCGAGGCATTGCTGGAGCTGGATCACGCCCAACTGCTGGAGCAGCGGGGGGCGTCGGCTCGTGCCGAAGAATTGCTGGCCAATCTTTGCGAAATGCTCGGCGCGTCAGTCGAGCGACCGACGCCACTGCTGGGGCGTATCGCCCTGCGTCGAGGCCGACTGGCGCTGAGCATGGGCCTGCCGATGCAGGCTGCCGAATTCTTCCAGCAGGGACTCGACGACTGTCTGCGCAGCTTTGACAAACGAGTGCTTTACGGCTTTTTGGGGCAGGCACAACTGGCTGCCGATCAGGGCGATTACCCGCAGGCGTTCATGCGCCTGCGCGATGCTGAACGGTTGATGCAACAGCGGCAGATTCCGGACACGGTTTATCGCGGCGTTCTGTTGCAGGTCAGCAGTGAGTTCTGGCTGCAACAAGGACGGCCCGAACTGGCTCGCGAGGCGCTGAGCCGTGTGCTCAGGCACTATCGTGGCCCGCGTTCAAGGCAGGCTCCACCGGCGACACTGGAGCTGATTCCACGTATCGAGTGCCTGTTGGTTCTGGCCGAAGCCCGGTTGCAGCAGGCGCAGCAGCCAATGGAGCGACTACAGTCCTTGCTCGAACATGCTCGTGCCTGCCGCATGATCGTTCTTGAGTCCGGACTGTTATTGGTGATGAGTGAGGTGGCAACGATACTCAATGACCGGGAATCTGCCCGACACTATTTCAACAAGGGGCGAGCACTGGCCTGTGATTCAAATTTGCAGCGCCTGGTGTTGAAGTTTGATGCGGCGGTTGCAGATATTCGACCCGGAATTTTGCCCGAACAACTGATGTTTGATGGCGGTGATAATGACAATTCATTGAGTTTCAGAGAGTCGCAAGTTCTGGAGCTGGTCGCGTCTGGAAGTTCCAATCAACAAATAGCGGACAAGTTGTTCATCTCATTGCATACGGTTAAAACTCATGTCAGGCGGATTTATGTGAAATTGGGTGTTGAGCGCCGGACTCATGCCGTGGCGCGGGCTAGAATGCTGGGGTTATGCTGTTAATTTTAAATTAACGATGTCGTGGGTTTTTTTAAAAGTTGATGGGTATCAATATTTGGCAAAAGGTGGTGAATGTTTTTGGGGGTATCTCTCGGGCTAAGTTAGATGCACGGTCCGGACGGCGATTCGTTGTCTGGTTATCAAGTGCGCTAACGGAGTTTGTATATGAGTTTTGTGAATAGGAATCCGATTGAATTTAGTCTTGAGGAAGTTGATAAAGGTCTCGTTGAACTTGAACATGTGCTGGGGGAAATGCCGTCGTTCAAATCGGTTTTGCAGGGTGTGGTGTTAAAGGAACTTCAACAGTTGTCACCGGAGATTTACATCAGCAGGACGTACATCACCGCCCTGCGCGAAGGAATTGCAAACCCGCAACCGACCGGTCTGGTCATGGATGTATTCATGAAGTGTCTGGAGCTCGGTCGGGCTCCTGTCTATGACGCCACTCAATATGGCGTTTACGACTGGCCAGACTCCACGGATGAACTGGACCGGGTTCACGGTCTGGATGTGGTTGCCCTTGGCTCACTGATCGGCGAGGTATTGGGTTCGCTGGAGCAAAAGTACCCGCCCTTGCTGGAGCAGCACTGGTCCGCTTCTTCGGGCAAGGATGCCGAGCGACCTGAGCTGGTCTCGCGCCGCCGGCGATTGCAGGAAGTTCATGCAGCGCTCTTCTGGCGGGAATTGAGAGCGACGGTGCAGATGCAAGGCGGGATGGCGGAGGTCGAGGAAAGCTACGCCGGCTTTATCAAGGGTAAATCCCCGACTCCGGCCTACGGTCTCTCTCTACAACTGGAGAGCGGGCGATTTGCAACGCTGGCCGGTTGTTTTGTCACTTACCTCACGGGCCGTTCCGTCACCGAACTGGTACCGGGCGATGACGAGTGGGTTGTCCTCTACACCCCTGTGAGCGGACTCGAAACTTTCCGTACCTCTGCTTTGATGCAACGTACTCTGGAGCAACGCCTGGATAACGCGGACAGTCGGGCGCAACTGCTCAAAGGTGTTTTCCTGGAGGAAACCGATCAGATCAAGGGTGCTGCGGTCATTCGTTATCTGAATATTCAAGGTGAACTCTTCCAGACGCTCACAACCCAGTTGCTTGAAAAACAACGACGGGACGTTGCCTACCATTTTCGCCAACTGAAAAAACCGGGCGCAGATCTGCAAGCCATTGTTCGTTTGATCGAGTCGACCCATCGTCAGCAGACAATGTTCGATGCTGCCAAAGGGCGTATGGCTAATCTGCTGGTATTGATGAACAACAACGCCAGGCCACAATGGCTGAAGGCGGCTTCTGCCACCAATCAGGAAGTGTTCGCTTCGCTGGAAAAAGAACTGCTTAGAGGTCAGGTGGCCTTGCATGAGGCAATGGGAGGGGTGTCCTCCTTTCAGGATTATGTGCGCGGTGTTGTCGAAACTCATGTTTGCGCGGGCGATACCCAACATGTGGACCCTGATTCGGTCTGGGTGACAGTACAGCATTCGCTGCGTATGGGTGCTCGGCGTATTGAACATGTCGAGCGCAAGACTCTGACTCAGTTATTCATGTATGGCGTGCATGACGCGGCGGCTCCCTACACGATCAAGCTCGAAGCCTTTCACAATAATCCGCGGCTGACGCCTCCCAATATCGAACTTGCCATTCGTCAATTCGACTTGCGTGTGCAATACGCCAACGAACGCAATGACCGCTTCGGACAGGCACGTGTCAGGGAAGCAATGCGCGAAGTGTTGGGGCAGCAGATTGCCGTCAGCAACTTCGCTGCGACTCTGCAAAAAAACATAAGTCCGCAGGCACAGAACATTGTGCAGCGCTATCTGTTTGGCGATCCGGCATTTGAGGCATTCGGTGTTGCTTTCCGCCGATACTACAGACCGTTCAAGGACATGATTGCCTTTCGAGCGAAAGGCCCGGCGTCTGATCGCTTGATGCATGTCCTGTATGCACCCGGAGCACCGACCGGGCAACAGTGGTTCGAATTCTCCGATCTGACGGCACTGAAACGCCAGTTCATCGCCTGGGGATTCGAGCCGCGGGATCGTGAATTCCTGACCGGGCAGGCATTCAGCAAGGACCGTGAAGCGTTCGTCAGGAATGAGCTTTCCTATACCGAGCCCGCGCCGTTGTTCCAGCCGTGGTGGTGGGACGACGTAACTCTGGTGCAATGGACACAGGGGGACGATGGCGGACCGTTGATGGGCGCCATTCGCCAGATCATCGAGTGGGAGGTCGCTGAGGAGCAGGTGGCCACGCCCGTCTGGTACCGAAACGCCGCTGCACAGGATCGTGAGCTGCTCACCCGGTTAAGCACAGAGCTCAAAGCCATCCATCAAGTATCAAAAGACGAACTGCCCGGCGAATCGTTGGCGGCATTTTCGCGCAATCTGGTCATGAAGGAGCTGAATGACTACCTGCGTCGTTCGGGGCCGCATCCGGAAATCGATCCGGACAGGGTGACGGTCAAATTGAAAGGGCAGGATTGGATGACGCTGACGAATCTGTTCCTCCAGTGGCAAGTGTGGAGCAGAGAGTTTGTCGGAGTTAACTTGCCCTCGGAGGCTAGCGACCCCTATACCAGTAATCTTCTGGAACGGAGGAAGTTGCTCCAGACCGCAATATTCGAGTCACTGGACAATACCTCGCTGGGCCGTTTGAACTCTCCGACGATTGATGCACTGATTGACTTGCGCCCAGGCGAAAAGTACGCGGCGAACTTGAAGTCGAATTTTCTGGCTGCGCCTGCAACGGAGCTGAAGGCCAAGCTCTACTGTAAATCCGTGCAAAATCAGATGCTCAGGGCAGCCGTGACGCAAAAGATGCAGGGGTCGCTGTCTGCCAACCAATTCAACTGGCTCAAGGGGTTGATCGACGCACTGGATCATGATCGTCCGGGGGGACCGAACTCGTACCAGCTCAATCCGGTCGATGGTGTGAATACATTGTCATTGGAAGGTCAGCGTCTGGAAGGCGGCTACACTTTTGCACGAACGTCGGGAGGTTGGCAGGAATGTTTGCTCTACATTCCGAATGCGCCGGACGGCCTTATGTTTCGTCCGCTCGAGAAGCTGACAGAGGGGTTGCGCAATTACACAGTGGGAGAGCATGTCATCGGGTTGGCAAGACTGGCGGATAGAACGCAGGTCACGCGCTTTGTAGAACTATGCCGGCGCACTTCGGGGCCGGCATTGCAAACTCCGCGGTTGCAACACAATCTCGCGGTGAAGAATTTCGGTTCAGAATACTTCTCCATGGTGCATCGACTGATTGACGACATTGATCATCAGACCATTTCGTGGGGTGAATACTTCTGGGGCAAGGTATTGTTCGCTGCAGAGTTGGTGGTGGATGTTATCTCTCTGTTTGTCCCGCCAGTGGGGCTGGTCGCCAGTATCGTACGAATCACACGGTCGATTGTTCAGGGGATCGTTGCGTACAGTCTGGGCGATGACGACGCAGGCAGGAACCACCTTGCCTCGGCCTGGAGTAGCTCAATTCTCCTGTATGTCGGTGTGATCGCGGGTGTTGGCGGATCGGTTTCGGCGGTGGGAGCATTGTCACGGGTCAAGGATATTGCCGAGATCGTATCGACCGCGACCGGCGTGCCGGTGGGTGTCGGTTTCATCACCACAGCGGTTTCTCCCCACGTTATCGCGGGCAGCAAAACCCACATCGTCGGCTGATCAATCAGTCCTTCAGGCTGGCTGATACCCCATCCGCCAGCTCACGGCCCGCGTCGCCGCCAGCAACCGCTGCGCCGCCGGGCCGTTTTCGTCGGCGTGGAACAGCGAGGTCGGGCCGACGATGGTCAACACCGCAGCGATCTGTCCGAGGGCGTTGAACACCGGTGCCGACAAGGCGTCGACGCCGGGCATCAGCAAGCCGTGGACATGATGCAGACCGCGTTCGCGGATCTGTTCGCACAACGCCGCATAGGCTTTTTCGTCTGCCAGCGGATGGCCGCCGCTGGCGATTTCCTGTTCGCGCAATTCGTCGGTTTCCCGGTGCGGCAGGTACGCGCCGAAGACCAGACCGGTGGAGGAACTGAGCAGCGGCAATACCGAGCCCAGTTGCGTCACCACCGTCACTGCGCGCACGGCCGGTTCGATGTGCACCACGGTTGCGCCCTGATTGCCCCACACCGCGAGGAAACAGGTTTCGTTGAGTTCGTCGCGCAACTCGGCCAGCGGCAGGGCGGCGACTTTCAGCACGTCCATACTGTTGAGAGCGGCCAGGCCCACGCGCAGCGCCTCACGGCCGAGGCCGTAGTGGTTGGTGGCGGCGTTCTGTTCGGCGAAACCGCTGGCGATCAACGCCTGTAGATAGCGATGCACCTTGCTCGCCGGCATCTGCACGTGTTCGGCCAGACGCGACAGCGAAGTGGACGGCGACAATTCGGCCAGGGCCTTGAGGATGTCGGTGCCGACTTCGGCGGAGCGGACTTTCTGTTTGCCGTTGCTGTCGCTGGTTTTTTCCATGGTGCTGCCGTGTCCCGGAACGAATGGGCGTCTTTATAGCTTGACGCTGGATAGCGAGCAAATTACGTTATGCGTAATTGAATTACGATAAAAATAACCCCGGCGTGCCAAGACCTCTGATCCAGAGCGTCCGGCCATGCCGACTCCCTGTTCAGGAGGCTCCATGAACCTCGATTCAGCCCTGGCTTACCAATCCGGTTTCGGCAACGAATTCAGCTCCGAAACGTTGCCGGGCGCACTGCCCGTCGGCCAGAACTCCCCGCAGAAAGCACCTTACGGTCTGTACACCGAACTGTTCTCCGGCACCGCGTTCACCATGACCCGCAGCGAAGCGCGGCGTACGTGGATGTACCGGATCCAGCCGTCGGCCAATCACCCGGCATTCGTCAAACTGGAGCGGCAACTGGCGGGCGGACCATTGGGTGAAGTCACCCCCAATCGCCTGCGCTGGAACCCGCTGGACATTCCGACCGAACCGACCGATTTCATCAACGGTCTGGTCAGCATGGCGGCCAACTCCGCGGCCGAAAAACCGGCCGGCATCAGCATCTATCACTATGGCGCCAACCGTTCGATGGAGCGCGTTTTCTTCAACGCCGACGGCGAGCTGCTGCTGGTGCCGCAACTGGGGCGCCTGCGCATCGCCACCGAACTGGGTGTGCTGGAAGTGGCGCCGCTGGAAATCGCCGTGCTGCCACGGGGCCTGAAATTCCGCGTCGAACTGCTCGATCCACAAGCACGTGGCTACGTCGCCGAGAACCATGGCGCGCCACTGCGTCTGCCGGATCTGGGACCGATCGGCAGCAACGGCCTGGCCAATCCGCGGGACTTCCTGACCCCGGTCGCCGCCTACGAAAACCTGCAACAATCGACCCCCCTGGTGCAGAAATTCCTCGGCCAGTTGTGGGGCACCGAGCTCAATCACTCACCGCTGAACGTGGTCGCCTGGCACGGCAACAACGTGCCGTACAAATATGACCTGCGCCGTTTCAACACCATCGGCACCGTCAGTTTCGATCACCCGGATCCGTCGATCTTCACCGTGCTGACCTCGCCGACCAGCGTCCCCGGTCTGGCCAACCTCGACTTCGTGATCTTCCCGCCGCGCTGGATGGTGGCCGAGAACACCTTCCGTCCGCCGTGGTTCCACCGCAACCTGATGAACGAATTCATGGGCCTGATCCAGGGCGAGTACGACGCCAAGGCCGAAGGTTTTGTGCCCGGCGGCGCGTCCCTGCACAGCTGCATGAGCGCCCACGGCCCGGACGGCGAGACCTGCACCAAAGCCATCAACGCGGACCTCAAGCCGGCGAAGATCGACAACACCATGGCCTTCATGTTCGAGACCAGCCAGGTGCTGCGCCCAAGCCGCTTTGCCCTCGACTGCCCGCAACTGCAATCCACTTACGACGCCTGCTGGGCCACGCTGCCCGCCACGTTCGACCCGACCCGGAGATAACCCATGACTCAGAATTCCATCACCCGCAGTTGGGTCGCTTCGGCCAACGGCCACACCGAATTCCCGCTGCAGAACCTGCCACTGGGCGTGTTCAGCATCGAAGGCTCGGCGCCGCGTGCGGGCGTGGCGATTGGCGAGCACATCTTCGATCTGCAAGTGGCGCTGGAGGCCGGTCTGTTCGACGGCGTCGCGCGCAGTGCCGTCGAAGCCATGCACGGCGGTCAGTTGAACGCTTTCTTCGAACTCGGTCGCGAGGCTCGCGTTGCCTTGCGTGAACGTCTGCTGGAATTGTTCAGCGAAGGCAGCACTCATCGCGGCAACATCGAAGCCCAGGGCGCAAAACTGCTGCCATTGGCCGTTGATTGCCAACTGCACCTGCCGGCGCGCATCAGCGATTACACCGACTTCTACGTCGGCATCGAGCACGCGCAGAACGTCGGCAAACTGTTCCGTCCGGACAACCCGCTGCTGCCCAACTACAAACACGTGCCGATCGGCTACCACGGTCGTGCGTCCACCGTGCGCGCCTCCGGAGCCGACGTACGCCGCCCGAAAGGCCAGACCTTGCCAGCGGGTGCGACCGAGCCGACCTTCGGCCCGTGTGCGCGGCTGGACTATGAGCTGGAACTGGGGATCTGGATCGGCCAGGGCAACGAGATGGGCGAGCCGATCGCCATCGGTGACGCCGCTGAACACATCGCCGGTTTCTGCCTGCTCAACGACTGGTCGGCCCGTGACATCCAGGCCTGGGAATACCAGCCGCTCGGCCCGTTTCTGTCCAAGAGTTTCATCACCAGTGTCTCGCCATGGGTGGTGACCGCCGAAGCGCTGGCGCCATTCCGTACAGCGCAGCCGGCGCGTCCAGAGGGTGATCCGCAGCCGCTGCCGTATCTGCTCGACAAACGCGATCAGGATGGCGGTGGCTTCGACATCGAACTGGAAGTGCTGCTGCTCACCGAGAAAATGCGCGAGCAGAACCTGCCGGCTCATCGCCTGACCCTGAGCAACACCCGCTACATGTACTGGACCGTTGCACAAATGGTCGCGCACCACAGCGTCAACGGTTGCCAGTTGCAGGCCGGTGACCTGTTCGGTTCGGGCACCTTGTCCGGCCCTGAAAACGGCCAGTTCGGCAGCCTGCTGGAGATCACCGAGGGCGGCAAAAAGCCGATCGAACTGGCGTCCGGCGAAGTGCGTAAATTCCTTGAAGACGGCGACGAAGTCATCCTGCGCGCCCGCTGCGCCCGGGAAGGTTTTGCTTCGATCGGTTTCGGCGAATGCCGGGGCACCGTGCTGGCGGCACGCTGACAGGAGCGGCTCATGGATCTTTACACCTATTACCGTTCCACCTCGTCGTACCGGGTGCGGATCGCGTTGGCACTCAAGGGCCTCGACTATCAGGCATTGCCGGTCAATTTGATCGCGCCGCCCGGTGGCGAGCATCGGCAACCGGCGTACCTGACGATCAATCCCCAGGGCCGGGTGCCGGCGCTGCGCACTGACGAAGGCAAGTTGCTGATTCAGTCACCGGCGATCATCGAGTACCTGGATGAACGTTATCCACAGGTGCCGCTGCTGCCCGAAGACCTCGTTGCCCGCGCGCAGGTGCGCGGCGTGGCGGCGGTGATTGGTTGCGACGTGCATCCGCTGCATAACGTCAGCGTGCTCAATCGCCTGCGCGGTCTGGGGCATGACGAGCCGCAGGTGAACGAGTGGATCGGCCACTGGATCAGTCAGGGGCTGGCGACGGTGGAGCAGCTGATCGGCGACAGCGGCTTCTGTTTCGGCGAGTGGCCGTGCGTGGCAGACGTGTACCTGATTCCGCAGCTGTACGCGGCCGAGCGCTTCAACGTATCGCTGGAGGCGTATCCACGGATTCGTCGGGTGGCTGCGTTGGCCGCGGAACATCCGGCGTTCATTGCGGCGCATCCGGCGAATCAGCCGGACACCCCGTAAACCCTGTGGGAGCGAGCCTGCTCGCGAAGAGGGAGGGTCAGCGCCAGCAATGTCGCCTGACTGAACGCTTTCGCGAGCAAGCTCGCTCCCACAATAGATCTGCGCTGTGACCAAAAAATCATAAAAACAAAACAGGTACCTTGCGATGCACAACCAGATTGCCAGCTTTCGGGCGGCACTCGACGCCCGTCCTGTGTCCCGCTTTCAGTGGTTGCTCCTGATTCTTCTCGCCTTGCTGCTGGTCACCGACGGCTATGACGCCCAGGTGCTTGGTTACGTGGTGCCGGCGCTGGCGCAGGACTGGGGCCTGGAAAAATCCGCATTCGGCCCGGTGTTCAGCGCCAACCTGCTTGGGCTGACGCTTGGCTCTCTCGCTGTGACGCCGCTGGCCGACCGCTTCGGCGTTCGACGGATTCTGCTCGCCTGCGTGCTGATCTACGCCAGCCTCACCGTGCTGATGGTGTTCGCCGATTCCCTGAATACCCTGATGATCGCGCGCTTCATCTGCGGCATCGGCATGGGCGGTGCGATGCCCAGTGCCATGGCGTTGATGTCGGAATATTCGCCGCCACGCCTGCGCACGTTGATGGTCACGCTGGCGGCCTGCGGCTTCTCCTTCGGCGGGGCGGCGGGTGGTTTTGTTGCAGCCGGCTTCATCGACCGTTTCGGTTGGCAAGCGGTGTTCCTCGCTGGTGGTGTCACGCCGTTGCTGCTGTTCCCGTTTCTCTGGTGGATGCTGCCGGAATCCTTGCCGCGTCTTCTACGTGACGCGCCGCCTTATGCGCGCCTGCGCAAGGTCACCGCGCGGATGCTGCCGGACTGGCAACCGCCCGCCGCGTCGGTTGAACAGAACGAACGCGAGCAGGGCAGCAAACTGACCGTGGTGGAGTTGTTCCGCAACGGTTACGCACGTCCGACCTTGCTGATCTGGGCGACGTTTTTCGTCAGCCTGATCCTGCTGTATTTCATGATCAGCTGGCTGCCGTCGCTGCTGCTGGAAAGTGGTCTGAAACTTAACGAAGCGAATCTGGTGACGTCGATGTTCCTGTTCGCCGGCACGCTGGGCGCGATCTGCATGGCGTGGTTCGCCGACCGGTTGAAAAGCAAGGTGCGACTGTTGTCCGGCGTGCTGGCTGGCGCGGCGGTGTGCACGATTTTGTTAGGCCTGAATCACGACAATCCGCGCTATCTGGTGGCCTGTGTGTTTGCGGCGGGGTTTTGCATCATCGGCGGGCAACTGACGCTCAATGCGTTCGCCAGCAATTTCTATCCGGCGCACGTGCGCGCCACCGGTACTGGCTGGGCATTGGGAGTAGGGCGGTTCGGCTCGATTCTCGGGCCGCTGTTCGGCAGCCTGTTGTTGGCGATGCATATTCCGGTGGAGCAGATTTTCTTCTTCTGCGCGATTCCGGCGGTGATTGCGGCGTTGCTGATCATTCAGGTGCGTACGCCTTCGCAACTTGCGCAAAATCCTGTGGGAGCGAGCCTGCTCGCGAAGAACGATAACGCGGTTTGACTGATCGACCGCGTCGCCTGATTCGCGAGCAAGCTCGCCCTCACAGGGGATCAGTGGACGACTGAGTTCGGCGGCAGATGCCCCAGCCGTTCCGTCAGGCGAAGTCGCTGAATCGGGTCGTCACTGAGCAATAGCGCGTGTTCCAGATCGAAACGCTCGGCGTTCGGGCAATCGAGGCGCTGATACAGACTGGCCCGCGCCAGATAGTCGGCGGCGCTGGCGTTGCCCAGTTCGAGCACGCGCTCGGCATCGATCAGCGCCGCAATGAAGTCGTCGTGGGTCAGGTGCAGCTGGCGCAGGTTGCGTGACAGACGTTGAAGCATCTGCACCGGCTCGGCGGTCAGCAGGTGGTCGGCGTTGAGTTTCATCTGGTGGCCGTACTGGCGATGCAGTAATTCGCGGCAGTCGTTCGGATACAGACGTCGTCCGCCGCACGGATCGAGCAGGTGATCGGCCCCGGGAACCTTGAGCAGGAAATGCCCGGGGAAGTTGACGCCAACCAGCGGAATCTCCAGGCCACGGGCCAGTTCCAGGGCGATCAGCGCCAGCGCCAGCGGCTGGCCGCGTTTGGTCTGCATGACTTTGTGCAC
This sequence comes from Pseudomonas koreensis, assembly GCF_025447595.1. Classification (GTDB taxonomy): domain Bacteria; phylum Pseudomonadota; class Gammaproteobacteria; order Pseudomonadales; family Pseudomonadaceae; genus Aquipseudomonas; species Aquipseudomonas koreensis_H. The sequence continues at coordinate 71,583 of NZ_JAOEJU010000012.1, read as the reverse complement.
CATCGCGGCCTGCGGGCGCAGCGGAACGAAATCATCCTGGGCAAACCCCAGATCGGTCATGCGTCGCAGCAGCGGTTGCGCCAGCTCGCTGACCGGCAACAACGGCAAGCCATAGCTGACTCGCTGTTGCAGTTCCTTGAATTCCTGCAACAGCGCGTCGGGATCGGCTTGTTTATCGTGCTCGGCAGCCATCCACAACGCCGCTTCGAACAGCGCGGGCGGTGAACGGTGCAGACAATCGAAGAAGCGTTGGCGCGGACTCATCTAAATCTCCGGGGCATGCCTCGTTTTAGCCCTGTCTTTGCCATTCGTCCAGTGCCGGGCCGCTCTGCCATCGGGTTATGCCACAAGCCTCTGATCGATGGGGACGCTTATTCCGGCGCGCTTCAGCAATTTTCAGGCGCAAGCCTATACTGGCGTCTACCAGAAGTGATTCGGGAGCTTGCCGATGTTCGCTCTCATGCAAAGCACTCGCCTGGAATCGCTGCACCTTAGCGTTGATCCGGTGTCCGGATTGAAGGCGGTCATTGCCATCCATAACAGTCGCCTCGGGCCCGCCCTGGGCGGGTGTCGTTATCTTGCCTACCCGAACGACGAGTCCGCCGTCGAGGACGCCATACGTCTGGCCCAGGGCATGAGCTACAAGGCCGCGCTGGCAGGTCTCCCCCAGGGCGGAGGTGTCGCCGTGATCGTGCGGCCGGCCCATGTGGAAAACCGCGCCGCTCTGTTCGAAGCTTTCGGGCGCTGCATCGATCAGCTCGACGGGCGCTACATCACCGCCATCGACAGCGGCACGTCAGTGGCGGACATGGATTGCATCGCCCAGCAAACCCAGCATGTCACCAGCACCACCTCGGCCGGCGACCCCGCGCCGCATGCGGCGATGGGCGTGTTCACCGGGATTCGCGCCACGGCCATGGCGCGGCTGGGCAGTGACAACCTCGAAGGCTTGCGCGTGGCGATTCAGGGGTTGGGAAATGTCGGCTTTGCGCTCGCGGAGCAGTTGCACGCAGCGGGGGCCGAACTGCTGGTCAGCGATATCGACCACGGCAAGGTGCAACTGGCGATGGAACAGCTCAACGCCCATCCGATTGCCAACGACGCTCTACTCAGCACGCCGTGCGACATCCTTGCACCGTGCGGACTGGGCGGTGTGCTCAACAGCCACACGGTCACCCAGTTGCGCTGCTCGGCGGTGGCAGGCTCGGCCAATAATCAGCTGACGCACCTGGACGTCGCCGATCAACTGGAACGGCGCGGCATCCTGTATGCGCCGGATTACGTGATCAATGCTGGCGGGCTGATCTACGTTTCCCTCAAGCATCGGGGCGAAGAACTGACGACCATCACCGCGCACCTGTCGAAGATCAGTTCGCGGCTGACCGAAGTCTTCGCCCACGCCCAGGCGGAAAAACGTTCACCCGCGCGGGTGGCGGACGAGCTGGCGGAGAAGGTGTTATACCGCTGAGATTTGTCCGGGCATGAAAAAGCCCCTGAGTCTTTCAACTCAGGGGCTATTCAATTCAGAGGCTCCAATTCAGGTGCCGATTACTTCGCAGCCTTTGCCGCCTTGGCAGGTTTGGCTGGCGCTTCTGCCGGTTCAGCCACGTCTGCTGGCTCGGTTGCCACAACCGGTGCCGCCGGTGCGTTGATCAGCTCCGACAGTGCGTCAGGCTGGCTTTTGAACGCCCGGGCGAACACATCGCGGTTCTTCGCCATGAAGATCCCGACTTCTTCCACTTGCTGCTCGCTCAACGAAGGAACGGCTTTTTCCAGCACTTCGGCCAACAGTTCGGCCAGTTCGAGCATTTTGTCATGACGGTCAGCTTCGGCTTTATCCATGAACAAGCGCTCCAGATCTCGGCTGCTGCGGTATACCACTTCGACGGCCATTCACCACCTCACATGCCTTCACATTAAGTTGTCTTTGCGACTACTGTATCTATATACAGCGAAAAGGATAAGCGAATCCCTGCGCTTTGGGTAGTGGCTTTTTAATGTAGACCGGATTCGGATTTTGTCAGCCCGGCACCTGCGCGCAGGTGCGACCAAACGCCACGGCGCGGGTTTTGCGGCGGCTCGCCATGATGGCGTGGCCTCTTTTCTGCATGCATCTGTGTACGTGCGCAATAACCGTCACGTCCAGCACGCAACATCCGCTCGAACCGGGCTAAGGAACCTTCATCGTGAAAATCAACTGGGCCGAGAAACTGCGGCAAAACGTACATCAACTGGCCGAGTCCCTGGGCAACCTGTTCGTCGAGACCTTCCATTACCTGGCGCTGTTCGCCATCGGTGCGGTGACCGCGTGGGCGGCGGTGATGGAATTTCTCGGGATGCTCGAGGAAGGGCACATCAAGATCGATGACATTCTGTTGCTGTTCATCTATCTGGAACTGGGGGCGATGGTCGGGATTTACTTCAAGACCAACCACATGCCGGTGCGCTTTCTGATCTACGTGGCGATCACCGCTTTGACGCGACTGCTGATCTCCAACGTCTCGCACCACAACCCGCCGGACATGGGCATCATCTACCTGTGTGGCGGGATTCTGCTGCTGGCGTTTTCGATCCTGGTGGTGCGTTACGCCTCGTCGCAATTTCCTTCGGTGAAAATCGAGAACCCGCACCGCAAGATCGGCACGGGTTCCAGTGAACATCCGGAAGTGGAGAAGGGCGAACTTTAAAGGCCGGCGGCTGACCGGGGCTGATGTTTGGCCTGACGCGGTGGCGGCGTGATTCCGTCGCCGCGGGTCATGGCATCGAGGATCGCCATGGCGCTGTGGCCCTGTTCGATGGCGATGCCGAACTGAATGCTCTGAACCAGGCGCTTCAGGCGCTTGGGATCGTTGCGCTGTTCGGCGCTGATCATTCGTTTGGCGACGATTCGGCCGCCATTGGAGAGGGTCAGCATGATGCTGCCGTCGAGGCCCTGAATGCTCAGGTTGATCTGATAGTCCGGCGCGAAGGCATCGGTAATGATCTGAAAAGGATTGTCCATGATGCGTCACCGCCTGATTGAACGTGCAGTTGTTGACCGGCCTTGATCGGGTTGGTTCGCCAAACCTGACCATCGGCCCTTCCGTGGTCCTGTCTCCTTCAGTGATGTAGCAAGGGACATGCCGGGAATATTGTCGAACAATGAAACCGGCCAAAAAGAAGGCGAGCCCATGGCTCGCCTTCTTCGTTTACGGCCCGTTTCAGGGCAGAACCGAGTAGATGATCGCTGACAGTGCAATCAGGCCGATCAGCACCACGAACACGTTCGACACCTGGCCCGAATACTGGCGCAAGGCTGGCACGCGGCGGATGGCGTACATCGGCATCAGGAACAGCAGGCAGGCAATCACCGGCCCGCCAAGGGTTTCGATCATGCCGAGGATGCTCGGGTTGAAGGTCGCCACGGCCCAGCAACTGAGAATCATGAACAACGCGGTCGCACGGTTCAGCCAGCTCGCCGACATCACCCGGCCACGGCTGCGCAGACTTTTGACGATCATGCCCTGGAAGCCTTCGCTGGCGCCGATGTAGTGGCCGAGGAAGGATTTGGTGATCGCCACCAGCGCAATCAGCGGCGCGGCGTAGGCAATGACCGGGGTCTGGAAGTGATTGGCCAGGTACGACAGGATCGAAATGTTCTGCGCCTTGGCCGCTGCCAGATCCGCCGGCGACAGCGCCAGCACGCAGCTGAAGCAGAAGAACATCACGGTCACCACCATCATGCCGTGGGCCATGGCGAGAATGCCGCTGCTCTTACGTTCGGCCTGGTCGCCGTAGCGCTGTTTCTGCTCGACGGCGAAGGCGGAAATGATCGGCGAATGGTTGAACGAGAACACCATCACTGGAATCGCCAGCCACAGGGTCTTGAGGAACACCGACATTTCCATCGGTTCCTGAGCACTGGCGAAGAATGCGCCGTTCCAGTTCGGAATCAGGCTGATGCCGAGCAACAGCAGCGCGGCGACAAACGGATACACCAGCACGCTCATGGCTTTGACGATGACGCTTTGACCGCAACGCACGATGGCCATCAGACCGAGGATCAACACCAGCGACAGTACCGCGCGCGGTGGCGGGGCGATGTGCAGTTGATGTTCGAGGAAGCTGCTCAGGGTGTTGGTCAGCGCCACGCTGTACACCAGCAGGATCGGGAAGATCGCGAAGAAATACAGCAGCGTGATCAGCTTGCCGGCACCGATGCCAAAGTGTTCTTCCACCACTTCGGTGATGTCACCGGAACGGCCCGACAGTACGAAGCGGGTCAGGCCACGGTGAGCGAAAAAGGTCATCGGAAAGGCGAGCAGCGCCAGGATCAGCAACGGCCAGAAGCCGCCGACACCGGCGTTGATCGGCAGGAACAAGGTGCCGGCACCGATGGCCGTGCCGTACAGGCCCAGCATCCAGGTGGTGTCGAATTTGCTCCAGCCCTTGTGGGCGGTTTCGTTGTTGCGTGTGCGGTCTACAGCGGGATTTTCGGCAGCAGGTGTGCGTACATCGGTCATCGTTTTTGCCTCGTTATTATTCTTGCTCGGGCTCACGTGTTACGGGCGGTCAGGGAGTGCTCCTCAGCACTCCACCCAGCTCACGGCCAGGCCGCCCCGTGAAGTCTCTTTGTATTTGTCATGCATGTCGGCGCCGGTATCGCGCATGGTGCGGATCACCCGGTCGAGGGAAATGAAGTGTTTGCCGTCGCCGCGCAGGGCCATTTGCGTGGCGTTAATTGCCTTCACAGCGGCGATGGCGTTGCGCTCGATGCATGGCACCTGCACCAGCCCGCCGACCGGGTCGCAGGTCAGGCCGAGGTTGTGTTCCAGACCGATTTCGGCGGCGTTTTCCAGTTGCTCCGGAGTGGCCCCCAGCACATCGGCCAGACCCGCAGCAGCCATCGCACAGGCCGAACCGACCTCGCCCTGGCAGCCGACTTCGGCCCCGGAAATCGAGGCGTTTTTCTTGCACAGGATGCCGACCGCTGCCGCGCCCAGAAAGAACGCGACCACGTCATCGTCGGACGCATCCGGATTGAACTTCATGTAGTAGTGCAGGACGGCCGGAATGATCCCGGCGGCACCGTTGGTCGGCGCGGTGACCATGCGCCCGCCGGCGGCGTTCTCTTCGTTGACGGCGAGGGCGAACAGGTTGACCCATTCCATCGCTGACAGGGTCGAACTGATGACGTTCGGCTTGCCGATTTCCAGCAGGCTGCGGTGCAGTTTCGCCGCACGACGCGGCACATTCAGACCGCCGGGCAGGACGCCTTCGTGACGCAGGCCCTGCTCGACGCATTCGCGCATTACCGACCAGATGTGCAGCAGGCCCTTGCGGATCTCGGCGTCGCTGCGCCAGGCCCGCTCGTTGGCCATCATCAGTTCGGAAACCCGCAGGTTGTGCTGCTTGCACAGCGCGAGCAGTTCGACGGCGCTGGAAAATTCGTAAGGCAACTCGACGTCGCCGGCCGGCGCCACACCCGATTCCGCTTCGGCCGCTTCGATGATGAAACCGCCGCCGACCGAGTAGTACGTTTGCTCGAACAGTTGCCCGGATGCACCGAAGGCTGTCAGCGACATGGCGTTCGGGTGGTAGGGCAGGCTCTCGTCCAGCAGCAGGAGATCGTGCTGCCAGTTGAAGGCAATCGAGCGTTCACCGGCCAGAGACAGTTGGCCGGTCTCGCGCAGTTGCTGGATTCGCGGTTCGATGGTCGACGGATCAATGCTGTCCGGCCATTCGCCCATCAGACCCATGACTGTCGCGCGGTCAGTGGCATGGCCGACGCCGGTGGCCGAAAGAGAGCCGTACAAACGGATTTCCACCCGTTGCACATCGTTCAGCAAATGTTGCTCGATCAGCGCCTGGACGAAGGTTGCTGCGGCGCGCATCGGGCCGACGGTGTGGGAACTGGACGGGCCGATGCCGACTTTGAATAGATCGAAAACACTGATAGCCATGCTAAACCCTTACAAGCAATGGAGTAGGAATCGCTGCCATTTTTTGTAGGACAAGCGCAATGTCGGCGATACTGCCTACCTCGCTTCAACGTGACTAACGAAACCTCCTAAGTAAGCCTTTAGCAGGACTAAACCATGAGTCGTCAATTGCATGCCCAGACTTACGTCTGGCTGCAGGTGTTTTCCTGTGCCGCGCGGCACCTGTCATTCACCCGCTGTGCCGAAGAACTGCACATCACGCCGGGGGCGGTGAGTCAGCAAATCCGACAGCTGGAAGAGCGTCTGGGCTTTCGCCTGTTTCACCGCCGCGCGCGCGGTGTGGAGCTGAGCGCGGAAGGGCAGCGACTGGCGATCACGGTCAACGAGGCTTACGGCAGCATCGATGCGGAATTGCGTCGGCTGGATGCGGGGATGATCAGCGGGATTCTACGGGTGCGTTCGATTCCATCGTTCCTCAGCAAATGGCTGACCCCGCGTCTGCCACGCTTGCAACAGCGTTACCCGGACATTCAGCTGCGGCTGGTGGCCGAGGACAGCAGCGTGCCGTTGCATGAGGGAGATTTCGACCTTGCCATCGACCTGAACGACGGCAGCTATCCGGGACTGTTATCCACAGCCTTGCTCGATGAGCAGATTTTCCCGGTGTGCGCGCCGGGCCTGCTGCGCGGACGGCCACCGCTGCACGGGCCGGCGGATCTGGTGCATTTTCCGCTGTTGCACGACATCACCGCCTGGCGCGGCAGCTATGAATACGCGGAGTGGGAGTTTTATCTCAACGCGATCGGCTTCGAGGGCGCTGATGTCCGGCGCGGGCACACGTTCAATCGCAACCACCTGACCATCGAAGCGGCGATTGCCGGCATGGGCGTGGCGATTGCCCGACGCACGCTGCTCAACGACGAACTGGAGCGGGGGACGTTGATCGTGCCGTTCGGGATTTCTGTACCCAATCACAAGCGCTATGTCCTGCTGTATGCGCCGGGGGCGTTGAGCCATCCGGGCGTACGGGCGGTGCATGACTGGCTGGTGGAAGAGGCGGGGATTTTCCGCAGCCTGCACCCTTTGGGTGATGGCCAATTGTGAGCAGATTTTTCGGGGAGGCGGGGCGACCCAACTCCCGACCTTACCAGCGCTTTACTCGGTTGTCCGGCTTTTTTTGCGTATGAATATTTATCTTTTTTAAGGGGTTGAAATGTTCGTCCGGCGGGCCGATTGTTGTAATCAAGAGGTCACGAAATCCTGTTCCAGGCCTCTTGCGAGCTAGCTGAAATAAGGGATGAACTATGCAAATCCAAGTCAACAGCGACAACCATATTCAAAGCAGCAAACGACTGGAGGAGTGGGTACGCACCACAATTGAGAGCACGCTCGACCGTTATGAGGAAGACCTGACCCGTGTCGAAGTCCATCTGAGCGACGAGAACGGTGACAAGCCAGGTCCCCATGACTTGCGCTGCCAACTGGAAGCGCGGCCAAAAGGCCATCAACCGATTTCCGTCACCCACAAAGCCGATTCGCTGGAACAGGCGATCGATGGTGCAGCCGAAAAACTGGAGCACGCGCTGGAGCACCTGTTTGGCAAACTGCGCGGCAAACCGCGAGCCGCTGTGGTGCCATTCACAAGCAAAGCCAATGACAAACTGTTGGCGGAAGAGTTTGACGAGAACGAACAGGCAGCGATCAACAGTTGATACGCTGATTTTTCAAGCCACCCAATGAGAAAGGGCCTGCAATTGCAGGCCCTTTCTGTTTTCAGCAGGGATCAGAAAGCGACGGAAGTCTGCACGTACACCGTGCGCGGCTCACCGACATACTTGCCTTTGTTGTTGTCATCGAACGAACGGGTGAAGTACTGGGTGTTGAAGATGTTCTTCACCCCCACCGCCACGTTCAGATCCGACAGCTGCGGGCCGAAGTCATAACCGGCGCGGCTGCTGAACAGCATGTACCCCGGGATCTTGCCGGTACTGCCGTCGGCGCTTTCTTTGGAGGTGTTGGCGTTGTCGGCGAACTGGTCGCTCTGGAAGCTGCTGTCCAGATTCAGTTTCCACGGCCCTTCGGTGTAACCGACGCCGATCGTGCCTTTGTGCTTGGACGAGAACGGCACACGATTGCCTTTGTTCGGGCCGTCTTCGCGGATGGTGGCGTCGACATAGGCGTAAGTGGCGTAGACGTCGAAACCGGCCAGCGCCGGGCTCAGGTCGTCGAGAGCGTAATTGACGCTGGTCTCGATGCCCTGATGGCGGGTTTCGCCACGGGCGATCACCGAGTCGTTGGTCTGGTTGCTTTCGTACTGGTTGTCGAAGTTGATCAGGAACGCGCCGATCTCCGCTCGCAGCGCACCGTTGTCGTAGCGGGTGCCGACTTCCCAGGTGCGGGCCTTCTCCGGTTTCACTTCGCCGCTGCTCACTCGGTTGGGCATCTGGCTGTATTGCACGCTGCCGAACGAACCTTCGGTGTTGGCGTACAGGTTCCAGCTGTCGGTCAGGTGATACAGCACGTTCAGCGCCGGCAGCGCGGTGTTGTAGTCACCCTTGTATTTGACGTTGGTCAGGTTGTTGGTCTGCTGCGACTCAATCATTTCGTAGCGCACGCCCGGGGTGATGGTCCACTTGCCGATGTCGATGCGGTCATCGACGAAGAACGCATTGGCTTCGGTGCCGCCACGGGTGTCGCGGTCATTGCGGCTGTTGGTGGTCGGGTATTCATTGCTGCTGATCGGCGTGCGATAGCGCAGTTCGTGGCCGGCTTCGTTGATGTAGCGATAGCCGACGCCGACTTCATGGCTGGTGGCGCCGAGGTCGAAGCCCTGGGCGAAGCGGGTTTCCAGACCGCGTACCCAATATTCGCGCGGCGACAGCGACAGGAACGAGCCCTGATCCAGATAGCCGCTACGCAGAGTCTTGGTGAAGAACGTGTTGGCGGTGAATTCGCGGCGATCTTCCTGATAGCGATAGCCGAAGTTGAACATCGTGCGACGGCCCCAGAACTGGTCTTTCGCCCGGGTCGACTGGTACGGGTCGGCATCGTAATCGGCGACATTCAGACCGCCGGGCATGTCGGCTTTGCCTTCGTAATACTGGGCCATGGCGTTGAAGCTGTTGGCTTCATCAAGCTGGTATTTGCCCTTGAGGATCAGGTCGTCGATTTCCGTGTCGCTGTGCTCACGCCAGTCGCCACCGCGAGTGCCGGAGTACAACAGCGCGCCGCCGAGACCGTTGGCATTGGTGCCGCCGGCCAGCAGGTTGGCGCTGGTCTTGAAGCCGTCATGGCTGGACGAAGGACTGGTTTCGGTCTGGAAACCACCCTTGACGGTCGGCTCGTCCGGAATCGCCCGGGTCACGAAGTTGACCACGCCACCGACGTTCTGCGGGCCGTAACGCACGGCGCCGCCGCCACGCACCACGTCCACGGCGTCCATGTTGCCCATGCTGATCGGCGCGAACGACAACTGCGGCTGACCGTAAGGCGCGAACGGTACAGGAATGCCGTCCATCAACACCGTCGAACGTGCGGCCAGGCGCGGGTTGAGACCGCGAATACCGAAGTTCAGCGCCATGTCGTGGCTGCCGGTGCCGTTGTTTTCCGGCGCGTTGACGCCGGGAATGCGATTGAGCACATCGCGGGCCTGGGTCGCGCCCTGGCGTTCGAACTCTTCGCGGCGGATAACGTCACGGGCACCGGGATGTTCGAAGACGTTGACCTGCGCGGCTTCACCCAGCCAATCGCCGACCACTTTCGACGTGTCCAGCTCCAGGGCGCTGTCGTTCGACGGTTGCAGGCTGAAGGCATTGCCGCCCTCGGCGCGGGCTTGCAGACCTGTGCCCTCAAGCAGCGCGTTCAGACCTTGTTCCGCTGTGTAGCTGCCTTCCAGGCCACGGCTTTGCACACCGCTGGTGACTTGCGAGCCGAACGAAATCAGCACGCCGGCTTCACGGCCGAACTGGTTGAGGGCGTTTTCCAGTGACGACGGGGCGATGTGATAAGCCTTGGTTTCGTCGGCCTGCGCAAGGGGCAGGGCGCTGAAGCTCAGGCTGGCGCCGAGGACAAGACTGCGCAGGGTTCGGGCCAGCGGCGTGAGGTGGGTGGAGTGCATGGAGGACGGTCCTGAGAAGGTTGAATCAAGGGGGCTTTCCTTCTCTGTCACGCCAGATCTGAAAAACGGCTCATTTTTTTTACGGCTGATCAAACCTTGGCTTCGACCGTCACCCAATAACGAGTAAAACGCTTCACTTTCACCGGCAGGCTGATTTCCAGCAGGTCGAGAATCCGCTCGCTGTCGTCCAGTGGATAAGTCCCGGAGATCAGCAAGTCTGCGACTTTCGCATCGCAGTTGAGCTGCCCGCGCCGGTAGCGACCGAGCTCGTCGAGGAAGTCGCCCAAGCGCATGTGCGCGGCCACTAGCATGCCGTCGACCCAGGCACCGCTGTTGGCGTCCAGCGGTTTTGCCTCGCTGACGCCGGTGGCGCTGAAACTCAGTTGTCGGGCGACCGGCAGCAGCATCGGCGCGCGACCTTGCGCGCTCAGTTCGACCCGACCCTCAAACAGTGCAACCTGCGTACGATCAACAAACTGCCGCACGTTGATTCGCGCGCCCTGGGTTTTCAGCAGGCCTTGGGCAGTTTGCACTTCGAAAGATTGAGTGGCGGTCAGCAGCATTTCGCCTTCGAGCAAACGGATCAAACCATCGCCCCGGACATCCGCCGCACTCGCGGTGTTGAGCTGCAACTGGCCGCCGGCGCCGAGCGAGATCTTGCGTCGCTGACCGATCGGGCTGCGGTAATCGGCCAGCAGCGATTGCAATGGATTGTGCTCGCGCATCCCCCAGGTGACCGCCGAGCCGGCGCCGAGAATCAGCAACAGCTTCAGCGCCTGACGACGGCTGCCGGACTTCGGCGCATTCAGGGCGGCGTGGGCCAGTGGCGACGACAACCCGCGCAACCGTGAATTGACCCGTTGAATGTGTTCCCACGCGCGGCGGTGTTCGCTGTGGGCATCGATCCATTGCTGCCAGGCTTGTTGCTGGCGCGGATTCAACGGGCCTTGCTGCATTTCCAGCAACCAGTGCACCGCCTGTTCGGCGACCTGCGCGGAAAAATCCATCGGCGGGTTCACAGGGCGAAGTAGCAGCGCATCGCCGCTTTATTCAGATGACGTTTGACCGTGGCCACGGAAATGCCCAGTTCGGCGGCGATCTGCGGATAGGTCAGGCCATCGACCTGCGCCAGCAAAAATGCGCGTTTGACCGCGCGCGGCAGACCGTCGAGCAACTGATCCAGCTCCATCAGGGTTTGCAGGATGATGGCTTTCTCTTCTTCCGAAGGCGCGACCATTTCCGGCATCTGGGCGAGGGTGTCGAGGTAGGCGCGCTCCAGATCATGACGGCGGTAGTGATTGAACAGTACGCGTTTGGCCAGGGTGGTGAGGAATGCGCGCGGCTCGAGGATCACCGGAGGCTCGCGGGCGGTCAGTACCCGGATGAAGGTGTCTTGGGCCAGATCGGCGGCGCTGTCCGGGCAGCCGAGTTTGCGCCGCAGCCAGCCGGTGAGCCAGCTGTGGTGGGCCTGATACAGCGATTCGACAGGATGGGCGGACGACAACGGCATTACTCCGGGCGCATGCGGGATGCGTTAGAGAACAAGAATGGTTCGCATTGTAGGGTCGTGAATGCCCGCCGGCAATCAGACTCTTTTGCGTATGAGAATATTTATCATTAATATTGCTCGCCTGTCGTTCGGCGTGTTGGCCGGGCGTTAACCGTTTCAGGGTCGAAACATGAAAGCCAAACTCGCCGCACTTCCCATGTCCTATCGTCTGGCCGTCACTTCGCGGGTGCTCGCGGCGGTGTTTGGCGGCTATCTGGTCGCGGCGCTGGCCAGTGTCACGCTGACGCTGTGGCTGCCGCTGAACCGCGCCGAAGCGGTCATCACCGGCATGACTGTCTCGTTCCTGGTCTATCTGGTGGCGGTGCTCTGGTGTTTCGCCTGCCGCACGGCGTGGTCGGCGTGGGTCGGTCTGCTGGTGCCGAGCGTGATCCTGGCGACCGTTTCCGGGGCTGCACGCGGTCTGGGGCTGGCATGAAAGAGGGCTTCCGTCAGGCGATGGCCTGGCTGCATACGTGGACAGGGCTGGTTTTCGGCTGGCTGTTGTTCGCGATTTTCCTCACCGGAACCCTGGCCTATTTCAAGGATGAAACCACTCACTGGATGCAGCCGGAAATCCAGGCGCACCCATTGGATGCCGAAAAAAGCCTGACGCTGGCCCAGCAGTATCTGCAACAACAAGCCCCCGACGCTTCGCGCTGGATCATTGGCCTGCCCGACGCCCGCGATCCCGGTCTGAGCGTGGGCTGGCAGCAGACGCCAGCCAGACCGGGCGAGCGCGGCGCATTCACTCGCAAGACCCTCGACGCGCAGACCGGTGCCGAAGTGCAGCCCCGGGAAAGCATGGGCGGGGAGTTTTTCTACCGCTTCCATTTCCAGTTGCAAATGCCTTACCCCTGGGGCCGCTGGCTCTCGACCATCGCCGCGATGGTGATGTTCGTCGCGCTGATCACCGGGATCATCACCCACAAGAAAATCTTCAAGGACTTCTTCACCTTCCGCCCGCGCAAGGGCCAGCGTTCGTGGCTCGACGGGCACAACGCGGTGGGTGTGCTGGTGCTGCCGTTTCATCTGATGATCACCTACAGCAGTCTGGTGATCTTCATGTCGATGGTAATGCCGGCGAGCATCCTTGCCTCTTATGGCAACAACGCCCGGGCGTTTTACGACGAGGTGTTTCCAGAGTCGAGCATTCCTGAACGCGCGAATCAACCGGCGGCAGTGGCACCGCTGGCGCCCCTGTTGCTGGCGGCCAGCGAACAATGGTCGGGCGGGCATGTCGGGCGCATCAGCGTGTTCAATCCGGGAGATGCCAACGCCTGCGTGGTGATGTCCCGCGCGGGCTCCGACCGTGTGGTGACCGATTCCGGCAGCGCCGTGACTTTCAACGGTGTCAGCGGGCAGGTCATCGGCACGACACCTGATCAGCCGATAGCGATGGCAGTTGCCGGCAGTTTCTACGGCTTGCACATGGGCCACTTTGCCGGGCCGGTGTTGCGCTGGCTGTATTTCATCTGTGGTCTGGCGGGCACGGCGATGATCGGCACCGGGCTGGTGATCTGGCTCGGCAAGCGTCAGCTCAAACACGCCAAGACCGGTGGGATGCCTTTCGAGTTGCGGCTGGTGGAAGTGCTGAACATTGCCAGCATGGCCGGACTGGTGGCAGCGGTCGCCGTGTTCTTCTGGGCCAATCGTCTGCTGCCAGTGAGTCTGGCCGGGCGTGGCGATTGGGAAGTGAACGCGTTCTTCATCACCTGGGGCTTGAGCGTGGTGCACGCCATGTTGCGGCCGGGGCGAAAGGCCTGGGTCGAACAGCTGTCACTGGGGGCCGCGCTGTTTGTCACGGTGCCGCTTCTTAATGGTTTGACCTCCCCGTATCACCTCGGCGTGACAGTGCCCGAAGGCGACTGGATCTTGGCCGGTTTCGACCTGACGTGTCTGGGCAGTGGCCTCTTCCTCGCCTGGGCCGCGCGGAAAATGCAGCGTGCCGGACACGCCGTCAGCGTGAAGAAACCAGCCCGCGAAAAGGCCCGGCCGATCACCCTTGAGCAAGGGGCGAACTGAATGCTGTTGGCGCTGCTGCTCTGTTATTCCGCTTTCACGGCGCTGTGCCTGGCGATGCCCCGGCATCACGAAGAGCTGCTGGATCACAAACCTTCGGTTCGCCGTCGGCAGGGTCTGAAACTCGCAGGCTGGTTGTTGCTGGGGCTGTCGCTCTGGGCAGCGGTTTCCGAGAAGGGCTGGAGTTTTGGTCTGGTCGACTGGTGCGCGGTGTTGATGCTCAGCGCGCTGACTCTGGTGCTGTTGCTGCCCTATCGCCCACGTCTGGCTTTGACCATGGCCGGACTGAGCCTGCTCGCCAGTCCGGTCGCTGCGTGGGCATTGAACTGACATGCTGATCGGCCATCCTCCCGAGCACCGCGACGGCGAACCCCATGGCGCCCGTGCGCATTTTCTTCAGGTGTTCCTGTCCCAGCGTTCGCAGATGGAAGCGTTGGTGAGCCGGCGCGTCGGTTGCCGGGCGACGGCAGCGGATCTGGTGCAGGATCTGTTTCTGCGATTCTGGCGTCGGCCGCTGGTGCAGGTCGAAGAACTCAGCACTTATCTGTTGCGTTGTGCCGGCAATATCGCCATCGATCATTTGCGCAGCGAAGGCGCGCGGGTGCGGGTCAACGAAGGCTGGCAACCGGACGAGCCGGACAGCAGCGCCAGCGAACCGCAGGCGGCGCTCGAAGCGGGCAACGATTTGCGCCATGTTGAAGCGGCGTTGCGCGCGTTGCCCGAGCGCACGCGGCAGATCTTTTTGCTCAATCGCATCCACGGGCGCAAGTACGCCGAGATCGCCAAAGCCATGGGCCTGTCCCAAAGCGCCGTGGAAAAACATATGATGCGCGCCCTCGAGGCCTGCAAGGCCAGCCTGCGCGAACCCGCGCCACGCCTGCCAGGGAAAGCACCGTGAACAACACCGACCGCGTCATCCCGACGCCCGCTCAGGAACAGGCCGCTTTCGCCTGGCTGAGTCTGCTGCATGACCGCCCGAGCACCGGTGATCAACTGACCTTCAGTCAATGGCTGCACGCCGATCCAGCTCACGCCGAGGCCTACGCCCAGGCGCAGGTGGTGTGGGAATTGAGCGAAGGGCCGGCGCGCACTCTGGCCGATGAAGACGCGTTGGCGTTGCAGGGTTTGCTCAATGCGATGGACCGGCCGCGCCGTGTACCGATTCGACGCTGGACTGGTGCGCTGGCGATGGCGGCCTGTCTGCTGCTGATGATCAGCCTCGGGACGGGTTGGCAACCGCAACGCTGGATCGATGATCTGGGCGCCGATTACGTGTCGGCGCCCGGCGAGATCCGCACCGTGACCCTGGCCGATCAATCGCAGGTGACGCTGGACGCCGACAGCGCCATCGCCGTGGATTTCAGTCACGGCGAGCGGCATGTGCAATTGCGCCGCGGCGCCGGATTTTTCAGCGTGACTCACACAGGCGATCCTTTTGTGGTCGAGGCCGAGAAAGGTCAGGCGCGAGTGTTGGGCACGCAGTTCGAAGTACGCCTGCAACCTCAGGGTGCGCAGGTGACGGTGTTGTCCGGACGCGTCGGCGTGACGGCAGCGCGGGATGCCGAGCAGCAGATTCTCACCGCCGGCCAGCAAGTGGCGTACGGCGCAGGCACCGCAGAAAAACTTCACGCCGTGGACAGCGAAGCACAACTGGCGTGGCGCCAGGGCTGGCTGACTTACTACAAGTCGACACTGGCCGATGTGGTGCAGGATCTTCGCCGCTATTACCCCGGACGGATCTTGCTGCTCAACGACGAACTGGGCGCGCGCAAGGTCAGCGGCAGCTTTCCGAGCAAGGATCCACAAGCCGTGTTGAATTCGCTGCAAGGGGTTCTCGGATTCGAGCAGCATCAAGTGCTGGGGCATCTGATCATTCTTCGCTGACTTTGCTGGCCCCTTCGCGAGCAAGCTCGCTCCCACAGGGAGTGCATTCCAAGGTCGGAGTGAGCTTGCTCGCAAAGGCGTCGGCAGCGACGACGAAAATATTTTCAACTTTGTAGTGAGGTAAACCCGGACGCCATCCGTGTAGTGACTGAAACTGCGAGTCATTCGCATCCGTTGCGGTTCTACACAGGTCATGAGCAATGAAGTCCAGGGCAAAATCGGGTTCGGTCAAACAGTGGTTAGGCGTTTCGGCCTTGAGTTTTTCGGCATTGGCGCTGTTGCCGATGAGCGTGGCGCTGGCCGCTGAATCCGTCAGCAGTCAGCCACAAAAGCAGTTCAGTTTTTCCCTGGCCGCCAAGCCCTTGCCTCAGGCCCTGAGCGATTTCAGCCGCGTCACCGGTCAGAGCGTGGTCTACACCGATGAAGCGCCTTACGGCCTGACCGCTCCAGCGATCAACGGCCAGATGAGTGCCGAACAGGCGCTGCAACGTCTGCTCACCGGCTCCGGCCTGACCTTCCGCCGCACCGACAGCCATACCCTGGCGCTCGAACCGCAACCGACCGCAGGCGCATTGAACCTCGGCGCGACTACCATCACCTCGATGGTTAACCAGCCAATGAGCTACCAGCCACCGGAAACCAGTTCGGTGATGCGCTCTTCCGCTTCGCTTCAGGAAATCCCCCAGACCGTCAACGTGATCCCGGCCCAGGTCATTCGCGACCAGGCACCGCGCAATCTTGATGATGCACTGGCCAACGTCAGCGGCATCACCCAGGGCAACACGCTGGGCAGCACTCAGGATTCGGTGATGACCCGCGGCTTCGGCGATAACCGCAACGGCTCGATCATGCGCGACGGCATGCCGGTGGTGCAGGGCCGTGGCATGAACGCGACCGTGGATCGCGTCGAAGTGCTCAAGGGGCCGGCGTCGCTGCTCTATGGGATTCAGGACCCGGGCGGCGTGGTCAACATGGTCAGCAAGAAGCCTGAGCTGACCCAGTACAACGCGCTGACCCTGCGCGGCTCGACCTACGGCGACGGCAAGAATGGCAGCGGTGGCTCGTTCGACAGCACCGGTGCGCTGGGGGATTCCGGCCTCGCCTATCGCATGGTGCTGGATCATGAAGACGAAGATTACTGGCGCAACTTCGGCACCCACCGCGAAACCCTGATCGCGCCGTCGCTGGCCTGGTACGGCGAGCGCACCAAGCTGTTGTTCGCCTACGAGCATCGTGAATTTCTGACGCCATTTGATCGCGGTACGCTGATCGATCCGCGTACCAACCATCCGCTGGATATCTCGCGCAACGAGCGCCTCGACGAGAAATTCAACGACATGGAAGGGCGCTCGGATCTCTATCACTTCGAGGCCGATCACGAACTCAACGACGACTGGAAAGCCCATTTCGGCTACAGCTGGAACCGCGAAACCTACGACGCCAGCCAGGTCCGCGTAACCGCGATCGACACCAAAAAAGGCACCCTGACCCGCAGTATGGACGGCACCCAGGGCGCGATCAGCACCGACCGTTTCACCACCGCCAGCCTCGAAGGCAAGGTCAACGTGCTGGGCATGCAGCATGACCTGGTGTTCGGCGTCGACGATGAGTACCGCAAGATCTACCGCGCCGACCTGATCCGCCAGAAAAGCCTGAGCACCTTCAGCTACGTCAACCCGGTCTACGGCCGCGAAGTCGAAGGCACCACGGTCAGCGCCGCCGATAGTGCGCAGACCGACGAACTGCGCAGCGATTCGGTGTTCCTGCAGGACTCGATCCACCTCAACGACCAGTGGATTCTGGTGGCTGGCGGGCGCTTTCAGGAGTACGACCAGTACGCCGGCAAAGGCGTGCCGTTCAAGGCCAACACCGACAGCAACGGCCAGAAGTGGGTGCCGCGCGCAGGTCTGGTGTATCGCTACACCGACGAACTGTCGTTCTACGGCAGCTACACCGAATCGTTCAAACCCAACTCGACCATCGCCCCGCTCAGCGGCAGCAGCACCGTGCTCGACGGCAGCATCGCGCCGGAAGAAGCCAAGTCGTGGGAACTGGGCGCACGTCTGGATATGCCGGGTCGTATCACCGGCAACATCGCTTTGTTCGACATCAAGAAACGCAACGTGCTGGTGGCCAACGCCGAAGGCCCGACCACGATCTACAGCGCCGCCGGTGAAGTACGCTCCCGTGGTCTGGAAGTCGATCTGACCGGCCAGCTCAGCGACCGCTGGAGCATGATCGGCAGCTACGCCTACACCGACGCCGAGGTCACGGAAGATCCGGACTACAAAGGCAACAAGCTGCAAAACGTGGCGAAGAATACCGGCTCGCTGTCGGCGGTCTACGACTTCGGCAGCGTGATCGGCGGCGATCAACTTCGGGTCGGCGCCGGCGCGCGGTATGTCGGTGAACGAGCGGGTAACGCGGTGAATGATTTCGACCTGCCGAGCTACACCGTGGCCGATGCGTTCGCCACTTACGACACCAAAGTCGAAGGGCAGAAGGTCAAGTTCCAGCTCAACGTGAAGAACCTGTTTGATCGCACCTACTACACGTCGGCGGCGAGCCGGTTCTTCGTATCGATGGGCGACTCGCGGCAGATTTCGTTGTCGAGCACGCTGGAGTTCTGATCAGCGCAAAAACGCCTGGCGATACTCGCCGGGCGTTCCACCCAGCACCTGGCGAAAGCGGTTGGTGAAGTGGCTGGCACTGGCAAATCCACATGCCAGGGCAATCTCCCCCAACGGCAACGCCGTGCCCCGCAACAACTCCCGCGCCCGGCTCAAGCGTCGCGCCAGCACATACTGATGCGGCGGCAAACCGAAGCTCACCCGAAACATCCGTGCAAAGTGGTATTCCGATAACGCACACAACCCCGCCAGTTGCCCGAGGCTGATCGGCTCGGCCAGTTGGCTGTCGATGAATTCCACCAGTTGCCGGCGCTGATGCGGCGCCAGTCCACCCTTGAGGCGCAAGCCCTGACGTACGCCGACCTGACTCAACAGGGTATGGCTGATCAATTCGTGGGCCAGGCTGCTGGTCAGCAGACGCTCGCCGGGCTCGTCCCAATTGAGGGTCAGTAACTGGCGAAACCGTCGGGCCTGTTGCGGATCTTCCAGAAAAGTCTGTTCGCGCAGCTGCATTTCCCGGGGCTCGCGATCCAGCAGCGTCACGCACCCCAAGGCAAATTGTTCGGCGCTGAAATACAAGTGAGCCAGGCGAATATCGCCGTTGATGACCCAACCCGATTCGTGGTCGGCCGGCAGGATGCACAACTTGTCCGGACCGCCCTTGTGGCCGGGTTCGCCACGGCGGAAGGTGCCGGTGCCGCCGGCGATGTAGCAGGAGAGGGTGTGATGGCTCGGCGCTTCGTATTCTTGGGCGTCGTGGTGATTGGTCCACAAGGCTGCAGACAGGCCGTCACCCAACTCGGCGCTGTGCACAAGGCGTGCATTGGGCGAATTGTTGAGGGCTTGAAAGACTTGCAGGGTATCGATGGCGGCCATGATCGGTTCTCTTCAACGCCTTGCATCCTACTCCGTAGATTTCGCGCTGCCAGCCTGCGCGCCGACAAAAGCGCAAGTTTATGCAAGCGAGGGTGGAGGGCGTGGGCGGACACTGAAACCCAATTGAGGAGTGTCTGCCATGAACCTGTCGTTGTATTTGTTGACCGTGCTGATCTGGGGCACCACCTGGATCGCCCTTAAATGGCAACTGGGCGTGGTGGCGATTCCGGTGTCGATCGTCTATCGCTTCGGTCTCGCCGCGCTGGTGTTGTTTGCGTTGTTGCTGCTCAGCCGTCGCCTGCAACCGATGAGCCGGCGCGGGCATCTGATCTGTGTCGCGCAGGGCTTGTGCCTGTTCTGTGTCAACTTCATGTGTTTCCTGACCGCCAGCCAGTGGATCCCCAGCGGTCTGGTGGCGGTGGTGTTTTCAACCGCAACGTTGTGGAACGCACTGAATGCGCGGGTTTTCTTCGGTCAACGGATCGCACGCAATGTGTTGATGGGCGGGGCGCTGGGGCTGGGCGGCCTGGGCCTGTTGTTCTGGCCGGAACTGGCGGGGCATCACGCCACTCCGCAAACCTTGCTCGGCCTGGGCCTGGCGCTCTGCGGCACCCTGTGTTTCTCGGCGGGCAACATGTTGTCGAGCCTGCAACAGAAGGCCGGCCTCAAGCCGCTGACCACCAATGCTTGGGGCATGGCCTACGGCGCGGCGATGTTGTCGGTGTGGTGTCTGGTCAAAGGCATTCCGTTCGAGATGGAATGGACGTCGCGTTACATCGGCGCGCTGCTGTATCTGGTGATTCCGGGGTCGGTGATCGGCTTCACCGCGTACCTGACGCTGGTCGGTCGCATGGGGCCGGAGCGCGCAGCTTATTGCACAGTGCTGTTCCCGGTGGTGGCGCTGAACGTTTCGGCCTTTGCCGAAGGTTATCAATGGACAGCGCCGGCGTTGGCGGGACTTGTGCTGGTGATGCTGGGCAATGTGCTGGTGTTCCGCAAACCCAAGGCGCCGGCATTGCCGAGTCACGGCAAACTGGCCTGAGTGTTCTGGCAGTAAAAGGGGCAGGCGTTTGGCGACGTCTGCCCCTTTTTTGTCAGCCCTTCCAGACCTGCGGATTGACCAGATCCTGCGGCCGCTCGCCGAGCAGGGCGCTGCGCAGGTTGGCCAGTGCGCGGTTGGCCATGGCTTCGCGGGTTTCATTTGTCGCCGAGCCGATATGCGGCAGGGTGACGGCGTTTTTCAGCTGGAACAGCGGCGATTCTGCCAGCGGTTCTTTCTCGTAGACGTCGAGGCCGGCGCCGCGAATGCGGTTGTTTTGCAGGGCTTCGATCAGTGCCGGTTCGTCGACGACCGGGCCACGGGAGATGTTCACCAGAATCGCGTCCGGCTTCATCAACGCCAGTTCGCGATGGCTGATCAGGTGGCGGGTCTTGTCGCTGAGTGGCACGACCAGACACACAAAATCCGCTTCGGCCAGCAACTGATCAAGGCTGCGGAATTGGGCACCGAGTTCTTGTTCCAGTGCGGTCTTGCGGCTGTTGCCGCTGTAGAGGATCGGCATGTTGAAACCCAGGCGCCCGCGACGGGCGACGGCGGCGCCGATGTTGCCCATGCCGACGATGCCCAGGGTCTTGCCATGTACGTCGCAACCGAATAGCGGTGCGCCGACGCTTGCCTGCCATTGGCCGGCCTTGGTCCAGGCGTCCAGTTCGGCGACGCGGCGGGCGCTGCTCATGATCAGGGCGAAGGCCAGGTCTGCGGTGCTTTCGGTGAGGACGTCCGGGGTGTTGGTGAGCATGATCCCGCGTTCGTTGAAGTAGGCGAGGTCGTAGTTGTCGTAGCCGACGGAGACGCTGGAGACCACTTCGAGTTTCGCGGCGTTTTCCAGTTGGGCCTTGCCGAGTTTGCGACCGACGCCGATCAGGCCGTGGGTGTGGGGCAGGGCTTCGTTGAACTGGGCGTTGATGTCGCCGTTTTTCGGGTTGGGGACGATGACGTCGAAGTCCTGTTGCAGGCGTTCGATCATGGGGGGGGTGATGCGGCTGAAGGCCAGGACTGTTTTTTTCATCGCTATGGGCTCGGCTTCGGGGCTTTATTGCCAAGCAAGCTAACATTCTTTGGCCGCGTTTTGCGAGAGTGCATTTACGTAAAATCTCGCCAGTCATTCGGACAGATTTGAATACTTCTTCTGAACGGCTGGCGAGTTTGTCGGCAATTATGTAATTACGGAACTGTCCAGCCCTGCACGTCAATTTTGCCAACGGCTTGATAGGTTTCGCCCGTAAATTGTGACTGGATCGTGAAGTTGATGTCTGCGACTAAAACGCCGGTGGCAATGTCGACTTTTTTAACGTCAATATAACCTGCGTTATTTTTTGCGGGATATTTCTCCCTTACAATAACTTCGCCATTTTCGTCCTCGTATTTTTCGAAAAAGTCGGGTAGGGTTTTTATGAATGTGTTGCCGGGATGGATTTCGTGCCTGCCCACGGGAATGGCTTTTGAGAGCGTGAGTCCGATGGAGTTTGATTCGGTCTGATTAAGGTCCTCCTCGCTCAGTAGAACCATGTTGGGGTCCGTGTCAAAGAAAAAAAATACTTTTCCGTTATAGGTTGGATATTTAAAGTTTTTGTGGAACTTTAAGTTGAATGTCCCGCTTGCGTTTCTTTTCATGTCATTTCCTTAACAGTGGATTTATGTTTCGAGGAGACAGTTTTCACGTTCTGTCTTGGAATGACCACTGTCAGTTTTGACAGTATTTTAGATCCTGAAGCTATAAAAGCTTGCATCATCAAAGCTTTTTGATCCGAAGTACGCCTCAATACAATTTGTTAATTCGCCACCCGCACCCCCGCCAGACTCCCACTCATTTCATAAGCCGCCAATTCCGCTTGATGCCCCGCCAGAATCTCCGGCAACGACCCACGCAGATACTCGACCCAGGTCTTGATCTTCGCATCCAGATACTGCCGCGACGGGTAGATCGCATACAGGTTCAGTTCCTGCGAGCGGTAGTTGGGCATCACACGCACCAGCGAGCCATTGCGCAAGCCTTCGATCGCGGCATACACAGGCAATACACCGACACCCATCCCACTGGTGATCGCGGTTTTCATCGCGTCGGCGGAGTTCACCAGGAACGGTGAGCTGTTGATGGTGACCATTTCCTGGCCTTCCGGGCCGTCGAAGGCCCATTTTTCCAGGGGGATCACCGGGCTCACCAGGCGCAGGCAGGCGTGGTTCAGCAGGTCGCTGGGTTTCTGTGCGCAGCCGTTGGCTTTCACGTAGGCCGGGGAGGCGCAGACGATGCTGTAGGTGATGCCCAGGCGTTGCGAGACGAAGCCCGAGTCCGGCAGTTCGCGAGCGAGGACGATGGACACGTCGTAGCCTTCATCGAGCAGGTCCGGTACGCGGTTGGCCATGGTCAGGTCGAAGGTCACGTCCGGGTGGGTCTTGCGGTAGCGGGCGATGGCGTCGATCACGAAGTGCTGGCCGATCCCGGTCATGGTGTGCACTTTCAATTGTCCGGCCGGGCGGGCGTGGGCTTCGCTGGCTTCGGCTTCGGCCTCTTCGACGTAGGCGAGGATCTGCTCGCAGCGCAACAGGTAGCGCTTGCCGGCTTCGGTGAGCGCGATGCGGCGGGTCGTGCGGTTGAGCAGGCGGGTTTGCAGGTGGGCCTCAAGGTTGGAGACCGCGCGCGAGACGTTGGCGGTGGTGGTGTCGAGTTGCACGGCGGCGGCGGTGAAGCTGCCCGCTTCGGCAACACAACTGAAGGCGCGCATGTTTTGCAAAGTGTCCATGGGGTGCTCTCAAGGGAGATGGCAAATTGTGACACGAAGTTTCAGGGGCTGAGACCCCCGACCAAGGGATTATCTCGTTAACCGTAACAAAGATTCGCAGAAAACCCAGCTTATCGCCGTTCAGGGCGCCCCCTAGAATTGCGCCCACCTCGAAACATCTCCCACCTCAGGAATTCGCAGCAGTGCCGCGTCGCATCAACAGAGCGCTTTTGCCGCTCAGTGTTCTGGCTCTTTCGTTAGGTCTCGGCGGCTGCATCGGAACCGGAGGGATTGCCCCGCAGGGCAAGGCTCTGGAGGCCAATGAACTGGCCACCGACGAGGCCATCGCCCACGCCGCCCGTGACGCAAACTGGCCCACCGCCCAATGGTGGCAAGCCTATGGCGACCCGCAACTCAATCATTGGATCGACCTTGCCGTGCAAGGCAGCCCGACCATAGCGATGGCCGCCGCGCGAGTGCGTCAGGCCCGGTCCATGGCCGGTGTCGCCGAAGCCGCCGAGTCGTTGCAGATCAATGGCGAGTCGACCCTCAAGCGCCACAACTGGCCGACCGATCAGTTCTACGGTCCCGGTGAGCTGGCCAACAGCACCACCTGGGACAACAACGCCGCGCTGGGTTTCAGTTATGCCCTCGACCTCTGGGGTCGTGAAAGCAACAGCACCGAGCGGGCCGTCGATCTGGCGCACATGAGCGCTGCCGAGGCGCGTCAGGCGCAGCTCGAATTGCAGAACAACATCGTGCGCGCCTACATCGAGCTCTCGCTGCATTACGCCCAGCGCGACATCGTCGCGGCGACACTCAAGCAGCAACAGCAGATTCTCGAGCTGGCGCAGAAACGCCTGGACGGCGGGATCGGCACGCACTTTGAAGTCAGCCAGGCCGAAACACCCCTGCCGGAAACCCATCGGCAACTGGATGCGCTGGACGAAGAAATCGCCCTGAGCCGCAACCAGATTGCGGCACTGGCCGGCAAAGGGCCGGGCGCCGGTGCGCAATTGCAGCGTCCGACCCTGTCGCTGGGCGCGGCGCTGAAACTGCCGTCGGCACTGCCCGCCGAACTGCTCGGCCAGCGTCCCGACGTGGTCGCCAGTCGCTGGCAAGTGGCGGCGCAGGCGCGCGGGATCGATGTCGCGCATGCCGGGTTCTACCCCAACGTCGATCTGGTCGGCAGCCTCGGCTATATGGCTACCGGCGGCGGAGCGCTGGAGTTCCTGACCGGCAAGAAGCTCAACTACAACGTCGGGCCGGCGATCTCGCTGCCGATCTTCGACGGTGGGCGACTGCGTGCCGAACTCGGTGAGGCCTCGGCGGGTTATGACATCGCCGTCGCGCATTACAACCAGACCCTGGTCAATGCGCTGAAGAACATCTCGGATCAGTTGATCCGCCGCGAGTCGATGGACAAGCAGCAGACGTTCGCTGCCGAGTCCGTGGCCACCGCGCAGAAGACTTACGACATCGCGATGATCGCTTATCAGCGCGGCCTCACCGATTACCTCAACGTGCTCAACGCCCAGACCTTGCTGTTCAAACAGCAGCAGGTTCAGCAGCAGGTGCAGGCGGCGCGCTTGAGTGCCCACGCGGAACTGGTGACGGCATTGGGCGGCGGTCTTGGCGCGGGTAAAGACGTGCCAACGGCACAACAAACCCAGGCACCAAAAACGCCGGTTCTCCTTCGTTGAACACACAATCCCTGTGGGAGCGAGCTTGCTCGCGAAGCGGGAGTGTCAGCCAGCACACATGTCGGCTGATACACCGCATTCGCGAGCAAGCTCGCTCCCACAGGGGCCGGGTCCGACCTGAAATTCATTGAGCACATTTGAATGACTCCCTTGCCCGCACCTTTGCGCTGGCTCTACTCCCTGGAATGGCGCCGGGGTTTCTTTGACTGGGCGCGCAGCGACGGCGTGACCTGGGTCTACATCTTCAAGGTGTTGATTGCTGCATTCCTGACCCTGTGGCTGGCGATGCGTCTGGAACTGCCGCAACCGCGCACGGCGATGATCACCGTGTTCATCGTCATGCAGCCGCAGAGCGGCCAGGTGTTCGCCAAGAGTTTCTATCGTTTCCTCGGCACCCTGGCCGGGTCGGCGATGATGGTCACGCTGATTTCCCTGTTCGCCCAGAACACCGAACTGTTCCTCGGCTCGCTGGCGATCTGGGTCGGTATCTGCTCGGCCGGCGCCGCCCGCTGCCGCAACTTCCGCGCCTACGGTTTTGTGCTGGCCGGGTACACGGCGGCGATGGTCGGCTTGCCGGCGCTCGCCCATCCTGACGGCGCGTTCATGGCAGCGGTGTGGCGGGTGCTGGAGATCTCGCTGGGGATTCTTTGCTCGACCCTGGTCAGCGCCGCGATCCTGCCGCAAACCGCCAGCGCGGCGATGCGCAACGCCTTGTATCAGCGCTTCGGTGTGTTCGCCCTGTTCGTCACCGATGGCTTGCGCGGGCGCAGCAAACCGGAGTCGTTCGAGGCCAGCAACGTGCGCTTCATTGCCGAAGCGGTGGGGTTGGAGGGGCTGCGCAGTGTGACCGTGTTCGAAGACCCGCACATGCGTCGGCGCAACGGTCGGCTCAGTCGCCTGAACAGCGAATTCATGGGTATCACCACCCGATTCAACGCCTTGCACCAGTTGCTCGAACGCCTGCGTCGCAACGGCGCCGACCATGTGGAAGCAGCGATCAAACCGGGCCTGCAGGATCTGGCCGAAGTGCTCGACGGCTTCAGCGGCCGCGCCCTGACCAGCCCGGATGCGGCGCGTCTGGTGCTCGCGCTCGCGGCGTACAAGGAAGGCTTGCCGGCGCGGGTGCGCAGCTTGCGGGCGATCTTCCAGGAGAGCGAGCCGAGCGACGCCGAGCAGCTGGATTTCCATACCGCGTATGAGCTGCTGTATCGCTTCGTCGATGACTTGCACAGTTATGCACAGACCCACGCCTCGCTGGCCGATCACAGTCACGAACGCGAGCGTTGGGACGAACCGTTCACCCCGCAGACCAGCTGGTGGGCGGCGGCCGCTTCGGGGATTCGTGCCGCGTTCATTCTGGTCGTGCTCGGCAGTTACTGGGTCGCCACCGCGTGGCCGAGCGGCGCGACCATGACCCTGATCGCCGCCGCCACCGTGGGCCTGTCGGCGGCGACACCGAACCCGAAACGCATGGCGTTCCAGATGGCCTGCGGCACGTTCCTCGGGGCGTTGATCGGCTTCGTCGAGATGTTTTTCATCTTCCCGTGGATCGACGGTTTTCCTCTGCTGTGTGTGATGCTCGCGCCGGTGATCGTGCTCGGATCGTTCCTCACTTCGCGACCGCAATATGCCGGCGTCGGCCTCGGGTTGCTGATCTTCTTCAGCACAGGTTCCGTGCCGGACAACCTGACGATCTACAACCCCTACACCTTCATCAACGACTACATCGCGATGGTCATGGGCATGCTGGTCTGCGCGGCGGCGGGGGCAATCATCCTGCCACCGAACAGCCGCTGGTTGTGGCAGCGCCTGGAGCAAGACCTGCGCGGGCAAGTGGTGTATGCGATCAGCGGCAAACTCAAAGGCCTGGCGTCGAGTTTCGAAAGTCGCACCCGCGACCTGATGCATCAGGCTTACGGTCTGGCGGCCGGTCAGCCGCTGGTGCAGAAAAACCTGCTGCGCTGGATGTTCGTGGTGCTGGAAGTCGGCCACGCGATCATCGAGTTGCGCAAGGAGCAGGCGATCCTGCCGGTGCATCCGGCGTATGCCGAATCCCAGCCATGGCGTCAGGCGATCCGGGTCATGGGGCGCTCGCTGGTGCGGCTGTTCCTGCAACCGAATTCGAGCAATCTGGAACGCGCACTGGTCGCGGTCGATCACGCGATCAGCCGGGTCGCCGCCACTGACGAGCCGTTCGCACCGCACTTCGATACCTCGGCCCTGCGTCGGGTGAAGAGCTACCTGCACTTCATCCGCACCTCGCTGCTCGACCCGCAATCGCCACTCGCTGCCTATGCCATCGCCAAGCCCGAAGGACTTGCCCATGCCTCGTGAAATCGCCTTCCACGGCGTGTACATGCCGACCATGACCCTGATGTTTTTTGTCGCTGCGGCGCTGGCCTGGGCGCTGGACCGGTTTCTGTCGGGGTTCGATCTGTACCGTTTCTTCTGGCACCCGGCGCTGCTGCGCCTGAGCCTGTTTACCTGTCTGTTCGGCGCGATGGCGCTGACTGTCTACCGTTGAGTCTGAGAATTGTCCCGATGAAAAAGTTTTTCAGCCTGCTCGCAACCCTGCTGGTGCTGGCCCTGGCATTGTGGATCGGCCGCACGTTGTGGGAGCACTACATGAACACGCCGTGGACCCGCGACGGCCGGGTGCGCGCCGACATCATCAACGTCGCGGCCGATGTCACCGGTGAAGTTGTCGACGTGCCGGTGCGCGACAACCAGTTGGTAAAAAAAGGTGATCTGCTGATGCAGATCGACCCCGAGCACTACCGCCTCGCGGTGAAACAAGCGCAGTCGCTGGTGGCTTCGCGCAAGGCCACCTGGGAGATGCGCAGGGTCAACGCCCATCGCCGCGCCGATATGGACGCCTTGGTGATCTCCAAGGAAAACCGCGACGACGCCAGCAACATCGCCGACTCGGCACTGGCCGATTACCAACAGGCTCAGGCGCAACTGGAGGCGGCCGAACTCAACCTCAAACGCACCGAAGTGCGGGCGGCGGTGGACGGCTACGTGACCAACCTCAACGTCCATCGCGGCGATTACGCCCGCATCGGCGAGGCGAAAATGGCCGTGGTCGACATGAACTCGTTCTGGGTCTACGGCTTCTTCGAAGAAACCAAACTGCCTCACGTGCGTGTCGGCGATAAAGCCGACATGCAACTGATGAGCGGCGAAGTCCTCAAGGGCCACGTGGAGAGCATTTCCCGCGGCATCTACGACCGTGACAACCCGGAAAGCCGCGAGCTGATCGCCGATGTGAACCCGACCTTCAACTGGGTGCGTCTGGCGCAACGGGTGCCGGTGCGGATTCACATCGATGAGGTACCGGAGGGTGTGCTGCTGGCGGCGGGGATTACCTGCACCGTTGTTGTGAAGCAGGACGCTGTGGATAACTGACAGACCGCGTTGTAGCCATTCGCGAGCAAGCTCGCTCCCACACTGGATCTGTGCCGCACGGAAGATCCCTTGTGGGAGCGAGCTTGCTCGCGAAGAGGGCAACGCGGTCTGTTTGGAAGATGCCCGATAGCTACTCGCTGCAAAACGTCTCGTGCAGATGCCGCCAGATCACCCGCCCGGATTCGGTTTTTTCAAACACCACGGTTGAGCGCCGATCCGTGTGCGATCCACTGGCATCGGTCTGCTGTTCGCGGTAACTCACCGTCGCACCACCTTCATGCAAGGCAATCCCCGTAAGCTCGCCGAGCTCGATCCGGAACCCGCTCTTCTTGCCGCCCGCCATTTGAAACAACGCACGCAAGGCCTCGAAATCCAGCACGCGCCCCAGCGGCGTCACCATGGAAAAACGGGGCGAAAAACGTGTCAGCAATCGCTCCAGTGCAGCCTCGTTTTCCTCCACGGAAAACCATCGTTCGATGGCCTCATGGGCCTGGATCACTTCGTCAAAATAGTCGGCATAGTCAGTCATGTGGATTTTTCCTGAAGGTGAGGTGAGCGCAGAAGGTTGAACACTTTTGTCGAGTCGAATCGCAGCACGGCGGCCATCGGCAACAGCGTCAGCAACGCGGCGGCGAGAAAGCAGTATTTGAAACCGTTGGCGCCCAATGCGCCCAGCAATGAACTGAGCAGCGCCGCGCCGAGGCAGAAACCGAGTTGGCGATTGATATTCCACAAGGCGCTGGAGTGGCCCATTTTTTCCGGTGTGATGCCGACAAATGCAAGGGTCTGCGCGGTGACGCTGCACAGACTGCCACCCAATCCCATCAGGGCATAGGCGAGGATCAACAGGGCGCTGACGGGTTGCTCGATCTGCATCAGCACGACGATGCCAACGCATTGCAACAGCATGCCGGCGATCAGCAATGGCTTGGGGCCGATCCGGTTGAAGCTGCGTTTGCCCAGCATGATCGCCACACCCGAGGCGGCCGCCCAGGACAGCATCAGCGCCCCGGTTTGTGCTGCACCGAAACCGAGGTCGTGCAGGTACAACACGGCAATCATGTTGGTGCCGGTGAAGATGCCGGGCACGAATAGATAGATCAGCATCGCCAGGCGCAACGAAGGGTTCTTGATCAGTTGCAGATCAAGGACTGCACCCGGTTTGCTCCAGCCATCACGCAGGTAGATGCACAAGGTGATGACGCTGAGCAGCAGGACAGCGCCCGCGAGATGTCGGGTTGCGGGCTCGCTCGCCAGACTGACGGCCATCAGCAACAGACTCAGCGCTGCCACCGCCAGCAGCAAGCCGCGGGAGTCCAGTGTCGGGCGTGCGTTTGCTGGCTGATCCACTTTCAACCAGAGCAGGCCCAGACCGAAAGCGAAAAGCGCCACCGGCATGTTCAGGTAGAAAATCCAGCGCCACGACAATGCCTCAACGATCAAACCACCCGCCGCTGGCGACAGGGCCGGCACCATCAGCGCCACCAACAAAACCACGCCAGTGAAGTGTGCACGTTGTGTCGCCGGAAACTCCCGATAGGCCAAGGCCTGACCCACCGGCAGCAGCAACCCGCCACCGAGCCCTTGCAGCAGTCGCCAGCCGATCAGGCTTTCAATCGAACTCGCCTGAGCGATGAGCCCGGAGGCAATCCCGAACACCAGCAGCGAACCGAGGATCAGCCGCCGCTCGCCCACCCGCGCAGCCAGCCACACGCTCATCGGAATGATCAACGTGAGCCCGAGCATGTAGGCGTTGGTGATCCACGCCAGTTGCGTCACCGAGGCGTGCAACTGCGCGGCAATGTCCGGGTAGGCAATGCTCGCGGCGAACATGTTCAGCAGGTCGAGGGCGAACCCCAACAGATACACCAGCGCGACTTTCGAGCGATAGGCCATGGCAGCTTCCCTGTGATGAGGCGTGCAGGGTAGGGCGCTTGTGGCGATAGAAATACGCTGGTTTGGCTGCTAGTTTGTCAAAATTATTTTGACGACGAGCGCTGCGAATATGGTCAGCCTGGATCGATTCGATACCTTCAAAGCCGTGGTCGAGGCCGGCTCTCTGACCGCGGCCGCTGACATCCTGGGGCAGACGCGCGCGGTGGTGAGCTTCAACCTCAAGCGGCTGGAAGAAGAGTTGGGCGTCACCTTGCTCACCCGCAACACCCGGCAACTGGCCCTGACCGATGCCGGCGAACGTTTTTATCGACGCTGTTTGCGCACGCTGGACGAAGCACGGCTGGCCATCGAGGAGGCACGCTCGGAGCACTCGCAACTCAAGGGCACCCTGCGCATCACCACGACCGTGGAGTTCGCGCTGGCTCAGGTGGTGCCGGCGCTGGAGGTGTTTCGACAACAGCAGCCGCAACTGAACATTCACTTGTCCACCTCTTCGACCCATGCCGATCTGATCTCCGAACGCTTTGACATGGCAATTCGTCTGGGCCGTATGCACGACTCCAATCTGCGGGCGGTGCAGTTGTCGACGTTCGAAGTGTTTGCCGTGGCGGCGCCGGGGCTGGTTGAGCGATTTGTGCCGGTCGATACGCTGGTGGTGCTGGAGTCGATGCCGACGCTGGGGCATGGGCGAGTGCCGGAAATGACGGTTACCGATTCCGCCGGCACCGAGCATATCTATCAGGCGAAACCGGGGACCACCGCCATTGTTGCCGACAACTCCGCGACCCTGCGTGCCTTTGCACTGACCGGGCAAGGCGTGGCGATTCTGCCGCAATGGCTGATTCAGGAAGACTTGGACGCCGGGCGGTTACAGCGCTTGTTGCCGGACTTTCGCTTCGCCCGGCAAGGCGTGTACGCGCTGTACCCGGACACCCGGCACCTGCCGTTGAAGGTGCGGGCGTTCATTGATTTCATGAAAGGTTGGGGCTGAGATTCTGTATTGGCTGTTCTGGCCCCATCGCCAGCAGGCTGGCTCCCACACATTTTCTGCGCCCTGCCGAAATCCCTTGTGGGAGCCAGCCTGCTGGCGATGGGGTCGACTCGATCTCTTAGAGTTGCCCGCGCAAGCCGAAACGCTTCATCAACGTCGATTCCAGCAACCCCTTCGGCAACAACGTCGCCAGCAGCGGCAACGCCCGGCTGCCATTGCCGATGCGGATCAGCCGTGGCGGTTTGCTCTGCTGCACAGCCTTGAGCAACTCGGCGGCAAAGTCGCTGGCCGGCGTCGGTTTGTCCTGCGAAGCCTTGGCCCGCGCCCGAATGCCTTCGCGCAGGGGAAACCACGGCGATTGTTCGTTGATCAGTTGTTCGGCCTCATGCCCGGCATTTTTGGCGAAGCTCGATTGAATCGCCCCCGGCTGCACTTCCATCACGCGAATTCCGAACGGCGCCAGCTCCATGCGCAATGCATCGCTCAACGCATGCACCGCCGCTTTCGATGCGCAATACGCGCCGGCAAATGGCGTGACCAGCACCCCGGAAACACTGCCGACATTCACCACCAATCCCTTCGCCCGGCGCAGCACCGGGAACAGCGCACGGGTCACGCCGACAATTGAAAACACGTTGGTCTCGAACTGGCGCTGCATGGCCGGAACACCGCCGTCGAGCAGCGGCCCCATGGCGCCGTAACCGGCATTGTTGATGAGCACGTCGAGGCCGCCGTGTTGCTGGTTGATTCGCTCGGCGAGTTGTTCCAGCGCGACGTTGTCATTGACGTCGAGCTGCACCGCCGTGAACCCGGCAGCTGCGAGTGCCGCGACATCTTCAGCCTTGCGTGCACTGGCCCAGACCTCGTAGCCGGTGCTTTTGAAGGCATCGGCGAGGGCGCGGCCGATGCCGCTGGAACAACCGGTAATCAACGCAACGGGCATGGCGCATTCCTTGTGCAAAAGAGTGGGAGAGGGGATCAGTCGGAGAAACTACCCTGCAATCGCTCGGCGCGAAACTCCAGGGTTTGCGGGCGATAACCGGGACGCAGCGGCGGCATCGGCAAACAGTCTTCCCAATTGCCGCCAGCCTGCAATTCGCCGGGGCCGCGATAGCGTGGGGCGGCGTATTGATTGTCGGCCAGGTTCACGGTGTCGCCCGGCGCGTACGCCGCGATACGCCAGCGCAGTTCGGTCAGCGGCACGTCGTTGCCGTTGTTCATCTTGAGCAGCAGCGGGCGGTCGGCGGGGCAATGCTCTGGGGCATAGACGATGCGCAGTTCAAGCCGCGCCAGTTGCTTGACCTCGCGGTTGTCCAGCCACACCACCCACATCGCCACAAGCCCCAGGCCCACAGCGGCGGCCATCGACACCGGCAAGGCCTTGGCCGGGTAGCGCAACAGCAGGATCAGCCAGGTGATGACCAGCAAGACGCCGATGAACATGTCGCGAAACCTCGTGGGCAGGGAAGGTTCATCCTACCTAAGCCTGGAGGCGGTTGGCGAACAAAAAAGCCCCCGCCCAACCCGCTGCGGATAGGGGACGCAGCGGGCTGGACGGGGGCTTCTTATTGCGGAGCGCTTACTGCGCGATGGTTTTCACCGACACGCCGCGTTCGATCGGGGTGGAGCGACCGTAGATGTCTTCGAAGCGCTCGATATCGTCTTCGCCCAGGTACGAGCCTGACTGCACTTCGATGATTTCCAGCGGGATCTTGCCCGGGTTGCGCAGGCGATGGACCGAGGCGATCGGGATGTAGGTCGACTGGTTCTCGCAGAGCAGGAACACGTTTTCATCGCAGGTCACTTCGGCAGTGCCGCTGACCACGATCCAGTGTTCGGCGCGGTGGTGGTGCATCTGCAGCGACAGGCACGCGCCCGGTTTGACCGAGATGTGCTTGACCTGGAAACGCCCGCCCATGTCCACCGAGTCGTAGGAGCCCCACGGACGGTAGACCTCGCAATGGTTCTGGGTTTCGCTGCGACCCTGCTCGTTGAGGGTGTTGACCATCTGCTTGACGCCTTGGACCTTGTCCTTGTGGGCGATCATCATGGCGTCCTTGGTTTCGACCACCACGATGTTTTCCAGACCGATCACCGACACCAGTTTGCCGTTGCCGTGGATCATGCAGTTCTTGCTGTCCTGGATCACCACGTCGCCCTTGCTGACGTTGCCGTTGGCGTCCTTCTCGTTGACCTCCCACAGCGACGACCAGCAGCCGACATCGCTCCAGCCGGCGGTCAGCGGCACCACGCAGGCGCGCTGGGTTTTTTCCATCACGGAATAGTCGATGGAGTTGTCAGGGCAGCAGGCGAAGGTGGCTTCGTCGAAGGTGATGGTGTCGGCGTCTTGCTGGCTGCGTTCGAGGGTCAGCAGGCAGGTGTCGTAGATGTCCGGATCGTGCTTTTTCAGCTCTTCGAGGAAGCGGCTGGCGCGGAACAGGAACATGCCGCTGTTCCAGTAGTAACCGCCGGACTCGACGTACTCGGTGGCGCGTTTGACGTCGGGTTTTTCCACGAAGTGCGAGACACGGCTCACGCCTTCCGGCAGCAGCGAATCGCCGGTGGACTTGATGTAGCCGTAACCGGTTTCCGGTTTGGTGGCCGGTACGCCGAACAGTACCATTTCGCCGTTTTCTGCAGCGACGGTGGCCAGGGCCAGCGCACGTTGCAGGGCTTTCTGGTCTTCCAGAACGTGGTCGGCCGGCAGCACCAGCATCAGTTCGTCGCGACCTTCATTGACCAGCATCATCGCGGTCAGCGCCACGGCCGGTGCGGTGTTGCGACCGAACGGTTCCATCAGGATGCGTTGGCATTCCAGATTGCGGTTGGCCAACTGCTCGTTGACGATGAAGCGGTGATCCTTGTTGCAGACCACGATCGGGGTGTCCATGCCTTCGAACACCAGACGCTCGAGGGTCTGCTGGAACAGCGTGTGTTCGCCGGTCAGGGCGAGGAACTGCTTAGGGAATTGCTTGCGCGAAAGCGGCCAAAGACGTGAACCGCTACCACCTGACAAGATCACCGGAATCATATTGTTTACTCCATAAAATCGATTGGGTCAGAGCCCCTGTGGGAGCGAGCTTGCTCGCGAAGGCGGCGTATCAGTCGACACATGTTGTGAATGCCGGACCGCTATCGCGAGCAAGCTCGCTCCCACAAAGGAAAATTGCGTCAGTTCAAAAGTGGGTTAGCGGGTCGACACCGGGCGTTTCACCCAGACTGGCGACAGGTTGCTGCCGTTACCGGTGACGTACAGCACTGCTGCTTCACCACGCTCCAGGGCGACCGGTTTCACGTCGCCGACTTTCTTGTCGCCTTCGTACAGCGCCAGGCTGACTTTCACGGGATTGATTTCACGCTCGCCACGGCCCTTGGCGGCCACGTTCGGCACCACGTCGGTCTTGCCGTCGGCGGTCTTCAGGGTCAGCGGCTTGTCGCTGAGGTTCTGCACGCGCACCAGGGATTTCTGCTTGTTCTTGAACGGAGGTTCTTCGATCAGTTGCGGCGCGCCGGAAGCGTTGTTCACCAGGGTGTAGTAATGGTCACCGGCGAGTTTCACCGGCAGGGTCTGGCTGCCGACCTTGGCGCTGTAGTCACCGCCCGGCATGAAGCTGAAATCGCTGCTGGCCAGCGGCGCGACGTCGGCGAGGTTGGTGCTGCCGACGGTTGCGCTGACTTCAGCGTTGCTGGCGTTGTAGACGCGCACAAAGGTCGAGCCTTTCGGTGCAGTCGGGCCGTACAGCGCAGCGTCGCCACCGGCGAAGGCCTGGACCGACAGCACGCTCAGACCGGCGACCAGAGCAATGCGTTTTGCGAGACGACGAGGAGTTGTAGTGAAAGTCATGGTGTACCTCTCTTTCAGTTTTGCGCCCGATCGGGCGTCTCGGATTTAGTGTTGATTGCTACGTTTTGTTGGCGCGCGCCGGCTTGTTTAAGCTCTGCGACCCACTGCGGGTCGGCGTCGCCGATTTCGTTGTTCACAGGCAGATATCGTTCAGGAAACTCCCAGATCAGCACCTGTGGCGGGCTGTTCTTGAAGTCATCGCTTTTCAGGTAGCTGAGCATCGGCAGGATCGGGCCGTGGCCGTCTTCTGCGTAGTTGACGACGTCGCTGTGCAGCGCTTGTTTCAGCGCACCGACAAAGTTCCAGTTGGGGTTGGCGCTGTAGCTGGTGCCGATCAGTGCAACTGGCACTTCGCTGTTGGCGAACAGCGCGTCGTCACCGGCAGGCTGCTCGGCGGCAGCCACGGTGTTGCGCTTTTGCAGCGGCTCTTGCGCCGGCATCAGGTTTTCGAACAGCGGATCCAGCGGCAGGAACAGACGCAGGTCGCCCTTGTGCGTGACCTTCTCGGCAGGCGTGGTGACGAAGCGCTGCGGCTCGCCGCTGAGCGGGAACTTGTCAGCGATGGTCTTGGCCAGGGTGTTGGCGGCGATTTCCGCGCCTTCCGGGGTCCAGTGGGTGTCGGTGCGCAGGAACACTTGCTGACCGTTCTGCTTGGCGGTTTGCAGCGGGCCGAGCAGGTCGGGGGCGAGGATCTTGTCCGCTGCGACCCGGGCGTGGAAATCCTCGTACAGGTTGGCGTGGATGCTTGCCGGTTTCACTTCACCCAGGTGTTCCGGGTACAGGCGAACCTTGGCCGGTACGATCGCCATCACCAGTTTCACGCCTTTCTCTTTCAGGGTCTGGCGCACGCCTTCGACCAGCGCATAGTTGCCTTGCAGGTTCAGCTCTTCGTTGACGATCGGGTTGAATTCCTCATCGCTGTACAACCACTGATCGCGACCGAGCACCACGCCCGGACGACCTTCATTGAACAGTTTGAAATCCAGCGCGGCCCAGAGGTTGGTGCCCAGGCGCTTGATCGGGAATTCATCGTCGTAGTGGGTTTCCACGGCTTTGGTCCAGCGGCCGTTGAGCACCGTCGCGTCGGCGTTGGTGCTGAAGCCGAAGAAGCTGCGCACCGACCACAGACCGAGCACCAGCAGGGTCACCAGAAACAGCGCGATGTAGAAGATGCGTAATGAGCGGGTCATGTCAGATCCCTCAGAACTGGAAGTAAAGGAACGGCGAGAAGCTTTGCGCCGAGAGTTTGAGAATCGAGGCGATGAACAGCAGCAGGATCAGCCCGCGCATCACGTAGCGCGACCAGTCCGCCGTCCAGTACGCCGGTTGTACCTGGGCGTCGACGCCGACGGTGTAGCCTGGCTCGTGGATGCTCGCCGGGTTTTCGCCAGGCGCGGCCTTGATCAGGCCCGGTTGCGCACCGGCAGGGCCGTCGCTCTCGACGTTGACCACAGGTTTGGTCTTCACCGGAGGTTGGTTGGTGTAAAGATCACGCAGGCCGAAAAACGCCAGGGTCACGTAAGCCACAACGAGGGTCGCGACTTGCAGGCCGGTGAGGCTCGCTTGATTGAGTTCCGACAGCGACCAGTCGCCGAAGCTGAACATCGCGCCGTACATGCGGCCCGCAACGTGCAGGTTCTCGGCGCGGAAGATCACCCAGCCCATGACCACCAGCAGGAAGGTCAGCGCCCAGCGGATCGGGTTGAGGCTGCGCGGCGAAGTGTTCAGGCCCAGCGCTTTTTCAATCGCCAGCCACATGCCGTGCCACGCACCCCAGACGATGTAGGTGATGTTCGCGCCGTGCCACAGACCACCGAGCAGCATGGTCAGGAACAGGTTGCGATAGGTCATCAGCGTGCCTTTGCGGTTACCGCCGAGGGTGATGTAGAGGTAGTCACGCAGCCAGGTCGACAGGCTGATGTGCCAGCGGCGCCAGAACTCGGTGATCGACTGGCTGATGTACGGCTGCTTGAAGTTTTCCATGAAGCGGAAACCCATCATCAGGCCCAGGCCGATGGCCATGTCGCTGTAACCGGAGAAGTCGAAATACAGCTGTGCGGTGTAGGCCAGCGCGCCAAGCCAGGCATCGCCCGTGGTCGGGTTTTGCAGGGCGAAGCAATGGTCGGCCACCACGGCGAGGGTGTCGGCGATGAAGACCTTCTTGATGAAACCCTGCATGAACCGCGTGCAGCCCTCGGAGAACTTGTCGAGGGTGTGGGTGCGGTTGTTGAACTGGTCGGCCAAATCACGGAAACGCAGTACCGGGCCGGCAATCAGGTGCGGGAAGATCGCCACGAACGCTGCGAAGTCGATCAGGTTGCGGGTGGCCGGGGTGTCGCCGCGGTAGACGTCGATGATGTAGCTGATCGACTCGAAGATGTAGAACGAGATACCGATCGGCAACAGCACGTGGGTCAGAATGAATGGTTCCAGGCCGACCGACGTCATCATCGCGTTGATGCTGTCAACGCCGAAGTTGGCGTATTTGAAGTAGCCGAGGATGCACAGGTCCACCGCCACGCCGAGCAGCAGCCAGCGCTGGGCCGGTTTGGTGCGCACGCCGGCGGCGCCGACTTTCAGGCCGATCCAGTAGTTCCACAGGGTCACAGCGGCGAACAGCGCCAGGAAGTCCACCCGCCACCAGGCGTAGAACACGTAGCTGGCGATCAGCAGCAGCAGGTTGCGATAGCGTTGCCCGCTCAGGTAGTACAAGCCGAGAAAGATCGGCAAGAACAGAAACAGGAACACGTTGGATGAAAATACCATCCCGATCTCTCCATGTTTGAACCAACAGTCAAGGGCCAAAGCCCCCCCAAACCCCCCGCTGAAAACTGGAGAGCTAACTCACACATCTCAAACCTGACACTTAACCTGTGGGAGCGAGCTTGCTCGCGAAAGCGGTGTGCCAGACGACATCATTTTTGAATGTCAGATCCTCTTCGCGAGCAAGCTCGCTCCCACAGGGTTTATCCGTGCCTTCAAGAACCTTTGTTGCCCTTTTCGTGGGACGGGTCGTAGACCTTGGTCAGGTCGCCACCGAGGCGAAACGTCTTGAACGGTTGCATCCCGTGCTTCTTCTCGATCACATCCGGCGAACAGGTGTAGAGCGTGCAGAACGGTTCAAGCCAGGCGAATTTCATGTCCTCTTTCAAATCGGTCATGTCCTGTTCCTTGCCGTTCTTTTTCTCGAAGTCCTCAGGGTCTTTCACCCCGGCCAGCACCCGGTCACCCAGACGTTTCAGCGCGCCGTTATTTTCCTGACGCAGATCCACACCGTTGACCTGGGCAAAACTGGCGATCATCGCCAGTGGCGGCAGGGCGTAGTTGTGGTAGGCGAGGGCGCGTTGCTGGCGCTTGAGTTCGTTCGGCAGATAACCGTCGGCATCGACCTGATTGACCCCGACCTTGTATTCCTTGACCGCCCAATCGAACAGGTCACGGCGGTTGGTCGCGACCGATGTCGCCATCACCGACCAGGCTGCCCAGTACGAGTGGTTGTTGGTTTTTTCCAGTGGGAGGTTGTCCCAGTCGCTGACCACCTGATCGGCCATCTTGCTGAACCAGGCTTCGATCAACTGCGCTTCCTGCTGGTGCTGGGCCAGCGGATGGGAGTCGGAGAACTTCAGGCGGATGTACGAAGAGGCCATGCTGCCCAGCGCCCATTTGCGCATCGACTTGCCGGTGTGGTTGAAGTCCTTCGACATCAACGCATCGGCCTTGGCCCAGGCGGTCAACCAGTTCAGCGTGCAATCGAGCTGTTCCGGACGACCGTCCCGCATGAACTGCATCACCCGTTTGGCGGTGCCGCGCTCCAGAGTGGTGATGTCTTTGGTGGTGTCGCGAAAGGCTTTTTCCGACTGCACGTTCAGCGTCGCGCGGGCCTTGTCCGAGCCTTCGTATTTGCTGCGAAATTGCAGCGGTCCGGTGTAGGGCGCCGGCATCGCGTCGCAGCCTTCGCTCTTGTCACCGGTCTTGAATTTATCCACAGGCGCAAAGTAGCCCTGAGGAGGACGCAGTGGCGCGGCGGCCTGCGCGGTGCCGGCGAAGATCGCCAGCCCGAGCAGCGTCGGCGCCAAGAGAGTTTTCAGTTTCGGATTTCGCATAGCAGACCTCATTGCCCGACCTGAGCGGTTTGTGGCCCAGCGCCCGGGAATACGTTGCGTTTGCAGATTTTCGCTTCGACTTTCTGTGGCGCGGTGCCCGCTTCCGGGCCCTGGACTTCGACGGCCAGCAGGTTTTGCGAGGCCCAGTCTTCGTCCGTGCGCAGCTCAAAGGCGAAACGACCGTCGGTGTCGGAGGTTTCCGGTTTCTCGATCTTGATGTCCTCGTGGCGACCGTTCATGTACCAGAGGGTGGCTTGCAGGGTTTTCACCGAGGTATCGGCGAAGCGGATGTCGACCTGATGGCTGCTGTTCTGCAGATTCAGGTTCTTGCTGTTGACCAGCAGTTCTTGTTTGCTGCCCGGCTTGAGCGTGGTGCTCGCGGACATCTGTGCGTCTTTGCCTTCGCAGCCGTTGTCGAGCAGGGACATCATCTGGCGATAGATGGTTTCCTGGTCGAGGCGGTACAGCGGCGAGAATTCCCAGATGAGAATTTTCGGCGGAGTCTTCTGGAATTCGTCGCTGCCCAGGTACTGCAACATCGAACCTTCCAGACCGCCGCCGGGGAACGCGACGTTGAGAATGTCGGCGCCGATGGCTTCTTCAAGGAACCCGGCGAAGTTGTAGTTCTTGCCGCTGTGCGAAGTACCCACGAGGGTGATCTGCGGGTTGCCGGAATCGCCGAACAGATCGCCGTCACCGGCTTCACCTTTCGGCTCGGTGGTGAACTGATCCATGTACTGGATCGCGTAACTGGTGCCGCACAGTTGCCCGGCCATGTTGTGCAGGGTGCCGGTCTTGCCCATGCGTCCGGAGCGTTTGGTTTCGAACTCACGCTTGGGAATGTCGGCGAAGGCCGGGATCTGCTTGACCTGCTCGGCGACGATTTTCGCCGTGCGCTGGGCGCCGTATGGCGTCCAGTGCTGGTCGCCGCGGAAGTAGAAATCGTGGGCGGGCAGGGTGTCCGGCAGCGATTCGTTGGTCAGCGGCGACAGGTCCGGCACCACGTAACCCATCTTCGCGAAACGGCCGAGCATGGTCTTGTAGTTGCCCAGCGCTTTCTCGTAATCGAACGCGGCTTTTTCTGCCGGGTTGAGCTTGTTGCGGTTCACCAGGCCACGGGTCGGCTGGTAGACGATCACCAGTTCGACGCCTTTGGCCTTGAACGCATCGTGCAGCTGTTGCAGGCGTTTGTAGCCGGCCGGGGTGGTGTTGAACTCGGTGCGCAAATCTTCCTGGGTCCGGAACAGCCAATCGCCCTGGGCCTGCACCAGCGTGGTGAAGTTCTGCTGATAACGCGTGGTGTAGTTCTTCGCGTCATGGGCGGCCGGGCACAGGCTGCAGCAAGGTTCGGCCGTGAATTTCGGCGGCTGGACTTCATCTGCGTGGGCACCATTGCTGGCCGCCAGAATGCCCACGGTCAGGGCCGACAGGCTGAGTAATTTGATCAGGTGTGGGTGCATAAAATTGTCCTCAGTCCCGCAGTTCGGTCTGGCGTTCGACAGGGTCGATCAGCACGGCTTTCTGCTGGCGCACCAGCAGGTCGAGAATTTCATCCTGGCGCTCGCCGAGGATGCCGTTGAAGCTGATGCCACTGGATTTGGTCGGCGCCAGCATCGACACGCGATACAGCTCGACACTCAGGGGCGAATCGATCGACAGCGGGCCGCTGCCGTTGGCCGCCAGTTCACCGCCGACCACGATCAGCGAGACCTGGGCGTCGAACGGGTCGAGCTTGATGTCACGGTCGGTGTCGGTCAGGTCCTTGATGTGCCCGTAGACGCCGGTCAGGCCGTTGGCCATGGCGACGTTTTCGTAGAGGCGGATGTTCACGCTGTTACGAATGCGGATGCCGTGGCGCTTGTTGCTGATGACCTTGTTGCCCCACAGCAGGTTGTCGGCGGACTCGTAGAGGGTGATGCCGTCGGTGTGGTTCTTGTAGATCTCGTTGTAGGCAATGATGTTGTTGACGCTGTTACGGTCGATCACCAGCCCCGAGAGGTGGTTGTCGTAGCTTTTGTTGTTGAAGATGAAGCTGTCGTTGACCTCACGGGAAATGATGATCCCGTGCTTCTTCTTCGTGCCGTACACCGTGTTCTCGGCAATGATCAGACCGTGGGAACGGTCGTGCGGGTCGATGCCGTAGACGATGTTGTCCTTGTAGGTGTTGCCCTTGACCACGAAGTCGCGGGTCTCGTAGCAGTAGAAGCCGTACCACATGTCCGAGAACTCGGAGCCGACGATCCAGCCGGTCGGCTCGGGACGCTTGAGCACCTTGGCCATGTTCGGCGTGTACTGGGAAATACTCACGCCGTAGGACTTACTGTTGGCGTAGCCGAAGCTGGCCATCTTGCTGTTGACGATGTAAGTCTCGGTGCCACCCCAGGCCAGCAGGAACGGACGGAATTCTTTCGGCGAACGGAAGGTTGCCGGGCCGTTTTCCTTCTCGCGCCAGCCGGTGACCTTGGTGTCACGCACGAACAGCTGGCCGTCGTTGACCAGGAACGAACCGGCCTCCTGGGACAGGCGCAACTCCTGGGTCTGGCCGTCGATTTCGAGGATGCCTTTACGGCCGACCACGATCGGCAATTTGGCCAGATAGACGCCCGGCGAGGTTTCGCTGAAGTACTGTTTTGGCAGTTTCTGCGCCAGTTCTTTCAGGTTCATGTAGCCGTCGTCGACGAAGATCGCCTGCGGGATGCCGTGCTGACGCACCACCCATTCGGCCATCTTGTTGTCGCCGCCGATGAAGTCCTTCAGTGCGTCTTCCTGCATCATCCGGCGCACGCTGATCTTGCCCGGTTTGCTGCGCACGATTTTCGCGGCGGCGGCTTCGGCGGTGTAGCCGGAGAGGTCGGGCAATTTCGGCTTGGCCAGTTCCAGCGCTTCGGTCGGCGCGCTGCTGACGGTGTAGGTCTTGGCCTGTTGCAGCTCCTTCGCGGTGGTCACAGGCTTCGCTGGTTCCACGTTCGCGAAGGCGCCAGCCGAGGCCAGCAGCATCGCGCCGGCCAGCAGGCTGAGTGAGCCTTTGCGGGCACTGTTCATGTCGGGCACTCCCTTGGCGGTCAGCATCAGAAGCGCCAGATCACGTCGATGAACGCGCGGTGCATGTACGAATCGACCTGGCTGCCATAGGCATCACCCGGCTTGAACACGCCGCCCCGGAAGCGCACCAGCGCCGAAGGCTCGTCGATCGACTGGCTCAGCGCCGCCGGCAGCAAGCCTTGCTTGAAGTACTTGGTGACCACCAGATCCATTTCCTGACCCAGATCCTTGTTGCCGTCCTGCAGTGGCAGCGAGGTGCTGGAGAGGATCGCGCCGGTGACGTCGTCGGTGTTGTTTTCCACGGCGTTGATGCCGTTGCTGCCCACCGGCTTGTTGCCGTCCACGCGCCAGAACTTGTGGTAGATCAGGCTGGCGTCGTACTGGTCGTTGAGCATCCAGGAACCGAACAGGGTGGCGGTCTGCATGTTGTTCATTTCGCCACGGAAGGCCTCGCCGAAACGGTGAACGCGGGAGCGAGTACCGGTGTAGTTCGAGCGGTTGCTTTCCAGGCCGTTCTGTTCGTAATCGGCGCTGGCACGGGCATACGCCGCACCGACCTGCCACTGCGGATCGAGGCGCAGACGCACACCGATGTCGGTGGCCCAGCCGTCGACGTTGTCGCTGCGCTTGGCTTGCGCCGGGCGAGTGCCATCGGCGTTGAGGGCGTTGACCGTGTCGCGGTCGCCGCTCATACCGGTGATGCTGCCCCAGTAGTTGACGGTGTTGGTGTTGCGCCAGTTGTAGGCGTCGCTGTCGGCGGTCAGGCCGAGCCAACTGATGTCGCCGTTCTCTTTCTTGTCCAGCGAATCGCCGGCCACGCCCGGCTCCGGATAGTCGAGCTTGCCGTCGTCATGGGTGTGGTGGCCGCGAATCCCGACCCAGTTGCCCGGCGTCCACTGGTAAGCGGCATCGGCGTAGGCGTGCAGGCGATCCTTGTCTTTCGGCGCCAGCTCCTTGAGGTCGGTGCGGTATTCGCTGAAGCGTTCGGCGACACCGGCGTTGGCGCGCAACAGGGTGGTGTCGAAGGTCCAGTTCAGAGCTTCGATGTTGGTGTCGCGCCACTGGCCGTCGTCGTTGCGCAGGCGCTGGCGACCGAACTTGAGGATCTCGCCGGGGTAGGGCGTCAGGCCGCTGTAGCCGACCCAGAATTCGCGCATCGCCAGGTAGTTTTTCTTGGTCTTGCGGTCGCCGTTGTCGGTGGTCTGGGTGCCTTCGCTGTCAGACTGCTGCAGGGTGTCGGTCTCGATGATGTCGGTCGAGGTCACGGCCTGGCCCATGGCGTAGGCGCTCCACGCGCCGCTCTCGCCGTAGACCCACGGACGCAGGTCGAGGCCGACGCCGTTGACGTCGCCGCCGCTGGCGGTGCCGAGGTCGCGGTCGTCTTCGGACTGGCCGGTGATTTTCACTTCGAGGCCGAAGTTCTTCGATTCAGTCATCGCGGCCAGGGTCGGGCAAGACCAGATCAGCGCGAACGTGAGGCCAATGCCGGCCTTCACAAAGGGATTCAATTTCATAATTTTTCCTCGCCGTCTTCTTCTTGCAGGGCGTGCAGTTGCAGCGTGTTCTGGCTCAGGGCGCCACGGGTCGCCTGTTCCTGTTGCAGCAGGCGCTGGGCTTCGGCCAGGCGCTCGGGCGGCAGTTGCGCGGCGAGGGTGGTCGCCAGCTCATCGGCTTGCGGAGTGTTTTGCGCCTTGGCCAACTGACTGAACACGTAGGCGTTGAGCGGGTCGGGCTTGGTGCCCTTGCCTTGGGAGAACAGCTGGGCGATGGCGTAGTCGGCGCTGTTCTGGCCGTTGCGCGCAGCGGTGAGCAGATGGTCGAGGGCCTTCTGCGGATAGACCTTGCCCAGGTAGCCACGGCGGTAAATCTGGCCGAGGTAGTAATCGGCGGCGACTTCGCGGCCGACGGCTTTCTGGAAATGTTCCTCGGCGACTTTCGCGTCGGCCGGGACCAGTTTGCCTTCGTAGTAGAGCTTGCCCAGCAACAGTTCGGCGCGCGGCTGGTCGGCGGCGCGACCGTTGTCCAGGTACTTCATCATCTGGTCGGTGTCGCCCAGTTCCGGGAAGTCATACAGCAGCTGCGCGAGGGTGACCCACGACGCCGGGTAGCCCGGCGCGATCGGCTCGAGCAGCGACTGCGCGGTTTTTTCGTCGGTTTTGCCCAGGGTCGAATCGGCCAGCACACGAGCCACCGAATCCACGCGTTGAGCGCTGACGGTGCCGCGGCTGTAACCGGCCTGCAGTTGCTTGATCAGTTCGGCCTGTTGCTCCGGCGCGCCACGTTTCTGATAGACCGTGGCCAGCTCGACGTAGCAGATGTCGGTGGTGTTGAGCGCGGCTTTGCAGATTTTTTCCACGTCATCCAGGTGCTGGTCGTAAGTGCCCTGGGTGCGATACAGCAGCACCTGCGCCAGACCGGCTTCCGGGTAACCGGATTTGCGCCATTGGTCGATCTGCTGTTGAGCGTTGATGTTCGGGAAGCTGTGCGGGTATTGCAGATAAAGCATCGCGAGCGGGATCAGCGTGTTGCCTTCGCCACTGGCGGCCGCTTTCTTCAGCAGGCTTTCGGCTTCCTGATGCTCGGCTTCGGTGGAGCCGGGCTTGGCCACCAGCAAACGGCCGAGTCGGGCTTGGGCACGCGGCGAAACACTGGCGGCGGCGCGGTAGGTGGCTTCGGCCTGTTTCATTTGTTCCGGGTCGCGGCTGTCGACCTGGATGTCGGCGAGGCCCACCTGGGCTTCGCTGTAACCCAGATCGGCCAGCGCACGGTAGTTCTGCGCGGCGGTCGCTGTGTCACCGCGCTTGAGCGCTTCGTTGGCCAGACGCTGGTCGGGCAGGCCGGCGCAACCGGCCAGACTGACTGCCAATGCCAATGCGCACACTGAACCCATGTGGGAGCGAGCTTGCTCGCGAAAGCGGTGTGTCAGTCGGCACTGAGGCTGAATGTCAGAATGCATTCGCGAGCAAGCTCGCTCCCACAGGGTTTGTGGTGTGCTCGAGATGGGTGGAGTAGTCACGGGCATGTCCTCGACTTAAAGACCGGCAGCCATGGCTTTGTCGATCAG
This sequence comes from Pseudomonas koreensis, assembly GCF_025447595.1. GTDB lineage: Bacteria > Pseudomonadota > Gammaproteobacteria > Pseudomonadales > Pseudomonadaceae > Aquipseudomonas > Aquipseudomonas koreensis_H. The sequence continues at coordinate 26,756 of NZ_JAOEJU010000012.1, read as the reverse complement.
CCAGTTCAGGTTCGGACCACGGTCGCTGTTCACTTCCACCGGGCGGCCGGCGAAGCTGCTGTCCAGCGGCTCGTCAGGCTGGATCTGCACGCGGATGTCGGAGGACAGGTCGGCGCTTTTCAAGCTCGTGCTGCTGACGATCTTGCCGGTGCGGGTCTTGTCTTCGCCGGCGATCTGGAAGCTCACCGGGGTGCCCGGACGCACGTCGCCGAACTGGCGATAGGAGAAGCGCGCGTCGACGGTGGCCTGGGTGTTGCGCGGTACCAGCGAGAAGATCACGTCGCCCTTGCTCGCGTATTGACCGTCGGCCACCAGTTGCTGGGCCACGGTGCAATCGCACGGCGAGGTCAGGGTGCCGGTCATTTGCTTGCCGAACAGTTCTTCAACCTTGGCCGGTTGCAGTTGATCTTCGTCCAGATGGCCCTTGAGCACATCGAGCATGCTGGTGCTGAAGGTCGCCAGAGGTGCGCCTTTGGCGGCAACACCGTCGGATTTCACCAGGCTCTGCACGGTGCCGTCGCGCGGCATGGTGATGTTCATGCCCGGCACGCTGACCAGACCGGCCTGGGCATGGCTGACGAAGTACATGCTGTACACCGATTTGAAAATGAATCCCGCCGCCACGAGGCCGACCGCGAAGACGCCGGCGCTGAAGGTCACGGCTTTCAGGCGACCGAACGGGGTCATTCCATGGCCGCCATCCTTTACCTTGCGCGCCTTGGTGAAGTTGTCGCGCTGCAGGGTCGCCAGCACTTCACCGATGCTGACGATGTCGCCGGCCAGGTGCGAAGTGATCAGGTGGCGCAGGGTCGAAATGTCCTGCGGTTCGAGGTTCTGGAACTGGCAACCGGCGCGGCCGGTCTGGCGGTCGAAGGAGCGCACCTGCAGCTCCACGTCCATGGCCAGGCCGAGGTTGTCGATGACGAATTGCAGACGTGCCTTGTACACCTCGCCGACGGTCAGCGGCAGTTGGCCGGCATTGAACGCCAGGCCGCCGGCAGACAGGTCGATGACCCGCGCATCGACCGGTGTCCGGTCAGGGCCGAAGAACCGCAGCTTGGCCGGGATTTTGACCCGGGCGTGCTGGCGCTGGGCTTCGGATTCATGCACTACGTTGACGTTGACGGCGGTATTCATAGGGGCGATTTCCTTGTTAATTCAAGAGGGGGCGGGTCAGACCATCATCAGCAGCACGGCGACGAAAATGCTGCCGGCGGAGAAGGTCATGGTCCGAGACGACCAGGTGTTGAACCAACGTTGAAAGCTGGCGAGATCACGGGTCAGGGCAGTGGGTTGTCGGGTCCAGGATTGTTGGTCGAGGCGGAAGAACACGTAGATCTTCACCAGCGCGCCGACGATCTGGTTGTAATAGAGAATCGCCGGGTAGGCCGGACCGATCCGGTGGCCCGAGCACGACAGCAACAGCGTCAGAATCAGCCGGGTGATGCCGATCCACAGCAGGTAAACCAGGATGAATGCGGTGCCGTACTTGAAGCTGGCGATGATTGCCACGGTCAGGCCGAGCAAGGATGTCCACATCGAAACGCGCTGGTCGAACAGCACCACCGAGGTGAAGGCGCCGAGGCGTTTCACGCCAAGGCCCAGAGCCCGGGAGTTCTGCCGCAGATTGTTGCCGTACCAGCGGAACATCAGTTTGCGGCTGGCTTTGATAAAGCTCTTTTCCGGCGGGTGTTCAACGGTGTTGATCGCCGCGTCCGGCACGTAGAAGGTGTCGTAGCCCAGGCGCATCAGACTGAACCAGCTCGACTTGTCGTCGCCGGTCAGGAACTTGAAACGGCCCAGACGCCAGTGTTGCAGCGAGTCGCTTTCGACGTCGGCGATGAATTCCGGGTTGGTGACCACGGTGGCGCGGAACACCGACATGCGCCCGGTCATGGTCAGCACGCGCTTGGACAGGGCCATCGAGCACATGTTGATGTGGCGCTGGGCGAAACGCAGCTTGTGCCACTCGCTCATGATGTAGCCGCCGCGCACTTCGCAGAATTCGTTGGTAGTCAGGCCGCCGACGTTGCCGAACAGCTGGAACCACGGCACGGTCTTGCGCACGGTGCCTTCGCCGAGCACGGTATCGCCGTCGATCACGGCCACCACGGCGCGGTCGTCCGGCAGGTGACGGGAGATCGCGCGGAAACCGAATGCCAGGCCATCGCGCTTGCCGGTGCCGGGGATGCGCACGAAGTCGAGCTTCACACGTTCTGGCGGATTCATACGCGCCCACAGCGCCTTGACCAGCAGCTCATCGGACATTTCGACGATGGAGCAGACCACGGTGGTCGGCAGTTCGCAGTCGATGGCTTCGCGGATCACCGAGCTGTAGACCTGCGCGGTGGTCAACGCGTCGATGCGAAAACTGGTGACCATCAGAAACACATGCGACGGGTCCGCCGCTTTACCCAGCTTGCGAACCTTGCGGCGCAGGTGCGGGTAGACGATGTAGAGAAAGATCATGCCGCGCACAAAGTGCGTGGCACCCATCGAGTAGCGCCAGATACCCACGGCGCCAATCAGGAAAATGAAGTCCTTCGACTCGGAGTCGAACGTGGACACGGGCAGCATCAGGGCCAGGCCCATCAGCAGGCTCAGAAACAAAAGCCAGCCGGCGGATTGCAGAAAAAAATGTTTGAGCTTGGACATGACCGTCATCCGAAGGTGATGGGGGCTTCAAGCCGCCGCCGATTCACGGCGTGCGGCTTGAAACTCGGGGCTTGCCGCTGCGTTACCAGCAGATGCCTTCGGTGCGGGTGCCGGCATCGGTGGCCTTGGCCATGAAGCCGACCAGGTCGATGACCTGCTTGCCGTGTGGTGCCTGCTGGGCCAGCGCGCGGAACTTCTCGTCGCGGTTGCCGAGGATGATCACGTCGGAGTTGTCGATCACCGAATCGAAGTCCGCGTTGAGCAGGGACGACACGTGCGGGATCTTCGACTCGATGTAGTCCTTGTTCGCGCCGTGGACACGGGCGTACTGGACGTTGCTGTCGTAGATGCTCAGGTCGTAACCCTTGCCGATCAGCATCTCGGCCAGTTCCACCAGCGGACTTTCGCGCAGGTCGTCGGTGCCGGCCTTGAAGCTCAGGCCGAGCAGGGCGACTTTGCGTTTGTCGTGGCTTTCAACGATGTCGAAGGCGTTCTGCACTTGCGATTCGTTGCTGCGCATCAGCGAGTTGAGCAGCGGCGCTTCGACGTCCAGGGAACCGGCGCGGTAGGTCAGGGCGCGCACGTCTTTGGGCAGGCACGAACCGCCGAAGGCGAAGCCCGGGCGCATGTAGTACTGGGACAGGTTGAGGGTCTTGTCCTGGCAGACGACCTCCATCACTTCGCGGCCATCGACACCCACCGCTTTGGCGATGTTGCCGATCTCGTTGGCGAAGGTCACTTTGGTCGCGTGCCAGACGTTGCAGGTGTACTTGATCATCTCGGCGACGGCGATGTCCTTGCGGATGATCGGTGCGTCGAGTTCTTCGTACAGCGATTGCAGAACGTCACCCGAAGCCTTGTCGAATTCGCCGATCACGGTCATCGGTGGCAGGTCGTAGTCGGCGATTGCGGTGGATTCACGCAGGAACTCAGGGTTCACGGCCACACCGAAATCAACGCCGGCTTTCTTGCCGGAGCAGTCTTCGAGGATCGGGATGACAACGTTTGCCACGGTGCCCGGCAGTACGGTGCTGCGCACGACGATGGTGTGACGGGTGGTCTTTTCACGCAGGACAAAACCGATCTCGCGGCACACCGCTTCGATGTAGTTCAGTTCCAGATCACCGTTCTTTTTGCTCGGCGTACCGACGCAAATCATCGACAGGTCGGTGTCGCGAATCGCCTCGGCGAAGTTGGTCGTACCGCGCAGACGACCGGTCTGGATCCCTTGTGCCAGCAACTCGCCCAGGCCTGGTTCGACAATGGGAGATTTGCCAGCATTGATCATGTCGATCTTGTCCTTGGCAACATCGACGCCAACCACGTCATGGCCCCGTGCAGACAGGCAACCGGCACATACCGCGCCAACGTAACCCAAACCAAATATGCTGATGCGCATCGCAATTACCTCTGTATATATCAGGCCGTTAGAGGGCCGGAGTTAATGGTGTTCAGCGGTCAAAGTGCACTCGAAAGTACGGCGCGCAGGCGTCGCAATGCCGTGTGCAGGCATACTAAGTTTCGAGTGTCTAAATAAGTGCACTCAAGTTGTGCGCAACCAGGGCTTAATCTTGTTATTTGCCCTGTCATGCAGCCGATCCTCTATCTTGAGGATGTTCGTGCATTCTTCATGCGCGCTTGATGTCGGGCGAAAAGCCCGTGGATCAAGCGGTTCGGTGCTCAGGCGAGCACGTCAAAAGAGTTTGGCCTTCAGGCCGTACAGGTGATCGTCATGGTGCGTATCGCCTGCCCCTTGTTAGTTGTTCAGAGGAGTTATTCCATTTGCGCAAGTTGCTGTGACAACTTGGTTACATGGGTTTAACTCTGCGTAAGTTATCTCGTACAAACTCGGCGAGAATCGTTACCGGTGGTATGAGCTATGCATTTGGACATAGTTCCTGTCCGCTCATCGCGAAATCTGAAATTTTTTGAAATATTGAGAAAGATGGCACTGCTCTCATATTGATAGCACTTTCGATTTCGCCCTTTATTAATAGGGAGAAAAGCGCGTTAGATGTTTTTGTGCCACTACCGTTTGAAAATTTAGGTGCCACTACTGAAAAAAATGACAACTGTCGAGTGAAACTAAAGATAGGAAGGAGGGTGCTGATTTTATGGCGCCAATAAAACGGCGTAAAAGGGCGAGGATTTTTTGACGTCGTGCGAGCTGCACGACTCTCTCTATGTAGAGTCGTGCATCCGGCATGCTTTATTCGGGGGCGTGATCGCGCAGGAACACCAGATTGTCCGGTTTCGATTGCTCGGCGCTGTAGCGATAACCCTGTACGTCGAACTGCTTGAGGGCCGCCGGGTCGTTGATGCGTTCCTGGATCACGAAGCGGCTCATCAGGCCCCGGGCTTTCTTGGCATAGAAGCTGATGATCTTGTACTGGCCGTTCTTCAGGTCCTTGAACTCGGTATTGATGATGCGCGCGTTCAGGGCCGTGCGTTTGACCGCCGAGAAGTATTCGTTGGACGCCAGGTTCAGCAGCACGTCGTCGCTCTGATCGGCCAGCGCTTCGTTCAGCCATTCGCTGATGCGCGTGCCCCAGAAGGCGTACAAATCTTTACCTCGGGCGTTGGCCAGTCTGGTGCCCATTTCCAGGCGATACGGCTGCATCAGGTCGAGCGGGCGCAGGAGGCCGTAGAGGCCGGAAAGCATGCGCAGGTGCTGTTGCGCGTAATCGAAATCGGCTTCGCTGAAGCTCTGGGCGTCGAGTCCGGTGTAGACGTCGCCCTTGAAGGCCAGCAGTGCCTGTTTGGCATTCTCGGGAGTAAACGCTGGCGTCCAGCTGCCGAAGCGTGCGGCGTTGAGTCCGCCGATCTTGTCGGACACGTGCATCAGTTCGCTGATCTGCGCCGGGCTCAGTTCGCGCAGTTGCTGGATCAGTTCCTGGGAGTGGTCGAGGTATTGCGGCTGGGTGAAGCGCTGGGTCGCCGGCGGTGTTTCGTAATCGAGGGTCTTGGCGGGGGAAATCACCATCAGCATGAAGTCGTCTCCTTTAATCGTGGGGGCGATTCTAGGGGGTTGTCGGTGTTGACTCCAGCTATCAAGTCCATAGGTGATCGACGGCTGTACACAAATCCTGTGGGAGCGAGCTTGCTCGCGAAGAGGGCGTTCCAGTCGACTGATGTGCTGGATGACACACCGCATTCGCGAGCAAGCTCGCTCCCACAAGGGATAGGTGTTGCTGCGGGGAATGGGGCAGGATCGGCTATAGTGCGGCGCGGGTTTTGTTATGGAGACACCCTTTGCGCATTGTTCTTTTTTTCACCGCGTGGCTGTTGAGCGTCAGTGCCGTTGCGGCGCCGGGCGATATCGCGACGCTGGATCGCAGCACCTGGCCGGAAAAACTCGACAATCCGACCCTGTTCGATGTCGCCTCGCGGGCGGAAATCCTGATGTTTGCTCGCGGCCTGCTCGGCACCGAAGCGCTGGACGAAGCGGCGCTGGCCCAGCGCCTGGGACTGCGCACGGTCAATCTGGATGCGATCAACAGCCTGCGCGAGCGCCTGTGGCAGCGTCTGCTCGCCAATTACAACTTCGCCCAGCAAAGCTGTGATCAGGACGCCTCTTTCTGCTTCCTTGTCGAAGACCTGCCGACGCTGCGTGAGCAGGCCGCCAAATTCGTGGTCAGCGACGAAAGCTATTACACCAGGTGGGCCGAACCGAGCCGGATCTTCCACCTGCAATACCTCGATGAGCTGATGCGCAAGGCTGCGTTGTCGCCGCAGACCACCAGCGAACTCGATCATTTCGGTGACTACGAGCGCAACGGCGACGACATGCACGACCGCTTGTTTCTGCTGAGTTTCGACAGCGCCGCCAACCTGCAACCGGACAACACCGACTGGCTCGCGGAGTACCTGCGCAAGTCGAACCTGAGCGGCACGTTCTTCATGTTGGGCAAGGATGTTCAGGCGCGGCTGGCCGACCGATCCGTCAGCAACCTGCAAGCGGCGTTTTCGCAGCAGTGCGTCGGCGTGCAGGGCTGGGAGTTCCGCTCTCACAGCCACTGGCAGGACTGGCAGGATTCGGTGCGGCGCAGTGCCGATCTGGTTCGCAACAAGCTGCCGGAAAACTACGTGCCGCTGTTTCGTCCACCGGAAGGCCAACGTCGCAGCGATGCCCGGGGTTTCTTCAACAGTCAGGGCCTGCAAGTGGCGCTGTGGGACATCGATGCCCAGGACGGCGCCGGCAAACTCAAGGGCAATCCGAGCGCGCAGCGGGTGCTGACCCTGATGCTCCTGTGGCGGCACGGGGTGATCAATTTCAACATGAAACAGGATGCGGTTAAGACCGCGTTGCCGTGGCTGATCACACAAACCGCGCAAAGCGGCATCGGCTGGGAAGACTGTCAGGACGCGTTTCGCTGAAAAACGGCAAGAGCCCGTAAACATTGGGCTTGGGGTGAATTTTTTGCAGAATTCGATGCAGGCGGACTTCCGACTCTAACGGGGGCAGGGCGGTCCGCCAAGGGCTTTTCGTCACTTTGCAAAATAAACTTCAAAAAAGCGTCAAAGTGCTTTTTTCTGTCACGGGTTTTGGAGTATTACGAAGACAGACCGCCGAAACCTGCAACACAGGTGGCGTCTTCCAAGACCCATTTTGTGTGCGGTTCACCTGCTATCCCGACAAAAGCTGTGCAGGTGGATTCGGCAGTCACTTCGAGGCGCAGCACCGCCGAGGTATTGCGTCGAATGGCTCCCACAAAGGTGACCGAGTATGGATGATCACGGACGTAGCCCTTCCTCCAACCAGCCAATCCTTTATGTACTCGATACCAACGTACTGATTCACGATCCGAATGCCCTGCTGAATTTCGAAGAACACCACGTCGCGATCCCGATGACCGTGCTTGAGGAGCTGGACAAGCTCAAAAGCGGGCATCACAGCGTGGCCGCCGAATGCCGTCAGGCGATCCGGCTGATCGACAAGACCCTGGGCGACGCGTCCCCGGAAGATGTTGAACTGGGGGTGCCGATCCAGCGGGGCAAGGGCGGACCGAAGGGCTTGCTGTCGATTCTGATGAGCAAGCAGGCCGAATCGAACCTGATTCTGCCCGAGCACCTGAACGACAACAAAATCATCAACCAGTTGATCGATCTGCACACCCGCGACCCGAAAAAACCGGTGGTGCTGGTCACCAAAGACATCAACATGCGTCTGAAGGCGCGTGCCTGCGGGATCGCCGCCGAGGACTACAGCACCGACCAACTGGTCGACGACGTGTCCCTGCTGCCCAACGGCTACCACAACATGACCGGCTCCTTCTGGGACCGCGTGAGCAAGGTCGAAACCCGTCAGGACCACGGCCGCACCTGGCATCAGGTACAGCTGATCGACAATCTGCCTGCGGTGCACATCAACGAATTCATCATCGATGAGCAAGGCTTCGTCGGCTGGATCAAGGAGATTGAAGAGGACCGCTTGCTGATTCTGGATCTGCACCAGGAGCCGCTGCTGCACCAGGAAGCCTGGGGCCTCAAGCCACGGGACATTTATCAGAGCCTGGCGCTGTATGCGCTGCTGGATCCGGACATTCACCTGGTCAACCTGTCAGGTGCCGCAGGTTCCGGTAAAACCATTCTGGCTCTGGCCGCGGCGATCGAGCAGACCATGGTCAGCAAGCGCTATCGCCGCATCATCGCCACCCGCAGCGTGCAGGGTCTGGATCAGGAAATCGGCTTCCTGCCCGGCACCGAAGCGGAAAAAATGGAGCCTTGGCTCGGCGCCATCACCGACAACCTCGAAGCCTTGCACATGGATGACGAAAACACCCATGGCAGCGTCGACTACATCCTCAGCAAAGTGCCGTTGCAGTTCAAATCGCTCAACTACATTCGCGGTCGCAGCTTCCAGCAGAGCCTGATCCTGATCGACGAATGCCAGAACCTCACGCCGCACCAGATGAAAACCATCATCACCCGGGCCGGCGCCGGTTCCAAAGTGGTGTGCCTGGGCAACCTGGCACAGATCGACACTCCTTACCTGTCCGCGACCAGCTCCGGGCTGACCTACCTGACTGAACGCTTCAAGGATTTCCCCAACGGCGTACACATCACGCTGCAAGGGGTGCCTCGCTCGATCCTGGCCGAATACGCCGAATCCCACCTGTAACCGTCAAATCGAACCGGGCGACTGCAAAGTCGCCCGGTTTTTTATGTGCGCAAATTTGACCCTCGGGTTTACAATCGGGCCTCCTGATCAGGAGTAATCCCGTGCTGACTCATCTCGATTCCCAAGGTCGCGCCAACATGGTCGACGTCACCGAAAAAGCCGTGACGTTCCGTGAAGCGACGGCCCAAGCGCTGGTGCGCATGCTGCCCGAAACCCTGCAGATGATTGTCAGCGGTGGCCATCCCAAGGGCGACGTGTTTGCTGTGGCGCGCATTGCCGGCATTCAGGCGGCGAAGAAAACCAGTGATCTGATTCCCCTGTGCCATCCGTTGATGCTGACTGGCGTCAAGGTCGAGCTCAGTGCTGAAGGCGATGACTGCGTGCGTATTGTTGCCCGGTGCAAATTGTCCGGGCAGACCGGCGTCGAGATGGAAGCGCTGACCGCCGCCAGCGTCGCCGCCCTGACCATCTACGATATGTGCAAGGCCGTGGATCGTGGCATGACCATCGAAAGCGTGCGTCTGCTGGAAAAGGTCGGTGGCAAGAGCGGGCATTTCCAGGCGGAGCAGTCATGAACCTGACAGTGAAGTTTTTTGCCCGTTACCGCGAGGCGTTGGGCGTGGATTCGGTGAAGGTCGAAGGTGACTTCGCCACCGTCGATGATGTTCGTGCGTTGCTGGCTCAGCGTGAAGGCGCCGAGGTGCTGAACGAGCAGAACCTGATGTGCGCGCGTAACGAAGACCTCTGCCAGCTCGACGAGCCGGTGGTCGATGGCGACGAAGTGGCGTTTTTCCCCACTGTGACCGGGGGCTGAGCCATGCGCATTCGGGTGCAATCCGAACCGTTCGATCCGGGCGCTGAAGTCAATGCGATGCACGCGGCCAATGTCGGTGTCGGCGCGGTGGTGAGTTTTGTCGGCTACGTGCGCGATTTCAATGATGGCCTCGATGTCGCCGGAATGTTCCTCGAACACTATCCGGGCATGACCGAAAAGGCCCTCGGCAAGATCGCCATCGAGGCCGAACAGCGCTGGCCGCTGTTGAAGCTGGAAGTGCTGCACCGCATCGGCGCGCTGGAACCGGGCGAACCGATCGTGTTTGTTGCCGCTGCCAGTGCCCACCGCCAGGCAGCGTTCGACGCCTGCGCCTTTGTCATGGATTACCTGAAAACCCGCGCGCCGTTCTGGAAGAAAGAGAACACCAGCGACGGCCCGCGCTGGGTCGAAGGTCGTGACAGCGATCATGCGGCGGCGGATCGCTGGAAGCAGTAATTCCTCTGCCGACTTAGAGTCAGTCTTCGCGAGCAAGCTCGCTCCCACAGGTTTTCGATGATCCTTGTGGGAGCGAGCTTGCTCGCGAAGAGGCCATCCGAATCACCAATTCCCTCAAGTTCACCTCCCCGACCATCGGCCAGAAATGATCGGTCTCGCCCAATTGACGGTTTGTACGTAAAAGTCCAGTATGGATTTACAAGTACAATAAAAGGTCTTTGCTCCGTTTCAGCTTTTTCTTCTGTCTTGCCAAACCAACAACAACCCGCGAGAGAACGAACATGAAGAAATTCCCCCTCATCACCGGTCTGGCACTGAGCCTGTTGGCGTGCAGCAGCGTGTTCGCCGCCGAGAAAACCCTGCGCATCGGTATCGAAGCGGCGTATCCGCCCTTCGCCTCGAAAACCGACAAGGGTGAAATCGTCGGCTTCGACTACGACATCGGCAATGCCCTGTGCGCGCAGATGCAGGTCAAGTGCGTGTGGGTCGAGGGCGAGTTCGACGGTCTGATTCCTTCCCTGAAAGTGAAGAAAATCGACATGGCGCTGTCGTCCATGACCATCAACGAAGACCGCAAGAAGTCGGTGGACTTCACCCACAAGTACTATTTCACCTCGTCGCGGCTGGTCATGAAGGAAGGCGCCACCGTTGACGATCAGTACGCCAGCCTCAAGGGCAAGACCGTCGGCGTGCAGCGTGCAACCACCACCGACCGTTACGCCACCGAGGTGTTCGAGCCCAAGGGCATCAACGTCAAGCGCTACGGCAACAACGAAGAAATCTACATGGACCTGGCAGCCGGGCGTCTAGACGCGATTTTTGCCGACACCATCCCGCTGACCGACTTCCTGTCGATGCCGCGCGGCAAGGGCTACGCGTTTGTCGGGCCTGAGTTGAAGGATCCGAAGTACGTGGGCGAGGGCGCCGGGATCGCGGTGCGCAAGGGCAACACTGAACTGGTCAGCCAGTTGAACACGGCCATCGACGGCATTCGCGCCAGTGGCGAATACCAGAAGATTTCCGAGAAGTACTTCAAGTCCGATATCTACGGCGACTGATCTACCGCTTTCGCGAGCAAGCTCGCTCCCACAGGGATGTGTGAACGCCACAGATCCATTGTGGGAGCGAGCTTGGTCCGGGCGGCGATCCGACGATGAGGCCGGAACAGTCAATGTAGATTTTCAGCCCTTCAATTCCTTCAAATGCTTGTACACCGTAGCTCGCCCCATGTTCAGCACATTGGCCACATAGTTCGAGGCGCTCTTGCCCTTGAACGCTCCTTCGGCGTGCAGCGCCAACACCAGTTCGCGTTTGTGATCGCGGGTCAGCAGGTTCAGGCTCAGTTGCCGCTCCCGTAGCCAGGCGTGCAGGAAAGTGTTGATGCGCTCCTGCCAGTCATCGCGAAACAGCGAGTCCGGTTGCGGGATCAGTTTGCTCGGCGAGAGGAACAGGTCCAGCGCAGCCTTGGCGTTCTCGAACAGCGAAATATTCAGGTTGATGCACAGCACCGCCAGCGGGTGCCCTTCGCTGTCGCGCAGCACGGTGCTCAGGCTGCGAATTTTCTGGCCGTCCCAGTTGAGCTTTTCGTACGGGCCGATGTTCCGTTCGCTGACGTCGTCGCTGAGCATGTCTTCCAGCGACGATTCATCGCCGATCACCCGTTTCGACAGGTTGTTGGCGATGTAGTCGACCTTCTGCGTGCGCAGGTCATGCAGCACCACTTCGGCATGGGGAAAGAATAGCGTGGCGATGGCGTCGGCGATGGCGTGGTAGTTGTCCAGCGCGGCGTCATGCAGCTCGGGCGTGTGTTCGGGGGCGGTCATAACTGTGGAGCTCCAGGCAACGTCAACGCCCCCGTGATCCGGGGGCGTTGCGAGTGTGCCGCAATCCGTCGGGCGCGTCATCCGGGCGGACGGTCAGGCCAGGCGGGCAGGGGCGAGCATGGCGGCGGTCAGGCCGAATTGCTTCAGATGTTCGGGCAGCGATTCACCGCGCACCAGCGCTGCGCTGGCCTGGCCCATCGCAGGTGAGGTCTGGATACCGTAACCACCCTGGGCCGCGACCCAGAACAGCCCCGGCACCTGCGGATCGAACCCGGACAGCAAATCACCGTCGGCAACAAAACTGCGCAGACCGGCCCAGGTGCGGGTCGGGCGGCGGATGGTCAGGGTCGTCGCTTCCTCGATCTGGTAAATGCCCATGGCGATGTCCAGTTCTTCCGGCTGCACGTCGTGCGGTTCGACCGGGTCGGCGTTGGCCGGGGAGCCAAGGAACATCCCGGCGTCGGGCTTCATGTAGAACGACTCGTCGAGACTGACCAGCATCGGCCAGTGGTGGATGTCCACGCCTTCGGGGCCGGCGAAGATGAACGCCGCGCGGCGTTTTGGTTGCAGGCCCAGCGGCTTGGCGCCGGCCAGTGCACCGATTTTGTCGGCCCAGGCGCCTGCGGCGTTGATCACGATGGGCGCGCTGAAGGTCTGGCCATTGGTTTGCACCTGCCAGATGCCGTCAGCGTCGCGAGTCAGTCCGAGCACTTCGCAATCGGTCTGCACCTGGCCGTGGTTGCGACGGATACCGCGCAGATAGCCCTGATGCAGGGCGTCGGTGTCGATGTCACTGGCAGTCGGGTCGTAGATCGCGCCATGGACTTTCTCCCGGCGCAGGATCGGCAGCCGCGCGCAGGCTTCATCCGCGCTGAGCAACTGCATCTCCGGCACCGTGGCCTTGGCGCTGAGGTATTGATTGTTCAGCTCGGCGGCGTCGCCGGTGAAGTCGACGGTCATTTCCCCGCGCGGGGTCAGCAGCGGATGCTCGCAGAAACCGCTGGGCGGATGGTCGAAGAATTCGCGGCTGGCCTGGGTCAGCGCCCGAACCTGCGCAGTGCCATAAGCAGCGGTGAACAGCGCAGCCGAGCGCCCGGTCGAGTGATAGGCCGGGTGCGACTCGCGCTCCAGCACCACGACCTTGCCGTGCTGCGACAGCCAGAAACCGGTGGACGCGCCGGCAATCCCGCCGCCGATGATGATGAAATCTGCATGACTCATGAAAATCTCCGGTGTCAGCGCTGCAATTGATAGACGGCGTTGGCCAGGGCGATGTCTTCCAGGCCCAGACCGATGGAGCGGAAAAACACGTGACGGTTGTAATCGGGGCGCTGCACCTTTTCGCTGAGCAGATCCGCCAGGTCACCGATGATCGCGCTGGTGTCCCAGCCATGTTGTTCGCTGGCGATCAGCATCTCGCCGGCCGAACCCGGGGTGGTCAGACGATAGTCGCAGAACACCTGCATGTCGTTGAGGCGTTGCGGCGGCACTTCGTGGGCGCGCGGTGCGTTGGTGCTGATCGAGGTGATCAGCGCCGGTTTGCTCAAGGTTGCCGGGTCGATCACGGGGCCTGCGGAGGAGGTGCAGAGCATGATTACGTCGGCCTCGGCGATGGCGGTTTCGCGGCTGTCGGCGATGTTCACCCGTGGGTCGAGGGCTTGCAGTTGGCGGGCGGTTGCCGGGTCTTCGCTCAAGGTAGGCGAGTACACGCTGATGCTCTGCCAGTCGCGCAATGTTTTGACGTAATGCAGATGCGCCTGTGCGACCTTGCCGCTGCCGATGATTGCCAGACGCGCGGCCTTCAACGGGGCGAGGGCATCGACCGCCACGGCGGTGGTCGCAGCGGTGCGGGCGGTGGTCAGTTCACCGGCATCGCAGAGCAGCAACGGCTGGCCGGTCTGCATCGACATCAGCAATGTCCACGCCGTCACCAGCGGGCCTTGTTCGCGAACGATGTACGGCGAAGTCTTGACCCCGTACACGCCGTCTTCCGCCAGCACGCCAAGATAGTTGATGAAGTCCCCGGCACCCTGAGGGAATTCCACCAGTTGCTGCGCCGGTTGCACCGCATGCCCGGCCGCCAGATCGCGGAACAGCTTGCGCAGGATCTGCGGCACATCGATCCGGGCCAGCAGCTCGCGGGCCTGGGTTTGGTCGATCACGTAAGGCGTACTGGACATGTCGGACTCCGGAGGTTGTTTCTAAACTAATTTGTCTATTATGGACTTTTAGTTTTGTTGGACAATATCCGGGCGAAAAAAAAGCGCAGTCCGTTGCCGGCTGCGCTTCTCTTTATGGCGTCGCTTACTGTGGACGCTTGCGCTCAACCGCCCGCAACAGATGGGTCGGTGGCGTTTCACAGCTGATCTTGCGACCGAGTTTTTCTTCGATGGACGGCAACTGATAGGAGTCGTCTTCACCGGCGAAGCTGATCGACACGCCGTCGGCGCCAGCGCGACCGGTACGACCGATACGGTGCACGTAGTCGTCCGGTACTTCCGGCAGGGTGAAGTTGATCACGTGGCTGATGCCGTCGATGTGGATACCGCGACCGGCCACGTCGGTGGCGACCAGCACCCGGATCTTGCCTTCGCGGAAGCCTTCCAGCGTCTTGATCCGCTTGTGCTGCGGCACGTCGCCGGACAGCTGCGCGGCGTTGATGCCGTCGCGCACCAGGCGTTCCTCGATGCGGCGCACTTCGTCCTTGCGGTTGGCGAACACGATGACCCGCTCCCAGCCGTTGTCGTTGACCAGGTTGAAGAGCAACTTGTATTTGTCGGCACCGGCCACCGCGTAGATGTGCTGTTCGACGTTTTCGTTGGCCACGTTGGTGACTTCGATTTCGACGATCGCAGGATCGGTGGTCCATTGCTTGGCGAGGTTCATCACGTCATCGGTGAAGGTCGCGGAGAACAGCAGGGTCTGGCGTTCGCTTTTCGGCGGGGTCTGGCGAATGATCTGCCGAACCTGCGGGATGAAGCCCATGTCGAGCATGCGGTCGGCTTCGTCCAGCACCATGACTTCGACCATGTCCAGGTGCACGTCACCGCGCTGGTTGAAGTCGAGCAGGCGGCCCGGAGTCGCGACGAGGATGTCGCAATGGCGCGCTTCGAGGTGCTTGAGCTGCTTGTCGAAGTCCATGCCGCCGACGAACGTCATGACGTTGAGGCCGGTGTACTTGGTCAGGTCGGCGGCGTCCTTGGCGATCTGCACCACCAGCTCGCGGGTCGGCGCGATGATCAGCGCCCGTGGCTCGCCCATGTAGCGTTCTTTCGGCGGCGGGGTCTGCAACAGCTGGGTGATGATCGAGATCAGGAACGCGGCGGTCTTGCCGGTGCCGGTCTGGGCGCGGCCGATGGCGTCTTTGCCGGCGAGGGTGAAACCCAGCACCTGGGCCTGGATCGGCGTGCAATACGGGAAACCCAGGTCGTGGATGGCATGCATCAGTTCCGGGGCAAGTTTGAAATCGTGGAAGCGGGTCTTGCCTTCCTGTGGCTCGACGACGAAGTCTTCGAGCTTCCAGGGAATCACCGGCGCCTTGGGCTTGGGTTCGCGACGTGGTCTGGCCGGTTTCGGTGTTTCGCTGCGGGCCGGCTCGGTGGCGGGCGCGGCAGCTGGAACGGGTTTCGGTTCACGCTTTGGCGTCGTGGCGGGCGTCTGGCGGTCGGCCTGGCTGGCATCGCTGCGATGACCGGGGGCGTGCGACGGCGCAGTGGGAACTGGCGCGAGCTGCTCAGCCTCGCTTTTACCGAACATTTTCTTGAGTGCTTTGAGCACGGTCATCTCATCAATTGGTTAAGGAATGTACGCCGGCCAGTGTAATGCAAGAAACGGGCGCGGCGTAGTGGGATGATCAAAGGGCGAGCCTTGGCGGAATTGTCAGCGCAGGCGTTCGCTCAACCACGTGCCGATGTCGCGAATTTCTTCGGGTAACACTTCGTGCTCCATTGGGTATTCCTGCCATGTCACGGTGACACCATGGGCCTTGAGATACTCATAAGCCGTGCGTCCCATCGAGTTCTGCACCACGTTGTCGAACTGGCCGTGCAGCGACAGCACCGGAATCCGTTGCTGGCTTGCGGACAGCTCCAGTTCATCGCTGAACGTCGGCGCGTATGTCGATAATGCCAGCACCCCGCCCAACGGCCCCTGCCATTTCAGAAATGCGGTGTGATAGACCACGGCGCCGCCCTGCGAGAATCCCGCGAGGAAAATTCGCGATGCGTCTATTCCGCTGCTTCGCTGTTCTTCGATCAATTCGATGATGCGGTCGGCGGACGCTTCCAATTCATCACGGTCGATCGCCCGGGCCGGGCTCATGGCTTTGATGTCGTACCAGCTCGGCATGGCATATCCGCCATTTATCGTCACCGGACGGGTCGGCGCCTGGGGCAGGACGAAACGCGTGCTCAGCAGGCTTTCCTGAAGCGCTTCGGCCACCGGCAGAAAGTCGTAGCGGTCGGCGCCGAGGCCGTGCAGCCAGATCACGCAGGCGTCTGCGGGCTTAACAGGCTGAAGAATCAAGGGCTCGGTCATGGCTGCTCCAATTGTGTGCGGGCGCTCTCATTGAGTGCGTGATTTGCGTGCGCGCCCGGTTGATCCGTTAAGAAGATGTCGCAAGGGTGCAAGTTTTGCTATTGACCTGTCACTCAATCGCTTCAGCTGCCGGTGTGGTACGGGCTTTGCTATGAGGTAGTCGTGCAATCGATCTCGCGCCTGGCGGTAACACTATCAGTGAACGACTGGCGACGGGATAGCAAAGAATCCGGTGATGGATGTTCGCCAATGGCCGCAACGGGCTCAGCGAACGTGAAAGGGCTACCGCCCGTTCGGCCGACTGGTGAGAAGTGAGTTGTCCATTATGTGGATTTTCTCCTACTAGACTCATAGCGAAGGTCCTGCGTCGGTTGATCCCAAAAAAAGCCAACACGGGTCAACAACGCCTCAAAAGGGTGCGACTGGACTCAAGCTCCGACACAACAAGAGCAAAACTGGAGGTTTGAATGAAGATGTTGAAATCCACTCTGGCGATCGTGACTGCTGCTGCAGTACTGGGTGTCAGCGGGTTCGCTCAGGCGGGTGCAACCCTGGATGCAGTGAAGAAGAAAGGATTCGTGCAGTGCGGCGTCAGCGATGGCTTGCCAGGCTTCTCGGTTCCGGATTCCACCGGCAAGATCGTGGGTATCGATGCTGACGTCTGCCGCGCCGTGGCCGCTGCCGTGTTCGGCGATGCGACCAAGGTCAAGTTCAGTCAGTTGAACGCCAAGGAGCGTTTCACCGCTCTGCAGTCGGGCGAGATCGACATCCTGTCGCGCAACACCACCATGACCAGCTCCCGTGACGCGGGCATGGGCCTGAAATTCCCGGGCTTCATTACCTACTACGACGGCATCGGCTTCCTGGTAAACAACAAGCTGGGCGTGAAGAGTGCCAAAGAGCTGGACGGTGCAACCATCTGCATCCAGGCCGGTACCACCACCGAGCTGAACGTTTCCGACTACTTCCGTGGCAATGGTCTGAAATACACCCCGATCACTTTCGACACCTCCGATGAAAGCGCCAAGTCGCTGGAATCCGGTCGTTGCGACGTGCTGACCTCCGACAA
Organism: Pseudomonas koreensis; assembly: GCF_025447595.1. Taxonomy (GTDB): domain Bacteria; phylum Pseudomonadota; class Gammaproteobacteria; order Pseudomonadales; family Pseudomonadaceae; genus Aquipseudomonas; species Aquipseudomonas koreensis_H. The sequence goes on along the minus strand of NZ_JAOEJU010000012.1, from coordinate 9,282 downwards.
GTCCCAGCTGTTCGCCCAGCGCAGCAAGCTGGCTTCGCCGAAGGACTACGTGGTTCTGCCGGAAACCATTTCCAAGGAACCTCTGGGCCCGGTCGTGCGTAACGGCGACGACGAGTGGCTGGCCATCGTGCGTTGGGTTGGCTACGCGCTGCTGAACACTGAAGAAGCGGGCATCTCTTCGAAGAACGTCGAAGCTGAAGCCAAAGCGACCAAGAACCCGGATGTCGCTCGTATGCTCGGCGCAGACGGCGAATACGGCAAAGACCTGAAACTGCCGAAGGACTGGGTCGTACAGATCGTCAAGCAAGTCGGCAACTACGGCGAAATCTTCGAGAAAAACCTCGGCAAGAGCACTCCGCTGGAAATCGACCGCGGCCTGAACGCGCTGTGGAACAACGGCGGCATTCAATACGCACCACCAGTGCGCTGATGGTTCTGTCACCCGGCAGGCCAACTGCCGGGTGACGTTCTGTTCCATTATTTCCGGGGCACTTCATGCAAAATTCAATCGGCGCACCAAAGCAGAGGCTCAGCCTCAGCGATCCACGAGTGCGTGCGTGGGTATTTCAGATCATCACCATCGTGGCGGTGGTCTCCCTGGGCTGGTATCTGTTCGATAACACCCAGACCAACCTGCAACACCGGGGTATCACTTCGGGGTTCGACTTTCTTGAGCGCAGTGCCGGGTTCGGCATCGCTCAACACTTGATCTCCTACACCGAAGCGGACAGTTATGCCCGGGTGTTTGTCATCGGCCTGCTCAACACGCTGCTGGTGACTTTCATCGGCGTGATTCTGGCCACGATCCTCGGCTTCATCGTCGGCGTGGCGCGCCTGTCGAAGAACTGGATCATTTCCAAACTGGCAACCGTGTACGTGGAGGTTTTCCGTAACATCCCGCCACTGCTGCAGATCCTGTTCTGGTACTTCGCGGTGTTCCTGACCATGCCGGGGCCGCGCAACAGCCACAACTTCGGCGATACCTTCTTCGTCAGCAGCCGTGGCCTGAACATGCCGGCCGCGCAAATGGCCGACGGCTTCTGGGCGTTCGTGGTCAGCATCGTGGTGGCCATCGTCGCGATCGTGTTGATGAGCCGCTGGGCCAACAAGCGCTTTGAAGCAACCGGCGAGCCGTTCCACAAATTCTGGGCCGGTCTGGCGCTGTTCCTGGTGATCCCGGCGGTGTGCGCACTGATCTTCGGTGCGCCCGTGCACTGGGAAATGCCGAAGCTGCAAGGCTTCAACTTCGTCGGTGGCTGGGTGCTGATTCCGGAACTGCTGGCCTTGACCCTGGCGTTGACGGTGTACACCGCGGCGTTCATCGCCGAGATCGTGCGTTCGGGCATCAAGTCGGTCAGTCATGGCCAGACCGAGGCGGCGCATTCGCTCGGCCTGCGCAACGGCCCGACCCTGCGCAAGGTGATCATTCCGCAAGCGCTGCGGGTCATCATCCCGCCGCTGACCAGCCAATACCTGAACCTGGCGAAGAACTCCTCGCTGGCGGCCGGTATCGGTTATCCGGAGATGGTTTCGCTGTTTGCCGGCACCGTGCTGAACCAGACCGGTCAGGCGATCGAAGTCATTGCCATCACCATGAGCGTGTACCTGGCGATCAGTATCAGCATTTCCCTGCTGATGAACTGGTACAACAAGCGCATCGCGCTGATCGAGCGGTAAGGAATAGCGCATGAGTACTCATACTTTCAAACCCGACATGCCACCGCCGGCCAAGGTTTTCGGCCCGATGGCGTGGATCCGCGCGAACATGTTCTCCAGCTGGCTCAACACCCTGCTGACCCTGTTTGCTTTCTACCTGATCTACCTGGTGGTACCGCCGATCCTCAGCTGGGCGATCATCGATGCCAACTGGGTCGGCACCACCCGCGCCGACTGCACCAAGGATGGCGCCTGCTGGGTCTTCATCCAGCAGCGTTTCGGCCAGTTCATGTACGGCTACTACCCGCCGGAACTGCGCTGGCGCGTGGACCTGACCGTGTGGCTGGCGGTCATCGGCGTGGCGCCACTGTTCATCAAGCGCGTGGCGCACAAGGCGGTGTACGGCCTGAGTTTCCTGGTGGTCTACCCGATCGTTGCCTGGTGCCTGCTGCATGGCGGCGTCTTCGGCCTCGACACCGTGGCGACCAGCCAGTGGGGCGGTCTGATGCTGACCCTGGTGATCGCGACTGTCGGCATCGCCGGTGCGTTGCCGCTGGGGATTGTCCTGGCGCTGGGCCGACGCTCGAACATGCCGGCGATCCGTGTGGTCTGCGTGACCTTCATCGAGTTCTGGCGCGGCGTGCCGTTGATCACGGTGCTGTTCATGTCTTCGGTGATGCTGCCGCTGTTTCTGCCCGAAGGCATGAACTTCGACAAGCTGCTGCGGGCGCTGATCGGCGTGATCCTGTTCCAGTCGGCGTACGTCGCCGAAGTGGTGCGCGGCGGTCTGCAAGCGATCCCCAAAGGCCAGTACGAAGCCGCGGCCGCGATGGGCCTCGGTTACTGGCGCGCCATGGGCCTGGTGATTCTGCCGCAAGCCCTGAAGCTGGTGATTCCCGGCATCGTCAACACCTTCATCGCGCTGTTCAAGGACACCAGCCTGGTGATCATCATCGGCCTCTTTGACCTGCTCAACAGCGTCAAACAAGCCGCTGCCGATCCGAAATGGCTGGGCATGGCCACCGAAGGCTACGTGTTCGCCGCCCTGGTGTTCTGGATTTTCTGTTTTGGTATGTCGCGCTATTCCATGCACCTGGAACGCAAGCTCGACACTGGCCACAAGCGTTAGGAGTTTTTTCGATGAGCGAAGCAATCAAAAAGCCAGTGGGCCCTGAAGGCATCATTCAGATGCAGGGCGTGAACAAGTGGTACGGCCAGTTCCACGTGCTGAAAGACATCAACCTCAACGTGCGTCAGGGCGAGCGTATCGTGCTGTGCGGCCCGTCGGGTTCCGGCAAGTCCACCACCATCCGCTGCCTCAACCGTCTGGAAGAGCACCAGCAGGGCCGCATCGTGGTCGATGGCGTGGAGCTGACCAACGACCTCAAGCAGATCGAAGCGATCCGCCGTGAAGTCGGCATGGTGTTCCAGCACTTCAACCTGTTCCCGCACCTGACCATTTTGCAGAACTGCACCCTGGCGCCGATGTGGGTACGCAAGATGCCCAAGCGCAAGGCCGAGGAAATCGCCATGCATTACCTGGAACGCGTACGCATTCCGGAGCAGGCGCACAAGTACCCGGGGCAACTGTCCGGCGGTCAGCAGCAGCGTGTGGCGATCGCCCGTGCGCTGTGCATGAAACCGAAAATCATGCTGTTCGACGAACCGACCTCGGCACTCGACCCGGAGATGGTGAAAGAGGTACTCGACACCATGATCGGCCTGGCTGAAGACGGCATGACCATGCTCTGCGTAACCCACGAAATGGGCTTCGCCCGCACCGTGGCCAACCGCGTGATCTTCATGGACAAGGGCGAAATCGTTGAACAGGCGGCACCGAACGACTTCTTCGACAATCCACAAAATGATCGGACGAAGCTGTTCCTGAGTCAGATCCTGCATTGAGATCTGATGAATAAAATAAACCCGGCCTAGTGCCGGGTTTGTTTTTTGGGGATCAGGACACCGTGAGGGTTTCGTGTTCTTTGTGGACGGTGTGCGTGAAGCCTCTCAAGTCTGCCCCTTCACCGAGAGACTTTGCATCGGTCAGCAAGTACGGGTAACGATCCAATAGTCGCATCAGCAGTATCAGTGCTTTGGGCGGCAATATTTCGCCGCGCTCGTAGCGAGAGAAAGCGTTATGTCCACCACCCGACAATAATTGCACCGTCTCTTTTTGCGTAAGGTGCAATTTTCGACGGATACGCCTCATCTCGTCACCGATCATTTGCCTGGCAGCGAATACCAGTTCATCCCCTGCTTCCCCAAAACGTTCTGCGCTGTCAGTGTCGAAGTCCCACTCGACCTCACCGCACTTCTGGCACTCCCAGCCAGAAAGATTATCTACACGGCGCTCCATGCCTTTGACACTCAAGGTTTCGGCGCGACCCTCGAAATGCCTCATTCCCTCACGTGCACCGCAGCTGACACATTGCTGGGTTTTCATGGGTTTTTCTCCTTGAAGGAAATTACCGGTGGGCCGCCTGGGCGGTAGGTCACCTTGATGTAAATCTCCTGATCTTGTGAAGTGATGTGATACACGTCCTGCCAGACTCGATGATCGTCATAAGTGGTCATGGATTTGTACAACATCCTGTTCTGTAACTCGAAAACGATCTCTTGCATCTCTCTGAAGCTAAAGCCGAGCTTCTCACCGGATTTTGCCGAAGACCTGGTGAAGGCTTTTTTGCCAAGTCGCCTGACCTCAGCCTTGATCACCACCAAGTCGTAATGGGGTGTGTTCTTTTCCATAAGAAACCAAAACCCTGTCCTTGAAATTACCCTTAAAGGGTAATTTTGACTAATCGAAAATCCCGTTCCATTTGCCTCTCTCTGACCCTAGGTGGTTGCCGTCCTACACGGAGCTGACTAACATGTCAGAAAATTCATCCCATGATTGGATGAAAGGGCGAATCCTATGTCAGACATTTCTCCACTCATTAAGCGATCCCTGGTCGATCAGGCCCTGGATCAATTGCGCCAGCGCATCACCGACGGCACGTGGCAGGTCGGGCAGCGTTTGCCGACCGAGCCCGAGTTGTGTGCCGAGCTCGGCATCAGCCGCAACACCGTGCGCGAGGCGATGCGGGTGCTGGCGTTTTCCGGGTTGATCGAAATCCGTCAGGGTGACGGAAGTTACCTGCGGGCGGTGGTCGATCCGATGGACACGCTCAAGGCGCTGTCCAAATGCTCGCTGGATCAGGCCCGGGAAACCCGGCACATCCTTGAAGTCGAGGCCATCGGCCTGGCGGCCTTGCGCCGGACCGATGAAGACCTCGTCGCGTTGCGCGAGGCGCTGGGTGTCGCCGGCAGCCACTATCACGGCGACCTCGACAGTTACATCCGCTGCGATCTGGTGTTTCACCGCCGCCTGGTGGACGCCGCGCACAACCCGACCCTCAGCGAGCTGTATCGCTATTTTTCCAGCATCGTCGGCGCGCAATTGCGCCAGACCCTGAACATCGTCCCCCGTCGACAGGAAGTCTTCGATTTGCACGTCGCCTTGCTTGAGGCCGTCGAGCAACGCGATCCGGAGCGGGCCAAAGCCCTGTCGAGGCAGTTGATCAATGAACCTTGAAACCGAGAAAACCATGTCCCGCCCAGAAGTTTCCCAGGCCTCCGTTCGCAAGGCTGACCTCGAAGAGTTGTTGATCGACGCAGAGGCCGATGACGAGCAGGTGCAGCAAAGCCATCCACTGGTGCGCCGCCCGTGGCTGTTGCTGCTGGGGCTGATTTTGGTGGCGCTGAACTTGCGACCGGCGCTGTCGAGCATGGCGCCGCTGCTCAGTGAAGTGTCCAAAAGCCTGGGTTTGTCAGCCGCTCAGGCGGGACTGCTGACGACGTTGCCGGTGCTTTGCCTCGGTCTGTTCGCTCCGCTGGCGCCGGTGCTGGCGCGGCGTTTTGGTGCCGAGCGGGTGGTGCTGGGGATTCTTCTGACACTGGCCGGCGGCATTATCCTGCGCAGCAATTTCGGTGAAATCGGTCTGTTCGCCGGCAGTGTGCTGGGCGGTGCGAGCATCGGCATCATCGGTGTGTTGCTGCCGGGCATCGTCAAGCGCGACTTCGCCAAACATGCCGGCACCATGACCGGTGTCTACACCATGGCCCTGTGTCTGGGCGCGGCGATGGCGGCGGGCTCCAGCGTGCCGTTGAGTGAACACTTCGATCACAGCTGGGCCATGGGCCTGGGTTTCTGGGTGATTCCGGCGCTGGTGGCGGCAGTGTTCTGGTTGCCGCAAATCGGCCAGAAGCACGGTGCGCACAATGTCGCGTATCGAGTGCGTGGTCTGCTGCGTGATCCGCTGGCCTGGCAGGTCACCTTGTACATGGGCCTGCAGTCGTCGCTGGCCTACATCGTGTTCGGCTGGTTGCCGTCGATCCTTATCGGTCGCGGGCTGACGCCGACCCAGGCCGGCCTGGTACTGTCCGGATCGGTGATCATCCAGCTCGCCAGCTCCCTGGCAGCACCGTGGCTGGCCACGCGCGGAAAGGATCAGCGGCTGGCAATCGTGGTGGTGATGGCGCTGACCCTCGGCGGCCTGTTCGGTTGCCTGTATGCGCCGATCGAAGGCCTGTGGGGCTGGGCGATCCTGCTGGGCCTGGGGCAGGGCGGTACGTTCAGCCTGGCGCTGACCCTGATCGTGCTGCGCTCGCGGGATTCCCACGTGGCGGCGAACCTGTCGAGCATGTCCCAGGGCTTCGGCTACACCCTCGCGTCCATGGGGCCGTTCGCGGTCGGCGTGGTGCATGACTGGACCGGTGGCTGGAATGCCGTGGGCTGGATCTTCGGTATCATCGGTGCCGGTGCGATCCTTGCCGGCCTAGGTGCCGGGCGCGCATTGTATGTGCAGGTGGTAAGCGAAAAGGTCTGACACGCACACACTGTCGGTATTCGGAATGCGAATGCCGATAGTGTTTCGGGCGTTTGCGGATTATCGTGCTGGCAATCTGTACCTTTCCCGGAGATTGCCCATGAGTGAAGAAGCCCACAGCGCCCTTATCACCCGTTTCTACCAGGCTTTCCAGCGCCTCGACGCCGAGGCCATGGCCGCCTGCTACACCGATGACGTGGTTTTCAGCGATCCGGCCTTCGGCGAGCTGCACGGGCGCGATGCCGGCGACATGTGGCGCATGCTCACCACCCGCGCCAAGGACTTCTCCCTGACCTTCGACAACGTCCGCGCCGACGAGCGCAGCGGCGGCGCCCACTGGGTGGCGACCTACCTGTTCAGCCAGACCGGCAACATCGTGATCAACGACATCCAGGCACGCTTCGTCTTCCGCGACGGCAAGATCTGCGAACATCACGATCACTTCGACCTGTGGCGCTGGTCCCGCCAGGCACTGGGCTTCAAGGGCCTGCTGCTGGGCTGGACGCCGCTGGTGCGCAACGCCGTCCGCGCCCAGGCGCTGAAAGGGCTGAAGGCATTTCAGGCGAGTCGCTGATAAGATCGCGGCCTGTTTTCCTTACGCCTGAATTGTCCCGTGACCAGCCTCAGCGAAAATCCTCTCGATGCCGACGTTCCAGTGAGCAAGTCCTGGTTCGTCTACCTCGTACGCGCCGCCAACGGTTCGCTGTACTGCGGGATCAGCGATGATCCCGTGCGCCGCTTCGCCAAGCACCAGAGCGGCAAGGGCGCACGCTTCTTTCTCTCAAGCCCGGCGATGGCGCTGGTCTATACCGAGCTGTGCCGCGACAAGAGTGATGCGTTGCGTCAGGAGCGGTTGATCAAGAAGCTGAGGAAGAGTGCGAAGGAGTGTCTGGTGGCGTCTTATCGGCCTGATTGATCGGGAGCAGACGGTAGAAGTCTCCACGTCGACGCGGCGGCCTCAGGCAAACGTCAGGCGAAAAAAAACCGCCTTTGCGGGGCGGTTTTTTCTGTAAACGCCGGTTTGCGGCCGGGTTTACTGCATCTCAATGGACACACTAGCGTGGACGAAGATTATTCGGCTTTATGCCATCGAGCAAGCCTAAAAACATTCATTCAGAAAAAAGCGATTTTTGATTCATTTGTTTAAACGTCGGGTCAGAAACCCGATTACGATCTGTCCGCTCGCATGACAGTGCAACTATTGAGGTCTGGCCGATTGGCTTAAAGGTTTCATGCCCTCTGACACGGGGTTGCTCCCGTGCCGGAATGATATTTCAGAGGGTGTCACAACCGGCCGCCTCAATGGACACACTAGCGTGTATTCCGAAGGCGTACGTGGTCCGGTAAGCACGCTGGAGGTTTGGCCCCCAACCGGAGGCCAAAATGTATGAAGCTTTTGCTGCGTAGTCTGAGCCTCGTATGGAGGTCGTTCAAAGCGTTTCGCTTTTACGAGTTCCTGCGAGATCACTTCGATGACCTGATGTAGGGTCATTGATGTGGGAAGCCGTCTCAGCCTTGGCTGAGGCGGCTTTTAGTGCCTTATCAACCTGACTGATCAGTTCCCATCAGCCGGATCCGTAGGCTGCGAACGAATTGCGCGCTAAGCTGCGGGCTCACTTTCTGTGCGGCGGAGCCGAGCATGTCCGAGTTGATTCTGCATCATTACCCGACCTCTCCATTCGCCGAAAAGGCTCGACTACTGTTGGGTTTCAAGGGCTTGTCCTGGCGCTCGGTGCACATTTCACCTGTGATGCCGAAACCGGATCTGACCGCCCTGACCGGTGGCTACCGCAAGACTCCGGTGCTGCAGATCGGCGCCGACATCTACTGCGACACCGCGCTCATCGCCCGCCGCCTCGAGCAAGAAAAGGCCCAGCCTTCGTTCTTCCCGGACGGTCAGGAAATGATCGCCGCGAGCTTCGCCGCCTGGGCCGATTCGGTGGTGTTCCAGCATGCGGTGAGCCTGGTGTTCCAACCGGAATCGGTGGCGGTGCGTTTCGGCAAGTTGCCGCCGGAAGCGATCAAGGCCTTCCTTGCCGATCGGGCCGGACTGTTCAGTGGTGGCAGCGCGACCAAGCTGTCAGCGGAGCAGGCCAAGCACAATTGGCCGACCCTCATGGCGCGTCTGGAGCAGCAGTTGCAGCGTGAAGACGGTGACTTCCTGTTCGGTGAGCCATCGATTGCCGACTTCGCCATGGCCCATCCGCTGTGGTTCCTCAAGGCCACGCACGTGACGGCACCGTTGGTGGATGCTTATCCGGCGGTATCGGCGTGGCTGGGGCGTGTGCTCGGTTTTGGCCATGGCGCTGCCAGCGAGATGAGCTCGGAGGAGGCATTGGAGATCGCGCGCAGTTCGACGCCGGCGGCGTTGCCGGACGAAGAGTTCACTGATCCAAACGGGTTCGTGGCAGGTCAGCAGGTGCTGATCGCCGCGACAGACTACGGCGTTGATCCGGTGGCCGGTGAGCTGGTGTTTGCCGGTCGCGAGGAGCTGATCCTGCGCCGTGAAGACGAACGTGGCGGGTTGGTGCATGTGCACTTCCCGCGTTTCGGTTTCCGAATCGAAGCTCGCTGATTTCTCAAGCCCGTCAAAAACCTGTGGGAGCGAGCCTGCTCGCGAATGCGATCCATCATTCAACATCGTTGTTGGCTGATGCTCCGCTTTCGCGAGCAGGCTCGCTTGTATGCTGGTACTTGAAGGGAGGAGGAGGGACTAGGCTGGTTTCTGACTGTTGACGCAGTACAGATCCGTGGG